>JAOTVV010000001.1 GCA_029863245.1 Gemmatimonadota bacterium
GCCCACACGTAACTCACCAGCGTGCCGTCCGCATCGCTCGAGCCCGACCCGTCCAGCGTCACCAGCTCCGACCCACTCAGGTCCGCGTCCGTCACCGTCTGATCCGGGCCCGCATCCGCCACCGGCGCCTGATTCGCCACCACGTGCAGCTCCGTATCCGAACTGCCCGCAAAGGACCCGTCCCCCGCGTAACTAGCCGTCAGCGTCCGCGAGCCGGCGGTCGTCAACGCCAGCGTGCAGCTCCCCCCGGCCACCGTGCCGGTACAGCTGTCGACGCCGTCGCTTACCGTCACATCACCCGTGGGTGTGCCACCGGTCGAGGTGACGGTGTACGTCACCAGAACGTCCTCACCGACCGCAGACGGATCGGGATCATCCGTCGTGATCGTCGTTGTCGTGTTGGCGAGGTCGATGGTGATCGCGAGGCTCGCCGTTGCGGTCTCTTCACCGCTCGCAACCAGAACCGTGAACGCCTCAGTCCCCGCAGCGGTCGGGATGCCGGTGATCGCTCCGCTCGCCGACAACTGCAGCCCGTCTGGCAGCGTACCGCTGCTCAAGCTCCACTCGTACGCCGCCGAGCCTCCCTGCGCTGCGAGTTGTGCGGTGTAGCTCGTACCCACGATCCCACTCGGCAGCGACGTGGTCGTAATGGTCAGTTGTTCGGTTACCGAGATGTTGACTGCGGCCGTGCTCGTTGCATCCCGGCTGTCCGTGGCGAACAGAGTGATCAGGTGCGCACCGGCCGTTAGATCATTCCTGGTAAACGACGTGCCCGAACCGATCACACCATCCAGACTGCTCTCCCAGCGAAGTTGGCTTCCGGTGAGCGCACCATCCTCGGCGTCGCTCGCCGAGCCGTCAAACACCACATCGCTACCCGCGACGAACACAGCACCCTCGGTCGGGCTCGCGATGCTCACGTTGTCCGGAGGCTGGTTGATCATCACGGTGACGGCTGCAGTATCCGTAATCAGCGCGGCACCCTCACGCACCCTTGGCAGCATGGCCATGACCTGTGCGGTGCCGGCCAGCGGGCCGGCGCGCACCACTCCACTCGTGGGATCGTCGACAATCACGAGGGGATCCAGCGCCATCCAGCCGATCCGGGCACCTGCGATCGCTTGGTCCAGCGCGTCGTAGGCGACGGCACTGAGCAGAACCGTCTCGCCCGAGTACACGAGTACCGCATCTTCCGTGATCTGCAGACGCACCGCGGACGCACCAGGTCCGACGTACTCAATCGGTACCGTGATGAGAGGGGGCGTGCCGGAAGTCGAGACGGTGATGGTCGTCGGATCGCCCTCGTCCCGATACACCTCGATCCCGAACGGATCCAGCAGCACGAGACTGAGCAGGATCGTCTCTGACTCGCTGGTCATCGGAACAGTGAGCTGAAGGTCAAACTCGGTCTGACCGGGGGACACGGTGATGGTTGTATCGATGAACGGGGTTGTACTGCCCACTCGAGTGAGCCTGATTCGCACGGCGGCGATGTCAACAAGTACTGTCGGGGTACTGGCAACGACGGGCGCGATTGCGAGTTGCCCCTCGCGCACCTTGTCAGGTCCGCCCGCGTCTACGCAGGCAACGCAGATCGCCGCTACGGCTAGGGCAGTACGGCGATTCACAATCCGCCCTCCAGCAGAGACACCTCCCCCGAGGACTCGATCGTTGGAGGAATATCGATCCGACGCTCGACTGGGGGGGAAGGTCGAACTTGCAGGCCGTAACCAGGCGTGTCAGCAGTGTAGCCTGCTCCGGCGAGGCTACTCAACCCGACGTCGGTGCAGGTCCGAATTCCCCTCGGATGCCCCCCTCTCCCATAGCGGGACGAGACTGCACCCCGCCCTATCGGCGACGGCCGCTACGAAACAGGTTGCGCTTGGAGCGACGCGTTGACAAGAGTGGCGGAAACGCGACAACACGAGCGGAGCGGTCGGGTATGCGGTTAGGCGGTCAAGCGGTTGGGCGGTCAGGCGGTTTGGCGGTTGGGGGAACGATCTAGCGACGCCGCGATCCGACGATCCATCGATTGCTGCAACCGCCTAACCGCTTAACCGCCGCTTCGTCGCCGGCTGCCAGCGCCGGCCACACCGGTCGCACTGGGTGTAGACCGTCACACGGCCGGTGATGAGGTCCTGCGTGCGCGTGGCCACCGCACAGGGCTCACCGCACTCGGGACAAGGCGTCGGCGGCAGCGCCACCGTACGCGTGGCCACGACACCGGATCTCGGTGGGCCTGGATCCACGGTCGGCTCTCCGGACGACGAGGTCATCCTGTGAGGACGTGAGACTCCTGACTCACGGCAACGCGCAGACGCAGCGTGGGAGTCGGCTGCGACTTTCAAGGTATGGACTGACGGCCGGCCTCCGCCAGTTTGCCACGCCACATGCGAGCAACTACCGTGCAACAGCACGACCCCCATTCCGCGAGGCAACGCAGACTATGCCGGCGAGGAAACCCACGTCGATGACACAGCGGTTGACATGGATGCTCGCACTCCCAGGCATCCGCCCCGACAGCGTCATCGTTCGTTGCTCGGGGAAGCGGCACAAGGTGCGGCTCGCTCCCGGCAAGTTCTGGAGACGCGCACGGTGCGGTGCCTGCGGTGCGGCGGTCGATCGCTCCCGCATCCGGCGCGTGGTACGCTGGATCGCGCACCTCGCCCAACCGGCGTCGGCCGCGGCGCCCGAGCGGGTCGCGTGGGTCGGCACGGCAGGCTATCTCCTCTTCGCGGTCGTTTCGGCTGGCTGCCTCTGGTGGCTGAGCGACCGGTGGTGGCTCGCCACGACGCTGTTGTTCGGCCCGCGCTGGGTGCTGCTCCTGCCGCTCGCCGCCCTGGTGCCGGCGAGTTTGCGCTGGGACCGCGCCCTCCTCGTGCCGCTCGCCCTGGCGGCCATCATCGTGCTGGACTCGGTCATGGGACTCCGGACCGGCTGGCGAAGTTGGCTGGCCGCTCCGGATCCGACGCGTGACGTCACCGTGATGACGCTCAACGCTAAGGGAGGAAGTTCGCTGTCCGTGGCGCTGACCGATCTCCTGTTCGGGTCCCGCCTGGACGTGCTGGCGATCCAGGAATGCGGGACGGAGCTGCTGCAGCGGGTGGAGGCACTCCAGGACTGGCACACCGATATCCGCGACGGGCTCTGCCTCGTGAGCCGGTATCCGATCACGACGGTGAGCGCGATGGAGCGGGAGGCCTTCCGGGTGGCGGGTGGCGCAGCCTTGGTCGTCACCTATCGGCTCGAAGCCGATCCGATCCCGCTCCACGTCACCAACCTGCATCTCGAGACGCCTCGCGCCGGCCTGGAGCGGATACGCGCGGGCGAGCTGGAGGAGGGCATTTCCAAACTGGAGCAGAAGTCCTCGCTCCGCGAGATCGAACTGAGGCGTGCGGCCCGCTGGGCAGGCGAGTTCCCGAGACCGCAGATCGTGCTGGGCGACTTCAACACGCCGCCGGAGAGTCCCATCTACCGCGACGCGTGGAGCGACTGGACCAACGCGTTCTCCGTGGCGGGGCGCGGGTTCGGGTTCACGCGGATGAACGGCTGGATCCGGGCACGGATCGACCACATCCTCGTGGACGGCAGCCTCGACGTGATACGCGCGTGGGTGGGGCCCGACGTGGGATCGGACCACCGCCCCGCGCTGGCGACGATCCGGCTCAAGCGACGGGGAACGTGACCCTCAACCAGCACCCCCGAGCCATCCGGCGTCTGACGATTACTTTGTTCGCTGTACGCTGTACGCTGTGCGCGGTTCGCTGCCCACTGCCCCTTGTACGCTGCACGCGCCTCTAGGACCCCGATGACGACACCTACCGTCCGCGTCCGATTCGCTCCCTCCCCCACCGGCTACCTGCACGTGGGTGGCGCGCGCACCGCACTGTTCAACTGGCTCTACGCACGCAAGCTGGGCGGGGCGTTCCTGCTGCGCATCGAGGATACCGACCGCGCCCGTTCGTCGGAGGAAAACGTGCAGGTCATTCTCGACGGACTCGCGTGGCTCGGTCTCGACGTGGACGAGGAGATCGTCTTTCAGGGCGCCGGCATCGCGCGCCACCAGGCGCTCGCCGACCGCCTGCTCGCCGAGGGCAAGGCGTACGAGGAAGACGGCGCCATCCGGTTCCGCATGCCCGAGGGCGAGATCGCCTGGAACGACGCGGTCTACCAGCGCATCAGCTTTCAGGGTGGCGACATCAAAGACTGGGTGATTCTGCGATCCGACCGGACGCCGACCTACAACTTCACCGTGGTGGCCGACGACATTGAGATGCGGATCACCCACGTCATGCGGGGCGACGATCACATCTCGAACACGCCCAAACAGATCGCCGTGTACCGCGCGCTGGGGCACGAGCCGCCCGTGTTCGCCCACGTACCCATGATCCACGGACCGGACGGAAAGAAGCTCTCCAAGCGGCACGGCGCGACCGCGGTGGGTGATTACCGCGTCAAGGGCATCCTACCTGGTGCCATGCGCAACTTCCTGGCACTGCTCGGCTGGAACCCGGGCGACGAGCAGGAACTGTTCGTCGACGCACGCGACCTCGTCGAGGCGTTCTCGCTGGAACGGGTGCAGAAGAAGAGCGCCATTTTCGATCTCACCAAGCTCGAGTGGCTGAACGGGCAGTACATCAGTCGCACGCCGCCCGAGGAGCTGTACGCCTTGGTGAAGACGGACCTGGACGACCGCGGGCTCACAGCCGCAGCCGTGGGACGCGACCGGTTGCGCCGGGCAGTGGCGGTGCAGAGCGAGAGGGCGCGCACCACGCTCGAGCTGGCCGAACGGGTGGCGATCCGGTTCGACGCGAGCCTCATCCGGCGCGACGCGAAGGCCGACAAGCTCATGGCAAAGGACCCGGAGGGATTCCGGACGGCGCTCCGGGCGGTGGCAGAACGGCTGAGCACCATCGCCGAGCCGGACTGGACCCCGGAAGGGCTCGAGACGGAACTGCGTGGCCTCGCCGAGGCACGGAGCCTGTCGCTGGGCGCGGTGTTTCAGCCGATACGGGTGGCGCTCACGGGGCAGACGGTCTCCGAGCCCGCGAACGTGCTGCTGGAGTTGGTCGGGAAGGACGAGAGCCTACGGCGTATCCGCTCGGCGCTCGTGTGGGAGCCCGATGTGTCCGGAATACGCGGTGAGCCTACGGAATGACCGTGTCCCGCCTGGCTTTCTCCCGCTCCCGTTCGGCATCGCGCCGCTTCCGCACCTCCCCGACATAGCGCCGGAAATCGGACGCCGTCTCAGCGCGGCGCGCCGCCTCGATGATCTCCTCACGCATCTGCTGCAGGTTGGCCGCGTCCCGCGCCCGCTCGTAGTTCCCCTGCGGCAGCGGCAGCAGTGCCAGCAGCGCAGTCGGGATCTTGAAATCGCCGAGATAAATCCACGAGCCGTCCATCCCCCAGGTGTTCCCGTCGATCTCGGTGGTCCAGCGTGGCGGCGCCGGGAGCGCGAAGCTGTCCCGAGGCATGGTGTCGATGTACGCCTTGACCCGCTCGCGGATCGCGCTGTCGATGCGGGCCACATGAGTCCGCGCGTCTGCAGACGGACCCACCACTCCGAGCTCCGCCTCGGTTGAGCGAACCCAAACCCGGCCGTCGCCATACCGCGGCCCGACCAGGCGGTAGCCCAACGGGCCGGGAATGAACCGGGAGGTATCGATCGGGCCCGGCTGTGGCGGACCAAACTCGCCGCTCACCAGGAACGTGGGCCCGCGTGGCGGCAACATCGAGTCGATCCGTGGCGAGGGAATGATGCCGATACCCGGGCCGGTGCGGCCGCCGCCCGTGCCACCCTCGGGCACCCCACCATAGACCGGCATGGCGAACTCCCGCGGTCCTTCAGTGCCCGCCGGAATCAACGAGATCAGGCGCACCCCCTCCGCGTCATACCGCAGGAACGTCGGGCCTGCCACACTCACCAACACGACCACGATGATCACGTGCACAACGAGGCTCGCGACCGTCCACCACGGATTGTCGCGCTCCGGCGCCGGGTACTCGAATAGCCGACCTCTCACGCTACCCCTGTCGCTCCAAGACGGCGCCGATCCGCTCGACCGCCTGGCGGAGCCGATCGCTCGGCACCGTGAGCGCAATCCGGAAGAACCCCTCTCCACCCTCGCCGAACGCCGTTCCCGGCATGGTCACCACACCCTGGTGCTCGAGCACATGCTTCGCGAACCCTGTCGCCTCCACACCCTGAGGGAGACGCACCCAGAGGTACATTGTTGCCTTGGGACGTTCCACCGATAACCCGAGCGCGCCAAGCGCCTCGGCGGTCGCGACGCGACGGACCGCCAGTTCCGTGACCAGCGGCGCAATCAACGACTCGGCACGATCGAGCACGGCGGCACCCGCCTTCTGCACCGCCAGGAACACCCCGGTGTCCACCCAGGACTTGAGCTTGCGCAGCGGCCCGATCAGCCGAGCGTTGCCTACCGCCCATGCGAGTCGCCACCCGGTCATCGAGAAGCTCTTCGACACGGAGTGAAACTCGATCGCGCACTCGCGCGCCCCGTCGATCTCGAAGATGCTCGGCGCCCGATACCCGTCGAACGTGACTTCGCAGTAGGGATTATCGTACGCCAGCAAGATGCCGTGCCGACGACAGGTCTCCACCGTGCGCTCGAGATAGTCGCGTGGCGCGACGGCCGCCGTCGGGTTGTTGGGATAGTTGAGATACACCAACCTGGCGGAGGCGAGCTGGGCCGGCGTCAGATGGTCGAGCTCCAGAAGGAACCCGTTCTCCGGCCGGAGCGGTACCCGAATGATCTCCGCATCGGCAACCACCGCGCCGCCGAGGTATGCCGGATACCCGGGATCGGGCAGCACACACCCGTCACCCGGATTGACGAACGCGAGCGCAAGGTGCGCGAGTCCCTCCTTCGAACCGATGAGGGGAAGCACTTCAGTCTCGGGATCGAACCGGGCCGCGAACCGACGCTCCATGTACCGCGCCGCCGACTCGCGGAACTCACGCAATCCGACCTGATAGGCGTACCGGCTCATCGCCGGATCGCGCACCGCTTCGGAGATGGCGTCGACAGCCGGAGGCGGCGGCGGCATGTCGGCGTCGCCGGCGCTCACGTCGATGACATCCACGCCGCGGGCGAGGAGCCGCTGCCTGATGACGGCCAACTCGGCGACGGCGTAGGGCGGGAGACGATCCAGGCGTCGACTGGCGTGAATCACGTCGGCGCTCCGATCCCATGCAGGGCAAAGAATTCCTCGGCGGCCTGCCGTACCGTCTCCCACGGACCGATCACCCGATCGGCTGGCGGGAGAGAGCCGAGCAGAATCTCACCGTAGTTTCGCTTCACGATGCGGTGATCCATGAGAATCACCACACCGACATCCGTCTTCGAGCGGATCAGGCGCCCGAAACCCTGCTTGAGCTTCAGGGCGGCCAACGGGAGCAGGTAGTGGCGGAACCCGTCCAGTCCCCTGGCTTGTAGCGCCTCCAACCGTGCCGCCGTGAGCGGCTCGCTCGGGACTTTGAACGGGAGCTTGGCCAGGAGCAGCACCCTGAGCGATCTGCCGGGCACGTCCACTCCTTCCCAGAAGCTGTCGGTGCCGAGCAGAATGGCCGAGCCCAGGTCACGGAAGCGGCGCAGCAGATAGTCCCGCGGTCCCTCGCCCTGCACCAGCAAGGGCCACCGCCCCGTTACCGACCCGCGGATCATGGCGGCCACCCGACGAAGCTGTGCGTGGCTGGTGAACAGCACGAACATCCCACCGTCCGAGGCGGCAGCCAGCTCGCGGATACCCTGCGCCACCGCCAGATCGTGACCGCCTTCGTTCGAGCGCGGATCCGGCAGGTCGGTGGGAACGCCGAACAGACACTGACGCCCGAAATCGAACGGCGAGGGGAGCACCTCAGCGTACTTCACCGGATCGGGAGGCAGGGACAGCCCCACGCGGTCCCGCAGGAAATCGTAGGTCCCGCCCACGGCGAGCGTGGCGCTCGTGACGACCACCGTCTGCACCCGATCGAACAGCGACTCCCTCAGAATGCCGGCCAGGTCGAGTGGAACCGCCGACAAGGCCACCCCGAACGGAAGACCGCCGGCAGGCCGGTCGCCGCGCCGCTCGATCCAACGCACCAGCTCGAGACCGGCCTGGGGCCTCAACGTGAGCGCGAACCCGTCGGCGGCTGCTTCGAGTCGTCGCACCACCGCGCGTAGCTCACCCACGATCTGCGAGCGCCGGTCCGGCTCGTCGGTGAGCTCCAGCCGATCGGCCACGGTCTCGACACCGTCCCGCAACCGGCCCAGCGTCCCGACCACGTTGTCCAGAGCCACACCCAGCCCCTGCGCCCAAATCGGGTCGGAGGCAAACCCATCGTCCAGCCGCAGCACGCCACCACCGGCTGTCATCAGTCGCTCGGCCAACAGCTGGAACGTGCGCTCCACGTAACCACGCGTCTCGCCCACGGTGGGGAGCAGCGCCGTTCGAATCAGCTCGGCCGACGCGCTGCTCAGGAGATCGTCGGCGCGCGCCAGCTCGGCGAGGAGTGTGGGGAGCTGTCCCCTGCCGTTGCGCTCGAGTCGCCCCAGCACGCGCAACATGCCGCGCGACGTGACCTGCGTGCCGAGATGCTGCGCGGCAACATCTTCGAGGTGGTGACCCTCGTCCAGCACCAGCCGGCGATAGGGCGGCAGCACCGCGGCTTCCTGCCAGTTGTCTTGGACCCGCCGCACCGCGAGATCGGCCGCCAGCAGATGGTGGTTCACCACCACCACGTCGGCCTCCGCCGCGCGTCGCCGCGCCTCGAACAGAAAACAGCGATCGAAGTGCGCGCACTCGAGCCGTGTGCACAGGTCCCCCTCCGCCCGTACCTCCTCCCAGACGTCGAAGGACGGCTGATCAACCAGGTCGGCCAACGAGCCGTCGGTCGTGTGCGCCGCCCACTCGGCCAGGGACACCAGCTCGCCTTGCCGCTCGGGCTCGAGCAAGGATGCTTGTCCACCCAACGCGAGTTGGAGCCGTGCCAGGCAGAGGTAGTTGTTCCACCCCTTGAGCAAGGCGTAGGTGGGCGGCCGCTCTCGATCGACAAACGCGCGCGCGAGCAGCGGCAGATCCTTGCCCACCAGTTGCTCCTGCAGGTTGATCGTGTTGGTCGAGACGACGGTTCGCTCGCCATTCGCGTAGCTCCACTCGATCGCGGGAACCAGGTAGGCGAACGACTTCCCCACACCGGTGCCCGCCTCGAGGAGCGACACACCGCCGTCGTTGTACACGTCGGCAACGTAGGCCGCCATGTCCCGCTGACTGGCGCGGTCCTCGAATTCCCCCAACACGCCCGCGACAATTCCGCCTGGTCCGAGGGCGTCGGCTGCCGCCACCGGATCGATCGCCACCGTTTCGCGTGGCCTCGGTACTTCCACCACCATGTACAGGTGTTCCGCAGCGTTGTCGACGATCCCGAACCCAACGCCGCCGTCGTGCATCCGCGCGGCGACGTCGAGGTCGGCCACGGACGGATCGAGGTCGCCAGACGGGTGATTGTGTAGCACGATTTCACCACGCGTCGCGACACCCGGAAGGGCGAGCACCGCGCTCGCCGTCCCGCGCGCTACCGCCCGAGCATCCACAATCACCCCGTGCTCGTCCACTCGAGCCATGAACGAGACCTCACGGCCGCCCGCCGCGGCGATCTCGGCAGCCACGATGGCCCTCACCTCCGACGAGAGCGTGGTCACGTCTTGAGCTCGCGCTTCTTCGCCGCCGGAAAGAGCACGTTGTTCAGGATCAGTCGATACCCGGGTGACCGGGTGTGCAAGGACAGATCGGTGGGTGGATCGCCGATCTGGTGCTGGGGGTCCTCGGGGTCGTGTCCACCCAGGAAGGTCCAGGTCCCCTGACCGAAGTCACCGTGGATGTACTTCACCCACGGCGCTCCGGGCTCTTCGGCAAGCACGGTGACGCTCGGCTTGAGCCGCTCCCGGCTGAACGACGTGGTGAGACCGTAGAAGTCCGCAATGACGTCCCGGTGGCATTGCACCAGCATCGTGTGCACGGGATCGATCTTCGCGCTGAAGTTGAAGAGCCTGAACGCGCCTAGCGGCTGCCGGCGAGTGGGGTGGTTCACCTGGTGGCCGTCGATATCGGAGAAGCTCGCGATCTGTGGCGACTGCTCGAGGGTCGCCCCGCGGAACGCGAGCGTGCGCTCCCACCGGAGCCGTGCTGACGCGTCCGGGTCCATGGGCGAGCCGTCACTGTACTCGGCGGCCACGTCGACGTCCTCCGCGGCGAGTGCGATCTCGAGAGTCTCCGTGGCCGTGCACATCGCGAACAGGAACCCGCCTTCATTGACATACCCTCGAATCCTCCGCGCCACCGCCTTCTTGAGCGCAGCAGGATCGGAATACCCCAGGGCGCGCGCCGTCTCCACGTGCAGCCGGGCCATGTCGCGCAGCCAGGGTGCGCCGCCCGAAGTGAGAAAGAACTTCGAGTACTGCCCAGTGAAATCCTCGTGGTGCAGGTGGAGCCACTCGTAGTCCGGGAGCGCGCCGCCGATAACCTCGGGATCCCAGACTTTGTCGTACGCGATGCCGGCATACTCCAGCGCCATCGTGACCGCATCGTCCCACGGCGCGGCGGCGGGGGGCGCGTACACCGCGACCCTCGGCGCCTTCTCGAGCGGAATGGCGTCCATGTTGCTTGCGGCAATGCGACCACGGAGATCCGCTTCCCTCGCCGCCGGCAGATCCTCGACGAGCACGCCTTCGAGCGCCGCCTCACGCCGCGCCGTGCGATCGTCTTTGAGAAGAAAGCTCCCGCCCCGATAGTTCAGCAGCCACTCGGCACGGCCGCCACGCTTGATGGAGCGGAACGTCACGCCATACGCCTTGAGGTGGTTGGTCTGGCGGTCGTCCATCGGGATCAGCAGCTGCGTGGCCTGCACTGCGCCCGACGATCGCGGAGCCGCCGCGAGCGGCCGTGAAGCCGTCGAGAGGGCGCCGGCGCCCAGTGCCACCACGAAGTCGCGCCGTTTCACGTCTTGGGAACCGCGCCGCGGATTTCGTCCAGCAACCGGCGTGCCTGCGGCACCAGCGCGCTTTCGGGATACGTGAGAATGAGATGCTCCAAGTGGCCCAGCGCTTCGGCGTTGCGCCCCGTGCGCGCGTGGACCGAGGCCAAGCCGAGTTCCGCCGCCGGTGCCGCCGGCCCGTCGGGATCGGCAACGAGTGCCGAGCCGAAGACGGATGCCGCGGTCTCGAGTGCTCCCGACCGCGCTGCCAGCTCACCGGCCAAGGTGAGCACATCCGCGCGACCAGCCCGCGCCGGCACCTGAGCGGCCGCGGCCTGCAACGCCGCAATCCCACGAGCCGTGTCGCCGCGTGTCACATGCAGCAATGCACTTCCCAGATCCGGTGCACGCTCGGCGCGGACCCGCTCCAGGAGCACGAGCAGGCCGGTACTCCGAGTCGCCTCGTCACGATCCTGCGCGTGCGGGCCGGCTTCACGGAACAGGCGTCTCGCCGCGTCCAGCTCGCCGCGGTACAGCGCGATCCACCCCCGCACGGACACCGCCGCAACCGACGAGTCTGCGCCAACCAATCCTTCGGCCCGTTCGAGCTCCCCGCGTCGCACCCAGCCCAACGCCAGGCGTCCACGGATCTCGGCGTTCTCAACCGCACCGAGCCGTGACTCCCACTCGCGGTACCGGCTCTCCGCTTCGGCTACCAGCCCGGCATCGGCCAGCACGCGAATGAAGGTTGCCATGGTACCGGCGGCGTCTGCCGACGCGCGGTCTCCCTCCCAGGAAAGCTGGCTCAGCATGCGCTGCGCACCGACCAGGTTGCCTGCGTCGGCAAACGACTGAGCGGCGTCGAGCCTGGCTCGTTCCTGGGCGGGCCCAGTGGTGAACCGCGCCATGCGCTCGAGCGCGTACCCCCGCACCTCCGCACCGGCGGCAGTGCGAAGCGCGAGTGCGCGGTCGGCGAACCGCGACAGGAGTCCGGCCGCCTGCACCCGCTCGCCCGGAAGCGCGGCGTCCAGCACGGTCCATGCAACGTCGGGCTGTCCCCACTCGAGCAGGAGATCGGACGCGAGCCACCGACCCGCCGCGCCGCCCCCGTCCATCAGCGCGCCCAGCATTGTCGAGCGGGATGATTCCGGCGCCCGCCCCAGACTCGCCGCTGCCGGTGAGAGGAGGCCCACGTTGGCCCGGACCGCCAGCGCCCACTGGTGCGCCGCCTGGTCCCACTCGCCCGCCTGTGCGAGCACCGGTGCGCTGATCTCGGCCAACGGCACATCGCCGAATCGTTCCCGCCCCAGGGCGAGCACCGCACTCGCTCCGACCGCGTCCCCGCGTTCGGCAAGCCACGAACCCCACTCCCGGTAGGGCATGACGCTTGCCGGCATGGCGGCCATCCATCGAGAGGCAACGGCGGCCGCGCTGTCGGCACCGCCCAGGCGTGCGCCAAGGCGGAATTCGAGACCGCGGATCCACTCGTTGCTCGGATCGGTCTCGACGGCCCGGCGCACGAACGGCCACATCGACTCTATCTGGCCCACGCGGGCGAGCGAGCGCTCGAGGCCTACGAGGAGCGCCACGTCGGCCGGCGCCGTCGCGAGTCCGTGGCGGTAGGCCGCGGCCGCCTCGCCGAATCGTCCCTGGCGCTCGAACGTCAGGCCCTGCTGCCGCGCGCCTTCTGCTGTCACCGGCCGGCCGGGCTCCTGACTCAGGGAGACCGCCGGTCCGAGCAGCAGCCCGAGGCACAGCACCGTGACGACCCTACGGGCGCGCATCGTTGAGCCGCCGGAAGTAGTCGAGGATGAGTCGCCGCTCCGCCGGGGAGAGCGCGCGGAGCTCCTCCCACGTGGGGTACCGGAATCGCGGTGCCCCCTCCGGCTGGTCCGCCTCGGGGGCCTGCACCGTGCCGGGACGCGCGGCCTCGCTCACGCGCTCCTTGGCCTCGTCCTCCTCATCGCTCTGCAGAGAGCGCCCGGCATCGAGGAGCCTGCGGAACAGCTGTTCCTGGCGCTCCAGGACCTGCTGGTCGAGCCGGCCACCGTCGAGATCCCGAGCGATCGCTTCGGCATCTTTCGCCAACTCACCGGCCGCCGTGACCTCACCGCTCGCCTGGAGCCGCCGGAGATCCTGCGAGAGGCGGTACTGCTCCTGAGCGAGGACGCGGAGCTGTTCCAGCAACTGTGCGCCGCCCTGCTGGAGCATCGGGATCAAGCCGCCAGCCTGCCCGTTGAGAGCCCCCTGCTCCCCGGCGAGTTGGGCCATGCGTTCCAGTGCTTCGGCGAGTCCCGATCCGGACGCGGCCTCTGACACGTCACCACGGCTCTGCACCATGGCGTGCACGGCTTGATTGAGTGCGTCGAGCGACTCGCCCGCCAGATCGCCGGCTTCCCGCGGATTGGGGTTGGCGCGTTGAAGCTGCTCGATGGCCTGCTCCATGCGGAGCTTGGCCAGCCCGAGCGTGGTCGACAGCCGCGGCGACACCAGCGCGTTCTTTCCCGCCGCGGCCTGCAAGCGCTCGATCACTCGCTCGACACCTTCCCGGAGCGCGGCCTGCTCGCCCCGCAGGTCCCGACCCGACTCGCCGCGTTGCATCCGCGCGACCGCCTCGTGCTCCCGGCCAGCGAGCGTGGCGGACTCGACCAATGCACGATCGAGCGCCGCGATCACCTCGTCGCGCCAGGACTCCCGCATCCGGTCCCGTTCCGCTCGGAGGTCCGAGCCGAGCGGCGCGAGCATCTGTGCGGCCTCGGCACCGGATTGTCCGGCGTCTCCCATCTCGCTACGGCTCGCCTGCGCGGCGGCACGCGACATAGCCTGTTCGGCCCGGGTCGCCTGCGCTCGCGCCTGCTCGACCACCGAATCGGACTGTCCGATCGAATCCATCAGCTGCGACAGCTCCGCAAGACGGCGGGCCAGTTCCTCGGACCGCGCCCCGAGTGCCCGTTCGTCGCGGGCCGCGGCGTTGGGGGGCAGCGTCTCGAGCTGGGCAGTCCACTCCTCCTGTCGCTGTGCCAACTCGTCGGCGTCGTCGGCCACGGTGGTCAGTTCCCCTTCGACGGCCGCCCGCTCGAACAGCGCACGGCTCCGCGCCAACTCCTCGCGCAGCTGCCGCGCTGCCTCAGCCAACTGTTCGAGCGCATCCTGCATCGCGCCCGCATCGAGACGCTCCAGAGCCTTCCGTAGTGAGCTCAAGCTCTCGCGCAGCTCGTCGCTGACCGCCCGGTTGAGCAGTTCCTGGATCTCGCGCAACTGTCGATGGAAGTCCGGATCGGTGAGTCCGGCCGTCCATGCCGCCTTCGACAGCTCGCGCAGTTGCGTGGTCATCTCGGCAGCGCGGTCGGTCACCGCCTGTTCGTCGGCCAACAGCTCCTTGGCCCGTTCCACCGTGTTGTACGGCAGATGGTCTCGCGACTGGGCGTCCGGTCGAATCCCGCCCGGGGTCGTCGAACGGCGCTCACCTTCCGTGACCAAGTCGTCCAGCTGTCGCGCGAGACCTTCCTGTGCCGCGACCAGCGAGTCTACGTCGTGGCCAGCCGTGCGCGTCGCCTCTCGAAGCGACCGGCGCAGCTCCGCCATCGAGGGAAGGCGTAGGACATAGGTCGGACTCTCACCGACATTCGGCACCGGCGCGTTGTCGCGGGCCCGCACGTGGTAATACGCCGTGTCACCGGGGAGGAATCCCCGTCCATTGAGGTCGAGCACCCAGCTGGCGAGCGCACGCTGCGCTCCACCCACGGGAAGTGGCACGGGCTCCAGCTCGGGATCGGAGCGCTCTCCTCGGCGACTCACACGCCAGCTGACCACTTCGAGTTCCCGCACTCGGTGATCGTCACGCGCATCGATGAGGATCCCTTGGCGCAGTGACAGCGGCGCGGTGGTATCCGCGCCAGGGACGGGAACCGAGACGACCGGCGCACTGTCGGGTGCGGCCACGATACGTAGCGCCGGCACGACGTCGTCGAACGTTTCTCCTGACATCCCGCGCAATCCAAGGATCCATTCCCCGCTCCGCACAACCGGGAAGGCGCCGGAGAACTCCGTGCCGCGTGCGGTGAGTGCCACGGCCGACCGGTCGGAACGCCAGTACGCCTCCACGACCGGCACGCTGGATTGCCCCCGCGTACGGATCATTGTCCCGATCGGCAGCACGACCGCGTCTGGCCCGCCCAGGAGGAATTCGTCAGGGCGTTCGAGGTAGGCGGGGAATTCGGCCGTCAGCTCGAGCGAGTGCACCAGAAGCGGCAACGCCACTTCGATGCGCACCGTCTCGGACGCGCGCTCGCCGCTCACCGCACGGACGAACCGGTCACTCTCGAGCGGTCCGAGGACCACAGTAGCGCGCCCCCCGGAATCCAGCGCAAGTGGGCGCACGTCCCACCCCTCACCGGGCGCCCGCACCCAGAGCGATGCCGAGGAGCGTCTGGGAGCAGACACGGTCAACTCGGCGCTCTCGCCGCGCTCGACCAGGGTCCGGTCGGCAACCAGGGTCACGGGGCCACGCCCACGCATCATGAGGGCGACCGGATTCCAGAACTCCCGGCCCGAGGGCGATCGCGGGCCGGCAAGTGCCACTAGCACGAACCCCACTGCGAACATCGACATCCCGCCCTGGAGCGCGCGGGTCGCCGCGCGCCGAGGGCCAACGAGTGCGTGCCGCCCGTCGGCGTCGAGCCATGCCGATACCTGCTGGTCGGCGAGTGCCGCGAGACCGGGACTGCCCACTTCAGGGGTCCACGCGGCGGTCGCCACGATCGAGCCGCGCCGCCGGTTCCCCGCGCCTTCCAGGCTCCGGGCGAGCGCCGCGACGTTGACCGCACGCACCCGTCGAACGATGCGCACGCTCCCCCAGGCCAGGGCGGCGACGACGAGCATCCACGCGGCGCCCGCCGCCGCCGGCTGCTGGTCGTAGATCCCCTTCTGCCCGAGGGCGAGGCCCAGGGCGACGCCGCCCAGCGCGAGTCCGGCCGTGCGCAACCCACCTCCGGTGAGATGCCGTGCCACCAACTCGCGGCGTCGCCGCTCGAGCCACCGCCTCGTGTCGTTCATGGAACCACCGTCACCGCGTAGACGAACAGGTTCACCCCCATGCGCAGGGCGGCCTCCCGCAGATCGTCGGGATCGCCATGGATGCCGCGGTCTTCCCATCCGTCGCCCAGATCGGACTGATACGAATAAAACAGCGCCAGCCGACCGTCGATCACGAGGCCGAAGCCCTGTGCCGGCAGCCCGTCATGCTCATGGATCTTGGGCAGTCCCTCGGGAAACCCGTACAGGAGGTGGTACACGGGATGATCGAGTGGGACCTCCGTCAACGGACGATCCGGGAAAACGCGGGCCATCTCGCGGCGAAACGATTCGTCCATGCCGTAGTTGTCGTCGGCGTGGAGGAAGCCGCCGTTGCGGAGAAAGCGTCGAAGGTTGACGATCTCCTGTTCGGAGAAGCGCACGTTTCCGTGCCCGGTCATGTAGAGAAACGGGACGTCCCACAGTTCCGGGTCCGTCAGGCGAACCACCCGTTCCCGCTCCGCCACCACCAGGGCCGTGCGCTCATTGATGGCCGCGATCAGGTTCGGCAGGCTCGAGGGATTGGCGTACCAGTCCCCTCCCCCGTCGTAGTGAAGCCGCCCAATGGCCAGCGGTGGCGGTGGGTCGGCGGGAACGGCGAGCAGGAGAGCGGCGATGACGAGAGCGGCGTTCACGTCTCCGTTGCGATGCGGTAAGTCTCCCGCCGCGACAGTGGGAACTCCTCAACGAGCTGCGCTGCCACGTCCCGACGGGTCAGTCCCTGCCCGAGGAGTGCACGCGCGCGATCCCGTACCGCATCGAGATCGACGTGCCGTTCAGCCTCGGCTCCACGCGACGTGCCGGCAACCACAAGGGTGACCTCACCGCGGGGAGGGTGCACTCTGTAGTAACCCGCCAGGGTATCGAGGTTTCCGCTCCGCAGTTCTTCGTGCACTTTGGTCAGCTCTCGGGCCACGGCGGCGCGCCGCTCCGCGCCGCAGACTTTGGCGAGATCCTCGAGCAGGCGCACCACACGACTCGGCGCCTCGAACAGGACGGTGGTCCAGGGGGAACCGGCGACCGTAGTCAGCAGCCGTTTCCGGTCGGCCCCTTTGCGTGGCAGAAAGCCCAGAAAGGTGTACCGGTCGGCGACGATGCCAGAAATGCTGAGCGCCGCCGTGACCGCCGACGGTCCGGGAACCGAGACGACGTGGACGCCTGCCTGCTGCGCCCGCTGCACGAGCGACGCACCGGGATCGCTCACGGTCGGCGTCCCGGCGTCGCTGAGGAGGGCCACATCCTGCCCGCCTTCCAGCGACTGCGTGAGGGTATCGAGTCGTCGATCGCTCGAGTGCGCGTGCAGGCTCACAACCCGGGGCCGCGCCCCGACGTGTTCCAGGAGGATTCGGGCGCGCCGGGTGTCTTCGGCAGCGACGAGGGGTACCTCACAAAGCGTTTGTCGTGCCCGATCCGTCAGATCGCCGAGGTTGCCGAGGGGAGTTGCGACGACGTAGAGCGTCCCAGCGCTCACCAGGCGACCGTCCACGGCAGCCGGTCGTAGAAGCCAGCTTTTTGGAGGAGGAAGCGATGTTCGCGGGTGGCATCTCGGAGCACCACGGGGGCGATTCCGGGCGCCAGGATCTCGAGGTGCTCGAGCAGCTGCCGAGCCCATTCGGTGAGGGCGGCGTTCAGCTCCTCCTGCGTCGCCACGATGGCAGCTGCCTCGACATCGGGCGGTGTGCCGAGCACTTCGAGCGGCGCGTGGATCTTCACGATGAGGTCGCGGATGCGGTCGGCGTGCTTCAAACCTTCGCCCTGTGCTTCCCGGTCGGCCGCCCGAACGATGCCCCAGTACAGGTCTCGATAGTGCTGAATCAGCTCGGGGGCGGCCTGTCGCGGAATGGCGCCGGCCGGCGGGAACACCGCGGCGGCGAGCTCCGGGGTACTTCCGTCCGCGCGCGGGCTCAGCAGGTCTTTTACATGCTGCGCGATCTGGATGTCGTCGGGTTTGCGGGCAAAGTACCCGGTGGCGAAGTTGCCCTCCTCGAACCGCAGGTAGTTGACCCGCCCGTCGGAAATCAGCTCCAGCACGCCGCTGAACCGCTGGCTCTTCAGGGCCGCGAAGAGCTTGGCGGGTCCATCACTCTCGATGGCACGGGGGACTGCCGGCGCCGCGCAGCTCTGGAACATCCAGGCGAGTTGCTCGAACGGGGCATCACAGTACACCAACTCACCTCGTTCCACCTCACCGCGGATGTCTGCCAGCGCGCTGGGAATGGGGAGCACCACCCGACCCACCGACGTGACCGCGACGGCGGTCGTGAGCTCTCCCTCTCGCAGCAGGAGCAGGATCACCTCATCCGGCAAAAAGGCGGCGACGTATCCGTCGACCCGTCCGTCCCGGTCGACCTTGGCGAAGTGCAGCAGGTTGTCCAGATGGACGAAGAGGACGCGCGTGCGGGGAACGTGCACGCGCGTGGCTGGAAACTCGAGATCGCCAAGCCGAATGGTCGTGGCAGCCAGCCGCGCAGAACTCAATCGCATGCGGGACCGAAACCGGGCTGTGGACCTGGCGCCGGAGCGGCGCGAGCCCGTCGCGCCGTCCGCCCCCCTCTCGCCGCGCCTCTGCGCGGCGTGGCTCTCATCGGTCTATGGCAGATGCTGCTCGATCTTCTCCACGAGGTGGGCCTTTGGAACCGCGCCGACCACCGTGTCGACATGCTTCCCGCCTTTGAAGAAAAGGATGCTCGGGATCGAGCGCACGTTGAACCGCATCGCGGTCGCCTGGTTGGTGTCCACGTCGAGCTTGGCGACTTTCAGCTTGCCCTCGTACTCCTCGGCCAGCTTCTCCACAACCGGCGCGACGATCTGGCACGGGCCGCACCAGACGGCCCAGAAATCCACCATCGCCAGACCTTCGTGCCCTTCGATCGCTTGTGCGAAGTCCGCGTCCGTTACGGCCACGGGGTGCGTTACTGCCATGGTGCGCTCCCAGTCATTTCATTTCATTTGATTCGTGTCTTCCGCCCCCGGCGGACCCACCCGACTTGCAGCACGGAGGAGCCGTGTCCCAGCCTCGAGCCCGTGTCGCCCATATCGGCATCGCAGTCGGCAGCCTCGACGAGGCCGCCGCATTCTACCGCGAAGTGCTCGGCCTCACTACCTCACCATCCGAAACGGCAGACGGGGCCCAGATTGTTTCCGTCCGGCTGGGCGATGTCGACGTCGAGTTCCTGACCCCCGCGACGCCGGACGGCCCCATCGCTCGGTTTCTGGCGCGGCGCGGCCCGGGCATCCACCACATCTGCTATCGCGTGCCCGACCTCGATCGCGCGTTGGCCAGCGCTCGGTCACATGGATATGGCCTGATCGACGAGCATCCCCGGACCGGCGCCGGAGGCCGGCGCATTGCCTTCGTGCACCCCAAGAGCACCGGCGGCATTCTCATCGAACTCACCGAAGGCGCGCCGGGGTGAGGCTCACGGTCTTGGCTGACAGACGCGCGCCGGATTCCCGATCGGGGCCAAATCGATGTCGGCGACGAGCCACCGTCCCTGCCACGGGACCACTCGAAACGGCACGACGGCGACGCACCCGCTCCGCACCATCTGCACCTGCACCGACCGACTCCCGTCCGCGCTCGCGATTCCGAGCTCGTTGCCGGCCACGAACTCGAACGAGTCGTGACCCAGATAGATTTGAATCACCGTGAGTCGCTTCCGAAGCTCTTCGCGATCCATCGAGCGTGATGCCGGGCCGCCGGCCGTTCCCCACCGGTCGCTCATCGCCCCGAGGTCGTTGGCTTTCGCAGCATCCAGGAACTCGCCAACCGCGGCGTGCGGATCCGTCGGTGCCACAGAACCCTGCGACCCACCGGGGCCGCAGGCAACGGTGAGCGTGATCGCGAGGAGCGCTATACTTCTTGTGGCAGGCAAGCTGCCGAGGCGTATGAGCATCGGTTCCATCCGGTCACGAAGCTACACAGTCCAGAAAGCAGGGGCAAGGCGATGCGCCTCTACGTAAATGTCGATCACGTCGCGACCATTCGGGAAGCACGCAAGACGGACGAGCCCGATCCCGTTGAGGCTGCCGATGCCTGTCTGCGCGGCGGTGCCGACGGCATCACGGTGCACCTCCGCGAAGACCGCCGACACATCCAGGACCGCGACGTCCAGCGGCTCGCGACCCACCTCGCCAAGCCGCTCAACCTCGAGCTGGCCGCGGCGGGCGGTCTGCTGCCGATCGCCCTTGGGTTGCGCCCCCATCAGGCAACCCTCGTCCCGGAGCATCGGCAAGAGATCACGACCGAGGGTGGCCTCGATCTCGGGGAGCCGGGATCGGCCGCCCACGGTCGTCTGCGGGAAGTCATCGGCCGACTCCGAGACGCGGGCATCAGGATCAGTCTGTTCATCGACCCCGACCCCGTCGGGATCGACCGCTCGGCGGAACTCGGCGTGCCCGCCATCGAGTTGCACACCGGCGAGTATGCCAACACCTGTCGGCGTTCCGCGAGTGCGCTCGAACGGCTCCAAAAAGCGGCGACGCAGGCTCGAGCTCTCGGTCTGGCGGTCCACGCCGGACACGGACTCACCTACACGAACGTGATGGCGGTCGCAGCTATCCCGGAGGTGGAGGAGTTAAACATCGGTCACAGCATCGTGAGTCGGAGCGTACTCGTCGGGATCGAACAGGCCGTGCGGGACATGCGACGCCTCATCGATTCCTCGCGTTGACCCCGTGCTGGTGGCACCGTAGGTTGGGAGCGATCTCCGGACCTGCATTGGAATACTCGTCGTGAACCAACAGATGGGCCTCACCGAGTTCTTCGCCATGGAGGCGAGCGACTACCTCGAGCGCCTCGACGCGCTCGTGTCGCCGCCCACGCCTCCCAATGCCGACGAACTGGTGCGGCTGACCCGGGCGCTGCGAGGCTCGGCGCTTATGGCCAAGCAAAACACCATCGCGGTGGCGGCCGCGGCGTTCGAGCGATTCGCACGGCGGGCGAAGGAGAGCCGGGTCTGGGACGAGGCCACGCGACAGCGGGCGGTCCGAGCCGTAGACGACTTCAAGATCCTGATCCGCCACGTCGGGAACTGGACCGACGTGGAAGACCGGCGCGCCCAAGCGCTCACGTTGGCCCTCGATCCCGACGGCGAGGGCGCGACCGCTCCGCAGGTCCCCGCGCGAGGCGAAGGTCTCGACGCCGGATCGCGAGCGTTCATTGGCCGGGAGGGTGCCGCCGTTGCGAGCGCGCTTGACCAGGCCGCCAAGGCGCTGCAGCAGGACCCGCGGAACCGGGAGCCGTTGGTCCGTGTCGTGACGGTCATGCAGCCCCTGCGGGGGCTCGCCGTGCTCGGCGAGCTACCGCCCATGCCCGAGCTGCTCGAGGGAATCCAGCGCGCCACGGCCGAGGTCCTCGCGCGCGAGGAGGCGCCGCGAGATGCGGCACTGCTCCTCGACGGTGCGGCGAAGGCACTCGCTCGGGCCGCCCGCGAACTCGCCACCGAAGGCAAGGCGGATCCGGAGTCGCCAGAGACGCGGAAGTTTGCCGGTGGGCTCGCCCAGCTGATCGGGAGCCGCAACGTCGTGTCCATCGAAACGCTGTACTACCCGGACGATGGCCCGCACATCGTTGAGCGGGGCACGGCCACCACGCGCCGACGCGTCCTGGGGCAGGTGGAGCTCGTCTCTCACGGCGAGCACCTGCTCCAAGCCGCCCACGACTTGGAGCGGGCGTGGTCGCGCACACAGGTCGAACTGCGTGCGCAGTCGCTGATTGCCACGTTCCGAGCGCTCGGCAGCGCCGGTGGCGGGCCGATTGCCGATGCCGTCGCCAACTTCGCCACCGCCGCGCGCGACGCCGTTGCCCGCGGCATGCCCGTCGATCACACCGAGACGTTCGTGGCCCGGCTGCGGGACGCCGGATCCATTCTCGTCGAGACCGCGGAGGGCGCGGGAGAGGCCGATTTGGCCGACCGGCTGCGCCAGGTGGCTTCCGGACTCGGACCAGGGGCTCCACCGGCTCCTCCCGCTCCGGCGGCGACACCCGAACCGGTTGTGGTGGCCGATACGCCCTCGGTGGCCCCCGCTCCGCCCGCTCAGCGGCCCAGCCGCACGCCGTTCATGATCGCCGACGCGCCACCCGAACCAGAACCCGAGCCCGCGATCGACCGACCGACCGAGGGGGCCCCACCCGAGGACGCCGGGGAAGACGCCGGCCTGGTCGGCAGCTGGACGCGGTTCCAGCGCTACGCGGAGGCGTTGGGTTTGGAAGGGCCGTCCCTGGACGAGTTGTTAGCTGGGCCTCCCGCCGACCCGCTGCGGTCCGTGATGCGAACGGGGACACCGGTCACCGCGCCACCGCCGACCGCGGCGCCAAAGGTGACGGCCCCACCCATCACCGACTACTGCTACCGCGGGCGCGCGGCCCTGGCACGGGCGGCCGGCCTCCGTCGCGAGATCCAGACCAAACTCGGTGCCGGAGCGACCAGTGACGACCTCCGAGACTTCATCGAAGAACTCCTCGATCTCGTCGACCTCGGGCTCCAGGACTAAGCCGGCCTCCCGGGGGTTCGGGTGGTCTGGGCTCCTCGGCATCGTCGTGTCCCTCCTGCTGCTCTGGTGGGCCCTGCACGACGTGTCGCCGCGAGAGGTCTGGGCCAATCTCCGCGGCGTCAGGCCCGTGTGGCTCGTCGCCACGGTGGTCCTCGCCACGGCGGCCTTTCCTGCCCGCGCCGTCCGCTGGCGGTACCTGCTCAGACTGGAGGGCGAGACACTCCCGCTCGGTCCCCTCTGGCACGGGGTCGCGATCGGGTTCATGGCCAACAACCTGCTCCCGGCCCGCGCCGGGGAGCTGGCCCGGGCCTATACGGCACGCCGCCTCACCGACGTGCGATTCACGACCGCTCTCGCCTCGATCGCGGTGGAACGCGTGCTGGACGGACTCACGCTCGTAGCGTTTCTCGTCACCGCGTCGTGGGCCGGCGGATTCTCCAACGAGACCGTGCTCGGCGACGTCACCGTGGGGAGTGTGGCGCGAGGTGCCGGTGCGCTGTTTGGTGGGGTCTTGTTGGCGGCTATCCTGATCGTTCGCATGCCGGACCTCGCCCTCCGGTTTGCCGGAGCAGCCACCCGAATCCTGCTCCCGGCCGCTTGGCGCGGACGGGCGCTGGATCTCACGCGTGGCCTGCTCCTCGGGTTCGAAGCCCTGCGAAGCCCTGCCCGGCTCGTGGCTGCATCACTGTGGTCGCTAGGCGTGTGGCTCCTAGCGGCCGCGTCGTTTTGGGCCGGCTTTCGCGCCTTCGGGATCGACGCGCCGTGGGCGACCGCTCTGCTTGCGCAGGCCCTGGTCGGGTTCGGGGTCGCAATTCCGTCCTCACCGGGGTTCTTCGGCCCGTTCGAGGCAGCGGTCAAGGTCTCCCTCGCCCTCTACGCCGTCGGGGCGACCAGTGCCGTGTCGTTCGCGGTGGGCTACCACATCACGACGTTCATTCCCATCACCTTGCTCGGCATCTGGTCGCTCAGTCGAGCGCAGATGCACCTGGCAGAGCTGCGGGAGGCGAGCGCGTCCGCATGATCGATCGCGTCGCCATCAGTGCCCACGCCAAGGCGAATCTGTTCCTGCGCGTGCTGGCGCGAGAAGCATCCGGCTTTCACACGCTCGAGACGTTGTTCACCCTGCTCGAGCTGCACGACCTGCTCACCGTGGAGCGCACCGAACACGGCATCGAGCTGCTCGTGACGGGTGCCGACACGGGACCGGTGGAGGAGAACCTGGCCTATCGTGCGGCGCGGATGGTGCTGGATGCCACCGGTCACCGATTCGGCGTCCGGATGCGCCTGGAAAAGCGAATCCCCGTGCAAGCCGGGCTCGGCGGCGGGTCAAGCGACGGCGCGGCAGCACTGCACGCCGTGAACGCGTTGCTGCAGCACGCCTTGCCTCGACCGGAGCTCCTCCAATTCGCGGCCAAGCTCGGGAGCGACGTCCCGTTTCTCGCATCCGGCGCGCCGCTCGCGCTCGCCTGGGGACGGGGCGAGCGACTCATGCGGCTGCCGCCGCCGAAACCGGCCCCCGCTTTGCTCGCGCTCCCCGACATCCGGGTGTCGACCAAGGACGCCTACGCCCTGCTCGATGCCTGGCAGGCGAGCGAGACGCCGCGCGGCTCGATCGTCCTGGACCGCGAGGCGTTCGAAACCTGGGGCAGCATCGGGCGGCTGGGTGGCAACGATTTCGAGAACCCGGTCTTCGGTCGCGAGCCGACGCTGCGGACACTGTTCGAGGAGATGGCCGGAACCCGACCGCTACTCGCGCGACTTTCCGGATCGGGGGCGGCCGTGGTGGCCGTATTCAAGAACGAGGCCGACCGGGACGCCGCGGCCCTGACGATCGGCGGCAAGCATCGTATCTTGATCCGGACATCGACCCGACAGGCACCGGCACCAGGTGCGGACCGTAGCGTGAGCGAGCACGGCTGAGCGAAGGGCAATCATGGCTCGGATACTGATCATCGACGACGATGCGGTCGCGCGCCTCCTCGCGGGAAAGGCGCTCGAGCATGATGGGCACGAAGTGTCCTACGCGGCCGATGGCGAAGCGGGGCTCGCCTTGTACTCGCATCGCCCGCATGCCCTGGTGATCGTCGACATGCTCATGCCCGTGAAGGGCGGGCTCCGCACGATCAAGGAGCTCAAGGAGATGGATCCGGACGTTCGGATCATCGCCGTGACGGGCGCGAGTCCGGCAGATCTCGACCTGGCCGAGGGCTACGGGGCACTCCAGGTCCTGCTCAAGCCGATCGAACCGCGCAAGCTCACCGCGCTGGTGGCCGCGATGCTCGACGCATCCCGGTAGGGCACCGAGAGAGCGACAGCGCGACATCCAGCATTAGATTCCTGCACGATGAACCTCGCTGGCCCCTCGTCCAACGGCAGGACGCCGGACTTTGGATCCGGAAATGATGGTTCGAATCCATCGGGGCCAACTGACCGGACGGTCGCGTGGACGCGCCTATCGTGATTCGACGTCGGCCCGACGACCTCACCACCCAACCCTCGACACCGCAGGACGTTGCGCGCACGCCACACGCCCGACGGCGGCGGGTGCCCCCGGCACCGTCTCCCTTGCGCACAGACCGTCGACCGCGATACTCTATTGACCTTCATGCGCTTCGGCAACCACCCCCATCCCCCGAGCAGCGACGCACCAGCCGTCGACAGCATCCGTCCCGTTCGAGGAGGGGTCTGCTGACCACCACGCTACACGGACGAATCACCCGTTGGCTGCTTCGCGAGGTCGGCGGGCATCAATGGGACCGCCTGCTCTACATCAGCGGGGCGGTGGCGCTCACGGGGATCGTGTGCGGCCTGTTCGTTCGCCCGGCGAGTGAGCTCGCCATGTTCGTCTCCCTTACTCTGATCATCAACGGTCCCTACTCACCGCTGTTGCCCGCGGGGTACGAGCCGGTCGTGATGACCTACGGCCAGCTCTATGCGCCGCTCCTCATCGCGGGCATCGGCGTCCTCGGCCAGGTGGCCGTGGAGTTCGTGAACTATCGGCTGTACGAAGCTGCTCTGAACTCGTCGACCCTGCGGCGACTACGTTCCGGACCTCTGGCGCGCTGGATGGTGGCCGCATTCACCGCGAGTCCATTTGCCGCGGTGGCGCTGACGGCGCTACTGCCGTTACCGTTTTGGGTGGTGCGCATTGCTGCACCGCTGTCGCACTACCCGATGCGAGCCTACTTGGTGGCCATGTCGATCGGGCGGTTGCCCCGGCTCTGGTTTTACGCCGCGCTCGGGGCGATAGTGCCGCTGAGCGGGACCACTATTCTCCTCGCCGGCCTGATCGGCGGGGTGGTCCTGGCCATCCCTATCGCGCTCCGCGGACGCGTTCCGCGTTCGACGGTGCGCGTGCAGGTGGTACCGGGGACCGTGGAGAGTTGACGTGATCCGACACTGTCCTGAATGCGGCAAGGCACTCGACGCGATGGCGATCCGGTGCCAATGCGGCCACAAGCTGCCCGAAGCGCTCGACGTGCGGTCCGACCCGGATCGTCCGGTGTGCGAGGTCTGCGACCGCTCCATGCCGATCATGGCCGAAATCTGCCCGGCCTGTGGGACGACGGGCTACCCGGCCTTGCGTCCCCGTCGCGGGAAGAAGTGGCAGGGATCGCCCACCATGAAACCGTTGAGCCCTCCCGAACGGCGGAACCAATCATGAACGTCAGCCGACCCATGGCCCTGCGGATGTTCCTGCGCGGGCTGCAGAACACGATACGGCGCCGGCCGCTCTCGGTCTCGTTCGAGATCACCCACGCGTGCACGGCCAACTGCTGGCACTGCAACTGGGGCGGCCCCATCAAGGAAACCCGCCTTTCGGCCGAGGAGTACGCGGCGATCTGCCGGGGGTTGAAACCGGTCGTCTCGCACATCTCGGGTGGCGAGCCCCTGGCCCGCAACGATGTCGATGAGATCATCCGTGCCCAGGCCAACCCGGGCCGGCTTCCCTTCATGGTGGTGGTCACCAACGCCTCCCAGCTGAGCGGCGACCGCTTCCTGCGGCTCAAACGGGCCGGCATGCACCAGTTGTCCATCTCCATCGACTTCCCGGATGACCGGCACAGTGAATTCCGGCGGATTCCCGGGCTGTTCGATCGGATGGACCGGGTGGTGCCCGAGTGCGTGCGGCTCGCCGAGCCCGGTGGCGTGGTGATGAACTGCAGCATCACGTCGTGGAACTACCGCGACGTACCGGCCATCGTCGATGTGGCCCAACGATGGGGCACCAGCGTGAACTTTTCGGCCTATACGCCGCTGCGGACGAGTGATGACAGCGGTCTCGTGACGGACCCCGACGAGCAGCGTGACCTGCGACGCATGTTCGAGAAGTTGATCGCGATGAAGCAGGCTGGGAAGCCTGTATACACGTCGGAGCGCGTGCTGTGGCGGTACTACGACTTCCTGTGCGGTCAGGAGGTCTCGAATTGCCGCGCCGGCGACAAGTTCCTCGTGATCAGCCCGGATGGCCGCCTCGTGCCGTGCGCGATGGTGATGGCGTATTTCACCGACCATCGGAGCATGCAGCGGGAGTTCACCTGCACCAACACGTGCACCAGATGCTACATCAGCACCCGGGCCAATACTGAAAAGACCGTTCGAGAGTTTCTGGTCGACAACCTCGCGATCCTGTCCCGCTCTGGACGGCGTCGCCTCCCGGTACTGGCCGAGACCGAAGAAACGCCGGTGTCGGAGCCGACCGCCGCCGCCGCGCCGCTGCGCGACGGCACCTTCGACTAGCCGGCGCTTGGCGACCCCGTTCGACGCGGGCCACCGTACGTGGCCCGGTCCAGCCACCGTCGCAACCAGGGCACTGCCGTGACCTGCAGTACCAACGCGTAGACCACGCCCGCTACGGCATCGATCGCATAGTGGTTCTGGGTGTAGGTGGTCGCCAGGAACACACCCACTGCTCCGACCGTGACCACGACAGCAGCCCAGCGCGGAAACCAGAGCCAAGCGCTCAGGGCAATGACCACCGCCGCCGCCACATGCGAGCTCGGAAACGAGCAGCCACGGGCGTCACCCGCCTGTTGGGTCACATCCACGAGTCCGTAGAAGAATCCTTTCGTATGTGGACCCTGGAAGTGCTCGTAGAGGAAGTGCGGTCCGTCCACCGGAAAGACCATGAATATCACGTAGCAGGCCAGGTACGTGACCATGAGCCGAAAGGTCAGGTCGCGTAGCGCGTCGGTACGGCGCTGGAGGAGCGCGGCAAGCGGCGGCACCACGATGAGAGCGTAGTAGAAGAAATACGAGAAGTACATCAGCTCGCTGAACCAGAGCTGAGGCATGGCCGGCGCCCAGACCTCGTGCAGGTGCATGCCAAACAAGGTCCGATCGAGCGCGGCCACCGGACCATCGATCCCGGTGAGATCGAGCACCGGTCGCAGCAGATCCAGTTCCGACCAGAACGCGCCGAGCCACACATACGGATACAGCTCGTGGACGATGTCGGTAATCCGCGATCGCGGCTCCGGAACCCGCGAGAACAGCCACGGGAGCGCGGCGGCCGTGACGTGCGCCAGGGCTATCCACGGGGCGTGCGGAGCCGACGTCCATGCAGCCGCCCAGACAGCGGCAAGCGCCAGATTGTATGCCGCCAGCACCCGATCCATCGGCAGGCGGGAATGCCCCGGTGCTGCCCTGATCCGTCCGTCGTTCATGCAGCCTCTACGTCGTTCGTGGTTTCTCCTGGTGGACGCTGGGCCTACGTCCGCGTTCTCCAAGCGTTCGTCGCGGGTGTGAGATCGCGCGAGGGTCTTCGGCTAGCGGGCCGAACCGTGTCGCAACCACCGGTCGAGGGCGCGGAACCCAGCCGGCGACGCATCGGATGGTGACGTCGGGCGCACGATAGCGGCACTCCCTGATTCGAGCCGCTCGCAAGATATGATGCCCGTCCGGCCGCACGGAAGTCTGGGCTACTAGGCGGCAGGACCCTCCGCCGCACTGCAGCGAGGGTGCCGCGACCTGGGTCAATGGGTCATCTTTCCGGCGTGGCCAGATGGGCCGGCCCTCCATTCCCAAACGGACCACCGCGCATGACGCTAGTCGTGTACCATCGCACCACCATCGCGGACGCCCGTCGCGCCGTCGAGAAGGGGTTCCAAGACGCCGATTGGGACTTCGGGCTCCGAGACGCCCAGACCGGCGAGGACGTGCTCGTGACCGGGGTGTGGCTCTCCGACCGACCACTGAGCGAGAACGACGGCGTGTCCGGCGATGCCCAGCTCGAGGTGAGCCTGGACGTGGAGGTGGCGGACCTGGCCTCGTACGAGCTGGAAGGCATGATGTGGAATGCCCGGGTATGGGTTGTCTCGGCAAGCCTCATCAAAGAGCGGGGGAAGGTGAGGATCCACGGCGTGGATCCCGGGACCTCCTGGTTCCACAAGGCGTGGAGTGAGGATGACTGACGTGCCGATCCGTCTCCCGGCGCGACGCGACAGATCATGAACCTCGACATCTACCACGACGAGCGGCAGGGGAGGTTCTGCGCCGTGATCGACGGTGCCGAGGCCTATCTGAGCTACGGCAAGACAGATGAGCACACGCTCGACTTCCGGCGCACGTTCGTTCCCGAGGAACTCCGGGGCCGTCGACTGGCCGAGCAGCTCGTCCGTCACGGATTCGAGTACGCCAAGGCGCATGGGCACCGCGTGATCCCGACCTGCCCCTACGTCCAGCGGCTCGTGGCCGGCGATCCGGACCTGGAGGCCCTCACGACCATTTGACCCATGCGGGTCGATGGCGAGTCCCGGCCCGCCTTGGCATCCCCCTCCTTCCTGAGTATTTTCTTGGGTTCTATGGTGGATTATCCGTTTTCGGGCGACAAGATGCTCCTCATGGCCGGGACAGCGAATCAACCGCTGGCCGAGGAGGTCGCGCACGAGCTGAATCAGCCCCTGTGTCGGGTCACGATTCGGCGGTTCGCCGACGGGGAGATCTTCGCCAAGATCGACGAGAACGTTCGGGGCCGAGACGTGTTCATCATCCAGCCGACAAATCCGCCGGCGGAGAACTTGCTCGAGCTCCTGATCTTGATCGACGCGGTGGTGCGCGCGAGCGGGGCCCGCGTGACCGCGGTGATCCCGTATTACGGGTACGCGCGGCAGGATCGCAAAGACCAGCCGCGCGTGGCGATCAGTGCGAAACTGATGGCCAACCTGATCACCACGTCGGGGGCGGCGCGGGTGCTGGGAATCGATTTCCATCAGCATCAGTTGCAGGGGTTCTTCGATATTCCGGTGGACCATCTGTACGCCGCGCCGGTGCTGGTGCAGCACTATCGACAGAAGCGTCTGTACAAGCCCGTGGTGGTGGCGCCCGACGTGGGGGGGGCAAAGATCGCGCGCGGGTTCGCGAAGCGACTCGACGCCTCGCTGGCCGTGATCGACAAGCGCCGCCCGTCGGCGAACATCGCCGAGGTGGTGAACGTGGTGGGAGAGGTGGACGACCGGGATTGCCTGCTCGTAGACGACTTGATCGATACGGCTGGCACCATGGCCGAAGGCGTCCTGGCCTTGAAACGGCTGGGAGCGCGGGACGTGTACTGCTGCGCCTCGCACGCGCTTCTGTCGGGACCCGCGGTGGATCGGCTGGCGGCCTCGGAAGTGACCGAGGTCGCGGTGACGAATTCGATCCTGATCCCCGACGAGCGGCGCTTCGACAAACTGAAAGTGCTGTCGGTGGCACCGCTGTTGGCCAAGGCCATTCGGTTCACGCACAGCGACCAATCCGTCAGCTCGCTGTTCGACTGACGACGAGACTCATAACGACGTAGACGTGAGAAGCTAGCTATGACAGAGACACTGGTCCTAGTGGCGGAGCGCCGAACCGAATCGGGCAAGGGATCGGCCCGGAAGCTCCGCGCCAGCGGGTTCGTTCCGGCCGTGGTGTACGGGCATAATCGTGAAACCCAGTCGCTTGCGGTGGCGCACGTCGAGCTGGACAAGGTGCTGCATCGCATCGCGAGAGGCTCCACCGTGTTCGACCTGACCGTCGACGGTCAGACGGTGCAGGCGCTGATCCGTGAGATCCAGCGCCATCCGACGAAGAAGACGGTGACCCACCTCGACTTCTACGAGATCCACGCCGGAGAGAGCATCACGCTGGATGTGCCGATCACGCTGGAGGGATCTCCCGAGGGGGTCCGCAACGCCGGCGGTGTGCTGGAGCAGTTCCTGCGGGCCTTAGAGATCGAGGTGCTCCCGCGCGACATCCCCGAGCACGTCGTGGTGGACGTGACCAACCTCGGGATTGGCCGCTCGCTCCACGTGTCGGATATCACGGTGCCCAATGCCAAGGTGCTGTCGGATCCGCATTCGACGATCTGCACGGTCGTACCACCGCGGGTGGAGGAGGAGCCGGTGCCCGAACTGGCCGAGGAAGAGGCTGCCGAGCCCGAGCTCATTCGGAAGGCGAGAGAGGGAGAGGAGGAATCGGAGGAAGGGGAAGCGGCCGGGGAGTAGGCGCTGCAGGCCATCGTCGCGCTCGGCAATCCCGGACCGGAGTACGCGGTCTCTCGGCACAATGCCGGGTTTCTGGTGGCGGACGTCATCAAGGAGCAGTGGCGCCTGCCGAAGTTTCGCCGGGTCGGGCGATCGCTGGTCACGCAGGGCATGCGGTATCGCGCGCCCTTCATCCTGGTCAAACCGCAGACCTACATGAACCTCAGCGGGTCGGCGGTCACCTCCCTTCTCGCATCCACGCCCCTCGACCCCTCCAGTGAGCTGTTGGTGCTGGTCGACGACCTGGACCTACCGCTCGGCACGCTTCGACTACGGGCGAGGGGGTCGGCCGGCGGACACAACGGATTGAAGAGCGTCGAGGCCGCATTGGGATCGGACGAGTACGCGCGGCTCCGGATTGGCATTGGGCCGCTGCCGGACGACGCTCCTGACCAGGCCGACTGGGTGCTGACCCCGTTCGCCCAAACCGAGTTGAGCCAATTGGCGGACCTGCTGCCCTCACTGGTCGACGCCGTGGAGTGCTGGATGAGCGAGGGCATCGAAATCGCGATGAACCGTTACAACCGACGAGGAACCACAGAGTGAGCCAATTTGCCTATCTGCCCGCCTCCGCCATCGTGGCGGGTTTCGTGGGTCTCGTGATCGCCTGGGTCACCTATCTGTACGTCCGGCGGCAACCAGCCGGCAACGAGAAGATGCAGGAGATCCAGGACATGATACACGACGGCGCCATGGCCTTCCTGCGGCGCGAGTACATGTACCTCCTGCCGTTCCTGGCCATCATCGCCGTGCTCCTGGGCATCGTCATCGGCTGGCCGACGTCGTTCGCCTACATCGGCGGTGGCATCTGCTCCGTCCTGGCAGGCTTCTTCGGCATGAAGTCCGCGACGCGGGCCAACGCGCGGACCAGCGAGGCCGCTCGAGCCTCCGGCCAGGCGAAGGCCCTGCGCATTGCCTTCAACGGCGGCGCGGTGATGGGCCTCTCGGTCGCGAGCCTCGGCCTTCTCGGCGTGGGCCTCGTGCTGCAGATCTACCTCGGCTCACCCGACACGCGGGAGGCGTGGCAAGCCTTCAGCGAGATCATCACCGGGTTCGCTATGGGAGCCTCGTCGATCGCCCTGTTCGCGCGCGTCGGCGGCGGCATCTACACCAAGGCCGCCGACGTCGGCGCCGACCTGGTGGGGAAGGTGGAGGCCGGGATCCCGGAAGACGATCCGCGCAACCCGGCAACCATCGCCGACAACGTGGGCGACAACGTTGGCGACGTCGCGGGAATGGGCGCCGACATCTTCGAGAGCTACGTCGGGGCGGTCATCGCGACCATCGCCATCGCCGCCACGAGTCCAGTAATCGCCAACCAGCTCGCAGCGGTTGCCCTGCCGATGCTGTTCATCCTGGCCGGCCTGGCAGCCAGCGTCGTGGCCATCGCGATGTTCAGGGTCCTGGAGAACTTCAACCCGGCAGGCGCCTTACGGTGGGCCACCTTCATTGCCGCGGGGCTGTTCCTCACCGCCGCCTATTTCATCACGAAATGGGTCGACATCGGACTGACGCTCCCCAATGGTGACGCGAGCCCGATGGGACCGTTCTGGGCCGTCGTGGTGGGCACGATCGCCGGCATCGCCATCGGCTTGGCTACCGAGTACTACACGGCGGGCCCGCCGATCCGGAAGATCGCCGAGGCATCGCTCACCGGACCCGCAACGAACATCATTTCCGGCCTCGCCGTGGGCATGCACTCGACCATCTTCCCGCTCCTGTTCATCGCGGGGGCGATCTTCGTGGCGTACAGCACGTCCGACCTCTACGGCATCGGCATCGCCGCCGTGGGCATGCTGGCCACCGTCGGCGTCACCATGTCGGTCGACGCGTACGGACCGATTGCCGACAACGCCGGCGGCATCAGCGAGATGAGCGGCCTCGGTCCCGACGTTCGGAAGATCACCGATACGCTGGACGCCCTGGGGAACACCACCGCCGCCATCGGCAAGGGCTTCGCGATCGGTTCGGCCGCGCTCACCGCACTGGCGCTGTTCTCCGCGTATACCAACGCCGTGACCCCACCGGGGGCCGAGCCGATCACCCTCAACGTGGCCAACCCGCGCGTAGTGATCGGGCTGTTCCTCGGCGGTATCATGCCGTTCTTCATCTCCGCCGCCACCATGACCGCCGTCGGCCGGGCCGCCGAGGGCATGGTGCAGGAAGTCCGACGTCAGTTCCGCGAGATCCCCGGCCTCATGGAAGGCAAGGCGAAGCCGGATTCCGCCCGCTGCGTCGACATCTCGACGCGAGCGGCGCTGCGAGAGATGATCGTACCGGGTGTGGCGGCGGTCGCGGTCCCCGTGCTGGTCGGCAAGCTGCTGGGGGTCGAGACCCTCGGCGGCCTCCTGGCCGGCGCCACTCTCACCGGCGTCGTGATGGCGCTCTTCATGGCCAACGCCGGCGGTGCATGGGACAACGCCAAGAAGTACATCGAGGGCGGCGCGCACGGCGGCAAGGGATCCGATCCGCACAAGGCCGCGGTGGTGGGCGATACGGTCGGCGATCCCTTCAAGGATACCAGCGGCCCGTCGCTGAACATCCTCATCAAGTTGATGGCGGTGGTGAGCCTAGTGCTCGCCCCGTGGTTCATCGGTTAGGAGGACGGTAGGACGGTCGGTCGGTAAGAGACCCTTACCGACCGACCGTCCTACCCCCCTACCGTCCTCCACATGCTCCGTCTCGGCATTGTCGGCCTTCCCAACGTCGGAAAATCCACGCTCTTCAATGCGCTGACCTTCTCCAAGGCGGCGTCGGCCGAGAACTACCCGTTCTGCACGGTCGAGCCCAACGTGGGGGTGGTCGAGGTCCCAGACCCGCGGCTGGACGCACTGATCGCCACGGTCGGTCCCAAGCGCCGGGTGCCCGCCGTGGTGGAGTTTGTGGATATCGCCGGGTTGGTGGAGGGCGCAAGCCTCGGGGAGGGACTGGGAAACCAGTTCTTGGCCCACATTCGCGGTGTGGATGCCATCGTGCACGTCGTCCGCTGTTTCGCCGATACCGACGTTCTCCACGTGACGGGAACGGTCGATCCCGTGCGCGACCACGACATTGTCACGGCGGAGCTGGCTTTGGCCGACCTGGCCATCGTCGAGCGGCGCCTGGAGAAGGCGCGCAAGACCGCACGGGCCGGCGACGACGCCGCCGCCCAGGAGGCTGTCACGCTCGAGCGCGTGGTGGAGGAACTCAATGCCGGCCGGGGCGCGCGCGAGGCCGGCGAGAGCGAGGAGGCGATCCGGTACCTCCGGGGACTCGGGCTCCTCACGGCGAAGCCCATTCTCTATGCGGCCAACGTGAGCGAGGCCGACCTCGGGACCGGAGGCGGGATCTGGGTGGAGCGCCTGCGAGTAGCCGTGCAGGAACACCACGAGGAAGCCTTCGTCATCCCGTTTTCGGCCAAACTCGAAGCCGAGCTGGCCGATTTGGATGCCGCCGAGCGCGGGGAGTTTCTCGCCGAATCGGGGATCGCCGAGCCAGGACTGGACCGACTCATCCACGCCGGATACCGCCTGCTTGGGCTGGAGACGTTCTTCACGGTCGGTGACAACGAGGTGAGGGCCTGGACCATTCGCCAGGGGTCGACGGCATTCGAGGCTGCCGGTGAGATCCACACCGACTTCCAACGGGGGTTCATCAGAGCCGAAACGATCACCGTCGACGCCTTCGTGGCGGCTGGTTCCTACAAAGCGGCGCGCGAGCACGGCCGGATCCGGAGCGAGGGCCGAGACTACCGTGTGCAGGACGGTGACATCCTGCTGTTCCGGTTCAACGTGTGACGTTAGGCGGTTAGGCGGTTAGGCGGTTGGGCGGTGAGGCGGTTGGGACAGACACCGCGGCGATGAGGGCACAGCGCCGGTTTCCGTGCCCCTCCCGTTCTCCGGCAGCGCGGCTATATTACAGGGTTGCATTCACCTACTCCGCCCAGCACCGGGCGGGGTCACGAGACCACAGGATGGTGCCATGACACGCGAGTACGAGATCGTCTACATCTTCGACAGCACGCTCGAAGAGGCGCAGATCAACGAGCGTCTCGAGCGCTTCCAGGGGCTGTTGCGCGGCCCCGAGTCTCCCGAGCCGGTAACCTCCGTCGACCACTGGGGCAAGCGCACGCTGTCGTACGCCATTGCCGGCCGGGATGTCGGCTACTACGTGGTGGCGCGGTTCGAAACCCAGCCGGAGAAGCTGCCCGAGCTGGAGCGGGCGATCAAGCTCGACGAGGGCGTGATCCGGCATCTGATCGTGCTGGATGAAGGCCTGACGCCGGCGGGCGCGATACCCGAACCCAGCGACCGCGACGACAACGGCCATGGCGACTCCGACCGGGAGGACGACGAATGAGACGCCGTCCCAAGACCTGCCCGGTATGTGAGAGCGGCGTTCGCGTCGTCGACTACAAAGACGACCGTCTGCTGACGCGGTTCCTCACCGAGCGCGGCAAGATCATTCCCAGCCGTCTGTCCGGGATGTGCGCCCGGCACCAGCGCCAAATGGGCCGGGCCATCAAGCGCGCCCGACACCTTGCGCTGGTCCCCTTCATTCGGGGCTACAGCCGGTAGCATGCCGCTCCCGTCCGAGCGGGCGCCGCAAGGCGGGCTCGGGCATCTGATCGTCGGCGGAATCGCGTTTGTCCTCGTTGCCCCGCTGGGGCTTGTTGCCATTCCGCTCGCGGCGCTGCTGCTCGTGTCCCACCCCCGGTCCACCCCCGAAATCGTGGTCGCGGGGACATGTGCCGGCTTTGGGCTGTGGTGGCTCATGGTCCCGGGCGAGTTGCCGGATCAGGTCCTCCGAGCTGGGGTGATTTCGGCGAGCGCGCTCTACGTGATGGCGACGCGCTGGACACAGATCTCCTTCACTCACCGGGCGCTCGGCGCCATCGCCGTCACCGGGGCCGGCATCACGGGCCTCCTGGCCGTCCTGGGCTCGTCATGGGGCGAGCTTCAGTGGTGGGTCGAGTTCCGCGCCGGTCAGTCGGCGCGTCAATTGCTGGGTGCGGTCTCCGCAGCCGGGGAGCGGTCGAGGATTCTCGCGCCGACCGCCGCGCAGATCGAGACGTTCGAGCAGGGCCTGAGCACCATGACGCGCCTAGTCGCCGACTTCTTTCCGGCCATCAGCGCCCTTCAGCTCCTGGCCGGGCTGCTCCTCGCCACGGTCGCCTATGCGAGGCTCGTGCGACAGCCTGTGGGCCGGCCGGCCGAGCCATTTCAGTTCTTCGGGTTCACCGAGCACCTCGGCTGGATCGCCGTCGGTGCCCTCGTCGTGGTCGTGACACCGAAGCTCTCGGCGGCGGAGCTCCCGGCCGCCAACGTGCTGCTCATCGTGGCGGTCCTGTACGCGCTCAGAGGAGCCGCCGTACTGGCGTTCGGCCTGGCGCTCTCCGGTCGCGGCGGGTTCTTTCTCTGGGCCGCCTTTGGTGTGATCTTGTTCTTGATGCTGCCCGTGGTCGTCGGAGGCGCCATCCTGCTTGGTGTCCTCGATGCGGGCCTGAACCTCAGACGGCGGTGGCTTTCCGCCGCCAACGGATGAACGATGGAAGTCATTCTCAGAGATACCATAGCCAACCTCGGCCGAGTCGGCGAAGTGGTCCGGGTCAAGGATGGCTACGCACGCAACTACCTGCTCCCACGTGGGCTGGCGTATCCGGCAACCGATGCGTACAAGCGACGGATTGCCGGCGAGGCCAAGCGGCGCATCGCCGAGCTGGCCGAGCAACGATCCGGCGCCGAAGCCGTGGTGGATCAGCTCGCAGCGGTGGAGCTGCACTTCACGGCCAAGGCGGGTGAAGGCGACCGGCTCTTTGGGTCGATCACATCCGCAGACATCGCTCACCAACTGCACGAGAAGGGGTTCGAGATAGACAAACGCTCCATCGAGATCCCCGAACCCATCAAGGCGATCGGCGTCTATCAGGTGCCGATCCGCTTGCATCCGGAGGTCCGGGCCGAGATTCGGGTCTGGGTCGTCAAGGAGGAATGACCGGAATCGCCGCCATGGGAATCGTCTACCTCGACGGCCAGCGGCTTCGTCGGACCTTGCTCGCGGCCGCTGACTGGGTGGATGCCGGTCGTGACGAGCTGAACCGGATCAACGTCTTTCCGGTCCCGGACGGCGACACGGGCACCAATTTCGCCATGACCCTTCGGGCAGCGGCCGAAGGCGTGCGGCCGCTCCATCAGGGTGACCTGCAGCAGGTTGCCAAAGCCATGGCCAATGCCTGTGTCATGGGCGCACGCGGGAACTCGGGCATGCTGTTGTCCCACTTCCTGCTCGGCTTCGGGGAGGCCCTGGGACAGCTCCGGGTGGCCAGGGCGCGCGACGTGGCCCGCGCCATGCGGCTGGGTGCCGAGCGGCTGTACCAGTCGCTGGACGAGCCCGTCGAGGGCACGATTCTGACGGTCTCGCGCGACACCGCCGAGGCGGCCGAGTCCGCCGCCGAAGGAACGACCAACCTCCGCGACTTCATGCGGCAGGTGCTGCATCGGGCGGAGGAGTCGCTGCGGCGAACCCCTGAGCTGCTCGCCGTACTCAAGGAAGCCGGCGTGGTCGACGCCGGCGCCAAGGCCTTTGTGCGGGTGATCGAGGGGATCGTGCGGCTCATGGAGGGCGACCCCATCATGCCGGCCACCTGGACAGCGGAGATCCAGGTGCCTGCCGCGGCCGCGGCCGCGGCAGTGGATCCTGACCGTGACTATCAATTCTGCACCGAAGCGCTCGTGCGCGGATCGGGATTTCCGCCCTCGATCGAGCTGCGGCAGGAGCTGCGGCGGTTCGGCGGCTCGATTGTGGTGCTGGCCACGAGCGACCTTCTCAAGCTGCACATCCACACCGACACGCCCGACGAGGTGTTCGCGCTCGCGGCGAGTTGGGGCACCCTGGAGACCTCCAAAGCCGACGACATGCGTGTACAGCACGCCGAGGCGCACCACGGAGTACATCGTCGGGTCACCGTGGTCACCGATTCGTCGTGCGACCTGACTGACCGCACGCTCGACGACCACGGGATGGTGGTGGTGCCGCTCCAAGTGATCTCGGGCGCGCAGACCTACCAGGACCGCATTGACATCCGGGGCGCCGAGGTGTACGAGCGGATGCGGGACGACAAGGAGATCTTCACGACCTCTCAGCCGACCCCTGCCGCCTTCATTAGGGCGTTTGACGATGCCAAAGCCAACGCCGACAAGGTCATCGGGTTGTTCGTCGCGGCGGCGCTCTCAGGAACGATGGCGTCAGCACAGGCAGCGGTGCGCACTCGGAAGCTCGAAGATCGGGTGTCGATCGTGGACTCCCGATCGGCCTCGTTGGGTCTGGGCATGCTCGCGCTCCGAGCAACTGAGCTGGCCGATGCCGGATGGTCGGTAGCCGCCATCTCCGACGAGCTGACCGCCATCCGGGATCGGTCGGGCGCGCTGTTCACCGTCGATACCTTCGAGAACCTGCTCCGGTCGGGGCGCGTGACGCGCGGGCGGGCCTGGCTCGGAGGACTGCTCGACATCAAGCCCATCCTCGAGCTGGACCCCGAAGGGCGGGTCGTTCCGCTCGATCGGGTCCGCGGACGGGACGCGGTGTTGCCGCGTGTCCTGCAGCACCTCGAACGGCGACTGACCCCCAGGCCCTCGTCGTTCCGCCTCGCCGTGGTCCACGCGGGCATTCCCGACTTCGCGGCAGCACTTCGGTCTGACTTGATCCGCCACTTCGAGCCGCGCGACTGCTTCATCAATCACATCACGGCCGCCTTGGGCGTGCACACCGGCCTGGGTGCCTGGGGCGTCTTCTACCAGGTCGAAGATCCCGCACCGTCGGACGCCGGGGACCTATTTTCGCCACGGTCGGCTACGAAACGGTAGCACCCGAGGTTCGCGGGGAGCTCCGGCTTGCCGTTCGCGCGCTCGAGGCGCACAAGGCCGTGGACATTCTCGTCCTCGATCTGCGCCGGGTGAGCGATGCCGCCGACTTCTTCGTGATCGCCTCGGGCACGTCCGACACCCACGTCCGGACGCTCGCCGAGCGGACGCTCGAGGCGATCGAATCCGCCGGCGGGCACGCCCATCACGTCGAGGGAGTCCCGGCCGGCCGCTGGGCCCTCCTGGACCTCGTGACCATCGTGGTTCACGTCTTCCACCCGACACTGCGCCAGTACTATCAGTTGGAGCGCCTCTGGTCCGATGCACCCGTGCTCTCGACCGAACTCGTGGGGTAGTCGCGATGCGCCGGATCGCCGCGATCGTGTGCGACAGCATCGAATCGTCGGAGGAACTTCCGCGGCTGGACCGACCGTCAGGGTGCAGCGAACTCCTGCATCACGCGGCGGAACGATTCAAGATGCTCGGGCTGCTGATTCTGCGATTCGACTCTGCGCCGCCCAACAAGAGCGTTCCCTTTGAGGGCTCCGGACACGGTGGATCGGCTCGCTTGCATTGCCCCTCACCCCTCTCTAGCTTCCGCCCGTGAACGCTCGCCAGATCTTCCCGCTCCTCCTCCTCGCCGCCACGGGCTGCGACTTCTCGGGTAGGTCGAATCCCGTCAAAGAGGCGTTCGCGGCGGCTCCTCGTGAGTACCGGGAAGGAACCATCGTCGCCTTCCGCTTTCCGACGGCGCGCGGTCGAGACGCGCGCCTGTATCAGCTCCCCACGCTGGACGACGTCCGCTGGCGCTTCGAGACCGGCAGATCGTCAGCCAAGGACATGGTGGGCTTCGCCGCCGACCGGGACATCCTGTACTTCCTGACCGACGCGAATTATCTGGCCGCACTGGACCTCGCCACGGGTCGAACGCGTCTCGTCGACAGCAACGTGGTCGCGGCGACGATGACGCCCGCTGCCATCCCGCTGGTCGTGCACCGGGACGGGTCGATTGCCTCGGTGGAGCTCCGGTCGGTCGTCCCGTGGGCTACGCCGGTCTCCGACAAACCCAGTGCCGTCTGGGGCACGGTCCGCAACGGACTCCTGGCCCTGGTCGAGAAGGACGGCTCGGCAACCCTCCACTTGTACCGACAGGCGCAGCCTCCGGTCGTGCAACCGGCGCCGAACCCTGCCGTGGTCATCTCGACTTGGGGCGATGCGGCGCTCGCGCTCACGGATTCCGGACTCTACGTCCTAGATCCGGCGGACCCGAAGGCGGCTGCATTTCTCCCCGTCAAACCGCGACCGACGCTCGCCACGTTCTCGGCGTCGGAGCATCGGATCTACGTCGTCCGCGAGGACCTTCGGCTGGTGGCCTTCGATCGCTACACGCGCGACCAAGTCGCAACGCTGGCGCTCCCCGGCCCGACCGATGCCAGCCGTACGGACCCGAACGGGCAGTTCCTCTTGCTGCGACCCGTGGAAGGTGGTTCGGTCTGGCTGGTCGACCTGGCGCGATGGAGTGCGCCGCAGGTGGTCCCCGCCGAGTGGGACGAGACGTTCCCGCTGGTCGCCCCGGACGGGACGCTCCTAGTGCGCCGTGGCGATCGTGTAGAGGCGCTCTCGCACGATTCGCTCACGACCCTGGGCGCCGTGACGTCGCGGAGCGATCGGTGGATCGTCGTCAGTTGGGATCCGCGCCGGCTGAACCTCGAGACGGCCGTGACCGCCGGCAGGGAACCGGAACTTGGCGGCCAGCTCATCTACATTCAGGTGAGCAGCACCAGTAACCCCGACTGGGCGGCAGACCTCGCCGGAAACCTGCGGCGCGCCGGTATGCTGGCCACCGTGCTGTCGCCCGACCGCCCGGGTGAGCCGTATCGAGTGGTGCTGGGTCCGTATCCAACGCGGGACGAAGCCGAGGCCACGGGACGTCAGCTTGGGCTTCCTTTCTGGATCTTCCGGCGGGATACGACCTCGCTCAACCGATGACGCTCGGGGCCTCTCGAAACGGTCCGATCGGGGGACTTCGAGACCCCGAGCCCAGCGGCAGCCTTGGGGGGGCGACGGCAGGGCCGCCTCGGGCCTCCGCCGCCGAACCAGTCCCGACGGCGCCTCACCGCGACATCACCACGGCTACAGGACTTCGCCCATGAAGCTCACCCGGCTCGAACTGTCGGGATTCAAGTCGTTTGCCGATAGCGTCCCTCTGGACTTCTACGAGGGCGTCACGGCCATCGTGGGACCCAACGGATGCGGCAAGTCGAACATCTCCGACGCCGTTCGATGGGTGCTTGGCGAGCAGCGGGCGCGCCTCCTCCGGTCAGCCCGCATGGACGAAGTGATCTTCCAAGGTTCCGTCAAGCGCCACCCGATCAACATTGCGGAAGTTTCGCTCGTCTTCGACAACAGCGAGGGCCTCCTCACCATACCCTACCGCGAGGTAGTCCTGACCAGGCGGCTCACGCGCACCGGTCAGAGCGAGTACCTGCTCAACCAGACACCGGTCCGGCTGCGTGATGTGGCGGACTTGCTGCAGGGAACGGGACTGGGGAGTGACGCCGGCGTCGTGATGGAAGCCCAGATGATCGATCGCCTCCTGTCCGATCGAACCGAGGAACGGCGATCGCTCTTCGAGGAGGCGGCCGGGATCGGCTTGTACCGAAACCGCAAGGAGTCCACGGAGCGGCGACTCGAGCGCACCGCAGCCGACCTCCAGCGCCTCGACGACGTGATCGGCGAAGTGCACACCCAGGTGCGGAGCCTGGCGCGGCAGAAGGGACGCACGGAGCGACACCGCACGTACACCATGGAGCGCTTCGCCATCGTGATGACGCTGGCGCGGCGCGATCTCGCGCGCTTCGAGGAGCGCCATGCCAACCTCCGCTCCCGACGTGACGAGCTGCGAACCCGGTTGCCGAACCTTCGCCGCTCTCTCACCGAAGCCGAGCGAACGCGTGAGGTACGGGCGCAGGAGCGCTCGGCAGCCGAGGTGCGGCGCAACGAGCTCGAACGCCACCTCGGTCAGGCACGCGTCGAGATCGAGCGCCTGGAGGGAGACCTCAAGGTCGCCGATGAGCGTCGCGAACAGGCCACTCACCGACGCGAGAAGGCGGTCGAGGAACGGGGCCAGGTAGAGGCCCGTCTCGCACACATCGAGCGAGAACTCGAGGCCGTGGCCGCTGAGCGGCACGCCGCGAGGGAGGCGCGCGACTCGGTGCAGACCGAGCTCGACCTGCGCGCCGCCTCCGAAGGCGAGGCGCGCGCGCGCCTCACGGCGCACCGGGAGGCCGTGCGGAGCCTCGAGGAGGCACTGCAACGGGGGACGGAGGGAATCCGTGCGCTCCAGGGCGAACACTCCGCCCTCGAGCGGGAGCTCGAGGACACGCGCCAGCGCGAAACGGAGCTGGCCGCCAACACCACCGACATGGCACGGCAGATGGAGGAGGCGCGCGCCCGCAACGCGGAGGCTCGCGATGCCCTGCATGCCCGGGAATCCGAGGAGCGGGAAGCCTCGGCCGACCTCGAGCGGGCCCGGCACACCGTGGCGGCCGCCCGCGAGCAGGAAGCGGCAATTCGGGTGGACCGCCGCGAGCTCCAAGAGCGGATGGCTCAGCAGCGAGCGCGCCGTGAGGCGCTGGCGGAGCTCGAGCGCAGGCGCGAGGGGCTCGCCCCCGGGGTGCAGGCCCTCCTCCGCGAGGCGGATCGCTTCGGGGCCGGGGCAATCGTCGGCCCGCTGAGCGATTTCCTGTCGATTTCGACGGGCGAGGCACGGCTCACGGAGCGATTGCTCGGTGACTGGCTCCAGGCGGTGCTCGTACGCGACGAGAGCACGGTGAGCGAGATTCGCCGCTGGCACGAGGCGACGGGGCCAGGACCCCTGGTTTTGCTCCCGCTCCGGCCCGGCCCATCGTTGCCATCGGGCCGTGCCCCTTCGCGCGTGCCATTCGACGTCGCGCCCGAGGCGGAGCCTTGGGTCGGGGCCATTCTCGACGGCGTCGAGGCGGGCGACGCCGAGGGGAGCCTCATCCGGCGTGCCAACGGCGCGGTGTTCCTGCCGGGCGGGGGCGTGAGCGGACCGCTCAGCCGCCGCGCAGAGCTCGACGAGCTGGCGCGGACGATTGCCGACGGCACGCGTCGCCTGGACAACCTGACCCAAGCCATGGAGCTGGCCGCGGCTGCGCATGCGGCCGCCGAGCGTGAGATCGAGGCCGCCACGGAGCGCAGCGGTCGGGCACGAGCCGCCTTGCGCGAGGCACAGGGGGCAGCCGACGACGCCGGCCGCAGCCAGATGCGCGCCGAACGGGCTCACGCTGAGGCGGAACAGGCGCTCCAGCGACTCGTCCAACGGATCGAAGAGCGGAACCGTCGCCTGCACGCCGTTGTCGAAGAAGTGCAGGACGGAGAGGCGGATCGAGCAAAGAACGCCGAGCAGCTCAAGGCGCAACTGTCCACGCTGCTCGACCTAGAGTCGGCTCAGGAAGCGGCGCGCGAGCGCCGCGTTCAGTGGCAAGTCGAAGAGGTGCAGGTGTCGGCGCGGGAACAGGCCGCCGCAGGGCGTGAGGAACGGGCGCGATCGGCCCTGGCCGAGGCCACAGAAGTGATCTCGTCATTGCGATCCGAGCTGGCCAACATCGAGCACCTCGTCGAATCCGTCTCGAGTCAGCGGCGCGAGTGGCACGACACCCTGGCGGAACGACGTGTGGCCGTCGAGCAGATGCAGGACGCAGCCGGCGCTGCCGAGACGGCCGCCACCACTGCCCACGAGACGCTCGTAGCGGCCGAACACGCGGTCGACGAGACCAGGCGGACGGTGGAGGAACTGGGCGAGGAGCTTCACGGTGTGGAGCTGGAGCTCACCGAGGCGGAAGGTCGCCGCCAGGGCCTGATCGAGCGCATCGAGGGTGAGTGGCACAAGCCGATCGCCGAGCTCTTCAAGGAGGCGGAGGAGGTCGACGGCGACAGCGATGCGCTGCGTGCCGAAGCGGTTCGGCTCGCAGAGGAACTGGAGCGAATCGGGCCCGTGAACCTGCTTGCGGTGGAGGAGCACACCGAAGAGCTGAAGCGCGCGGAGTTCCTCACATCCCAGCGCGACGACCTCGTCGCCGCTCGCGACTCGCTCCTGCAGGCCCTCAAGGAAATCGAGGTCACTGCGCGGGACATGTTCCTCGAGACCTTCGGCGCCGTCCGGGAGAACTTCCACTCGGTCTTCAAAACCCTGTTCGAAGGCGGTGAGTGCGATGTCTTCCTGGCCGACCAGGACAACCCGCTTGGAAGCGACATCGTGATCCACGCGGCACCACGAGGAAAACGCACGCAACGTATTCACCTCCTCTCCACCGGAGAACGGGCACTGGTTGCCATCTCGCTCCTCTTTGCCATCTACCTGACCAAGCCGGCGCCGTTCTGCCTCCTGGACGAGGTCGACGCGCCGTTGGACGACGCCAACGTGATGCGGTTCGTTCGTCTGCTCGACAGGTTCAAGAACGACACCCAGTTCATCGTCATCACGCACAACCCGCGGACGATGCAAGTGGCCGACGCCGTGTACGGGGTGACCATGCAGGAGCCCGGGGTATCGACCATCGTGGGAGTCCGCTTGGGCGAGACCGAGCAGTCGGTGGCTTGAGGCGCACACTCCCCGCACTGCTCGCCCTTGCCTGTGTCTCCACCGCGCTGGAGGCACAGGAGCCCACCGTGTCCCGTTCCCTGTCGCCGCTCGTCGGGCGTGACACGACGGTGGCGGTCTGGTTCTTCGGCACGCGCCACCGCAGCCTGGATGAAGTGGCCCGTGCCGTCGAGCAGCTCGGCGCGCGCGTCCGGCGTCGGAGCACCTGGCTGCACGCAGTGTCAGCCGACGTGGTGGCGGGTGCCCTGGTTCGCGCGCGATCCCGGCCCGAGTTCCGGCACTTGCAGCCTGTGGCCCGATTTCGCGGCCGGCCGGAACCCGACGACGAGATCGCGTTCGCCCCCGCAGTCTCGCCGGCCGTGGCGCAAGACAGCGCCTACGGTCCATCGGCGATGCCGTTTCGGCAACTCAACCTGTTCCCGCTCCACGGGCGCAGCGTGCGCGGGGCGGGCATCACGATCGCGATCCTCGACACCGGGTTCGAGACCACGCATCCCGCCTTCGCCGGCGTGCGGCTCCTCGCGCAATACGATTTTGTGTTCAACGACTCGGTGGTGCGGAACGAGACGGTCGATACCCCCACGGCCTCCCGCCACGGCACGGAGGTCTGGTCGCTGTTGGCTGCCAACCTGCCTGGCCAGATCGTGGGGGTGGCGCGCGATGCCGACTACCTGCTCGCCAAGACCGAGGATATCCGGTCAGAGACGCGCGTGGAGGAGGACAACTTCGTGGCGGCCGTGGAGTGGGCGGACTCGCTCGGCGCCCACGTGCTTTCATCGAGTCTCGGCTACCTCGTGTTCGACAGCGGATTCAGCTATGCGCCCGGCGATATGAACGGTGACGTGGCCGTGACCACGGTGATCGCCGATTCCGCCGTCGCGCGCGGGATCGCGGTGGTCACGGCCGCCGGCAACGGCGGCCCGGGGTTTCGAACCCTCATCACTCCTGCCGACGGCGACTCGGTACTGGCCGCGGGCGCCGAAGACTCGCTCGGGACGCTGGTGGGATTCAGCTCCCGTGGCCCGACCGCCGACGGGCGTCTCAAACCCGACTTCACGGCGCCGGGATTCGCCGTGTTCGTGGTCAATCCCGTGGAGCCCACGGGCTTCTCGCGGGTTGCCGGCACATCCTTCGCCACGCCGCTCCTCGCAGGTTCCGTAGCGCTGCTGCGGGAGCTGCACCCGACCTTTACCCCAATCGATATCCGGGCCGCTCTGCGACGCTACGCCACCAACGCGACCAACCCGGATTCGAGTCGAGGATGGGGTCGGCCAGACGCCACGCTTTCGGCGTTCTTCCCGCGCGGTGTGGAGCTCGCGTCGCCCGCCGATTCGCTGACGAGCGTGACACCGGTCTTCGGCTGGACGGTGCCAGATCTCCCGGTGGTGGCGGCTCCCGTGACGTACCGGCTCCGGATTGCTCGCGATACGGCGTTCGCGAACGTGATCCTCGACACGCTCACATCGTCCACGACGCTGACACTCCAGACACCACTCCCTCCCGGCACCCCACTGACCTACCGCGTCACGGCAACCGTGGCCGATTCCTTTTCAGTTGCGAGCACGCGGAGCCCGCTACTGGCGTCGCCGGAGTGGGTGACGCTCTTGGCACCGGACAGCCCGGCTGGTGTCAGCGTCCTGGAGCTCCGACCCACCTTTCGGTGGTCGTCCCCGACGGTGACCGACCCGCCCGGTCCCTTCACGTACGATGTCCGGGTCGTGCGGGCCGACGACGGCAGTATCGAGATCGACGAGCCCGGCTTGACCGTCCGGCAATTCGTTCCCGACCGCGATCTCGATCGGAACACACCGTACCGCTGGTCGGTCACGGCCCGCCTCGGGAGTGACAGCGCCGTGGTCGGCAGTCAGGGAACCTTTGTGATCCTCGACGACTCCGCGCCGCTGGCGACACTGCTCTTCCAAAACTTCCCCAACCCGTTCCCAAATCGACAGGTCGGGAGCACGACCACGTGCATCTGGTTCGACTTGGCCGATGCCGGCGAGGTGCGGCTCGACATCCTCGACATCCGCGGGCACGTAGTACGCCGCATGGTACCCGGCACCCAGTTAGCGAACATCCTCCAACCGGGCCGCTATGGCCGGTCCGCTGGCGGCGCTCCATCGAGTTGTGACCCACGGCTGGAGTGGGACGGGACCGCGGGCGACGGATCGATCGTGCCGCGCGGGATCTATGTCGCACGACTGGTGACGCCGACTGGGACCTTCACTCGGCGGATCGTGTTCATGGGCGCCGGCTTCTGAGATGCGGCTGGCGGTCCTTGGCTCGGGCACGGTGGCACCATCGAGCGAGCGCACCGCACCGGCGTACTGGCTCGAGGCAGACGGCGTGCGGCTCCTTCTGGACTGTGGCGCGGGCACGCTCCACCGCGCCGCGACGTTCGGGGTCCCGTGGGCGGACGTCACCCACATTGCGATTACGCATTTCCACATCGACCATTGGGGCGAACTGCCGCACTTCCTGTTCGCCCTGCGATGGGGAGTGGAGCCACTCCGGCGCGACCCCTTGGTGATTCTGGGTCCGCGCGGGATCGGGTCGCGGCTTGCGCACCTCACCGAAGCCTACGGCGAGTGGGTGCTCCATCCGGAGTTCCCCCTCGAGGTGGTCGAGCTCGACGCTGGCACGGAACGGCCGCTCGCGGACGGCGTGGTGATCGAGACGCATCCCACCCCACATACGGCGGAGAGCCTCGCGTACGCCGTGCGAACGGAGACCGGCCGGCTGGTGTATACGGGGGACACGGGCTATTCGGAGACCTTGGCAGCCTGGGCGACGGGGTGCGACCTGCTACTGTGCGAGTGCTCACTGCCCGAGGAGCGAGCGATGGACCAGCATCTGACCCCGGCGGGGGCGGCCCGGCTGGCTCGGACAGCCGGTGCCACACGCCTCGTGCTCACGCACGTCTATCCCGTATTCGGGGGCCGCGACCCGGCCACGCTCGTTGCCGGTGAGTTCGAGGGAACGGTGGTGACCGCGCGCGACGGTGACCGGTTTACCGTCACGCGCGCCTACGGAGTGAAACACCCATGATGCGATACCTCGTCCTCGCTGTGTGCTTGTGGGTCCCACCCGCGACCGCGCAACAGATCGACACGGCACTCCGGCATGCGGAGGACGCGTATCGCCGCATCACGACGCTCCGCGCCGAGTTCACCCAGACGCTCGTCAATCCCATGCTGGGGGGACCCGAGGAATCACAGGGGACGCTCTTTCTCGAGCCGCCGAACCGCTTTGCCATGCGCTTCACGAGCCCCGACGGCGACCGGATTGTGGCTGACGGGACGTGGCTCTGGTTGTATGCGCCCAGCTCCGTACCCGATCAGGTGATCCGTCAGCCCGTTCCGCGTGGAGGAATGGCGTCCCCGAACCTCATGGGACAGTTCGTCGATCGCCCGCTCGAGCGCTACGACGCGGAGTATCTCGGGGTGGACAGCGTCGGTGGTGTCGAGGTCGATCGCATCCGACTCACGCCGAAGGTCGGCGGACTCGGCTTCCGCCGTGCCGAAATCGCGGTCGATCGCGCCGACGGATTGCTGCGCCGCATGGTCGTGACCGAGGAATCCGGACAGCGGCGCACCCTCGTGTTTCGCAATATCCGCACGGGCGTGAGCATTCCTCCGACTGAGTTTCGGTTCGAGGTGCCGCGAGGCACCAGGGTTGTTGGGGGGTAGGAAACACTCGGGGCGGACGCCCTGTCGGCCGCCCGCCCCGTGCGCTCGTCGCCGCGACGACGCTAGCTGCCCTTCCGGCTCAACTCCACCTTCTCGCGTTCGGCGAGGGCGATCAGCTCCGGCATGGTCTGCGCCTCCTTGAGCATCGCCACGGCCTTCTGCACTTGCGGATCGTCGCGAAGGCGGCGCTGGCTCTCTGACGCGCGGCCGAACACGTACCGCTGCAGCTCGTAGCTGAGCTCCTGGTCGATGAGGTCGCTCGCCCCTGCCGCAACACCGGCAGAGAGGCTGATATCGCGCCCGCTGAGCCGCCGCAGGAATTCCTGGCGCATGGCGGGCGAGACCCGGAAGCGCTCGTCCTTGATCGCGCCCGACGCTTTCAGCTCCAGCGCATACGACGTCATCACGTCTCGATAGACAGGGAGCTTCGCGCCGAGTGCCCGGACAAAATCCTTCTCGGTATCGAGCAGCGTGTCGGGGTACACCGTCAGGTCGGGGCGGATGCCGCCGCCGCCGCGCATGGGTCGACCGGCATCGGTCCGGAACATCTCCATCGTGTCTGGTTCGACTGCGGCTTCCTCCGTACTGTCGGCCGCCGCGACCATCACCTCCGACTGGTGATCGATCCGTTGGATTGTCCGGCCGCTAGGGGTAAACCACCGAGCGGTCGTGAGCCGGAGCGCCTCGGTCCGCCCGAGTCGGAAGACCGTCTGGACCAGTCCCTTCCCGAAGGTGGAGGTCCCCAGCAGTAGGGCGCGATCGTGGTCTTGCAGCGCGCCGGCGATGATCTCGGCGGCACTGGCGGTCCCGCCGTTGGTCAGCACAACGATCGGCATGTCAGGCCAGCGTTGCGGGCTTCGGGCGGTGAACGACTCGGTGGTGCCGCGCGCGCGGCCGCGGGTTTGCACAACGGCGGCCCCGGGATCGAGGAACAGGTCCGAGACCTCGACACCCTGATCGAGCAGGCCGCCGGGGTTGGAGCGCAGATCCAACACGAGGGAGCGCGCGCCCTTGGACCGCAGATCCTCGAGGGCTTCGACCAACTCACCCGCGAGCTTCTCCGAGATGCTCGACTGCACCAGCGACAGGTATCCGACGTCGCCCTGGAGCACGGTGGCGAGTTGGATGGCCTTGATGTGGATGATCGCCCGCTCGATGGAGAGATCCATCGGCTCGGGCATACCGGGTCGGGCCACCGAGATCGTGACCGAGCTGCCCGGCTCGCCCCGCAGCTCGGCGACCGCCTTGTCGGACTTCCAGCCGAAGGTGGAGCGCCCGTCCACCGCGACGATCCGGTCACCAGTCTCGAGCCCCGCGTCGGCCGCCGGCGTTTCAGCAATCGGGGCAATGATGGTGATCCATCCGTCCCGCACGTCGATGCGGATGCCGAGGCCACCGTAGTTACCGGTCGTGCTCTCGGTGAGCTCCTCGAAGTCCTCCCGCCGGAGGAACCGGGCATACGGATCGTTCAGCTGATCGAGCAACCCGTCGATGGCCTTGTCGTACAGCTCCGCCTCGGACATCGAGTCGACGCTGTAGTCAGCCACATATCCCAGGACGTCGTCGAACAGCCTCGCCTGTTGATAGACGTTGCCTGCGCGCTGCGTTCCCCGCTGTAACAACCACCCGCCCGAGACAAACGACACGAAACCCACCAGGGCGAGTACCAGCAACCGCTGACCTCTCATTCACGACCTCCGAGACCGTTCATTCGACGTCTTCCCGTCCCGCACACTCCGTTGAAACCCCGCCCTCGCTCACTTCGTTCCTCCGAGCCGTGCCTGCACGGCCCGCCACGCGGCCGCTGCGACCGTCTCTGGCGGCTCTGTGGCATCGAGGTGCACGACCCCTTCCCCCGAAGCCTCGCGAAATGCCTGGGCCACCCGCTCGTGCATGGCCGGGTCTGCCCGTTCCATTCGGTCCGGCCGCTTTCCCTGGCGGGCCTGCCGGGCCCGGGCATCGGCCGACGCCAAGTCGAGCACGAACGTAAGATCGGGCCGGAGCCCACCCGTTGCCAAGCGGTTGGCCGCCAGCACCGCGTCGGCTGGAAGGCCACGTCCGGCAACTTGGTACGCGCGCGTCGACAAGTCGTACCGATCGCTGATGACGACGGTATCGCCCCCGGCCAGCGTCGGCCCCAGCACCTTGGCCACCAGTTCGGCACGCGCGACCAAAATCAGGAACAACTCCGCAGCTGGCGTCCAGTCGCGCAACGGGTCCAGCACCAGTGCTCGCGCAGCTTCGGCGGTGTCCGTCCCCCCGGGCTCGCGCACGACCAGCACGGTGCGACCCACCTGACGGAGGTGCTCCGCCAGTCGCTCGACCAGCGTGCTCTTGCCGGCCCCGTCCGGACCCTCGACCGCGATGAAGAGCCCCGGCATCGATCGTGCCGCCACCTAGCCCAGCGTGATGATGCGGCTCTGCCCGCCAGCGCGCATCCCTTCCATGATCTGCTCCTGCGCTCGGAGCATCACCTTGTCGAAGTTCGACTGGGCCGCCACCAATCGTTGGTATGCCGGCGTCGCCTGCACCGTGCTGAACAGACGCTCATAGGCATCCGCGTCTTCCTGAGACGGCTCCTGGCCGCTCGCGACGCGTTGTTCCAACTGCGCGGCGAGCCCATCCAGCTGCCGTAATTGGTCCACCAGGTCTTTGTCGGAGGAGATGGCCTCGCGGGCCCGCTGAAGCGCCTGATACTCCTCGCCCTGGCCGAGGAGTCTGCCGAGCTGCTGTGCGGTTTCGTCGATCACGATCACTCCTTGGTAGTCAGTAGGTAGCGGCTACGACCGAACAGATCCCGATGGATCCGGCTATGCGTCCAGCCGGCTCGCTCGGCCAGGGTCCGGACGCGATCGGCTCGCCGGGAATCTACTTCGACCGCCAGGAGACCGCCGTCGATCAGGTAGTCTCCGGCGGCCTCCAGGAGGCGTCCGGTGTGCGCGAGCCCGTCGTCTCCGCTCACGAGCGCCCCCATGGGCTCGTGCTCGCGGACCGACGCGGGAAGGGCCATCGCCTCCGGCTCCGAGACGTACGGTGGGTTCGAGACGATCGTCCCGAACCTCTCCCCCTCCAACGGTACCAGCAGATCGCCGCACCGAAGATCGATCGGGGTCGCCGGTGCAATACGACGCACGTTGTCCCGGGCCACCGTCAACGCATCGGCCGACGCATCGGTCGCCACGATCCGCTCGAACGCCCCTTCGACGGCCAGACTCAGCGCGATGCACCCGCTCCCCGTCCCAATGTCGGCGGCCGCGCCCCACGAACCCCCACCCCATCGGGCGCGCATCCGCTCGAGCACGAGTTCCACGAGGCCCTCGGTTTCGGGTCGCGGGATGAGCACCCGGGAGTTCACACCGACGTCGAGCGTCCGGAATCCGGCAGCACCCACCACGTAGGCCAGAGGCTCGCCGGCCGCGCGGCGCTCGACCGCGTCCGCATAGTGCATGGCCTGATGGTGGGGCACTTCCCGGTCTTGCTCCAGCCAGACTTCCCCCACGGACTGCCCGTGGAGCCCAGCCCACAGGAGCCCGGCCTCGTGCCGGGGGTCGTCGCACCCTGCCGCAGCGAGCCGTGTGGCTCCCGTCCCGATCACATCGGCGACCGTCACTCCCGGCCGGACGTCAGGCGGTGGCGTGTTCGGCCTGCTTGGCAAGCCGGAGCGCATCGATGATCTCGTCGAGCTCGCCACTCAGGACGTCCTCCAATTGATGGAGCGTGAGTTGAATCCGGTGGTCGGTCACCCGGTTCTGCGGGAAGTTGTATGTGCGGATTTTCGCCGAGCGGTCGCCGGTACCCACCATGGCCCGCCGCTCACGCGCCCGCTCGGCCTCCTGTTCGGCCACCAGGCGATCGAGCAGCCGGGCCCGCAGCACCTCGAGCGCCCTCAGCTTGTTCTGGAGCTGCGACTTCTGGTCCTGGCACTGCACGACGAGCCCGGTCGGGATATGGGTGATGCGTACGGCCGAATCGGTCGTATTCACGCTCTGGCCTCCCGGGCCGGACGAGCGGAAGACGTCGATCTTCAGATCCTTGTCCTCGATGCGGACATCGACCTCTTCCGCCTCGGGCAGCACCGCCACCGTCGCAGCGGACGTGTGAATCCGTCCCTGTGTCTCTGTCGCCGGCACCCGCTGCACCCGGTGGACGCCGGATTCGTACCGGAGTCGTCCATACGCACCGTCCCCACGCACAGTGAAGATGGCCTCTTTGACGCCGCCCACGTTTCCTTCCGACACGGACACCATGTCGACCGTCCACCCCCGTCGCTCGGCATAGCGCGTGTACATCCGCAGCACATCGGCCGCGAAGAGCGCCGCCTCGTCGCCCCCGGTTCCAGCCCGGATCTCGACGATCGTATCGCGTGCATCGAACGGGTCAGGTGGGATGAGGAGTTCGCGGAGCGCGTTCTCCACGACCTCGAGCTCGGGCTCAACCCGCTCGAGGTCGGCCTGCGCCAACTCGGCCAATTGGGGGTCGGGGTCGGCCGCCAGATCCCGAGCCTGCTCGCGCTCATTCACGAGCTTCTCGTACTGCGCGCCGAGCTTGCGGATTCGTTCCAGACGCGCGTACTCGCGGCCCAGGGTCTTGAGCTTTGCGGAATCGCGAGCGGTGGCCGGATCGGCGAGCTGCTGTGCGACTTCGCCCGCGCGGGCAAGCGCGGCCGCGAGCCGCGCTTTCATGGGGAGCTACTCCTTGGGGGACTGCTCGGTCGTGGCGTACCGCTGCCGGAACCGCTCGACGCGGCCTGCCGTATCGACGAGCCTCTGTTTCCCGGTAAAGAAGGGATGGCAGCGGGCGCAGATCTCGACGTGGATCGACTCCGACGTCGACCGCGTCTCGAACGTGTTCCCGCAGGCGCACTGCACCACGACGCGCTGATACTTCGGATGGATTCCCGCTTTCACGACCTGAATCTCCGGCGTTCCTGACTATCCGTGCAATTACGAAGTCCCAAAGAGGGCGAAATATAACCGTGACAGCGACTTGGGAGCAACCGCCGGGCCGTTTTTCGCGATTGACACCTGCCCCGCCGCGCCGTAAGCTTGGCCACTATGGACGCCACCTCCTCGTCGGACGCTCTTGGGCCGGTCGTCGAGCGGCTGACGCGCGTTCCGCTGTTCTCCCACCTCGACGAGTCGGAGCTCACCCGGATCGCCGTCGCCGCCCGTCAGAAGAGCTACCCGAAGCACAGCATGATCCTCTTCGAGGACGACCCCGGCGACGCCCTGTACGTCGTCTTGTCGGGAGAGGTGAAGGTCGTTTTGGTGGGTGAAGATGGGCGCGAGGTCATCCTCTCGATCCTCAAGGAAGCCGACTTCTTCGGCGAGATGGCGCTCATCGACGATCAGCCGCGATCGGCCCACGTCATTGCCGTCACCGATGCCGACCTCCTGGTGCTTCGGCGTGAGGAATTCCACCAGTGTTTGCATGAGAGCCCGCACATTGCGCTGGGCCTCCTGCGGGAGCTCTCCCGTCGCCTGCGGCAGGCTGACGACAAGATCGGCGGATTGATTCTCCTGGATGTGAACGGCCGGATCGCGAGGCTGCTGCTCGAGTGGGCCAGCGAGCACGACGGGCAGCGCATCCCGCGCACCGTGACGCACCACACGATCGCCCAAATGGTGGGTTCGAGCCGCGAGACCGTGTCGCGCACCCTCAAGGAGTTCGTGGACGGGGCGTTGATCGAGGTGACGCGTGACCGGATCGCGATTCTCAACCGGGAGCGGCTCGAGCAGCTCGCCGGGCTGTAGTGAGGCATGTCCACACATGGGCGTGACACCGTCCCTGGCCGCCGATGGTGCAGGTTCCGTATCTTCTCCCTCATGGCGACGGATGGCGGGACGTGAGTTACACGGTGACGGTGTTGGGGGCGAGGGGGTCGATCCCGACGCCCGGGTCCGGCACCATCCGCTACGGCGGGAACACGTCTTGCGTCTCGGTGGAACGGGCCGACGCAACCGGGCGGCACCTCGTGGTGCTCGACGCGGGAAGCGGCATACGTCTTCTCGGGAATGCGCTGGCCTCGCGCGGGAACGGGGTCGAGGTGGATCTCCTCCTCAGCCACACCCACTGGGACCACATCCAGGGGCTCCCCTTCTTCGCGCCGATGTTCGTCCAAGGCAACGTCCTGCGGATTTGGGGGGCCAGGCAGGGCGAGGTGGATCTCGGGGCGATCCTGCGACAGCAGATGCACCCCGTGGTGTTTCCGGTCCCGCTCGACGAGAGCGCGGCAGACCTGGGCGTGAACCACATCGGACCGGGCACCTTCGAGGTCGAAGGGTTCCGGGTGGACGCGTTTCGACTGCGGCACCCCGGCAACACCATGGGGTATCGTCTGACACCCGCGGGCGGTGGGGCCGTGTTGGCCTACCTGACCGACAACGAACTGGACGGGCACCACGGATACGATGTTGGCCCGCGCTGGCGGGCGGAGCTGGTCGCGTTTCTCGAGGGGGTGGACCTGTTGGTGCACGATGCGATGTACACGCCCGACGACGTCGGGGAGCACCGCGGGTGGGGCCATTCGTCCTACGCCGAGGCAGTCGCTCTCGCAGCGGAGGCGCGTGTTGCACGATTGATGTTGTTTCACCACCGACCGGAGCGCGACGACGAGGCCATGGACGGCCTACTCAGCGCCGCCCGGGCGGCGGCGCGCGCGTCGGGACACGACATGGAGGTCCTGGCGGCGATTGAAGGAATGCAACTGATCCTCTGACGACGGAGGCGTAGCGATGCGTTGGCGTGCTGGTTGGACCCTGGCCGCCCTCCTGGTGGTGCCCGGTCTCGTGTTCGCACAAGACACGCGACCCGGTCTCGCCGTCGTGCCATTCACGGACGGCGGCTCCTACGGCCAGGAGAAGGAGGACTTCGAAGCGCTCACCATCGGCCTGCAGCAGATGTTGACGACGGAGCTGGCGGCGAACGCGAACCTGCGGATTGTCGACCGGTCGCGCATCAAGCAGGTGATGGCGGAGCAAGACCTGGGGGCGTCGGGACGGGTCGACGCGGGGACCGCAGCCCAAATCGGCAAGATCGTCGGTGCCAAGTACGTGGTGATGGGTGGGTTTGTGGACTGGTTCGGCGACATGCGACTCGACGGGAGCGTGGTGAACGTCGAGACGTCGGAGATCGTGAAGGTCCAGCGAGCACGAGGAGACCGCGAAGGGTTGTTCTCGCTGGTCGTCGAGTTGGCCGATGGTCTCACCAAGGGACTGAGCCTGCCCCCGCTCTCGCGACAGGCCCTGCAGGAACGTGAGCGGCGGAGCGAGCAGATCCCGCACGAGGCGGTCCGCCTCTATACCCGGGCTGTCTTCTACGCCGATCGCGGAGACAACGAACGGGCACGCGAGCTGTTCTCCGAGATCACGCGCGAGTTCCCGGAGTATACGGAAGCGAGCGAGGCCCTGCGACAGCTCCGGTCGAGGTCCTGACCTGATGACGTGACCGAGCGCCCGGCGGCCGAGCAATGAAGTACCTGTTGTGGCATCCCGGGACGCTCGGCCTCGACCACGTCGCGGCCACGCTCGAGGCCGAGGGCATCGAGCTCCGCACCGCTCAGCCGGGGCAGGTGCCCGCCGTGACGGACGTCCCGACCGTCTTCGTGCTCGACCCGCCATCGCGCACAGACTTTTCCCCCGATCTCCTGGAGACGTTCGTCCGGAGCGGGGGGTCGGTTGCGCTGCTGGGAGCGCCCGGCGAGTCCGACGTTCCAGAGGTCTACCGCGACTCGGTGGTGTCCGCCTACGTGGCCCACCCACCGGGACGCCGGCAGCTGCTCGTAGCGCTGCGCACGGTGTTTCGGGAGTCCGCGGCGCGTCAGGACACGCTGAACGTTCGGCGCGAGGTCGTCCTGCGCACCCGGGAACTGGCCGAGCTGACCCGCATCGGGATGGCCCTCGCGACGGAGCGGGATTACAGCACCCTGCTCGAGTCGATCCTGACCCAGGCCCTCCACATCACCCAGTCCGACGCCGGGAGCCTGTACATCGTCGAGACGCCGGAGAACCAACCCAGGTGTCTCCGATTCACGCTGTCGCAGACTCAGTCCCGCCCGGATATCCCGTTTGTCGAGTTCACGATGCCGCTCGACGCGACGAGTATCGCCGGGAATGCCGCCATCACCGGGAAGCCGCTCGTCATCCGCGACGTGTATCAACTGCCGCCGGACGTCGCGTACACGTTCAACCGATCGTTCGATCAGACCTACGGCTACCGCTCCAAGTCGATGCTCGCGATCCCGATGAAAGACCACAAGGATCAGGTCATCGGCGTCCTTCAGCTCATCAACCGGAAGCGGCATGCCGATACCAGGCTGTCGACGCCCGACGACTTCGCGCGCGAGGTCGTGTCGTATTCGCAGCGCCAGGTGGACCTCGTTTCCGCCCTCGCGGGCCAGGCCGCCGTCTCGATCGAGAACAGTCGGCTCTACGAGGACATCGAGCGTCTGTTCGAAGGGTTCGTCCGAGCGTCGGTTACGGCGATCGAGCAGCGTGATCCGACCACATTCGGGCACTCGGGTCGGGTGGCGTCGATGACCGTGGCCCTCGCGAAGACCGTGGATCGCGAGGATCGGGGGCTGTACCGACCGGTCCGGTTCTCACGCGAGGAGATCCGCGCGATCCGGTACGCCGGCCTGCTCCACGACTTCGGGAAAGTCGGCGTGCGGGAGCAAGTCCTGGTGAAGGAGAAGAAGCTGTATCCGCCCGACCTCGCTCAGGTGAAGCTGCGACACGCGTTCATCAGACGGTCCCAGGAATCGGAGTATCACAAGCAGCGCATGCTCTATCTCGAGGAACGCGGGAACTCCGGGTACGAGGAGTTCGTCAAGCGCCTCGATGCCGAGCACTCGGCATCGCTTCGAGCCCTGGACGAGTTTCTGGAACTGGTGCGGCGGTCCAACGAGCCGACCGTATTGCCCGAGGGGAGTTTCGAGCACCTCATCCAGTACGCGGAGCAGTACTACCACGATCTCGACGGCAAGCCGCAGCCGTACCTCACGGACGACGAGTTACGGTTCCTGAGTATTCGCAAAGGAAGTCTCGACGAGTCGGAACGGCTCGAGATCGAGAGCCACGTGACCCACACCTACCGTTTTCTGCTGCAAATCCCGTGGACCAAGGAGCTGCAATCGATTCCGTCGATCGCCTACGGGCACCACGAGAAACTGGACGGTACCGGGTATCCGCGGAGCGTTCGGGGCAATGACATCCCGATTCAGACCCGCATGATGACCATCGCCGATATCTTCGACGCCCTGACGGCCTCGGATCGGCCGTACAAGCGGGCCGTCGCGGCCTCGCGCGCGCTCGACATCCTGACCGACGAGACCGGCGCCGGCATGCTCGACTCTGAGTTGTTCAGGCTGTTCCGCGAGGCCCGGGTCTTCGAGCACGCGTCGGACGACGACGGAGCGTAGCGCCCTCAGCTCGACGCACCCACCCCCCATCCTCCACCGCCCGGCGTCTCGATCGTCAGCACGTCGCCTGCCCGCATCCGGAAGGCCGCGCGGCCGCCGAGCGGCTCACCGTTCAGACGATTCACCCCGACGAGTCCGGCCCCGCCACCCCGTGCGCCCCGCGGCGCGTGGCGGCGGCGCTCGGAGATGAGTGAAACGTCGACGTCGGCCAGGGCCTCGTACGCCCGCACGACCCCCATTCCCCCGGCATACCTCCCATCACCACCGCTGCCGCGGCGCAGGGCATAGGTCGTCACCCGGAGCGGGTGCTCGAGCTCGAACACCTCGATCGGCGTGTTCCGCGTGTTGGACATGCCGACGTGCACGCCAGAGGGTCCCGGTCCGGTGGGGGAAGCACCCTGTCCGCCGCCGAGCGTCTCGTAGTAGGTCCATCCGCTCCCGCCGAACACGACGTTGTTCATGGTCCCCTGCCCCGCCGCGGAAACCGCAGCGGCGGGCTCGAGGGCCAGAAACAGCGTGTCGGCGATCCGCTGTGACGTCTCGACGTTGCCGGCAGCGACGGCGTGGGGCCACGTGGCGTTCACGATGGAACCACGTGGCGAGCGGACTTCCACCGCGCGGTGCATGCCGCCATTGGTGGGAATGTCCTCGCCGACGAGGCAGCGCAGCACGAACAGCACGGCCGAACGCGTCACCGAGAGCGGACAGTTGGCGTTCCCCGCCGATGCGGGCGCGGTCCCGGCGAAGTCCACAACGAGTGATCCCTCCTGCACCTCCACGCACACGCGGATGGGAAGGTCCTCCGTTACGGTGCCATCGCCCTCGAGGTAGTCCACCGCCTCGTATCGGCCGGGACGGACGCGGGCACCCAGGGCCGCCCGTGTTCGGCGTTCGGCGTAGTCGAGCAGGTCGCGCACGGCCCCTGCGACTTCGGCTCGACCGCGGCGCGCCACGAGCTCCCGAAACCGCTGCGCTCCGCGCTCGCACGCAGCGAGTTGGGCTGCCAGATCGCCAGCGCGCATGGCCGGCGTTCGCACGTTGGCCAGCAGCAATCGGGCAACGTCATCCTGGCGCCGGCCCCGACGAGTCCACCGAACCGGCGGTACGATCAACCCCTCCTCGAACACCTCGGTCGAGTCCGGCGGCATACTCCCCGGCCGTGCCCCGCCCACGTCCGAGTGGTGGGCCCGAACCACGGTGTACCCTGCAACGGATCCATCGAGGTCGATGGCATGGACCATCGTGATGTCCGGTAGGTGCGTTCCCCCGGTGTAGGGATCGTTGAGAATGAAGGTGTCGTCCGGCTCGGGATTGGCGGCCCGGACCGCGGCGACCGCCTCAGGCATCGCGCCAAGATGTACGGGGATGTGCGCAGCCTGTGCCACCAGCTCGCCGTCGGCGTCGAACACGGCGGCCGACGAGTCGCGTCGCTCGCGGACGTTGGGCGAGAGCGCGCTCGCGACCAGGACCGCCCCCATCTCTTCGGCAATGCCCGCGAAGGCGTGTGCCATGACTTCGAGTCCGATGGCATCGAGCGTCATTGGCGCTCCAAGATGACGCCGCCGGAGTCGTGAATGGTTCCGGTCCAGCCGGCCTCCACTCGCAGGGTGCAGTCGGAGGCATCGAGCATGAACGGTCCAATGACGGTGACCCGTGGAGCGAGATCAGGCAGCCACGCCCGCTCTGCTCCATGCGCCGGTGCCTTGGTGCCGCAGGCCCCCGCCAGCCGCAGGGGTTCGGCGTCGCGCGTCATGGTGAGCCGCAGGTTCACGATCTCCACTTCCCGCGACTCGTCGGCATGACCGTACCGCTCTCGGTGAATGCCGTGAAACCCCTGCGCGATGCGGCCGCCATCGCCGTCCCCCGGTACGAGCAACTCATAGCCCTGCCCGGGATACCGACACTCGGCGAATCGCTCCAGACGGGCGTCAGTCATGGCACCGCGTCCCGCACGCTCCATCTCCGCGAACGCCCCGTCGAGGGTCGACGAGGTCGCCGCCGAGGCCGAGAGATGAAGCGATCCCGTAAACGCGATCCGGGCGGGTGCCGACGCGAGGCCGAGTGCCGACAGCACGCCGGCATACGGTGGGACGATGGCCCGGGTCATCCCGAGGCTGTCCGCCATCCGGCACGCGAACATGGGACCGGCACCGCCGAACGGCACGAGTGTCAGATGACGTGGATCGATCCCGCGCTCGACGCTCACACGACGCAGGGCGCGCACCATCGCCGCATTGGCCACCTCGATGATCCCCTCGGCACACCGCTCGAGGGCAAGGTCTGCCTCGGCGGCCACCGTTCCCACAGCCGCCACAGCGGCCGCGCGATCGAGGCTGAGCCTGTCGGCGAGCGCGCGGTCCGGGTCGAGCCATCCCAGCACGAGCGCAGCATCGGTGACCGTGGGCTCGGTCCCGCCCAATCCGTAGCAGGCCGGTCCCGGGAGCGCACCCGCGCTTCGGGGACCAACGCGCAGCGCGCCACCCCGATCCACCCAGGCGACGCTCCCGCCACCGGCGCCGACGGTCTCGATTAGCACGTGCGGAAGGGCCAGGGGCACGCCGCCGACAACCGCCGACGTCTGGGTGAGCGGCTGCCCGTCAAGCACCACGCTCGCGTCGGCGCTGGTTCCGCCCATGTCCAGGGTGAGGAGATCACGCACGCCGAACTGCTCGCTCAAGAGCCGGGCGCCCTCGACACCCCCGGCGGGACCCGACAACGCCAGCGCCGCCGCGCGCACCCGAGCCTGCGTTGCGCTCAGCGTGCCGCCGTTTGAGGCCATGATCCGAAGGTCGTGCAACCCCTCGTCCGCGGCACGCTGCTCCATCCACTCCAGGTACCCACTCACCAACGGACGCAGATACGCCTCCGCGGCGGTCGTACTGGTACGCTCGTACTCGCGAAACACCGGCAGGACCTCGTGGCTCGCCGCCACCGGAATGCCCGGCAAGGCCTGCCGCAGCGCCTCGGCCAGGGCGCGCTCGTGGCGTGGGTCGTGGAAGCTGAACAGCAGGGCGATTGCCACCGCTTCGGGTGACCGCGTCACCACGCTCTGGACCACGCGGCGGATCTCGTTCGACTCCAGTGACCGAACGACTCCGGACGGCCCGATGCGCTCGGCGACCCCCACGACATCGGAAGGGTCGACCACCGGCGCAGGATGGTCTTCCGACAGCTCGTACAGGGCCACCCGGTCCTGGCGCCGGAGCCACAGGAGGTCCTCGAAGCCCGCCGTCGTGACGAGCACCGTCCGACCCCCACTTCGCTCCAGCAGCGCGTTGGTCGCGACCGTGGTCCCGTGAGTGAGCGTCGCCGCTTGCGTGCCCCGATCACGCAAGGCGGGCCAGACTGCCTCCGCGATCTCACCCCGCGCCGAGCGAACCTTGCCGACCCCGATGCCGCCGTGCCGATCCACCGACACGATGTCGGTGAACGTGCCACCGACGTCCACCCCGTAGCGGGTCATGTCGTCATCGGCGTCGACTGACGGTGAAGAGCACCAGGAATGCGCCCACTATCAGCGTACCGGTGCCGACCCAGTCTCCCCACCGGACATAGAGCGGCACGCTGTCGGTGGTCAGCACCTCGCCGACCAGGAAGGTCTTCTCGTAGAGGGGGGTTCGACGATGTTCCCGACCCAACGGATCGACGAACTCCGAGATGCCGCTGTTCGCCGCCCGGGCGATGCCGACGCGGTTCTCGATGGCCCGCATCACGAGATGCGCGGCATGCTGGTAGGGTGCGGCCGTACGGCCGAACCACGCGTCGTTGGTGATGTTGACGAGGAAGTCCGCCCCGCGTGCGCGATAGATCCGGCTCAAGTCCTCGAAGGCAGACTCGTAGCAGATGAACACGCCAAAGGTCCCGGCGGCGATCTCGTAAACGGGGTGCTCGGTCCCTCGGCCAAACCCACCGAAGAAACGAAGGTCGAACCACTGAGGGGCAACGAACGGCACGCGCTCGGTGATCGGCACGAGGTAGCGCTTGCGGTAGACTGGCTGGGAGGGGTAGCGACCCAGGGAGTCGAAGAGGAACGCGGCGTTGAAGTGCTCGTAGGTCGCGCGCGCCTCCGCTGCCGGGTCTTGTCTGGGCTCGAACGCGATGTCGAGCCCGCCGACGAGTTGGGGAACCCCGGTCGATCGTGAGAGATCGCCGATGGCGGTCTCCCAGGTCGGGTGCTGGAAGAAGTACCCGGGGATGGCCGCTTCGGGCCACACCAACAGATCCGGCCGCGGTGTCTGGATGGCGCGGTCGGCCAACTCAAGCGCGCTCGTCACGATCCGCTCGCCCTGGCCCGGCTCCCACTTGTCCACCCAACCGACGTTGGGCTGGAGCAGCGCGACCGTGGCCACCGGACGAAGCGTCAGGCTGCGTTCCCGCACCACGCCGTATCCCAGGACCAGCGCGGTGCCGACGACCACCGCCGAGGCCAGCGTGACGGCCGAACGGCGATCCTCGCGCCGTCGCCATGCCAACGCCAAGGCCGTGTTGGCCAGCACCAACAGATAGGTCACGCCTCGTGCGCCGATCACGTCGGCCACCTGCACCAGGGTCGGGAATCCTGTAAGCGAGGTCCCGAGCCCGAGCCACGGAAAGGCAACGTCTCCCTGATGCCCGATCGCCCACTCTGCCACCGTCCAAGACACGGGGAAGGTGACGAGCAGGCCGAGGCCGGTTCGGCGGGTCACCCACCCAGACAGGGCAAACACGGTGCCGCTGTAGAGGGCGAGAATGACCACGGTGGCGAGATACCCGAGCGCTGCCAGGGAGGTGAAATGCCACAAGGCGACCACCGTCCAGTACAGGACAAGGCCATTGGCGAAGAGCCCGAACCAGAATCCCTGCACCAGATGGCGTCGGACCGGTCGGTCGTCCTCGAGGCCGTCCGCCAGAAGCCACACGGCTGGAATCAGACAGATGAACGATGGCAGGAGCAGGTGAAACGGAGGGTACGCGGCGCACAGGAGCACCGCACCGCCCACGACGAGCAGCCAGTCGCCCCGCGGGAGCGCGAGGAACCTCACAGGATCACTTCGCGTCCAGACCGGGCCGAGTTCTGGATGGCCTCCATGACACGGTGAAGCATGAGCTGCTCGGCGAGTCCAGGGGCTGGCGATTCGCCACGCGCGATCTGCAGAAAACGCTCCCATTCCGCGCGATAGGAACTACTGAACGGATCGCCATGGACCTCATCCCCGGGCGGAGTCACGTTGACGGGTGCGCCGTGCATTTCCTTGAACACGGCGAGCGGGGCGATCGCCGCCGACCCGTTGGCCCCCACGATCTCCACCGCGAGCTTCTCGTGCGGTCCGACGTGGCGCCACGATACGTCCACGAAGATCGAGTGACCGTCGGCGCACTGCATGAACACACTACCCATGTCCTCGACCTCGATGCCCCCACCCCGGCCCGCGAAGACCGCCGACACACGTTTCGTGGCTGGGCAGTCCGCGAGCCACAGGGCGAGATCGACCAGGGGGAGCCCCAGGTCGAACATCGCGCCGCCGCCGGACTGCGCCCGCCGCACGCGCCAGCCCGCCGGGATTCCGGAGGGCCGGAACGTATGCCAGTATCCGCGCACCGACCGGAGGGGACCGAGCTCTCCGCCCACCAGGAAGCTGCGCACGGCCTGCACGTCGCTCCGGTACCGGATGTTCATCCCCACCATGAGGGGGACGTTCGCCGCTTCCTGCGCCGCCATGACCCGTTCGACCCCCGCGGCGGAGAGCGCCAGGGGGCGCTCGCACAGGGTGGAAACCCCGGCCGACAGCGCACTCACCACGTGCACCTCATGGAGATGGTTCGGCGTGCATACGACCACGGCGTCGAGCTTGCTGAATTGCAGCAAATCCTCGATGTCGTCGTACACGTCGGGCACACGAAATCGTCGCGCGAGCGCTTGCGCCTTGGCGACGTCCGAGTCGCAGATCGCGACGATCTCGACTTCCTCGAGCTTGCTCAAGACCACCAGATGCGCGACCTGGGCGATCGCCCCCGCACCGATGACCCCGACCCGTACGCTATCGCTCACGTGGCCTCCTAGGGGAATCGCAGCATGAAGCCGCCTCGTGCCGATGCTGTCCGCAGCTCACTCGTGAGCCCTCCTCGCACCTCCACCAGGAAGGCCAGACGCGACAGGATGGCGATGTCGATGCCGACGGCGGCGCCCACACCGGCCGCCACGGTGTCGAGTGCGTCTTCCACGAAGGTCCCATCGATTGCCGCGCCGTCACCGTCGCGGATGTGCGCGCCGAAGCCGAGCGCGACGTACGGCTGCACACGCCCTACCGCCCGCAGGAGGTACTGGAGATCGGCGAACACCTCGACGTTGGCCATCGTCACGGAGCCAACATTGAGTGTGCAGGCGCAGTCCACCAGGAGTTCCTCCAGGCGGGTCTCGAATTCCGCGATGCGGTCCGCGTCGAACTCGCCCTTGAAGTACGAGGCGCCGAGCATCACCCGCACCCTGGGCGCGAACAGGCCGAGATCGATCCGCACCCCACCGATGGGCTCCGGGGTGAGACTATTCGAGATCACCCCGCCGGCTTCGAGCCCGATGCCGGCAAAGCGTACACCTTCGTAGCTGAATTGCTCGAGGAATCCCTGCGCCTGGAGTGGAGTGGACATCAGGAGCAGGACGATGGAGATCCTAATACCAGCGCTCAAGTCGCACACCCGGGTAATAGGTCATCAGGATGGTGCGGGCGTCCTGTCCGGCCCTGGCCCGCCCCACGGCTCCCCACTGGCACATCCCGACCCCGTGCCCCCACCCCGTGCCATCCGCGCGGACTCGCTCGAGCCCCCCCCCCCCCGCCCCCCCCCCCGCCTCCCCGCCCCCCGCGGGGCCCCCCTCGCGCCCCCCCCCCCCGGCACCCGCCGTAGCTTCCAGTCGCACGGCGGTGCTCCCCAAGACACGTCCGTCCGGGGTCTCCAACACGGTCCTGAGATCCGGCCCGAACACGGGGATCTCGCCGCGAGCCACGGCGATCCGCGCCTCCGTCACCCGACCCGACGGCCCGGTCCGGTGAACGCGCACGCCGGTGATGTCGTCCAGCGCGGCCTCGTCCACACCGAGCGTGGTGGAGACGGTTCGGCGTAATATACGCCGCAACGTGGCGGCGTCCCACTCGACCGACCACCGAAACCGCGGCGAGATATCACAGTAGGCGCCGTTGCCGTGACGGTCACTCACGGGCCGCAAGTAGGGGGCGGCGGGCACGGAACGGAACGCCTCGGCAGGAGACGCGGTCGAGCCGCCGCAGGTGGAATGAAAGAATGCCGACACGGGCTCGCCGTCGTACGTGAGCACCTGCCCGACCGTCGATCGCACGGCCTCCCACCCCTCCTGCGTCTCGGCGTCGACTCCGCCGTACGCCTGGTCGACCACGCTAGCGCGGACGTCGAACCCGTCACCGGCAAACTTGCCTCGGTTCCGGAGCGCGTACGACCGCGTCACGACCGCCTGTGCCTCCAGCGCGGCCTGCTCGGACGCCGTCCGCCGACCCATCTCTGCGTTCACCACGCCCACGACATACGCCTCCAGCGGAACTTCGTTCACGACCGTGAGCCGACCGGAGCCCGCTAGCACCTCGATCACACCGCGGTAGGGCTTGCCGTCCACCTCGATGTGGCGTCCCGCATCGAGAGCGACGAACGTCAACCGATCGTACCGGCCGGCTCCCGGTCCATCGGAGACCCGAAGGGCCCGACCGTCGGGAACGATGGTGACGGACTGCCCAGCGCCGAGGCGGAATGCCGCGCTCTGGCCCTGGATGGCCGCCGTCGATCCGCGACCCGTGACCCGGACACCCGACGCTCCCACGAGGAGTCCCACCCGCAGGTCTGGCTCGACACCGCCCGGCTGCGTGACCCTTCGCGCCGGTCCGCACGCGGTGGCAATCCCCAGTACCCCGACCGCCACGATGCTCGGGATCGAGCAATGCCGCAGGGATCCCCCGATCCTCACACCACCGCCGACGCGCGAAAGTCGTAGTCCATGTTATCGTCGATGCGCACCCGCACGAGGTCGCCGGGTCGCGCCCAGCCGCCCTGCTCGAGCCACGTCACGCCGTCCACGTCGTCTGCCTGCCACGGCACCCGGCCCACGTGCGTCGCGCCATCCTCGTCCGGGTCGGTGAGGGCATCGACCAACACCTCGCTCTCGCGCCCCACGTAGCGCCCTAGCCGATCCTGCGATATCGCACGCTGGAGCTCGGTCAGCTCGTCCTGTCGCGCGCGCTTGAGGGCCTCCGGGACATCGTCCGGGTACACCGCCGCCCGGGTGCCCTCCTGTTCGGAGTAGGTGAAGACGCCCAGTCGTTCGACCTGGATTTCCTCGGCGAAGGCGCAGAGCGTCCGGAAATCCTCGTCCGTTTCGCCGGGGAATCCCACGATCGCCGTCGTACGAATCGCGATATCCGGTATGGCGTCTCGCAGGCGTCCCACGGTGGCGCGGATCGTATCGCGCCGTTCCGGTCGACGCATGCGCTCGAGGAGCGCGTCCGATGCGTGCTGGATCGGGATGTCGATGTACGGAACGATCCGCGGCTCGCGCGCCATCAAGTCGATCAGGCGGTCGGAGAGCCCGGCGGAGTAGACGTACAGGAGCCGGAACCACGGCACCGCCGTGTCCGCCAGCAGGGCGGTCAGGAGCTCTGGCAGCGCGGGTCCACCCCGCCCCAGATCACGCCCGTAGTGTCCGAGATCCTGCGCCACCAAGTTGATTTCCTTGGCACCCTGCGCCTCCAGCTGCTGGGCTTCCCGCACCAGTCGCGTCAGCGGCTCCGAACGGTGGCGGCCGCGCATGAGCGGGATCGCGCAAAAGGCGCAAGTGTGGTCGCACCCCTCGGAGATCTTGAGGTAGCGCACATGGGGCTGGTCACCGAGATAGGCCCGCACGCCCGGATGGTCCGCGACGGGATCGGCGATGAGGCCACGGGCGGCCAACTCGGGCACCAGCGTGTGCAGCTCGTGGAATCCTAGAAAGAGATCGACTTCGGGGATTTCCTGCCGGAGGTCCGAGCGGTACCGCTCGACCAAACACCCCACGGCTACGACGGCTCGTACACCCGCCGACCGTTTCAGGGCCGCCGCCTCCAGGATTGCCTCGATCGACTCCTGCTTCGCGGCGTCGATGAACCCGCAGGTGTTGACGAGGATCACGTCGGCCGTCTCGAGACCGGGTACGACCCGGGCTCCGTGACCGACCAACTCACCGACCAGGCGCTCCGAGTCGACAGTGGCCTTGTCGCAGCCCAGGGAGATGACGCCGAGCTTCATGGGAGGTCGAAGACTGGAAGTCGAGGCTGAGAAATGCGCGAGGCGGAAGGCACGGGACGCGACGCGCGTGCGGTCAGCGCGTTCCGCGTTCTGTGTTCCGCGAGTCCGTCATGACAGGAAACTCTCCAGGGCACGCGCGCGGCTCACGTGTCGCAGCCGAGCCAGTGCCTTCTCCTTGATCTGTCGCACCCGCTCCCTTGTGATTCCCATCATGCTCCCGATCTCCTCCAACGTCATGGGCTCCTTTCCATCGAGACCGAAATACAGCCGGAGGATTTTCGCCTCCCGTTCTTTGAGCGTGCTCAAGACCTCTTCGATGGAGTCGGTCAGGGCTCGCTCGAACGTCTCCTGGTCGGGGCCCGCGTTCTGGGTATCGGGGAGGTAATCCAGGAGCTTGTTGTCTTCGCCGGGAGTGAGCGGTGCATCGAGGGACAGATGGCTCTGAGAAATCGAGAGGGTCTTGGCGACTTCTTCCTCGGAGATGTCCATGCCTTCGGCGATCTCTTCCACCGTCGGCTCTCGACCCAACTCCTGCTGCAGCGCCGACGATCGTTTCCCGATCCGGTGCAGAGTCCCTGCCCGATTCAGGGGCACTCGGACAATGCGGCTCTGCTCCGCCAGGGCTTGGAGAATGGCCTGACGGATCCACCACACGGCATAGGAGATGAACTTGATGCCCTTGGTCTCGTCGAACTTGTGGGCGGCGCGAATGAGACCGAGGTTCCCTTCGTTGATGAGGTCGCTGAGACTCACGCCCTGGTTCTGGTACTTCTTGGCGACGGACACCACGAACCGGAGGTTGCTTCGCACCAGCTTGTCGAGCGACTCCTCGTCCCCCCCCCTGATGCTGATCGCGAGCTCGACTTCGTCCTCTCTGCTGATCAGGGGATACTGACTGATTTCACGAAGATACTGATCGAGGGAACCTTCATCGACGGATGTCCTTTTCGATCCCTTCAGCCGCATGCGCGTGGCGCCTCCCGCTACTCGAGAACCGGAGCTATACGACATTGGCGGTGACGGTCCACCACCTACGCAAGGATATCCTGTCGATCCGTCGCAGCGTCGGGTGCAACGGTGTGTGTGAAGGTTAGCCGGACCCTCGTAGCGGCGCAACCGTGATTGTCCACCCCCAGCTCGCTGCCCAGCTCCGCAGCGCCCGGGCGAGCTCGGCCGTATCGCACTCGTGCGCGAGCGTAGCCGCGACGCACGCGGCCCGATCCCCCGACGCGAACTCGGCGCGCACCAGCGTCGCCATGGGAATTCGCCTCAGGGCTGCCGAGTCCAGCGTCGCACCTCCCACGCTGAGGATGATCGCGACGGACTGCCGTGGATGTGTCATGGGCCAACGCTACCGTTCGTCGACGACCGGCACCAACGGGTCTCATGCGTGGCGTACCCGAACGTTGCTTGCCGGCGATCGGACCCTCACTCCCGTTGCAGCCCGTACTTCTCGATCTTCTTGTAGAGATTGCTCCGCGGCATGTTGACCTTGCGTGCGGTCTCGCTCACGTTCCACCCGGATTCGTTGAGCTTCGCCTCCAAGAACGCCCGCTCGGCCTGTTGCTTGAACTCCTCGAAGGTCTCGCAGTTCACCAGCTCGGAGAGGGCACCGTCGCTCGGTAGTCCGGAGAGGCGCCCCACGTCGGTCGCCTGAACCGTCTCGCCGGTCGACAAGATGAGCAGGCGCTCCACCGCGTTGCGCAGTTCCCGCACGTTCCCGGGCCAATCACGGTGCACGATGGCGTCCAGCGCGTCAGCGTCGACGGGTTTGGGCTTCACCCCGCTGTCACGGGTCAGGTCGGCAACGAACTTCTGCACCAAGAGCGGAATGTCGCCGCGGCGGCTGCGCAGGGGCGGCACCTCGATCGGCACGACGTTCAAGCGGTAGTACAGGTCCTCGCGGAAGTTTCCTGCGGCGATCTCCTCCTGGAGCGACTTGTTGGTCGCGGCAATCACCCGCACGTTGACTGAGATCGATTTCGTGGCACCGATCCGAGTGACCATGCCCTCCTCGAGCGCTCGCAGGACCTTGGCCTGTGCCGCCGCGCTCATGTCCCCGACCTCGTCGAGGAATAGCGTCCCGCCGTCCGCCTGCTCGAATTTCCCGGGTCGGTCCGCAAACGCCCCGGTGAACGACCCTTTCATGTGACCGAACAGCTCGCTCTCGATCAACTCGCTGGGGATCGCCGCACAGTTCACCTCGACGAACGGCGCGTCCGCGCGGGGAGAGCGGCGGTGGATGGCGCGGGCGACCAGCTCCTTACCGCTGCCGTTGGGGCCGGCGATCAGCACACGCGCTCCGGTCGGCGCCACGCGATCGATCACGTCCAGCAACTCGCGGATCGCCGGGCTCTCCCCGACGATCTCGTACCGGTCGACGACCGTCGCGCGGAGCCGCACGTTTTCCGACTCCAGCTCCGCCCGCTCCAGCACGTGCCGTAGCGTGAGCAGAATCCGGTCGGTGTCGAGCGGCTTTTCGAGGAAATCGTAGGCCCCGAGCTGCGTCGCCTCGACCGCCGTCTGGATGGTCCCGTGTCCCGAGATCATGACGACCTGCGCCGCGGGATCCTTCTCGCGGATCTGCGCGAGCGTCTCGAGGCCGTCGAGACCAGCCATCTTCACGTCGAGGAACACGAGGTGGGGATGAAACTCGGGATACACTATGAGAGCCTCATCGCCGGACTCGGCCGTGCGCACCTCGATCCCCTCATACTCGAGGACCTGGCGCATGGCGTCCCGCACGCCTTTCTCGTCGTCCACGACCAGCACGCGTCTTCCCATCACTCGACTCGCCGATAGAGAGTCACGCCGTCCGCACGCACCCGGACCTCCCCAACTGCCCTGGGCACCGAAATGATGAACACGCCGTCGTCGCGTCCGGTCATGCGGTTGACCAGCGCGGGGATCACCGACGGCGGGAACGGAAACGAGACGATGATGAACTCGTCACATCGCCATGCGAGCTGGCCGGGCTCGCGCATCTGCGCCCCACCCGCCATCCGCAGGCGTTCGCTGGCATCCAGCAGGCCGGATAGCGGCCCCAGCAGGTCCTTCCCGAAGACGGCCAGCTTGACCCGGGCCTCGAGCGCGATCCGGCCTTCCGTTAGCACCACGCGCAGCGAGTCGACCGCCGCCCGCGCCGGCGGCGCGAGACGCGCGTCGATCAGCGAGGCCATCTCGTCGGCCGATAGCCGCACGTAGCCGGTGCCGCGGGCGCCGAGTGACGCCTCCTTGGCCTCCGCCGAGCGCAAGGCTCGGGCCGACGGCGCACCCACCGTGCTGTCCGCCGCCGCACGCGGCTCGGCACCGATCACCGAACGATACGCGCCCAACAATTGGTCCCGGAACACCCATCCGCCGCCGGTGATGGCGACGAGCATCGTGAGACATCCCACGGTAGCCAGCAAGTTCTTGAAACAGCCTTCCTTCACAACCGGCCCTCCTTGTTACCCGCGCAGGTCCGCGACGTGCCGTCGAGCGTAGCGAGCGCCCGAGGTGTGCAGCGTACTCTCCATGAGATCGACCGATTGTACGGTGAACTCCTGACCGAAACTCAGGCGCTCCAAGTGTCCTTGCAGTCCGCCCAGGGTTCGGTCATTGGCGCCACGTCTCACCCGCCCCATGGTAACGTGCGGGTGGAACACCCGGGCCTCGACCGGGAATCCCAGCTCCTGCATCTCGCGCTCCACCCGGTCCTGCAACAGCTCGAACGGCGGCACAGCCTCGCATCCCGCCCACACGACCCGTGGGCGACGAGGTGAGGGAAATGCGCCGAATCCCGAAAGCAGAACGGGAAACGGCTTTGCACCTGCCACAGCGCGTTCCAGCCCCTCTCGTACACCCGGGACGTGATCAGGGTCGACGGCGCCGAGGAACTTCACCGTGATGTGGAGTCCTTCAGGTGCCACCCAGCGCACCGGGAAATCGTGGGTGCGTAGCGGCTCGGCGATGGTCCACAGGTCGTCGCGGAGGGCGGGTGGCAGATTGACGGCGATGAACAGCCGCACGGATCAGCCGCGCCGAGCAAGCAGCTCGAGTTGCGGCTCCCCGCCGTCGAGCTGGCTGCCCCGTCGATATCCGCCCAGGTCCAGCGTGATCCGGTCGAACCCGAGGTCGAGGAGACGATGAGCGATCCCCGCGCTCTGCCCGCGCACGCGGGCGAACTCGGATGGCAGCACCTCGATCCGAGCCTCCCGCCCTCGGTGCCTCACGCGGAGATCGCCGCGTACCCCGAGCTCGCGGAGGAGCGCTTCTCCCTCCTCCACCTGGCGGAGTCGTGACGGCGTGACCTCGAGTCCGTACATCACGCGGCTCGAGAGGCAGGGAGACGCCGGCGCGTCCCACACGGGAATGCTCAACTCACGTGCCGTCGTGCGTACGTCGGTCTTGGTGAGCCCTGCCTCGGCCAGCGGCGACCGGATGCTGCGTTCCGTCGCGGCGCGGAGGCCGGGCCGGTGATCGCCCAAGTCGTCGGCGTTGGTGCCGTCGGCCACAACTGCCATACCACGGCTCCGGGCCACCTCGCTCAGCTTGCCCCACAACTCGCTCTTGCAGAAGTAGCAGCGATCAGGGGCGTTGGCCACGTAATCAGGATCGTTCAGCTCGTCGGTCACAACTTCGAGCAGCTGCAGATCGAACGTGGCCGCAATGGCGAGCGCCCGCTCATGCTGCACCCGTGGATACGAAGCGCTGATGCCCATCGCCGCCACCGCTCGCTCCTTGCCGAGCACCCGCCGCGCGACCACGGCGAGCAACGCCGAGTCCACACCACCCGAGTAGCCGACGAGCATCGACGGACACGTGGCGATCAGTGCTTCGAGCCGAGACAGGGAGGTCATGAGGAAAAGAATAACGCGGCGGCGCGAGAACGTGTTAGGGCGTGTTCGCGTCGCGCCGGCGGGTTCTGTGCTAGACAGCGATGCAGCAGCGGGGAATGAATAGCCACCCTGAAGCTCGTTTCCGATCCCCTTACTGCAGCCGCCGGCGTACCCGAGCCAATCCGCGGCGCGCCTCATCGATCATCGGCGCCAGCTCCCGGTCAGCATCGGCCCACCACCGCAGGAAGTACTCGTACGCCTGCCGGGCCTCCGCATCTCGGCCCAGCAACTCATAGGCCCTTCCCAGGTACAGGTGCGGATCCGGCGCGGTACGCAGTCCGATGAAGTAGGGGATGGCCTGCTCGGGCCGACCGGACTCGAGCAGGATCCGTCCCCACCAGTCCGCCGACGCGAAATCGAGCAGCCGGGGGAAATCGACCAGCGTCCGGTACGCCGCCTCGGGATCGCCGAAGAGCCACGCGCCGAGCCCGTCGGCGACCCTCGTGCGATCTCGGGCCTCCTGCGCCAGCAGCGTGTCTCCTTCGGCAGCCGCACCGAACGCTTCGAGCCGTCGTCGGAGGTCGCGGTAGTCGTCCTCCAGGCCTCGGCTCGCCGCGTACAGCGCTCCGCACATCACCGTTCGCGCGCGCTGGTCCGCCCTGAGCGTGCCTAGCGAGAGCTGCCGCTCGATCGCCTCCCGGTCGAGCGATGCCTCAAGGCGGCTCTCCGGAAGCGCGCGCAGGTCCAGCTCGACCGTCAGGAGGTCGCACGGTCCGATCGCCGCGCCGACGGCCGGGTCGTCGAGGTAGGCCAGCGCTCGTCCGAGCCAGCCGCGATGGTATACGCTCGCAAAGAACATGGTCCGGGCAGCGGTGCGGCGCGTCGCGTCCGGCGCCACGCGCAACAAGAGGAGCAGCAATGGCTCCCGGCGAGGCCAGAACCGCGGATGCCGCAGGCGAAACCCGATGGTCATCAGATCGAACACGTTTCCGGCCTCCAGAGTCGAGAGCGCTGTGCGGCGCTCGTCCTCGCCGCCGAACGCGATCTGGAAGCTCAGCTCGAACCGCTCGCTGTGCGGCGATCCCTGCGCCAGCTCCCGGTACCGGGCGATGCGCTCGGTGGCGAGCGCACTGTCGGCGTGGTAGACGAAGGCGAGATCGACCAGGTGCAGGTAGTGGGGCGCCGAAACCGGGTCGAGCTGGATCGATCTCAGGAACGCCCGCTCGGCCTCCTCGTACCCGATCTGCCGCCTCGACCCCTGATGATAGTACAGCTCACCGAGCAGGAACCACGCTTCCGCGTCGTCGGGATAGCGGTCGGCCAGGGCGCGCGCCGAGTCGATCCAGTCCGCGTCGAACCGCACGACCGCGAGGGCCCCGCGCAGGAGTGCCGCCTCGCGCGTGGGAAGCGCAGCCGAGAGGGCCTCGGCACGCTCCAGCTCTTCCCTCCCGAAGTCCGTGGCATCGATCCACCCGCGGCTGAGTCCGAGACGGTACCATGCGAGCGCAAACGCGGAATCCGCCTCGACCGCATGAGCGTATCCTCCGCTCGCCGCCTCGTACTGGCCCTGCCGACTGAGCCGTTCTCCTTCGAGGAACGCCTTGAGCGCCGCCACAGACCTCGTGGTCCGCCCGGCGAGGTCGACGCCGCCCGCCGTGCGTCCCCGGAGGAGGGCGCGCAGCAGCTCGATCGACAGACCATCGACCAGCGCGATCATGCTGTCCGCGGGGCCATCGACGTGGGCCTGGCCGACTCGCTCGCCGTTTCGAAGGTCGATGATGTGTGCGGTGAGCCGCACGTCACGGCCCGTCGACACGGCCGTTCCGATCACTGCGTGACGGGCGTCCGTCGCCCGCGCCACGTCGAGCACGGTTTCGAGATCCGGCTCCGCGGTCTCGCCCACCAGCTCCTGCCAGCGCGCGAGCACCGAGCGGCTGTCGATGGCCCGAAGGTCGGGCGCGTCCAAGTTGACCGAGAGGAGGTCCACGAGGCCTTCGCGCCACAGCTCCATTTCCGGCCCGCGCACGGTGAACGGAAGCACTGCGACGCCGGGCGCCGCCACGGATTCGGCTGAAAGCCGATCATCGACGCCGCCCCCGCGGCCGGCGAGGAGCAGATAGGCGGCGCCTGCACCCGCCAGTGTGATCGCGACTGCCCCGGCGACGATCGCACCGATGCGCGTCGGGGCGCGCCGTGGAAACGGCCCGCCGTCGGCTGCCTCGGGACCGAGAGCGTGGGGCCGGGCCGGCGGGATCCCCGTGGCGTGCACCGGCTCCGTGCGCAGTCGCTCGACGAGCGCCCCGACCTCGACCGGGGGCTCGACGTCCAGCTCGTCGCGGAGCAGCTGCTCGTGGGCGCGGGCCTGCTGGATCGCGTTGGCCGGGTCGCCGGCCGCGGCGAGCGCCTCCATCAACCTCAGCACCACCGGCGAGCTGTACGGATCGGTGGCCAGGAGCCGCTTCCACCATTCGGCGGCCAGGGCCGACTCGCCCGACTCCTCCGTCTGCCGGGCCATCCCTTCCAGCGCCTTGGCGTAGAGGTCGGCCAGGCGCGCGCGCTCCGACGCGAGCCACTCCTCGAACTCGCGCGAGCCACCCAGATGGAACCCATCGAGGAACGGCCCGTCGTACAGCCGCACGGCGGCTTCCCGATCGCCGCGCTCGAGCGCCTCCTCGAAATCGGTCGCGTCCACACCGATCGTATCACGGTTCAGCCGGAGGAGCTCGCCCGCACCGAGGACCGGATCCTCGCGCAGGGCCTGCCGCAGCGCGTAGAGCGAATCGGAGAGCCGGTGGCGTGCGTGCGTCGCATCGCTGTCCGGCCAGAGGTAGGCAACCAGCTTGTCGCGGCTCAAGCCCCGCTCGCCGGCTCCCGCGAGGAGCGCGAGCAGCGCGATGTGGTGGCGGTGTCCCGCGCGCCCCGAGGCGGGCACACTCGGGCCTTCCAGGGAAGCACCACCCAGAAGCCGCATGTGGTACATGACGGGCCTCGATCGGCGGGCGACACTTGCACGAGAGTCGCCAGATAGGGCGCAGATACCCGCCTCGTAATCATAACGTCGAGGTCGGTGCTGCGGCCAGCAGTGGCCCGCGCCGTCTCCGGCCGGGAAGCCGACCAGGCCGATCACCGTCCCGCTCGGTGGAATCGGCCATGGCCGGTCCCGCTCAATCCGAGGCCACACTCATTCGAGAGAGGTGCGAGCCATGCGTGTCCTGAGACTAGTGCCATGCGCGATGCTGGCCGTCCTGCTGGTTAGCTGCGCCGACGAGCCGCTGATGCCGACGGGCGAGAGCCTCGGTCCGGCGTTCGCGGTCGGCGGCACCGACCGCCCCTTCAAGGCGGACTTGAGCGGCACGGCGGTCTGGGAGTACGACTGGGCGGACCCGGTCTGCCCCGTCACCACCGTCTCCGACGGCTGGGGCACCATGACCCACCTCGGCACCGTACACCACCACTCGACCCACTGCGCCCCGGTCACGAAGCCGACCTACGAGAACGGACATTGGGAGTTCACCGCGGCCAACGGTGACGTACTCGTCCTCGAGTACGGCGGCTGGCCCGCCGGCCTCCCGCTCCCGCTTCCGTTGCAGGTCGTTGGCGGCACCGGCCGGTTCACCGACGCGTCCGGGACGATCTACCTGGTCGACATCAAGCTCGTGGGAGAGTGGGGAGACGACGGAAATCCGATCGAGCCGTGGTACGCGTGGTGGACGCTGGAGGGGACGATCTCGTACTGAGCGCGGACCGACATCCGGGAAACCGGCAGGATCGACGGCGATCGGGTGGGCCCGACTGGCCGCGGCGGTTCCTGCTCGACAGGAGTACACACATCGTCAAGGAGGAGAAGCTGACCAGCGCCCGCAGCAGCCTCTGCTCGTCGTGCAGAAGCTCGTTTTCGACGCCAAGAAGCTTCGTCTCGGTCCGCAGAAGCTTCGTCTCACCGGGAAGAAGCTCATGTTCGACGGGCAGAAGCTTCGTCGCGGTTGGAGGAGGCTTCTTCGCGCCGGGAAAGAAAGCGTCTCGCTGCGGGCGGCGCCCGCGGACGCCCCGGGCTTCGCTTCTCTTCATGACGATAAGATGACCATTTATGGTCATCTTGCCGAGCGCTCGTGGGACCGGGTTCGTGCGGTCCTCACTGGTGCGGCCGATCCAGGCTCCGATACTGCACCGCCTCGCTCACGTGCCGCGGGAGAAGCGTCGCGCTGTCGGCGAGGTCGGCAATCGTTCGGGCGATCTTGAGCACCCGGTGGTACGCCCGGGCCGAGAGCTTGAGCCGAACGATGGCGGTCTTCAAGAGCGCGTCCGCCTGCGCCGTGACGCGGCAGAACCGTCGCAAGTCGGCCGGCGTCATGTAGGCATTGGCAAAGAGCCCGTCCCGCCCCGCGAACCGATCCAACTGACGCTGCCGCGCCCGGTTCACCCGGTCCCGTACCACGTCACTCGGCTCGCCGCTCCGCTCGCACGACAACTCCCGGTAGGGGACTGCCGGCACCTCGATGTGGATGTCGATCCGGTCGAGCAAGGGACCCGACAAGCGAGACAGATACCGCTGCACGGCAATCTCGCCACAGCTGCACGCGCGTCCCGGATCGCCGAGGTACCCGCACGGGCAGGGGTTCATGGCGGCGCCGAGCATGAACTGCGCGGGGTAGGAGAGGGACGTCGCCGCGCGGGAGATGGTGACGTAGCCGTCTTCCAGCGGCTGCCGCAATACCTCGAGCACATTCTTCCGGAACTCCGGCAGCTCGTCGAGGAACAGCACCCCGCGGTGGGCGAGGCTCACTTCTCCGGGCCGGGGGTAGCTGCCACCGCCAATGAGCCCGGCGTCGCTGATCGTGTGGTGTGGCGCGCGGAATGGCCGAGTGGTGACGAGGGACCCGCCCGGCGGCATCAGGCCGGCCACACTGTGGATCTTGGTGGTCTCGAGCGCCTCGTCCAGCGTCATCTCCGGGAGGATGGTCGGCAGCCGGCGCGCCAGCATCGTCTTGCCGGAGCCCGGCGGACCGATCATGAGCAGATTGTGTGAGCCGGCCGCTGCAACCTCCAGCGCCCGCTTGGCCTGTTCCTGTCCGCGAATCTCGGCCAGGTCGACATCGCTGCGCACGCGGGAGCCGAACAACCGCCGGGTGTCGACGGTCGCACGCTCGAGCGGTGTGCCGTCGGCGAAGAACCGCCTGACGCTCGCGAGCGACGCCGCGCCGAGTACCGCGATGCCCTCGACGACGCCTGCTTCCGCCAGGTTCTGAAGCGGCACGACCACTCCCCGGAGACCCGCGTCCCGGGCCGCGAGCGCCACAGGGAGCGCGCCCCGGACGGGACGGACGTCGCCCTCCAGGCCCAGCTCGCCGACGATCAGGTAGTCGTCGAGACGCGGATTGGAGGGGGCTTGGCCGGTCGGGTCGCCGTTCAGCTGCCCCGTGGCGGCCAGAATGCCAATCGCGACCGGGAGATCGAACGCCGAGCCGTCCTTGCGGACGTCCGCCGGGGCGAGGTTCACCGTGATCCGTTTGAGGGGAAACACGAAGTCCGAGTTGGCGAGCGCCGCCCCCACCCGTTCCCTACCCTCTTTCACCGCCCCCTGCGGGAGCCCCACGGTCGTGAACGAGGGCAAGCCGTTGGCGATGTCGGTCTCGACGTCGACGAGATAGGCGTCGATGCCGAGGACGGCCGCCGAGCGTACGCGGGCGAGCATGCCCGACGGTACGGCATGGCGGGAGGTGTGGTGGTAGGCAATCCGCTGCGGCGCGTAGCGAGGTGTTGCAGGGGATCCGAGAGAATACGGGCGCAACAGCGCAACGCGGCATCGACCCAGAGGGGGACGTACGGGCACACAACGCGACGTGAGCGCCCCGAAACCCCGGAGTCCGCACCGGAAGATTCCGGGGCGCCTCCCAGCTGCCACACCGCCACCTCGGCGTAAGCCGTTGCGCCACCGCCTCCAGATACCTGGGTTCGGGGGCTCCTGGGGTGCGCGCGTGCCGGCGGGTGGCCCCGGCCGTGCCTGACCCCGGCCGCGCCATCGGCTCGCGGCCGCTGATCGGCCCCGGATCAGACCGAAAGCAGCGGGCGGACCACCACATCAGGCTCCCTGGACGGTCCACTCACCCAGCTCTACGTTGGGAGGGCCGATCGAAATTCCTAGGGAAGAATGGCTCGATCATTGGGGAACGGTATCGGCCCGTGGTGCGCAGACGGAGATCCGGACTGCCCAGCTAGACTGGCGCTTTGACGGACCGGGCTCGAACTCCTCGCATCTCGGATGCGGCACCTGCCTGGCGTTGAGAGCGATCGTACGGATACCCGGGGCAGACAAGCACATGCGACTGGCCACCACCGACGAAGCGTGCCAAACCGTCAAATGACCGGAAGACCAGCCGGAGCCGCGTGCAGCACACGGGCTCACCGCGAATCGCTGGCCCTCTCCAGCCGATCTTGCGCGACTCGCTTGCACGGAATGCCGACTTCAGCGACGCACAGCAGACGGAGCCGCCCCAGCCTGCGGTGGGTGGTGCTACGACTCCTCGCGCTCCTCACTCCCGTCGCCTGCTCGCGAGCGAGATCAGAGGTCGCCTGGCCGGTGGGAGATGCGGTTCGCGCAGGCCTCGATACGGCCGAGTTGCATCTGCTCCAAGAAGAACTCGCTCGGCGAGGTACCACGGCGCTGTTGATCGCGCTGGACGGCCGCCTCGTCGTGGAGTGGTATGGGCCGGGGCATCACTCCCGCGAGCGACTTTGGGGTGCCTCCCTTGCCAAGAGCATGGTCGGAGGCCTGTCACTCGTCTTGGCCCTCCAGGAACGCCGGCTGTTGCTCGGCGACACGGCGGCCAAGTGGATTCCGGATTGGCAAGACGACTCAGCCAGAGCTGCGATCACGATAGAGCAGCTAGCCTCGCACACGTCCGGGCTCGCGAACGGACTGGGGGAGCCACCCTGTCCCTCGGACGACCATCCTGACTGGGCCGATCGGTTCTGGAAGCGCAAGCCCAACCCCTTCGCGACAGCCTTGCACGAAACCCCGCTCTGTGCCACACCTGGCCAGTACTTATACAGTAGCCCCGGCTTTGCCGCCCTGGCTTACGCCGTCACGGCTGCGATCCGAGAAACAGCCACCCCGAATATCGCTCGACAGCTAAAGTCTCGGCTCATGATCCCTCTGGGTATTCCAGCTGGGGCATGGAGTCTTGGATACCGTAAGACCTACCGTCTGGATGGCCTCACGCTCTACGCGAGTTGGGGAGGTGTTGCCTACACGGCGCGCGCTGCTGCGAGACTTGGGCAGCTGATGGCCGACTACGGGCGCTGGAACGGGCAGCCAATTCTGGACTCGGCTTGGGTGGGGTACGTCACTTCCTGCGCGGAAGGCAGGGCCAGGGAGCTGAGTTCCGGAGCCTTCGAGCCAGCCCCGGTCCTCGGGTGGTGGTCGAATTGCGGTCGAGCATGGCCTTCCTTGCCCTCCGATGCCATAGCGGCGAGAGGATCCGGCCATCAAATCGTCCTCGCGGTGCCCAGCCTTCGGCTTGTTGTCGCTCGGTTCGGCGGAAGATTGGACCCAGCCGCCCCAAGCTCCTGGGCGCCGGTTGAGCAGTTTCTGTACGCGCCGCTGATAGCGGCGCTTCGCCATTCCGGCGGATAGGACGCCCGTCGGCACCGGAAGCGGCCATCGAGCGCGAACCGGTTCACGCGAAGCGCCTGGGCCGCCTACACCTCGCGACCCGAACCGACCGTAATGGTTTCCAGCCCGTGGGCCTTGGGTCCGGTCTCAGCCCGGCGGAGCAGCCACGCGAACAGGAACCCGAGGAACCCGAGGATCGAGAAGATCCACATGCCCAGGGCGTAGCCTCCGGGGTTGGTGACGCTAGCGGCCGAATAGTCGTTGGCCCAGCCGATCAAGAAGTTGAAGCCCGCGAGACCGATATTCTGGATCATCGTCATGAGGCCGTACGCGGTGCCAAGCTTCTTTTCGTCCACCAGGTACGCGACTGACGGCCACATCACGGCAGGCACGAGCGAGAACGCGATGCCCATCATGCCCATGGGGATCAGGAGCGAGGTCGTCGTGTAGGCCATCATCAGGTACACGGGCACCAGGAGGAGCGAGCCGAACATCATGAACAGCGATCGCCGGCCCACGCGGTCCACCAAGAGCCCGAACAGCGGCGTGAAGACCATGGCGAACAGGGTGATCAGACTCGAGAGGAACCCACCGAACTCACGGGTCGTACCGTGGCCCTCGATGAAGAACTTCACGGCGAAGGTCTGGAACGGGAACACCGCCGAGTAGAAGGTCACGCACAAGAGCACCACGTACCAGTAGGAACCGGGGAGCCGGAAGAGGTCGCCGACCACGACCTTCTCCGTTTCGCCCGCCTGCCCCATCGCGTATCGATCGCTCGCGCGGTTCTCGAGGATCCAGTAGACCACACCGCCAATGATGCAGAACGTGCCCACCGCCACCGAGATGACGAGCGGCCACTGCCAGTTCTCGAAGGCCGGCTTGGCCCAGGTGGGGGAGTTGAGTGCCGCAAACGATCCCAACCGTGCGATCGTGAGGTTCACACCGAATGCGAACGAAAGCTCTTTCCCTTTGAACCACTTCGCGATAGCCGTCGTGACGGACACGATCAACGATTCGGCGCCGATGCCGAACACGAGCCGCCCCGCAGCCATCACGGCCAGCGTGCCGGTAGCCGCCGTGATCGCGCCCCCCAGAAAGCAGAGCACCCCGAATAGCAGCGTCGCCTTCTTGACCCCGATCCGGTCGATCACGATCCCGCCCACGAGGACCATGATGACGTTCGGCACGCTGTAGATCGCGTTCAGCAGGCCGATGTTCCGATCGGAAAAGCCGAGCTGCTCCTTCAGCAGGTCGGCGATCGGACTCACCGCGTCGTAGACGTAGTAGTTCCCGAACATCGCCAGACTGATGACGACGAGCACGACCCATCGGTACGCGGTCGGCGGGGGCGGCCTGGTCTCGTCGCGGGCCATCGCTGCTGCGGTCATGCACACCGTCCAGTGATCGTCAAGGCGCCCTGCGGGGTGCGCGCATCATACTTGAACCCCACGGCGTTCGCCATGCGGGCGCGGCGCGTTCCGGCGGCGGCATTGAAAGGAGTGCCTGGTGGGTCGGCTGACGGGAGAGCGGAACTACGCGAGCACGGGATAGCCCCGTGTTGCCGCGTACGTCATGAGCTGACGGATGCCGCCCTTGAACGAGTAGGCCTCGTATCCCTGCCGCTGCATCCTTTCGGCCACATACGCCGACTGCACGCCGAAGCCGCAGTAGAGGACGTAGACCCGGGTCTTGTCGAGCTCACGAAACCGGGCGGCGAGGTCGTCCAGCTCGCGATGGACGGCCTTCGGATAGTGCCAGGCCCGATAGTGGTGCGGCTCGCGGCAGTCGATCACCATCGCGCCGTCCGGAATATCCGATGTGAAGATGTACGGTTGAACGAGGTCCACCGCTTCGAGACCTCGCAGCTCGAGCACCTTTCGCCGAGCGACGGCATCGGCCAGCAGCGACAGATCGACCCGCGACTCCTCGTCCGCGGCGGCGCGGGGCTTGGCGTGCGTCACCGGTCGATGCGGCACGATGGCGCAGTACTCCCGGATGTGTTTGCTCAGCACGCCGGTCCCGATGCGGTCCGCCCGGGCGATGATCTCCTCCTTGTCCAGACCGACCAGCGGCCGCAACACGGGCAGGCCGGCCACGGCATCGATCGCTCGCAGGTTGCCCAGCGTCTGCGACGACACTTGCCCCACCGACTCCCCCGTGATAATCGCCTCGGCGCCGATCTCCCGGCCAACCGCTTCGGCCGTGCGGTACATGAGCCGCTTGAGCACGACCTGCCAGTACTTGGGCCGCACGGCCTCCTTGAGCGTCGCCATCGGCCCCTCGAAATCGACCACGTGGATCCGCGGCCGGTCGCCGTAGCTCCACGCATCGGCCAGCACTTTGGCGACCGAGACGACCGCGCGCTCGTACGCATCACCGCTCAGATTGCAGAACACGTAGTCCAGCGCCACGCCACGCTTGAGCATGAGCCAGGCGGCCACCGCCGAGTCGAACCCACCGGAGATGAGACAGACGGCCCTGCCTTCGACCCCCAGGGGAAGCCCGCCCACGCCACGAGTCTTGCCGGAATAGAGGAACGCGCGGCCGTCCCGCACGTCGACAGTCACCGTGACGTCCGGTCGGTCTAGATCGACCGTCGCATCGGGATTGAGCGCGGCCCCGAGCCGCACCTTCACGTCCTGCGAGGTGAACCCGACGCTGCCCGTGATTCGGGTCCGGACGGCATACGTCTTCCCGCGCACCCGAACGCCGAACAGATCGGTCCCGACGCGCACGATGTCGTCGAGGTCCGGCTCGATTCGCGCCTCGATCTCCGAGACGCTGCTCACGCCGAAGACCGCGGAAAGCTGGTGGAGGGCGGCACGATCGGATGCCTCGACGAGCAGGTGGCTCCAGCGCGACTCCACCTGGCCCTCGATGGCGGCGGATGCGAGCGCGTCCCGCAGGTTCCGCACGAGCTGCTGCTGGAACCGCCTCCGCGTCCCGCGCGCCTTGGTCGCGAGCTCCGGCGCCACCCGGACGAGGTAGAGAAGCCGCTCGGAATCGGCCATACCTGGAAGCTAGCGGTTAGGCGGTTAGGCGGTTAGGCGGTTTTTCTAGGCCGTTGAGCGGTTAGGTGGGTAGGCGGCTTTGTTTAGGCGGTCAGGCGGTTGAATAAGGCCAACCGCTTAACCGCTCAACCGCCTAACCGTTAGAGGTTCCTCTAGAGGTTCCTCGGTATGCCCCCGGCCTCACCGCGTGGCACCACTGCTTCCTCGTCTTCGGGGACGGGATCCTCGCCCGGATTCACGAACCTGTCGTGCTCCAGCATGTACTGCCGATCGTAGAGCTGGCGGTACCGGCCGCGCTTGGCCAGGAGCTCCTGGTGCGTGCCGCGCTCAACAATCTCCCCGCCTTCGAGCACCAGGATCTGATCGGCGCTCCGGATGGTCGAGAGCCGGTGGGCGATGACGAACGTCGTGCGTCCCTGCCGGAGCCGCCGCAGCCCATCTTGGATCAGCGCCTCACTCTCACTGTCGAGACTGGAGGTGGCCTCGTCGAGAATGAGGATCGACGGATCGGCAAGGATCGCTCGTGCGATGGCTAGGCGCTGCCGCTGCCCACCGGAGAGCTTGACGCCGCGTTCGCCGACGATGGTGTCGTACCCGTTTTCGAACTCGTCGATGAACTCGCCCGCATGCGCGACCCGCGCCACCTCACGGATCTCCTCGAGCGAGGCGTGTGGCTTCGAGAACGCGATGTTCTCCGCAATGGTGCCGTCGAACAGGAAGTTCTCCTGGAGCACGATGCCGAGCCGGCCGCGGAAGTCACGCAGGCGGATCGCGTTGAGATTGCGGCCGTCCACGAGCACCCGGCCCGATTTTGGCCGGTTGAACGCCATGACCAGCGAGATGAGCGTGCTCTTGCCTGAGCCGCTCGACCCCACGAGCGCGGTGGTGGTGCCCGGTGGTGCCCGGAACGAGACCCCCTTCAACACCGGCACGTCGGTATCGTACTCGAACCACACATCGTCGAACGTGATCTCGCCGTCGATCGTGCCGAGCGGCTCGCGGACGGCGTCCTCCTCCCACTCCGTCGCGGTGCGGCGGATCTCGCGGATCCGGTCAAGCCCGGCGAACGCCTCGCTGATCTGGGTGCCGATCTCGGAGATGTCCACGAGCGGCATGGCCACGAGCCCCACGAAGAACACGTACATGATGAAATCGCCGAGGGTCATCGACCCGGCGATGATGGCGCGGCCGCCGACCATGATCATGATCACGCCCACCGCGCCCACGATGACCGTCGTGACCGACGTGATGGCCGAGATGCCGGTGATGGTCTGCGCGATGTTGCGGAAGAGGCGGTGCGCGCCCTTGGCGAAGGTGTGCGCCTCGCTGCGCTCCGCCGTGTACGCCTTCACCACACGGATCCCGCCCAAAGACTCACCCAGGCGCCCGGTGACGTCGGCGTTGATCTTGGACCGCTCGCGGAACACCGGCCGGAGCCGCTTGAACGCAATGGTCATCGCGGCGGCGAACGTCGACAGGATCACCAGGATGAACAGCGTGAGCGTCCAGTTGAGCACGAACAGCACGGCGAGGGCGATGGCCGCCGTGACAAACCCGCCGGTGAGCCGCACGAGGCCGGTCCCCACCAGGTTCCGGATGCCTTCGGCATCCTGCATGATGCGGGCGATGAGCACGCCCGTCTTGGTGGAGTCGAAGTACCGCACCGGGAGCCGGCTCACATGCTCCATGACGGATTTCCGCATGTCTGTGATGGCCCGCTGTGCCATGACCCCCAGGACCTGCGACATGGCGAACGAGGTGCTCCCTTGCACCACCGCCGCCACACCGACGGCGGCCGCGAGCGGCAGGAGGAGATCACTCCGCTGCTTCCCGATGACGTCATCGATGAGCCACTTGGAGGAGGCGGGCATGACCATGCCGGCCATGCGGTTGACGATCATCAGCACGCCGCCAATCGCCAGGCGCTTCCGTCGCGCCCAGACAATCTCCCGCGCCTCGCGCCAGACGACGGAGAGGTCCGGCTTCTTCTTCTTTTGGTCCAAGGAATCGCTCACGACGGTGAAACACTCACGGAGGGGAAGGGGGAGTCAACCCCGCCCCTAACGGCCGTCCATCCGGCGCCGTAGTTTCCCGCATGCCGTACGCCCTGATGACCGGCGGCGGGAAGGACTCGACCCTCGCCCTCGACCGCGCTAGGCGAGCTGGCCTCGACGTGCGGCTCCTGGCCGCCATGTACGACGGCACCTCGGGACGGGTTCGCTATCACGGCCTCCGCAAGCAGTTGCTCGTCGCGCAGGCGAAGGCGATCGGCATCGAGCTGATCGCCGCCCCCACACCGGTGCACGCGTTCGAGCCGGTGTTCCACGACCTGCTCGATACCCTCAAGCGTCGCGGGGTCACCGGCGTCCTGTTCGGGAACGTGCACCTCACCGATATCCGTGAGTGGTACGAGCAACGGGTGCGGGCCGCCGGTCTCGAGTACGTCGAGCCGCTCTGGGGCGATCCGAGCGTCGAGGTCGCGTGGGAGGTGGTGGAACGCGGCTATCGGGCGCTCGTGATCTCGGTCAACCTCGACATGTCGGCTGTCGGTCACCTGGGAAAAGAGCTCGACGCCGACCTGGTCACGGAGATCTCATGCTCCGATGATCTCGACCCGGGTGGCGAGCGTGGTGAGTACCACACCTTCGTGTTCGACGGACCCGAATTCCGGCACCCCGTGGGCTTCACTCGGGGCGAGACGATCGAGGCCGAAGGGCACCGCATCTTGGACCTGCTCCCGATGAACGGGCAACTGGGCGCCTCGCTTCCCTGAGATCCTCACCGATGGACGTGACACCGATCCGGTGGCGGCGAGCCCACCGACGCTGGCTTCCGCCGTTGTCCGACCTGATCGACTCGTTCCTCTCGTTCCTCGCCCACGGCAAATCAATGAGACGCTTCGCGCGGCCGATCGCCGGCGGCTTGCTGGCCGCTGGCAGCCTGACGCTCGTCGTGGCCTGTGACACGATCGCCGGCTCCGACCTCGCTCTGGACCAGATCGCCGACCCCGACACGAACTCGGCGGTCGTGGTTCTGAGCCGCGACATGCGGACCGCAGCGGTCACACTCAGGAGGGGAGTCGAGTACGTGTACGTGGTGCGAGGTGATCGCACACCGCACACGCTCCTCGCCGAGCACGTCGTTCACGGTGACACGACGCGTATCACGTTCGTGATCTCCGACCTCTACGCCGCCGGCGCGGTCCAAACGGACGGGACCCTGAATCGCTTCGTCTGGACTCATCCAAACGGCACCGACTACACGCCGGTGAGCCCATGCCTCCTCGACGTGACACAGCCGTATGCGTTCGGGACGCCCTCGCTTCAAGCGGTGCAAACCGCCTGTGAGGTTGAGGGGCCTGGCGACGATCGGCTCACCGTCTATGCCAAGGCCGCACGGTTCGAGCAGCTCGGAGGATGATCGGCGACCCACCAGTGTAGGTGGTGCCATTCCCGTATCTTGACCGCTGACGATTACTCACGGCGGGACTCATTTCGCGCGAGAGACCAATGTGTCGAAACATCAGGCAACTGCGACAGCCCGACCGGCCGCCCACCGACGCTGAGCTCGAGGCAGCCGCTCTGCAGTTCGTCCGAAAGATCAGCGGGTACCGCGTGCCTTCCCAGACCAATCGGACGGCGTTCGATCGCGCCGTGCGCGACGTTGCCGCCGCATCGGGCAGGCTCTTCGACTCGCTCCAGATTCCGGCACGACGCCACTCCGCCTGAATGAACACGTTCCGCTACGTGCTCGCGGTGCTGCTCATCGTGACCGTGCCACCCGCGGTGTTCGTCTGGTTCGTGATCCACCCGTTCGTCCGGTTCTGGCGCAGGATTGGCCCCGGGTGGACGTATGCCGTCCTCGCGGTGCCGTGGATCGCGTCCATGGGACTGCTGTTCCGCGCGCGCCGCATCCTTCTCGGCGCCGACTTCGGCACGCGCTGGACGCTCGTCGCGCTCGGTGTAGCGGTGTTTGCGGGTGCGCTGGCGCTCAGCGTCACGCGGCGCAGGCAGCTCACCATGAAGATCCTCTCCGGCATCCCGGAACTCCGGAAAGGCGACCCGGGCCGGCTCCTGACGGAGGGGATCTACGCCCGGCTCCGCCACCCACGCTACGTCGAGGTGATACTCGGCGTGATCAGCTACGCCCTTGTCGCCAACTATCTGGGCGGATACGTGGTCGTGCTCGTCACCGTCGCGTCCATGGTTCCCCTGGTCCTCTTGGAAGAACGTGAACTCCGGGACCGGTTCGGTGACGCGTACGACGAGTATGCTCGGCGAGTACCGCGGTTCATCCCGCGATGGCAATGAGACGGCCGCACGTGACGGCGCACGGTGATCGACCGCGGCGCTCCGGTGGCGGTGCGCGCGGGCGCGCCTTCGACCTGGCGCACAGGCGGGCCTCCGTCTACTCTTTCGGTATCCCGCGGCCGGAGGCGTAGGTGGCCGACTCCCTGAAGCGACTGCAAGCGGCGCTGGCCGACCGCTACGCAGTGGAACACGAAGTGGGCAGCGGTGGCATGGCCACCGTGTACCTCGCCCAGGACCTGCGTCACGATCGACCGGTGGCCATCAAGGTCCTGCTGCCGCAGCTCGCAGCGGCGCTGGGTCCGGAACGGTTCCTTCGCGAGATCAAGACCACGGCCCGCCTCCACCATCCCCACATTCTCGCGCTGCACGACTCCGGTGAGGCCGACGGGTTCCTGTACTACGTGATGCCGTTCGTAGAGGGCGAGTCGCTCCGCGACCGAATGACCCGCGAGGGCCAGCTGCCTCTGGACGAAGCGCTCCTGATCACGCGGGAGGTCGCCGATGCACTGAGCTACGCGCACAGCATGGGCATCGTGCACCGCGACATCAAGCCGGAGAACATCCTTCTGGAGTCGGGCCATGCCATGGTCGCCGACTTCGGGATCTCCCGCGCCATCTCGGAGGGCGGTGGAAAGCGGCTCACCCAATTCGGCCTGGCCATCGGCACACCGGCGTACATGAGTCCGGAGCAGGCGAGCGGTGAGGCACGCATCGACGGACGAAGCGATGTCTACTCGCTGGCCTGCGTACTGTACGAAATGCTGTCCGGCGAGCCACCCCACACCGGACCCACACCTCAGGCCATTCTCGCCCGGCAGCTGACCGATGAAGTGCGTTCCCTCACGGCGGTGCGTTCCTCGGTCGCACCCGCGCTGGAAACGGCCATCCGCCGAGCGTTGGCGGCCGCCCCCGCCGACCGGTTCGCGACCGCCACGGAGTTCCAGGCGGCCTTGCTTGCCGAATCCTCCGCAGTGCGGCGCTCGATGCGGGCGCTCCGCGTGGTCCGAAAGCGGACGGCGCGGGTGGCGCTCATCGCGGTGGGCCTTGGCGCACTCCTGATCGGCGCGGTCTTGGTGCGGGGGGTCCTTGTCCGGGAGGCACAGGCCGGCGAGCGCCCGGTGACACTGGCCGTGTTCCCGTTCCGGGCGTCGGGAACCGACGCCGGCGCCTTGGGCGAGGGCGCGGCCGACCTGCTGGCAGCCGCTCTCGACGGCACGGTGGGGATGACGGTGGCCGACCCGGCCGGCCTCTGGCGCTCGTTGCGGCGGTCCAAGAGCGCGCCCCTGGATGCTCCGGAGCTCGCCCAGGCACTCGAGCTGGGACGCCGAATCGCCGCACCGTACTTCTTGCTCGGCTCGATCACGTCACTCGGCGGGCAAGTGAGTGCGAGCGTCAGGATCTACGACACCACCGGAACCGTCGTGGCGACGGTCGACGCGTCGGCGCCGGCCGAGAGCCTCTCCTACGCGGTCAACCGCCTGGCCATCGAAGTCGTCGCCAATCTGTGGAAGCGAGATACCCTGCCAACAGTGCCGGTCATCGAGAGCTTCGCCACGACCTCGATCGACGCGCTCCAGGCGTATCTGGAGGCCAAGAGCCTCAAGCGGCGGGGGCTGTTCCGTGAGGCAGAGCAGTCGGCGCAACGCGCCGTCGAGCTCGACTCGACGTTCGCGCTCGCCCAGATGGAGTTGTTCGAGATCCGCGCCATGGTGCTGTTCCTGGACGCGCAGCCGTATGTGGGCCTCACGCCCATCATCGAAACGGCGATGCGCCACCGGGGGCGGCTCACGACGCGCAATCGCCTTCGGGTGGAAGCCGCGCGTGCGATGGACGCGACCGACGGGGTCCGGGCCGCTGCGCTGTACGAGCGGATTCTGGAGATCGATTCGCTCGATGTGGACGCCGCACACGGATTGGCCTTCGCCTTTCTGCGCGACGGCTGGCAAATGGAGAAGGGGCTGGACGACGTGATCGATGCCTACCACCGAGCCGCACGCATCGACTCGTCATCGATCGGCGCCCACGCCCAGCTCGCATGGTTGGGGATGCTCACGAATGACAACGAGACCGTGCGGGCCGCCGTGGGGCGACTCCGGACACTCGACACGCTGAGCCCTTTCGTGCAGGGTCGGCTCGGGACGATTCGGGTGCTCCAGGCACCCGCGGCCGACCGCGACCGACTGCTGCGAACGCTGGCCGCGACTTCGGCACCCACGGTGTTCACGGCACTGCGCGATCTCCGCACCATGCGGCCGCAACTCGCCGCACGGTTTGTCGACCTGCTGCTGGACGATACGATGCCGGTGTTCCACCAACGGACCGGTGAGGGGGCACGCGCCCAGCTGTGGCTCGCCCAAGGGAAAGTGATGGCGGCCGACTCCCTGATCCGCGCCGGGCTGCTCGACCGGGTCCGGCCGACGGTGAATCGGTTCGTGATTGCCGCTACGCTGCTCGGCGTGGGCGAGCAGGGCGCCGCAGGGCGCGCGGCCCGCGAGCTTGCCGCCTTCGCCCCACCCGACTCGCTGGCCGCCTATCTGAATACGAAGCCCGAGGTGTGGGCCACGGGCTGGGCGGTCGGGGCCTACCATGCGTCCATCGGCGATACCGCACGCGCACGCGTGTGGCAGCGCGCCCTGGCGGCTCTGCCACGAGGCGACACCCCCTGGGATTGGACGGGATCGCTGACGGCCGATCTCGAGGCCCGGATCGCCGTGCGCCGCGGCGATCTCCAACGCGCCCAGATCGAGGCGGCCCGCGCATACGATCTGTGGACCATCCACTCGGGGTATGTCGGCGAAGCGGATCCGGAACCCGCGCTCCGCTTCCATCTGGGCCAGATTCTCCGCCAGGCCGGCGCCTCCGATCGGGCGGCCGCACTCTTTCGATCGTTTGCGCCGCCACACACGTGGATAGGGTTCTATACCGCGCGCGGCGCCATCGAAGCCGCGGAGATCGCCGAGGCCGAGGGGCATCGCGAGGAGGCCGTGTTCTATTACCGGATGGCCGAACGTCTGTGGGAAGCGGGTGAGCCGGCCATCGTCGGCCCGTGGCTCACGAGGGTGCGGGATGGATTAGCCCGACTGGGGGCAGGCTAGGCCCGTTGCGAGGCCCGCGCCGTGTCGAAGGCGGGTCGGGACGTGATCGGTGCGGGCGGGACCGACCCGGGATCGGGACGAATGCCGGTGGCAACGCGGCGGCAGGCCGGGCACTCGACCGTTAGCTCGCTCACCCGCCATTCCGCATGCGGCGGCCGCGACCGAAATTCGCGCACCTCCGACTTCACACCGTCCACCCGTCCCGCCCTGCTCGCCACAACCCGCATCACCACACTGTCTCGCGGGCATCGGATCAACGAGAGATCGCGGCCCGCTTGGCGCGCGATCTTCTCCAATCCCAACGGCGTGTAGTCCGCCATCGACGGCCTTCCGATTTTCAAACCTGCCAGTGAGGTGGCCGGAGGGAGGGATCAGGTCACCTAGGAAGTGGCTCAAACTACCGCAGCGCTGGCTCGACGCAAGCGCCGTTCTTTCTTCGGATCGCAGTGGTCGTGTGCGACGACTGTGGAGATCCATTGTGCCGGAGGATGGCGCACGGCATGAGGTTTCCACGCCATGTGGAATTGTGGACAGCAGGTTTCCTCACTCCGTGCACAGTGAGGCGTTGTCTGGGAGTCACCGCCATGCGCTGTGGGACCGGTGCCGTCCCTTGCGCGTCCTATCGGGGATCCACATATCCAACGCAGCGACCTCGTGGGGCGGCAGCTTCATGTCCGTCCGGGGTCCAATGGACATCCAGTCTGCACCGCCCGGAGAGCGACCGATGAAGAGCAAACCTCGAGTCGGCACGATTGCCTGGACCGACCTCACCGTGCCGGATGCGGATACGGTGCGGGATTTCTACGCCAAGGTGGTCGGCTGGCACCCCGAACCCGTCGACATGGGCGGATATGACGACTTCAACATGCTTCAGTCTGCTGACGGCGAGCCGATCGCCGGTGTCTGCCACGCACGCGGGCCAAATGCAGATCTCCCTCCGCAGTGGCTCAACTACATCGTCGTCGCCGATCTGGACGAGAGCATCCGGATGTGTCGGAGTCTCGGGGGCTCGGTAATCGCGGGGCCGAAAGCCATGGACGCCGCGAGCCGCTACTGCGTTATCCGTGACCCCGCCGGGGCGGTGGTGGCGCTGTTCGCGACGACCCGGTGAGGGCGATGCCGCTATGTCGGCGGCCGACCCACTGCTGAACCGGGCTCCGGGGAACGATTTGTTCGACTAGCCGGCCACCGCCCGCACCCACCTGCGGTGAATCCCACTAGATTGCCCACGGCACGCGGCCTCGACCACGGCATCGAGGCCGTTCGCAAATCGACGGGAATGTTGTCGCGTCTCGATGCGCCACCGATACGCGTCCACCCATACCGGACTACGGAGGGTTGAGCGAATGGTCACGCGACCGAGTCTCTTGCAGGCTGCTGCCATCGAGACCCGGGCACCCGAGGCGGAGTTCGATGCTCTGTTTCGCGAGCAGCGCGAGATCGAGCGGGTAATGCTCGGATCGATGCCGTACAGTGGCATGGTCGGCGCGTTCGAGGGTGCATCGTACGAGCCGCGCGGGCTATACCGGCCCGAGATCGACTGCATCATGTTCTCGCGCAACATGACCCGGTTCTGTCGGGTCTGTCAGCGCGCGCTCGAACAAATCATCGACCTCTACGCCGGGGACTGACCACCCATGGACATCAAGCTCGTCATCCTTGTTCACGTCCTGGGCGCGACCATCTGGACGGGCGGCCATCTCGTCTTGGCCCTCGGAGTGCTCCCCGATGCGCTGAGGCGTCGAGACCCCTCGTCGGTCGCGGCGTTCGAGGCGCGTTTCGAACGGCTGGGCATCCCCGCACTGCTGGTGCAGATCGCCTCCGGACTCTGGCTGGCACACCGATATCTGCCCGACCCGGCCCGGTGGTTCGCCTTCGACTCGTCGCTCGCGGCCCACATCGGGGCGAAACTCATCCTCCTGGCGCTGACCCTCGCCCTCGCGGTGCACGCCAGGGTGCGATTGGTGCCACGTCTGGGACCCGAGAATCTCAACACCCTGGCCTACCACATCATTGCCGTCACGGTGCTTGCGGTCCTCTTGGTGGTCATGGGTGTCGGCATCCGAGCGGGCGGTTGGATCTGAGCAGCTCCTGGCGGGTGTGTGTGCGGATGGAGACGCTCACCCTGCGGTGGGTGAGGGATGTGGGGCGTCGAGCCTCGCTGTGGTCGCTGGTGGTGACACTCGTGATAGCGGCGCTCCCGGCAAGCGGCACGGCCCAGCAAGAGCGGCGGCTCTTCCCAAACGGGGCATCGCTTCCGCGGACCAAGGCGGGTCCGCTCGAGCCAACACTGGCCGCCCGGCTGATCCTACCGTTTCGCAGTCCGACCCGCTTCGGCAACGTCATCGAAGGCGAGACCGCGATCGGGGCGTCGGTACCCATCTACCGGATTGCCGGGGACATCGAGCGCGGGACGATCACGGTGGGCGCTGAGGCGGGCGTCGTCGCCAGGTTCAATCTCGAAACCAAGGAACGGGACATCATCTCCAGCGACTGGGTCTTCGCGCTCCCCGTCGTCCTCAGGCATGGAGGACACTGGCTCCGGGTTCGGTACTTCCACTTGAGCGCGCACCTGGGCGACGAGTATCTCGAGCGCTTCAACGTGGAGCGCGTTCCCTATTCGCGCGACGCGCTCGAGACCCTCGGCTACTGGCACGCCACCAGCTGGCTCGGGATGTACGCTTCCGGCCGCTGGTCCTTCAGGGTGGACCCCCCCGAACACGCTCGTTTCACCGTGCGCGGGGGCGTGGAGTTCGACGACCCCTCGGCCGACCCACTCCGCTTCTTCATAGCAGCCGACATGGAACTCGATCAGAACGTCGCGTGGCACCCACGCCTCGACGCGCGGGTCGGGGTGTGGTTGACACCGGCCGGCACCCGGCCAGCCGCACGCATCGAGGCAGGTTTCATCACGGGTACGCCGTACCAGGGGCAGTTTGCCGACGCCCGGGCCACCGTCCTCACGCTCGGGTTGGCCTTCGGTCTCTGACGTTCACTGCGGGCCCGAACGCCGTTCCGTCCCTCCGGTCCGCGAGGTAGCTTCACGGCATTCTCGTGATCCAGAGTACCGGTCTCTTCGGGGAGGGGTAGATGAGAACGCCCGTGACGCTGACCTGCGCGCTCGCCTTCATGGTGATGCTCGCGATTCCGACGGCCGCACAAGAGTCGGAGGACGACAAGCCGCCGGCGCTGAACTCGGCGCTCGTATCCGGGCTCAAGCTCCGTAACATTGGCCCGGCCCTCATGTCGGGTCGGATCGTGGAGATCGCGGTCGACCCGGTGAAGCGCAGCACCTGGTATCTGGCCGTCGCATCGGGTGGCGTCTGGAAGACCACGAATGCCGGCGTCACATGGGAGCCGATCTTCGACAAGCAGACCGCCTATTCCGTAGGGACGGTCGTTGTCGATCCCAACGATCACCTGACCGTGTGGGTCGGGACGGGTGAGAACAACAGCCAGCGGAGCGTGGGGTACGGCGACGGCGTGTACAAGTCGGTCGATGGCGGCGCCAGTTTCGCGAACGTGGGGCTCAAGGCCTCCGAGCACATAGCCCGAATCCTTATCGATCCGCGCAATTCCAAAGTCGTGTACGTCGCCTCACAGGGGCCGCTCTGGGCTCCCGGCGGGGATCGGGGCCTCTACAAGACAGCCGATGGCGGCAAGACGTGGGACAAGGTGCTGGAAATCGATGAGCACACCGGGGTGAGCGACGTGGTGTTCCACCCTACGAACCCCGATGTGCTCTATGCCTCGGCGTACCAGCGGCGGCGTCACGTGTGGACCCTCATCAACGGCGGGCCGGGATCGGGTATCCACAAATCGACCGACGCCGGCGCGACCTGGAAGAAGATCAACCGGGGACTGCCGAGCGGGGACAAGGGTCGCATCGGTCTCGCCATCTCCTCCCAAAACCCCGATGTGGTCTACGCGATCGTGGAAGCGGCCGGCGATGCCGGTGGGTTCTTCCGATCCGAGGACGGGGGCGAGCACTGGAAGCGGCAGAGCCGGTATGTGAGCGGCAGTCCGCAGTACTACCAGGAGATCTACGCGGATCCGCACAAGTTCGACCGGATCTACTCCCTGGACACGTACATGATGGTGTCCGAGGACGGCGGCAAGACGTTCGAGCGACTGGGAGAGCAGTGGAAGCACGTCGACAACCACGCCCTCTACGTCGACCCCGACGATCCCGACCACCTGATCATCGGCTGCGACGGGGGGCTGTATGAGACGTTCGACCGCGGGCAGAGCTACCGGTTCTTCCCCAATCTTCCCCTCACGCAGTTCTACAAGGTGGCCGTGGACAATGCGTCACCGTTCTACAACGTCTACGGCGGCACACAGGACAACAACACCCAGGGCGGACCGTCGCGTACCGACAACGTTCACGGCATTCGGAACAGCGACTGGTTCATCACGGTCGGTGGCGACGGATTCGACGCAGCCGTAGACCCGGAGGACGAGAACATCGTCTACTCCCAATGGCAGTACGGCGGGTTGGTCCGCTTCGACCGCCGCACCGGCGAAGAGATCGACATCCGCCCCCAGGAGGCGAAGGAGGGACCGCCGCTCAGGTGGAACTGGGACTCGGCGCTCTTGATCAGCCCGCACGCCCATACCCGGATCTATTTCGCCGCACAGATTCTCTTCCGCAGCGACGACCGTGGCGACACGTGGCGTGCAGTCAGTCCGGATCTCACCCGAAACATGGATCGGAATCGTCTGCCGGTGATGGGGCGGGTGTGGGGCGTCGACGCCGTGGCCAAGAACGCATCCACGTCGTTCTACGGCACCATCGTTGCGCTCACCGAGTCCCCGAGCGTGGAGGGGCTGCTCTACGCCGGCACCGACGACGGACTGATTCAGGTCACTGAAGACGGGGGCCAGACCTGGCGCAAGATCGACGGAGTCAGAGGCGTGCCAGAGATGACGTACGTCAACGACCTGGAGGCCTCGCTCCACGATCCCAACACGGCATTCGCGGTCTTCAACAACCACAAGCGCGGCGATTTCAAGCCGTACGTCTTCAAGAGCGTGGACCGGGGCCGCTCGTGGACATCCATCACCGGCGACCTGCCAGAGCGCGGCTCCACGTACACAGTCGTGCAGGACCATGTGAACCCGAACCTGCTCTTCGTCGGCACCGAGTTCGGCGTCTTCTTCACGGTCGACGGCGGCGCCAAGTGGATTCAACTGAAGGGCGGGATGCCGACCATCGCTATCAGGGAGCTGGAGATCCAGCGGCGAGAGAACGACCTCGTCGCCGCGTCGTTCGGGCGGGGGTTCTTCGTCCTTGACGACTACACGCCGCTCCGGGAGGTGAGCGACGCCCTGCTGCAGCAGACGGCCAAGATCTTCCCGGTCAAGACGGCCCAGTGGTACGCCCAGGCCAATCCACTGGGCGGCGGAGAGAAGGCATCACAGGGTGCCGACTTCTTCACCGCACCCAACCCGCCATACGGCGCGACGTTCACGTACTACCGCAAGGAGCCCCTCAAGACCCGCAAGGCGGAGCGGCAGGCGCAGGAGGCCAAGCTGGTCAAGGAGTCGAAGGACGTCTTCTACCCGAGCTGGGACGACCTGCGAGCGGAAGACCGAGAGGAAAAGCCCGCGGTTACCCTCACCATTCGCGATCAGGATGACGCCGTGGTCCGTCGCATTGAGGGCTCCACGGCAGCCGGGATTCATCGCGCCACCTGGGATCTCCGATACCCGGGATTCACCACCCAGCGGAGTGGCCGCGGAGGGCGCGGGCCGATGGCCGTCCCGGGCCGCTACACGGTGAGCGTCGAGCAGTGGGTGGACGGTGCCGTGAGCGAGCTGGCGCCCCCGACGCCGTTCGAGGTGGAGCCGCTGGGGCTGGGCTCACTTCCGGCGCCGGACCGGGCGGCCGTGCTGGCCTTCCAGCAGCAGACTGGTGCCCTACAGCGGGCCGTGATGGGCACGAACGCCGCTGCGTCGGAGGCGGCGGATCGGTTGAGCGGACTGAAAGAAGCCGTGGAGTCGTGGCCAGGCGCGGATCCAGCGCTCAGAATGGAGGCCCGCACGCTGGAGCTCCGGCTCATGGACCTGCGGGAGAAACTGACCGGTGACCAGACCAGAGCCGACCGCAACGAGCCGGAGATGCCCGGTCTGATGCGTCGGCTTCAGGGGGTCATCGGGGGTCACTGGTCCACGACGTACGGCCCGACCGCGACCCATCGACGCAACTACGAGATCGCCGCGGAGGAATTCGGTGCGATCTATGACCAGCTCAAGCAGGTGATCGAGGTCGCGCTCCCGGCACTCGAGCAGCGGATCGAGGCCACGGGAGCGCCAATCGAACTCAAGTATCGGCTGCCCGTCTGGCGACCGTAGCCGCCCCCACCCTACGGCCGCGACGCGGTGGCGGCTCTCCGGCCGCCACCGCGTCTGCCGGTCGCGCACGATCGAAGAGCGATCACGAGAACGAACGATGCGACTATCCGATCACAAGGTCCTGATCACGGGCGGGAGTGCGGGCATCGGCCTTGCCCTCGCGCGGGCGTTCGCCTCGCGAGGGAACCGAGTGCTCATCGCGTTGCGCAGTGCAGATCGACTCGAAGCCGCGGCGCGCGAAGAACCGGGTCTGCACACTGCGACCTGCGATGTGCGGCGAGAGGATCAGATCCGGCAATTGATCGAGCAAGCCGGGGCCACACTCGGCGGGCTCTCGATTCTGGTCAACAATGCCGGGATCCAGTGGAACGACACGTACGGTGAGACGGACGCGGAGACCGTTCTGACGCACGTCGATGAGGAGATCGGGGTGAACCTCACGGCGCTGGTGAAGCTATCGGCCCTGGCGATTCCCCTGCTCCGCCAAGAGCAGGAGAGCGCGATTGTGAACGTGTCGTCGGTGCTCGCCCTCACCCGAAGCAGAGCGCCCCCGTCTACTGCGCCTCGAAAGCCGCCGTGCGCTCGTTCACCAAGGCGCTGCGGTACCAATTGGAGCAGCGAGCGCCGGCAGTACGGGTCGTCGAAGTGCTGCCGCCCATGGTGGACACGGCGATGACCCGCGGTCGCTCGGGTCCAAAGATGACGCCCGAAGCAGTGGCCGACGCGGTCGTGGCCGGATTGGAGGCCGACCGGACCGAGATCCTGCCGGGCCGCACCAGGGCGTTTGCGCATCTGTTCCGCGTGCTCCCGGGCAGGGCCGAACGTCTCATGCGTGGACGCTAGCCACTCGGCCCCGGCCGGGAGGGCGTCTGGTGATCGAGGAACCCGACGCCACGCGGTTCGTGGTCAGGCTCATTGCCGTAGCCGAAAAGGTCGCGCTCATGCGTAGCCGGGTCCACAGACCGGAGGCGATCGGTAAAATGATCGCCGCCCGCGGCCAGATTGCCGAGATCCGACGGGGCAACCGGTTCCGGGCGTGGATTGTCGTCGATGCCTGATCGGCCGGTCCGGACTTCGCCACGGCGCGTCCCGGCGAATACATTTGCTCCATGAGCCCCAACGCTTCCTTCGACATCTCGACCGGCGCCGACCTGCAGGAGGTCGACAACGCGGTCAACCAGGCACTGAAAGAAGTGGCGCAGCGCTACGACTTCAAAGGCACGACGTGCACCATCGAGTTGGACCGCAAGGCAGCGGTCATTCGACTCGAAGCCGATGACGAATTCCAGATCAACGCGCTGAACCAGCTGTTGGACACCAAGCTGGTCAAGCGGAAGGTCCCGCTCAAGAACGTCAAGGTCGGCGAGAGCGAGGCAGCGGCCGGCGGCCGCGTCCGACGCCTCATCTCGCTTACGCAGGGCATTCCGGACGACGTCGCCCGCCAAATCGTAAAGGACGTGAAGGGCCAGGGACTCAAGAAGGCGCAGATCGCTATCCAGGGCGACGAGCTTCGGGTCACGAGCCCTTCACGAGACACCCTGCAAGAGGTCATCACGTTCCTGCGGTCCCAGGACTACGGGATCGAGCTCACGTTCGGCAACTACCGCCCCTAGCCTCTCGTCCTCTCGTGCCATCGTCCTCAGGCAGCACGCACGCGGTTGGCCGCCCGACGGCCATCGCACGCGGGTCGTGCCACCGCCACACGTTGCTGGCCATCTGTCTGGGGTGCATCATGCCGGGGACTCTCCTCGGGCAGCGGACGTTCCCCGCCGTCCCGAAGTTCCCGATCGAGGAGTCCTCGCTGGCGCTCCGTCACGACGTGCGACCGCACCAGTATCTGGGAGTTCTGGGACGCGCGGCGGCATGGCTCGGCACTGAAACGGGGGAGGCAGAGCTCTGGGTCCACCCGCTCAAGCTCGCTGACGGCTTCCGGCTCGCCTTTACCATCCCGGACTACCTGGAGCCCATACGTGGGACGGACGTCGCGCGAACTGTCGAGGTCCGGCCCGAGCTCACGACCATTACGTACACGCACGCGACCTTCACCGTGCGCCAGCACATCCTGGCTCCGCTCGACGTGCCGGGCCTCCTGGTGCTGCTCGACGTCGAGACACTTCGACCGCTCGAGATCACGGCGAGTTTCCAGATGGTGTTCCAGTACGCGTGGCCGGGGAGCCTCGGCGGGCAGTACGTGTTCTGGAGCGCCGACCATCGCGCGTTCGTGCAGTCGGAGAGCCTGAGGCGTCGCAATGGCATCATTGGCTCCCCATGGGCGACACGGGCCTCGGAGCATCCGGCCCACGCCCTTCCCGACGCCCCCAACACGTTCGTCATCCCGGTCGACACCGTTCGTGCCCGCACCGAGTACGTACCCATCGCGATCGCCGCAGGGACGGCCGACCGTGATACGGTACTCGCCATCTACCATGGGCTGTTGCGCGATGCCGAGGCGCTGTATCGCGAGAAGCGCGCGCACGTCGTCCGGTTCTTCGCGAGCACGACGCAGATCGACACCCCGGATGACGAGCTGGATCTCGCGTTCCAGTGGGCGACGTGGAACCTGGAGGAGGGGCTCGTGTGCAACCCGGATCTCGGGTGCGGGCTGGTCGCCGGGTGGGGACCGTCGGGCACGAGCACCCGGCCGGGGTTCGGCTGGTTCTTTGGCGGTGATGCCGCGATCAACTCATTCGCCATGGACGCGACCGGCCAGTGGGACGCGGTGGCGCAAGGGCTGCGGTTCCTGGCACGCTATCAGCGGGAGGACGGGAAGATCCCGCATGAGATCTCGCAGGCTGCCGCGCACATCCCGTGGTTCACCGAATTCCCTTATGCGTACTACCACGCCGACACCACGCCCTACTGGATCGTCGCCGTGTGGCGCTACTGGCGCGCCAGCGGCGACGACGCCCTGGTCCGCGATCTGTGGCCGTCGATCGACAAGGCCTATCGCTGGTGTCTCACGCGCGACACGGACGCTGACGGGATCATCGAGAACGGGCCCGCCAACCTGGGAGCCATCGAGGTGGGGGCGTTGGGCGAGGGCATCCATCAAGACATCTATCTGGCTGCCGTGTGGATTCAGGCGCTGGAGGCGATGGCGGAGTTGGCCGATTTCCACGGCGACGAGGCGCGTGCCCGGGATGCTCGGACGGTGCGTGTCGCCGCCCGCGCCACGCTCAACGATCGGTACTGGCGCGAGCGGGAAGGACATCATGCCTTCGGCATCCTCCTGTCCGGTGGCACCAACGACAACCTCACGGTGTGGCCCGCTACGGCCGCCGCCTTCCGGCTCTTCGACGACGACCGGGCCGACCGGACTCTCACCAAGCTGGCGACAGACTCGGTGAGCGCCGACTGGGGCGCTCGGATCCTGTCGACGGGCAGCCCGCTCTACGATCCCATGCACTACAACAACGGTACCGTGTGGCCGTTCGTGACGGGGTTCGTGATCTGGGGTCAGTATGCCTATCGCCGTCCCTGGTCGGGGTACCCGCTCATCCATGCCCTCAAGCAGATGATTTTCGACTGGGCGCGGGGCCGCCACCCGGAATTGCTCTCCGGCCGTTACTATCGCCCCCTCGACACCGCCGTGCCGCAGCAGCTCTTTGCCACTTCGATGTTGGTGGCGCCGGTGATGCATGGGCTGCTCGGATGGGAGCCCGACGCCTTCGAGCATCGCGCCACGCTCGCGCCGCAGTTGCCACCGCACTGGGATCGCGTCGTCGTGCGCAACCTCCGGGTGGGCAGCAGCACCCTGCAGGTAGAGATCGAGCAGACCCCCTTCAGCCAGACGGTGACGGTCACCCGTGAGGGGCCCGAGCTGGACCTCCAGTTGGTCCAATCCATGCCGCCGGGTACGCTCACGCACGGGGCGTTCACGAGCCCGCTCAGCGGGGAGGGGCAAGTGCAGACGCGAGCCGGCCAACGCGAGACGCAGATCACCCGTACGCTGCCGCTCACGGAAGTCGTGACGACGTTCGACCTCTCCTGGACCGGCGGACTCGCCGTCGAGCCGCCGACCGTCGATCTCGACCCGGGACAGCAGAGTACGGGGCTCCGTGTGCTGGATTTCCGACAGGATGGCTCACCGACGGCCCGACGATGGCGCCTCACGGTAGAGGGCCAGCGCGGTGTGCGCTATCGGCTCCGTCTCCACGGTGAGCCCCTCAGCCGGCTCGAGGGCGCCGAGGTGCTGCGGACTGACGACGCGACGACGACCATCGGCATGACGCTGCCGCCCGGATCCGGGCGGACCACCACCTCCATCATCCTGCACGGGACACGATGACGACTCCACGGATCCTCATTTCCGAAGCCGACATCCAACGGCGCGTTCGCGAGCTGGCAGCCGAAATCTCCAACGACTACGCCGGGGAGCCGGTCACGCTCGTCGGGGTGCTCAAGGGAGCCTTCATCTTCCTCGCCGACCTGTCGCGCCACCTCACCATGCCTCGCAGCATCGAGTTCATGGCCGTCTCGTCCTATGGGATGGGCACCACCTCGAGCGGGGCCGTGCGCGTCCTCATGGATCTCAGACGGAGCATCGAGGGGAGGCACGTCCTGGTGGTGGAGGACATCGTCGATACGGGACTCACGCTCCACTACCTGCTCGAGCTCCTCTCCACCCGCGATCCGGCATCGCTCAAGACATGCGCACTCGTGCGCAAGAAGGAGCGACACGAAGTCGACGTGAAAGTGGATTATCTGGGGTTCGACATCCCCAACGTGTGGGTGGTGGGGTACGGACTCGACCACGCCGAAGATCTGCGAGCACTCCCCTACATCGGCGTGGTCGATCCGGACGACGAAACGGCGGGCGAGTGACAACGAGCCTCCTGCCCCCGACGACGGCGTCGGGAGCAGGAGGCTCAGCGTTTCACCGCGGTCCCATCATGGCATCGCGCTTGGCTCTGAACTCACTGCGATCGCTCCAGTTCGGGAACGTGTCCTCCGTGGCCAGCCGATAGCCGACCCGAAACAGGAGCCCGAGATCGTCGATCGCCCCACGCAGATCCCAGTTCGGACCGTATTCATCCGCGGGCTTGTGGTACCGCTGGGCTTCGTAGGCATCCATCTGTTCACGCGTCCACGCCTCTCCATGCTCCACGTGGTCGACCCCAGCATCGGCATAGAGTGCCGGAACCCCGGCCTTGGCGAAGCTGAAGTGATCGGATCGATAGTAGTAGCCGGCCGCCGGATTGGGATCGGGGCGGATACGGCGCCCTTGCAGCGCCGCCTCGGCTCGGAGATAGTCGTCCAGTTCCGATTGGCCAAGACCGATCACGGTGACGTCACGCATGGGCCCGTAGACGTTGAGGACATCCATGTTGATCGCCGCCACGGTGTGGTCCAGAGGAAAGACCGGGTTGGCGGCGTAGTGCGCCGAGCCAAGCAGTCCCTGCTCTTCCGCGGTCACCGCGAGGAACACGACCGATCGAGCGGGAGGTTGCGGCAGCGTCGTGTAGGCCTTGGCGAGCACCAGCAGTCCCGCGGTCCCCGTCGCATTGTCCTGGGCGCCGTTGTAGATCTGATCGCCTTCCAGGCTCGGGTCCATGCCCAGGTGGTCCCAGTGCCCCATGTAGATGACGTATTCGTCGGCGTGGGTCGTTCCGGGCAGCAGCGCGATCACGTTTTTCGAGGTGGAGCGGCGGACCGCGTTACGGAGCGACAGGGAGGCTCGGAGCGACAACGGGACCGGGCGGAATCCACGGGTCGCCGCGGCCGCCTTCAGTGCATCGAAGTCTTCTCCGCCCTGGGCCGCGAGTGAGCGCGCCACTTCCGCCGTGACCCATCCCTCCACCGCGACCCGCGACGTGTTGTCGTCGGCGCGGACCAGATCAAACTGCTCGCCCGACCAACTTCCGGTCACCACCTCCCACGGGTACGAGGCCGGTTCGGTCTCGTGCACGATCAGCGCTGCGGCCGCTCCCTGCCGGGCGGCCTCCTCGAACTTGTAGGTCCAGCGCCCGTAGTAGGTCATGGCGTTCCCGGTGAAGAGCGTGCTGTCTTGTGTCGCATACCCTGGATCGTTTACGAGGATGAGAACCGTCTTGCCCTTTACGTCTACGCCATCGTAGTCGTTCCACCCGTACTCCGGAGCGATGATCCCGTAGCCGACGAACACCATGTCTGACGCCCGCACGTCTACCCGCTCCACCACACGCTTCGTCCAACCCATAAAATCGGGGCCGTAGCGAAGGTGGATCGTTCGTCCTCCGCCGGCTACCGACAGCGTCGCGGCCTTCGGGTCGGTGGTGATGGACACCAACGGCACGTCCTGGAAATACGAGTCCCCGTTGCCCGGCTTCAGGCCGAGGCTCGAGAACCCCTCTTGCAGATAGGCGATCGTCCGCTCCTCACCGGGCGAGGACGGGCTGCGTCCTTCGAAGGAGTCGGAGGCCAACACCTGGGTGTGTCGGGCGAGATCGTCGGCGGTGATGGTGGCGAGGGCACCAGGGGACGGTCCTCCGCGCTCACAGCTGACGACGCCGAGGATTGCGGCAATCCACGCGGCGGTCCTGACGGTACGTGAACTCACATTTCCTCCCTTGACGGTTATCGGTTCACCGAGTCAGACGGCTCACGCCGCGATCTCGTGCCTGATGCGGTCCAAGACCGGGATGACATCAGACGGGTTTGTGGCGATCCGCACCCGCCATCCACCTCCTGTCGCAAGCCGCGCCACGGCTGCTTCTCCCGCGTCGCCATACAGATCGTTCGCCGTCGCGAGGTCCGCGAGCAGAGCGGCGCGGAGATCGTCGGACGATACTCGCTCCAGCGATGCTTCTCGCCCGCCGCGCTCGAGGAGGCAGACGCCGACCGGGCCGTCGGTGGGGCTGAATGCCGCACCGTCACGGACCTCGATGAGGATCTTCACTTTGCCGTTCGCCAACTTTTCGGGATGTCGGTCGGCGAGTTGCGGAAACCACCGCACCGCGTCCACCGGTAAATGCAATCGGCCGGGCCTGCCCCACAACCGGAGCGCCGGGCTGGTCTGGATGTACACTCCGTCATCAGCGACGACGTGCCACCCATCAAGGTGCGCCTGATACGCCACCGTGCTCTTACCGCGTCCGCTCGGGGCGGCGAGCAGCAGCGACACCCCGTCCTTGTACAGCATGGCGGCGTGGATCGGATATCGGTCGCGGGCGGTCACCAGCACAAGCGTCAGCATCTCTACGACGCCAAACATGAACCGGGCCTCATCCTCGACCAGGGCCTCGGTGACGTACGCAATCGCGTCACCCCTCGCCGTATCGGCGACCCCGAAGCTCCCGGCGGTATGCACGAAGACCCGATGTCGGTCTGGCATCCGATAGGTCATCTGCCCGCCTGCGGCAGTCCCTTCATTAGCGCCGTGGACGACTACCGTCACCCGCACCGGCATCTCCCCAGCTGGCGGCTGGGTCGGGGCAATCGCTCTACCGGACTGGAACCACTGCGTCACGGCGCGCACCACAGCCTCGCTGTTCGATTCGAACCGCACTGCGACGCCGACCACGGCGATCTCAACCCCGTGATCAAGCGGCACGCGCCGGAATAGCGGGTCTCCCGGGCGGGTGAACCGGGCGCCCTCAGTCACGAACCGTGCTTCCATGCGCACGTGGCGCGTTGAGCCGACGATACACTGCCCGTAGCGGTGCTGGAGTGATGGGTCGGAGCACCGTCTTTACAAGTCCGAGGCAACAGGACCCAAGGCACACTCGGTACCGCAAGACACTCAGCAACGTAACGAGCGCCCGTCGGTGCAATCCCCGTGCGCGATACTGCCCCGCCACCTGGATAATGGTCAGCACGTACCGGCGACGGCAGAGCGCACTGTGAGGTCGAAATGCCGGGTGCGCGAGTGTCCGGCGGTACACCTCGGCAAGGGACTCGTGCATCTCCAACGGTCGCCGCCGGGAGAAGCTCTCCGCGTGCACGCGGACGGCCGCCAATGGCTCGGCAATGAGCGAGGCTTCGCTGCGCACCGCCAGACGCAGCCAGGCGTCGTAGTCCGACACGGCGCGCAGGCTCTCGTCGAAGCCGCCAATCTCGTCCATGAGTTCCCGTTCCACCATCACCGTGGGCATCGAAATCCAAGCATTGACCGCCAAAACATCCGCCACAATCCAGCCGTCGCAGCTCTTCCACTGCCGACTTCGGAAGCTCGGGTCCTCGTGCCCGACTCCATCGATCCACCGATGGTAGCTGTACCCCCACTGGCGACGGCGAGTGCGGAGATCACTGACCTGACGGGCGAGTTTCGTGGGTACCCATTGATCGTCCGAATCCAGAAACGCGAGATACCGGCCCTTCGCTGCGGCGATCCCGCGATTGCGCACACGTGCGGGGCTGCCACAGTGTTCTTGAAACAGAACGCGCATTCGCGGATCCGACAAACCGGCCAGATACGCTCGAGTCCGATCGGTCGATCCGTCATCCACCACGACCAGCTCCCAGTTCTCATATGTCTGCGCGAACACGGAGTCCACGGCATCCCGGAGGTGGGACCCGGCGTCATAAGTGGGAAGGATGACGGACACCAACGGTTGGTCGCCCATGTCGCTCGAGGAGAAGGCCGTCCGACATCATACCGCTCGATGTTTGCCGTCGCTACCTTCGGGGATGCCCGACGTCGACGTCGATCGCAGGCTCCGGCGCTACCATCGCAGCTGGGACCCACGTCACCTGTGGCCCGAGGTCTCGGAGAGCGCCTTCCTCTCGGCTACACGGCAGATAGCCGACGTGACCACGGTAATCCTCACGGGATCCGAGAGCCGACCGCGACTCGATCCCGACCGAGACATCACTCATGCGTTGCCGATCGCAGCTTTCGCCTCGGGCATGGGCCCACTCCTCGGGTATTGGATCGAGAGCGGGACCCCTACCGCCCCGTCGGACGTGGCCAGGTCCCTCGCCGTGCAGCTCGATCACGGCCGGCAGCGGGCGGCACGGATGCGCACGGAACTGGAAACCGTGCTCGGTGCCTTCCACCAGCGAGGCATTCAGGCAACCGTTCTCAAAGGGATGCACACGGGATGGGCCTACTTCCCGGAGCCAGGCACCCCGCCCATGGCGGATATCGACCTGCTGGTCGAACCGCTCGCCGTTCCTGCCGCCCATGACGCACTCCTGAACCTTGGTTTCACCAGGGGAGCGTGCCTGCGCGAGCGGACGACGTGGATTCCATCTGGGTCCCGGATTCCTGTGTCGCTGGAAATGACCCACGTTGACAACCCCTGGGATCTCGACCTCCACGCCACCCTCGATCGCCGCATGGCCGAGACGGTGCCGGTGAGTCTGGGTTCCGTCGGGCCGGACGACCTCCACACGTGGTCGGTAGGTCCGGAGACGGCATGGGTCCTCAGCCAGCCCCTGCTCACGGCCTACCTCGGCGTCCATGTGTCGAGCCATTTCGAAGCGACATCGCTGATTCGGTTGGTCGAGTTGGCGCTCGCGATACGCCGGGGCGTCGAGCGCCGGCACCTCGACTGGGATGCGCTGGCCCGACGACTCCGCACCACCGGGTCGTCTGCCTTTGCCTACCCGGCCCTGGAACTGACCGAGAAGCTCGTTCCGGGAATTCTGGATTCCAGTCTCCGGGCGCTGGTGCGCGACGATGCGCCGTCGGCGGTGCGCCGGCTCGTCGACCAATCGGGCCCCGGCACGGCCCGGCGCCTCCATCGGCACTCGCTGGACAGCCGCCTCATGTGGCTCGCTACGTGGCGCCAGCGGGCCTCCTGGCTCTGGACGCGACTGTGGCCCCACATCGGGGACGAGCCAATGCGCCCGCTCGAGGCACTGCGCATTCAGGCTGAACGGGCGCGGCGCATGCTCACGGGGCGGATGAGATGGAGGCGACCGGGGTGAGCCGGAGCGCAGCGGTCAGACCAACTGCCCCCACGAGACCAACCACCCCGGCCCACACCAAGAGAGGACCGAACGACGACGCAGCCAGTATCTGCCCGCCTGCGCTCGCTCCGATGATCGCGCTCACATCGGCGGCGACGTTGCGCCAACTCGAGACGACTCCGTATCGCTCGGGCGGAACCCGCTCGAGCAGCAACTGATCGATCAACGGATTCGTGATCGGTGAGACCGCCCCCTGCAGAATGAACAACCCAACCGCAGCACCCAAGCTCGACGCAACCGAGAGCCCCCACACGGCAGGTGCAAACACAGCGAGCGTGGCGATCAGCAAGTACCGCGTCCCGACTCGAGTGGCGACCTCTCCACTCCCCATCACGCACACACCCCAGACCAGGTGGGCTACTGCGAAGATTACCCCCACGAGACCAACCGACACCTCGAGCCGCCGCGTGAAGAAGATGTTCAGGAACGGTGCCACCAGGGCAGGACCGAGCATCCACACCAACACGAACAACAACACGGGCAGCAGCGCACGGCCCAATCGTACCCGCGTTGCAGAACGATCACCCGCGCTCGCGGACTCGTCATGCGCGAGGCGGCGCTGGGGAAGGCCCGCGAACAGCAGGATGGCGGCACCGCTGCCAATGGCTCCCAGGAGCAGCGCGACGCGAATGGCCAGCAGCCGCTCCACTGATAGCCAGGAGCCAAGCCAATCCGGCACCGAACCCGCGACCGCCATCCCGAGGCCGCCCGTTGCCACCAACAGTCCCACGTTCCAGGCGAACGCGCGCGGTCGCGCCGACGCATGGGCCAGTCGCATCAATGCAGGTGGCACGGCGACGCGCCAGATGCCCCCGCCCAGTCCAGCCACGACGGCAGCCCCGTAGATGGCAGGCACACGTTGCGCGACCGCCCCGAGGATCAGGCCGGCCGTGGTAGCCAACGCCGCGACGATCAACGCGACTCGACTCCCCAGGCGGTCCGTTATCCAGCCAGCCGGAAGCAGTACTGCCAGGCCCCCGGCCGCGAGGGCAGCCGCCGCATGACCCATCACGGCCTCCGAATGGCCGAGCGCCTCCAGATAGAAGTTGTACAGGAAGGCATGGAAGAAGAGACCGGTGCCGAACAGCACATTCCCGGCAATCAAGACCGCGATCGGCCCCAGGGATCGAAGCGAAGTGCGGGCCAGTGGCGTGCTCCCCCGAAGACGTTGTGCCCGGCGGTCAGGCGACGAAGCGAGAAACTTGCGGGAGATGCAACTGAGATGCTAGGTATTCCCCGTAGAACGCCTCAATTCCGGGGCGTCAGGAGGAGACGACATGCACCCCATTCTCGTCCGGAGCTTTCTCTGGCTGGCAGTGGCGGGATCACTCCCGTCGCTCACACTCGTGGCCCAGGAACCCGCCAACAGAGACTCGACTCCCCCGCAGCAGTCGGACACCGCAGGCGCGCGTCGGTTGCCGCCGGTGATCGTCACGGGGACGCGGGTACCTGTACTGCGGGATGAGTTCGGATTTGCGGCGACGGTACTTGGCGGGGCCGCCTTGCGCCGAGAGCCGACGCCGACGGCGGCAAGCGCCCTCGCCCGATTCCCTTCCGTGGCGATCGAGGAAGGTGCCGGTATCGCCGGTCCGACGGTTCTTCGTCTCCGGGGCGGCGACGAGCCATTCACTCAAGTGATGTTTGACGGCGTTCCCATCAACCTCACGGGTGGCTTCGCGGATCTGCAGGGACTCACGCTCACGAACGTAGACCGGGTCGAGGTCACCCGTGGACCGCAGAGCGTCATGTACGGGTCCTCCGCGATGGCAGGGGCCGTGCAGTTCTTCACGCGTCGGGGCCGCCAGGGCTCGCCGCACCTCACCGTCGTCGCCGAAGGGGGAACGTCCCTCGACCGCGGAGGTCAGGGACGCTCCGAGATCACAGTTGACGGCGGTTCCGAGCGGATTCGCTACTCTGCCGGCGGCGGGCTCACCCACTACAGTGGCGTTTATGCTCAGCCACACGATCTGACGACTTGGGACGCATCGGCACGAATGGACGCCGACGCGACCCCCGCGTGGCACCTGGTCGGCACCATCCGCTACATGGACATCTCGTCCAATCTCCCTGTGCGGGACCCTGGGGCGACGAGGGCCCCACTCGATCCGAATCAGCGCGACGGACGGACCCGCCTGCTGGCCTCGGCGGTGGCGCGGTTCCGTCCGACGTCGACGTGGGAGCACCAGCTCGCGCTCAGAGTGCTCCGCGATGACTTCTCCTACGAGGATCAGCGTGACGGGATTGACCCGACAGCCTACCCGTTCTTCGTGTTCGACTTCGATTTTGCCCTCACGAGCCTGTTACATCGCACATCGGTGGAGTACATCGGGTCGGTGCAGGCCTTGGACAATGCGGCGGAGCTCGCAGTGGTCTACGGTGGCAAAGCTGAGCGCGAGGACCTGGCCATCGATCAGTCGGGGGATTTCGGGGACAGCCAGTCTGACTTCGATCGCAACAACGTAGCCGGCTTCACCGAGCTACAGGGTCGATTGGGACGCGCGGTGAGCTTCCTCGCGGGGGTACGGTTCGAGAAGTTCGAGGGTCTCTCGAGCAAAGTCTTGCCTCGAGCCGCCATTGTCTGGTCCGTAGTCCCCGATGTCCTCAAGATCCGAGCCGCCGTGGGCCGCGCGTTCAAGGCACCCAACCTGCAACAGCAGCTGTTGGTGAACCCGTTCACCGTACCCAACCCGGACCTCCGGCCAGAAACGAGCGTGAGCTGGGAAACTGGGGTTATTGGCACTGCCCCGGCGCTCGGGCTTGCGGTGCGCACCACCTTCTTCCGCCAAACCTACGATGACCTCATCCGCTTGGTGCCCGTGAACCAGAGTGGCGTGAGCCAGAACCGCAATCTGGGTAGGAGCCGGGTGTTGGGCGTGGAGATGGAGTTGGAGAAATCGTGGGCGTTGCGATGGCGCATGCTCATCAACGCCACTTGGCTCGATTCCGAGCTGGCGGACAACACGGGCCTCCCGGCAACCCTGTATCCCGTCGGTAGCGCGCTGCTCGGCCTCCCGAACTGGACCGGTAATATCGTATTCGAAGGGGACTTGAGCGGACGGTTGTCCGCAACCGTGCGTGGGCGGCTGGTCGGGAAGCAGGATGTGTTCAGCGAACGCTTCTCAGGCAGCCGGGAGACGATCGATCCGTACTTCCTGCTGGGACTGACACTGCGAGGTCAGCTCGCCCGTTCGGCGGAGGCCTACGTGCGGGTCGAGAACCTTCTCGATACGGAGTACGCTACCGCCTTCGATCGTCGGGGACTACCACTCACCGCCGTGGTAGGTGCGCGTCTCACAAAATGAGCCGGGAGGACGCGGTCGGTGTGCGGCGCCTCCGGACGACGGCGCGGTACCCCAAGAGCACCGCCACCGCCAGCGCAAACCAGCCCGGCAACAGCAGGTCCGCCTTGACGAGCCACAGGAAATGCACCACCGCGAGCGGGGCAGCCAGGTATACCAGCCGATGCAACCACCGCCAGCGCGTGGCGCCCAGCCGCTTCACCCACCCGCTCGTCGACGTTACGGCCAGCGGCGTGAGGAGCACAAAGGCGAGGAACCCCATGGTCACATAGGGACGCTCGCGCACGTCCTCGACGATAGCTGCGGGCGAGACCCCGAGCCCGGACAGGTAGGTCTGGTCCACTCCATAGGTGAGGACGTGCACCACGGCATAGGTGTACGCGGCAAGGCCGAGGGTCCGCCGAAGCGGCATCAGCGCGCCGAAGCGCAACAGATCACGCGTGGGGCGCACCGAGAGCGAGAGGGCGAGGAGCGTGAGCGCCGTCAAGCCGGTCCGATGCGTGACCGTTTCGACCGGATTGGCGCCGAGCCCGCCGGTCAGGGCGTCCAGCAGCAGCCACGTGCCAGGCACCGCGGCCCCGACCCACACGAGAGGCCGCGCAACGCGACGAACGAAGGCTCCCGGTGTCACGGCGTCTCAGTAGTTTCGGCGCAGGTCCATTCCGGCATAGAGCGACGCGACCTGGTCGGCATAGCCGTTGAACATCAGGGTGGGGCGTTTGCGGAGTTCGCCAATGCGCCGCTCGCGTGCCTGGGTCCACCGCGGGTGATCCACCATCGGGTTCACGTTGGCGTAGAGACCGTATTCCCGCGGGGCGGCGGCGTTCCAGGTGGTGGTCGGCTGTTCCCGCACGAGGCGGATCCGGACGATCGACTTGATGCTCTTGAAGCCGTATTTCCAGGGTACCACCAGCCGTACGGGCGCCCCATTCTGATTGGGGAGTGCCTTGCCGTAGAGCCCCAAGGCCAAGATGGTGAGGGGGTGCATCGCCTCATCCAACCTCAGCGCCTCCACGTATGGCCAGGGCAGGATCCCACGCCGCTGCCCAGGCATCTGCTCGGGGTCGAGCAGCGTGGTGAATTCCACGTATCTGGCGTGGGACGTCGGTCGGACGGCGCTCAGGAGATCCCGCAGCGGGAGTCCGAGCCAGGGAATCACCATCGACCAGGCCTCGACGCAGCGCAGGCGGTACACGCGCTCCTCGGGCGTGAACCGCTGCCACAGGTCCTCGATGCCGAACGTGCGGGGCTCGTGGACCTCACCCTCGACGTCGACCGTCCACGGGCGCGTCCGGAGCGTGTGCGCGTTCTTGGCCGGATCGTCTTTGCCGGTGCCGAACTCGTAGAAGTTGTTGTAGCTGAGCACGTCTTCGAGCGGGGTGAGCTCGTCGCTCTGGAGCGCCCGCGGCGGCCCGCCGGCCCACAAAGACCCGGGGGCGGCGAGCCCAAGGGTGGCCAGACCCATCGTCTCCAGGAAACGACGCCGGTTCTGGTAGACACGCTCGTCGGTGATCTCACCTCCGGCAATCGGATCGGGTCGTCGAATCAGCATCAGGTCCTCGCAGTCGGGTACCGGTCAGCGCACCAGTAGAACCGCCTGGGCCGGGCCGATGTTCCATCGACATCGACCACGACCCGGAGATCCGTCGAGGATTCTAGGCGGCGAACGAATTCAAGCCGAGTATCAACGGAGAGACCTACTCCGGGGTGATTCTCATCGGACGCGCGGGGCGCTCGGCGCTCGTCCCGCAGCCTGCCGAGACGACAACGGTTAGACCGCAACATCAGCCGGGCTGAAACCGAATGGTCACCGTCGTCCCACGATCTGGCTCGCTCTCGACCGCGATCGTTCCCCCCCATGATTCGACCAGTCGTCGGCAGATGGCCAGCCCGAGTCCCGTGCCGCTGGTGTTGGTCGAGAAGTGCGGCTCGAACACCAGGGGGAGGTGATCCGGCGAGATCCCGTCCCCGTCGTCGCGGACACGCACAAACGGAACGCCGTCGTCCTCGCGCCCCACGTCGATGTCCACTCGATGCGCGCTCGCATTCCGCGCGTTCTCGATCAGGTTGATCAACACCTCCTTGACCTCGTCCTTCCGCACGGGCGCCATCACCGGTCCTTTGGACAGCATCCGCACGTCGGTGGTGCTACCCAACCCGTAGAGCGCTGCCGCGTCTTGGGCGATCGCCGCGACGTCGGCACTCACGACCGGGGAGGTTTCGATCGGCGGCGCGCCAAAGCGGGCGAAGGCTCGGGCAATGGCATCGAGACGCTCGATCTCCGCCAGGATCTGCTGCGCGGTGCGCTCGAGCGTCGCGTCGAAATCGGGTCGGCCGTGCCGGCGCGCCCGCTGCAAGTGCTGGATACCCAACCGAATCGGCGTCAGCGGGTTCTTGATCTCGTGTGCCACCTGCCGGGCCACCTCACCCCACGCCAGCACGCGAACGGCCTGCGCCAGTTCCGTCGTGTCATCGAGCGCAACGACGCAGCCGCGCGGATCGGCCGTGAGCGCTGCGACCTGCACCCGAATCCGCCTGTTCTCCACGGAGAACTCGCTCTCGGCGTGCTCGTCCCCACTGCGGAGGAACCACCCCACCCACTCCCATACCGGACGCCAGCCCTCGGCGGTAGCCGGTGCGACGCCGATCCCGGGCTCGAGTGCACTGCCGAGGAGCCGTTGGGCGCTGGGGTTGGCGATGGTCACCCGCAGCTCACCGTCGAGGGCGACCACACCGGTGGCCACATTGCCCAAGACTGTGGCGGTCCGGCGGCGCGCCGCTTCCAGCGCGAACTGGCTGGCTTCGACATCCCGCGCCATCCGCCGAAACGCATCGACCACGGGCACGAACTCCGATGGGACCCCGGGATCGAACGGCGGAACGGGGGAGCCCTTCCCCACCGCCAGGGCTGCGGCCTCGAGCGACTTCACGGGCCGGGCGAGCGACCGGGCGGCCAATGCCGCGAGAGCCGCAGCGCCCCCGAGCCCAAGCAGCGTCGTGAGCAGCAGCCCGAAGGCGAGGTCCTGCCGCTCCCGCTCGATGCCGGTCACCTCTACCAGCCGAGGAGCCGCCAGGACCCACCCCGACCCCTGCAGGCCACCCAGCGACCGATACCCCACGCGCGTTGGCTGACCCGCGATGGACGCGTCGGCCGTGACCTCGAGCGCATCCTCTTGGCTCAGGGCGAGGAAGACTTCAGCCGGCAGATACGCCCCCAAAACCCCCAGCTGCTCCAAGATTTCCGCGCTCGTCGCCGTGAGCTTGCCGTCGGCGTACCACATCAGGTCCGCGCCCAACCGATCCGCAAGATCGTCGAGGCGCGGCCCGGCCTCAGTGGGAGCCAGCCCGGTAAAGGCCCTTGCCGTGCCAGCGGCGTCGCTCAACGTCTGTTGGATGAGGAGGTCCCGGCTCCGAATTGCCTCGACCCGCAACCGGCTAACCGACCACGCCGCATAGCCGACCGTGGGGATCACGAAGAATCCGGCCAGCGCGATCAGCAGCCGGACACGATATGACCGGAACCGCAGCAGATCAGGGAGCCAGGTGGGCGGCCGCACCTCCTCACCCACAGCGCGCCCCACGAGTCCCAGGAGGAGTAGGAACGCGACGTCGAGAATGATCAGCAGCGCACCCCGCACCACGAGCTGCGATACGTCTCCAAGTGGGACGACCGCATGTAGGTGTCGGGTGCCCTCCGGCCGCATCAGCGATTGACTCCCGCGGACGACCCACCGATCGCGGCGCCACTGCAGCCCCGTGCCCTCCGGCACTGTCTCGACGGGCTCACCCAAGAACATGACGTACGGCGCGACCAGACGGCGCTCGCCACGGAGGAACCGCCCAACGGCGACCGGCGGGATGACCTGCGACCGCGGGGCTACCCCCGCCGTGACGACCGTGCCGTCCGGGAACGGGGCCGCTACGACGTAGTGCACCCCAGGCTCGAGCTCGAGTGCCCGAACCACCGCCTGGCCGCTGTCCCGGGCCGCGTCGGCGAGGGCGGCCAGAAGCGGCAGCCGGAGGTCGAGCTGGGCGAGCTCCAAGCCGGCCAGCATCCGGTTGTCGGGGCTCCAGACTACCAGCACCCCGGGGTAATCGTCTTGGCTGAGCGGCGAGTGACGCCAGCGTGAGTACAGCTCGGCCGCGCTCGTGGGCGGCTGCTGTTGGAGCAGGGCGGCCCCGAATCGCTCCAGAAAGCCGATCGCGACGGGGTCCCCGCCCTCCAGCCGCTCGGCGTCGCGTTCCGCCAACAGCAAGCGCCCGTGCATCACCTGACCCCAGGTGAGCAACCCGGCCCCGGCCCCAACAACCACCGCAATGGCCATGAGCTGCCGCGCGCGCGCGACCGGCTGAACGGCCAGCCACACCGCCGGCATCCAGAGCAGACCGTACCACAGCGGCCAGTTCCCCGTGGGTTGCCAAACCACGAGCCCGACCACCGCGAGGACTCCGACCCATCCACCGGCGACCCACGACACCCACGACGGCGCCGACGGGCGTCGCCCCAACAGGAGGGCCGCGCCCAGTCCGAGCGCGCCCCCTGCCGTCAGCAGCGTCAGCTGCCAGCCCAACCACGTCCCGAGCCCAATCTCGGTCGCCGGGGGGCTGATCCCAGATGCCAGGCCCCACATGAGGAACGGGCTGGCTGCCACCACGAGGCCCGCGGCAAGCAGCCCGAGTACCGACGCCGGAATCCCACGCCGACCCACCTGCCGGAACGCAATACTGGCGACGGCCGCGACCAGGAGCAGTGCTCCCGCCGAGGCCGACAGAGGCCCCAAGAGCTCCAGATAGTAGGTGGCCGGTGAGAACAGCGGCGAGAGCCCGATCCGCTCCCCGACCGGGGTGAGGACGAGCAGCGCGGCGAGCCCCAGTATTCCACCCCATCGGGCCACGCGGCTGCCGAACACGGTCACCAGCACGAGTGTGAGGGTAGCCAGCAATCCCACCCACTCGCCGCCATGCGCCATGATCTCGAGCTTACGCGCTCCCTGGGACGGTGGGATCGCCCGGACGCTGAACAGCGTGTCCGGGGGTGGCCGCCCCGATTGCGCGACGCAGGTGGGGAGGCAGTAGTCGAAGACGTCGGACCCCAACGGCCCGGTACCGGGGTAGTAGAACTCCAGGGCGGACCCGGTTTCGGCGGCAAACTGCCACGCCAGTGTGCCACTGCGATCGGGGACCGCGCTCTCCGCGGCGAGAAGGACGCGCCCCACACTCACGCGATCGCCCACCTGGCGACTGGCTTCCAGAATGACGTAGAATGGAGTGATGTGTGCAGACAGCTCAGCCGGCCCGGGGTCGAGGTGGAGCCGATTGGTGCCCGCCCATGCCCACGGCCGCCCCGCCTCGTCGAACACGACGACGCTCCGCTCCGGCCCGCGGGCGTCGCCCAGCGCCTGCAACCGGCGCATGGCGTCGGCGCGGGGCTCTCCGGCCAGTTCGGCACCGCGCGCCGCCAGGCCCCTGGCCACGTCGACCGCCTCCGCCAGGCTGCGGTCCAGGCGGGGGCCGGCCTGCTGGATCAAGCCTTCGCGAACTTCTGGCCACCGCCGTTCGACTGCCCGCGTCTGCAACGCATTGCTGAACACGGCCACCGCCGCACCCACGGCGACGGCCGCCGTGAGCAGGACACCCAAGCGACGGGCTCGGGCGGCCGCGGCAGCGACCACCACACTGGCGATGACAGCCGCGATCGCCGCGAGGAAGTGCGGCTCTCGGCTCCACAGCCCCAACGCCACGGCCTCCGCGGCGACCGCGAGTTCCCAATGAGCGAATCGACTGGCGCTCACCGACACCCCATTCTTCTGAAGCACCTCACCCCCGAAGAGGTTCGCACGCATCTCGACCGCGACCCCCGACTCATCCTGCCGGTCGGCACGACGGAACAGCACGGCCCGCACCTCCCGCTAGGGTGCGATACGATCATCGTCGAGCGTCTCGCCGACGACCTCTCAGCCGAGTTCGGTGTGCTGCGCGCGCCGACCATAGAATATGGTGTCAACGCCGATACCGCGCGTCCCTTTCCCGGCAGCGGGTCGCTCCACTTCAAGACCCTGCACCGCTTGATCAACGATCTCGTGGTTTCGTGGGAGACCGGAGGAGTGCGGGAATTCATCATCCTGACCGCACACGGACCGGATCCGCACCAAGAGGCCTTGAGCACCCTGAGCCTGCGCGAGGCTCGAGCCCGCACCGTCGACATCTTCTCGATGCCACTGCCGGAAGAGAGGTCCGACACCTGGCGCGTCGTGCACGGAGGGGAGATCGACACCTCGCTGCTCCTCTACGTCGACCCGGTGTTGGTGAAGCTCGCCCAGGCCCAGGACTTCGACGCGACGCCCGCCGTGGCCCGCCGCTATCAGCGCGGCGGGCGCAGTTCGATTCCCGCGCTGAGCCCGGGATCGCTGGGCCGACCCTCGCTCGCATCGGTCGAAAAAGGGGAGCGTCTCTATCACCTCATTTACGAGCGGGTCGCTTCGCGTATCTTTCGGGCCACATGACCAGGCCCCTCTCGGAATCATCGACCCTCGCGACGCTCCTCGTGATCGCCGCCGCCATCGCAGCGCCTGGCAAGCTGTCCGCCCAGCAGCGCGAGCTGGATCGGGGCGTGCTGCTCATCACTCGCGACGCGGCCACCATCGGGCGGGAGGAATTCGTGCTGCTGCGCGGAAGCTCGGGCGCACCTGGCCTGAGTGGCTTCACGGTCACCAGCACCGTGCTCTACCCCGCCGACCGACCGGAGACGTCGGTCAACGCGATGATCGAGTTCGGTGCCGACTCGGTCCCCACCATGTCGCGGTACGAGGTCGGGAACGGCGAGGTGGTCCGCGTGGTCATGGGACTGGGCGCGCGGCGGATCACGGTCCGGACGCTAACTCGCGCTGGGGAGTCCGCCAGGGAATACCCTGCACGGGAACGGCACCTCGTGATGGACGATTCCGTGTTCGCCGCCCACGTCATTCCACCGGGCGCGGCCGGGCGAGCAACACGGAGTATCACCCTGAGCGGGGTGCGGGGCGAGACCCTGCGCGTCGTGGATCATGGCATGGAGCCGACCACCGTCGGACCGGCCCGGCCGGTCTTGCGCCACGTGACAGTCAGCTCCTCGACGGAAACTCGGCACCTCTGGTACGACGATGACGGTCGGCTCATGAAGCTCGTGATCCCTACCCGCAACATCACGGTGATTCGCGTCCAGGCCAGCCAGTAGGGCCAAGGCTGCACCGCCACCCACCTCCCTCATGGACCGTCCCGAACCGTGTCGTCGCATTGTCTCGGAATGAAACTTTTGGGTGAGGTGGGCGTACGGGATCGCGGTAGTGTTACGACCATAAACCGAAGGCAGACGCAATGAGACGTGGAGCTACGCTTTTGCTCACGGCGCTCGGGTTGGGTTTTTCGAGTGCCGTGTGGGCGCAACAGGAGCCCCTTCCCTCGACCCCTCAGACGCTGACCCTGGCCGATGCGATCGCGACCGCCCAGGAGCACAATCCGCTGCTCCGCCAGACGGCCAACGACCTCACGGCCACCCGCTGGGGGGTACGAAATGCCTATGCGTCTTTCGTTCCGAGCCTGTCGGTCAACGGATCGTTGGCCTATCGCGGTGCCGGTTCGCAGACGTTCCTCGCCCAGGAGTTCGTGCAGCAGTCCGCGACGATCGGCTCGAGCTACGGCGTCGGTCTGTCGATGCAGCTGTCGGGACGCACACTCATGCAGCCCGGCGTGGCCAGTGCGCGGCACCGTGCGGCCGAGGCCACCTTGTCTGGGGCGGAGATCAACTTGGAGTCAGGCGTCCGGCAGCAGTACCTCGCGGTGTTGCAGGCCGAGGCGCAGGTCGACCTCGCCGAGCTACAGGTCACGCGAAACGACGAGTTCCTGCGTCTTGCCCAGGCGCGGTTCCAAGTGGGCCAGAACACGATCCTGGACGTGCGGCAGGCCGAGGTGGCGAAGGGGCAGTCGGAGGTGCAGCAGCTTCAGGCGCGGCAGGCCGTGGTGGTCGAGATGCTGCGGCTGTTCCAGCTGATGGGGGTGCCTGCGCCCCAGGATCCGACCCTCGTCACTCTCCCCGACACATTCCCGATCGTCCCACCCGAATGGTCGCTCAGCGACCTGCTTGGCGAAGCCGAGGCGGCGAATCCGGACCTCCTGGCCTTGCAGGCGCAGGCCACCGCCGCTCGGGCCGGGGCGCGGGCCGCCAAGTCGACGTGGCTACCGACGATGTCGCTGTCGGCAGGGTGGAGCGGGTTCACGCAGCAGTTCACGAATACCGATCCGCTGGTGAACTCGGCCCTCGCGAGTGCTCAGGCCAACGCGAACGACATCGTGCAGCAATGCGACTTTGCGAACACCAACTGGCTCAACCCTGGCTTGACGCCCATCGACTGTTCGGTCTTTGCCCTCACGCCGGCAGCGGAAGATGCAATTCGAGACGGCATCCTGCAGCAAAACGAGGTGTTCCCGTTCGACTTCACGCGGCAGCCCTTCTCGGCGAGCCTCACGGTATCGCTGCCGATCTTCACCCAGTTCGGGCGGCCGCTGGAAATCGCCGAGGCGTCGGCCTTCGCCGACGACGCGCGGGAGGCCGTGCGCTCCAAGGAGCTCCAGGTCAGGACCGATGTCAGCCAGGCGCACTACGCCTTGGTAGCCGCCTTCGAAGCGTTCGGCATCCAGGAGAACAACCGCGTGGCGGCCGCCGAGCAGCTGCGGCTGGCCACGGAGCGCTACCGGGTCGGCTCCGGGACCTTCTTTGAGCTCCTCGACGCGCAGCTCGCCTCGCAGCGCGCCGAGGCCGACTACATTAATGCCGTCTACACATACCATTGGTCGATCGCAACCCTCGAGAACGCCGTGGGACGGCCCTTGCGCTAGAGAATGGATTCGACATGTCACGTCGTAAGAAACTCTTGATCTTTGGCGGCGGCGCGGTGGCCGTCGCGGCCCTCATCGCCCTGAACGCCGCCGGTCGGCGGGACCGCGGGGAGTCGGTCCGCATTGCGGCGGTGGAGCGGCGAAACCTGGTAGCCACTGTGACCGCGAGCGGACAGATCGAGCCGCAGCGCTCGGTGGACATCAGCGCCGACATCACGGGCCGCATCATTCAGATCCTGGTGCAGGAAGGCGACTTCGTGAAGCGGGGCGATCTCGTGCTGCGCATCGAACCGTCGCAGTACGAGGCCCAGGTGGCGCAGGCGCGTGCCTTGCTGTCTTCCGCCGAAGCCTCGGCGCTCCAGTCCCGAGCCAACCGCGACCAGGCCAAACGGGCTTGGGACCGCGCCCAGGAATTGCGCCGGCAGAGCCCGAACCTCGTCTCCGACGAGCAACTCGAGCAGTCGCAGACGTCGTTCGAGGTCGCCGAAGCCGTCTACACGTCGGCCCAGTACCAGGTCGCGCAGTCGCGGGCGGCGCTGCAGAACGCGCAGGAGCTGCTCGCCAAAACGGTGCTGCGAGCACCGATGGACGGCGAGGTCACCCGGCTCGCGAAGGAAGAGGGTGAGGTGGCCGTTCCCGGAACCTTTTCTCCGGAGACCGGGCTGCTCATGACGATCTCCGACCTCAGCGTCATTCAGGTCGCGGTCCGAGTGGACGAGACCGATGTCGTCCGGCTGCACCTGGCCGATTCGGCCGAGGTCACGATCGATGCGTTCCCGGACACCACGTTCACCGGTCGGGTGACCAAGATCTCCAAGAGTGCGGTCCAGGGCGTGGCGGCGCAGGCGGGGGCGACGAACCAGGCCGTCGACTACGATGTCGAAGTGACCCTGGACGACCCACCATCCGAGATCCGGCCCGATTTGTCCGCGACGGCCAAGATCATCACGGCGACACGGGACAGCGTGCTGAGCATTCCCATCATCGCGCTCACGGTGCGAGAGCATGAGGCGATATCGACCGAAACGGCCCCTCAAGACACGACGAAAAGCAAGAAGGAAACGGAGGGGGTCTTCGTGGCCGTCGCGGGGATCGCCCAGTTCCGGCCGGTCAAAGTCGGCATCGCCGGCGAGGAGTACTTCGAGGTGATCGACGGGCTGGCGGAAGGCGACTCGATCGTGGCGGGGCCGTACCAGACGATTCGCGACCTGCGCGACGATACCCGGCTGCGGCCGGTCAAGGAAACCACGACTGAGAGGCCCTGATGGCTGAGCAGCCATTGATCAGCTTGCGCGGGCTGACGCGCGAGTACCGGATGGATGCCGAGACGGTCTACGCGTTGCGTGGCATCGAGCTCGCGATTGGGACGAATGAGTACGTGGCGATCATGGGACCTTCCGGATCGGGGAAATCCACCCTCATGAACGTCATCGGCTGCCTCGACACGCCCACACGGGGTGAGTACTGGCTGAACGGGACCGAAGTCTCGAGGATGAGCGACGACGAGCTGGCCCGTGTCCGGAACCGGGAGATCGGTTTCGTCTTCCAAACGTTCAACCTGCTGCCCCGGGCGACGGCTCTTCACAACGTGGAGTTGCCCCTCATTTACGCCGGAACGAGTGCCAGAGAGCGGCGCAGGGCGGCGAGCCGGGCCTTGGAGCGCGTCGGACTGGCCGACCGCATGCACCACCGCCCCAACGAGCTGTCCGGTGGTCAACGTCAGCGCGTGGCCATCGCTCGGGCCCTGGTCAACGATCCCAGCATCCTCCTCGCCGACGAGCCCACGGGCAACCTCGATTCGGTGACCAGCCAGGAAATCATGGCGGTGTTTGGAGAGTTGCACACGCAGGGTCAGACCGTCTTGATGGTGACCCACGAAGCCGACATCGCGGCACACGCGCACCGCGTGGTCACGCTGCTGGACGGCGTCGTGCATTCCGACTCGGTGCGCGAGGCAGCCTAGGCCATGCCGTTTCGCGAGGCGATCCGTCTGGCGTTCCAGGTCATCTGGGCCCAGAAGATGAAGAGCAGCTTCTCGGTGATCGGTGTGTTCATCGGGGTGACGTTCCTCATCGCGGTCGTCTCGATCGTGGAGGGCATGAACGCCTACATGACCGACCGGTTCGCGACAACGCTGCTGGGCGTCAATACGTTCCAGCTGCGCCGGTATCCCGGCGTACAGATGGGGGACGTCTCGCGGGAAACCCGCCGTGAGTGGCGGCGTCGGCCGCGGATCTCCTTCGAAGACGCCCGTGCCGTGGTCGAAGGGCTCTCGCTACCGGTCGTCACCGCATGGGAGTCAAGCTCACGCGCCGATCTCTCGCACGACGGCAAGATCGCCAAGGACATCGAGGTCGTCGGCGCCACCGAGGACTACTTCCAGATCAAGAACTGGGATCTGGAAGCCGGCCGCCCCTTCAGCCCTCAGGAGGCGCAGGCGGGGCAGCCCGTGATGGTCATCGGCCACGAACTCGCAGAGCGCCTGTTCGAGACCCGCGATCCCATCGGGCGAGAAGTTCGGATCCGCGGGATCCCCTACCGGGTGATCGGCGTGGTCGAGACCCAGGGGAACCTGTTTGGGATTTCCCTCGACAAGTTCGCCGTGGCACCCGCACTCTCACCGATCAAACGGATCGTCAACCCCGCACGCGTGGTCGACGCCCTTCTCGTCCGGGCCGGCTCATTGGAGGAACTCGACGTCGCCATCGCCGAGACCGAAGCGATCATGCGGAGCCGACGACACCTCCGGCCCTCCGATGGCAACAACTTCTCGATCGAGACCGCTGACGCGGTGCTGGACTTCTGGGGCAAGATCAACCGCGTTCTCATGATGGCGTTGCCGGGATTGGTGAGCATCTCCCTCGTGGTAGGCGGCATCGTCATCATGAACATCATGTTGATGGCGGTGGCCGAGCGAACGCGCGAGATCGGCATCCGCAAGTCGCTCGGTGCTCGGCGCCGGGACATCATGCGTCAGTTTCTGGTCGAGTCGGCCACCCTGGCCACCGTGGGTGCGGCGATCGGGATCGCGACCGGCATCGGTCTGGCAGGCATCGTTCAGGCCACCACGTTCCTGCCGGCACGCGTCGCCCCCTGGTCGGTCGTGGTCGCCATTGTGCTCGGCGGCGGGGTCGGTGTGACAGCGGGACTGTATCCTGCAAGTCGCGCCGCCCGACTCGATCCCGTCGATGCCATCCGTCAGGAGTAGGCCGTGACCTCTCTATTTGAAGGTGTCGGGATTGCCCTGAGCTCGCTCCGAGCGAACAAAGCGCGCGCGGCACTCACGATTCTCGGCGTTGCCATCGGTGTCATGGTAGTGATGGTCATCGGCTCGATGATCACCGGGATCAACCGGGGCGTCGAAGACATCTTCAACCAGCTCGGCCCGCGGACGTTCTTCGTGTTCCGATACTTCCAGGCGGGTATTCAGGTCTCCGACGGCTCCGACGAGATGAGCCCCTGGCGTCGCAACCCGCCGCTCACCGTCGCCGAGGCCGAGCGGATTCGTCAGCTCGAGAGTATCGGGTTCATCGTCGTCGACGAGGGGTCGTCCGCGGACGTCGAGTACGGAAACCGCCAGCTCGAGTCGGTCCCTGTCAGAGGCCGCGGTCCGCAGTGGGTGCAGGTCGGCGGAGGGGACATCGCGCCGGGCCGGTCGTTCACATCGGTGGAGAGTGCGGCGAGCGCCCGCGTCGCCGTGGTGAATGAGAAGCTCGCCTCCGAGCTCTTCGCACTGCTCGACCCGATTGGCAAGCGCATCAAGATCGCCGGCGTACCGTATCAGGTCGTCGGTGTCTTCATCCCGCCACCGGATATCTTCGGCGAGGGCAACCGGCCGGAGGTCGTGATCCCTCACAACACGTTCGAGAAGCACGTACCCTACTGGCGCGGCTGGATGGACTTCCTGGTGTCGCCGTCGCCGGACGCCAGCGTCCAAGACGCGATCGACGACGTCACTGGTTCACTGCGGGCCGCTCGCGGTCTGCGTCCGGCAGAGGAGAACACGTTCTCGATCGTAACGCAGGACAAACTGTTGGACAGCTGGAATCAGGTGACCGGGATGTTCTTCCTCGTCATGATCGCGCTCTCCAGTGTTGGGCTCATGGTCGGTGGCGTCGGCGTGGTGGCGATCATGATGATCTCCGTGACCGAGCGGACCCGAGAGATCGGTGTGCGGAAGGCGCTGGGCGCACGGCGACGCGAGATCCTCTGGCAGTTCCTGGTCGAGGCGGCAACCCTGACGGTCATTGGTGGCGCAATCGGTATGCTCGTCGGCGGCCTCATCAGCCTCGGCGTGGCCACCTTCACCCCACTTCCGGCCAAGGTACCCCTGATCTCGGTGGTGGCGGCGCTCGGGATGTCGGCCCTGACCGGGATCGCGTTCGGCCTGTACCCAGCGGCGCGGGCGGCGCGCCTGGACCCGGTGGAGGCGCTGCGCCACGAGTAGTGCCATTCGCGTGGTCGTGCCCTGCCGCCCGTGAGCGTCGCCCCCCCTGCGTCCGACACCGGATGTCTCGTTTGACGACTCGAGCGTCGTAGCTTCCGGATCATGCCCCTCTTCGACGGACTTCGACTCGCGCTGCGCGAGATCTCCGCGCACAAGCTGCGATCGTTCTTCACCCTGCTCGGCATCATCGTCTCAGTCGCCTTCCTCGTGGCCGTCGTAGCCGTGATCCAAGGCATGAACGCCTACGTGCGGGAGAACCTGGCCGGGGCCATCGTGGGCAAGAACGCCTTCCAGATTCGACGCACGCCGATTTCGGTGGGATTCATCGACGACGAGGAATATCGCGAGCTGCAACGCCGGCCGATCATCCGCGCCGAGGAGGTCGAGTTCGTTCGGCGGGCAATTCCCGACGCCCAGGCCATCGCGCTCCAGTCCGGCTGGCCCACACCGCTGGCAGACGTGACCTGGAGGAACCGCACCGTCGGCGACGTGGCCGTGTTCGGCGTGACGGCGCCGTATCAGATGGTCCAGGATTATGAGATGGCCGCCGGCGAGGCGCTCATCGACCTCGACATCGACGACCGTCGCCGAGTCGCCGTACTCGGGTTCGACGTGGCCGACAAGTTGTTCGACGAGATCGACCTCGCCATCGGTCGCAAGATCCGCGTCCGGGGACAGGAGGTCGTGGTCAAGGGCGTCACCGCCAAAAAGGGTACCGTGCTCGGGCAGTCATGGGATGGGTTCGTGATGCTCCCCATCACGCTGTTCGAGACGACGTACGGCCGACGCCACACCACCGTGATCTCGGTCAAGATGCCCGAGGCCTATCAGGTGGCGAGCGCGATGGAACGCGCGGAGGAGGCGATGCGGGTCGCTCGGCGGTTGCGGCCGGGCCAGCCAAACACGTTCACGATCGATACTGCCGAGGGACTGATCAGTTTCTGGAAGAGCCTCACGCGTATCATCTTCACGGTGGTGCCAGCCGTGGTCGCGATCGGGGTGATCGTGGGCGGGATCGTCATCATGAACATCATGCTGATGAGCGTGACCGAACGCACCCGCGAGATCGGCATCCGCAAGTCCGTGGGGGCGAGCCGCGCCGATATCCAGCGGCAGTTCCTCATGGAGTCGATCTGTCTGGCAACCATGGGCGGACTGCTCGGGATTCTCGCCGGATGGGGGCTGGCCGAAGTCGTGGCCATCCTCTCGCCACTACCGAGCCGAGTCACGCTATGGTCTGTGGCCTTGGCTCTCGGCCTTGGGATCGGTGTGGGCGTCCTATTCGGTGTCTACCCCGCCCGCCGCGCAGCACGCCTCGATCCGATCGTCGCCCTCAGGTTCGAATGACCAAGCCGAGCGTCACCTGCCAGCGACAACTGCGGGAGGCGATCGCCGGAGCCATCGCCGCTCGGGGGGCCTAGGGTCACGCCCATGCGCCTCACCAATCTCGCCGAAGGCGCCATGATGGCGATGGACGCGATCCGCTCGCAAAAATTGCGGTCGGCCCTCACCATCCTTGGTATCATCATCGGCGTGGCGACCGTCATGTCGATGGCTTCGATCGTCCAAGGCATCCGAGGACAGATTTTCAACACGCTCGAGGTGGTTGGACCCACGACGTTCCGCATTCTGCGGTTCTTCTCGTCCACACCCCTCAACCCCGACGCCCTCCCACGCGAGGTACGGATCCGACCGGTGCTCCGCGCCGAGGAAGCGGAGGCGATCGCACGCCTCCCGGAGATCCATTACTCCGCGATTTGGGTCGGCGTGTTCGAGCGGCTCGAATACGAAGGATCGCGCACTCAGCCTACGGTGGTCTACGGCGCCGACGAGCGGTTCATGGAGATCCTCGGGGGCGGCATCACTGCCGGCCGGGTTTTCACATCCCCGGAGGCGCGCAGTGGTGCCCCGGTCGTGATCATCGAAGAAGAGGCCGTGGCGAATATCTTTGGCCAGATCAACCCGCTGGGGCGGACCATGCGGATTGCCGGACGGCCCTTCCGAGTGGTAGGGGTGTACCGGAAGCCCGAGAACATCTTCCAGCCCCCGGGCCAGGAGATCTCGGCGATCGTCCCGTTCGAGACCGCCAAGCGGGCGTTTCGGTACGACGAGACCAATAGCCTCATCATCCTGGTGAAGCCCCGAGAGGGCGTCACGGTGGCGCGGGCAATGGACGCCACTACCGTGCAGTTGCGGCGCATGCGCAGTCTGCGCCCCGGCGATCCCAACACGTTCGACATGATCACGTCCGATCAGATCCTCGACGTGTTCAATCGCTTGACCGGGGTGTTCTTCCTCGTCATGATCGTCCTGTCAAGCGTGGCGTTGATGGTGGGCGGCATCGGGGTGATGGCCATCATGCTGGTCTCGGTCACGAGCCGAACCCGGGAAATCGGCGTGCGGAAGGCCCTCGGGGCCACCCGCCGGGAGATCCTGTGGCAGTTCCTCATCGAGGCGGCCACGCTCACCCTCGTTGGCGGCGCCATCGGGATTGTGGTCGGTCTCACCGCCGGCGAAGTACTCAAGCGATTGCTCGGATTCGAGACCGGCGTTCCGGTGTGGAGCGCCGTGACCGCCACGGCGGTGTCGGTGGGAATCGGCCTGGCGTTCGGACTGCTGCCAGCCAGCCGCGCCGCCCGGCTCGATCCGATCGAGGCCCTACGATACGAGTGACGAGGACAGATGTCTGAACCCTGCCATCTTCTAGCCATCGGCGCACACCCAGATGACGTCGAGCTCACCTGCGGTGGGACGCTCGTCAAGGCAGCACGTCAGGGATATCGAACGGCCATCGTCGACATGACCGGAGGGGAAACCGGCACGCACGGGTCCCAGAGCGTGCGGGCGTCGGAGGCGGACGCCGCCGCGAGCGTACTCGGAGCCACGATCCGGTTGAACGCCGGCCTCCCCGACGCGGGGCTGCACAACACCGACGAGACCCGCCGAGTGGTCGTCGAGTTGATCCGCCGCATCCGACCGCTGGTGGTGGTCCTTCCCTACCCGATCGGACGCCATCCCGACCATCGCATCGCATCGGAGCTGTGCCGGGACGCGTCCTACCTGGCCGGGCTCGCGAACTACCCGGCAGCAGGCGAGGCCCACCGGCCGGAGAAGATCCTCTATACGCTCGCGTATCGCGAGGACGCCGTGAAGCCCGCGTTCGTCGTCGACATCAGCGACGAGTTCGAGACGAAACTCGAGGCGATTCGCTGCTACGGGTCGCAGTTCGACGGACGGATGGCGGCCGGAGAGATCTTTCCCGCGGGCGGGGACGTCTACGAGAACGTCCGCATGCACTGCGCGAGGTACGGGAGCCTCATTCGCGTGGCCTATGGTGAGCCATACCTGACGCACGAGACCGTCCGCATCGACGACGTGGTCGCCATGGGCGTCCGCTCGATGTGACACCGGCACGGCGCGCGTGCCCTACTACCCCCCGCCCCCGCCCTCCCCGTACGTTTCGAGCGCCATGTCCACCCGACCCGAGGCCTCGACCGCAGTCTATCTCGACCACGCCGCCACCACTCCGGTGCGGTCCGAGGTGCGCGAGGCCATGCTGCCGTTTCTGTCAGACGCCGCATTCGGCAACCCGTCCTCCGCTCACCGGATCGGCCGGGCGGCCCGCGCAGCACTGACCGACGCTCGGCAGCGGATCGGCACGGCCCTCGGCGTCCGACCCGACACCGTGGTGTTCACGTCCGGCGGCACCGAAGCCGACAATCTCGCGGTGTTGGGCAGCGCGCTCCGGGCCCGCGCCCGGGGTCGACCATTCCGCGTCCTGATTGGCGCCACCGAACACAAGGCGGTCATCGACGCGGCCCACGCAGTCGAGAATCTTGGCGGGTCTGCCGTCGTGCTCCCGGTCGACGCCAGCGGCCGGATCGACCTGAACGCCCTCGACGCGGCACTGGACGAGACCGTCGCCGTGCTCAGCGTCATGTGGGTGAACAACGAGACCGGCGTGTGCCAGGATCTCGACGCCATCGCGGCGCGAGCGCGGGGGGCAGGGGTGCCGTTCCATACCGACGCCGTGCAGGCACTCGGGAAGGTGCCTTGGGTGCTCCCAGACCCATTGCCGGGCCTGATGTCGATCTCGGGACACAAGATCGGAGCGCCAAAGGGCATCGGCGCCCTGATGGTGGCGGATTCCGACGCGGTCGAGCCCCTCATCCACGGTGGTGGCCAGCAGGGGGGTCTCCGCCCCGGGACTGAGAACGTGGCTGGCGCCGTGGGACTGGCCGTGGCCGTGGAGCTGGCCGTGGGTGAGCAGCCAGCGTTCGCCACCCGCACCTCGGCGCTGCGGGACCGCCTCGAGGAGGCGATCACCGCCATGGACGAGACGGTCCACATCCACGGGTCACCTGCCCCCCGCGCGCCGCATGTGGCCAACGTCGCGTTTCCAGGAGCTGACGCCAACGCCATGCTCCTGCACCTGGACCAGGCCGGTGTCGCCTGCTCCGCGGGATCGGCATGCTCCAGCGGAGCCGTGACGCCATCACACGTTCTCTCGGCGATGGGGATTGCGCCCGAGCTGTCCGGGTCGTCGGTTCGCTTCTCGTTCGGGGCGACGAGCAGCGACGCGGATGTCGGCAGGGTTGTTGCCGTCCTGCCCGACGTGATGGATCGCGTGCGGGTCCTGACCCGAGCGCTCAGGGAGGACGGCGGGTGAGCGCGGGCCGTGTGCTCGTCGCCATGTCGGGCGGCGTCGACTCGTCGGTGGCGGCCGCGCTGCTAGTAGAGCAGGGCTACGACGTGATCGGTGCTACCATGCGGCTCTTCTGCCACGGTGAGAGCGTGCCCGACCGCCCGTGTTGCTCGTTGGACTCCATTGCCGACGCGGCGGCGGTGGCCGACCGGCTCGGAGTGCCGCACTACGTGCTGGACCTCGAGGATCGATTTCGCCGGCACGTGATCGAGAACTTCGTCGCGGAGTACGCCCGAGGTCGCACACCCATCCCGTGCGTCCGCTGCAATACCTTCACCAAGTTCCAGGACCTCCTGGCGCACGCCGACGCGCTCGCATGCGAGTACGTGGCCACGGGCCACTACGCCGTTGCGCGGGATGGGGCCCTCTACCGCGGGCGCGACGCCGACAAGGACCAGACCTATTTCCTGTGGGGGATTGACCGCTCCGTCGTGCCACGCATCCTGACCCCGGTCGGCGATCGCACGAAGACCGAGACCCGGGCCATCGCGCGGCGACTCGGACTGGTCACGGCCGATAAGGAAGAGTCGGTCGAGATCTGCTTCGTCCCCGACGGGGATTACGTCGGCGTCCTGCGGCGCTATCTGCCGGCGGACCACCCCGCGCTGTCGCCGGGACCGATCCGTACGGCGGCTGGGGAGATCGTGGGAGAGCACGACGGGTACGCGCAGTACACCCTCGGGCAGCGCAAACGGCTCCCCGGCGGGTTCCCCGAAGCCATGTTCGTCGTGGCCATCGAGCCGGACGAGCGGGCCGTGGTCGTCGGGACCGGTGACGAGCTGCTGGGCCGCCGGGTCGTGCTCGGCGAGGTGAACTGGCTGACCGAGCCCTTGCAGCCCGGCGATTCCTGTGATATTCAAGTTCGGTACCGAGCGCGCGCGGCGCGCGCCAACGTGGTCGCGAGCTCGCGGCCCGATGGGGGACTCCTGGAGCTCGAGTTGAGTGAGCCGGTGCGGGCCATTACGCCCGGACAGTCGGGAGCCCTCTACGACGGGACCCGCCTCCTCGGCGGCGGCGTGATCGGCTAAGGAGCTTCCGTGAACCTGGTCGACGAAGTGACGGAGCGACTCTCCGTCGATGAGGCCCAGGCCCGTCGGGGCCTCGGCACGATGTTCGTTGCCATCCGCATGGCCCTCGACATGCGGACCTTCACGACAATCGCCACCGCCTTTCCCGACATCGGTGATTGGATGGTGGAAGCCCCGTTCCAGGGCGACGGGACGGGCGAGATGCTGGTCATGGCCACCCCGTCAGCCGTCAGGCGCACCCTCGCCGTTGCCGACTTCGACGGCGGCCGGGCGACCGAGCTGTGCCGGATCGTCGGCGACGCCATCAGGACCCAGGTCTCTCCGACGGTGCTCGCGGCCCTGAACGCCAAGTTGCCGCTGTTCGATTGAGTCCACGCGGGTCGGTCTTTTGACCGACCCACACCCCGCACGAGCAGGACGTGCACTCCATGGCCCAGATCACTGCTGAGCTGACCTCGGGACTGCAGGTCACGATCTCCAACGGGCGCCACACCTGGCGCGCAGACGAACCCACCGAAGCCGGCGGAGACGACGCCGGCCCAACCCCGTACGAGATGCTAATTGGTGCGCTCGCGGGCTGCACGCTCGTCACGCTGGCGCTCTACTGCCGGCACAAGCAGATCCCCCTGAAGTCGGTCTCGGCCACCTACGAGCATGGTCGCGTCCATGCCGACGACTGCGAGGACTGCGGGGACGACAAGCAGGGATATCTCGATCGCGTCACCAGCAGGGTGCGGATTGCAGGTTCGTTCGACGACGCCCAGCGCACGCGGCTCGAACAGATCGTGAGCCGCTGTCCGGTACACAAGACGCTGGAAAACGGCGTGGTAATGGTGGACCGCGTGACGTTTGCCGAGTGAGCAGCGTGGCTTGACGCGTCGCGGGTGGCATGACGAGGTTGCACCAGCGAGTTGCTTCGACCCCACACTAGGCAATCGGCATGCGCGGGTTCATTGCGCGGGTATTCATCACGGCATTCGGCCTGTGGATGGCCGACAGCCTGCTCGCGGGCGTGCGGTTCGACGGGGTCTTCACTCTGTGGCTCGCGGCGGTCCTGCTCGGGGTCGTCAACGGCGTCGTGCGGCCAATTGTCATTCTCCTCACACTTCCCATCACGCTGCTCACCCTCGGCCTGTTCCTCTTTGTGGTGAACGGTGCCATGGTCATGCTCGTGGCGTGGATCATGCCGGCCTTCCACTTGGAGGGCCTGGGGAGCGCCATTCTCGCGTCGGTGATCGTCGGACTGACCGGATGGGCGGCGAACGCGTTCGTCGGCCCTCGGGCAACCGTAGAAGTGTGGACCAGGGACCGTACCTAGCCGCGCCTACTCGCCGACCACGACACCGACGACCTCGCGCGTCCGCCGCCGATTGTCGAGGTTGAGAAGCAGCACCTCCTGCCAAGTCCCGATCTGGAGCTGTCCCTCTATCACAGGGATGGCCAGGCTGGTCTTCAGGACCGCCGATCGGACGTGCGAGAACCCGTTGCCGTCGTGGTAGGCCTCGTTGTGCTCGTACTCGTCCGTGGTCGGCGCGAGCAGATCCAATGCACGTCGCAGATCCGCCAAGGCCCCGGGTTCGTACTCGATCGTGGTGAGCGCCCCCGTCGATCCGGTGAGTTGCACGCTGACGATGCCGGTCGTGACGCCGGAGTCCGCGACGAGCGTCTTCACCTCTGGACTGATGTTCCGATGGCCGAACTCGGCATCGAGCGTGAAAGTCCAACGGCGCGCGAGTGTCATGGCATCCTCCCATCCGGGTCCCAACCAGTGCACGGTCCCTTCGACCATGAGGAATTAAGCCCTCCGAACCTTCGGCGGTAGTCCGGTACTGGTAGCCCAGCCGGCCCCGTCTATACTTCCCACATGCATCAACTCGACTTGCTCCGGGACCTGGTCATCCTGGTGGCGCTCGCGATTCCCGTGGTCGCAGTGGCGCAGCGGTTCCGAATCCCCACGGTCGTCGGATTCCTCCTCACGGGACTCGCCATCGGCCCCCACGCGCTGGGGTTCATCCGAGATTCCGAAGAGGTTGCCGGCCTGGCGGAGCTCGGCGTCGTGCTCCTCCTCTTCACCATCGGATTGGAACTCTCCCTTTCGCGGATCATTCGGTTGGGGCGCTCCGTGGTGCAGGGCGGCGGCGTGCAGCTGGTCGGGACCGCCATTCTGGGCGGGTTGCTCGCCATGACCATCGGTCTCGCCATCGAGCGTGCCGTGTTCTTCGGCATGCTGATCGCGCTCAGCTCCACCGCCATCGTGCTCAAGCTCTACGCAGACCGGCGCGAGCTCGATCTGCCGCACGGGCGGGTGGTGGTCGCGATCTTGTTGTTTCAGGATCTCTGCGTCGTGCCGCTCATGCTGCTGACGCCGCTGCTCGGCGGGGCGGACGAGGGGATCACCGCTGTGCTCCGTGCGACGCTGGTCAGTCTCCTGGTCGTCGGCGTCCTCGTCGCTGGTGGGCGGCTCGTCGTCCCGTGGGTGCTGGAGAACGTCGTGGGAGTTCAGAACCGCGAGGTGTTCACGCTGGCCATTATGTTCTTCGGACTCGGTGCGGCCTACGTGACCGCGATGTTTGGCCTGTCGCTCGCGCTCGGAGCGTTCATCGCCGGGCTGGTCGTGAGCGAATCGGAATACGGCCTCCAAGCTCTCTCCGACGTCATGCCATTTCGTGACACCTTCACGGGAATCTTCTTCATCTCGGTCGGCATGTTGGTGGACCTGAAGTTCCTCGCCAACAACGCGGCGTTCGTGCTGCTGCTCACCATGGGTATCGTGGCGCTCAAGGCATTCATGGGTGCCACGGCGACGCGCACCCTGGGCCGATCTCTTCAGGTGAGTATCGTGAGCGGCATCGGGCTGGCCCAGGTGGGGGAGTTCTCGTTCATCCTCGCGGTGGTCGGAAGCAGCGTGGGGTTGCTCGCCGATGACGTGTATCAGGTGTTCTTGGCCATCTCGGTGCTCTCGATGCTGGCGACACCGTTCCTCATCGCCGGCGCCGCCCCGATCGCCGAACGCATCTGTCGGTGGACACGGCAGCCTGCCCTGCAACTCACGACGCACGAGTACCAGGCCGTGTCGGTCCTTCGCGATCACGTCATCATTGTCGGATATGGCCTCATCGGTCACAACCTCGCCCGCGTGCTCAAGGCCGCAGAGATCCCCTACGTGATCCTCGAGCAGAACGGACAGATCGTGAGGAGAGCCCGGCTCGACCGCCAGCCGATCTTCTTCGGGGACGGCACGCGGCGCGATGTGCTCGAGCACGTTGGGATCGATCGCGCGCGCGCCCTCGTGTTTGCCATCAGTGCGTCGGCAGACACCCGCCGGGGTGTCGCGGTCGCGCGGCAACTCAATTCCGACGTCAGCATCATCGTCCGCACCCGCCTCATCACCGAGATCGAAGAGCTCCTGCGACTCGGAGCGAATCAAGTGATCCCCGAAGAGTTCGAGACGGCCCTCGAGATCTTCAGTCGCGTCCTCAGGCTGCTGGGCATTCCCGCCAACGTCATCGAGCGCGAGGTCCACGCCGTCCGCGGCGAGCAATACGAGATGCTGCGAGGGCTCTCTCTTCCCGACTTGCGCCTCGACGCGCTGCGGCACCTCGGCGTGCAGGTAAACGTCGAAACGGTGATGGTGGAGGATGAAGCTGAGGCGGTCAACGAAGATCCCGTGAGCCTGAGTCTCCGCCGCACGACCGGGGCCACCGTCATCGCCGTGATCCGCGATCGACAGACCCACCACATTCCGGACCCCGACTTCCGGTTCCACGCCGGTGACACGGTCGTGCTCGTGGGTACTGTCGACGCACTCGGTCAGGCGGTGCGCAGGTTCCGGGGCAGACTGGGAGGCCCACCGGACGGGAGCGCACCGGCGGGCGCCGACATCCCCGCCCACCCCCCGGCCTAACGGGCCGCGATCTGCCCCGCCAAGCGTACGGTGGTTGCGTGGATGTCCACCGTGTCGGTAACCCGTCGCGCATATCCGCCGCCCATGGTCACGGCCACCGGCAGCCGCGCGGCCCGACACGCTCCGAATACCAGCCGATCACGATTCGCGAGGCCCTCTTTGCTGAGCGCCAGCCGACCCAGTTGATCGTCCACGTACGGATCAGCACCCGCCACATACACCACGAGGTCCACCGGAGCCGACCGCAGCACGTCGTGGAGCGCCGTCTCGAGCACCGGGAGATACTCGTGATCGGCCATGCCATCCGGTAGCGGCATCGCGTAGCGCGCCTCCTCCTTCGCGAAGGGGTAATTGCCGGAGGCGAACAGGTCCAGCACGACCACAGTCGGATCGTCGCGGAAGATCGCCGCCGTACCGTTGCCCTGGTGGACGTCCAGGTCGACCACGAGCACCGGGCCAATACGTCCCTCGGCGCGAAGCGTGCGAATCGCCACGGCGACGTCGTTGAAGACGCAATACCCCTCGCCCCGATCGGGAAAGGCGTGGTGCGTCCCCCCGGCGAGGGTCACCGCCACCCCATCGGTGAGGGCCCTCCGACACGCGCCCAGGGTTCCCCCGACCGAGCGGCATGAGCGCTCGACGAGGCCCGGCGACCAGGGAAAGCCGAGTCGCCGCACTTCCCCGTGGCTCAGTGTTCCCTTCCTGACTCGCGTCACGTAGGTCGAACTGTGCACACGAGTCAGGTCCTCGTCGGTGGCGGCATCGGGGACCACGAGGCTCTCGAGCTCCACCACGAGATCGGCAACGAGCCGCTCCCGCAAGAGCCGGTATTTCAGCATGGGGAATCGGTGACCCTGTGGGAGCGAGACCTCGAACTGATCGGTGTAGTGAACCCGCATGCGCCCCTCTCGTGGCCAAGGATACCCCACGTCTGCAGTCCCGCACCCAATGTGATGTGTGTCCACCGCTCGACGTGAAGCCCGTCACAGCGAAAATGACCGATGAAAGCTTACACTGTGGGCGACATCCGCCCTAGTGACTACGACTGGAGTCTGTCATGATGAGTTCACGTCCAAACGACGGTTCCCGACTCGCCCGCGCCTCCGCAATGCTCGTGGCGACTGCACTGGCCGTTGGCGCGTGCGGCGATGCCGCTGCGCCCGGAGACTTCGACGCCGTTCAGACCAATCAGGCCGCGCTCGAAGCGCTGGGACCATTCGCTGGTAACCCGGCCATCGAAGCGATGGGCCTGCTGACCACCGCCATGCCGGACTTCGGGGCCGCTCCGGTCGCCCCGGCCATGCCGGCCGCTGACGGAATGCCCATCCCAGAGAACCTCCGGCTCCTCACGCAGGTCGCGCCGTTCCTGAGCCCGACGCAGCCGGCCGTGATCTTCCCGGCTGACCTCCTAGGCAAGACGCTGGTCTACAACGGCTCGACCGGCAAATACGAGGTCGCCCCGGACAGCACCACCGCGCCGGCCATCGGCATTCGCCTCATCCTGTATGCAGTCGATCCGATCTTCCATCAGCCCATCGATCCGCTCACACAGGTCGGGTATCTCGAATTGACCGACGAAGGGACCCCCGCGGCCGATCGCCTGGGGGCGATCGCCGTCGTGAACGGGATCACGTATCTGGAGTATCTGGCCAGCGCGGTGGTCACTACCTCCAGCCTCACCTTCACGGCCGAAGGCTACCTGTCGGATGGGACGACCCAGGTCGATTTCTCCCTGTCGCACACCTGGTCGCAGGTCGACGGATTCCACCTGTCGTACGCGATCGACGTTCCGTCGAAGGGCGTGGGCCTCACGGTCACGGCGAACCTCGATCCGCAATCCGAGATGGGGACGTACGAGCTGACCGTTTACGATGGCGGTAGCTCGGTCGTTCTGTCTGTCCAGGCCACCCCGACGAGCCTGACCGGCTCGGTCACCCATGGCGGGAACGTCGTGGTGAAGATCTCCGGCACGCCTGAGAACCCGGTGTTCACCGATGGCGCCGACAACCCGCTCACGGCCGAGCAGGTCCAGGCCCTGGGCGAGCTGTTCAACAGTGTCGGAGCGGTGATCGACGGATTCGACGACCTGCTGATTCCTGCGTATCTTGTGCTCCAGGTGAGTATCGGAGCCTAAGTATCGATGATCGGCAGGCTGCTACTTGGCGGCCCGTTCGTTGTGGCTCTGTTCACGGCGTGCGGGCCGCCAAGTGATTCTGGGGATCTCATATTCGTCGATGGCCGCGCCGTGACGGCTGTCGGCGATTCCGTGCTAGCCATCACTCGGCAGGGCCAGTCCTCCATCATCCTCCGCGACCGTCGGACCGGAGCCGTATACACGCGGGATTCGGAGGCCCTCCACAGCCCCCATCACGTCCAAGAACGGGACGGCATGTGGTACGTCTCGGATGTCGACGATGAGGGGGCCTGGATCGTCATCTTCGATGCGCAGTGGGAGGTCGTCGATCGCCTCAGCGTGGATACCCTGGCGACCGCGCCGCACCAGTTCGCCGTCCTACCCGATGGACGGATCGTGGTGGAGGGCAGGAACGCCCGACTCGTCGCGATCGACGGTGACAGCTTGCACACGTTCGCGCTGTTCGACCCCGCCACGCGCACGGGGCTCGTGGTGGCCGCGCTGGGAGGCGTCATTCATGCCGTTCCCGACCGCTACATCACGCTGTACAACGCCAACGGCAACGTCCGGTGGCGACTCCCCTGGAAATGGCACGATGAGGTCTTCGTGAGCGATCTGTCCGTGGACGCGCACGGCCGGATCCACATGCTCGCAAGCGAGGGAGGAGCGCGCAGCCGCTTTGTCTGCTTCACCCTCTCCCCAACGACGGGGGAAGTGGTCCGATGGTCGGAGCCCGGTCCGGCGGCGACGTTCCTCGCAACCCCGCTGGGCGAGATCGTGCCCGACAGTGTGGACCACTGGTTGCGGCGGTGAAGGCGGGTTAGTACTTGAGGCCGGCCGAGTCGGCGAACTGCCGTAGCGCCTCCACCTGGGCCGGCGTGAGATCCTCGGGGATCGTCACGGTGACCTCGACGATCTGATCGCCCCGTGTGTTTCCCTTGGCAATGCCCTGCCCACGAATACGGAAGCGCCGTCCCGGCTGCGTGCCAGGCGGAATGTTGAGGACCACTCGGCGACCATCGATTGTGCGCACCTTGATCTTGGCGCCGAGCACCGCCTGCACGAGGTTGACGGGCACCGTGCAGTGCACGGCGAGGCCTTCCCGACGGAAGAACCGGTCGGGCGCTACCTGGAAGGTGACGATGAGATCGCCCGGCGGACCGGCGTCAGAGCTTCGCTGTCCCTGGCCCTTGAGGCGCACTTTCTGGCCGGAATCGGTGCCGGGCGCGACCGTCACCAGCAGCCGCTTGTTCACATCGATTTCCGCGGATCCGCTGCATCGTCCGCACGCCTGGCTCGGGATCTTGCCGCGGCCGCGACAGGCGGGACACGGCCGCGTGACCGCAAACCCGCCCTGCCCGAACGTGACGGTGCCCCGTCCCTTGCATTCCTGGCAAATGTCGACCTTGGCCCCGGCTGCTGCCCCCGTGCCGCCACACACGGGGCAAGCCTCCGTCACGGCCACCGTGACAGGGATCTTGCCACCCAGCGCCGCCGTGCGAAACGGGATCTCGGCCGACACCTCGATCGGGTCGGCGCCGGCCGATCGCTTTCCCTTGCCGAAGATGGAAGAGAAGAGATCCCCCAGGCCGCCGAATCCCGGGAATCCCCCGAAATCGACGTCCTCCATCCGAACCGACCCGCCACGCGACGTCCGGCCGAATCCACCGCCGCTGGGTGAAAACGCGCCGTACTTCCGCATGGTGTCGTACTTCTTGCGCTGTGCTTGATCACTCAGTACGCCGTAGGCCTCCCCGATCTCCTTGAAGCGCTCGGCGGCCGAGTCGTCACTGGGATTGGCATCTGGATGGTACTTCTTGGCGAGCCGCCGATACGCCTTCTTGATCTCGGCTTCGGGGGCCTTTTCGGAAACCCCTAGCACACGATAGTAGTCCTTGGCGGGCGGCATCGGTCAGGTCCTAGGCGTCCGCGGTGGTCCCTTCAGCCTGCTGCTCCCCCTCGATCCAGACGACAACACGCGCCGGACGGAGCAGCACCTCGCCAAGCCGGTATCCCGGCTGAAGCACGGAGCCCACCGTTCCCGGCAGCCCGTCTCCGCTGGCCGGTCGGGTCGCCACGGCTTCGTGGAGGTTCGGATCGAACGGTTCGCCTTCGGCACCGACGCGCTGAAACCCGGCGTGCTCCAACTCCCGCATCAGCTTCTGCTCCACGAGATGCACGCCGTTGATGACGTCGTGGACGGTGGCGTTGGCAGCCTCCAGTGCCACGACGCGCCCCAGGTCGTCCAGCGCCTCCAGCAGCTTGCGGGCAAACTCCGCCTGCGACCGCTGCCGGAGCTCGGCGCGCTCACGAACGGCCCGCTTGCGGAAATTGTCGAATTCGGCGGCCAGACGCAGATAGCGATCATTCTGCTCCTCCAGCTCCGCCGCCAGCCGCTCTACGGCCTCCGACGCCTCGACCCTCTCCACCCCCTCGTCTAGCTCATCCGGGGGGGTCGCCACTTCGGCAACACCCGGCTCATCTCTCACCGGCTCGTTGGCCTGCTGCACAGATGTCTCCTCCACGGCCTCACCGTCTTCCACTGACTTTCTTCGTTTTCGGCTCATTCGTCACTCGACTGGTCTGCTGGCCTACTTCCGGAACCTTGCATTATAGCGTCCAGAGCCAGAACCGTACCAAGGATGTCTGCCAATCCGACGGCCCTGGGTGCGCCACCGCTACGACCGGGCAAGGAGCAAACGCAGCAGGTCGAGGGCCGCCTGAGTGCTGCGGGACCGTACTTCTTGTCGCGAGCCTGGTAGGTGCAGGGTCCTCACCACCGACCGCTCCAGGGCTCGGGCGGCGACCACGACTGTACCGACCGGCTTTTCCGGGGTCCCGCCAGACGGTCCGGCCACGCCGGTCACGGCAATCGCCGACTCGGTGTGAAACCGCTTGGCAACGCCCTCGGCCATCGCGAGAGCCACCACTTCGCTGACTGCGCCCTCGGCGGCCAACACAACCGGCGGTACACCGAGGTCCCGGGCTTTCGAATCGTTGGCATAGGCGATGATGCCCCCGACGAACACGTCCGACGCCCCTGGGATGGCAGTCAGTCGGGAGCCGACCATGCCCCCGGTGCACGATTCGGCCACGGCGAGGCGCCACCCTCGGGCCCGGAGGCCCGCCAGCACGACCTCGGCGAGATCGACCTCTCCCGGACCGTAGTAGCGCTCTCCGATGGCATCCTGGATGCGGGCAGCGGCCCGGAGCAGCGGGCCGTCCCCGTCCCCCTCCCCCTCCCCCTCCCCCCGGTCCGCCACCTGGGCGGTGAGCCGCAGATCAACCCCTTCCCAACCAGGCAGATAGGCCAGGCTCACCCCCTCAAGCCCGGGCTCCAGGCCAGCCAGCAGGTCGGCCAGCCCCGATTCGGTGACACCTGTCGTGCGGAGCGTGTGAGAACGGATGGGCCACCCGCGGTGGCCTTCCCGGCTCATGAGCCCTTCGATGAACGGCACCACGTGGTCCCCGAGCATCTGCCGCATCTCGGCGGGAACCCCGGGCAACAGCACTGCCGTACCGAGTGGGCCCTGGAGAATGAGGCCGGGCGCGGTGCCGCGGGCGTTCGGGATCCTGGTGGCCCCTCGCGGGAATTCTGCTTGGGAGCGGTTGCTGAGGGGCATAGGCGCGCGCCGGAACCGGGCGAAACGGCGCGTCAGCGCCCCCAGATAGGCCTCGTCGAGCTCGAGCGGCGCTCCGAACAGCCGGGCCACAGCCGTCTTGGTGACGTCGTCTTTGGTCGGACCCAGACCGCCGGTCACCACGGCTAGCTTCGTGTGGCGCAGACTGCCTGCAACCGCATCGCGAATTGCGCGTTCGTCGTCCCCCACGGTGACGCGGCGTGTTACGCGTGCGCCCACGGCCGCGAGAGCGCGGGCAATGTCTGCGGCGTTGCTGTCGAGGGTGAAACCGAGAAGGAGCTCCGTGCCGACCGTGACGATCTCAAGCTCCATCGTGCGACGTGCCCTGCGCGGTCGACGCTCCCCGAAACAGCCTCCGATATCGATACACGTAGTACACGAGCGAGTAGGCGGTGAGCAGGACCGCTCCCGCCAGCGTGATGGCAACCACGGTACCGTGGAACTGCTCCCAGAACGAGCCGAGCCACCCGCCCTGCCATCCGAATGCGGCACGCATGTCTTTCCACGCGAACCACAGGATCGTGGCACCGATGAAGACGTCCTGCACAATCGTCTTGATCTTCCCGGCCTTGGCCGCCGCGATCACCACCCCGCGGCGTTTGGCGACCTGGCGGAACACGGTCATCACGACTTCTCTGCCGACCAAGAGCAGCGCGACCCACAGGGGGAGGTTCCCCCACCATGGAATCTCGTACTGTCGCATGGGATAGCGGCTGATCCAGTAGATGGGGATCAGCGTGGCCACGAGCAGCAGTTTGTCGGCGAGCGGGTCGAGGAGTTTGCCGAGGTCGGTGATCTCGCCACGTTCGCGTGCCAGGCGCCCGTCGTAGATGTCGCTGATCGCCGCCGCGAGGAACACCACGAACGCGATGAGTTTTGGCGTATACCCCCTGATGAACGGCAGGAGCGCAATGACTGGCGCCAGTGCGATGCGCGCAACGGTGAGGATGTTGGGCAGAGTCCAGATCACCGCGGACCCCTCAGCTCAGCGTGCGGAGCACCATCTTGGCGACCGCCTTGAGCGTGTCGAAAACACCGTCTCCGGTAATCGCCACCGACTCGAAATACGGCGCCCGCTGGATCCAGACACCGTCCCGCTGCTCGATGAGCGATTCGCCGGCGTGCCGCGGATCGGGCACGGGTTTCTGCTTGCTCGGCTCGGTAACTTCCCAGCCGGGGTTGACCTGTCCCTGCAGCTCGCGAATGGGTGCGGCGTTGGGGAGGTCACGCTTGTTGTACTGAATGACGAAGGGGAGCTTGGTGAGGTCGTACCCGTACTCCGACATGTTGTCGTACAGATTCTGCATGGACTCTGCGTTCGCCTCCATGCGCTCGACTTGACTGTCGGCGACGAACACGATGCCGTCGACCCCCTTGAGGATGAGCTTGCGCGACGCGTTGTAGTAAACCTGCCCCGGCACCGTGTACAGGTGGAAGCGGGTCTTGAACCCGCGAATCGTCCCCATATCGACGGGTAGGAAGTCGAAGAAGAGCGTCCGCTCGGTTTCGGTGGCGAGCGATACCATCTTCCCCCGCGTTTCCGGGGCGACTTTGGTGTACACGTGTTCGAGGTTCGTGGTCTTACCGCCCAGCCCCGGCCCGTAGTACACGAGCTTGCAGTTGATCTCGCGAGAGGCGTAGTTGATCATTGACATGGTCGAACGAGCCTCCGCCTAATCCCCGAATAGTCTGTCAATCTCGTCTTCGGCTCCCGCGAGCGGGCCGCTGGGTCGCTGCTGCGGCCCACCGGCCTCCGCCGATGCCGCTCGACGGAAGATCTGCTCGAACAGCGCAGCGAGATCCGCCACGGTCTGCTTGACGCGCAGCCGCACCAGCCCGACCGTGGTCCGCTCGTCGAAGAGCACGACGAGAATGACGCGCCGCGCGACGTCGGCCAGATACATCGACTCGTGCTCCCCCTGGTGGAAGAGCGAGGCAAACTCCGGCTCGCCGATCATCTTGGCGAGCTGGTCGTTGGCGCTGAAGTCGGCGGCGGTCAGCGACGCGAACGCGGTGGGGTCGAACGAAAGCTGCTCCCCCGTACTCGCGAGTAGCTGACCGGCGCGATCAACCAGCAGCGCGCACCGTGCGTTCGACTCCTTTAGGAGTGAAGCCAAATGCGCGGTGATCTGCCGATGGTGGCGCTCGTCCAGCGACCACGTGCCCGCACCAGTCATCCGGTCCTCACCTCAGCGAGTCTCGCTTCCATGCGCCGAACGATCCGTTCCGCGCGGCGACGCAACATGGGATGCTGCTCCCACGTCAGGTAGTCGTGCAACAGGCGAACCGCTTCGACCGAGGGATGCTTACCCACATAGCTCAACGCCGAAAGGCGCCGCAGCGGGCGACCGCTGAACAAGGCTCGGCGATGCCGTCCGACCGACTGCTGTGCCAACACGGCGCCGACGACCGCCCCGACCCCGAAGCCCACCACCAACACCTGCACTCGCCGGCTCATGATCACTCCATTTCGCGCCGTGCTGCGAGGGCCCGTGCGATCGTGACGTTGTCGGCATATTCGAGGTCGCCGCCCACCGGCAGGCCCAACGCGATGCGGGTCACGCGCACGCTCTGTGCCTCCACGATTCCCCGCACGTACGTCGCCGTCACTTCTCCCTCCATCGAGGGATTGGTCGCAACGATCACTTCGCGGACGGACGAGCCGTTGGACAGGCGCGCGCGGAGTCCGTCGAGGCGGAGGTCGTCCGGACCGATGCCGTCCAGGGGCGACAAGTGACCGCCGAGTACGTGGTACACGCCGCGGTACTCCCCGGTCCGTTCGATCGCCCCGATGTCGGATGCTTCTTCGACCACGCACACGGTTGAGCGATCGCGACGCGTGTCCTCGCAGATCACGCAGGGATCCGTCTCTCCCAGGTTCCCGCACACCGAGCAGGGGCCAACCCGCGTGGCGACGGCGTCCAGGGCGCGAGCCAACCGTCGACCGGCCTCGGGCGGCTGTTTCAGCAAGAAGTACGTGAGACGCGTCGCGGTCTTTCTCCCGATGCCCGGGAGCTTGCTCAACTCACCGATCAGATCCTCGATCGCCGCCACGGCTTAGATCGGGAATTGGAACGGAAGCGGCATCCCGCCTGCGATCTTCTTCAGCTCGGTCCGGTACAGGTCCTCCGCACGACGCTGCGCGTCGGCGACGGCCGCGAGCACCAAATCCTCCAACATCTCGACGTCGGCATCGGTGAGCGCCGCGGGGTCGATCGACACCGACCGCACCTGTCCCCGGCCGTCCGCAGTGACCTTGACCATACCCCCACCGGCCGAGCCGGTAACGCTCTGCTCGGCGAGTTCCGTCTGCATTTGGGTCAGCCGTCCCTGCATCTGCTGGCCCAGTTGAAGAAGCTGAGAAAGATCAGCCATAGGTGTGTGGTGAGAGTTCTAGGTTTCCCGACCCGAACGTGCAAGCTACCCTACCCCCAGAAGCCTCGCAAGTTACTCCAGGAGTTCGAGATCCAGCGCTTCGGCAGCGGCGTCCAAGGCCGGATCTTTCTCGCGGTAGAGCCGCAGTCGCCGCTCCCGATCCGACGCCTCGTCCAGGCGCCGCACCTGCGGCTCCGCCGACGTGGATGGCTCGGTCCCAGCCGCCTTGAACGTGGTGCGCACCCTCCGGCCGACGACCGCCTCGATCGCACCAGCCACGACGGCGCTGGTGCGTGCCAGCCCCTCGACTTGGGCCTCGCTCCCCCCCACTTCGATGACCAGCTCGTCGCCGTCGAGTGCGACGGGCACGGCGTCCGTGAGCGCCTCACGCAACATCCGTCGCCGCCGGGAGACTTCGTCCAACACTGCCGGCCAGTGGGTGCCGAGATGCTCCATCGTGAGCGGTCCCTCGGCCGGAGCCGTCGGCTGAGCCCGTGGGGCCCGCTCGGTCTCGCTTGGGGGGGCGGGCGCGGGCGTCGGCACCGTGTCGTCCCGCGGGGGGGCCGTTCGGCGACGTGACGGCAATGCCTTGGTCACCCCACCAGGTTTGGCGGGCCGGACGTCACCCAGGGCATTGAGGATGTCGCCGAGCGCCACCGTGCGATCGAGCAGCGTCCACTGGAGGAGCAACACCTCCACCTGGAGCCGGGCATTGGGGCTCCGGCGGATCGCGGCTTCGGCGTCGTTCAGAAGCTTGAGCATCCGCAGCAGGTCGCCCGCCGCGTGGTCCGGCGCATGTCGATCGATGGCTCCACGGAGGACCTCGGTTACACCCTCCGGCTCACCCCCCAAGAGGCGGACGAGGAACGCCCGCAAGACCTCTCCGGCGCCACCCATGAACTCCGCCAGGTCTACGCCTGCCTCGACCAGTCGGGCCACGTACGGGAACACTCCGGCCGAGTCGCCACCGGCCACGAGATCGAGCAGTTCAGCGTACATCTCGTCGTCGATGAGACCGAGTGCTTCCCGGACCCGCGCGGCCGAGATGCGACCCTCCCCGAATGCCACCGCCTGATCCAGCATCGAGAGCGCATCCCGCATCCCGCCGCGCGCCACCCGCGCGATGAGCTGCAGGGCCTCGGGCTCGATCTCGATCGCCTCCTGTTCTGCGACAAACTGCAGCCGCTGGACGATCGTGGTAGGTCCGAGCCGTCGGAAATCGAACCGTTGCACCCGGCTCAGGACCGGGGCGGCCGTATTGGCGATCTTCTGCGGTTCGGTGGTCGCAAAGACGAACACCACACGGGGCGGCGGCTCCTCGAGGATCTTGAGGAGCGCGTTCCAGGCTTCCCGCGTGAGCATGTGGGCTTCGTCGATGATGTACACCTTGAATCGCCCGGCACCGCTCGGCGCATAGGAAGCGCGCTCACGCAGGTCCCGTGCGTCGTCTACGCCGCGATTGCTCGCGGCGTCGATCTCGACCACGTCGAGGTTCGCTCCACCAGACCAGATGCGGCGACAGGACTCGCACGTGCCGCATGGCTCGCCGTCGTTCCCTCGTGCCTCACAGTTGAGGGCCATCGCCAGAATGCGGGCGGCGCTCGTCTTTCCAACGCCGCGAGGACCCGTCAGCAGGTACGCGTGGGCCACGCGGTCTCGTGCGACCGCGCCGCTCAACCCCACCGCGACATGCGCTTGGGCAACTAGGTCGACGAACCGCGTGGGTCGGTATTTCCGGGCGAGGGCGAGATACGTCATTGGGGATTGAAGATAAGTGCCCCAGGCACCCCGAAGCGACCCGTGACATCACTTAGCGCTGCTACCTGCACGGTCCTGACGCGGTTCGCGCGCACGGGCCCCCCGGACCTGGGGCACCCGAAAGGTAGCCCCGCCGACCGGCACTCGGCAGTGCCGGTGCTCGTGCCACGCTGCTACTCGGTCCCTCCCCAGCTCGCCCACGTGCTGGGGAAAACGAGGACGAGCAGGGTGTAGAACTCGAGCCGCCCTAGCAGCATCAGGAGCGACAGCACCAGATGGGCAGCACTACCCAGATTTCCGTAGTGAGACGCGGGCCCGACCTCACCCAGCCCGGGGCCGATGCTGCTCATGGCCGCCAAGGACGCGCTGAGGGCAGTAACCAGATCCTCGCCCATGGCCGCTAGCAGTAGCGTGCCAATCCCGTGGGTCACGACGTACAGCGCGAGGAACGCCAGAACGTTGTGCAGCACCTCCGGCCGCACCGCGCGTCCGCCCAGCTTGGTGACCACCACGGCGCGGGGATGCAGCACCTTGCGGATCTCTCCGGCCACGTGCTTGAGCACGACGCCGGTCCGGACCGACTTGAAGCCTCCTCCGGTGGATCCACCCATCGCACCCATGAACATGAGCCCCAGCAGGATCACTTGGGCAAACGCGGGCCACAACCCGAAGTCGGCCGTCGCAAACCCGGTAGTGGTGTGGACCGCGGTCACGTTGAACATGGCTTCGCGCGCCGCGTCCGCGCCCCACCCGCCGCGGGAGACACCGAGTGCGACGAACACCATCGCCCACGCCACCGCCATCGATCCCACGTACCAGCGCCATTCCTCGTCGCGCACCCACGCGCCGAGCCGCCCGCTCAGCACTCGATAGTGGAGGGTGAAGTTCGTCCCCGCCACGATCATGAACAGCATCGTGACCCATTGCGTCACGGCCGAAAACGCACCCATGGACGCGGTGCGCGTCGAAAACCCCCCGGTGGCTAGGCAGCTCATGGCGTGGTTCACGGCCTCGAACACGTCCATGTCGAGTAGGAGGTAGAGCCCGGCGAGCATCGCCGTGAGGAGAGCGTACACGCCCCACAACAGCCGCGCGGTCGATGCGATCCGCGGCCGGAGGCGGTCGCTCGGAATCCCTGGAGCCTCGGCGTGGAATAGCTGTGCCCCCCCCATGCCGAGAAGCGGGAGGATCGCCACGCCAAGTACGATGATCCCCATACCGCCGAGCCAGTGGCTGATGCTGCGCCACAGAAGAATGCTCCGCGGGAGATCTTCGATGATCGGGAAGATGGTGGCACCGGTCGTCGTGAAGCCCGAGACGGACTCGAACACGGCACCGGCCACGGTGGGGGCCGTGCCGGTCACGATGAAGGGCACGGCCCCCGCCAGCACGATGGCGATCCATCCCAGACCGACGATCGCCACGCCCTCACGCGGATTGATCCGGATCTCCCGGGGGGTGAGGCGCCAGAGGCCGAGGCCGAGCACCGCCGTGCCCAGTGATGCCGCCATCCAGGGCACGAAGAGTCCTTCCCCGGCGGCGTAGACCGTGGGGAGCAGCATGGCCCCCGCCGTCCACATAAGGAGGGCCCCGATGACATGCAGAACCTCGCGGAGGTTCACGCCGGGAAGTACTCGCTGACGGCCTGGGCGGCTTCCGGCAGGGTGAACACGACGACCGAGTCACCGACTTCGATCCTGTCGTGCCCTCGCGGGACGACCACCTCCGTCCCGCGGACGATGGCGGCCACAATCGCGCCGGCGGGGATGCCAGCTTCCGCGAGCGACTTCCCGGCGATCGGTGACGCCGGGGAGACCGTGAACGCGATGGCTTCAGCGTCGCTCCCCTCGAACGTCGCCACCCGGGTCACGCTGCCCCGCCGCACATGACGCAGGATCGCGTTCGCCGCGGACAGCCTGGGGCTCACGGCGGCGTCGAGGCCGATGTGTCGGGCGAGGGGGATATAGTCCCGCTTATTGACCAGCGTGATGACCTGGCGTGCGCCGGCGCGCTTGGCGACCAGCGAGGACAGGATGTTGATCTCGTCATGTTCTGTCAGGGCGACGAACCCGTCCGCGCCGCCGACGCCCTCGAGCTCGAGCAGCTCGACGTCCGTGGCGTCGCCGTGCAGCACGAGCACCTTGTCGAGCTCCTCCGCGAGATCCTGGGCTCGCTGCCGGTCCTCGATCAGCAGGGTCGTCTGCACCCGGTGCTGTTGCAGCAGGTGGGACAGGTAATACGCCTCGGTGCTTCCGCCGGTGACCATCACGCGTCGAACCGTGGCAGGCTGATAGCCCACCAACTCCAGTGCCGTCGCCACCTCCCCCGCCTTGGTGGCCACGAACAGATGGTCACCGACGCGGATCTCCGTGTCGCCTCTGGGCACGATGGTCGCGCCGTCGCGCTCCACCGCGACCGTGAGGATGGGCCGGTCGCCATGCTCCGCGGCGAGATCGACCAGCCGCCGGCCGGCAACGGGTGCCCCGGGTGCCACCATCAAGCCCAGCAGCTGCACCGCTCCGCCTGCGAACACGGCCACGTCGGTCGCGGCCGTGGTCTTGAGGAGGCGAACGGTCTCGAGCGCCAGCTCCCGCTCGGGGTTGATCAGCACGTCGACGCCGAATGCCGCCGGTCGCAGGTTGCGGGCATCGCGATAGAACGTGGGGTTGGACACCCGCGCGACTGTTGTGAGCGCCTCGACCTCCCGCGCACTCATGCACGTGACGAGGTTCACCTCGTCCACGTTGGTCACGGCGAGCAACAACGCCGCCTTCTGAATGCCGGCTTCCTCCAGGGTGGCCATACTCGTTCCACTTCCCTCGACCACCGCGACGTCCAGATGATTGGCGACGTATTCGAGACGCCGGGGCTCCACGTCCACGACGACGACGTCGTGCTGGAGTCCGACAAGCCGATCCGCCACGTGGTAGCCGACTTCCCCCGCACCGACAACGACGACATGCATGGAGATCAGCCCCCTGTCCGATCGACGCGAAGGACCTTGGCGATCGTGTCGTCTCGTCCGACCACAATCGCGAGATCCGACTCCTTGAGTGGCGTGTCCGGGTCCGGGACGGGCTGCAACGTGTCGGTCAGCACGTCATACAACGCGACCACGTTGATGCCGTGTCGCTTGGGAAGCTCCAGATCACGCAGCGAGTGCCCGATCCACTGATCCGGGATCGCCACCTCCTGCATTGAGTAGCCCCGAGACAGGGGGAGGTAGTCGAAGACCGCCTTGGAACTGATCCGGTGAGCCAAACGCAGCGCCGCTTGGCGAGCGGGGAATACCGTGTCCGACACTCCGATGGATTCGAACACGCGAGCCGCCTCGTGGCTCGCGACCTTTACAAAAATCTCCCGCACGTGGAGATCCTTGAGCGCCTGCGCTACCAGGACGCTGGCTGCCAAGTTCTCGCCTGTGCTGAGAATGGCCGCGTCGACCCCGTCTGCGCCGAGGTCCGCTAGCAAGGCCGGGTCGGTGGCGTCACCCACGATACCTCGCGTCACCATCTCCGCGTGACGGTCGACGACGGTGGGATTGGCATCGATGCCGATCACTTCGTGGCCCATTTGATACAGCGTCTGCGCCGCCCAAGAACCGAAGTGGCCCAACCCGACGACCAGAAAACGAGACATCCGGGAACCGCCTCCTATCGGACTCGTGGAGCCGAACATCAGCCGACGACAACGTCTTCGAACGCGTGCCGATAATGTGCCCGGCGGCGCTGGGCCGCAATCGCCATGGACGCCGCGAGTGTCAGCGGGCCAACACGGCCCAGGAACATCAAGAACGTAATGACCAGTTTGCCCGCCGTGGTGAGAGCGGCGGTGAGACCCATCGATAGGCCGACGGTTCCGAACGCGCTGGCCGCTTCGAAGGTGGCCCGCACCAGGAGGGTGCGGTCCTGCACGTTCACAGGGAGCTCGGAGATCATGAGCACGAACACGGCGGCCGCGAGCACAGCAACCGTTCCCACGGCGAGCCCCGTGGCGAGTGCGACATGCTCGGGTCGCACCGTACGATGGCGGGCCGAGACCTCGCGTTTGCCTCTGAGATGGGAAACGAACAGGAGCGCCAGAAGCGCCGCTGTGGTGGTCTTGATGCCGCCGGCTGTCGATCCGGGGGACCCCCCAATGACCATCAAGAGGATCGTGAGCACCACGGACGTATCCGAGATGGTGCCGTAATCCACGGTATTGAAGCCCGCGGTCCGCGCGGTCACCGACATGAAGGCAGCGTTCAGGGCTCGGGTCACGACGCCCATGCCCCCCAACACATTAGCCGCCTCGAAGACGTAGAACAGCACGGCGCCGCCGACGAGGAGCACCACCGTGGTCGCCAGCACCAACGTCGTGTGGAGCGACAGCCGGCGCGTGGTGCGCGGGACGACCCGAACCCACACATCGGTCAACACGACGAATCCCAGGCCGCCCAGAACGATGAGCGCGCTGATCGTCGCCAGGGTCGGCAGGTGCTCTCGAAACCCGACGAGGGATGTCGAGAAGGTCGAAAACCCCGCGTTGCAGAACGCCGAGATCGCGTGGAACACTGCCGGCCAGACGGCACGCGCCCATCCCATCTCCCCGCCCCACGACAGCCACAGCACCATGGCACCCGCCCCCTCCGCGATGAAGGTGACGACCACGACGGCGCGCAGCACCGCACGGGGGCTCCCGAACCGGCGGGGCAGGTGTTGCCCAACGGACTGGCCCACGGCCATGGTGGGCCGCCGCCCGAGCGCCAGGATGATCAGGGTGGCAATCGTCAGAATCCCCAGACCGCCCAACTGGATCAGCCAAGCGATCCAGGCTTGCCCCCACCCAGTGAAGAACGTCGCGGTGTCGACCACCACCAGGCCGGTCACGCAGACAGCGCTCGTGGCAGTGAACAGCGCATCGATCACCGAGAGCCGCGGTCCAACGTACAGGCCTGGAAGCAACAGGAATCCGAGCGTCCCCACGCCAATGAGACCCGCGAACGACAGGGCAAGGAGCTGAACGGCGGGGAGTGTGGCACGCCTCGTCCGACCCTCCAACTCTGTATCGAAGACCCACCGAAACCGCGGGTGCACTGGGTCGGCGTCCTACGACGCCAACACCCGGGCGATCGTCCCCCCCGCCCAGGTCACGTCGTCCGCCGACACGTCGAGGTGGGTGACGGCCCGCAGTCGCGTGGGGCCGAACGGCACGAGCAAGACGCCCTCCACAGCCAGACGGGGCAACACCGCGTCGGCCGACAGACCGTCGCCGACGAGATCCAACATGACGATGTTCGTTTCCGGAGTGAGCGGACGCACTGCCTGGTGGCCGGCCAGGGCATTCGCCAATGCCACGGCGTTCGCGTGATCTTCGGCCAGTCGATCAAGATGGTGCTCGAGAGCGAAGAGCCCAGCAGCACCCAGAATCCCGGATTGTCGCATCGCCCCGCCGAACCGCCGCCGTGCCTCGCGCGCCTCGTGGATGAACGCCGCACTGCCGGCGAGACAACTGCCCACCGGACACCCGAGGCCCTTCGACAGCGAGACCATGAGCGACGCCGCACCTCGCGCGACCCGCGCCGGCGGCACCGAGAGTGCCGTGGCGGCGTGCCAGAGCCTCGCCCCGTCCAGGTGCAGCGGCACGTCCCGGTCCCGCGTCAGCGCCACCAGCGCATCCCACACGGCGAGGGGCATCACTTTGCCGCCAGCGGCGTTGTGGGTGTTTTCCGCAGCAACCAGGCTGATACGCGGTACATGGGGGGATGCCGGGCGCCAGGCGGCCGTCGCCAGCTCCGCCGTTAGAAGACCATCTGGCGTCGCGACCGGTCGTATCTGCGCACCGGCCAGACCGGCAATGCCCGCCATCTCGTACAACACGAGATGGGCATTCGCCTCGAGAAGGACCTCCGTGCCCCGATCGGCGTGGAGCCACACCGCCGTCTGGTTAGCCTGCACGCCCGAGGGGAAGAAGAGCGCGGCCTCCATGCCCACGAGGTCGGCAATCCGTTCCTCCAGACGACGGGTCGTGGGATCGCCGTCGAGCACATCGTCACCGACCTCCGCCTCGACCATGGCCCGGCGCATGGCTGGCGACGGTCGCGTCACGGTGTCGCTGCGGAGATCGACGACGCGGGGAGCCGGCGTCATGTCCCACCCGCGCCCAGAAGGCCCGCTCTCACGCGAGGATCTCCCGCTGCTCCCGTTGGCGCCGCACGAGATCGTACGTCTCAGCCACCTCCGCGCCGACGAGGAACACGCACGACATCGCATACACCCAGAGCACGAAGAGCAACACCGCAATGGCGTTGGCGTCCGAGATGAGCTGGTCGATCGTGGCCGTGTTAGAGAGGTAGGCGCTGTACCCCCGCTTTGCCAGCTCGAACCCCAACGACGCAACGGCCGCAGCGACCACGGCCGTGTCCGGCCGCATGCGTCGGGTGGGGGCGATGGTGTAGATCACGTAGAACAAGAGAACCCCGAGCGCATAGGTCGACACGGTCGCCGCGAACCGGCCGAGCCAGGGAACCTGCGCGAACCGGAGCGTGAGGTAGGCGTTCGCCACCACCAGTACCAGCGTCACGAGCACGAGGTAAAGATCGATCATCTTGCCGCGCAGGTAGGACCGCGTCTCCGACGTGTCGAATACCTCGTTCAGCGCGGCACGGGTGCCGCTGAAGAACCTGGTTGCCAGCACGAGAAACAGCGGGATACCGAACACCGACAGCTGGGCGCGGCTGTCGATCACCGACGTCAGGATGCCCTCGGCCCGGCGGATGGGCCCCTCGGCGGCGCTGGATGAACGGGGCAGCAGGCGATCCAGCAGGGCAGTGAGGTCCTGCATCGCCGGATCCCCGGTCGAGTGCAGGACCTGCCCAAGCACCGCCAACAACAGCAGAATCAACGGGAGCGACGCCAACAGTGCGTCGAACGTCATGGCGCTCGCCAGGAAGAGTACCTTGTCATCGTAGGCACCCCAGGTCACCCGGCGCACAAAGCCCAGCGGCGACGATGCCCACCCCCGACGCCGTGCGGACGGCACGACTCGTTCCGTCTCTCAGCTCAGGTCGTCTCGTCCTCTTCCCCGCGCGCCGCGCGCGCTTCCTGCAGGCGCCGCTCCAGCTCGTCGCGCGCCGTGTGAACGGCAGCTCGGCCGGCATCGACGGCATCGTGCGCTCCGGCTCGCTTCTCGCGAAACGTCCGACGCGCGGACTCGACGCCCTGCTCCATGCGCTCCTTGGCGCGATCATAGCCGTCACCGAGCCGATCCTGCAGCTCCTCAGCCTTGGCCTGAGCGTCGTCGCGGAGTTTGAGCCCGCGGGTCCGCAACACTTCCCGTGTCTCTTCGCCACTCTGCGGCGCGAGGAGCAGCGCTGCTCCCGCCCCGATCAACAACCCGAGGAAGAACCCACCCAATCCACCACTGGATTTCTCGATGATGATCACCGGCTTGTCATCCCTCACATGGGGCATGCTGATCTCCCTCCCTTCCGTCCCCTCTCTCGGGAACCACTGAAGGCGGACAGAGATATGAACCGCTCAGAACACGAGCCATGCGACGCTGAGCGGTCCGTGAAAAATGCCCTCGATCCCCGAGTCGAATCGAGCGGCGCTACGTGCTTGTGCCCCTTGAAATTACCATCCCGCGAGATCGCCGTCAAAACGGAACGACGAGCCCATCATAGGCCGGTGCGATCCCCTCCGGCAACCGCGTTTCGAGCCAGGCATGCGCATAGCGGTGCGTCAGATGAGTGATGAACGTCCGGCGGGCACCGACCCGACGCGCGACCTCGACTGCCTCGTCGAACGACAGATGCGTCGGGTGTGGGCGTTCGAAGAGCGCGTTGATGACCAGCACGTCGACCCCCTCGAGCGCGGAGTACGCCGCGTCGCTCACCATTTTGACATCGGTGAGGTAGGCGGCGCGACCGACTCGGTACCCGTAGACGCGCGAACCTCCGTGATCGAGCTCGACGGGCAGCACGGACACGGCATCCACCTGCACCGCCTGGAGCGGTGCGATGCCGATCGGCCGCAACTCCGGCTTGTTGGTGCCGGGCGTCGGCTCCACGGACGGGTCGAAGATGTACGAGAAGCGCCGCGCCAGCTCAGCGAGCGTGTCCGGTGGGCCGTAGACCGCCAACGGACCCCGACGGACCGACATCGCCCGAAGGTCGTCGATCCCGGCGACGTGATCGGCATGCTCGTGCGTGTAGAACACGGCGTCCACCCCGGCGATGCCGGCGCCGACCAGCTGCAACCGCAACTCCGGCGGTGTATCGACCAGCAGGCGCACCCCACGCGTCTCGATCACGGCCGCTGTGCGGGTCCGCCGGTCCCGCGGATCGTCGGATCGGCACACCGCACAGTCGCATCCGACCACGGGCACGCCGAACGACGTGCCCGATCCGAGAATCACCATCCGTCCGCTCAAATCGTCTCCACCTTGAGCAGGTTGGTGGTCCCCGGCACGTGGAACGGCACTCCGGCCGTGACGACGATGCGATCCCCTTCCCGCACCACCCCGCGAGCGAGGAGTGCGTCCCGCGCTTTGCCCAACATCGTCTCGTAGGTCGGCGCATCCTCCACTCGGGTCGGCATCACGCCCCAGACCAGCGCCAATCGTCGGCAGGTCTCAATATCGGTGGAGAGGCCGACAATCGGGATCGTCGGACGATGGGCAGCGATCTTGCGTGCCGTGAAGCCGCTCTTCGTGAAACAGACGATCCGCGGGACCTCGAGGGTCTCGGCCGCCACCACCGTCGCGTACGCAATGGCATCGTCCACCGTCGGCGTCTCGCCCTCGGTCAGCACCCCGCGCCGACGGCGGCTGCCGCCGGTGGCGACGGTGCGCTCCACCTCCACGATGATCCTGGCCATGGCCTCGACGGCTTCGACCGGATACTCGCCAACCGCCGTTTCGGCGGACAGCATCACGGCATCCGTCCCGTCGAGAATGGCGTTGGCCACGTCGGACGCCTCCGCCCGGGTCGGTCGGGGACTGTGAACCATCGACTCCAGCATCTGGGTTGCCGTAATGGCCGGTCGCGCGTGGCGGTTCGCTTCCGCGATCAAAAGCTTCTGGGTGAGGGGGACCTTCTCGAACGGCAGCTCGACACCAAGATCGCCGCGTGCGACCATGAGGGCGTCCGCGGCATGGACGATCCGATCGAGGTCGTTGAGAGCGGCGGCCATCTCGATCTTGGCGACGAGGCCAACCGTGGGCGGCACGAGGGCGCGAACCATCGATACGTCCTCGGCACGGCGGACGAACGAGACCCCGATGTAGTCGGCCCCATGATCCACCGCCACGGCCAGATGGCCCCGATCGCTCTCCGTGAGTGCCGGCGCACTCACGAAGATCCCGGGGAGATTCATGCCCTTGTGACTCCGGAGTACTCCCCCTTGCCGCACCTCACCGTGGACGCGGGGACCGTCGACCGCGACGATCTCGACCGATAAGAGCCCGTCATCGAGCAACAGGGTCTTCCCGACTTCGACATCCTTGGCGAGCGCGGCGTATGTCGTGGGAATCTCGCCGGGACGGGCGCTCCCCTCCGGGGCAAACACCACGCGGTCATCACGATCGAGATCGAGCGGCCGGTCGAGGGTGCCGACGCGAATGCGCGGACCCTGGAGATCGACCAGCACCGCTACGTGCCGATCGAGGTCGGCTGAAACACGACGCACCCGATCGATCCACTCTCCCCAGGTCGCGGGGTCACCGTGCGAGCTGTTGATGCGGACGACGTCGACGCCCGCCCGCATCAACCGGCTCAACACGGATTGGTCGGCTGACGCGGGCCCGAGTGTAGCGACCACCTTCGTGCGCCGGAACGGAGCCACGGAACTCATCGTGAGCCCAGCGCGCTCAGGGATCCATCCAACATCGGGAGCGCGGTCGCGGCCGATCCGGGCCACCAGAGGGCGGCGTGCGCGGTGAGCGGCGTTCGCTCGGGGTTGATTTCGATGACGGGCACACCGCGCCGCAAGGCGATCTCGGGCAGCGCCGCGGCCGGGTACACCACGGAGGACGTACCAACAACGAGCAGCACGTCGCACCCTTGCACCGCCGCCCACGCGCGCTCCAGCGCCTCAGCGGGCAAGACCTCGCCAAACCACACGACCGCTGGTCGTGCCGGACTTCCACATTGCGGGCACGCCGGGGGGGTGACGTCACCGGGCTCCGAACCACCCAATCCCTCCAGGGCACCGACGTCGAACGGATGCCCGCGGTCGGCGCACCGAAAGGACTCCAGCGACCCATGCAACTCGACGGGGTCGCGACTGCCCGCCCGACGGTGGAGACCGTCCACGTTCTGCGTCACCAAGGTGAAGTCGGAGAAGCGCTCCGCCATCGATGCCAGCGCATAGTGTCCGGCATGCGGCTCGACGGCTCGTGTCAATCGAAACCGCCACAGATACCACCCGAACACGCGCGCCGGATGGCGAACAAACGCCTCGGGCGTCGCCAGGTCTGAGGGGTCGTACCGCGCCCACAGGCCGGTCTGCGCCTCGCGAAAGGTCGGCACCCCCGACTCCTGGGACATCCCGGCACCCGTGAGCACCGTGACCCGGTCCGCGTCGGCGAGAAGCGTGGCGGCGTGTTCACAACATTCGTGGTTATCCACAGATTTCGACACGGACTCCACACTCCTGCGGCGTTCTCCACAGGGACTTTGCACATCCGTGTTGAAGGGTAACCTGGGTGAGTTAGAACGCAATCTCGATCCCGATTCGCACGAGCCGAGGAGGGCCATGGAGAAAGACGGGTGTGAAAGGTCCCGAGCAGCCCGGAGAAAGAGCGGCAGCAGCTCGTCACGACCAGCAACGATTCCGTCCCCGTCGAGATCGGCCCAAGGACGATACCGCGGCGCGATCACGGTCTTCGGACGGGCTGAAGGTGAGGCGGAGCGGGAGTTGGGCGCTCGCCGGTCCCATCGGCTCGCGATCTCGCAGCTCGAAGGGGGTGGTGTGCTCGCAGCCGACGAGCAGCAACAGAGCAACCAGTCGCGACACGGTACGTCGAGCCACTGCGCTCCTCCCAGCCCTCCACTACCGGCGGCGGCGGTTGCTCAGGACGTGACGGGTTCCCTCGGCGTCGGATACGTTCGTCCGACGTATTCCTCGAGAATCTCGATGAACTCGTCCACGATCCGATCCCCCTTGAGGGTCACGGACAGCTTGCCATCGACGTACACGGGCGCCTTGGGTTCTTCGAAGGTGCCGGGGAGCGAGATCCCGATATTGGCGTGCTTCGACTCCCCCGGACCGTTGACCACACAGCCCATAACGGCCACGCGCATCTCCTCGACGCCCGGATGATGCTCTCGCCAATCCGGAATCTGCGCGTGCAAGTAGGCTTGGATCTTCTCCGCCATCTCCTGGAAGAACGTTGACGTGGTGCGGCCGCACCCGGGACAGGCGGTCACCTGCGGCATGAAACTCCGAAGTCCCATGGCCTGGAGAATCTGCTGCGCGACACGCACCTCCTCCGCGCGGTCGCCGCCGGGCGCCGGCGTGAGGGACACGCGGATAGTGTCGCCAATGCCCTCCTGGAGGAGAATAGCCAGCCCCGCCGCGCTCGCGACGATGCCTTTGGCCCCCATGCCGGCCTCGGTGAGCCCGAGGTGTAGAGGATGGTCAGACCGCGGCGCGAGTTGTCGGTAGACGTCGACCAGATCCTGCACCTGCGACATCTTGACCGAGAGGATGATGCGGTCGTGCGCCAGGCCGCCCTCCTCGGCAAGCTCCGCCGAGCGCATCGCGCTCTCGACCATGGCGTGGAGGGTCACGTCTCGCGCGGAGAACGGCGTGGACCGTCGGGCATTCTCGTCCATCAACTCGGTCAGGAGGCTCTTGTCGAGCGATCCCCAGTTGACCCCGATTCGCACGGGCTTGTCGTGGGCCACAGCGATGTCCACAATCGTGCGGAAATTCTCGTCGCGCCGCCGCGCACCGACATTACCCGGGTTGATGCGGTATTTGGCCAACGTCGCCGCGAGCGACTCGTGCCGAGCCAGGAGCAGGTGGCCGTTGTAGTGGAAGTCTCCGATGATGGGCACCGTGACGCCCCGATCGGCCAGACGCTCTGCAACCTCCGGTACGGCAGCGGCGGCCGCGTCGGAATTGACGGTGACGCGCACCAACTCGCTGCCGGCAGCGGCCAGCGCGGCGACCTGCTCGGTCGTCGCTGCGACATCGGCCGTGTCGGTGTTCGTCATCGACTGAACGACGATCGGATGGGCCGATCCGATCGGGACGCCGCCCACCTGTGCCGTTACGGCTCGTCTGCGCTCAATAATCGGCATGGCGAAATATAGAGACCGGCTCGGGGGGCCGTGAGATTGGTGGTGGGCGTCGCGGGCTCGGGGTGGAACCGGTTCAGCAGGGGTGATCCCAATCCACCTCGAACTCACCCCCGCATTCCGAGCACGGCATGCGTTGCGGCTTGGCTTCTTCGAAGTTTGTTCGCGAACGGCACACGGGACACACGGCGTAGATCATGGTGTGACCGTCCTGGCTCAGGCGTTTCGCACCGGCCTCGGAGGGATCCCAGCGCACCACACTCCACCGTGACGGCCGCTGGTCACTCACCTCGACCAGGGCCCGTGGGATAGGAACGTTCCGCCTGGAGACGTCCACGAGCACGAGGTCGTCTCTCACCTCGCTTACCACGGGGTACCACGCGCCGCGTCGGAGCCCGTGAGCTCCCCTTCGGCGTACTCGCGCCCAGATTTCGCTGGTCTTCATCGCGTCACCTCGGTCATCGAGATAGCCCGAACACCACCGCCAGCGGGATCGCGACATACAGGACGAGGTCGCGGACGAGGTAGAACAGGACCACCATGACCACGAGGGTCCATCCCCGTCTGCGCACCAGTCCGCGCCAGCCGAGATCGCGCCCTTCCTGCCGGAGTTGCCGTACGAGCTGGAACGCCTTCGACACCGTTGCGCCCCGTCAGCCATCTGGCCGCCTGCCGGCTCCCACGGGCCCTCTCCCGACCCACCCTGGGTGCAACATACCAAAGGGGGCGCCGTCGCGCGCCCCCCGGTCCGTCGTGTTCCATCCGTCCACCGCGCCGGGGGGTGGGATCAGCCGCACTCGCTGAAGCCACACACGTGGCATTTCATGCAGCCCTCGGCAAACTCGAGCTGGGATCCGCAGTCCGGGCATGCGCCCGCATGCTGATCGGCATCGAGCTTAAAGGCAAAGAGGGTTCCGTCGGATGGCGACGGGCTGCTCTTGGGCGGTGTGGCCACAGCCCCGGGAATCGTGACCTCTTCCAAGAGATCTTGCTGGACGCCCTGCTTCTCCTGCATCCACTTCTCGATGGCGATCCCGATGGCATCCGGTACGGACAGGACCTTGTTAGGGCCGAGACCGCTCACCCGGTCGGACGAGATCCCGCGCAACTGCCGGTAGATCTCCTGTAGCGGGATACCTGATCGCAGCGCCAGCGAGATGAGTCGACCCATGGCTTCGACATCGGCCATCAGGGCACCTCCGGCCTTGCCGAGGCTCATGAACATCTCGAAGGGCTGGCTGCGATCGTCCTCCGTGATCGTCACGTACAGGGTCCCCAGCGGTGTTTCGAGGCGGCGGGTCGTCCCGCGCAGCAGCTCCGGTCGGGAGCGCTTCTGGCGGCGTTGGAGGTTTTCCGCCTCCACCTCGTGCATCCGCTTACGCGTCAGACCCAGCTCCGCCTCCAGCTCGGCAACCTGCGCCTTCAGGTCGACCACCTCGGTATCGCGCCCGTCTCGCTCACTCCCGTGCGCGTCCTGCACTTCTTTGGCGGTCTTCCCGGTCGAGAGCACCTGGAGATCCCGGCTGCCATCTCGGTACACCGTGACGCCCTTGCAGCCGACGCGGTACGCCATCTCGTAGATCTCGCGAACGTAGTCCTCGGTGGACTCGTTTGGGAAGTTGCAGGTCTTGCTGATCGCGCTGTCGGTGCATTCCTGGAACGCCGCCTGCATCCGAATGTGCCACTCGGGTGACACGTCGTGAGCCGTGACGAACACCGCTTGCGACCGCTCCGGGACCTCCGGGAAGTGGATGTGGCCCTCTTCGGCGATGCGCCTGATGAGGTCCTCCGAGTACCACCCCTCCTGTCGAGCCAGGGCCACGAAGTCCTGATTCACGTCCGGCATCAGGACACCCGCCTGGTTGCGCATGAACGCCACCGCAAACAGCGGTTCGATCCCCGACGAGCAGCCGGCGATGATGGAGATGGTACCCGTCGGCGCGACGGTGGTCAGGTTGCAGTTCCGCAGCCGCCGCATCGGCCGGATGCGATTCCCCTCCGCGTCCCGCGCACACGACGCATCGGGTCCCCAAATGCTCCGCTCCCATTCCGGGAACACCCCGCGGCTCTCGGCGAGGCGCTCGCTTTCGACCTTGGCCTCCTCGTCGACGAATTGCATCATCCGGTGCGCCCACTCGATGGCGTCGTCGGAGCTGTACGGGATTCCAAGACGCACGAGAAAGTCCGCCCAGCCCATGATCCCGAGGCCGATGCGGCGGATTCGGTTCGCGAGGTCCGTGATCTCCGGCAGCGGGTACCGGTTGACATCGATCACGTTGTCGAGGAAGTGCGTGCACAAGTGCACCGTGCGGCGCAGGCCGTCCCAGTCCACCTCCCCATCGTGCACGAAGGCCCCGACGTTGACTGAGCCGAGATTGCACACATCGTAGGGCAGGAGCGGTTGTTCACCGCACGGGTTGGTCGCCTCGTAACTGCCCAGATGGGGAACCGGGTTGTAGTGGTTGGCCCGGTCGATGAAGAACACCCCGGGCTCGCCCGTCTTCCATGCCCCGTGGACGATCGACTGGAACACCTCACGGGCATCGAGCTGTCCGACCACCTCGCCGGAGCGGGGATGCACGAGATCGTACGGCCAGCCAGCTTCCACCGCCTGCATGAAGGCGTCCGTCACGCCGACCGAGATATTGAAGTTCGTGACCTTGGTGATGTCGTTCTTGCAGGTAATGAAATCGAGGATATCCGGGTGGTCGACCCGCAGGATGCCCATGTTGGCTCCGCGCCGGGTGCCGCCCTGCTTCACGACCTCGGTCGACGCGTCGTACAACGACATGAACGAGACCGGACCGGACGCGACCCCCATGGTCGAGCGCACCACGTCGTTCTTGGGTCGCAGCTGTGAGAACGAGAACCCCGTCCCACCGCCTGACTGATGGACGAGGGCCATGTTCCGCAGCGTGTCGTAGATCCCGGTCGCGCCGTTCGACAACGCATCGTCGACCGGCAACACGAAGCAGGCCGACAACTGCCCCAGGGGCCGCCCGGCGTTCATCAGGGTGGGACTGTTCGGCATCCACACGCGTGACGCCATCACGCCGAAGAACGTCTCGGCGAGCGCTTCCACGGCGCCCGGACTCGCGCCATAGCGTGCGTCGGCCTGCGCGATGTTCCGAGCGACCCGCCAGAACAGGTCGCCTGGCTCCTCGACCGGCTGCCCTTGCTCATCCTTGATCAGGTAGCGCCGCTTGAGTACCGTGACGGCGTTGTCGCTGAGCTGCGGCTCACTGCGCTGCGCGGAATCGTCCCCAAATGCCATGAAAAGCCCCTTCCTCGAGCTGGCGAGCGGTGTCCGAACTGAAAGCTACTCGACTTCGATGGGCCATCCGAGGGAGATGGACCCGCACCGGCGTGGGGAAGCAAGGTAGAAATCGACCTGAGGCGACGCAAGTGGCCGAAGACGCGGCGCGGCGGCGCGCCTTCCGAGTATTCACATCACAAAGATGTTGTGTGCCTCGGGATTCCTCCGGCTCGGTGCCGCCGGGCCAACGCCACGTAGTGCCGCCAGGTCGTTTCGATCCGCCCGGCGAGCCGCTCGTCGACGGATCGCACCACGCGGGCCGGCACTCCGAGCACCAGCGACCCGCGGGGGGATCGTCACCCCCTCCGTCACCACGGCGCCGGCGCCGACGACGGACCCCGCACCAACGTGGACATGGTTCAAGAGCACGGCACCCATCCCCACCAGGCACTCGGCCTCCACGGTGCAGCCGTGCAGAATGGCCCGAAGCCGCACCGGGGGCGATGAACGCGGAAGGGTGGATCACGTACCGCGGATGGGCTACCGACCCGTGACCGGCAGGAGGAGCCAGGCATCCACAGATCGGCCGTTCCTCGTGGCTGGGGTGTAGGAGAGTCCCTGCCGGGCAAACGCCTGTGCCGCCACGTCGAAGCGGGGGGAGCCGGATCGCCGCTGCCAATTCACCTTCTTCACCTGACCATCCGAACCAACCAGGACCCACAAGATGGTCCGCGGGGTCCCCTGGACGCCATCGGGCAGCGGGAGGATGGGAGCACGGCTCGGCGCGGGTGCAGCATCGAAACAGCTGCCGTTCTTGTTGTATTCCGGACCCGGTTCGGCACAGTCGTCGACCGGCTTGGGCCGCACCACCGGCTGGTCGACCGGGAGCGGAACCCGCTCGAGCTGCGGCACGACCACGCGCACGCGCATGCCCCGACCCACTGACTCCGACGTCTCGTAATCGACGTAGCCGGTCCGCGTAACCCGCAGGTGATAGGTCTTGGGCTCGACGTCGACGACGGTATCCGACTGGGCTTCCCCGTTGAGGAGCCATCGAGTCCCCGCCGGCAACCCGCTCACGATGAGCGTACCGGTTGGCGGCACATCGCCGGACGGCGACGGCACGGCACCGCTGCCGGCAACCGCCGAGTCGGGCGATGGGGTATCGAGGGTGGCGAAGAGCGCCTGGAGCGAGTCTAGGGCGGCAGTATCGATTGGGGTCGGCGGCGGGGTCGCCATCGGCGCAAGCAGCGAGTGCACGAACGGCGGCGGCCACACGCCGTCCAACATGAAGTACCAATAGCCCCCGGCCCCGCCGGCACCGAGGAACATGAACAGGAAGAACGCGACTAGGGCGCCACCCCGCTTCTTGCGGGGGGCACCGTCGGCAGCCTCCACTTGCGGGATGGGCGTCGTGGGGGTCGCCTCCAGCGCCCGCCGCGCCCCAGACGCCGCTCCGAGCGAGTCGGGGGTCGCACCCGTGGCCTCGGAGATCGAGGTCCGGAGAACCCGGTCGCCCGCCGCCCCCTCGCCCTGCAGAAACGCCTCCAGCTCGTCGGCCGACTGAAACCGATCCTCTCGCGATTTCGCCATCATCCGCCGGATCACCGCGAAGAGCTCTCGCTCCTCGGGCGTTTGCAGCGGTGGCTCCGGGATCGGCTCCATGATGTGTTTGTAGCCGATCGAGAAGGCATCCTCCCCGTCGAACGGTACCTGGCCGGTGAGGCACTGGTAGGCCACGACACCCAGGGAGTAAATGTCGCTCCGTCCGTCCAGCCCCTGCGCCCGCGCCTGTTCCGGGCTCATGTAGTGGGGCGTCCCGATCGACATGCCGGTGCCCGTGATTCGGGTCCGCGTCGCCGCCTTGGCGATCCCGAAATCCATCAGCAACGAGTGACCGAGCTCGTCGAACATGATGTTGTCGGGCTTCATGTCCCGGTGGACGATTTCGCTCCGGTGTGCGTACGCGAGCGCCCCGGCGGTCTCGATCAGCAGCCGACGGATCTCGTCGACCCGCAGCCGCCCACGGCGTTCCAGCAGATCCGACAGCGACCCGCCTCGCAGGTACTTCATCACGAAGTAGGTGACGTTGGCGGTCTTGCCCACTCGATAGATGGGGATGATGTGCGGGTGCTCGAGGCGCGCTGCCGTTCGCGCTTCGCGCTCGAACCGCTCGACGAACTGCCGATCGAACGTTAGGGAGAACGGGAGAACCTTGATGGCGACGTCGCGCTCCAGATGGCGGTCGCGCGCCCGGAACACGATCGCCATGCCGCCGCGTCCGAGCTCCTCCTGGATATCCCACTCAGCCTGGAGGGCCTCGCGAACGGCAGTGATTTCGCCGTGCTCGGGCTCGTCCACCGAGCCCACCGGCGTCACCTGCGAAAAATCGAAACCGCACGACGCACAGAACTTCGCCTGGTCGTCGACGCCGGTCCCGCAGCGCGAACAAAACATGCACCCTCCGGTACCTTCGCAAACGTAGGGTGTGAAGTACCAACGACTTGAGCAACTTACGTGCCGATCACCTCAAGTGCTGTCTGGCGCTCGATTTGCGCCGTTCCACGGGGGTTTTCCACCAGGATTCGCATCCGATACCGACCGGCGGACAGGTCCCCGATATCGACGGTTTGCAAAACGCGGGTAGTCGGGCCAGACGCCACGCCCTCGAAGGTCAGCGAAATGGGCGGTCCGCCGCCGCCAAACAGCCGTTTGAGCCAGCCGAAGACCGACCCCCCACCCTGCTTGGCCACCTCGAGCCGGGCTCGGTAGGGCTCCCCCTCCCGGAGACCATGGAGTTCGTAGTAGACCTCGAGTTGCGACTCGGCCCGGAACCGGCGCAGTGGCGCCACGTGCACCGTGTCGTTCCCCGCCGGCCACGTGAGATCGGACCCAACATGACCAACCACAATATCGCTGACGGCTAACGTGTCGGCCGCGAAGTCCGGCATCGTGAGACGTTCTTCGGCCAGGAGATCGCCGGCGTCACGCCGCGGCTCGGCGACGAGCACTCGCAGCGCATACTCGCCAGCGGCCATCGGCACGGTGAGAAAGCCCTGCAAGTACTGGCCAGGTCCGAACGCCTGCTGGGTCCTCACCGACCGAAGCGTGTCCACATACACCGACCCGGTCCCACCGTCCGCGGCGGCGAGCACGCGCATGCGCACCCGGTACGTGATGCCCTCCGAGGATACCTCCGGCACCAGCGCATCCCCCGGTACCGCGAACACGAGCAGCAACTGTCCGCCAGTGTGGGCCTCGTTGCCGACGACGTGGTGGCGCACGATGGTGTGAAGCGCGGACCGAAAACGGATCGCGTAACTGTCCGTCGTGGTCCCGGTGCGGATGGCCCGGCTCCCGGCCCGGCGCTCCGTGGCGAGCCCGCGGCGGTGGTCGGCCGTTCCGATGGCCGCCAGTCGCTGATAGACAGGATCCAGAGCAATCCGCGAGGCAAACAACTCCGCCACGAGCGCGGTATCGAAGTCCCCGCCGGCCTGCAGGAGCAGCGACACCTGGCCCCCGAGGACGTCCGCCAGGCTTTCGATGAGCTTGTAGTCCTGGACGTCTTCGCCAGCCGAGAAGTGGAAGAGGAGGTTGCCGTCTGCTCGGGCATACAGCCAGGACTCGTTCGAGGGCACCTCGATCTCCCGAATGCCGCGGCGTATTCGGGGAGAGGCGAACGTGGAGCGACGATCGGGTTCCCCGTGACGCAGGTAGATGATCCCCCGATCGTCGAACTCCTGTTGCTCGTTGCGGTAGGGATTGATCACGTCATATCGGCGGTGCCTGCTCACCAGCCGGTAGTGATCCAACGCGTAGAAGTACCGCCGGTAGTGCTCCGCCAGACGCTCCCCGGGGGCTCGGACGTCAGCCAGGTCCCGCTGCTCCCAAAACCGACGCAGCCACGGCTCGCGGTCGCCGACCGCGAGGCGATCAAACTGCTCCAATTCCTGCGGGCTCGCTGCCCAACCGAGATCCCGTCGGTAAAGAGCCGTCGCCCGCTCCGACCCGGCGACGCTCATGCCGGCAAAGTAGGCCCGCTGGCCATCCGTCTCGCGGCCCCCGAAGTGGAGTGACCTCGCAAGCTCGAGGAATCCGACACCCGAGTCGCCACCCACCGCGAGGTACTGCTCGAGGGCCGCGATCGACGAGTCCCCGCTCCCGGCGATGCGCTCGAGCCGCGCGCGCGCGAGCTGAACCTCCGGGACGCTCGCCGCCTCGGTGGTGGCCGCCTCCCGCACTGCTCCGAGCGCGACTTCCAGGCGGGGGCGAATCCGTTGGCGCATGGCGGCGTCGGCGAGATCAACGACGGCCGCGGCAAAGGTGGGATCGACCTCCGCCGCGCGGGCGAACGCCGCCGTCGCTTTGGACAGGTAGTCTTTCCCGAGCACCTGCCGAATATTTTCGAAGGGAATGACGGAGCTCTCGCCCAGCGCGAGTTCGGCCAGCCCCAGCCCGTGCCACGCGTAGGGCCACAGTGGCTGCAGCTCGGCCGCCCACTCGAATTCCGACGCCGCATCGTCGTAGTGCGTGTTCGCCCCGGTAACCTCACCCAGCTGGTACCCGAGAAAACCCAGCTGGAGATGGAGCAAGGCGTTGTCGCGATCGACCCGCGCCCGGCCGATCATCCGGGCCTCGAGCGCCACCAGCTCGAGGCTGTCCTGCATAGTCTCGACCTCGGCTCTGAAGCGAACGAGCGCGTCCCGCTCGGCCGGCGTCTGCGCCGAGCCGCGACCTACCGTGCACCACGGCACAATCGCGAGGATCAGTAGGGCCTTTTGCATAAATGTGTATACCCGAGGTGCCGGTCACCGTTCGCTGACGCTCGACGGCGCGCCAAAACCGTAGCCGTCGCAGTACGCTACGTCAATTTCGGTCTTGGTTGACCCCATTTTTCTCGGACTGTAGATTGGCTTTCCGTCGCGTCGACCACGCCTACGTGATTGGGGTACAACCATTTGGGCGGTTCTTCACGGCACCGTTCTTGCGCCTGAGCGATACGGCGTTCAGGCGGGTCCGAGCGCACCCGCTCGAGAAACGGACCCACTCGCGAGGGGACCGATGGACACATCGAAACCGTCCTCGACGGGACCGAGGCCCTCTACCGGGATCACGACCTGCCCCTCCTGCGGCGGAGCGGTCGTGTCCGGTCTGCCATTCTGTCCCTCATGCGGCAAGCGCGTGCGGACCAAGGTGGAAGGTCCCCCCTGCCGTCGCTGCGGAACGGGGATTCCCGAGGGGACACAGTACTGCCCGGCCTGCGGACTCGATGTCGACATGCGGCCCTCCAGCGTGCCGTCCGCACCGGCCCGCGACGCCTCGGCGTTCTCGCTCGCCCTGCTCGACGAAACGAACAACGTGACCGGCCGCTTCACCCTTGCGCAGGGAGAAACCACAATCGGACGCGAGGGGGCGACGCTCGAGTTTCCCGACGACGTGTTCATGTCGCCGCTCCACGCCAAGATCACGGTGCGTGACGACAAGCTCTCCGTACGCGATCTCGGGAGTCGGAATGGCACCTGGGTGTTCCTCACGGGACCGCACCGGATGCTGGACGGCGATCGTCTCCTCCTGGGTTCGCAGGTGCTCGAGTACCGACGGTTGGGCTATCCCGGCCCCCAGCCCCCCGAGCGCGACCTGACACGACGCATGGGCAGCCTGGTACCGAGCGCCGATATCGCCTGCCTCACCCAACTGCGGGCCGACGGCTCGGCGCGCGATGCGGTCCACCTCTCGCCGGGCCGCACCATTCGGCTGGGACGGGACGAAGGTGATATCACATTCCCCTACGATCCATCGATGAGCGGTCTTCACGCCGAAATCCGCTCCGAAGACGCCGATTTCGTCGTGGTGGACCTGGACAGCCGCAACGGCGTGGCGGTGGCGACCCGGGGAACGATCGAACTGGCGTCCGCGTCCAAGATTCTGGCGGGCGACAAGATGCTGCGAGTGGAGATGGCGTGAGGACCTGCCCAGTCTGTGCGGCCGAGTGGTCCGACGACACGAAGTTCTGCCCCAATGACGGCAGCACGCTTCGAGCCGCCTCGGGATCGGCGAGCCTGATCGGAACGGTCATCGCGAGCGGCTACCACATTCAGCGCAAGCTGGGCGAGGGCGGCATGGGCACCGTCTACCTCGGTGAGCATGTCAAGATGGGGCGCAAGAGCGCCATCAAAGTGATGACCCAGGCCATGGCGCGCGATCCGGAGGCCATCGCCCGGTTCAACCGCGAAGCGGCCAACGCCGCCCGGATCACCCACCCCCACGTCTGCGGCATCTACGACTTCGGCGAGACCGAAGACGGCCTGATCTACCTGGTAATGGAGTTCATCGAGGGAGAGAGCTTGAGCGATCTCCTGCGACGCGAGTACGTGCTGCCGCCGCGCCGCGCACTCACCATTCTCGCGCAGACCGCCGACGCTCTCCAGGCCGCCCACGACCTCGGGATCGTGCATCGCGATCTGAAGCCCGATAACATCATGCTGGCCCGTGACCGTGACGGGGGTGACGTGGTAAAGGTGGTCGATTTCGGCATTGCCAAGGCGATGACCGGCGACCAGCGGCAAGAGGTAACCAAGACCGGTCTCGTGGTCGGCACGCCCGAGTACATGAGCCCGGAACAGCTGTCGGGCGACGTCGTGGACGGACGCAGCGACATCTACTCCCTGGCGTTGGTATTCTACCGCCTGCTCACCGGTACGCTCCCGTTCCAGGCTGATTCCGCGCAGGAAATGCTGATCAAGCGGCTCACCGACGAACCGTTGCCGCTGAACCAGGTGGCCACCGGCCGGCGCTACCCCGACGAGCTTCAGCAGGTCATGGATCGGGCCTTAGCCAGGATGCCTGCCGATCGACACGAGACCGCCATCGATCTCGCGCGGGCTGCGCAACGCGCCGCCCGGCCGCTCACGGTTGCGTCGGACGAGGTGACGGAAGCGGAGACCCAACGCATCATGCCGGGGAGAGATGGGGCGGTGCCGGCAACGCGCATCTCGCGCCCCGCGGCACCACCGACGCCGCGGACGCCCATTCCATCGGCATCCGTGCGGGCTCCCACAAAGAAGAAGCCTACCGTCGCGGTAATTCTCGGCGCGGCGGTCATTGCCATCGGGGGCGGCACGGCAGCCGTGCTTCTCGCCGGGAACGACGGAAGCGGTGCACTCCCCACCCCCGCCGAACGGGACTCCGTAGGGACGGTGGCGCCCACCGCCCCCGCGCTTTCGGGGGGCGATACTGCCTCGTCGCGCCCGGTGGCGACGCAAGAACCCACCTCGACGATGGCAGCCGAGCGACAACCCGTGCCGGAGGGTCAACCGATGGCCAGCGGCGTGGGCGACCCGGCGTCAGCGACCATGCTCGATACGGCGGCGCTGCGCACCACCCTCGTCGACCTCGGCCGTCAGATCGCGGTCGATCGCACGCGGGCGTCGGCCCGAGAGCGGGCGCTGGCTCTCTACGGCGAGCCCGACGTGCCCGCCGTGATGCGCGGGCTCGCGGCATCGGTCGTGGCGGAATCGTACGAAGTGGAGCGGCCGGCCGACGCCTGTCGCTGGATCGGGAGAGCGCTGGCACTCGACCCGGACAACGTCAGCTATCGCCAATACAAAACCGTCATCTTGGTAGGTTGCGGCTCGTGAGACTCTTCACCCACAAAGGCTCGGGCATCCGCATCGCCGTGTTCGGCAAGACCGACGTCGGGCGAACGCGCGAGCATAACGAGGACTGCTTCCTCGTCGCCGATTTGACCCGCCGGAAAGCGTCCCTCCAGCCCGATGTTCGTGAGCACGAGTTGGGCGCCAAGGGATCGCTCTTCGTCGTGGCTGACGGGATGGGAGGGGCCGCGGCAGGCGAAGTGGCCAGCCAGATGGCCACCGAGACCGTGTACCAGCATCTCCTGGATCATTGGCTCACCGACGACGAAAACACGCCGCAGCAGTTCGCCTATCGCCTGAAAGAGGCGGTGGAGACGGCCAACGCCCGCATCCACACCCACGCCAAGGAGCACCCAGAGTTGCGGGGTATGGGAACAACCACGACGGCGGTCGGCGTGCTGGGGGACCACTTGTACCTGGCCCAGGTGGGTGACTCGCGCGCCTACCTCATCCGCGAGGGCGAGGCCATTCAGCTCACCAAAGACCAGTCACTCATGCAGCGCTTGGTCGATGCCGGGGAGATCACCGAGGAGGAGGCGGAAAAGAGCGAGCGGCGCAACATCATTCTCCAGGCGCTCGGCCCGGACGCCAAGGTGCGGGTCGATCTCACCAATCAGCAGCTGCGCCGCGGTGATGCCGTGGTGCTGTGCTCCGACGGACTCTCCGGACAGCTCACGCGCGAGGAGGTCGCCACGCTCGTGGAGCAGGCCGACAAAGACCTCATCGCGCAGTGCTCCGAATTGATCGACAGGGCAAACGAGCGCGGCGGTCCTGACAACATCACCGTGGTGATCGTCCGCTTCGACGGACCCCAACTCCGCGACCCATCCAGCAAGGAAGATGTGGGCCACAAGGTGTTCCCGCTCCTCGATCCGGAAGCTGACACCGAGCCCGTGCCGATCTATCGAGACAGCCCGCCCCCGTTGCCGCAGAACAAGATGCCGCTCGTGCTGGCCAGCGCCCTCGCGGCGGGTCTCGTCGCAGCCGCCCTGTTGTTCGCCATGAGCGGCGCCTGACACCCGACGCGTGAAACCACAGCTTCGGATCCTCTCCGGCGCGCGGACCGGCCACACCGAGGTCTTTTCCAAGCCCAGTATCGCCGTGGGGCGCCACCCGTCGTGCGACCTGTGCCTCGACGCCGAGCGGGATCTCACCGTGTCCGCGCATCACGCGGTCATTCTCAGGAAGGGGGATCGGTGGTACGTCCGGGACACGGAGAGTAGCAACGGAACGCTGATCAACGGGCATCGCATCATCGCAGACACGGCGCTGAGCGACACGGACCAGATCGGGCTCGGGGTGGGCGGACCCGTGATCGAAGTGCGGCTCGTCGCCGACCGTACGGCGGACGGCATTGTCCGCGAGGCCGCGAATCCTCCAACGGACGTCGCGCCGACCGGCCCGATCCGCACCACCGACCACGTTCCTCGACCGCGGGAGAGCGCCAGCGCAGAGATCCGTGCGGTGGTTGGGCAGCAGACCCGGAAGCTCCGTGCGACGATCGGAGTGCTCCTCATCGCGCTCGTGGCGGTCGCGGCCCTCTCCCTCTACCAGAGCCGTCGCCTGGTACAACGGCAGGTGGCCGACGCCGCGGCCATGCAGGCCCACACCGACAGCGTGCTCGCCACGGCGGACCGGACGGTGGCCGCGCTCCGCGGCCAGGTGGAGGGGATGGCCGCCCGTCTCCGAGCCTCGCAGGGCGAAGTACAGCAACTGCAGCAGGACCTGAATGCCGCCTACCGTCGCGGGCAGTCGGACGACGTCCGCACCCTCACCCAGCGCCTCGAAGCGGCGACCAGGAACCTGCAATATCAGCAGGCGGCGGCCCAGGTCGACTATGCGGCCATCGCCGAGCGGAACCAGCGGGCCGTGGCCATCCTCTGGGTGGAGTTCGGCCCCAACGAGGTGCAGACCGGAACCGCATTCGCGGTCCGGCGTGATGGCGTGCTGATCACCAACCGCCATGTGGTTGCCGGCCCGACCGGGACCCGGCGTCCCACCCGGGTGGCCGTCCGGTTCGCGGACTCCGACCAGACGTGGCGCGCCCGAGTGCTGGCGGTGTCCGATGACGCGGACCTGGCGGCTATCAAGGTCGATATTCGCGGTGGCGTCCCCTCGGTGCAGCGAATCAATCCGCGCGCGGATACGCTCCCGCAGGGCGCCCCGGTAGCGGTCATCGGATTCCCGCTCGGCACCAGCCTGCCGATGACGGGTGAGATCGTCCGAACCACGCTGCTCGCGGGCACCGTGAGCAAGTCGCTCAGCAATGTCCTCCAGATCGACGGGTACGGAGCGGCCGGTTCCAGTGGATCACCGGTGTTCGACGGCAACGGAGACGTGGTAGCCGTTCTCTACGGCGGTGACGCCACCAACGGGAGGATTGTTTTTGGGGTGCCGGGGAACGCGGTGGCCCGGCTCCTCGGATCGCTCAACTGACCCCGCCTCGTTCGACCCGGAGTGCAGGCGTGACACTCCCCAGCACCCGAGTACGCCCCGCCCCAGTGGCCGCGGGGACGTTTCCGGGCAGCCCGCGAAGGGTCCGCCAGCCCAGATAGGCAAACGCCACGGCCTCCTTGGCGTCGCCGTCGAAGAACTCCTCGTCGAACGATCGGACGACCCACCCGTCCAGCGCCCGTCGTAATTGCACCATGAGCGTGGGGTTGCGGGCGCCGCCACCCGACACGACCAGATCCCGCTCCGGCTCCGACGGCATCCACCGTGCAAGCTGTCCCGCAATGGACCGTACGGTGAGCGCGAGTGCGGTCGCCACGAGGTCGTCTTCCGAGGCGCCCGGCGCCACCACGTGCGTCCGTTCGACCAACGCCCGGGCGAAGGGGTCTCCGAACACCTCTCTCCCCGTGCTCTTGGGGGGCGGTGCGGCGAAGTATGGGCGGTCGAGCAGCTCCTGCACGACCGACGCGACGGCTCGACCTCGCGCGGCTCGCGTCCCACCGACGTCGTACGGAGCGGACGGATCGACCAAGCGCGCAACGGCATCGATCACCGCCACTCCCGGACCCGTGTCGAACGCCACCACCCCGTCGAGCCGCCCGCGCCGCGGTACCCAGGTTACGTTCGCCATTCCGCCGATGTTGAGCAGGGCACGACCGTGTGCGTCATGACCAAAGAGCATCACGTCGGCCACGGGGACGAGCGGGGCGCCCTGGCCTCCCGCTGCGACGTCTCGAGCCCGAAAATCGCTCACGACCTGCACCCCGGTCCGCTCGGCGATGGTCGCCGGACAGCCGAGCTGCAGCGACACCAGGGGTGGCTCGTGCCAGACCGTCAGCCCGTGTGACGCCACCAACGACAGGCGATCCACCGACAGACCCGCGACGGCAAGGACATCTGCGACCGCCTGTGCGAACCACTCCCCCAGCTGACGGTGCAGGAGCGCCAACTGTCGCGCATCACCCCGCTCGAGCACCTGGCGGATGGCCGTCCGCTCCGAGCGGCTGAACGGTCGTGTCACGAAAGCTTCGAGCTTGACCTCACGCTCGCCGGCAACCTGCACCAACGCGGCGTCCACCCCGTCTAGCGACGTACCGGACATGAGCCCGACGACCCTTGCGGTCATGAGTGCACCGGCGGGGGCTCGCCCACCACGCTCCGCACCAACCCGCCCGCCTCCCCGAGCAGCCGTTTGGCCACGTCGGGCCCTACCCCCTTCCGCACCATCACGATCGCCAGCTTCACCGATCCGCCGGCCCGCTCGATGGCCTCACGCGCGGCGGGTCGATCGATCCCGCAGGTCTCCATGACTATGCGTTCTCCACGGTCACGCAACTTGTCGCTCCACGCCATCAGGTCGACCATCAGGTTCCCGTAGGCCCGACCGGAGCGGACCATGGCACCCGTCGTCACCGTGTTGAGCACGAGCTTCGTGGCGGTACCCGCTTTGAGACGCGTCGACCCGGTCAGGGCCTCCGGGCCCACCGGGACGACGATGGCGACATCGCACGCGGCGGCGAGATCGGCCGGCGGGGCCGAGCAGGAAAGCAGAACCGTTCTCGCCCCAAGCTCGCGAGCTCGATCGAGGGCCGCCCGCACATAGGGCGTGGTCCCGCTCGCGGCGATGCCGCATAGCACATCCCGAGCGCCGAGGCGGACATCATCCACGGCACGGGCACCGGCCGCCATGTCGTCTTCGGCTCCCTCCTGGCTGCGGACCAGCGCGGGTGGCCCTCCGGCGATGATGCCGACCACCCAGTCCGGGGGCGAGCCAAAGGTGGGCGGACATTCCGCGGCGTCAATCACCCCAAGCCGACCGCTGGTTCCGGCCCCGACGTACACCAGCCGGCCACCGGATCGGAAGGCCTCGACCACGAGATCGATGACCCGGGCGATCTCATGCCGGGCCTCATGGACCGCGTCGGGCACGCGCCGGTCCTCGGCATTCAGGAGCTCCACGATTTCGAGCGACGAGGCCACGTCGATGCGCGCCGTATGCGGATTCCGACGCTCGGTGAGTCTGGGATCGAGGAACTCCGGGACGGACATCGCGCATTCTCCGACAGGCGATAGATTCTCGGGAATCTTCCCTTCTCGGACGACTCCGGTCAACGAGGCACGCATGCGATCCGGCTTTTCGCCATTGGGACGGACCCTGCTGCTCGCGCTGCTACCGACCATGCTTCTGGCATGCGCCGGGACGGGCTCGGTCCAACGTGGTGCCGCGCCATCGGTAGCGCTTCCCTCCCCGTACGTTCCGGCTGACTGGCCGCTGCTGACCGAAACGGTGTCGGTCGCAGCACCGCACGCCATGGTCTCGTCCGTCCATCCGCGGGCCAGCGAGGTTGGAGCGGCGATCCTCCGCAAGGGTGGCAATGCCGTGGACGCCGCCGTGGCGGTCGGATTCGCGCTCGCGGTCGTCCATCCGTCGGCGGGGAACCTCGGCGGTGGCGGGTTCATGGTGATCCGGCTGCGTGACGGATCGGTGTACGCCCTGGATTACCGTGAAACGGCGCCGGAGGCCGCCACGAAGGACATGTACGTGGATTCGCTGGGTCTAGTGTCCGAGCGGAGCGTCACGGGGCATCTCGCCGTCGGGGTTCCAGGCAGCGTGGCCGGACTGGCCGAGGCGCAGCGACGGTTCGGGACGCTGCCGCTCGCGACCGTAATGGAGCCGGCCGTGCGGCTCGCGGAGGACGGCGTGGTGCTCGACGAGGCCCGCAGCCGATCTCTGCAGTACGCCGCCCCACGGCTGCGTCGGTTCCAGGGCTCCCGCGATCAGTTTCTGCTGCCCAGCGGCGACGCACCGCCACCCGGGACGCTCTTCGTGCAGGCAGACCTCGCGCACACGCTGCGTGCGATCGCCGACAGCGGGCCCGCGGTCTTCTACGAGGGCACCATCGCCGACCTGATCGTGGCCGAAATCGCCCGGGGCGGAGGGCTGATCAGCAAACGGGATCTCGCCACGTACCGTGCGGTCTGGCGCGAGCCGGTAGAGATCCACTATCGCGGCCACCGGATCTACTCGATGCCGCCCTCGAGCTCCGGCGGTGTCACGATGGCCGAAATCCTGAACATCCTCGAGGGATTCGATCCGTTGCCGCCGTTCGGCAGCTCGGCGCAGGTTCATCTCGCTGCCGAGGCCATGCGGCGCGCGTTCACCGACCGGAACCACTTCCTCGGCGATCCGGATTTCGTCGACATGCCTCTCGAGCGGCTGACGTCGAAGTCCTACGCGGCGGAGCAACGTCGGACGATCGATCCACGGCGCGCGACGCCGAGCGGCACTCTCACCCCGGGGATCGTCGAGGGGGACCACACGACCCACTACTCGGTGGTCGACGCGGAGGGCAACGCGGTCAGCGTCACCACGACCATCAACTCGGGATACGGCAGTGCCGCGACCGTGCAGGCTGCCGGCTTCCTGCTCAATAACGAGATGGACGATTTCACCGGCGCGCCGGGACAGCCAAACCAATATGGGCTCGTGCAGGGAGAGGCGAACGCCATCGCGCCACGGAAGCGTATGCTGTCGGCCATGACCCCGTCGATCGTGTTGGATCGCGACGGACGGCTCCTCATGGTCGTGGGCACGCCCGGTGGTCCCACCATCATCACCACAGTCGCGCAGGTAATCTCCAACGTCGTGGATCATGGCATGTCGCTCGCCGAGGCGATTGCCGCGCCCCGGATCCACCATCAGGCGCTTCCGGATCTGATCGCGTACGAGCGCCGCGGACTCCGCGGAGACGTGGTGGCCGACTTGATGCGACGCGGGCACCGCGTGGAGGAACGACGTGGGTTCAGCGGCGAGGTGGCCGGCATCATGCGGACCGCCGACGGGTGGGTCGGGGTCAGTGATCCCCGCTCGGGTGGCGGATCCGCCGGATTCTAATCGGGATCGACTGGCCCGGGACACGAACGGGCGGCGGCATCTGCTGCCGCCGCCCATCGGGTTACACCGCCCATGGGTCGCGTTGGTGCTACGAGACCGGCTCGAGCACCATCTGCCGCGCCAGCACGATGCGGATTCGTCCACCCGCCGGCAGGACGATGTCGCTGTCCTTGGTGGCAGCGGCGATGCCCGTGCCCGCTGCCGCACCGACGATGCCACCCACCACGGCACCACCCGTCTTCTTGCTGATGATCCCGCCCACGACCGCGCCCGCGGCCGCACCGGCCCCGACCTTGGCCACGTCACCGCCGCTCACGCCACGGCCCTGGGTGTGGGTCCCCAACGAGTCCGACCTGCCCTCCAGCGAGTAGGTCTTGCCACCGTAGGTCACCCGGTTGAAGGCGAGCACCAGCGTGCCCTGGTCGCCCGGATTCTCGGCTTCCTTGATCACATCGATCACGCCCTGGAACGTCGCCCCGGCGGGGATCAATACGCGTCCCCGCTCGTCGACCACATCGGCCGACGACGTCGCCCAGACAGCGTCGCCGGCCTTGTTGGTCTTGGAGGAGATCGTGTCCCTAGCAGTCAGTTCCATGACCGCGCCTGCCGGAACCGTGCGCGGGGCGGTCGGGGTGGCTGCCCGCGGCTGCGTGGGGGCCGTCTGCGACGGCGGGCGCTGCTGCGCCGGCGCCGTCTGCCGTGGCGTGCTCTGCTGGGGCTGTGGCCCCGGCTGCGGCCGGTCGTCCAGCGCCGCGATCGACTCGGCCGGTGCAAGACTCAGGTCGCGCGCCTCATCGTCCGGCGCTCCCTCCCCGCCACACCCCGCGAGCATGATGGCGGCGCCGAGGGCCAGCGCCGGAGTCCGAAGTCCAAACATGTGTATTCCTCCGTTCCAAGTAGTGTCGCGCGGTCGCCGACGCGCCGCGGTTTCCTCGTCGAAAACGGTGCTTTCGACCATCACTGTACTTTCACCGGATCCCGTCCCGACGTCAACTCCCCGGGGGGCCGTCTCGGGAGGCATGCCCCGGGTGGCGGGGTCCGTAGCACCCCCGTAAGTTCCAGTCGCCCGACCGCACCTCGAGCGGCGGCGCACCAACCGCAACGTATCGCCCGTAATTCGAGAGGAACGAGGCTCATGGATATCGAGAAGCTCGCTACTACTGCACAGGCCATCGTGGCCAAGGGAAAAGGCATCCTCGCCGCCGACGAGAGCTTCGGCACCATCGAGAAGCGATTCAAGAAGATCGGCGTTTCTTCCACCGAGGAGAACCGGCGCGCCTACCGGGAACTGCTCTTCACGACGAAGGGGATCGGCGAGTTCATCAGTGGCGTCATCCTGTTCGACGAGACCCTCCGGCAGGCGAGCGCCGACCGGACTCCCTTCCCCAAGGTGCTCCAGAAGGCTGGGAGCATTCCGGGGATCAAGGTCGACATCGGTGCCAAACCGCTCGCCGGATTCCCCGGCGAAAAGATCACCGAGGGGCTCGACGGCCTGCGCGAGCGGCTGGCGGAGTATTTCAAGCTGGGTGCACGGTTCACCAAGTGGCGGGCCGTCATCACCATCGGCAACGGTATCCCCACGCGATTCTGTATCGACGCCAATGCTCACGCGCTGGCCCAGTACGCCGCTCTCTCTCAAGAAGCGGGGCTGGTGCCGATCGTCGAGCCCGAGGTGCTGATGGACGGCGACCACTCCATCGAGCGTTGCGCGGAGGTGACGGAGACCACGCTCAAGAGCCTCTATTTCCACCTCCACGCCCACCGCGTCGTTCTGGAAGGCACGCTGCTCAAGCCGAACATGGTCATCGCGGGGAAGAGCTGCCCGACCCAAGCCAAGGTCGGGCAGGTGGCCCAGGCGACCGTCGACGTGTTGCGCCGCTGTGTGCCGGCAGCCGTGCCGGGGATCGTGTTCCTCTCCGGAGGCCAGAGCGAAACGGAGGCCACGGTCCATTTGAACGCAATGAACCGCATCTCCGGTCTCCCGTGGGAGCTGAGCTTCTCGTACGGGCGCGCACTCCAGGCCTCGGCCTTGGACGCGTGGGGCGGCAAAGCCTCTCAGCTGGGCGCCGCGCAGAAAGCCTACTACCATCGCGCCAAGCTGAACGGGGCAGCCCGGCACGGCAAGTACACACCGGCAATGGAGAGCGCTGGCTAGACGAATCCGACGACCTGAGTGAAGCGGCGCCCGGTCACCCTCCTCGGTGGCCGGGCGTTGTCGGTTTTGTCCCGCGACTCGACTGGAGGCAGGTCACAGCCGTTCGCGTAGGAAGTCCGGCGTCAGCCCCTGGAGCCATGTGGCGAGCATCGAGAAGTACCCCGACACGAGCAGGAGGCCAACCACCACCAGGACCCCACCGGCGATCCGAGTCGTGAGCGGGATGAAGCGACGGAACTTCTTGAACCACTCGATGAACCGATCGACCGCCAAGGCCGCCAGGAGGAACGGGAGCGCCAGGCCCATCGAGTAGGCGAACAGCAGGAGCAGGCCCTGGCCAAGCGACGTCTTGACGCTGGTGTACATGAGGATCGACCCGAGGATCGGTCCGATGCACGGTGTCCATCCTGCCCCGAACGCGAGGCCGACGAGCACGCTGCCCAGGTAGCCGACCGGTTTGTCTTGGAGGTGGACCCGCCGTTCGCGGGCGAGCGTGCCCCACCTGACCGCCCCGAGCAGATAGAGGCCGAAGAACACGATCAGGAGTCCGCCAACGCGCTCGAGCCACACCTGGTACTGATTCAGGAACCGTCCCAGCTGGGTCGCCGAGGCGCCGAGGGCGAGGAAGATGATCGTGAACCCCGTGATGAAGAGCAGGGCGTGCACGACGGCGGTCCACCGGCGCTCTCCGAGCTCGTCGAGCGAGAGCCCGGTGATGAACGACACGTAGCTCGGTACGAGGGGCAGCACGCAGGGAGAAAGGAAGCTCAGGATGCCGGCGACGAACGCGACGGCAATACCAACGGAGTCGGCGTCCATGGTATCTCGGAAACCCCCGGACTAGGCGGTTCGTTCCCGGCCGTGCTGATGGCGCGCGTAGAACGCGACCAGCTTGTGCACCAGTTTGGCGGCAAGAAAGTCGGGAGCGACGATCCCGGGAAGGGGGGCCAGTTCCACGACGTCGCAGCCCACGACACGCTTTTCGCGGAACACGGCCTCGAGCAATTCGATCGTGGGATACCATTGCCCGCCTCCGGGCTCCGGTGTGCCGGTCGACGGCATGATCGCGGGGTCGAAGTAGTCCACGTCGAACGTGATGTAGACGTCGTCACCCAGTGCGGCAAGGACCCGATCGCTCCAGCCGGGCCGCGCCAACTCGTGCCCGAACACCACCGGGATGTCCCTGGCCCGCGTCAACGCCCGTTCCTCGGCGGTGAGCGCTCGGATGCCCACGGGCACGAGGCGAACTTGCTCATGCACCCGATGCATGACGCACGCATGGGAGTACGGTGTTCCCTCGTACTCCTCCCGCAGGTCGGTGTGGGCATCGAACTGCAGCACCGACAGCGGCCGCCCGAGCCGGTCGGCGTGCGCGAGGATAGGGGGTCCCGAGACGGAATGCTCGCCGCCTAGAAGGATCACGAACTTGCCGTCGTCCAGCACAGCGTCGTAGGCCGTACGCAGCTCCTGCAACGCCACCTCGGGGCCGGCGCCAGAGAGCAGCAACTCCGGCAACGTGTGCACGCCCACGCGGTACGGCTCGAAGTCCAACTCGTGATCGTACAGCTCGATGTACCGCGATGCGTGCAGCAGGGCCCCCGGGCCGAAGCGCGTTCCGCCCATGTAGGAGACCGTCGCTTCGTAGGGCACCGGCAGCACGACGACCGGCGACTCCGCGTAGGGGCATTGGCTCGGCGGGAGACCGAGGAACGACTCCGGTGGGGCCCACGCGAGCGACTCCAAGGGTGGGGGGAGCTTCTGACCCCCGCGGTCCCGGAACTCGTTCACCCGCAGAACACGACGGCGCTCACGGCGGTCACCCACCGCCCGTCATCCTGGGCCTCGGCGGAGCAGCTGATGTTCATCGAGTCCACGATCTCACCGGACACACGCCATTGTTCGCGGCGCTCGTCCCAGGCCTGGTCTGGGTCGAACGGCACGCCCAGCACCGTCGCGAGCATACTGGCCGCCAGATCTTCCGCGTAGTCACCGGCCGGCTGCTGGCGCTCCCCGAAGGCGTGATGCTCGGAGATGTATCCGTGGTGGGCTTCATCGGCGGGAATCGCGAGGCCAATGGCTGCCGTCGCCAGCCGAGACGGCTCGTTGGTCGAGGCCTCGGCGACGACAGAGAAGACGACCTGCCCGGGCTGGAGCAGCTTCACTCCCTTCTCGCGGGGCACCAGCTCGCAATGCGGCGGCCAGATGGAGCTGACACGAACGAGGTTGTACTGCGCAATGCCCGCCTCGCGAAGCGCGAGCTCGAAGCTCGTCAGCTTCTCCTTGTGGCGTCCGACCCCCTTGGTGAGAAACGCCTTGGAAGGGAGAAACGTGGAGGGATCAATCACGGTGTGCGCCTCACTGGGGAGTGGCGGTTGATGTCTCCGGGTCTGCGACCCGGTCGAGCCGCGGCGCGGTGTCTGTCGCTGTCTCGATCGCGGGCTGGAAGCCGTTGTCTCTGAACCATCGATCCGGGGGAACTTCGACAGGAGGATGTGGATCACCGGTGCGCTCCTGGACCCCAGCGATCACCTCGTGCACGACAGCGGGGGGGCTGTCGCCGACCTCCTCGACCGTCACGCGTCCCTGGCCGCGCTCGCGGCCCCGCACCACCAGCAGATAGCTCGCGGTATACAGTCGCCGACGGTCGTCGTCCGTGCGGCAGGCGACCACCGCGGTGCCCCACTCGCGCTCCTCGCGACGGATCGGCGCGAACAACCAGACTCGGTCGATGGCGCTAGCGGGCACGGCACCGGAGAGCGATTGAACCACTCGCGTCCACCCTGGCCCGACGCCAGGCGTGGCTACCGCGCGTGCATACGTCTCAGCGTTCACCTATCCCTCGGTGCGACAAAGCGCGTCCAAGATACCGGTGTGCACGACCGCTATCAAGACGCCTGGCCGTCATAGGAGCGAGACGGGATCACGATCGATCACGAGACGCACGGTCTTCGGATGGGGGGCACGGCGCGACGCGTAGCGCACAACGCGCCCCAGGAGACGCCGACTGGGCGACCGCAGCAGGAGATGCCAGCGCCACCGACGCTTGATCCGTGTCAACGGCGCGGGAGCTGGTCCGACGACCTCCGCCTCACCCGGCGCTCGCGTGGCGATGAGCCCCCGAAGCCACTCCCCGAGCGCCACGGCCGCGTCGGCCACGGTGTCTTCGTGGAGACCGCTCACCACGAAACTCGCGAGTCCGACGTGCGGGGGATAGGCCGGCACCCGTCGCACCACCAACTCGCGCTCGGCAAACGCCTCGAAGTCGTGCGCTGACGCCGCCACCAGCGCGTAGTGCGTCGGCGTGTGGGTCTGCACCAGCACCTGCCCACCCCGAGGGCCCCGCCCAGCGCGACCCGCAACCTGCGCGACCAACTGGAAGGTGCGCTCTGCGGCGCGGAAGTCCGGCAGATGCAGCGCGGTGTCCCCGTCGACCACCCCGACGAGGGTGACCCCGGGGAAGTCGAGCCCCTTGGCAATCATCTGCGTGCCGACGAGCAGATCGATCTCACGTCGCGCTACGGCATCCAGAATCCGCTGATGCGACCACTTCCCCGTCGTCGTGTCGGCATCCATCCGCGCCAGGCGCGCACTCGTGAAGCGTTCCCCCAACCAGCGCTCCAACGACTGCGTTCCGACGCCGCGCGATCGGTGCACCGCCCCCCCACACTCCGGACACGCGTCCGGCACGGTGCTGTGGTAGCCGCAGTAATGGCACCGCAGGCCCGCCGGTCCCGCGTGCACCGTGAGCGAGATACTGCAGGCCGGACACGCCCAAACATGGCCGCACCCGCGGCATTGCAGGAAGTGCGCAAAGCCGCGCCGATTGAGCAGCAGCATCACTTGGCCACCGGCGTCCAACGCCCGCTGCACGGCGTCATCCAGCGCAACCGACCAGGGCACGGCACGCGCCTCCGCAATTCTCGGCTCCGACCGCATGTCCACAAGGGACACGTGCGGCAGCGGCTGGTCCCCAACCCGCGAGGGCAGCGCCACCACCGGAATCCGGTCACGCTGCGCCCACGTCTCGAGCGACGGTGTGGCGCTCCCCAGCACGACTCGCGCCCCCTCCAGCCGACCACGCTCCAGGGCGACATCCCGAGCGTGATACCGTGGCTGCTCGCCCTGCTTGTAGCTCCCGTCGTGCTCCTCGTCCACCACGATCGCCGCGAGATCTCGCACCGGTGCGAATACGGCCGACCGAGCTCCGACGGCAACCCGCTTCGTACCGCCGGCTAGCCCCCACCACGCGTCCACGCGTTCCCCCGCCGACAGGCCGCTGTGGAGCACCGCCACCGTGTCGCCGAACACACCCCGCACACGAGCAACGGTCTGGGGGGTGAGCGCGATCTCCGGCACCAGGACGATGACCCCTCTGCCCGCCTGTACGGCCTCACGGAGCGACTCGAGATACACGAGCGTCTTGCCGCTCCCCGTGACGCCGAACAGCGTGACCGCCGATCCCAGCGCCGCCGCACCAATGGCGTCGATCGCGCGACGTTGGTCGGGCGAAGGTTGGGCGGGCACCGTACCCGCCACGTCCCGGAACGGATCGCGCGGGTCGACACGCTCGGCAATGCGGGCGACTCCACGGTCGACGAGCCCGCGGACGACTGATGCTGAAAACCCCAGGCGGGTAGTGAGAAGGCGGACCGGAGTCTCTCCACCGGCGGCGTCGACCACTTCGTACGCCTCGCGCTGACGGGTCGCACGGCCGAACGCGCGCTCTCGCTCGAGCAGGGTGGGAAGGGCGGTGGTGAGCACCAGGATACGCTCGGTGCGCGCCCGAGGACCCAAATCGGGCGCTTCGGTTTCCAGAGCCACGGCTCCCGCCCGGGCCAATCGCTGCAGCACATCCCAGACCGGCCGACCGAGCTGGCGGGCCAGGGTCGTGGCCGCGATGCGCCCGCCCCGGCTCTCGAGGGCCTGCACGACGGTCCGGCTGGTCCCGCCCGCCGCGAGCCGAGGATCGAGAAGGCGCGCGGCCAGGCGCGAGCTTCCCCAGAGCGCCGCCGGGAGCATCGCGCGAAGGGTCAGGCCGATGGGACACGCATAGTACCGCGCCATCCAGTAGGCGAGCTCCAGCATGCTGCTGGGCACCACGGGGATCGCATCGGGTGCGAGGAGCACCATCTTGAGATCGTCGCCGGCGCCCTCGCCGGTCCAATCCACGTCGAGGACGACGCCAACGAGTTCGCGACCGCGTACGGGCACAACGACCCGAGACCCCCGGGTCACTCGATCACCGAGTGCCGCCGGAACGGCGTAGCGGTAGGGTTGAAGGCTGGGAATGGGGAGCGCGACCGAACAGGTCGCGGCGGTCACTCGTGCGGCCAACGGATCCCCTTGATGATCGACAGCCCTAGCACACGTCTCTGCGCCATGGCGCGTAGCGCCTTGAACTCCTGGCTCAGCACCGAGGTTACACCCGCCCACCGTGCTGCCCACCAGCCGCGCACGAGTGTTCCGAACCCTCCTTGAGCGATCCACTTGCCATCCTGCGCGGAATCCTCAACGGTGATCTCCACGACCCCCGCGAGCCGGAACGCGCTCTTCCACTCCATCAGGAGCTGCGGCACCAGCCCGAAGGACGCCAGCATGCTCGCGTCGTTCGGGTCGGGCGCCGACAGCCAACATGGAACCAGCGCCGCGACCGTGCTCATGGGACGAGCGACGCGCGCCGCCTCCTGCAGGACCTGCGCTCCGTCGACGCCGAGGAGGTGCAGCATGTCGGCGCAGGTCACGTCGAACACTTCGGCCTCGTGCGGGAGATTGGTGGGCATGGCGGTCTGAAACGTGGAGTACCTGGAGAGACCCGTTTCGCGCGCTGCAGCTTCTGCCGCATCGATGGCCTTGGGATCGGGATCGATCCCCTCGACGTGCGTCTCGAAGCGCTTGGTCCACCACAAGACCGGCCGTCCGGCACCGCAACCTATCCACAGGACCTCCTGACCTGGTTCGGCGTCGATGAGACGGGCCAGGCGTCGGTGGATGGGTTCCGCCACCTCCGCCCACGGCTGGATGACCGCCGTGAATTGGGTGGGAGACAGCCTCACGGGCATGACCGAACTTACCCCCCCGACCGCCGGCCCACTACCCGACAGGCGCCCGGAAGGATGCGGCGCAACATGCCTCACCACTCCTCTGTCAAGGCCCGAACGTGGGCCGCCGCCGCGTCCGCAATCCGGTCAGGCACGTACCCCCCTTCGAGCACCGACACGATCGGGACCGCGAACCGTCTCCACCCACCGATCCAGGTGGCGAAGTCCGAAGGCTCCAACGTGAAACCGGCGAGCGGGTCACCGGCCATGGCGTCGAACCCTGCCGAGATGAGAAGGAGATCGGGCGCCCAGGCATCCGTGGCGCGCGTCACCGCTTCGTCCAGGTCCTCGACGTAGCGCTCTCGGGGGAGATCCGGAGGACGGGGCACGTTGAAGACGTTGCCAACCCCTCGCTCGTGGGCCAGGCCGGTTCCCGGATAGAGCGGCCACTGGTGGAGCGAGACGTATCGGATGCGGGACTCCCGTTCGACGAGCGCCTGGGTTCCGTTGCCGTGATGCACGTCCCAATCCACGATCAAGATGCGGTCGACACTCCGTTCCTCCAGCGCCGTCATGGCCGCAATCACAACGTTGTTGAGGAGACAAAAACCCATCGCCGCCTCGGCGGTGGCGTGGTGTCCCGGTGGTCGGACGGGAACGAAGGCGTCCGTGCCCGTCTCCAGCGCCAGACCAACTGCCATGATGGCCGCGCCGGCCGCGTGGAGCGCCGCGTCGAGGGAGTACTGGTTCGTAGACGTATCCGCATCGAGGCGCCCGCCTCCGCGCTCGGAAACGGCCTGGAGCCGATCGAGATGCGCCGCCGTATGCACGCGCAGCACGGCGCGCTCCGTGGCTGGCGCGGCCTCGTGCCAGATCAGGTGGTCCGGGGGGGGCCAAGTTCGGAGCCGCTCGAGGATAGATCGGGTTCGCGCGGGGGATTCCGGATGTCCGGGACCGGCGTCGTGGAGTTGAGACGAGGGATGCCAGACGATGTGAACCGACATTGGGTAGACCGTCGGTGCGAAGAGCGGTTCAGTCGATGGTGGCTATCGTACCGGTTGCCGGCGGGTTGGCAACACGATGAGCGAGGCCCGATCGGCGACATTCAACGCGCCCAGGGTCTCGGACTCGTCGATCACCAGGGCGCCCCGATACTTGACCAGGTACAGGTCCGAGTCCAGGGTGCGGCCAGTGGCGAGGGTGAGCGCCGTGCGCTTCAGCCGCCGCATGGACCAGTCCGGTGCCGCGGTGACCTCGACAACGTCCCAGACATCGGGAACCGAGACCTTCACGCGGAGCGCGCTCGCCACGGTCACCCGTCCACCTCATCACCCGCGGGTAGCGTGGAGAAGAACCGCCCGATCACCTGATCGAAGAACAGCGTGGATGCCCGGACGCGCGTGCCGGCCGAGCCTGGCTGCACCGCCAGCGTCAGCTCCTCCCCACCCTGTCCACGGAACGTCGCGAAGTGCGGACCTTCGAGCTCGACGAAGGCGGCATTGTGCGGCGCCCGCTCGGCGAAGAACGCTTTGGCGCGTCCGAGGACGTCGGCGGGTGGAAGCGATGTGATTGTCTCGTGGGTCATCCGGTGCCTGTCTCCTCGCAGACATGGCGTCTAGTGGCGGTGAAAGATAACGCCCCTCATGACGCCGGCCTACCGGGCGGCACCGGCCCGTCGGCGGCGGGGGTGACGGTAAGGAACGTCCGGAGCGCGGCCTCGAGTCGAGAGTTCGGCACCGCCACGGCGCCGGCCTCCCGAGCCGTTCGGAGGCTGTCCGCATCCACGTGTGATCCGAACGCCAACACGCGCGTTCCCGCCTCGGTCAGGCGATGGATACGCTCTATCTGCTGGGGGCTCCCGAGCTCGACCACCGCGAACGACGCCGGGGTATCGCGGACCACGTGCCGGCCGAGCTGCTCTACCAGCGCCTCAATCCTGGCGCGGAAGAACAGGTCCCGCGCGAAGACCGCGACTGCCCCCTCAGTCCGCAAGATCGACATCGGCGCGTACCTCGGTCGGCGGCCGGCCGGATCGAAAGAGATCCGTCAACCGCGGCTTCCTGCGAAGGACCACAACCACCTCCCCCTCCGGCGGATCCTGCAGACCGTCGAGTGCCAGAAACACAGGAAGCGTCGCTTGTGGGACGGTCACCGTGTACCGCCGCCCATGCCACGGCACGGCGATGCTCGCCGGCAGCGATGTCACCACGCGCTCGATGAACACGTCGTCGTCGACGCGAAAGACGCCGTCGGCAACCCGTTCGCCAACCTGAAAGAAGAGCGGATCGAACGGGTCGCCGCTGTGCCGCCGGAAATTCTGCTCCACAGCCCAGTCGAAGCCCTCGAGATCATCGGCATCGGCCTGCCACTCGAGGTGATGCCGCACTTCGTGCAGCAGGGTTTCCCGAGCCTCCGCTCCCCAGTCGAATCCCGCGTCCAGCTGCGCCAGCGCCGCGAAAGAGCCGTGATACAACACGACCCGCGACACGATTTCCCCGGAGGTCGAATGGATCGGCACGCACTCCCCGAGCGTGTACACATCCGCGTGGACGGGATGCGGCACCGCGCGCCGACTCACATCGATGGCGGCGATCCCGGCCACGTACTCTGCGGGGATCTCCGCCGCGAGGCGGTCAACCAGGTGACGGAACGCGTCGAGCTCCACTGTGCATGCCGGGCACCCGAGGTGCCCGAGGCCGATCAGGTGACGGGGTCCACGGCGTCTGGCGGCGATGCCCGCGCGGTCCGCGACGCCAGCCAGCGGTTGACCAGCAGCAGGGCCAGCAACACGACACCCCACTGGGCAACCAGCGTCCCGACATTGGCCTCCCGCAGGGGATCGAGCCACCCGGCGAGGTCGGCGCCTCGCACCTGGTAGAACCACCACCCGAGCAAGACCAGCGCTTCGAGGGGCACGACTACGCCAATCACCACGTCCCACCACCGCCCGATACGAATGTCGGAGTCCTCGTGATTCAACTGCTCCTCGCGGAACCGGCGCACCCCGTAGGTGATGATGGCGATGGCGAAGAAGAGTCCGGAGAGCATGAGCGCCACGCCCCACACGAAGTCCTGATTGTGGAGAAACCGGAGGGACAGGGCCGAAGGGAGTCCCAGCAGGAAACCGCCCACACCAACGACCCGGATGGCGTGGGGGCGCGACATCCCCGCATCCCGTAGCACCCGGCTGGCGAGTTCGATCATGGCGATGAGGCTCGTGAACGCCGCGAACGACAGGGCCAGGAAAAACACGATCATTAGGCCCCGTCCCCACGGCAGTGTGGCGAAGAGCTGTGGCATCCAGATGAACGTGAGGCCCTCGTTCCCCTGACTGAAGATCGTTTCTTGCATCAGCTCCGGCGTGAGGCTGGCCCCCCCGCGCACCGCCTCGGCCAGTGCCGGATACGCGCCGAGAGCCTCGGTGTCCGTGGCCAGATTCGCGACGAGTTGCGGTACGACGGCGAAGACCGTGCACAGCACCATGATCCCCGCCAGGAGCGAAACGGTGTTGTTCGCTACGGGCAGCACGAACGCGTTCAGGGCGGTATCCTCTCGGACGCGCAAGTAGGCTGCGTAGGCCAGGATTAGTCCCCAGCCCGCCCCGGTGTCCCAGGCGTTCTGCGTGAGTGCCTCGATCCAGATCTGTGCCTTCCCGAGATGGGCCCAATCGACCGTGAAGAGATACTGGAGCCCGTCCGCCGACCCGGGCAGCGTCACCGCTCGGATCGCCAGCACCACGACCAGCACGATGAGCGTCGGCATCAGCACTCTCGCCACACGTTCGATGGCGCGCACACCCCGCCCCACGACGATGACGCCGCACCCCATGGCCACCCCGTGGGTGAGCACCGGCCACCACGAGCCTGTGTACGCGTTCCAGAATGCGCCAGGCTCCGTGCGCGGAATCTCGCCCGCCACCGAGGCGACGATGTAGCGCAGCGTCCAGCCGGCCACCACGGAGTAGTAGAACATGATCGCCGTCGCGACGAAGGCGATGAACGCGCCCATCCAAGCCCACCGGGGTCCCATGAGGCGTAGGAACGCGCCGACCGGCCCCAGGCGGGTCTTACGTCCCGCACCGAACTCCACGAGGATGAGCGGGATCGACCACAGGAACAAGAAGACAACCCAGGCAACGATGAACTCTCCGCCGCCGTTCTGCGCTACGATCCTGGGAAACCGCCAGATATTTCCCGTCCCGACCGCCATGCCCAGCATGGCGAGCATCATCAACCAACGGGAGGAGAAGGCCTCGCGTGGCTGCCTCATGTCACATCAATCCAAGATGGCGATGGTCCGGTCCGCCACCGCCGCAAACGAGAGCGGAGCACCGCATACCTGCTGGGCAATCTCGTCGGCGGTGTCCGTCTGCCCGCGGTGCATCCACGCCTGCACCTCGGTCCCTGCCCGGGGATTGCGATACCAGTCCTCGTCGTATCGCTCCACCAGGAAACGCGACAGCGCTGCCTCCAGCTGCCAGGCCCGAAGGTAGCGCGCGGAGTAGAAGCCGGGGTCGACATCAACCAGATAATCGTCCGCCGAGTACCGGAACTTCGTGGCATCGGTGAGATAGTCGGCGTAACGCTCGGATACTGCGCCGAGATCGCTCGAGTGCAGCTCCAGCTCGTAGTTGATCTTCGCCGCGTATCGCCGGGCAAGAAACAGCTCTCCCACGGCCAACTCGTGGGCCAGCGAGGCCGCATCGTCCGCCGACAGCCCGCCGTACCGCCTGAGCCACCCCAGATCGAGCGTGAGGTGATCCCACAGCATGGCGTATCCCTCGGTGACCGAGTTGTCTCCGAGCCACCGGGCTGCGAAGGGCAGCGTTTCCGAAACGGACGCGAAGTGCATGGCATGCCCGAGCTCGTGCCAGAACGTCCGATAGTCGCTATGGCCGCCCCGAGGGCGGAGCACGAGATACACCTCGTGCGGTACACGGACCGGCACGCAGAACGCCCGGGCCTGCTTGCCCTCCCGCTCTTCAGTATCGAACCGAACGCGGCCACCGATCGTGGGATCCAATCCCATCTCGCACATCTGCCCCACCGCGGTCTCCACGAGCGCGCCAGACGGAAACGCAACGTCGAATCCGTCGGCGCGGAACAACCACGCCGCATCCGACCGGACGAGCGCGTCGATGCCCGCACCGATGCGGCGGCGCGCGAGGCGGGCCAGGCCGTCGAGGTACGGGGCTTCCGTGCACGCCAGGAAGTCCCGCGCCTGTCGGGCCAACGCGTCCAGATCGACGCCGGACAACGACGCCACCGTATCGACGTAGGTACCGAGTCCCAACGTCGCGACCACCTCGTGCTCCGTGCGAAAACGATCGAGGCGGATAGTGTTCAACGCGGCCGACACCGCCCGGGCCCGGGCGGTGTCCAGGGCGATCCGCAGATCGCGCTCCGGCATGTTCGCGATCTCGATCGGCGCGCGAAGAAACGGAATCCGACGCCCGGCAACTTCGAGCTCGGCGCCCTGCTCCCACACCAGTTGCCGTTCCTGGTGGGTGGCCACCGCTCGTCCCACCCGCACGTCGACCACCCACTCGAGCAGCGGCCGTGAACCGGATGCCCGCGCCGCCTCGAGTGCATCATCGCTCGCGACGTCCGCGTAGCGATCGTAGATCGCGTGGAACGTAGGATCTTGTTTGAGGCCGGCGCCGGTGAGGTAGTATTCGAGCCCGAGCTCCTCGTGCATCGCCTCACCACGCGCGAGGAGCGTTTCGAGCTTCACGAGCCCAGGCGCTCCGCCAGGTAGCTGACGAGACGATCGGCAGGCACACGCTCCTGGGCGAGCGTATCGCGATCGCGCACCGTCACTGTCTGGTCGTCCATCGTCTGCCCGTCCACCGTGATCCCGAACGGTGTGCCGGCCTCGTCCTGCCGGCGATATCGACGCCCGATCGAGCCCCCGTCGTCGTAGAAGACCGGGAATAGCCGCCGGAGGTCATCACACACGCGATGCGCGAACTCCGGCATCCCGTCCTTCTTCACCAGGGGAAACACCCCGGCCTTGATGGGAGCGATTGCCGGCGCCAACGCGAGGACCACGCGCTGCTCACCAGCCACCTCTTCCTCCCGATACGCATCGGCCAGCACGACCAGCGCCAGGCGATCGGCACCCAAGGACGTCTCGATGATGTACGGGATGAATCGCTCTTTGGTGACCGTGTCGATCTGCTCGAGCTTCTTGCCCGACGATTCCTGGTGACGCGACAAGTCGAAATCCGTACGGTTGTGAATCCCCTCGAACTCCTGCCAGCCGAAGGGAAACTGGTACTCGATGTCGAACGCAGTCTTCGCATAGTGCGCGAGTTCGTCCGCGCCGTGCTCGTGAAATCGCAGCCGTGCGGGATCGATGCCCAGCGAGCGATGCCATACCATCCGTGCTTCCTTCCACTCCTCGAACCACCGCTCGTCCTCCTCGGGCTTGACGAAGAACTGCATCTCCATTTGCTCGAACTCCCGAGTGCGGAAGATGAAGTTCCCCGGAGTGATCTCGTTGCGAAACGCCTTGCCGATCTGGGCTATGCCGAAGGGGATCTTTTGACGGCTCGCCTGCATCACGTTCAGGTAGTTGACGTAAATGCCCTGCGCCGTCTCCGGACGGAGATAGACCACGGCCGCCGCCTCTTCGACGGGCCCCATGAACGTCTTGAACATGAGGTTGAACATCCGCGGGGCGGTCAGGGTGCCCGTATTGCCACACACGGGACACTTGGCGTCGGGCGTCCCCGGCTCCCCTTTGATGCGCCCGTCGTCGGCCCGGAACCGGTTCTTGCATACCTTGCAGTCCACGAGCGGGTCGGTGAACCCCGCGAGGTGTCCCGACGCCTCCCAGACCTTGGGGTGCATGAGGATGGCGGCGTCGATCCCCTCGATGTCCGACCGCTCGTGGACCATCGAGCGCCACCAGCGATCTTTCAGGTTGCGCTTCAGCTCGACGCCGAGCGGACCGTAGTCCCACACGGACCCCAGCCCGCCGTAGATCTCTGACGACTGGAACACGTACCCGCGCCGCTTGGCGAGGGAAACGAGCTTGTCCATCAACGCGGCGTCGGGCATCGCGATATCACGTTTCCGTGTGTTCATTTGAGTGAGGTCGACCAAGTATAGAGGGGCATCAGGAGGCCAGCAAGCGAAGTGCGCGACGAATCGCCACGTTCGCTCGGTGCTCGAGTTCCGCCAGATCCCAGGGTGCGCCACCCGATTCGAGCACGACATCGGCCGGCACGGCTTCGGCACGCGGCGTCACCAGGACGGCAGTCACCCCCATCTCGCGGGCCTGGGCGATGACCACGCCGGTGAGCTTGCCCTCCAACGAGGTGCGGTCGAAGCCGCCTTCACCAATGAGAACCAGCTGGGCTCCGCGCAGTGCCCGCGCCAGGCCCGCCCGGCCGAGAACCCACTCGGCTCCCGAGACGAGTTCCCCGTCGGCGAACTGCAGGATACCGAAGCCGAGCCCACCGGCCGCGCCGGCGCCGGGCCGCAAGGCCGCCCCACCCGGACCGGCCGCACCCGTCACGGCCGCCAGACGTTCCAGGCCGGCCGCCAGTCGCTCCACGTCTCGCGGAGTGGCCCCTTTCTGTGCGGCATAGATCCGGGCACCGCGCTCGCCGTTCAGGGGGTTCGCCACGTCCACTAGGCCGGTGATGGCCACCGGGGGGCGGCGTCCGGGGCGGAGGCTGGCCAACTCCGCCAGGCTGCCCCCACCCTCCGCCAGCGGCTCACCTGACGCATCCAGCGCCCGCCAGCCCCAGGCACGCGCCATGCCCAGCCCTCCGTCGACCGTGGCGCTCCCGCCAAGGCCGAGGTACACGCGCGTCGCGCCGCCTTCGGCCACCCGCTGGACGGCCGTGCCCACCCCTCGGGTGCTGGTCGAGAGCGGTTGCCGTTCTCCCGGGTCGAGCAGCGCGAGACCACACGCGAACCTGGACTCCACCACGGCCGTGGAGGCATCGAGCCAGCCCACCGGCACGCGTATCGGGCGCCCCAGCGGATCTTCGGCGGAAATCGACGTCGTGCGGGAGAGCTGGCTCCGAAGGGCATCCAGGAGTCCGTCGCCTCCGTCACTCCCGAGAACGACGATCGGGTCGGCTCCGGCCGCACGCACCCCGCGTTCCCAGGCCGCGGCCACTTCGGGCGCGGCAAACGACTCCTTGAACGCCTGGGCGACGACGACGACTCTTGACCGGCCCACGGAAGCGGCCCCTTACACTTGAATGATCTGATCTCGTCTGGTACCGACGCTCACGTAGACGATCGGTGTTTCCAGCTCGCGCTCGATACGCTCGAGATAGGCGCGGGCTGGTCCGGGCAGATCCTCGATACGCCGAGCCTCGGTCGTGGGCCGCTGCCACCCTTGGAGCACGTCATACACGGGCTCGACGCGAGCCAGGCGCTCGGCCTCTGCTGGGATCTCGTCGAATTCCTCCCCCTCAATGCGATACCCCACGCATACCGGGATTTCGGAAATCGAGTCGAGAACGTCCAGCTTGGTTATCGCGAGACCGGTCACACCGTTGACGCGACCGGCGTACCGGGCCACCGGCGTGTCGAACCACCCGCACCGACGCGGGCGACCCGTGGTGGCGCCGTACTCGCCGCCCAACTCCCGCAACCGTGCGCCCATGCCGTCCTGTGCCTCACTGGGAAGGGGACCGTTGCCGACTCGCGTGGCGTAGGCCTTGAGGACACCGACGACCGCATCGATGGCCGTGGGCCCGATACCGGCTCCCACAGCCGCGCCTCCTGCCGTCGTGTTCGACGAAGTGACGAACGGATAGGTGCCGTGGTCCACGTCGAGCAGCGCGCCTTGGGCTCCCTCCAACAGCACGCACTGATCACTGCGCAGCGCCTGATGCACGGCGCGCCCCGTGTCGGCGAGCATCGGGACGACAGTCGGCGCTATCCGTTCGAGCAGGCCCATGTGTTCCGCTACATCAGCCCGGTCCGCCGATCCCCAGAGACCGAGCAGCGCATTGACCCGCTCCACCCGCTGCTCGAGCTGGTCCCGGAGTCGGGCGAGATCGCGCAGCTGTCCGGCCCGAACGCCACGGCGGCCGAACTTGTCTTCGTACGCCGGTCCGATGCCCCGCCCCGTGGTGCCGATTTGCTGGCGGCGCTCAGCCGCCTGCTCCAGTTGCTTGTGATACGGCAACACCAAATGGGCGCGGTCGGAAACCAACAGCCGGCCGCGCGCTTCGATACCGCGCCCCTCGAGCTCGCGGACTTCCTCGACGAACGTGAGTGGGTCCAACACAACCCCGTTGCCGATCACGCACGTCGTGCGCGGATGCAGGATGCCGGATGGAATCTGATGGAGAATGAATTGGTCGGACCCGCGAACCACCGTGTGCCCCGCGTTCGCACCACCTTGATACCGCACGACGTAGTCGGCCTGCTCGGAGAGGACGTCGACGATCTTCCCTTTCCCTTCGTCCCCCCACTGGGCCCCCACCACCACCACGCACCGGCGATCGCGACCGAACATGCCGACTCACCCCTCCGTTGGTGACAACAAAAACGCCCCGAGGGGTCCCTCGGGGCATCCTTCCATTCAAGCTACGGCGTTCCCGCGAGACCGTCAACAAGCATGAGCCGCACGGCAGCCGCCACCGCTCGACCGGCCTCGACGGCCCCGTCGATCGGCGCGCGGTGGGGGCTATCGCGACGGGTGTGCACCACGTGAAGCGTCGCGGCGTCGCCTCTGCTCAGCGTCACACCCGGCTGCCCAAAGCGAGCCAGCACTCGCCCGTCCACCAATACGCCCGGGGGAAACGGCGCCACCCGAACGCTCCGGCCCCGCCGCTCGAGCTCTGCCCGTATCCCGTGGGCGACGTGCCGCTCCACCCGGTCCGTGTGACGCGACCCCGTGGCCCGATGCGGTGCAAGGTGATACCGTCCGCGCACATCGATGCCGTCGACGTTGACGAACGGCACCGTGGTTTCGGCCCTCGCGGCCCACACCCGAGCCCCCGCCATGGCGTATTCCTCGGCGCCCGTGATCAGCACACCGACGTCCAGTCGGTCGCGAAGCGCTTCCGCCGCCACGAGGACGGCCACCATGCCCGTGGCGTTGTCCACCGCGCCGGGGCTCGTGTCCCGGGCGCCGCTGCGCGACAGGATGCCGCCACTCACGACGATGGGCGCGCAGACCAGTGCCGCCGCAACCGAGCTCACGGGTCCGGCGAGGCGGAGCAGCAGCACCGCCACGAGCCCAAGCACGCCAACGGCAAGTGCGACCACCGCCACCACACGTCCCAAAAGCGACAACCCCTGCCCTTTGCTATCACTGTGGGCCACGAGCCAGAGCGCTGGCTGCCCGCGCCGCGCCTCGAGGTTCCGCGCCTCCACCGGCTCCAGCCGGCTCGGCAAGCGGCCCGAGCCGATCCCCCCCGCGACCACAACCACGGTGGCGACGGCCGATAGGATGAGCAGGGCTACGCTCCACCCAGCCAGTGGCAGCACCAGCAAGGGGAAGGCACCGAACCCGATCACGCCGATTCCCGCGCCAAAGACGCTCACAGCCTCGAGAGAAGCGGCGGTCACGCGAAACGGGACGAGAGACACCTCGAACCCCCACCCGGCGAGCCGCTCCACCAGGCGAGCCTCGACTTGCGGGAGGGCGGGGGAGCCGGGCAGCCTCGGCACGGCGATCTCCCGATACAGGTCGCGCGCCCAGTCGGGAACCGGATCAGGAATGGAGCAGCTCCGCCTCGCGCAGGAGATCCACGATCCTGCGGCGGTCCTTGTCCCCGAGAGGAGGGATCGGCGGGCGCGGGGAGCCGCCGAACAACCCCACAACATCCATCGCCAGCTTGATGCCGGGGACACCGAGCTCCCCGACGATCACGCGGTGGAGCGGCGCGACCCGCTCCTGCGCCGCGCCGGACGCCGCTCGGTCCCCGCGATCGAAGGCCTGGTAGACGGCAACGGTCGGCCCCGCAGCAAAGCAGGCGACCGCGGCGATCGCTCCAGCGGCCCCGAGTTCCAGCGCCGGGTAGAACAGGGCGCCGGGACCGACGAACAGCGACCACTTCGGAGCGGCGTCTTGGAAGGCCGCGAACATTTTCAGGTCGCCCGACGAGTCCTTGGCGCCCCAGATGTTCTCGTGTTTCGCCAAGGCGGCGACGATCTGCTCGGTGAGCGCCACGTGGGTGTACCGCGGGAAGTTGTACAGGATGATGGGGATCGGAGACGCATCGGCGACCATCCGGAAGTGATCGATCAGCGACGCGCTGGTGAACACGGGGCCGTAATAGCTCGGGGCCCGCACGAGAGCCGCGTCGGCGCCTGCCTCGGCAGCGCCTCCGCACGCCTCGATCGTCGCCCTCGTCGACTCGCGCCCACTCCCTGCCACGAGCCATCGGCCGTCGGGGACGACATCCCGCATCCACGCCACCACCTGCCGGAATTCCGCCTCCGACAAGAGCGAGGCCTCACCGGTAGAACCGGCGGCGACGATGCCGGCGGCCCCAGCGGCCAGGACGGCCCGCACGTTGTCGCGGAGATGCACCGGGGCAACATCACCAGTGGTGGGATCGAAGGGCGTCGTCACCGGCACCAACAACCCTCGAGGTCTCTCTGTCATCACTCGGGTCCCCCTATCCGCTCCCGCCCAGACCTATTTCAGCTTCTTCAGTTTGCGCTCGAATTCGCCGGGGCTGCTCGACGCGGCCTGGGCCGTATCGGCCGTGATGGTCCCGGCACTCACCAACTCCAGGAGATGCTGGTCGAGACTCTGCATGCCATACTCATCGCGGCCGGCTTCGATGGCATCGCCGATCTCGGCGACACGCGTGCGGTCGCGGATCTGCTCCCGGATCTCCGGCGTGCAAATCATGATCTCGGCGGCGACGCAACGTCCGGTTCCGTCTGCCCGGGGCAGGAGACGCTGTGACACGATGGCTTGCAGCGCCTCGGCCAGCCGCACACGTGCCACCTCCTGTTCCTCCGGCGGGAACATCGCCACGACTCGGGCAATCGTTGCCATCGCATCGGGCGTGTGGAACGTGGTGATCAAGAGATGCCCGGTCTCTGCTGCTTTCAACGCCGCGTCCAGGATCCGGGTGTCAGGCATCTCGCCGAGCAGAATGACGTCCGGGTCTTGGCGGAGCACGGAGCGCAGCCCCGCCGCGAAGCTCTCGGTGTCGGGGCCGACCTCCCGTTGCGTGACCGAGCCATTGACGTCCCGGTGGAGGAACTCGATGGGGTTCTCCAACGTCACGATGTGCCGACTGAACCGGGCGTTGATGTGATTGACGATCGCGGCCATGGTAGAGCTGTTACCGCTGCCGGTCGTGCCCGTCACAAGGATCAGGCCGCGCTCGCGCTCGGCAATGGCGCCGAGCACCTCGGGGAGCCCAAGCCGCTCGAAACTCGGCACCTCGAAAGGAATGACCCGCATCACGATCATGAACGACGAACGCTGCCGCAGGATGCTCACGCGAAACCTGCCGATCCCCGCCGCTCCCCAAGAGCAGTCATAGTCCCGGATCTCGTCGATGCGCTTCCGGTCCACCTCGACCGGAATGAGCTTCATCGCGATCGATTTCGTCTGGTCCGGGGTGAGCCGCTGTTTGGTCAGCGGTACCAGCTGTCCGTCGATTCTGGCGCGGAACACGTCACCGGCCTTGATGTGGATGTCCGATGCGCCGCGCTCGACCGCCGCTTTGATGATGGTTTCCATATCCTAGTATCCCGCTTCCAAGTCGACCACGTTCTTGAGTCGCCTTCCGTCGCGGTAGCGCCGGATGTTTTCCTCGATGACTGCCGTTTCCCGCTCCCAAAACCGCTCCGACACGCAACTCACGTGCGGTGAGAGGAGGACCCGCGGATGTCCCCAGAAGGGATGCCGCTCCGGGAGTGGCTCCTGCCGGAACACGTCAAGCACACAGCCGCCCAGGTGCCCCCGATCGAGGTGGCGGAGTAGCGCGTCCTCGTCCACGAGAGCACCTCGAGACACGTTGATCACGTACGCCCCGCGGGGGAGGGCGGCGAGCACAGCGTCGTCGACCAGGTGACGGGTCGCGCCCGTAAGCGGTGCCGCAACGACGAGTACGTGACTGGTCGAGGCCAGCCGGACCGCGTCCCCGGCCCCTCCCACCCACCGGAGACCCGCGAGTCTCCGTCGTGCAGGCCGTCGCCGAATCGCGCGCACCTCCATGCCGAGGGCACGGCAGCGCTTGGCAACGGCTTTCCCGACACCACCGAGACCGACGATCCCGACCCGGCTGTCTGCAAACTCCCGCACGGGGATCTCCCCGTCGAACACCTCGCCCTTGATCCACCGGCGGTCCCGCTGCGCCTCGACGAGCGCGTGAAATCCACGCAGGCAGTATCCCATCGCGGCCACGACCCAGTCGGCCATCGGCTCGGCCTGGACGGCCCGCGAGTTGGTCAACACGGCCCCGCTGGCAGCAAGTTCGTCGCTCAACGACGATCCCACTCCTGCGGCAGCGCTGTGTGCCCAGCGGAGGGTACCGTTCGCCACCCGAACCAACGCGGGGGAAATCCCCCACCCAAAGTAGACCTCCGCGCCCGAAACCGCCTCCAGGGCAGCGCGCGATCCGCCCGACCCGTCACCGTCGCTCGCCGAGGGCTCGGTGACCTCCACGATGTCCCACCCGCGACTAAACGCTGCGCGAATCGCTGCGACGCTCCACGGGGGGATGGACCAGCTCGCCCGCGTCGACGTGAGATCGACGACTGCTCGTCTCACTCTTTGATGCTGAGCTTGTACGCGCCGGAAACTTGCAGGAGCCGCAGCTTCGCCTTGTCATGCAGGCGTTGCGGCCCGCTCATGGCCACGTGCACCATGATCCGATCACCGTGCGTTTCGGAGCGAAGCTCCTCGATCCGGAGTCCCGCCTCCTGCACGATCCGCTCGATGTCGGACACGCGCTTCGGATCGGCGTCTACCTCAAGGGCCAGGTGCGTGATGCCGCCGTACTTCCGCAGCGACCGCTCGAGTCGTCCGAGCAGGCCGAGCACCAGCACGACCAGCAAGGTCGCTCCCGTGGCTTCGACCAGCGCTTCTGCCCCGACGGCCACCCCGATGGCCGCGACGAGCCAGATCGTCGCCGCGCTCGTCAGGCCGCTCACATGACCGCGGCTATGGAGAATGGTGCCGGCACCGATGAAGCCGACACCGGTGACGATCTGGGCGGCGATCCGCCCGGGATCGCCACCCCCATCGACAGCCACGGATATGGAGAGTCGCGTGAAGAGCGCGGCACCCACGCAGATCAGGATGTTGGTCCGCAGCCCCGCGGCCTTCCCCCTGATTTCCCGTTCCAGACCAATGGCACCACCCAAGACAACGGCGATGACGAGATACCCGAGCAGATCCAGTTGGAGGACCTGTACCAGCTCCGTCCAGGTGGTGCCGATCATCGCGGTCGTGCGGCTCCTTCGGCCGAGAGAAAGCCCATGCGCTCGCGCACTTCGCTCATCGTCTCCGCGGCGAGAGAGCGCGCGCGTTGCGCCCCGTCATGGAGGATCTCCCGTACCTGCTCGGGAGCCGCCTGCAACGCCGCCGCCCGCTCGCGGATCGGGGCGAACTCCCGGGTGATGTTCGCGGCGAGCACCCGTTTGCAGTCGAGACAGCCCCACGCCGCGGCACGACACTTGGCGGCCACCTCCTCGACCGTGGCGCTCGGCGAGAAATGCTGGTGGAGAGCGTAGACGTTGCACACCTCGGGATTGCCGGGATCCTTCCTCGTCACACGGGCCGGATCGGTGACGGCCGGTCGCAGTCGCTCCCAGATCTGCTCGGGCCCCTCGAGGATGCCGATCGTATTGCCGAGGCTCTTGGACATCTTGGCCTGTCCATCGAGTCCCACGATACGGCCCGCCGGGGTGAGCACGGGCTCCGGCTCCGGAAAAAATCCGTCGCCATACCGCGCATTCCACTTCCGAGCCACTCCCCGCATCAGCTCGATATGTTGGACCTGATCTTCGCCGACGGGCACCCGCTGCGCTCGATACAAGAGGACGTCGGCCGCCTGGAGCACCGGGTAGTTCAGCAGTCCAGCGGGAACGCTTACCTGCCGCTGCGCCTTGTCTTTAAATTGGGTCATTCGCTCGAGCTCGCCGAGCGGTGTCACCGTCGTGAACACCCAGGCCAACTCGGTGTGCTCCGCGACATGCGACTGCACGAACAGCACCGAGCGCTGCGGATCGATGCCGGCCGCGAGCAGGCTCACCGCCATGTCGAAGGTCCGCTCGGCGAGGGCCGTTGCCTCGTACTCCTGCGTGATGGCGTGGTAGTCGACGATGCAGAAGATGCACTGGTATTGATCCTGGAGGGCCACCCAATTCCTGACCGCCCCGAGATAGTTGCCGACGTGCAGTTCGCCAGAGGGTTGGATGCCGGAGAAGACCCGCATTGGCCGGAAGCTATGGACGGGGTGAAGGGACCGCAAGGTGAGTGAATACTACGACTTACTGGCTGTCGCCCTACCCGCCGCCGCCGCCGCGGCCGACCACATTCGCTCGCGAGCTCGCCCCCTCGCTGACGCCTGGCACCTCAAGGGCCAGAGCGATTTCGTGACGCAGGTCGACCTCGAAACGGAGGCGCTGATCGCCGATCGACTTCGCCAGGCAGTCCCCGGTTCCGTAGTTCTCGGCGAGGAACTCACGCCGCACGCGACCAGCGCCGATCTCGTGTGGGTCGTCGATCCGCTCGACGGCACGACAAACTTCCTCCATGGCTACCCGGCCTATGGCGTGAGTATCGGTGCGGTCGTCGAGGACGAGCCCACCGTTGGCGTGGTCGTCGACGTCGCGAGATCGATCACGTATCACGCGATCCGTGGCGGCGGCGCATGGTGTGAGGGACGGCAGCTCGCGGTCTCCACGACGACGGAACCCGCCAGCGCACTCATCGGAACGGGCTTTCCGTTCAAGGTCGCCCATCTGCTCCCCACCTATCTGCGGCAGTTCAGCGCCATTCTCCAGCGAACAGCCGGCGTTCGGAGAGCGGGGGCCGCATCCCTCGATTTCGCCAGCATCGCTCAGGGACAGCTTGACGGTTTCTGGGAATTGCACCTTGCCCCGTGGGATGTCGCGGCGGGGACGGTTCTCGTGCGCGAGGCGGGTGGAATGGTGACCGACCTGGAGGGGAATGCGGGGACCCTGCGCCACGGCCCATATGTGGCAGGAAACCCGGTCATCCATGCCTGGATGCTCGAAGTGTTGCGGGAGTCGGGGACGGGGCTCGCCCCCCCGGCGAGCGTCCCTACGCCTCCGCCGAAACCGGCGCCGGCGTGAGCACCCGAGGTCCGTCGGGTTGCACGACGACCGTGTGCTCGAAGTGCGCCGAAAGAGAGCCGTCCGCCGTCACTACGGTCCATTTGTCGTCCAACGTCCGGATCTGGGGAAGGCCCAGGTTGACCATCGGTTCGATGGCCAGGGTCATGCCCGGCATGAGGCGGGGGCCACGCCGCGGCTTGCCGTAGTTCGGGATCTGCGGCTCCTCGTGAAAGCTGGTACCGATCCCGTGCCCAACAAGCTCCCGCACAACGCTGTACCCGGCGCGCTCGACGACGCGCTGCACGGCATGCCCGACATCCCCTACGTGATTCCCCTGGATGGCGGCCGTAATACCGGCGTCCAGGGCATCCTGGGTCACCTGAAGCAGGCGCCTGGCTTCCGGGCTCACCGTGCCGACAGGGAGCGTGACGGCCGAATCGGCGTGTAGTCCCTCCAGGCAGACCCCGCAGTCGACGCTGATCACGTCGCCCTCCCTGAGGATGCGCTCCGGCGACGGAATTCCGTGAACGATCTCGTTGTTAATCGAGGTACAGAGCGTGGCGGGGAAGTCGTACAGTCCCTTGAACGACGGGGTCGCTCCAAGGTGACGGCAGATGAACGTCTCTGCAATGGCGTCGAGGTCCGCCGTGCTGACCCCTGGCTCCGTTCGGCTCGCCACGAGCGCCAGCGTGTCGGCGAGGATCCGGCCCGCCTGGGCCATGATCTCTATCTCACGGGCCGATTTGATCGCGATCATATTCCCAGCACCGCGGCGATGCGCGCCGCAATTGTGTCGATGTTCCCTGTTCCCCGCACCTCACGGAGGACCCCCCGGTCCCCGTAGTACTGCACGAGCGGTGCCGTCTGTTCCCCGTAAACGGCCAGGCGCTTCCGAATCGCCTCCGGGGTGTCGTCGCTGCGGCCCTGCTCGCGGGCTCGTCCCGAGAGCCGCCGAAACAGTTCCCGATCGGGCACATCGATGTTGAGCACGTGGTCCACGCGGCGGCCCTGTGCCTCGAGCGCTCGATCGACCGCTTCGGCCTGAGCCAGCGTGCGTGGAAAGCCATCCATCATGACCCCGTTCGCGGCCTCTGCCAAGCCCAGGACCTCCTCGATGAGACCGATGATCACGTCGTCCGGCACGAGCAGCCCCTGGTCCATGCACGACTGCGCGCGGCGGCCGAGCGCCGTCCCACGCGACACGGCGCTGCGCAACAGATCGCCGGTCGAGACCCGTGGGATCCCGATCCGATCGGCGAGGAGCGCCCCTTGTGTGCCTTTGCCGGATCCGGGAGGACCGAGGAGAACGATGTCCACAGTGACCGCCGTCGGGGTCGGGGCCGGGTGAGAGGCGTGCGTCGCTCTCCAGCACCCGGCCGCGGGCTCACATGTAGCGGCCGCGTCGGCCGCGGAACTTGACCCGCCCCTGCTTCATGAAGTCGTCGTAGTGCCGGAGGTGGAGATGCTGCTGCACCTGAATCCACGTATCCAGCGCGACACCGACGACGATGAGGAGGGCCGTGCCGCCGAATCCGAACGGGACGTTGAAGGCGTCGAAGATGAAGAAGGGCAGTAACGCGATGAGCGTGAGGAACACGGCTCCCGTCAGCGTCACCCGGGTCAGGACCTGGTCGATATAGTCCGCCGTCGCACCGCCGGGCTTCACGCCCGGAATGAACCCGCCTTGCTTCTTCAGGTTCTCCGCGATGTCCAGCGGGTTGAAGATGATCGACGTGTAGAAGTAGGTGAAGAACATGATGAGCAGCCCATAGCTCACGTAGTACACGGTCGTGCCAGGCTGGAACACCTCGGAGATGGCCCGCAGGCTCGGGACGTTGCTGAAAGTCGCGATGGTGCCGGGCACCACGATGATCGCCTGCGCGAAGATGATGGGCATCACCCCCGCCGAGTTGATGCGGATCGGAACAAAGGTCTTCTGCCCTTCCCGAATACGTCCTCGTCCCATGACCTTCCGCGGGATCTGAATCGGAATGCGGCGCGCCGCGACGGTGATGGCTATGACGCCCGCAATGACGGCCAGCATGACGATCAACAGGATGATCAGCCGCTGCACGGTGATCACCCCGGTGCCCAAGAACTGGAGCGTGAGTGCCGTGCCAGGCAGGAACCCCTCCATGATCGAGAAGAAGATCATGAGGCTCATGCCGTTCCCGACCCCGTGTTCCGTGATGCGCTCGCCCAACCACATGACGAAAATCGCGCCGGACGTGAGGGTGATCATGGTCACGGCCCGGAAGCCATAGCCCGGGCTCCCGACCGCCCCCTGCTGTTCGGCGAAGATCGCGAATCCGTAGGCCTGGAATACCGAGAGTACCACCGTGGCATACCGGGTCCACTGCGTGATCTTCTTCCGTCCCTCTTCTTCCTTCTGCAGCTTCTCGATGTACGGGAAGACCGCACCGCCCAGCTGGAACATGATCGAGGCGGAGATGTAGGGCATGATGCCCAGTGCCAGCACCGTGGCCCGGGACAGCCCACCGCCAACGAACATGTCGTACATCCCGAAGAAGGTCCCTGCGCCCTGGTTTCGAATGAAATCGGCGAGGACCTGCACGTTCACGCCCGGCGTGGCGATGTGTGCACCGGCCCGGTACACGGCCAGGCACAGCAGCGTGAACAGGAGCTTCTCCTTGAGCTCCGGGACGGCGAAGAGGTTTGGGAATTTGGGTACGGCCATCCGTCTACGCCTCGATCCGCCCGCCCGCCCGTTCGATCTTCTCCTGCGCGCCCTTCGAGATGCCGCAGCCGCGGATCACGTATGGACGCGTCGCCTCTCCGGTTCCCAGGATCTTGACCGGCACATCCGTGTGGCGGATCAATCCGAGCTCGAGCAAGACGGCCGGATCGATCGCTTCACTGGGTGCCTTGACGAGATCCCGCAGGTTCACCACCTGCGCTGGGACCCTGAAGGGATTCGTGAACCCCCGTTTGGGCACGCGCCGTATGAGTGGCATCTGACCGCCTTCGAACCCCGGCCGGACGTTGCCGCTGGCCCGTGCGCGTTGCCCCTTGTGGCCACGACCGGCGGTCTTGCCCAAACCGGAGCCAGGTCCGCGACCCTTGCGCTTGGGGTCGGTGCGCGCGCCGTCAGGCGCGGGGAGGTTGTGCAGCCCGAGCTGTTCCTTCTTCGCCATCACGCCTCCTCAGGGGTCACCTGAACCAGGTGCCGCACCTTGAACAGCATCCCCTGCACCGAGGGGTTGTTGGGCACCACGACCTCGTCCTGATGGTGCTTGAGGCCGATGGCGCGCAGGGTACGTCGAAAGGTGTACGCGTGACCGATGCCCGAGCGAACCTGCTTGACACGCACCCGGCCCGTGGCCACCGGTTCCGGTGACTTCGGAGCGGCCCGCTTGGTAGCCTTCTTCGTCGTCGACTGCTTGGTGGCCTTCGCCTTCGTGGTCTTCTTCTTGGTCGCCTTCGTCTTCGTCGCGCGCTTGGCGGTCTTGGCCTTCTTCTCAGGCATTCGGCGCTCCCTGGCGCGGACGGTAATCCAGCTCCGTCGGCTCCGTCCCGCGCTGCCGCGCGACCTGCTCCAGCGTCACCAGCCGGCTGAGGCCGTCCATGGTGGCCCAGACCATGTTCAAAGGGTTGGCCGATCCCAGCGACTTGGTGAGGATGTCGGTGATCCCGGCACACTCGAGCACGGCCCGCACCGGTCCGCCCGCGATCACGCCCGTGCCGGAGGTCGCCGGCTTGAGGAGCACTCGGCCCGCTCCGTGCCGCCCGACGATCTCGTGGGGGATCGTGGTTCCCTCCCGGGGCACCGGTCTCATGGACCGCCGAGCGGCCTCTACGGCCTTCCGTACGGCCTCCGAAACCTCGTTGGCCTTGCCCGTCCCGACGCCGACCTGGCCCGCCCCGTCGCCGACGGCGGCGAGAGCGTTGAACGAGAACCGCCGGCCGCCCTTCACCACTTTGGCGACGCGGCTGATGTTGATCACGTTCTCGATCTGATCTGACTCGCGGTCCTTGCGTCCGCGATCTCTGTCTTGTGCCATGGTGCTAGAACTCCAGTCCGCCGTCCCGCGCGCCTTCGGCAACGGCCCGGACCCGTCCGTGGTACGGGTATCCGCCGCGATCGAACACGACGCGTGTGATTCCCTGCTCTTTGGCCCGGGTGGCCAGGAGCTTCCCGACGGCGAGCGCCACCCCGGTCTTCCCCTTGCCCTGGGGCTCGACTCCCTTCACGAGGTCGCTCATCGCGACGAGCGTCACGCCCTGCTCGTCGTCCACAAGCTGGGCGTAGATGTGCTTGAGCGAACGGTACACGACCAACCGCGGCCGCGCGCCGGTCCCCTGCACGGTTTGGCGAATCCGTAAATGGCGACGGGCGCGCCGCTCTTGCCGTGTCTTCGGGGTCCGAAACAATCTCATGGCGCTAGCCTCCCGTCTTGCCGGCCTTGCGCCGCACGTATTCGCCGACGTAGCGGATGCCCTTGCCCTTGTACGGTTCGGGGGGCCGCACGCGTCGGAGATCGGCCGCAACCTGACCAACGAGTTCCTTGTTGATGCCTTCTACCGTCAGCAGTGTAGGGTTTTCGACCTTGATCGCGATGCCGGCGGGCGCAGGGTACTCCACAGGATGGGAGAACCCAACCACGAGTCGCACACCCTTCCCCATGGCCTCGGCCTTGTAACCCACGCCCTGGATCTCCAGCTGCTTGGTGAAGCCCTTGGTCACCCCATCCACCATGTTCTGCACGAGTGAGCGCGTGAGGCCATGCAGCGCGCGGTGCCGTCCGCTGTCGCTTGGCCGCTCGACCGTCACGGTCCCTTCACGCTGCGTGACGCGCATCTCGGCTGGGAGTGTCCGAGTCAACTCGCCCTTCGGTCCCTTCACCTCGATATGGTGGCCGTCGAGCGTCACTGTCACCCCGCTGGGAACCGTCACCGGCCTTCTGCCGATTCGTGACATGATTCCTCCTACCAGAGCACCGCGACGAGCTCGCCGCCCACGCGGGCCTGGCGTGCATCGCGATCGCTCATCAGTCCCCGGGGGGTGGACAGAATGGCCATACCGAGGCCGTTCTTCACCCGTGGGATCTCGCGTGCCTTCACGTACCGTCGGAGCCCCGGCTTGGAGACGCGCTGCACCTCGTGGATGACGGGAAGATCACCGTCATACTTGAGATAGACACGCAATACACCGTGACGTCCGTCGTCCAAGACGGCAAAATCATGGATGTACCGGTTCTCGCGCAGAATGCGCGCGATCTCCACCTTGAGTTTCGACACCGGAACGTCGACCCGCCGGTGACCAGCCTGGCACGCGTTCCGAATTCGGGTCAGCATATCGGCGACCGGATCGTTCATCTCACCAACTCGCCTTCCGCACGCCGGGGATCTCGCCCCGGAGCGCCTGTTCGCGGAAGCAGATCCGACAGATTCCGAATCTGCGGATGTAGGCTCGAGCACGGCCGCAACGCGCGCACCGCTTGTACGCCCGCACGCCGTATTTCGGCTTCCGCTTCGCCTTCTCAACGAGACACTTCTTTGCCATCCGGTTGGCTCCCCCTTATCCGATCGTCACCGGTGTCTGTCCGCGGAACGGCATACCCATCTCCCGCAGCAGCGCCATACCGAGGTCGTCCCGACCCGCGGTCGTGACGAACGTGATGTCCATGCCGTGAATCTTCTCGACCTTGTCATAGTCGATTTCCGGGAAGATCATCTGCTCCCGGATCCCGACGGTGTAGCTGCCACGCCCGTCGAACGCCCGTGTCGGAAACCCACGGAAGTCGCGGATACGCGGCACGGCAATGCTGATGAACCGGTCCAAGAACTCCCACATCTGTGCGCCGCGCAGGGTGACCCGGACACCGACAGGCATGCCGGCCCGCAGCGAAAAGTTGGAGATGGCCTTCTTGGCGCGGGTCACGACGGGTCGCTGGCCCGTGATCGCCGCCAGCTCCTCGACGGTGGTGTCGAGCAGCTTCGCGTTCTTCGGCGCCTCGCCCAGTCCCACATTCAGCACGATCTTCTCGAGTCGCGGCAACGCGTTCGGATTCGTGAACCCGAACTCCTGGGCGAGCTTGGGACAGACGGTCGTCCGATAGTGCGCCCGGAGCCGCGGCGGCGGCGCTGGCGGCGCCGCGACCTGCTCGGTCCGATCCTGGTCTTTCTTCTTCTTCTCCGCCATGTTCTGACCTACCGGTTCCTCGGGATCGGCTGACCCGATTTGACACTGAGCCGCTCTACAGTCCCATCCTTGTCCTTCTTGCGTCGCACGCGCGAAGGCTCACCACTCTTGGGATCGAGCAGCATCACGTTCGAAACGTCGATCGGAGCAGGGAACGTGATGATACCGCCCTCCTCCGTAGCGCTCGTCGCACGGCGATGCTTCGTGACCACGTTGACGCCGTCGACCACCACGCGTCCCTTGCGCGGCAACACGCGGATCACCATGCCTTCCGCACCCCGGTGTTCCCCTCGGAGCACGCGCACCTTGTCGCCCTTCGTGATCCGCATCTTCTGAGGCGTTGCCGCCTGCGGCCTCTTCTCGCGCCGGCTCTTCTTGTACACGAGCGGTTTCATCTAGAGCACCTCCGGTGCGAGCGAGACGATCTTCATGAAGCGCTTCTCACGGAGCTCGCGACCCACGGGCCCGAAAATGCGGGTCGCCCGGGGCTCGCCAGCGTCGGTGATGAGGACCGCCGCGTTGTCATCGAAGCGGATGTAACTGCCGTCCCGCCGACGCGTCTCCTTCGCCGTTCGGACGATCACCGCCTTGGCAACGTCGCCCTTCTTCACCTGACCGGCAGGCAGCGCGTCCTTGATCGCCACGACGACGATATCGCCAATGCCGGCGTAACGGCGCTTACTCCCGCCAAGCACGCGGATCACCAGCGCCTTCCGGGCACCGGAGTTGTCCGCAATCCTGACGATCGATTCCTGTTGTACCACGTCGGCCTCACTTACTCCGCACGAGTGACGATCTCAACCACCCGCCAACGCTTCGACTTCGACAACGGGCGGGTCTCGACGATACGGACCGTGTCTCCCGCCTTCGCGCCATGGTCGTCGTGGGCATGAACCCGCTTCGTTCGCGTCAGCTGCTTCCCATACAATCCATGCGCGAACTGGCGGGTCAGCTCGACGGTCACCGTCTTCGACATCTTGTCGCCCACCACGACGCCGGTGCGCACCTTTCGCCGCCGCCGGGCCAGTGCATCTTGACTCATACCTACTTCCTCTCGCGCAGGACCGTCTCGATCCGCGCAATGTTCCGACGAAGCATCCGGAACTGGCTCGGGTTGTCGATGGCCTCGGTGGCCGACCGGAACTTCAGTCGGAACCGCGCTTCCTTGAGCCGCGCCAACTCGTCCTCGAGCTCGCGGTCCGTCAGCTCCCGGAGCTTTCCGGAATCGAGTCGCTTGTGTTCCGCGTCTTTCAGCGCCATACCGCTAGCCGTCCTCGCGCGTGATGATGCGGGTCTTGACCGGCAGCTTCGTCGCCGCGTGCGACAGCGCCGAGCGGGCGACGTCTTCCGACACACCCTCCAACTCGAACATCACGCGTCCAGGTTTCACGACCGCGACCCATCCCTCGGGGTTGCCCTTGCCCTTCCCCATCCGTGTCTCGGCCGGCTTCTTCGTGATCGGCTTGTCCGGGAAGATCCGAATCCAGATGCGCCCACCGCGTTTCATCACCCGGGTCATCGCCACCCGGGCCGCCTCGATCTGGCGACTGGTGATCCACCCCGGATCCAGAGTCATCAACCCGACGTGGCCAAACGCGACCGAGTTGCCACGCGTCGCGTGCCCCTTGGTCCGGCCCTTCATCTGCTTGCGGTACTTGACCCGCTTCGGCGCTAGCATCGCTCACGCCCCCGTGCTGTAGGTCTTGCCGCGCCGATCGTCGACGACCTCACCCTTGAAGATCCACACCTTGACGCCGATGGTGCCGTACGGCGCCTTGGCCGTCGAGACGCCGTAGTCTATGTCGGCCCTGAGCGTGTGGAGCGGCACCCGGCCCTCGTGATACCCTTCCGACCGGGCGATCTCCGCCCCCCCGAGCCGACCACCGCACCGGATCTTGATCCCTTGCGCACCCATGCGCATCGCGTTTTGGACGGCGCGCTTCATCGCGCGCCGGAACGAAATTCGCTGCACCAGCTGGTGAACCACGTTGTCGGCCACCAACTGCGCGTCGAGCTCGGGACGCTTGATCTCCTCGACGTTGATCCCGACCTCGTTGCCGGTGAGCTGAGCCAACTCGTCCCGGAGCTTGTCCACTTCGGCGCCCCGCTTGCCGATCACGACGCCGGGGCGGCCCGTGTAGACCGTCACCGTCACCTTGCCCGGCTTGCGCTCCACGTGCACGTCCGACACCGCCGCGTGGGACAAACGGGTCTTCAGATACTTCCGAATCAGCTCGTCTTCCTTCAAGAACGCCGGGAACTCCGCCCCAGCGAACCACCGGGAGCGCCACGGCTTGACGATGCCAAGCCGGAAACCGTACGGATGTGTTTTCTGGCCCACTTAAGCCCTCTCTTCTTTGGATCGAACGCGGATCTCTACGTGGCTCGTCCGCTTCCGGATCGGCGCCGCGCGCCCCATCGCTGCCGGCCGGTAGCGCCACAGCGTCGGCCCCTCGTTCACCACGGCGTACGCGACGTACAGACGATCGACATCGAACGCCTCGTTACTGCGGAGCGCCGCCTGCTCGGCATTCGACACCGCCGACCGCAGCACCTTCTCGATCTGCTGCGCCGCGTGCTTCTTCGAAAACTTCAGGAGTGCGTACGCGTCGTTGACGTCTTTGCCCCGAATCAGGTCGACCACCAGCCGCATCTTCCGAGGCGACTGCCGCACCCATTTCTGAATCGCTCGAGCCGTCATCGTCTCACGCCCCCGTGCTGACCTTCTTGTCCGCTGCCGCTCTGCCGGAATGACCGCGGAACAGGCGCGTCGGTGCGAATTCGCCCAGCTTGTGCCCGACCATGTTCTCGCTGACGTACACCGGGATGAACTTGTTCCCGTTGTGCACCGCGATCGTGTGCCCTACGAAGTCCGGCGTAATCGTCGAGCCGCGGGACCACGTCTTGAATACCCGCTTCTCGCTGGACGTATTGAGCGCCTCGATCTTCTTCTGGAGCGAGGCCTCGACGTAGGGACCTTTCTTGATGCTTCTCGCCATACCTAGAGTCCGTTCCGGCTACTTCGTCGCCTTGCCGCGCTTGCGTCCGCGGACGATGAGTTTCGTGCTCGCCTTCTTCCGATGCCGCGTCTTGCGACCCTCCGGCTTGCCCCACGGCGTCACCGGCGGCCGCCCACCCGACGTCTTGCCTTCGCCACCGCCGAGCGGGTGGTCCACGGGGTTCATGGCCACGCCTCGTACGATCGGCCGCCGCCCGAGCCAGCGGGTCTTCCCGGCCTTGCCGTAGCTCGCCAGCTCGTGCTCGGCGTTGCCCACTCCACCGATCGTGGCCATGCACTCCTGCCGGACCATCCGGACCTCGCTACTCCTGAGCTTCAAAGCCACGTGGTTTCCCTCCCGGGCCACCACCTGCGCACTGGTACCGGCGGAGCGGCACAGCTGACCACCCTTGCCAACCTTGAGTTCGATGCAATGCACCGTGGTGCCCAAGGGGATCTCCCTGAGCGGGAGGGCATTCCCCGTGCGGATGTCGCTGCCCGGCCCCGCTTCGACCCGATCCCCAACGGCCAGCCCCCGGGGATGCAGGATGTAGCGCTTCTCGCCATCGGCATAGGTGAGCAACGCGATTCTGGCCGTCCGGTTGGGATCGTACTCGATCTCGGTGACCGTAGCCGGCACTCCATGCTTGCCACGCTTGAAGTCGATCATCCGATAGCGCCGTTTGTGCCCGCCGCCGCGGTGCCGAGTCGTCAGGTGGCCGCGGTTGTTGCGTCCGCCTGACTTCTTGATCGGTCCCACGAGCGACTTCTCCGGCGTCGACCGAGTGATTTCGTCGAAACCACTCACCGAGCGAAACCGGGTGCCTGCGCTCGTCGGACGGAATTTGCGAATACTCATCAGCCTATCCCTCGAAAATCTCGATCGTGTCGCCCTCAGCGAGCCGGACGAGCGCCTTCTTCCACCGTGGCCGCCGGCCAACCGAACGCCCGCGCGTCCGGCGCTTCGACCGCTGCTGCATGGTTCGGACGCTGGTCACCTTGACACCAAACATGGACTCGATCGCTTCCCGGATCTGCGGCTTGGTCGCCCGTGGATCGGCCTCGAAGGTGTACTCGCGCAGTGCGGCGTACTGTGCCGAGGATTTCTCGGTCACCACCGGCCGTACCACGGCCCGAAAGCGATCAAGCATCCTTGCCACCCTTTCGCGTCGACTTCTTCTTCTTGGTCGACTTCGTTGCCTTCTTGCGGCCGGTCTGCTTGGCGGTGGCCCGCTTGCGACTCATGGCCCGGCCGCCTGCCTTCTTCTTGCTCGCCCCCGCCACCGCCCGCTTCGCACGCTTGGGCGCCGAGCCCGCCACGACATGACCGCCGATGGCGCTCTCCTCAACGACCACGGTGTCGGCCCAGAGCACCTCGTACGCCGACACATCCTGGTAGAGCATGACGTGCACGTCGGGCACGTTGCGCCCGGAGCGGTACACCGCCTCGCGGTGATCGGCCATGAGGAGCAGGACCTTGTGATCGTCCAGCCCCAACTTGTCGATCAACTCCACGAGCCGTCGCGTCTTCGGTTCCTCGAACGCGAGGTCCTCGATGACGACGAACGCTCCCTCGTTCGCCCGCGAGTTCAAGGCGGACTGCCGCGCCAAGCGCTTGACCTTGCGTGGCAAGCCCGTTCGATACCGCCGCGGCTTCGGGCCGAACGCAACGCCCCCGCCAGGGTAGTGCGGCGCCCTTATCGTTCCCTGCCGGGCGCGCCCGGTGCCCTTCTGTCGGTACGGCTTGCGACCGCCGCCCGAGACCTCGGCCCGCGTCTTGGTCGAGTGCGTCCCCTGCCGCTGGTGATTCCGATAGGCGCGCACCGCATGGTACAGCGCCGCCTGGTTCACCGTGCCGTCGAACTCGCCCGGAAGGGCATAGCTCCCCTTCTCCTGCGCGGTCGCCGTATAGAGCCGTGCCTCAAGCATACCGGCTGCGACCTCCCTGTTTGCGCACCACCACGATGCCGCGGCGCGGTCCCGGGATCGCCCCCCGCACGAACAGCAGGTTGCGCTCGGGATCGACCCGGACCACCGAGAGCCCCAGCTCCGTGAAGCGCACGTTGCCGTGCTGACCCGGGAGCTTCTTTCCCTTGATCACCCGCGACGGATCGGTGCCCGGTCCCATGCTGCCCGGCTTCCGGTGCCGGGTATTTCCATGCGAGGACGGGCCACCGCGGAAGCCGTGTCGCTTGACGACTCCCTGGAACCCCCGGCCCCGGGTCGTGCCCGTCACCTTGACCCGCTCTCCCGCCTCGAAAATCGCGACGGTCACGACGTCGCCCGGCTTGGGCGCCTTTCCCGAGTCTGCCGACAAGTGGAAGCTGCGCAGCACCCGCGGGGTGGTCTCCACCCCGGCTTTCGCGGCATGGCCGGCAGCGGCCTTCGTCGCGCGCTTCGGCTTCCGCGCTCCAAACCCCAGCTGCACCCTGGCGCCCGCGCCCCCCGGCGCCGCGACCTGCACCACCGGACACGGTCCGGCCTCGATCACCGTGACGGGAATGGCCCCACCCTCGTCGCTGTAGATCCGGGTCATCCCGAGCTTTCGACCGATCAGTCCGTTCATCGCTATTCGACCTTGATCTCGACGTCGACGCCGGCGGGTAGATCGAGCTTCGTCAGTGAATCCACCGTCTGCGACCGCGAGTCGAGAATCTCGATGAGTCGCTTGTGGGTCTTCAATTCGAACTGCTCGCGGCTCTTCTTATCCACGTGCGGGCTCCGCAACACCGTCCACCGCTGCGTCTTGGTGGGCAGGGGGATCGGGCCGGAGACCGTGGCGCCGGTCTTTTCGACGGTACGCACGATGTCCGCCGCAGCCTGGTCCAGCACCACGTGGTCAAATGCCTTCAGTCGGATTCGAATCTGTCCTGCCATGGCCGGAACCTTTCGTCGCACCGCCGGTTTCGCGGTCCGCTATTTCAGGATCTTGGCAACCACGCCGGCGCCGACGGTGCGGCCGCCTTCGCGGATCGCAAACCGCAGCCCCTCCTCCATCGCAATCGGCGTGATCAACTCGATCGTCATCTTCGTGTTGTCCCCCGGCATCACCATCTCCACCCCCGCCGGCAACTCCACGTCCCCCGTCACATCCGTCGTGCGAAAGTAGAACTGCGGCCGATACCCCTTGAAAAACGGCGTGTGCCGGCCCCCCTCCTCCTTCGTCAACACGTACACCTCCGCCTCAAACCCCGTGTGCGGCGTCACCGACCCCGGCTGCGCCAACACCATCCCCCGCTCGATCTCCTCCTTGTCCACCCCCCGCAACAACAACCCCACGTTGTCCCCCGCCTGCCCCTCGTCCAAGAGCTTGCGGAACATCTCCACCCCCGTCACCACCGTCTTCTTGTTCGCCCCAAACCCCACCATCTCCACCTCGTCCTGCAACTTCACCTTCCCCCGCTCGATCCGCCCCGTCGCCACCGTCCCCCGCCCCGTAATCGAAAAGACGTCCTCCACCGGCATCAAAAACGGCTTGTCAATGTCCCGCTCCGGCACCGGGATGTAGTTGTCCAGCGCCGTCAACAACTCGTCAATGCACTTCGTGTCGTCCGTCCCCGGCTCCCCATTCTGCAACGCCTTCAACGCCGACCCCTTGATCACCGGAATCTCGTCCCCCGGAAACTCGTAGCTCGACAACAACTCCCGCACCTCCAACTCCACCAACTCCAACAGCTCCGGGTCGTCCACCATGTCCACCTTGTTCAAAAACACCACGATGTACGGCACGTTCACCTGCCGCGCCAGCAACACGTGCTCCCGCGTCTGCGGCATCGGCCCGTCCGCAGCACTCACCACCAGCACCGCCCCGTCCATCTGCGCCGCCCCCGTAATCATGTTCTTCACATAGTCCGCATGCCCCGGACAGTCCACGTGCGCGTAGTGCCGCGCCTCCGTCTGATACTCCAAGTGCGCCGTCGCAATCGTAATCCCCCGCTCCCGCTCCTCCGGCGCCTTGTCGATCTGGTCAAACGGCACAAAATCCGCCAACCCACGCTTGCTCTGTACCTCCGTAATCGCCGCCGTCAACGTCGTCTTCCCGTGGTCCACATGCCCAATCGTCCCCACGTTCACATGCGGCTTCGTCCGCTCAAACTTCGCCTTCGCCATGATCTCTTCCCTCGAATCGATTCCCGAACGCTACTTCGACTTGACCGACCGACTGGTGATCTCTTCGATCATGCTCTTGGGTGCCTCGGCATAGTGCGAAAACTGCATGGAGTACACCGCACGCCCCTGACTCATGGACCGCAGCGTGGTGCTGTAGCCGAACATCTCGCCGAGCGGGACACTTGCACCGATCACCTGTGCTCCGGCCCGCTGCGTCATGCCGCCGACCTTGCCCCGCCGACTATTCAGATCGCCGATCACGTCGCCCATATAGTCGGCCGGCGTGATCACTTCGACATCCATGACCGGCTCGAGCAAAATCGGCTTGGCGCGCCGCACCCCCTCCTTGAACGCCATGGACCCTGCGATCTTGAACGCCATCTCGCTGGAATCCACGTCGTGGTAGCTCCCATCCACCAGCTCGACCCGCACATCCACCAGCGGATACCCCGCAATGACGCCGTTCTCCATGGCGTCCTTGACGCCCTGCTCCACCGGGCCGATGTACTCGCGCGGGATCGAGCCACCCACGATCTTGTCCTCGAACACGAACCCGATGCCCGCCTCCGCGGGTTCGACGTTGATGACCACGTGGCCGTACTGACCGCGGCCACCGGTCTGGCGAACGAACTTGCCCTCCACCTCCTCGACCCGCTCCCGGATCGTCTCCCGGTACGCCACCTGTGGCCGCCCAACGTTCGCTTCGACCTTGAACTCCCGCTTCATGCGGTCGACGAGGATCTCGAGGTGCAGCTCCCCCATCCCCGAGATGATCGTCTGCGCGGTCTCGGGATCGGTGCGCACCTGGAACGTCGGATCCTCCTCCGACAGCTTCTGGAGCGCGATCGACAACTTGTCCTGGTCGGCCTTCGTCTTCGGCTCGATCGCCACAGAGATCACGGGCGCCGGGAACCGCATGGCCTCCAAGATCACCGGATCTTCGGCGTCGCACAGCGTGTCGCCGGTCCGCGTGTCCTTGAGGCCGATGGCCGCCGCGATGTCCCCCGCCCGCACCTCCTGAATCTCCTCCCGCTTGTTCGCGTGCATCTGCAGCAATCGGCTGATGCGCTCGCGGCGGTCCTTGGTGGAGTTGTGGACGTAGGACCCCGACTCCAACACCCCCGAGTAGACGCGGAAGAACGTCAGCTTCCCCACGTACGGATCCGTGGCGATCTTGAACGCCAGCGCGCTGAACCGCGCTGCATCCGACGCCTCGCGGGTCACGAACGTCTCGTCGTGATGCGGCAAATGCCCCTTCACCGGCGGCACGTCGAGCGGGCTCGGCAGGTAGTCGATCACCCCATCCAATAACCGCTGCACGCCCTTGTTCTTGAACGCCGCGCCGCAGAATACCGGCACCAATGCGTTCGCCAGCGTGGCCTTCCGGACGGCCCGACGGATCTCCGCCTCGGTCAACGCCTCGCCCTCCAGGTACTTGTGCAGCAGCTCCTCGTCGTGCTCCACGGCCGCCTCGATCAAGTCGTGACGCAGCGCGGCGATCCGCTCCGCGAAGACCTCCGGCACCGGACCCTCCACCCACTTGACCCCGAGCGAGTCCTCGTCGTAGACGACCTCGATCTGCCGGACGACGTCGATCAGGCCCGTGAACAGCTCCCCGGAGCCGAGCGGGAGCTGCACCGGATGCGCCTTTGCGCCGAGACGCTCGCGCATCATGGTCACGCACCGCTCGAAGTCCGCCCCCACCCGATCCATCTTGTTCACGAACACGATCCGGGGCACCCCATATCGGTCGGCCTGGCGCCACACCGTCTCCGTCTGCGGCTCCACCCCTCCCACCGCATCGAGCACCGTGACGGCCCCATCGAGCACGCGCAACGACCGCTCGACCTCCACGGTAAAGTCGACGTGGCCGGGGGTATCGATGATGTTGATCTGGTAGCGCTCGTCGAGCCGTTCCCACTCGCAGTACGTCGCTGCCGACGTGATCGTGATCCCCCGCTCCTGCTCTTGCTCCATCCAGTCCATCGTCGCCGTGCCGTCGTGGACCTCGCCGATCTTGTACGTCCGGCCGGTATAGTAGAGGATCCGCTCGGTCGTAGTCGTCTTCCCGGCATCGATGTGCGCCATGATGCCGATGTTCCGAATCCTCTCCAGCGGTGTCGCTCGCGGCATACCCTCTTCTATCTCTTGCTGCCCGCCGATCGGAGACCCCTCCGCACGGCCCACGGCAGCGAAAAAGCGGGGCGACCGTCGTCCGCTTCGCGGACAGGTCTCGCCTCCGCATCGGCCGGGATCGCTCCCTGCGCCGCCGGATGCCCGCACCCGGGCTCCGGATGTTACCCTACTGACACTCAGTCCATCGCGTCGGTGACCGAAGACCCCGGCCACCGACCAGGACCTGCTACCACCGATAGTGCGCAAACGCCCGGTTGGCTTCCGCCATCCGATGCGTGTCTTCCTTCTTCTTGACGGAGCTGCCGTCGCCCTTGCTCGCCAGGATCAGCTCCGCGGCCAGCCGTTCGGCCATCGACTTCTCGCTCCGACCTCGGGAATAGTCCACGAGCCAGCGCATCCCGAGCGCCGTGCGTCGGTCCGGTCGCACCTCGACCGGGACCTGATACGTGGCGCCACCGACCCGGCGGCTCTTCACCTCGACGACCGGCTTGACGTTATTCAACGCCTGCTTGAACACCTGCACTCCGGGCTGGCCCGTGCGCTGCTCGATCAGGTCCATCGAGTCGTAGAATACACGTTCGGCCACCGACTTCTCCCCCGCCAACATCAGACTGTTGATGAACTTCGACACCGTCTGACTGTCATACCGGGGATCCGCCGGCACATACCGCTTGACCGCCCGCTTCCGTCGACTCATTTGGGCCTCTTCGCCCCGTACTTCGATCGACTCTGCCGCCGGTCACCCACCCCGGCCGCGTCCAGCGTGCCCCGGATGATGTGATAGCGCACTCCCGGGAGATCCTTCACACGACCGCCGCGGATCAGCACAATGGAGTGCTCCTGGAGGTTGTGCCCCTCCCCGGGGATGTAGCTCGTGACCTCGAAACCGTTCGTGAGTCGCACCCGGGCCACTTTACGGAGCGCGGAGTTCGGCTTCTTGGGCGTCGTGGTGTACACGCGCGTGCAAACACCGCGCTTCTGCGGGTTTCCCCGAAGCGCCGGCGCCTTTTCTTTCCTCGCAACCTGCTTCCGTCCGTGACGGACCAGCTGATTGATGGTCGGCATAACCTCACACGAGTGTACGCTCGCCGAACCGTGGTGAACCCAGTTCGGTGACAGACTTAGAAAGTTAGAGGGGCCGCAACGGGAGGTCAAGCAGCCCACACGCGGCGTTGAGCCGGGCGGGGGCGGGGCCCCGCTCCCGACCCCCCAAAACGCTCTCCTCGGCTACGGTGCCTCCACGGTCTGCGGGCGCTCCGCCTGGGTGTCGGCGAGGAACGGGCTTGGGGCCCCGGCCTCCTCCTCCACCTGCGGCGGGGGCGGCGGCTCGAACCCCTCCGGCGGTTCGATCTCCAGCTCCGAATACCGGTAGACCCCCGTCCCGGCCGGAATCAGGTGCCCGATGATGATGTTCTCCTTGAGCCCGAGCAGGTCGTCCTTCGCTCCACGGATGGCCGCATCGGTCAGCACCCGCGTCGTCTCTTGGAACGACGCAGCCGAGATGAATGACTGCGTGGTCAACGAGGCCTTGGTGATGCCGAGGAGCAGCGGCTCGCTCGTCGACGGCTTGCTGCCCTTGCGGATCACCCGTTCGTTCCGCTCCCGGAACACCAGCTTGTCGACGTGCTCGCCCTCGAGGAAGTCCGTGTCACCCGGCTCGACCACCCGGACTTTCTGGAGCATCTGCCGGACGATCACGCCGATGTGCTTGTCGTTGATCTTGACCCCCTGCAGCCGGTACACCTCCTGCACTTCGTTCAGGAGGTATTCCTGCACGGCGCGCGGGCCCTTGATCCGCAGGATGTCGTGCGGGTTCACGGGGCCCTCCGTCAGCCGGTCTCCGGCGTACACCCGGTCGCCTTCGTGCACGCGCAAGTGCTTGCCGGCCGGGACCTCGTAGACCTGAGGTTCACCCGTCTCGGGGCTCACGAAGATCTCGCGCTTACCACGCTTGATGTCCCCGAACGCCACCGCCCCGTCGATCTCCGAGATCGTCGCAGGATCCTTGGGCCGGCGCGCCTCGAACAGCTCGGCGACGCGCGGCAGGCCGCCCGTGATGTCGCGGGTCCGGTAGGCCTCCCGCGAGATCTTGGCGAGCACCGTGCCCGGCGTGATCTGCTCGTTGTCCTCGACGCTGAGTTGCGCCCCCTCGGGAATGACGTAGTTGCGAACGCGCCGCTCCTTGCCTCCCTTGATGGTCTGCACGATCTCGATGTGCGGGTGCAGCTTCTTTTCGCGATCCTCGACGATGACCCGCTGCCGCCGGCCCGTGATCTCGTCCAGCGACTCCCGGACGGTCTCGTCTTCCACGATGTCGGCAAACCGCACCCGGCCCTCAACGTCGGCGATGATCGGGTTCGCGTACGGATCCCACGCGAACAGGAGATCGTCCCGCCGCAGCACCTGCCCGTCCGTTGCCGCCAGACGCGCGCCCAGCGGCACCTGGAACCGCGATCGGACCTGCCCGTCGTCGTCCTTGAGCACGAGCTCGCCGTCGTATCCCGTGACGATGCGCTCGCCACTGGGGTTCTCCACCACTTGCAGCCGGTCGCCGTACGCGATGGTCCCTGCCAACTTGGTTTTCCGGGTCGTCTCCTCCGCGATCCGGGCTGCCGTGCCGCCGATGTGGAAGGTCCGCAGCGTGAGCTGCGTCCCTGGCTCGCCGATCGACTGCGCGGCGAGAATCCCGACCGCCTCGCCGAGGTCCACCATGTCCATCGTGGCGAGATTCCGACCATAGCACATGCGGCAGATGCCGCGCCGCGCCTCGCAGGTGAGCACCGAGCGGATCCCCACCTTCTCGATCCCCGAGTCCTCGATGAGCTCCGCTCGCTCTTCGTCGATGAGCTCGCCGGCCCTGGCCAACAACGACGGATCCCCGTGCTCGTCGCGCTCGTGCGGATCAAACACGTCTTCGGTCACCACGTTGCCGACAATGCGCTCGCGGAGCGGCTCGATGATGTCTTCCCCCTCCTTGAGGGGCGAGATCTCGAGGCCCAGGATGGTCCCGCAGTCCTCCTCGGTGACCGTCACGTCCTGCGCCACGTCCACGAGCCTGCGGGTGAGGTAGCCGGCGTCCGCCGTCTTGAGCGCGGTATCGGCCAGCCCCTTCCGAGCCCCGTGGGTCGAGATGAAGTACTCGAGCACCGTGAGACCTTCCCGGAAGTTCGACCGGATCGGGCTCTCGATCACTTCGCCGATACCACCGGTGAGCTTCTTCTGCGGCTTCGCCATGAGGCCCCGCATCCCGGCGAGCTGCCGGATCTGGTCCCGGCTCCCGCGGGATCCGGAGTCAAACATCATGTACACCGGGTTCAAGCCGCCGCGGGACTCCTTGAGGTTCTGGACCATCGCTTCGGCGACGTCGCTGTTCGCGTGCGTCCACGCGTCGATCACTTTATTGTACCGCTCCCCAAACGTGATCTGGCCAGCCTGGTACGCGCGCTGGAACCGCTCGACCCGTTCACTCGCCGCCCGGATAAGCTCTTCCTTCTTCTCCGGGATCTCGAGGTCCTCGATGCCAATGGAGATGCCGCCCACCGTGGCATGCCGGAACCCGAAATCCTTCAGCCGGTCGAGGAACACGACCGTGCTCGCGAGCCCCGCCTGGCGATAGGCTTCGAACACCAGCTCGGAGAGTGCCTTCTTGCGCATCACCTGGTTCTGATAGCCGAGCTGCGTCACCAGGGACGGGGGCAAAATGCTATTGAAGAGCACCCGCCCCGCCGTCGTGATGATCCAGTCCCCCTCGCGGTCTTCCCGGACCGACGTGGCCTGCGCGGCCTCCGGCGGCAGCAGAAACTTGATGGTCGAATGGAACGCCAGGCGACCCGTCGCGAGGCCCATCTCGACCTCCGAAAGGGAGCCCAGGTACGGCGCGTCGGGGATCCGGTCCGCCCAGTCGGCCGGCTGTTTGGTGAGGAAGTAGCACCCGAGCACCATGTCCTGACTGGGCTCTGCCACCGGCCGTCCGTCCGACGGTTTCAGCACGTTGTTGCTGGAGAGCATGAGCACCCGCGCCTCGAGCTGGGACTCGAATGACAGGGGCACGTGCACCGCCATCTGGTCACCGTCGAAATCTGCGTTGAACGCGGCGCACACGAGCGGATGAATCCGGATGGCCTTCCCCTCTACCAGCACGGGCTCGAACGCCTGGATCCCCAACCGATGGAGCGTCGGCGCCCGGTTCAAGAGCACGGGGTGGTCTTGGATGATCTCCTCCAAGATCTCGTACACCTCGGGGCTCTCCCGCTCCACGATCTTCTTGGCCCGCTTGACCGTCTCGGCGATCCCCTTCTCCACCAGCTTGTGGATGATGAACGGCTTGAACAGCTCGACGGCCATCGTCTTGGGCAGGCCGCACTGGTGCAGCCGCAGTTCTGGCCCCACCACGATGACGGAGCGACCGGAGTAGTCCACCCGCTTGCCCAGCAGGTTCTGCCGGAACCGCCCCTGCTTGCCCTTGAGCATGTCGGACAACGACTTGAGCGGCCGCTTGCCGCGGCCCCGAATGGCCTTGGAGCGCCGCCCGTTGTCGAACAGCGCGTCCACGGCCTCCTGCAGCATCCGCTTCTCGTTGCGGAGGATCACCTCCGGCGCCTTGTGCAGGATCAGCTTCTGGAGACGGTTGTTCCGGTTGATCACCCGCCGATAGAGGTCGTTCAGATCGCTGGTGGCAAACCGCCCACCGTCCAGCGGCACGAGCGGCCGGAGATCCGGCGGAATGACCGGCACAACGTCCATGATCATCCAGACCGGGTCGTTCCGCTCCCCGCCGGCGTCACCCGAATTCCGGAAGGCGTCGACGATCTTGAGCCGCTTGAGCATCTGTTTCTTGCGTTGCTGGCTCGTCTCGGTCTCGATGCCCGCCCGCAGCTGCTCCGAGACCTTGTCCACGTCCAGGCGGCGCAAGAGCTCGCGCACGGCGGGCGCACCGATCTCCGCGAAGAACGCTTTGTCCCCCTCGCTCTTCGCCTTGGTCTTGAGATCGAGATAGGTCTCCTCGTCGAGCAGGTCCCGCACCGCGACTTCCTGCTCGCCCGGATCGATCACGACGTAGTTCGTGTAGTAGACCACCCGCTCGAGATCCTTCAAGGTGAGGTCGAGCAGGTTCCCCATGGGGCTCGGCAGCGTCTTGAAGAACCAGATATGGGCCACGGGCACGGCCAGCTCGATGTGGCCCATGCGCTCCCGGCGCACCTTCGACAGCGTGACTTCGACCCCACAGCGGTCGCAGACGACACCGCGGTAGCGAATCCGCTTGTACTTCCCGCAGTGGCACTCCCAGTCCTTGACCGGTCCAAAGATCCGCTCGCAGAACAGCCCGTCCTTCTCGGGCTTGAACGAGCGGTAGTTGATGGTCTCGGGCTTGAGCACCTCACCCCACGACCACCAGGTCCGCTGGCCTTGGAGGGCCAGGCGATCCCGTTCCTTCGTGTCCTTCGGGCCCCGGATCTCGTCCGGGCTCGCGATCCGGATCTGGATGAAATCGAAGCTCGAGCCTCGGGCATCACGCGTACTGCGAAAATCAATCATCGTTACTCCTCACCTTCCTCGGTGACGCCGAGCGTGACCTTGAGACCCAACGCTTGGAGCTCCTTCACCAGCACGTTGAACGACTCAGGCGTTCCCGGTTCCGGGAGATTCTGGCCTTTCACGATCGCTTCGTAGACCCGGCTCCGCCCGTTCACGTCGTCGGACTTCACGGTGAGCATCTCCTGCAGCGTGTGGGCGGCCCCGTAGGCCTCGAGCGCCCACACCTCCATCTCACCGAACCGCTGACCGCCGAACTGCGCCTTGCCGGCCAGCGGCTGCTGCGTCACCAGGCTGTACGGCCCGATGGAGCGGGCGTGAATCTTGTCGTCCACGAGGTGAGAGAGCTTCATCATGTAGATCGAGCCCACGGTCACCTCCGAGGCGAACCTCTCGCCCGACCGACCGTCACGCAGGTTGACCTTTCCGGTCGGCGTGAGCCCGGCCAGCGCGAGCAGTTCGTCGACTGCCTCCTCCACGTCCAGATCGCTCTTCGGCCCGAACGCCTTCGAGAGACCCGGGAAGCCACCCGCCATGAGCCGCTCGGCGTCGTCCGCCGTCAGGAACTTCTCGGCCTCCTTGAGACCGGCCTTGAGCTTTGCCTTCTCGGCCTTCTCCAGCTCAGGATCCGCGAGAAGAGCGCGATGGTGGTCTCGTTGCCGTTCGGCCTCGGCCGCGCCCCGGCTCGCGATCTCCTTGGCAGCCAGCTCCACGAAGTCACGGACGGCGCGGAACAGGTCGCGCGTCTCCTGCGAGATCGCACGACTTCCCAGCGCGTCGACCTTCAGCGACGTGAGATCCGGCGAGTGGCCGTTGTCGCCCGGCAGCCTCCGCAGGTCCGCCACCAGCTGCCTGAGTGTCGCGGCGCTCAGTTGCGGGAACGGCTCGGAGAGGCCCAGGGCCTGGGCCGTCCACTTGAGTCCTGCCAACCGAAGCTGGAAGCCGATCTCGGCCTCGTTGGCGCCCTGGAACACCGGCGTCTCCGCCCGAAAGCCCAGGATCTTGGCGCACCAGCCCAAGTGCGTCTCGAGAATCTGTCCCAGGTTCATGCGGCTCGGGACGCCGAGCGGATTGAGCACGATGTCGACCGGCGTGCCGTCGGGAAGGAATGGCATGTCCTCTTCCGGCACGATGCGGGCGATGATGCCCTTGTTGCCGTGGCGACCTGCCATCTTGTCGCCCACAGCGATCTTGCGCTTCTCCGCCAAATAGACCTTCACCAGCTGGATTACGCCCGGTGGGAGCTCGTCGGGCTGGAGGATCTTATCGATCTGGTCCTCCGCCTTCTCCTCGATCTTCGCTCGCTCGCTCGTCGCGGCGTCGATGGCCGCGCGAATGCGCTCGTTGGCGGCCTTGGACCGCACCCGCAGCGTCTTGAGGTCGACGTCAGCAAACCGCACGTCGTTGATCATGGCCCCCGTGAGCTTAGTGCCTTCGTCGAGGTACTGCTCGATCGTGCCTTCCTTGAGCATGACAGCGACCTCCTGCCCCTGCAGGAGGTCGTGCAGCTCGTCGAAGAGGGCGGCCGTGATTCGGGCCTTTTCCTCGATTTCGAGTCCGCGCACCTCGCCAATGCGCTCCCCGCGGTCCTTCTCGACCACCTGGTCCTCGATGCGCGAGAAGATCTTGACGTCGATGACGACCCCTTCCATCCCCGGCGGGATGCGGAGCGACGAGTCCTTCACGTCCTTGGCCTTCTCGCCGAAGATCGCCGTGAGCAGCTTCTCCTCCGGCGACAACTCCGTCTCGCCCTTCGGGGTGATCTTGCCGACCAGGATGTCGCCCGGTTTGACATGCGCGCCGATCCGGACGATGCCCCGCTCGTCGACGTCGACCAGCGCTTCTTCCGACACGTTCGGGATCTCACGCGTGATCTCCTCCTGGCCGCGCTTCGTGTCTCGAACGTGGAGCTCCAACTCCTGGATGTGAATCGACGAATAGGTGTCGTCCTTCACCAGACGCTCCGACAGCACGATGGCGTCTTCGAAGTTGTGGCCGTACCACGGCATGAACGCGACCGTGACGTTGGCTCCCAACGACAGCGTCCCGCCCTCGGTGCCCGGTCCATCGGCAATCACCCGACCCGCCTCGACGACCTCCCCCATCCGTACCAAGGGCCGCTGGTTGATCGCCGTGTCCTGGTTCGTCCGCCAGAACTTCTTCAGCCGGAATCGGTCATGCTGGAGCAGGCGGGCCAGCGGCGTGTCGGCCGCGCCCTCCTTGGATTCCCGCCCTGTGTCGATGATGATCTCGTCGGCGGTCACCTTGCTCACGACACCACCGCGCCGGGCGACCACGACCGCCCCGGAATCCGAAGCGACCTTGCGCTCGAGTCCGGTGCCGACGTACGGGGCCTGGGGGAAGAGCAGCGGCACCGCCTGCCGTTGCATGTTGCTGCCCATCAACGCGCGGTTGGCGTCGTCGTGCTCGAGGAATGGGATGAGCGCGGCCGCGATGGACACCAGCTGCTCCGGCGCCACGTCCATGAAATCGATGCGCGTCGGCGTCAACAGCGGGTAGTCGTCTCGCTTGCGGCAGAGCGCCATCTCGTTGATGAACCGCCCTTTCTCGTCGAGCAACGCGTTGGCCTGAGCGACCGAGTACTCCTCCTCTTCGGACGCCGACAGCCAGCGGATTCCGTCGGTCACCGTGCTGTTCTTCACCAGGCGGTACGGCGTCTCGATGAATCCCAGGGGGTTCACCCGGGCAAAGGTCGAGAGGCTGGTGATGAGGCCGATGTTCGGCCCTTCCGGCGTCTCGATGGGGCACATCCGGCCATACTGCGAATAGTGGACGTCCCGGACCTCGAAACCGGCGCGCTCGCGGGTCAGGCCACCCGGGCCGAGCGCACTCAAGCGGCGCTTGTGCGTCAACTCGGCGAGCGGATTGGTCTGATCCATGAACTGCGAGAGCTGCGAGCTGCCGAAGAATGCCTGAATCACCGCACTCACCGTGCGCGCGTTCACCAGATCGTCGAGCGTGATCTTCTCCGGATCGTTGTTGATGCTCATCCGCTCCTTGATGAGCCGCGCCATGCGCGAGAGGCCGACCGAGAACTGGTTGGCGATCAGCTCGCCGACCGTGCGCACCCGGCGATTCCCGAGATGGTCGATATCGTCCGTGTAACCCCGTCCCTCGGACAGCTCCAGCAAATAGCGGATGATGGCAACGAAGTCCTCGCGCGTGAGGACCGAGTGATCCGCCGGCATGTTGACCTTGAGGCGCTGATTGATCTTGTAGCGACCGACCCGGCCGAGGTCGTACCGTTTGGGGTTGAAGAACAGTCGCTCGAGCGCGGCCCGGGCAGTCTCGAGGTTTGGCGCTTCGCCCGGCCGAAGCAACGAGTAGATCTGCTCCAGCGCATCGGCCTCCGAGGTGGTCGGATCCTTGGCGAGGGTGTGCTTGACGATCGCCGTCTCCCCGCGGGCGCTCGTGATGAGCACGTCCACCTTGTGAGCGCCGGCCTTGATCAGGCGTTTGCGCAGGGTCTCGGAGATTTCCTTTCCCGCCTCCGCCAGGACTTCGCCGGTCTCTGGATCCGGCACGTCCCACGCGAGCACGAGTCGCTCGGGATGCTCCCTCACCGTCGTGGGTCGATCCTCGTCGCGCAGGTCCACCGCGGCGTATCGCGCGAACACCCGGGCGGTCTTGATGCCGGCTTTGCGCAGGGCGTTGTATCGCTCCGGGGTGATGTCCTCGCCCACGCGGCCCAGCGGCTCGTCATCCTTGTCTTCCGGATTCGGGACCGTTTCGGCCAGCAGCGCCCCCAGCACCTCGCGCCGAAAGGCACGATCGTCACGCTTCTGGGTCAGGTCCAGCGTCTTCGTCGCGTAGAACAGGCACAGGATGTCGTTGTTGGTGCCATAGCCCAGGGCCCGCAACAGGGCCGTCGCGGGAAACTTCTTGCGCTTGTCGATGTGGACGTACACCACATCGTGAATGTCTACCGTGAACTCCACCCACGAACCGCGGAACGGGATGATCCGTGCGCTGTTCAAGCGCTGCCCGTTGGGATGGACGGTCTCCTCGAAGACGACGCCCGGGGACCGGTGGAGCTGCGAGACGACGACCCGCTCCGCTCCGTTGATCACGAACGTGCCCAGCGGAGTCAGAATCGGCAGCTCGCCGAGATACACTTCCTTCTCGATGATGTTCTTCGGCCGCTGAGTACCACCCTCCAGCGTCTCGTTGATCACCAGTCGCAGCGTCGCCTTGAGCGACGCCGAATAGGTCATGTCGCGCTCGATGCATTCCTCCACCGAGTATTTCGGTTCGCCGAGCGCGTATTTCACGAACTCGAGGGAGTAGTTCCCGTTCACGTCGGCGATCGGGAAGACCTCCTGAAAGACGCGCTCCAGCGACACGTCGGCGTGTTCCGCCTCCTCGGAGGACTGCAGGAACGCGCTGAACGACCGCGTCTGTATGTCCAAGAGGTGGGGCATGGGCATGCCCTGCGTGAGCTTGGCGAACGAAATGGTTGGCAGCAACTGGCTCATGGGCTTTCCTCAGTCAATACGGACGGCCCCGTCCGCCCCGACCGACAGGGTCGGCCGAGGAGCGACAGCGGGGCTCGTCAGACGAGCAGGGTTGTAGCGCAAACGTCGGTTCATGCCGTCTCGGCTGAAGTGTGGCGAACCACCGGTCCCGCGCGGGGCGGGACACGATGTGCCCTACTTCAGTTCGACGGTCGCGCCCTGCTCCTCGAGCTTCTTCTTGATGGCTTCGGCTTCGTCCTTCGTAACGTCTTCCTTCACCGCCTTCGGTGCCCCGTCGACCAGGTCCTTCGCCTCCTTGAGGCCGAGCGAGGTCACCTCGCGCACGACCTTGATGACCTGGATCTTCTTGGGCCCAGTCTCCTTGAGGATGACGGAGAACTCCGTCTGCTCCTCGACTTCCGCTGCGCCGGCCGCACCGCCCGCAGCGGGAGCCGCCGCGACCGGTGCCGCTGCGATCGTGACGTTGAACCGCTCCTTGAACGCCTCAATCAGGTCGGCCAGGTCCGTCACCGACATGCTGCCGATGGCGTCGAGAATTTCTTCCTTGTTCCCAGTCTTGGTAGCCATGCTCTATCTCTCTCTGATCCTAGGGACTCACGTACCGGCACGCTGGGCGCGAAGCGCCTCAACCGCACCCGCGAACTGATATAGCAACCCACTGAGCGCTCCCACGAAGCCCTGCATTGGCGCCTGCATCGCGCCTGCGAGCTGACCGAGGAGCTCCTCGCGGGATGGCAGCATGGCCAACCGCTTGATCTCCTCGGGACCGACCCGCCGCCCTTCCACCAGACCCGCCTTGAGCGTCAGTGCTGCGTGTTCCTTCTGAAACGCGGCCAGCACCTTCGCCGCCGCCAAGGGCTTGTCGCCGGCAAGCACGACCGCCGTCGGCCCGTTCAGCAACTCCTCGAGCCCGCCCACCGCCGCGGATTCCAAGGCGCGGAGGGCTAGGGTGTTCTTGACCACGACATACTCGACGCCCACGTCGCGGAGCTGCCGCCGCAGCTCCGTGATCGGCTTCACCGCGAGCCCGGTGAAGTCTGTCAAATAGAGATTCGGCGATTCGCGCAGGCGGACGGACAGCCGCTCGACGACATCGCTCTTCTTCGCTCGGTTCATCGGTACCCCGCCGGATCGATGTGAACGCCGGGCCCCATCGAACTCGATACCGTGACCGAGCGGATGTAAGTGCCCTTCGCCGCCGCCGGCTTGGCGCGCACGACCGCGTCCATGAAGGTGGTCAGGTTCGCCCCGAGGTGCGCCTCCGAGAACGACACCTTCCCCACGGGCGCATGCAGGTTCCCGGTCTTGTCGACCCGGAACTCGATCTTGCCGGCCTTGACCTCTTTGACGGCCCGCTCCACGTCCATCGTGACCGTCCCCGACTTCGGGTTGGGCATCAGGCCACGGGGTCCGAGAATTCGACCTAGCTGGCCCACTTGTCCCATCAGGTCCGGTGTCGCGATCACGACGTCACAGTCGAGCCATCCCGTCTTGATCTTCTCGACGTATTCCGGCCCGACGAAATCGGCGCCCGCCGCCTCGGCCTCTCGCGCCTTGTCACCCTGGGCCACGACGAGCACCCGGACCGTCTTGCCCGTGCCGTGCGGCAGCACCACCGTGCCGCGCACGATCTGATCGGCGTGCCGAGGATCGACCCCGAGATGCACGGCCACGTCCACCGTTTCGTCGAACTTCGCGAACGCCGCGCCCTTCACCGCCTGAAGTGCTTCATCTAGTGCGTACAGCCGCTGACGATCGATCGTCGCCTCGGCCGCTCGAAACTTCTTGCCCGCGACCGTCATGAGTCCTTCACCTCAATCCCCATGGATCGGGCCGTGCCGGCGACGATCCGCATCGCCGCCTCGACGTCGTTGGCGTTGAGGTCAGGCTCCTTCATCTCGGCGATCTTGCGGACCTGTGCCCACGTCACCGAGCCGACCTTGTCGCGGTTCGGCATGCCCGACCCCTTGTCGAGCCCGGCCTCTTTCTTGAGCAGCACGGCCGCTGGCGGCGTCTTGGTGATGAACGCGAACGACCGATCCTGGTACACCGTCAGCTCGACGGGAATGATGGTTCCCGCCTGGGACTGCGTCAGCGCGTTGAACTGCTTGCAGAAGTCCATGATGTTGACACCGTGCGGCCCGAGCGCGGTGCCAACGGGGGGTGCAGGTGTGGCCTGACCGCCAGGCACCTGCAGCTTGACGAACGCTGCGACCTTCTTGGTTGGTCTTGCCATCGTTTCCTCGTAACGCCCCGGGGCCGTGCCCCCGAGCTCCCACGTCACGCCGTGGTCTGCGTGGGCACCACCAGTGCCCGATGTTGATTGCCCCTCCTACCGCCCTGCCTCCCTGCCGCCTAACCGCCCTTAATGCGCCCGCAATTGCAGGTAGTCCAGCTCCACCGTCGTCGGCCGACCGAAGAGGCTCACGCTGACGCGAACCTTCCCCTTGTCGGCCAGGACCTCTTCGACCGTCCCGCTGAAGTCGGAGAACGGACCCTCGGTGATCTCGACCACTTGTCCGACCAGGAAGGGAATCTCCTCCTTCACTTCCTCGTCCTCGGTCACCTCCTCGATGCCGAGCAGCCGATTCACCTCATCCTGCCGAATGGCCTGGGGTGTCCAACCCTGTCCGACGAACTTGATGACGCCCTGAATCCCGTTGATGGCGTGCATCGTTTCCTGGTTCAGCACCATCTCGACCAGCACGTAACCCGGGAAGACCTTTCGCTCGACGGTCACCTTCTTGCCGTTCTTGATCTCCACCTCTTGCCGGATGGGGACCAGCGCCTGCCGGATGAGCCGCTCCTCCTCGGGGCGGGGATCCGCCTGGATCTTCCGTTCGATCAGCGACCGCACCTTGTTCTCGTGTCCGGCGGTCGTCTGGATCGCGTACCAGCGATGGTCCATGGCCGTCCCGATCACCCGAATATCCTGCCGAACAGATCGATCAGAATCTTCGAGAACATCCAGTCCATGAGGCCGATGATCACGCCGATCACGATCACCAGAATCGTGATCACGACGGTCGAACGGCGAAGGTCGTCCCAACTCGACCACGAGACCTTGCGCATCTCGGCCCGAACGTCTTGCAGGAACGCGTTGGATCGCTGCGCGAAGGCCACGGCCGGCTGTCGCCAGATCACCAGCGCCAACACCAGGGCGGCCAACGCCGCCAGGCCGATGAGGAGCGCGGGGCTCACGAGCTACTTGGACTCCCGATGCGACCGGTGGCCAACACACCGGGGACAGAACTTCCGCGTCTCCATGCGCTCCGGATGCTTCCGCCGGTTCTTCGTCGTGAAGTAGTTCCGGCTCTTACAGTCGGTGCACTCCAGAATGACCTTATCTCTTGGCATATCGTTCCCCGGTCCGACCGGCGCCGTGCCCGTCCGACGACCAGCACACGCCTATTTCAGGATCTTGGCAACCACGCCGGCGCCGACGGTGCGGCCGCCTTCGCGGATCGCAAACCGCAGCCCCTCCTCCATCGCAATCGGCGTGATCAACTCGATCGTCATCTTCGTGTTGTCCCCCGGCATCACCATCTCCACCCCCGCCGGCAACTCCACGTCCCCCGTCACATCCGTCGTGCGAAAGTAGAACTGCGGCCGATACCCCTTGAAAAACGGCGTGTGCCGGCCCCCCTCCTCCTTCGTCAACACGTACACCTCCGCCTCAAACCCCGTGTGCGGCGTCACCGACCCCGGCTGCGCCAACACCATCCCCCGCTCGATCTCCTCCTTGTCCACCCCCCGCAACAACAACCCCACGTTGTCCCCCGCCTGCCCCTCGTCCAAGAGCTTGCGGAACATCTCCACCCCCGTCACCACCGTCTTCTTGTTCGCCCCAAACCCCACCATCTCCACCTCGTCCTGCAACTTCACCTTCCCCCGCTCGATCCGCCCCGTCGCCACCGTCCCCCGCCCCGTAATCGAAAAGACGTCCTCCACCGGCATCAAAAACGGCTTGTCAATGTCCCGCTCCGGCACCGGGATGTAGTTGTCCAGCGCCGTCAACAACTCGTCAATGCACTTCGTGTCGTCCGTCCCCGGCTCCCCATTCTGCAACGCCTTCAACGCCGACCCCTTGATCACCGGAATCTCGTCCCCCGGAAACTCGTAGCTCGACAACAACTCCCGCACCTCCAACTCCACCAACTCCAACAGCTCCGGGTCGTCCACCATGTCCACCTTGTTCAAAAACACCACGATGTACGGCACGTTCACCTGCCGCGCCAGCAACACGTGCTCCCGCGTCTGCGGCATCGGCCCGTCCGCAGCACTCACCACCAGCACCGCCCCGTCCATCTGCGCCGCCCCCGTAATCATGTTCTTCACATAGTCCGCATGCCCCGGACAGTCCACGTGCGCGTAGTGCCGCGCCTCCGTCTGATACTCCAAGTGCGCCGTCGCAATCGTAATCCCCCGCTCCCGCTCCTCCGGCGCCTTGTCGATCTGGTCAAACGGCACAAAATCCGCCAACCCACGCTTGCTCTGTACCTCCGTAATCGCCGCCGTCAACGTCGTCTTCCCGTGGTCCACATGCCCAATCGTCCCCACGTTCACATGCGGCTTCGTCCGCTCAAACTTTGCCTTCGCCATGGCTCGGAATCCTCGGTGGAGTTGCTCGGTCCTCGTCGTCGGGTTTCACGTCATGCGCCCGGCACCACCGTGGGTCGTCGGAGATCGCAAGGCGCTCCCCGACACCCGATCCGCCAGTCCGGACACGGTCCTCCAAGCTCGCGACGGGGATTGAACCCGTGACCTCCTCCTTACCAAGGAGGCGCTCTACCACTGAGCTACGCGAGCAGCAAGCGGGCGACGGGACTCGAACCCGCGACCCTCAGCTTGGAAGGCTGATGCTCTACCAACTGAGCTACACCCGCGTCGCCACGACCCCAGTCGGACAAACCGGCCACCGTCGCGACCAGTGGTGGGGGAAGGATTCGAACCTTCGTAGGCGTACGCCGGCAGATTTACAGTCTGCTCCCTTTGGCCGCTCGGGCACCCCACCATGCCCGCCTCGCTAACCGCCTCTCTCTGAGAGGCGCAGTCACACACACAGGGACGCCAAGGCGCCCCTGCGACAGGTACTGGAGCTGACGAAGGGACTCGAACCCTTAACCTGCTGATTACAAATCAGCTGCTCTGCCAATTGAGCTACGTCAGCCAAGCCCGTTTTCGTCAGACACTTAGGATAACCAGGGCGTGGGGCGGCGTCAACGCCGACCACAGGGTCCAAATCCGGGGTCCCGTGCCTCCAGGACCCCTCACCCCCGTCGCCGCCAACGCGTCCCGTCTGGGGTGTCCTCCAGCTCCACCCCTTGGGCCAGAAGTTCGTCCCGAATCGCGTCCGCCCGGGCAAAATCCCGGTCGGCCCGGGCCCGAGCCCGGTCGGCGATCAGGCCTTCCACCCAGCGCTTGACCTCCTCGGCAACCGGGGCCGGCCCGGGAACGAGGTCCAGTACCGCCATCACCCCGTCGAGCGCCGTCAGCCCAGCTCGAGCCTCGGCCGGACCCCACCCCCCGTCGTCCAGCTCACGGTTGGCCGCCCTGATGAAGGAGAAGAGGGCCCCGATCGCCCGCGGGGCGCTGAGGTCGTCATCCATGGCTTCACGGAACTCGGCCAGAAACGTCCGGACCACCGGCGGATCGTCGGCCCGCCCCGACGATCCGCCGGCCGATTCCTCCGCAGCATGCTCCAGCCTGGCCCGGAAGTCACCGATCCGGCGCACACCCTCTACCGCAGCGTCCAACGCGTCGTCGGTGAAGTTGAGTGGCTGTCGATAGTGGGTCGAGAACAGGAGCATGCGGACGGCCGCCGGATCGAGCCCTTCCTCCTTGAGATCCCTCGCCGTCAGCGTATTGCCGAACCGCTTGGACATCTTGGTCCCGCGAATGAACAGGAACTCTCCGTGCAACCAGAACCGGGCAAACGGCCTGCCGGTCGCCCCCTCGGACTGGGCAATCTCGTTCTCGTGATGGGGGAAGACCAAGTCGACCCCCCCGGCGTGGATATCCAGGGTCTCGACCCCGAACCGCTGCCGGATCTCGGTGAGCGCCATGGCGGAGCACTCGAGATGCCAGCCGGGCCGACCGCGCCCGAACGGTGCATCCCACGCCGCGCCAACCTGCTCGTCTTGATCCGCGGCGGCTTTCCACAGAGCGAAATCCCGAACGTCCTCCTTGCTATACTCGTCGGTCGCCACCCGAGCCCCAGGTCGCAGCTCCCGTCGGTCCAGTTGCGACAGCTGCCCGTAGGTCGGGAACCGCTCCACCGCGTAATAGACCGACCCGTCGTCCCCCACGTATGCGACCCCACGCTCCAGCAGGCGCTCCACGAGATCCACCATCGGCGCCACGTAGTCCGTCGCCCGTGGGTAGACGTCTGCCGGCCGGATGCGGAGATAGTCGCGATCCTCGAAGAACGCCCGGACAAACGGTTCCGTGTGGTCGGTGAGCGACACGCCGCGCTCCGCCGCGGCCTTGATCGTTCGGTCGTCGACGTCCGTCAGGTTCATGATGAAGAGGACGTCGAACCCCGAATACTCCAGGTAGCGGCGGAGCAAATCGCCGAAGACGAACGTCCGGAAGTTGCCGATGTGCGCGTAGTTGTAGACCGTGGGGCCGCACATATACACGGTGACGCGTGGCGGCGCCAACGGCTCGAACGCATCGAGACGGCGGGTGAGAGTGTTGTAGAGTTTGAGCGTCATGCGTCGCCACCGACCCCGGACGGAGTGCGCCGTCCGGCCCTTGGTGGCGGGTAAGCTAGCATCGGGATCGGATTGGTCAACGCATGCCGACGCCCCCTCTCACCGGAGCACGATCTGAATCACCATGGGGCCGAACGCCCAGGTGAGGACACCAGCGCCGGCCAGGCACAGGATGGGGAGGGCCAGGTGCCAGGGCGCCCACGACCGACCATCAAGCGAGTGCAGCCCCAAGGCCCAGAGCCCCGCACACCAGACGGACACAAGATTGACCCGCGTCTCGAGGAGCTCCACCCATTCGGGGACAGTGACCGACCCAGCCCAGAAGAGCGCCGGGCCTGTGGCAAACCTGTGCGGGGCCATGATCGCGTCGCCCGCGGTCAGGTGGGCCCCTGGGCCGAGCAAGTAGGTGACCGCGAGCTCGCCCACACGCTGCACCACGAGCGGTGCCAGCCCGAGGCCGATCACGGCGACCAGGCCGGGACGTTGGTCGCGCGCCAGCATCAGCACCGGCTCGGCAGCCACGAGCACCAGGATCGCGGCCACGAGCAGCGTGGGCGAGGGAACGAGACGATCGACCACGATGAGCCGCAACACGCCGGCCCGCAGTACCTCCCGCTGCGCGTCGAGCGCAGCATCGCCGAGGGACACCAGCGTTCGATTGAGAATGGCCACCTGGCGCGGCACGGTCGCCACGCCGAGCGCGACCACGACGGCCCCTATGCTCGCAAGCGCCAGGATGGGCCTGCGAGCCTGCACGGCCCCGCGGTACGCCGTCCAGGGGTCGACGAGGGCGAGACCAGGCAGCCGCCACCATTGGGCCAACCCCGTACTCATCTGACCCGGTCCTCGACCGATACCGCCGCCACGAGGATGTCTTCCAACACGCGGTACCGCACCCGTGAGGCGGCCACGGGTACCCGATCCTGACGACACACGGCGAGCACCTGTTCGACGGTGAGACCGCCGCGGAGCGGCACGGCAATCCCGTGCCCCATTCGGGATGCCCCGCGGAACGTCTCGAGGAGCCGCCCAACCCCGGCGAGCGCCGACCCGGTCAAGGTGAGCTCGGCGACACGCTCTCTGACCAGGGTAGCCGTGGACACGTCGGCGCAGACCCTGCCTCTCGCCAAGACGATGACCCGAGTGGCGATTCGCTCGAGCGTCCCCAGATCATGAGACGCCACCAAGACCAGGCGCCCAGCCGCGGCGAGATCGGCGATGTGCCCCCGCAATCGCCGCCGCACCAGCGGATCGATGGCGTTCAGCGTTTCGTCGAGCACGAGGACGTGGTCCCCGGCAATTGCAGCTGCCCCAAGGGCCAACCGCTGAGCCATCCCCCGTGAATAGGTTGCAATGCGGCGCCCCACGAACTCGCCCAGATCGGCGAAGCCGATGGCCCAACCCATCAGGCGGTCCCGTGCGGCCGCCGACGGCGCACGATGGGACGCGACATAGGTGAGCCATTCCAATCCCGTAAGCTCCGGTGGCGCGATCGGCGGATCGGGGGCAAGCCCGACCGCGTGCCGAGCCGCCAAGGTGCCCGCACGGCAACCGGCCACGACCATCTCGCCACTCGTGAGCGTCATGTCGCCGGCGATTGCCCTGAGCAGGGTCGTCTTTCCGGCACCGTTGGGGCCCACGACACCCACGATCTCTCCCGGCTCGGCGGCGAATGTACAGTCGACCAGGGCAGCGCGTCGCCGGCGACCGCTCCCGAAGCTGCGACCGACCGATCGGCACTCGAGCAGCGGCATCAGGACCCACCCCGCCCCGAGTGAGCCGGCAACCGTACCGCCCCCCATGCTGCCACCACCACCCCGAGCACGACCCAGCCGGCGAGCAGGATGGCGTCGAGCGCAAGGCCCTCGACATGCAGCCGATCCGCCCGCCAGCCAAGTGGCAGGACGTTCCAAAGCCACACGATGGGACGCTGGACATGTGGCCAGGCCTCGAGCAAGGCGAACATACCCGATGGGGGGATCCCTCCGAGCCACACGAGGAGAAGCCCAAGGGAGGCCGCGCCGCTCGCGCCGACGAGCGGCCCGAGGCTGAGGGCGAGGGTCCCCACGGCTCCGGCATACACCCAGCCGACCAGCGCCAGTCGCGCCACTTCCGGCCACCCTCCGACCGGGCCAACCAGCACGGAGGCTGCGCCGACGACGATCGGCCCCAGCAGCACGGCAACTCCTGCCATCCGCCCGACCGAATGCACCCACCCCGGTGCGGCCACCCGGCGGACAGCGGCGAGCGCCGGCCCCGTGGCCAGCAACTGCGATCCGGCCACCGCCATCAGTGACCCGCACGCGACGAACGTGAGTCGCCCCGCCGCCGCCAGGCTCTCGCCGACCCCTCCGAAGACGCCCATGCCTGTCAGCACCGCGGCCAGGAGCACAACGAGCTGCACTGCCCGATTCCGGATGACCAACTGCAACCCCACCACGCACTCCGCGCGGAAAGCCAACGCCAGCGACCCGGCACTCATGGGGAGAACTCGAGGGGGGGCACGAGGCCCCCCCTCCGCGTCCAGCCGATCGGTGAGTCCACTGAGAACGAAGCGATCACGTGGGATCGAACGCGTAGCACATCCCGGTGCGAATCAAGTAGCAGTAGCCGCGGACGGCCGTCATATATGGGTCCCACCCTTTGAATTCGTTGTCGCATGTGGTGATGGCCTCGGCCATACACTTCGCGAGCTTGTCCTGCCGGGCATCGGCCGGTTGCGGGTTGGGCAGCATCGCCACCGCTCCGGCCAGGAGCAGGCTAGTCATGAGAGCTTTCATCCGGTCCTCCTTCACGACGGTGCGTGAGGCTGGGGACCGGCTGGACTGCGTGGGATACGATAGGTGAGAGGCAGGACCGCCAGCGCGGCTGAATCGCGCGGCGGGGGCCAAATTATCGCTGACGGGGCGGACCCACCCGGCTGGAGCTCGCTAGCGCCGCTCGTCGCGGCGGCACGTCACTTGGCTGGCGCGGGGGCGTCCTCTTCGACCATCACCACCTTCCTCTCACCGGTCATAGACTCCACCAGTACCGCCTTCGGGGCGCGGGACGGATCCTGATCTCCGTAGACCTGGCCAAACAAGATGTGGCGGGTGAGGACCATGACGGTGGCCAGCGTGGGCACCGCCACGACGAGGCCCAAGGGCCCCATCAGGGTGGCCATGGCCAACACACTGAAGATCGTGAGCACCGGTGGCAGACTCACGCGTTCCTCGAAAATGAGGGGGGCGACCACGTTCGCCTCGACGAGGTGGATGATGACGCCCAGCCCGAGGACGGCCGTGGCATGGACCCCGCCGCTGACGCTCAGCATGAGCAGGGCCGGGAGGATGGTCGACACCGTCGATCCGAAGAACGGAACGATCGCCACTACGCCCGTGAAGACGCCGAAGCCCAACGCATACGGTACCTGCAAGATCCAGAGACCGATGATCGTGAGAACGGCGAGCACCAGCATGGCGAAGAGCTGAGCCCAGATCCAGGTGCGGAGCGTGCCGCCGAGGTCGGCGGCAATCGTGCGGGCCAGATGCCGGAACCGGGGTGGCACCAGCGCGAGCATCCCGTTGCGGTAGAGGGACGGGTTGCGCGCGATGTAGATGGCCATGGCCAGCACGGCCACGAGCTCGATGGCCAGCTTGCCGCCCGCCTGCAGATATCCGACCAGCGACCCCCGCACGAAGTTCATGGCGTCGTCGATGACCGTCTGGACCACGCCCCCTCCCTGAGGTCCCAGGGCCGTGCCTTCCAGCACGGGGTAGCGCTCGGCGAGCCTGGCGAGCAGGGCTTCCAGGTCCCCCGCACGCCGCGGAATCGAGCCAATCAGATCCTGGGCTTGAGCCACGACGGGAGGAAGCACCAGCGCGCCGATGCCGGCCATGGCGAGCAGGGTCCCCACCACAGCGACGGCGAGCGCAGTGGTTCTCGGGAAGGCCACTTGGCGCACCAGGAGGTCGGTCAGGGCCGAAAGGTAGACCCCGACGAGGGCCGCCATGAAGAGCAAGATGGCCACCTCCCTGATGCGCCCAAGGACGAGCAACAAAAGGGCGGCGACGAAGAGAAGGATCAACGTCACCGCCAGACTCCGCTCCTCGGAACGCATCAACGGTCCTGCGGCTCCTCGTCCTCCACCACCTCCGCCTCCCCCTCTTGGATATCCTCACCCTCGGGTAGCTGGCGCCGGTCTTCGCCCTCTCCGGGCGGGAGCATTCCCATCTTCCGCTTCAACTCGAGCAGCTGATTGTCGGCGGTGCCCTTGTACTCAAGTGCCTTGAACTGCTGACCGAGCACATCCCCTTCCAGCTCGCCGGCAAGCTCGGCCGCCGCCAGTGCCTGCCGTTCCATGTCCTCGATCTTTTCTTCCATCCGCCGGAAGCTCTCGAAGGCGCTCTGGTTGGACATCGATGACATGGTTTCCTGGATCCGACCCTGCGCCTCCGCCCGACGCTGCCGTGCCACGAGCAGGTTCTTCTTGCGCTTGGCGTCCTCGATCTTGTCGTTGAGTTCGCGGAGCGAGACCTTGAGGGTTTCCACGTCGGCCTTGTGGCGTACCCACGTCTCGTGCATCGCCTGGGCGTGCTGGAGGTGTTCGTTGTGGCGGATCAGGGCCTGCTTGGCCAGGTCGTCCCGTCCCTCCTGGACCGCCAGCATGGCGCGCCGCTCCCAGTCCTCGGACGACCGCTTCTCCTTCTCGACCTGTGCCTGGAGCTTCTTCTCGTCCGCGATCGCCGTGGCCACTTCCTGCTTGGTCTTGGCGAGCTGTCCGCGCATCTCGAGCAGCAGCTGATCGAGCACCTTCTCCGGGTTTTCCGCCTTGCCGATCAAGGCGTTGATCTGTGCCTTGATCACCGTCGCCAGACGCTGAAAGATGCCCATGTCCGACTCACCCCTCTCTCGATGGCACGCCGGCACCTCCCGCCCGCGCGCGTCCGTTTCAGCTGCTAATGTACCACGAGGACCCCGCCATGTCCCGAGCGGGGCCTGTTACGACCCCTGGGTCCCGTCCTCGCCGCCCGGAAGCAACCGTTCGTCGCGGTCCCGGGCCAGCATGCGCTCGGCAAAATCCACTTGCTCGTGTAGCTCGGCGACCTCTTCCCGCAAGCGCTCCACCTCCTCGAACACCGCGAGCTGACCCTCCCGCAGTCGAGTCACCTCGTCGCCGGCCACCGCCGATCCCCGCTGCCGGATCCGATCGGCAATCGCCCGGCCCACCGGCGAGATGGAGATCAGAAACAGCGCGCCGCCCCCGAACAGAAACGTGATCGCCAGAATGTCTTCCATGCCTCGGTCTCTCCGATCGTTCTCGCCCCCCTACCCCTCGCCGGGCTTCAGCCGGGTCTGTTCCCGCTCCCTCGTGAGCAGCCGCTCCGCAAAGTCGAGCCGCTCCTCGACCTCATTCAGCCGCAGTGTGAGGTCCTCGACAAGACCCGACTGAGCTTTGAGCTGTTCCAGACCCGATCGCACCCCATCCAGCTCGGCCTCTCCTGCGCCGAGACGATGGCGCTCCAAGAGACGTGTGACGATGCGATAGGCGCCCCAGAGGACAAACCCACCCATCGCCATGCCGAGCAGCGGCAGCACGATCTCGTTGAAGATCATGACCGAGCCGATCTCGGGCGGCAGCGGAGGGATTCCTCCGGTCTGTGCGAGCGCGTGCGGGAGTGGGGCGGTCATTGGATCCGACCTCAGTCGCTCGGCGGGAGACGCCCCGGGTCGCGTTCCCGGGTCAGGACCCGCTCAGTGAAATCGACGCGCTCCTCGAGATCCTGCATCCGGCCAGCCAGCTCTTCCAGCATGGCGACGCGCTCCTCGAGGCGCGCGACCGTCGGCTCCACCGAAGGGCCGGCCGAGCTGACCCGCCCGTAGTGGCGGTCCACCCAGTGGCGGATCAGCCGCGCGACGGTGACGACGAAGATCACCCCGGTGGCCATCCCGGCGAACGGAATGAAGGGATCCATGCGTCAGCCTCCGGGACGGTGTGGGCGTCGCCAGCTCATGCAGCCCCCGGCCCGAGACGATCCGTTTCCTTATTGCGCGCCAGCATCCGCTCGGTGAAGTCGACCCGCTCCTCGAGCTCCCCGAGCCGGTAGCGCATCTCGTCCAGGTCGGCTCGCAGGGCCTCGCTCTCGCCGGGCGAGGGGAGGGCACCGTGCTTGCCCGAGATCCGCTCCCCCAAGGCCTTGCCCAACGGACCGCGCAGAATCGCCACGGCGCCGATGGTGAGGAACAGCGTAATGGGCACCAGAAACGGTGCGATCATTCCCATGGTCAGTTCCTTTCGGGCAGGCGCGCCGAGTCCTGGCGGGCCATCATCCGTTCGGCGAAGTCCTATCGCTCCTCAAGCTCGGGCGTCGCGCTGCTGCGGCTTCTTCACCCAGGCCCGGGCCAAGATTGCGAGGATCGTGACCCCGCCGAACGACGCCACGATCATCGAGAGGGCGGCCCCGATCTCGATGGGATCGCATATATCCGATTATCCTCCCGCTCCCTTGTACGGCCGCTGTTTCAAAAAGTGTCACGGCTGGCCGAATTGTAAAGCCGGTTACGCCCCCAGGACCGCCGCCAGAAAGCCTCCGGTGTACGAGCCCTTCCGTTTTGCCACCACCTCCGGCGATCCCGCCGCGACGACCTCGCCGCCCGCGTCCCCCCCCTCCGGGCCCAGATCGATCACCCAGTCGGCCGTCTTCACGACGTCGAGGTTGTGCTCGATCACGATGACGGTGTTTCCCTTGTCCACCAACCGATGCAGCACGTCGAGCAGCAGTCGCACGTCCTCGAAGTGGAGGCCGGTGGTGGGCTCGTCCAGGATATACAGAGTCCTCCCCGTGTCACGCTTGCTCAGCTCCGTGGCGAGTTTCACTCGCTGCGCCTCGCCACCGGATAGCGTCGTGGCGCTCTGTCCAAGGTGGATGTAGCCCAGCCCGACGTCGTTCAGCACCTCGAGGCGGCTGCGGATCCGCGGCTGCTGGTCGAAGAACTCCAGCGCGTCGGCAACCGTCATGTCGAGCACATCGGCAATGGATTTCCCCTTGTAGCGAATGTCCAGCGTCTCCCTGTTGTAGCGTCTGCTGTTGCACACGTCACAGGAGACGTAGACGTCGGGCAGGAAGTGCATCTCGATCTTGACGAGTCCGTCACCCTGACAGGACTCGCACCGCCCGCCCTTGACGTTGAACGAGAACCGGCCCGGGCCGTATCCACGCAGCTTGGACTCGGGAAGCTGCGCATACAGCTCCCGGATCGGTGTGAACAGGCCGGTGTAGGTCGCCGGGTTGGAACGCGGGGTGCGGCCAATCGGGCTCTGATCGATGTCGAGCACCTTGTCGATCGATTCGGCGCCGTCGAGACCGTCGTGCTCGCCCGGGAGGGCTTTGGCCCGGTAGAATTGCCGGGCCAGCGCCCGATAGAGGATCTCGGTCACGAGCGTGGACTTGCCCGAGCCTGAGACTCCGGTAACCGCGATGAACAGGCCGAGCGGCAGCTCCACGGAGAGATTCCGCAGGTTGTGCTGCCTCGCCCCCAGCACCCGCAGCACCCGGCCGGGCTCCGGCTCCCGTCGGCGCGCCGGCACGGGGATCCGGAGCTCCCGCCGTAGGTACCGGCCGGTGAGCGACGTGGCGTGGTGGACGACGTCGTCTACCGATCCCTGCACCACCACCTGCCCGCCTTCCCGGCCGGCCCTCGGCCCCAGGTCGATCACGTGATCGGCCGACCGAATCGTCTCCTCATCGTGCTCCACCACAATGACCGTGTTCCCCAGGTCCCGCAGCCCGAAGAGCGTTCTGAGAAGGCGTTGGTTGTCACGCGGGTGCAGACCGATGGACGGCTCGTCGAGCACATACAGCACACCCACCAGGCGGCTACCGATCTGGGTCGCGAGCCGGATCCGCTGAGTCTCCCCACCCGACAGCGTGGACGCTCCGCGGCCGAGGGTCAGATAACCCAATCCCACGTCGGTCAGGAAGCGCAGCCGGTCGATCACTTCCTTCAGAATCGGGCCTGCGATTTCGGGATCCACCCCCCGTTTCCCGTCCGAGCGCAGCGGCACCGCCTCGAAAAAGGCGAGGGCCTTGTCCACGGGCAGATCGACGACCGCGCCGATGCTCTGGCCTCCTACGAACACGCTCAAGCTCTCCGGCTTGAGGCGGTGTCCGTGACACACCTCGCACGGCACGTCGGACATGAAATCGGAGAGCTGCTGGCGGACCGCGTCAGACGAGGTCTCGTGATAGCGGCGCGTCACGTTGAGCAGGATGCCTTCCCACTCGATCTCGTAGTCCTTCCTTCGACTCCGGGCCGTCTCGAAGCGGAATGTCCGGCCGGGCTCGCCGTACAGCAGGGAATTACGAACCGGCTCCGGGATCTCGGCCCACGGCGACCCGAGATCGAAGCCCAGCTCCCGAGCGAGGGTGGGGAGCACCACGGTTCGGAGATATCCCTTGGGCTCTGCCCACGGGATCACCACGCCCTCGAGGATCGAGAGACTGTGGTCGGCGAGCACCAGCTCGGGGCTCACGACCCGCCGCTCCCCGAGTCCGCCGCATGCGGTGCACGCACCGTAGGGCGAATTGAACGAAAACTGGCGGGGCTCGAGCTCCGCCAGCGAGTACCCGCAGGTCGAGCAGGCAAATTGCTCCGAGAACACGACGGAGTCGGTGCTGCGGCCGTGCCGCGTGACCTCCACCAGGCCGTCCGCGGCTCGGAGCGCCGTCTCCACCGAGTCGTGGAGACGGCGGCGATCCTCCGACCGCACCGTGAGCCGGTCCACCACGAGTGCGATGTCGTGGTTCACGCGCCGCTTGAGCTTGGGCGGCGACGACAGATCGTAGACCTCACCGTCCACCCGCACACGAACGAACCCCTGGCGCCTGGCACTCTCGAACAGGTCCTTGAACTCGCCTTTGCGGCCTCGCACCAGCGGGGCCACCACCTCGATCTTCGTCCCCAATGGCCACGAGAGCACGAGGTCGGCGATCTGGGAGGCACTCTGCCGCGAGATCGGCGACCCGTCGTTCGGGCAGTGCGGGGTCCCGACGCGGGCCCACAGCAGGCGGAGGTAGTCGTAGATCTCGGTGACGGTGCCCACCGTCGACCGCGGATTGTGACTGGGGGCCTTCTGCTCGATGGAGATGGCCGGCGAGAGACCCTCGATCGCGTCGACGTCCGGCTTCTCCATCAGGCCCAAGAACTGCTTGGCGTACGCCGACAGGGACTCTACGTAGCGCCGCTGGCCCTCGGCGTAGATGGTATCGAACGCCAGTGAAGACTTGCCGGAGCCCGAGAGTCCCGTCACCACCGTGAGTCGGTTGCGCGGGATCTCGACGTCGACGTTCCGGAGGTTGTGCACTCGAGCGCCCCGGACGACCAGATTCTGGTTCGGCATAGCCTTTGAAGCTAGACACTGCCGGGTTTCGAGGTCAATTGCCGGGCCCTGCCGCGGGTGCCTTGCGGGGGCCCAAACCGAGCCGTAGCTTCTCGACCCCCGAGCCGTCTGAGGAGATCCGGCGTGAGCGCCACCGACCCCAGCAAAGCCATGCTCGTCTTGACCACGCTCCCGACGGCTTCGGCGGCTCGCGCGTTGGTCCGGGCACTGGTCGATCGGGGGCTCGTCGCGTGCGGCACCATTGTGGACGGTGTCACGTCGATCTATCGGTGGGAGGGGAAGGTCGAGGAGGCGGCCGAGGTCCAGGTGATCCTCAAGACGCGCCGAGGTCGGTGGGACGCCCTGCAACAGGCGATGATCGAGCTCCATCCTTACGAGGTGCCAGAGGTGTTGGGGCTCACTATCGCAAGCGGGCTCCAGGCATATCTTGAGTGGGTGGGGAGCGAAACCACTGAATCGGAGGGTGGAGGGGCATGAGTCGTCACAGACGCCGCCGTCGGTCCCGCCGACGGGCAGCCGCCAGAGCGGTGGCAGGTCGCGTGTTTTCCGACGCAAGCACGTCGCACGACCATGCCGGTGCTCCCTCGCGCCACCCCTTTCCTTTTGTATTGGCCTCGGGCAGCCCGGGGGAACCCGACCGCGCCGAGACGACAGCCGATTTGGCACCGGAGCAGACCGAGGCAACGATGGAACCGGACCTCCAAGACCGCGAGGCACCACCCGACGTACCCGAGCGTCCAGAGCCGCCGAAAGTGCGTTGGATCCCCACTCCGCAGGCTCCCCCGGCACCGACCGCCACCGCACCCGAGCCCGCATCCGACGAGCTGCTCTATCGCGCGGCGCGCCAAGCCGAACTGAACGGCGAGAATGCGCGCGCGATCGGCATCTACCGCGAGCTGCTCCATCGGCATGAGAGCCACGTGGCGGCTCGCGCCAATCTGGCCCTGCTTTTGGGTCGGACGGGTCAGCCTGACGCGGCGCTCGTGGAGTTCGCGACCTGCCTCTCGCACGACCCCGGCAACACCGAAGTGTTGGTGTATCGGGCGGCGCTCCTCGCCACCGAGACCCGGTACGCCGAGGCGGAAGGTGACCTGCACACGGTGCTCAGAGTCGACCCAGGGAACGTCGAGGCGCACTATCACCTCGGACTCGTGCTCTCCCGCAAGGGGCGCTGGGCCGATGCCACCCCGTACCTGCGTCGGGCCATTGAGCTCGATTCGAGCCGGGCGTCGGCGTACTTCTATTTGGGGGAGGCCCTCAACCACGTCGACGACCTCGATGGAGCGCTTCGGTGTTATCAGCGGGCGGCGGAACTTCGCCCCAACGATTCCCGTGCCCTCTACGGGATCGGCATCGTATTGGATCGCTTGAACCGTCCCGACGATGCCGCCCAGATGTACCGGCGCTCCCGCGAGATCCTACGGCAGTGATCCGCGTCGCGGTGGACGACCTCGCGTTCGTTGAGGCGGACGCGCTGGTCCGCCCGACGACCGCGAGCCTCGAACCCCTCTCTCCAGCGCTGCGCCGGCTCGAGCAGATCGGCGGACCGGCGTTCGTCCAGCAACTCGCCATGCCCATGCCGCTCGCGGTGGGAGCCGCCGTTGTGACGGCTGGCGGGGACCTCGCCGCGGAGTTCGTCATCCATGCGGTGATCGCGAGCGAGGTCGACCCAGTCACGCCGAGCGGCGTGCGGCGGGCGATCACCAGCGTGATGCAGCGCGCGGCCGACTGGGAGTTGGGCCGAGTCGCGACCCCCCTGATCGGCGCCGGCCCTGGCAACCTCACCCTCGAGGACGCCGCCCGGATCCTTGTCGACACGGTCGCCACCGACATGCGAGCAACCACATACCCCAAGGAAGTGTGTATAGTGGTGGAAACCGAGGAGGATCGGGAAATCGTGGAAGCCTTCATCAGGGGTCGCACGCGGCTGTGAGGCGACGGGTCGGCGCCGTCGCCGTACTGCTCGTCTGGATCGGCGTCATGGGCTGGCTCGTCAAGCGGGAGTATTTCCGCCCGCAGGCCGAGCTGTTGGCCGAGGCCGGGCTCAGCGTCTCGCCGGCTGCCACGTTCTATCGGCTCGATCTGGGCGGACAGCAGATCGGGTTCGCGTCCAGTCTGGTCGATACCCTGCAGGACACGATCCGGGTGCAGGATCAGATGGTGCTCCGAATCCCCGCCCTCGGCTCGCTGCAACGGGTGGAGGCGAGGACCAGCGCCAACCTCACCCGCACGCTCCGGCTCAGGAGTTTCGACGCCACGCTCCGCGGTCAGGATGTCCGCTTCGGCGTGGTTGGACGGGTGACCGGCGATTCGGTTCTCGATGTCGAGATCCAGAGCGCTGATTCGAAGCAGACATACCGGATCCCGCTCGAGCGGCCCATTGTGCTCCCGGCGCTCCTCCCGCTCAAGCTCGCGTTTGGCGGCAACCTCGGTGTGGGCCGAACCTACTCGATGCGGCTGTTCGACCCGCTCACGCTTGCCGAGCGGGACGTGAATATCACGGTGACGGCCGAGTCCACGTTCATCGTGCCCGATTCCGCCGAGCTGAGCGGCGCCGAACCTGTCTGGATCGCGGCGCGCTGGGATACGGTTCATGCTTGGAAGGTGAAGCAGGAGATGGGCGGATTCTCGGTCGAGGCATGGATCGACGACGTGGGGCAAATCGTGCAGGCCACCACGCCGGTGGGATTCGCCATGGAGCGGACCGCCTACGAGATCGCCTTCGAGAACTTCATGCGGCGGGAACCGGAGCTCACCGTCGAAGGGGTCGGCGCCGACCTGATCCGTGCGACGGCGATCGCCTCGAACGTGGCACTGTCGGATGCCCAGGACTCGGTGCGGGTGCGGCTCACGGGCGTCGACCTCGTCGCCTTCGATCTGTCGGGCGGCCGTCAGACGCTCGTCGGCGACACGCTCGTAGTGGTCCGGGAGAGCGAGGATCTCTTGAGGGCCCAGTACCGGTTGCCCGCCTCGGGCCCACCGTTCGATCCGTATCTGGTATCCGAGCCGCTCGTGCAGAGCAAGGATCCGCGTATCCAAGCACAGGCCCGGCAGATCGTGGGCCGGACGCGCGATCCGCGCCGGGCGGCGCAGTTGCTGAACGATTGGGTGCACGGCGAGCTCGCCAAGCGAGTCACCGTGAGCGTGCCGAGCGCTCTCGAGGTGCTCAAGACCCGCCGCGGCGACTGCAACGAGCACACCGTGCTGTACGTGGCGCTCGCACGGGCGGTCGGCATCCCGGCCCGCACTGCCGCCGGCCTCGTGTATGTGGACGGGCGGTTCTACTACCACGCCTGGCCGGAGGTCTACCTGAATGGCTGGGTGGCCGTCGATCCGACCTTCGGTCAGTTCCCGGCCGATGCCTCGCACCTCCGGTTCACGGTCGGCGGACTCGCGCGCCAGGTGGAGCTGATCCAGCTGATCGGCCGGCTCGAACTCGAAGTGATCCAGACGAGGTCGGACAGATGATTCGGCTCGAGCGCCTCACCAAAACGTTCGGCAAGTTCGTCGCGGTGAACGCGATCGAGCTGCATGTCCCCCGTGGCGAGTTGTTCGGCTTCCTGGGGCCCAACGGGGCGGGCAAGACCACGACCCTCAGGATGATCGCCGGCATCCTGCGTCCCACCGAGGGTCGCATCTGGCTGGGGGGCGACGATCTGATCGCCGACCCCATGTCGGCCAAGCGCCGGCTCGGCTTCATTCCCGATCGACCCTTCGTGTACGAGAAGCTCACCGGCGCGGAGTTCCTGCGCTTCGTAGCGGGCCTGTTCGGGCAGGACGGCAAGGTTGTCGAGCGGCGCATCGACGAGCTGCTCGACCTGTTCGAGCTGTCGGTCTGGAAAGACGAGCTGGTCGAAGCCTACAGCCACGGCATGCGCCAGAAGCTCATCATCTCGAGTGCGCTCATCCACAAGCCCGAGTGCATCGTGGTCGACGAGCCCATGGTGGGGCTCGACCCCAGGGGCGCGCGGCTCCTCAAGAACATCTTTCGCGCCTTCGTCGAGCGGGGCGGCACGGTGCTCATGAGCACCCACACGCTCGAGGTGGCACAGGCCATGTGCGACCGAATCGCCATCATTCAGGAGGGCCACATCGTCGCGCGGGGCACGATCGACGAGTTGCGACAGCAGACGGCGGCGGGCGACGCCTCGCTCGAGGAGCTGTTCCTGAAGCTCACCGGCGGTGAAGCCGTGAGAGAGCTCGCCGCCATCCTGCAGGACTGATGCGGCGAATCGAGGGGCATTGCGCGCTGTACGCTGCCCATTGCACCGATTCCCCTTTTTCCCGTAGTCTATGCACCCTTTAGCCCTTATTATCGCTCCCAAGTGGCGCACCGCGCTGGCCCGCTTCCGCCAGGGCCAGACGCGCGGGAAGGCGCTCATCATCGGCAGCGTCGGGCTCGTCTTCTGGCTCGCGGTGTTCGGAGTGCTGTACCGGGTGCTCGGCTACTTCCGCGGGGTGGAGGAGATCGGCCCGCTGCTCGCCAGCAAGCTCTTGAGCCTGGTGCTGCTGTCGTTCTTGTCGATTCTGCTTCTCTCGAACGTCATCACCGCCCTCTCCTCCTTCTTCTTGGCGAAGGACCTCGACCTGATGGTGTCGTCACCGGTGGACTGGTTGCACGTGTACCTGGCGAAGCTCGGCGAGACACTGGTGCACAGCTCGTGGATGGTGGCGCTCATGGCAGTGCCGATCTTCGCGGCATATGGGGTGCGCTACGACGGGGGGTGGTTCTTCGGCTTCGTCGCCATCGCCGTCGTCCTGCCGATCCTGATCATGCCTGCGGTGGTCGGCAGTGCGGTCACGCTGATCCTCGTCAACGCCTTCCCCGCGCGTCGCACGCGCGACCTCCTCTCGGTGATCGCCATCGTGGCGGCTGGGGGCGTGGTGATGCTGTTCCGGCTCATCCGCCCGGAGCGGCTGGCCCGGCCTGAAGGATTCCAGAACCTGCTCGATTTCATCACGGTGCTGCGCACACCCACGTCACCGTTTCTGCCGAGCGAGTGGACCACGGACGCGGTGATGGGATACCTGGTGGGACCGTTCGACTGGTTCCCGGTGATCGTGCTCTGGAGCTCTGCCCTGGCCACGGGGGTGTTGGGCGCCATGCTCCACTACGCCTTGTATCCTACCGGCTTCACGAAAGCGCAGGAGGGAGCAGAGCGGTTCGTGAAGGGGTGGATCTGGCAAGCACTCCTCGGCCCAGTGTTCTCGCCGCTGTCCGTGTCGAAGCGAGAGTTCGTGATCAAGGATCTGAAGCTGTTCTTTCGCGACACCACCCAGTGGAGCCAACTCATTCTCCTCGGCGTGCTCGTCGTGATCTACCTGTTCAACATCCGTGCGCTGCCGTTGTTCACGGGCGAGCAGGTGCCCTTCTATCTCGTCACAGTCGTCTCGTTCCTGAATCTCGGCCTCGCAGGTTTCGTGCTGGCCGCCATCGCCGCCCGGTTCGTCTTCCCAGCCATCTCGCTCGAAGGACGGCAGATGTGGTTGCTGCGATCGAGTCCGCTCGACCTCAGAGCGTTGCTCTGGTCCAAGTATTGGGTCGGGACGGTGCCACTCCTGGTGCTGGCGCTCCTCATCACGGTCTTCACCAACGTGATCCTCAAGGCGAGCCCATTCATGATGGCCGTGAGCGTCGGGACGATCGTGCTGCTGACAGTCGCCATCAGTGCGATGGCACTCGGGTTCGGGGCGCTCTATCCCCAGTTCGAAACCGAGAACGCGGCCCAGATCCCCACGTCGTTCGGCGGGTTGGTGTTCATGATGACGACCATCGCCCTGCTCGCGCTGGTGATCGTGATCGAGGCGGTGCCGGTCTCCACCTATCTGCGTGCGAGCTTCAACGGGCAGCCGGTACCGGTGGACATCTGGATGATCGCTGCGTTCGTGGCGGTAGCCGTCATCTGCCTCTCGGCCACGGGGCTGAGCCTGAAGGTGGGGCTCACCAAGATGGAGGGGTTCGAATTCTAACGCTCTCCCGCACCGACTACGGGTACTTCAGCGAATCGTTGTCCCCCGCCGACGGCGGCGTGTACTGGAAGTCTCCATTGTTCGCATCGTGCTGCTTGCCATGGCACGTGAGGCCGCAGGCCCGTTGCCGAGTCGTGACGTTGATCCGGAACAGCGGCTTGGTGAACCCGTTCGGGGTGACGTTCGGCGCGAAGTCGATCATTCGGGTCTTGTAACCCACTGGCGGGCTCTGATAGTCGGTGGTCGTTCCGTCGACGATCCGGTAGATCGTGTTGCTGGCCGACTGGTTGCCATGGATGTTGTAGTGGCACGTGCGACAGGACACGCCGTCGGCCCAGCCGTCCCAATGCCTGCCGTGGAGGTTATCACCCTTGTAGTAGTTTGTGTTGTCCGAGTTGCGGCTGATCACGTCGTTCTGGTTGTGACACAGGAGGCACAGGGCGACGTCGCTCGCCGGCCGCGGATTGTCACTCGACGTGCCGAGGCCGAGGAACAGGTTCGCCCGCTGGATCGGGAAGATGGTGGAACCGTGGGGCCCCTTGGGACCGGCCGTGGAATTGGCAGCCCGCCCCTGCGCGTTGGCCGTCTGTTGGTTGTTGTGACAGTCACTGCAGCTGATGGTCGACGCCGTGGTGAGCCCACCCACGAGCTGATTCTGCAGCGCCGTCGAGGTGTTGCGCCCCGCTTGCTGCACCGGGTGGTAGGCACTGGCGCTTGCTGCGAAGTCCAGCCGCTTGTTCGAGGCGTCGGCGCGTCCGTCCCCGTCCAGGTCCCTGCCCGAAAGGAACGTGTCGCCGTGACACTTGAGACATACCTCGTAGGCTCCCGGATCGCGCGGGTTCGCAGTCCCCGGCCCCACCGGGTTGCCGGCGAGATCGATCCCGGTCACCCCCTTCACCCGATTCGTGCTCGTGGCCTGATGGGGGTTGTGGCAGTCCACACACTCCACCGCACGACCGGTGCCTGTCGTCGCTTGCTCTGAGTCGTTGACCGGATGGTGATACGTCCGCGTGGAGGTGTTGGTCCCCTTGGCAAACTCCCCCTGGACGTTGGTGCTCGCCGGGCCGTTCGCGTCGTGGCACACGTAGCAGAACGCCTCTTCCTCCTCCGCGTTGGCCGGAGGCGTGGGGGCGGTCCCAGCCGGCGCCAGGAGGCTCTGCTTGGCCGATCCGTGCCCGGTGGCGTGGCAGCCGAACAGCCCATCGCCGTAGCACCCCACGATGGGGGCCGACTGTTCGTGGGACGAGGCCACCCAGAATACGTTGTCGATCACGGGCGGCGTCTGACCGTCGCTGAACGGCGTCGAGCCCCCGGCGGCATCCGCGTCATGACACGAGAGACAGAAGTCCGTGAGCTTTGCTGCTTCGTTCGAGTTGGTCGCCGGGTCCCCGGTGAGCGCGTACACGATGCCGGCATTATCGGCATTCTTGAGCCGCACAGAGCCCTGCTGGTGCTGAGCCAAATCGTGGCACGTGGTGCAGTCGGCATCGGGAACCGAGTCCGCAGGGGTAACCTGCACATGGTGGCTCGAGCGCCCAAACTCGGACACGATCGCCCGACGGCCGCCGATCGGCACCCCGTCTCCGTTGTCCTGTGCGGTGCTGTGGCAGACGGTACAGCCCCCGGAGGGCTGAAAACCGCTCGTGTGCGTGTGGCACACCGTGCACGTCGCCCCGGCATTGTGAATCCGCGCCGTGTCCGGCGTGACGGCGTGGTCCACATGGTACTTGGTCTGCGTGTGGCAGACCTCACACACGCCGTCGTACGCGGTGTTGCCGTCCGCAAACGAGTTCGCCCCGGCGCGCGCCGTGAACACCACCGTCTTGAGCCCGGTGTAGCGCGAATTCAGTTGCCGCGGGATGAGCGCCAAGTTGCCGCCCGCTTCGCCCTCGTGGTCGTGGCAATCGATGCACGAGGTCGTGTCCGCGGCGGCATGGTCCGTTCCGGCATGCACCGCCACGCCCTTGGGCACCGTCTCCCCGTTGTAGGTCGGCGGCGCCCCGTCGTCGTGGCAGGACAGGCACAGATCCACATCACGGTTGTGATCGGTGAGCGGAATGAACCCGCCCCCGCCGTGGACGTTGTGGCAGTAGTCGCAGTCGTTGTGGACGGTGTTCTGCGCATGAGCCGGCTGGGCTGGTATCGCCAGCGCCACCCCGACCACCAAGCACGATCCGATCCATGCGAGCACCCGCCTCATGGGGTGCCTCCCGCCCGGAACCGGACTACGCGGGCGGTGCTCGTGCTCGTCACGAACAGGTGCCCGGCCCCATCCACCTCCACGTCGGTGGGGACACGCAGATCGCTGACGGCGGGATCGCCCGTGCCAAGCGCCCCGACTCGCTCCCCGCTGTCCCGGTCGAACATCAGGACCTGAGCCAGCACCGCGTCCGTCACGTACACCCGCGCGCCGTCCACCGCGAGCCCCCGGGGCCGGGAAAACCCACCGCTGCACCCGAGGGAACCACAGGTGCCCGCACCGGAGATCTCGCCGATGAAACCGTCCCACGTCTCGGAGCCGTAGGAGAAGATCTTGATCGACGCGGCCACGCCGCTCGCCCCGTAGTCGCTCACCAGGACCTCGCGCCGTACTGGATCGACTGCCACACCGGCCGGCGAGTGCAGTTGCCCGGCGGCAATGGTCCCCTTGAGCGACCGGGCAGCCACATCGAACACCTTGATGTCCCGCGCCCGACCGTCGAGCACGAAGACCAGTCCCTCACTACCGTCGATCGCGAGATCGCTGGGGTGGGCCACCGTCCCGATGCCACCCAAGGAGCCGATGGCCCGGCCGGACGCGTCGAAGACCTCCACCGTCTGCCGCTCCTCGACGCCGACGAAGATCTGGTCGCCGAGCATCCCAACCGCCAGCGGGGTGCCGTCGAGCCGGAGGGCCTGATCTGGGAGGAGGGTGGCCGTGTCGACCCGGAACACCATATGGCGCTTCGAGTCGGTCACGAGGAGCCACCCGGTGCCCGTCACCTCAACCCTGAGCGGCGACACCAGTGTCGTGCCGGTCGGCGGCAGCTGTGGATCGACCGGCACCGTGTTGGGTGGCGGATCCTTTTTCTCCGGCTTGTCGATGTCGACCACGTCCCCCCCACCCGGCACGTCACCCAGGCAGCCGGCCAGCAGGCCGAGCACCAGCAACAGAGTGAGGGGTTTTCCCGTCATCGTACGCTTCCCGCGTGTGGCCACATTCGATACCGACTCCATTGATACCCGCGCCCACCGCACGCCGGTATGAGGCCAGTCACGCGCCACACGATCCTCAGCACGCTAGCGATGGATCTCATGGCACGACTCACACTGTCCTGACGAGGCCACATGACCGAGCCCGGCGTGCGCTTCCGGCAGCCGCAGCGCCGGCACCATGCTGATCGCTGGCGATCCCATCGCAGGATCGTGGCACGAGCGGCACAGCAGCTCGGTGGAGGCTTCTTTCAGCAGCGGCCCCCGCGTGCCCCGGTGGAGTCGATGGCAGTCCGAGCACGCGACGGACTCGTGGCCGAGCAGATAGGCCCCCGCATCGTGACATTGGCCGCACAATGCAGATTGCTCGTGCTGCCGCGGCAGGCTTCCGGCGCGATCGTGCGGGTCGTGGCATCGAGTGCACTCGATCCGATCGTCACCGAGAGTCCCTAAGCCCACGGTTGGGCGAGCTGCACCCCCCCCACGAGGAAGCCCCGAGCGGAACGTTAGATCGATCCTGCCCACTGGGTGGTGGCCGGAGAGGTCAAAGCCGAGATAGCTGCCACTGGAAGCGCCGACGAGCTGGCGCTGAGTTACCTCGGGCTGGCGCTCGCGCATCGCCGCACTCACGTGGCACCGGAGACACGATCGCGACACCGCCCCCACACCACCAACCACCCCTGATCCGAGCCACACGTTCACGTCAGCGGTCTTCAGGTTGTACTCCCCCGGACTCCCCCGACTGTGGGGTCCATGGCAGAGATCGCATCCCCGCTCGCCGAGCGTTCCCTCGGCGTGCTGCCCACGGGCCGTGGCCGCAGCGCTGAGCATGACGAGCGCGAGTGCAACGGCGCGGCCCTGCATGTCAGAAGTCCCTCGTGAATCGGACCACGAGACGATCGGTGGTGCGGTCGCGACCGTCATCCCACCACCCACGATCGTACGCGACTCGAAGCGTGAGCAGACGCAACCGCACATCGGCGTCGAGTCCGATACCATTGAACGACTCGCTGCGCACGTCCCCCTCCTCCCACCACCAGAGCGCGGCACGGGCCCCGAGCCGGAGCGCCCCGATCGGGGTCCAGACCAGCGAGACGTGACCCTGCACGTTGTCGTAGGGGAGGAGCGCCCCTCGCTTCTGGTACCCGCTCGCCGACACCGTGGCCCGGAAGGCGCGATGGACGTCCGCCGCGAGGCTGGCGTTCACGAGGTACGTCGATGCCTCGAGACCATCGTACCGCTGGCGCTGGTACTCGCCCCGCACGTCGGCCTGAACCACACCCAGCGAGGCCGTATACCCCACCCCCGCCGTGATGAAGTTCTGCGCCAGGCCCAGGAAGAACGGACCCTTTTCGTCGAGGTCGCGGATATCGTGGCGGAAATACACCCGGAATCCCCGCACTTCGACGCCTGCCCCATATGACACCACGGCACCCTCGGAGCGTGCATCCGGCGAAATGCGAAACAGGTAATCCACTAGCACCGTGTCACCTGCCGCGATGCGGCCCTGCGGGAGCACGAGCACCTCCAGCAGAGGCCCGCCCTCTACGAGCCGATAATCGAGATCCGGCTGGTACACGATCGTCTCGGCTGCATCGGTGACGGTGACCGTCGACGGATCCGCGAACCGTTCCGCCAGCGTGAACCGGCCGGACGCGTCGATCACGTGGAGCTCGTTGATGACCGGCACCGAACCGTCGGTGGCGGTCTGCCGCACCGACTCGTAGCCGACCGACCCGTGCAGCCGCAGCACGGCCGTGGCCGGGAGCCGCGCCGTCAGCGCCACCATCGGCATCACCCGATACTCGTCCCGCGTCCCGTTCGTGTATCGATTCCAGCGGGCCGAGCCGTCGGCCGTCGCCCGAAGCCACTGCGACGGCGTGTAGGTGAACACCGCCTGCGCGTTGCGGCCACGCTGCTGGGTAGCGCTGTTCTCGTCCCAGGACTGCCCATAGCGCAAGTCGGTCGCGAAGCTCCACGAATGCTGCAGGTGGAGCTGCTCCGCCCATGCAAGCCGCTGGTGCGGCATGAACCCGGTGCGGTCGAGGTACACCAGGTAGGAGGACAGGGTGCTGCGCTTTCCCCACCGCGCCCGGTGCTGGAGGGTACTCTGGAACGATTCGAAGTCGCGCCCGTCGGTCCGGTCGGTGAAATCGCGGCGCTGGAGATCGGCGCTGAACTTCCGGTTCCGTGCCCGAAATTCCAGGGTCCGGAGCGACTCGTCGCGGAGAGCGAACTCGCTGCCATCCCGAACCCACGACTCGACCCGCGTCTCGTTCCGGAGATCGACGTACATCGGGAGCGGGGCATAGCGAATGTCGAGCCGCGCGCCCAGCTCCCCCAGATCGTAGTCGCGAGCGGCGCTCAACACGTCCAGGTCACTTCCGACGAGGCGCCGCGCCCTACCAGATAACGACACAGGGAGCCCCGAAAACAGCGCGGCGTGTAGATCGTAGTTGACGTACTGGGTGGCATCGCTCTCGGACGCCCCCAGGACCTCGCTGTAGCCCTGGAGCCACGTTGGTCGCACGTGCGCCCTGAAGAGGAAGACCCGCGGATGCTTCAGCGCGCCCGTCAAACTCAGGTCCACCCACTCCCAGACCGTCCCGAGCTGCGTCGCGCTGGAACCGGGGACGCGCGACGCCGCGCCGCGGAACTCGGCACCGAGCTGGCCGGTTGGCACCATCACCTGCACCTGAGCTTGGCCCGGGACCGGGCTCGCGGCGAGCAACGCCACCGCCGTGATGATCCGGAAGCCCGAGCCCCCTACACTCACGGCCCTGCGTCTCTTCCGGGTCCGGCGCCGACCGTGTGACAGCGGTCGCACTGGGTGAGCCCGAAGGCGGTTCGGCTGTCATGGCACGTCCCACAGGCCTGACCGTTCTGCATCGCCGCCATCGTCAGAGGTGTGGACCCGAGCCGCATGCCAAATGTCTCGGGGTGACAGGTCGTGCAGGTGTACCGGATCCGGTGGACCCAGTGCGGAAATCGCGCGGCAGGGTATGCGGGTGCGCCCACGGCGCTGTCGCGTGGCAGGATCATATCCGCCCCGAAAGAGGCCACCGTGCCGGTTGACGGCGGCATCTGGGGATGGCAGCGGAAGCAGTTGGTGGCGGGAAACGCCACCGGGCCATGGCACTGCCCACACGCCTCTCCCCGATTGATGGCCTCCATGCTCGTCGACTTGTGGAGGAACCGGACCACCGCGGGATGGCATCCCTGACAGTCCAGCCACTTCACGTGCGAAGAGTGCGGGAACAGCGCGTCGAACATGCGGTCGGGACCTTCGAGATAGAAATCGAGGGCGAAGCCCTCCTCAGACGGGGGAACCGGGTGGCCCGGCAGACTCCGGCGCGGCCTTACCACACCGCGCCGCACCGCCTCCACCCAATCCACGTTTCCCCCCGGATCGCGCGGGAGCAGCGCCAGCACCGTGTCGGGGTCGAGCGTGCGCTCAATCTGGAGGCGTGCCGTATCCGGCACGAATCCGGCGATCGCGGGTTGGCCGGCGGCCACCGCGGCCGTTCGGGTGCGAGGCTCCTGCGTCTCGGTTTGCGGGGGCAGATCGAGAATCACGGAGGCCGCACTGCGGCAGGCCACGACCAGCACGACGAGGGCGACGCCCATGAGCGGCTTACGGTATCCCACGCTCTGCCTCCTTGGGCTCGACGAACCCGTACACTGTCACCTTGTCCGGGCCAAACTGATTGGTCACCAGGACCAGGTGCTTGAGGTTGAACCTTGGATTCACGAACTGCTGGAAGTACGAGAGGTTGTCGTAGTCCACCACGACCTTGACGGGGAGATACAGATACCCCGGCCCCTCGTACGGGCCGCCGAAGTACGTGAGCAGGTTGCCCTCGACATCGAACAGCTGCACGTTCTCGAACGCCGCGTCCACGGCATAGAGCCGGCCCTCGCGGTCCACGGCGATGCCCTTGGGGCGCGCGAACTGGCCGGGACCCCGACCGAGCGTTCCGACCGCGTGTAGAAGGTTGCCCTCCAGATCGAAGACCTTCACCGTGAACAGCAGCCCATCACTCACGTAGAGCCTACCATCCCGCACGGCGATGTGGGTGGGCTGCCGCAGGTACGCCGGCGCCCCCGGCTCAACGCGTGGCAACTCCCAACGGAGCGCGTAGGTCCGTCGGTCGTACGCGCGGACGCTGGCGGTCCCGATGTCGCTGACCCAGATCCGGTCTCCCTCGATGAACACGTCCGCCGGTTTCGCCTCAGGGCCCTCACCGAATGCCGCCACGTAGGTCAACGTGGAGTCGAACACCACCACCTGGCCCCGTTGCACGTCCGCCACGAAGAGGCGACCGTCCGCCGCATCCACGAAGCAGCCCGATGGCGCCCCGAGCCATCCCTCTCCGCGGGGCTGGAAGGGAGTGAAGGAGCGTTTCCGGAGATCCAGGACGTCGACGCCGGGCAGCCTCGTGTCGCACACGTAGATGCGGCCCTCATGGATGGCGATGCCATAGGGCTTCTGGATCGCGGCGGGACCTTCGTCGCCGGGCCCGGCAACGACGTCCAGAAACGAGCGCCCTCGCCCGAGATCCTCTGCCCCCCCAAAGCGTGTGAGGAACTGGATACGGGCCGTATCGGGGGGAGGCGGGAAGACGACCAGCGGGGTCACCGCTGCCGGCTTCGGCGCGCAGGCAGCCAGCGTGACTGCGGCCCACGCGCCCACCGTCAGGCGGGCGTGTGCTACGCTGATCAGACCCACGCTACTTGTTATGGCACGTCAGGCAGAGACTGCTGGCGTTGTTGCTCGCCCGCAGAAACTTCCCGTAGGTGGCCTGGTCGTGCGTGTTGTGGCAGGTGCCGCACTCGACCGTGTAGGTCGGACCCGCCCCGAACAACGGCAGCGTTCCCACGCCGGCACCCGACGGAGCGTTCAGCCCCGGATCAGCCGTGTTGTCGTAGTTGATGCTGATTGGGTGGTCGTTGCCGAGGTTCGTCCCCATGATGGCGCCGGACCCGGGGAACGTCGTTCCCATGTTCTCGCTGCCGGCCCCGACACCATAGGCGTCGATGTTGGTGACCCCGTCATGGCAGCTCAGGCACTGCTTGGAGATGCTCGAGGGTTGCCCGGCGATCGTGTTGTCCAGCGTCGAACTGCTGTACATGGTGAAGGTCTGGGCCGTGGACGCGTGATTCCAGAGCGGCACCGCCACCAGCGCGTTGTGCGGCGCGTGGCAGTAGATGCAGACCTGGTTGTCCGGTGTCGTGAAATCGTCACTCAGGTCGTGCGAGGACCCCACGACCGTCTGCGCCGACGCCGACGAACCGAGGACGGCCAGGAGTGCCGTCGCGGCGAACAGTGATCTCATCTCCCCCTCCTCCTTTTGATATTAGCTCCTAAGCTCCGCATGCCGCGCCCACGGTACGTACCCCGGGGGGGGCGCGGCACAATTGCCGGTTGAGCCTTCTGACAAGTGAGCGCTAAGAGCGTGAATCACGCTGCGCTCGGAGTCCTGAAGATCCCGTGAACTTCCCATGAACCGACCACGATTGCCCCTTACCCGCCCCTGCCTCGAGCCCTCACGCCAAGAGCAATAGACGCAATTGCCTGCGGAACATGACGGGCGTGCGCGCGGTGGTCCTGCCACGACCCTCTCACGCAGGATTCAAACCACACTAGAACACTCGGAAATCGGACGTTCGGGAGTCGCTCCGTGTTGATCCACATCGATACGGCGCATGCCACAAAAAGGAGCGCCCTTCCACGGGAGGGCGCTGTTGTATCGGGGGATTCAGCGAACCGAACCGGCCGGTTGCGCCCCCACCTTGACGCCGCAGCTGTCGCAGAACTTGGCATTGGGTGACAGCGAGTTGCCGCAGGCTTCGCAATAGCGGGCTTTGGCTTTGGCGGCGGGCTCGGGCTTGGTGAGTGGTCGCCCGCAGTCGGAGCAGAACGCCGCCCCGGTTTCCGGGCGCGGACCGCACTGCGGGCAGACCGCCAGGGCGCCGCTCGCGGCCAGGCGTACCAACTCTTCGGCCGCGTCCCCTGCATTGGTGGTGACCGCCGACGTCGCCGCCTCTTCGGCCCGGATCGCGTCGAGCGCCGCCTTGGAGTACTTCGCCTTGAGCTCTGCGTAGTCCTCGTCCGACAGCTTGCCCGTGGCGCGGTCGAACTCGATCTCCTTCAGGGCGAGGAGCGCTTGGATCTTGGGCGAGGCCGACTCCTCCAGTTCCTCGAACTCGATCTCGGGCTTCGCCGTCTGCTTCCCCGCCCTGACCGGGACGAGGAGAGGCTGCACCACCGCCCCCACCGCCACGAACGCCACCAGCACTCCCGCGATCAACTCCAACATGGCTACAGCTCCAGGTTGCTCAGCTCTGCCTCGAGCGTGGCCCGATCCTCCGACGACAGGGTGTCGCCGGCCACGGTCGCGGCGGCCACGCGGCCGCGCCGTTTCGCCAGCGCCCACACCAGCAGCGCGCCCACCCCAACAACCGCCGTGCCAGGCAGGAAGTAGGCGAGCAGGTTGAACCCTTCCTTCTTGGGCGCCATCAGCACCATCTCGCCGTGCTGCGCCACGAACGCGTCGAGCACCTCCTGCGCAGTCTTTCCTGACTCCACCATCTCCACCACCTGTCGGTGCATGGCGGGAGAGGTGCCACAGGTGAAGTCCGTGGTCCGGCAGGTGTAGACGTCCAGGTTGCAGCCGCACGTGCACCGGAGCCGGCTCTCGAGTCCCACGATGAACGGGTCGTTCTCGTAATCGGTGACGCGGTCGCGTGGCCGACCCACCCGGAAGGGATCGTATAACTCCGGAGCCGCCACCCGATCGCCTGTCGCGCCCTCCTGCGCACCACCTGCCGGTACCTCTTGAGCGCGGACCAACCCGGCCAGCGGGATCACCGCGACGGCGGTGAGGTGGGCCAGCACGTCACGCCTATGCACTCTTCGACTCCAGGAGCTGTGCCGCGTACCCGCCCTGCGTGTCGCCCTCGCCAACCGTGCGGATCGTGGTGCCGGGCCACAACGTCACGACGCCCCCCACCACGAGCACGAAGCCCCCGAACCACACCCACCAGACCATCGGGTTCAGGGTGAAGCGGTAGACGGCCTCTTCCGTCCCTTCCACCACGCCGGCGAAGACGATGTAGATGTCTTCGCGCAGATCACTCCGGATCCCCGCTTCGGTGGACGGTTCGAACGATGGCTTCCGCAGCTGCCGCGGACACGGGCGGATGGGTGCGGAGCAGATGAAGTGCTGCCGCTTCTCGGACTTCATGATGCCCATGCGCTCGCCGTCCCGCGCGACTTCGACGCTCGCCGCACTCACCAGTCGGTTGAGCTCGTCGTATTGCGATACGCCGATATGGGTGAACGCGTAGGTGTGTCCCCAAGGGGATTGCATTTCGGCCGTCTCGCCCGGGTTGAGCGACGCCTCGAGGTCGACTCTGAACGCCTGGCCCGTGAACGCGAGGAAGTAGATGACGATGCCCAGATGCACCACGTACCCACCGTAGCGCCGGCGGTTGCGGCCCACGAGGCGCGCGAATGCTTGCAGGTAGCCCTCGCCGTGCAGCCGATGCCGCGCGCCGACGCCGCGCACGAACTCCTGGAGAATCGTCCCCACGACGAAGACCGCCAGCGAGACCGTGGTGATGGCGTAGAAGTTCCCCATGCCCAGCGCCGTGAGGATCGCGGCGGCGATGCCACCCGACACCACGGGCACCGCAAACTGGCGCCGCAGGTTCTTGACACTCGCCTTGCGCCACGCGATGAGCGGCCCAATGCCAGTTAGAGCCAACAGCAGAAGGCCGAGTGGGATGTTCACCTGATTGAAGAACGGCGGCCCGACCGTCACCTGCGTTCCGCGGACGATCTCGGAGATGACCGGAAACATCGTGCCCCAGAGCACCGAGAACGCGATCCCCACGAGGATCAAGTTGTTAAACAGGAAGCTCGCCTCGCGCGACACCATGCTCTCGAGGTGCGCATCGGACTCGAGCATGGGGAGTCGGAGCCAGAGCAGCACGGCCATCGCGAGGATGATGAAGATCAGGAAGCCCAAGAAATAGTAGCCCACGGCCGACTGCGCGAACGAGTGGACGCTCGAGATGATCCCGCTCCGCGTGATGAACGTGCCGAAGATCGAAAGCAGGAAACTCAGCGTGATGAGCACCATGTTCCACTTCTTCAGCATCCCGCGCTTTTCCTGGATCATGACCGAGTGCAGGAACGCGGTCATCGTGAGCCACGGCAGGAAGCTCGCATTCTCCACCGGGTCCCAGGCCCAATAGCCACCCCAGCCCAGCTCGACGTAGGCCCACCACATGCCGAGCGTGATCCCGATGGCCAGGAAGAGCCACGAGACGATGGTCCACTTCCGGATCGCGTGCAGCCATCCGGTGTCGAGCCGCCTGGACAAGAGCGCCGCCACGCCGAACGCGAACGGGATCGTGATGCTGATGAACCCGAGGTACAGCATGGGCGGGTGGATCACCATGCCCGGGTTCTGGAGCTGGGGGTTGAGACCGCTTCCGTCGGCCGGCGTGAACGGCAGCCGCTCGAACGGGTTGGCGGCAAAGAGCGTCACGATCACGAAGAACAGCGTGACCGCGCACGTCACCCCGGCCACGTGCGGCAAGAGGTGGTCGTACTTGCGCGACGTGAGCCACTGGGCGAGCGCGCCGAAGAGCGAGAGCACGACCGCCCAAAAGAGCAGGCTCCCCGACTGTCCGCCGTAGAACGCCGACAGGACATAGACCGTCGGCAGGTCGCGGCTCGTGTAGTTCGCCACGTAGGCGACGTTGAAGTCGTGCTTGAGGAGCGCGACGAGGAGCCCGATGGACGCCACGACGAGTACACCGCACAGGGCGTACGTGGCACGCCGGGCGCTCGCGATGAGCTCGGGGCGGCCCGTGTACCCCCCGTAGAAACCGACGAACGTCCCCCACGCGCCGATCAGCAGCGCGAGCCACAGCCCGAGTTGTCCCAGCGTGGTCATGACGCTAGGCCTGCGGAGTGGTTTCGTACCGCGAGCCGCACTTGGCGAGCAGGGTCGTGGCGCGGAACGTACCGTCCGGCTCGAGGCGGCCCTCGACCACGACGTCCACGTCGTCGGTGAACGTGTCGGGCGCAAGCCCCCGGTAGACGACCGGATAGGTCTGCGTCCCGTCGGTCACTTGGAACGTGATCGTCTGGGTACCAACGTTTCGCGTGATCGAGCCGTGAACGACACGCGCGCCCATTTTGACGCCGACATCGTGGAACGACGGATCGGCCGACACCTTGGCAGCGAGCTCGGACGGGGTGAGGAAGTAGACACCCGTCTCCTTGATCCCCGACGTCATGAGGAACCCAACGGTTCCCCCGACCAGCACGGCTCCGAAAAGGAACTTGTATTTGGCTTTCATGACGGAAATATACCCCCCATACGAATGGCGGGAAACTGCATCGGGATTCCCGCCCAGTATGATCTATGCTATCCCAGAGGCCCACAAAGGTTCGTGATCAGCCTGTAAAGGTTTCCTTAGGCGGATCGGACCCTCAGGGGGCATCCGGCCGGGCTCTGGCCCACGACAGCGCGGTGTCCACCGCCCGCCGCCACTCCCGGTACTCGACGTCCCGGCGCGCCGCCGGCTCGAACCAGCGGTAGGACCGGTTCGCCAGGAACTCCTCGGCGTTTCGCCACACGCCCGTAGCGAGCCCCGCGAGCCCAGCTGCGCCCAGGGCGGTCGTTTCCACCACATCGGGCCGCGCAACTCGCACCCCCAGCGTGTCAGTTTGGAACTGCATGAGCCAGTCGTTGGCCGCCGCACCACCGTCCACCTTGAGTTGGGTGAGCGGCACCCCCGATGCGTCGGTCATGGCCTCCAACACGTCTCGCGTGCCGAACGCCATGGCCTCCAGCGCTGCCCGAACCAGGTGTGCTCGGCTGCTGCCGCGGGTCAGGCCCACGATCGTCCCCCGGGCCTCGGGCTCCCAGTGCGGGGCGCCGAGCCCCACAAAGGCGGGAACGAAGTAGACCCCACCGGTATCGGTCACCGCCGCCGCCAACTTCTCGCTGTCCGCGGCCCGCTCGATGATGCCGAGCCCGTCACGCAGCCACTGCAAGGCCGCCCCAGCAATGAAGATCGACCCTTCCAGCGCGAAGGTGGGCGCCCCAGCCGCATCACACGCCACGGTCGTCAGCACCCCACGCCCTGCACCCCGCTCGCGACCCGCTGCACCCTGCACCCTGCGCCACTCGCTCCCAACGACCATCAACAAGAATGCCCCCGTCCCGTATGTATTCTTTGCCTGTCCCGGCTCCCAACACCCCTGGCCGAACAGCGCGGCCTGTTGATCGCCCGCGATCCCGGCAATCGGCAGCTCGGCGCCCAGATGCGACGGATCCGCCACACCCACGACTCCGCTGGAACGGCCGATGGAAGGAAGGCTCTCACGCGGCACACCGAACAACGCGAGCAGGTCCGGGTCCCAGTCCTGCGCACCGATGTCGTACAGCAGCGTCCGTGAGGCGTTGGTGTGATCGGTGACGTGGGCCGCTCCCGAGGTGAACTGGTAGATCAGCCAGCTATCGATCGTTCCGAATGCCGCTCGTCCTTCCACGGCAGCCTTCCGGACCTCGGGAACTTCCCGGAGCAGCCACTCGATCTTGGTCCCCGAGAAATACGGGTCCCAGACCAGCCCGGTGCGTTGGGCGATCCACTCGTCGCCCCGCTCGGCTCGAAGCTCACGGCACCGGCCAGCCGTACGCCGATCCTGCCAGACCAGTGCCCGGGCGAGCGGTTGGCCGCTCGTGCGGTCCCAGGCAACGACCGTCTCGCGCTGATTCGTGATGCCGATGGCGGCCGGCGTCTCCTCGACCTGGGCCAGCGCCTCGCGCGCCACGTCCAGCGTCACCTGCCAGATCTCGCTGGCATCGTGCTCTACCCACCCGGGCTTTGGGAAGTGCTGTGTGAACTCGCGGTAGGCCCGGGCTACCACACGGCCCTCGGCCGAAATGACCAGTGCCGTGGATCCCGTCGTGCCCTGGTCGAGTGCAAGAACGGATGGCATCGTCCCTCCCTAGCTCACAGTCATCGCCGGACGGGGCCGCAGTGGACAGCGACCAACGGCGTCCCTTGGGCCCTCTCCGTCCGCCCGCCGCCTCTCGACCATCACCACCCCTTCACCGATTCTTCATCCTGTCCGGTCTATCGTTCGGTACCGTACGCGCTCGGGAAGGTCGACTATGTCCATCCGCACCATCGATGTCCGCGAAAAGGTGATGGAGAAGAACGACGAGCTGGCGCGAGAGGTCCGGCGCCGCCTCGAGGCGCACCGCGTCACGGCGTTCAACCTGGTCTCGTCACCGGGCGCCGGAAAGACCCTATTGCTCGAGCGCACGCTGGCCTGTCTCGGCGAGCACCTCGAAATTGCCGTCATCACCGGAGACGTGCAGACCCAAAACGACGCCGAACGCCTGGCGGCACACACCAGCCGGCTCGTCCACGCCGTCGTGACCGGTGGTGCCTGTCACCTCGACGCCCGGCAGATTCTGACCGCGCTCGACGCCATCGATCTCAACCGTACCGATCTCATCTTCATCGAAAATGTCGGCAACCTCGTGTGCCCGGCGGCCTGGGATCTGGGCGAGGAGGCCAAGATCGTCGTCTTCTCGGTGACCGAAGGCGAGGACAAGCCGCTCAAATACCCCAAGGTGTTCCGCGAGGCCGACTACGCCATTCTGAACAAGATCGACCTGCTCCCGTACGTCGACTTCGATGCGGATCGTGCCATCGCCAACGGAAAGCGCACCAATCCCGACCTCCGCTTCTTCCGCACGTCGGCGTTGACGGGCGAGGGACTCGACACATGGTGCACGTTCATCGAGGCCCACGTGCGCGACGCGATCGTCGCCTGATCGACCCCGCTCGACCCGTTCCAGCCTAGGATGACAGTGCCGCGATCGCTGCCTCCAGCGGCGGCCGCAGCACACCCCGGTCCGTCACGATCGCCGCGAGCAAACTGGCCGGCGTGACGTCAAACGCGGGGTTGTACGCCTCCACTCCGGGCGCCGGATCGATCTCCTCCGGTCCGCGCTCCTCGATCGGGATCGCGTCACCCGTGCGAAGCGAGACATCGAAGGTGCTGAGCGGCGCTGCCACATAGAACGGAATGCCGTGCGCGTCGGCTAAGACCGCGAGCGCGTAGGTGCCGATCTTGTTCGCGACGTCTCCATTGGCCGCGATCCGGTCGGCGCCCGTGATCACGAGATCGATCTCCCCTCTAGCCATGAGCGAGGCCGCCGCGCCGTCGACGATCACGCGCGCCGGGATTCCGGCCTTGGCCAGCTCCCACGCCGTGAGCCGGGCGCCCTGCCGCAGCGGCCGGGTCTCGGTCACCACGACGTCGATCTCCATACCGCGCGCATGTGCCTCGGAAATCACGGCGAGAGCGGTGCCGAGCCCGCCGGTAGCGAGTCGACCCGTGTTGCAGTGTGTCAGCACCGTGGAGCCCGGTGTGATCAGCTCAGCGCCGGCTTCACCGATCGCCACGCACATTCCCGCCTCGATGTCCCAGATGCGCTGCGCTTCGTCTCGCAGTGCCTGCGACACTTCCCGGCCCCACTTGCGATCCGCAAAGGCAGCGGTGGCCCGCTGCCTCATCCGGTCGAGCGCCCACGGCAGGTTCACAGCCGTGGGGCGGGTGGCCTGCAAGAGATCTGCTGCCGAGTGGAACCACGCCGGCGTGAGCATGCCCGCCTCTGCAGCGTCCTCGGCGGCAACTGCGAGCCCCATCGCTGCCGCGATCCCAATGAGGGGCGCACCGCGCACCCGCAGCGACCGGATTGCCTCCGCCATCGCATCCGCGGTGCGGATATCGAGGTAGACCTCCCGCTCCGGCAGGTGCGACTGATCGAGGATCCTCACGCCGCCGGTTGTCCACTCGATCGGTGCGAAGCTCGCGGGAACGGTCACGTGAGCCGCCTTGGCTCCCCGCGCTCAAGCAGAAACACGACGGCCGTGATCGCCAGCGGGGTGAGGAGGCCGGACACGGCCACAACCGTGACACTCGGAGGGGGCGGTCCCACGACCGCCACCACCTGGACCATCGCGAGGATCGAGATCAGCACCAGGAGTCCCCTCCTGAGCAGCGTCGACCGGGGTCGCGCCGTCCGGAGGTAGAAGGCCACAGACCCCGCGAGCAATCCCACTTCGAGCACCGTGGATGCCACCGGATATCGCCACAGGCCGAACCCCACCGGAAAGCGGCTCCCGTAGAGGGGCAGCTGTGCCGGGTGCACCACGGCGTCGAACAGCCAATGCACCAGGACCACGGCACCGACCAGTGCGGCCGTCCCGCGCACCCGGCCGTACTGCACGAAGGTGTTGTACGCCATGACGGCCACGAGTGCCCAGATGGCAGCAGCGGACAAGCTGTGCGAGAACGGCACCGACACCAGCACCAGCGCATTGGCGGCCGTGTAGCCCGGAACGATGCGGATCTCCTCCACCCCAAGCAGCAGGAAGCCCGCCCAGATCACGTCGAGGAGCTGTGCGGCCAAGATCAACACCCAGAGCGGCAGGGCACGATCCACACCCTTCACGACGAAGCTGGCGGCGTAGTGACCAACGAACATCGGTTCGCTAGTAGCCTTGCCGGGTGGTGGGTCCGTCGTGCCCGCGGCGCTTGCGGCGTTCGCGCACCCAATACCCGATCAGTCCCCCAAAAGCGAGCCCGCTCATCACCACCGTCAGGAACTCGTTCCGCAGATCGGACTCCCCCCGCAGGATGTCGCGGACCGCCGCCCAGTCGAGGGCGATCAGGACGACGACGACCAGTGCGAGGAGCAGCCTTTTCATTGTTTGCCTTCAGTAGCGAGTTGCGTCCGTACCACGACGCCATCACGCCGCGGATCGGCCGCCCCGGTCCAGGTGCCTCCCTCCAGCGCGACCGCGTGCACGCCGCCAAAGTACGGGTCCAGGTGCCCCGCCGGACCGTCACGCGGGACCAGCACGAACCCGTCGGACGCGAGCATCCCGCGCCATCGATCTGCGTCCGTCGGCTCCTCGACATAGAGTGCGCTGTCCGGCACGACGTGCAGCCGGGGCATGGCCACCGCGCGTTCGACGTCGGCGTACCCGTCCATCCACAACTCTGCCACTTGCACCACTGCCGAGATGATGCGGGCGCTGCCCGGACTCCCGAGCGCCAGTACCGGCTTCCCGTCCCGTACCACGATGGTGGGGCTCATCGAGGAGTACGGCATCGCCCCGGCACGAAGCGCGAAGGGATGGTCGGGCCGCCCGAGCTCGTACTCACGCATGTAGTCGTTGTAGAGAAACCCGAGCCTCCCGCTGGCCACCTTGGCTCCGAAGGCGTAGTTGATGCTCTGGGTGACGCTCACGACCAGCCCGTCGCCGTCGACCACCGAGAAGTGCGTGGTCTGCCCATCGCCCTCGCCGAGCAGAGTGCGGGCCGTCGCCTTGTCGAGCTTCCCGGCCACATCGTTTTCGTAGTCGACCAGATTCCGCACCGGATGATCCCGGCGTTCCCGGTGGCCGATGCGCAGTGCCCGAGCGACGGCGGCCGCGCGCTCCGGCGTTCCCGGTCGAAGCGCGCTCGATGGTGATTGCTCCAGGAGATTCAGCATCGTGAGGACGACCCACCCGCCACCGGGCGGCGGCAGGGAGTAGACGTCGAAGCGCCGGTAGGTCCCGTGCAGCGGTTCGATCTCAACCGGCACCGGGAGTCCTGCGAGGTCGTCGAACGTCAACCAGCCACGGTGTTCAGCCATGTCCCGCGCGATCTCGCGGGCCAGGGTCCCGCGATAGAACTCCTCGGCGCCGTCCGATGCCAGGCGGCGCAGCGTCCGGGCGAGAACCGGTTGCCGCCAAACGGCTCCAGCCACCGGTGCCCTGCCGTCGCCATCGAGAAACAGGCGTCGCGTGGCCGCATGCGCACCGAGCTGCTCCGCATAGCGCTCCCACACGCTGGCGCCGAACGATCCGACGACGAACCCATCCTCTGCGTAGCGCACGGCCGGCTCGAGCAAATCGCTCCACGCCACCCGACCGCTCCCGTACGCCCGCCACGCGTGGTCGAGCACGCGCACCGTTGTCGGAACCGTTGTTGCACGGTGGCCTACGATGTCGGCAGCCGCGGCGCGGCGCGGCGTCGCCCGGGGAGCATATGAGGTACCGTTGATCACCACCGGTGGGCCGTCCGGCGGGTGCACCAGGATCTGCGTTTGCCCGCCGAGTCCGGACATGGCCGGCTCCGTCACTCCCAGCGCGAACGACACCGCTACGGCGGCGTCCACCGCGTTGCCCCCCGCCAGCATCACGGCGATCCCGGCTTCGGCAGCCTGGGGTGTAGGGGCGGCCACCACCGCGACCCCATCCGTGGTGCGGGCCGGGCCGGGAGTACACGACGCAAGGATGAGGACCGCGAGGCCTGCCGCTGGTCGACGGACTCCTACCACCCGTCCCCCCGCTCCGGCGGTTCGTCCGCTACGAGGTAACGGTCCCGGATGATGTCGAGGTGGTGACGCTCGTGGCCGAGGATGATCCACGGCACCGCCCGCACGCTCATCGTCGCCTCGTTGGCCGTCCCCCGCCTCGCGAGCATCTCCGGGCTCATGCCGCGAAACAGCGCCAGCGTACCGGCCCGCACGACGGCGAGCTCTTCGAGGAGGTCGGCGAGGGCTCGGCTGCCGAAGTTGCCGCCGGCCACGTAGTCGTCCTGCTCGAATCCCGGGAGCGGCGTGGCGTCGGCGCGGCTGAAGCGAAGGGCTCGATAGACGAGGACCCGCTCCACGTCGATCACGTGTCCCACGACTTCCTTGATACTCCACTTTCCGGCTCCGTACCGGAAACCGCTCTGGCGCGCGGTGAGCACACCCAGCGTCGCCCGCGTTTCCCCCCGTTGCGCATCGAGCAAAGCGAGGATGTCGCCGGCGGGAAGTCCAGCGAGGTAGGACTGGTAGTAGGGACTGTACTCGCCCGGCTCAGGGCGCTGTATGGGTGGTGCCGACATGACCACGGTGCTCCGCCACGCGGGAAGAGGGGAACTTAAGCCCGAGATCGGCGCGTCACCATGGCGGCGCCAGCGGCCGGCGCGCGCCGTCAGGCACGGACGGAAACGGCCCGGCGGACACTCCTTCAAGCCGACCAGGGGGGCTATCTATGAGTCGGTCGAGAACGAGGCTAAGTTCATGTTCTACAGCATGTTAACAGGCAAAACTCGCGATGGTCTCGAGTGGCTTGCGGGCGATATCCGGCACCACTGCATTGGCAGAGGGATAGCCGACCACCAGGAGCACGAACGGCCGCTCGTTCTCCGGACGGTGCAGGATCTCGTTGAGGAACCCCATGGGGCTCGGCGTGTGCGTGAGGGTCGCGAGACCGGCGTGGTGCAGTGCCACGACGAGCAGCCCCGTGGCCAGCCCCACCGATTCACTCACGTAGTAGTTCGCCCGGCGCGAGCCGTCGGCAGCCACGAGGTACCGCTCGGCGAAGACGGCGATGAGGTAGGGTGCCGTCTCCAGGAAGGGCTTGTGCTCGTCGGTCCCCAGCGGGGCGAGCGCCTCGAGCCACTCGTCGGTGGCCCGTCCGGCATAGAACTCCCGCTCTTCCCGCTCCGCCGCTACCCGGATCTCCCGTTTGAGCGCCGGATCGCCGACCACCACGAAGTGCCACGGTTGCCGGTTGGCGCCGCTGGGCGCGGTCCCCGCCGTGCGGAGGCATTGCTCGATAACGTCGCGGGGCACAGGTCGGGCCGAGAAGTGGCGCACGGTGCGGCGACGCCGCATCTCGTCGTAGAACGCCGCGGCACGGCGCCGCATCTCGGCGACGGGGTATTCCTGGTACCCCATCAGCGGCACCAGCCGCGGGGTGCTCATTGGCGCCGCGCCGATCGCACGACGACCGGGTCGCGCGGGACATCTCCATGCCCCTTCTTGGTCCCGGTCTTCACCGCAGCGATGGCATCCACCACGTCCATGCCCTCGACTACCTTCCCGAACACAGCGTAGCCGAAATCGCGCCCTCCGTGATCGAGAAAGGCATTATCCGCCACATTGATGAAGAACTGCGAGCTGGCGCTGTTCACGTCTTGGGTGCGCGCCATCGCCAAGGTTCCGCGGCGGTTCTTGAGGCCGTTGTCGGCTTCGTTCGTGATGGTGGCACGGGTCTTCTTCTGCACCATGTCGGCGGTGAATCCACCCCCCTGGACCATGAATCCGGGGATCACGCGATGGAAGATCGTCCCGTCAAAGAACCCGGCATCGACGTACTGCCGGAAATTCTCGGCCGTGATCGGCGCCTCGTCGGTATGGAGTTCGACGGCGAAACTGCCGAGTGTGGTATCGAACTCGATCATTGCAGGTCTCCGGAATCGGTCGGGTTTGTCATCAGGGGGCTGGCAGTCCGCCCGTCACGCCGAGCAGCCATTTCATGCACCGGTGGGGAAGATCGACCGGCTTGCAGAACATCATGGGGCACCCGCCGGCGATGACGTGGATGTTGTGGGCCCGGCACCAGTCCACCGCAGTCTGCGAGACGCTCCCCTGCCCAAACGACCGATGCATCCAGACCCAGCGAATCCCGAGCTCGGCGCATTGTTCGACGAGGGTCTGGACGGCCGACGGGGGAGTCGCAATCACGACCGCATCCACCCTGTCGGGAACGGCCGCCAGATTCGGGTAGCAGGGCTGCCCCTCTGCCTGGTCGGTCCGCGGATTCACGGGAACCACATCGTACCCTGCCCCGTCGAGTTTCCGGAAAATGACGTTCGCCGCCTCGCGTGAATTCCGCGATACGCCGGCAACCGCAATACGTTTCTGGCCCAAAAAGCCACGCACCAGCTCGTCACGCCCCATCACCGCGCCCTCCCCGGATACGGTCGATCCTTCCAATTCCACCACTTCAGTAATTCCGGCCGGTGGCGTTGCCGGTCGGCGTAGTACACCGCGCAGCGAAACACGTACAGCACGCAGCGATCAATTGGCCCACCATGCCGAGCCATCAGGTCGGCATAGAGCCGCTCCGGATCCCGCCCGCGGAGGTCTGCGACCCGTCGGACCCCGAGGGCTTGGAGATTACGAGCGATGCTCGGCCCCACGCCGGGGATCGTCTGGAGGTCGCTTCGGTCCGCCCCACTCATGTGTCAGAAGGTCTCGCCCCGGATTGGCCGCGTCCAGACCCGGAAATGACACGGCCCCCGGAGTCGAGCCGGACTCCGGGGACCGTACCGCGATCCAGCAACCGCCTACGACGTCACCTTGTGGCAGTAGCCGCAGTACTTGCTGTCGTTGATGCCCTTGTCCAGGTGGCTCTCCGCCGGCGGTGCCGGAATGTTTGCCATCTTGCCACTGTGGCACATGAGGCAGTTGGCCTGGCCCTCGAGCGCATGCGGAATCGCCTTCGGCTCCTTCGTCTGAATCGCAGCATCCGCCGCGTGGCAGAACGCGCAGCTCTCGTTGGGGCGCTCGGCATGATCTGCCGGCGCAGCCGGTAGGCCCTGCATCTTCCCACTGTGGCACATCATGCAGTTGGCCCGGTCCTCGGTGGTGTGGATCAGGACCGGCGGCTTCTTTGCCGGCGCAGTCGCCTGTGCCAGGGCCTGTGCCGGCAGCACCACTCCAACCACCGTGAGCGCCGCTGCAGCCGTGATGAATCTTACGAAACGCATCTACATTCCCTCCCCCAAAAATGTCCAGTGCGATGACGGATCGTCATACCCGGAGCCTCCCGCTCCCGACTCCACGTACCCGCAAAGATCTGCCGTGATCCATGTGGAGGCCAGCCCTCAGGGCACACGTGAGACCCCATCACGTGCCGCCCGGAATATTGGCTCCGTGGCAGGTGGCACACATGTCGGCGTTCCTCGCTCGCAGCCGCTCGGCATTGAAATCCGGGCCATGCGGGTTGAGGCGGGTGTGACACTGCAGACAATCGCGCTCCGCGTGGCACGAGACGCACGACTCGAGATTCTGCCTCGCCGCCTGACCGTGCCCGGCGATGAACGCCCGGTTACCATCGTGATACCCAGAGCCAAGCGCGCGTTGCGCCACCAGCCCTGCCTGCTGATGGCAGCTCTGGCAGAAATGGCCGACGTTGTGGCAGTCACTGCAGGAGATCTCCCGGTTGTACGCGGACGTCGGGTGACGCTGCAGGAAGTCTACCGGATGATACCCCCCGCCGGGTGAGGCCGCGCTGGGACGATGGCAATCGAGACAGTCCGAGCGTACGTGGCAGGTGGCGCACCATTCCGGCGCGGCAGCCGCCTCCGACGCGTGGGCATCACGCCAGCCGTACCCGTGGGATACCGGCGCCGGGGGCTGGACGTGACAGGTTTCGCACGTCGTAACCGTCGCGTCCTGATGCTCCCCCTGAGGGCCGTGACAGGAGAGACACTGGTCTACGGCCACCACGCCGCCGCGCGGGTGGCACAATTCGCACGTCGACACCAAAGGGTGAACCTCGTGCCGGAACTTGAGGTTTGCCCCTCGTGGCCCCGTCGGCGGCCGCCAATCGACCGTCGGCTGCATTTGTCCGTTGTGACACGACGCACAGAGCAAAGGGTCGGGATAGACCTGCCCCTGGGCAACGTTCGCATGGCACGTCGCACACCCGAGGCCCTCGTGCTTCGCATGATCGAACTGCTGGACGGGCGCCACCTCAGCCCCCTGGGTGGGCGGCGTGCCCGCGATGGCCGCGATCACCGCCGCGGCGGCGAACGACACGAGCGTCTTCATCGCGACCTCCGAGCGTCTGGGATCCGGAGAATGGCCGGGTGCAGTCCGCGGGAATCGGAACCCGACCCAAACACCAGTGTCGCCCCGATGTTGATTCGAGGCTGGTTCCAGGCGAATTGTGCTTGGTCCGGTCGTTCGCGCGTCTCGTCGTACAGTACCACCTCCGCGTTGACGCTAAGGCCCGCAGTGGGGCGCGCGTCCACTCGCGCACCGTAGGACCACACGTTCGCGTCATCGAACCGGAACTCGAGCGGACGACTGAGGTAGCCGCCGTGGGCGCTGACCGTCACCCGCCGGTGCGCCCGATAGGCGACCTGCCCCCGGAACCCCCGAGCGGACGCACCAGGACCGAACGTGATGTGATAGCTCCCGTTGAACACGAAATTGCGGACTCCTGCATACGCGGCGCCGGCACTCCACCGCCATCCACCGTCCTCCGCCGCAACGAGCGGCGTCTCGGCCGCCGCGTCGTCGTACCTGTACGATTCGCCGCGTGCCCGCACCTCCAGCCCCGCCATCGGATAGGCCACTGCAGCACCGTAGTAGGTGGAATACGCGACGGGGCTGAAGGCGCGCCAGATAGACCACAGCGGGAAGTACGGCCGATAGTGCCGCCCGCCCACCTCGACTTGAAACCGGTGGCGCGGGTCTCGGAACGCTACCCGGAGGTCGCGCGTGCCAGCCACCGCCGCGGCAAAGTCGTACTCGATCCCGCCGCTGACCGTGACGCCGGAACCGGGGCGGAGCGTCGCTTCGAACGCTCCGCGGTTGCCGGCAGTGTGACCCGCGTCGGGATTGACCTCTCGCTGCCATATCACTCGAGCGTCCAACGTGTTCGACGCAACACCGGCGGCGGCGCCGAAGACGACCTCACGATCTGGCGGACGGAAGTCGGCCAATGGATTGATGTCGGGGCTCGTCACGGGAAGTGCGACGCCCTCGGCAAGCCGCCAGCCGCCGAACGCGCTCACGCGAACGAGACCGCGAAGCGGGCGGACCGTTGCCTGCGCCCCGTCAAACCCGGTCCACCCAAGGCGCGAAAATACGTGTGTCCGTCCAGCCTGGACCGTCAGAAGCCGGTTCTGGTACTCCGCGTAGCCCTCGAGCAGCTGCACCGCCGGGCTCGTCGCCGGCCAGACATTGGGATCGGCCAGGTCCGCGCCGGCGCGTCCCCTGATATGGATTCTGAGGCCTGGCTGCCCTAAACCCCAGACCGATGCGGAGACGGTCGTGACCAGCGGGCTGCCGCGTTGCTCCGGGCCGGGTCGGAAAAAGGTGCAGTACGCGGCACCTGTCCGGCATCGAGTTGCGATCCCGTCGGGCGAGAGAAACCCGCCTGTACTGCCGGTCGTGACGTCGGAAGCGGGAACACTATCGAGAGCGATGCCTCGATAGGTCATCGACTGGAACCACGTGTCGAGGCGCACGTGGAAGCCCTGAGCGTGGAGCGGCGCCGCCACCAGTAGCAGTCCCCCAACAGCGGCCGCCGCGCGAACGACGGACCTTCTCATATCCCCTCCCCACAAGGACTGTACGACCCAAAGTAGGAACCCGGACCCGAACCGTCCAGAGCGGAGTCGCCACATCGGCTCGAGCGGTTTCGGTGCGGGCTCACGAGGCGGCTGCCTCCACTCACTGATAGCCGAACAACATCGAGTAGATGATCAGCCCGATGAGGGTAAGACCGATGCCGAGGGCCGTGAAGCCGAACACGCGGAAGGCGCGCTCGAGCTTCCGTGGGTACGGATCGACGAGGTGGCGCTCCAGCTCCCCGCTGGCGACGAGGGCCGCATACTCCCGCGGCTTGTCCCGCTTCATCTCCTCGAGCGGCACCCGGCCCGTGAAGATCCCCTCGTCCATGGGGAATTTGTCGGGCCGGAAGTGGGTGTTGAAGAAGTGCACGGTAAAGATGAATGCCACCGCCAACAGAGCCTCGTCGCTGTGCAGGATCGTCGCCACGTTCACAGACCAGCCCGGAATCACGTTCGTGAAGAACTCCGGGAACCACAGGAGGATCCCAGTCGAGCCGATCACAAACATCCCCCAGAACACGGCGAAGTAGTCGAACCTCTCCCAGTAGGTGTACCGGCCGTAGTCGGGCCGCGGACCGCGGCCGAGGAACCACTTGATCGACTGCACGAACTCCCAGAAGTCGCGCCTGGTGAAGATCAGCGATCGCTCGGTTCGAATGAACTTGAGCCACGTGAGGCCGGAGCAACGCTTCCGCTTCCGGACATCCCACAGGTGGGCGCCGAAGGTCCCGATCAGCGCGACGGCCCCGAGCCGGTGGAGCGCGCCCGTCGTGGCGAACCCACCCACGAGCCCGGCGAACGTCTGGGCCCAGGCCATGTAGGAGAACTTCAACACCATGCCGGTCAGCGACAGAATGAAGAAGCTGATCAGCATCACGCCATGCATCGACCGCTCCCAGACCGTGAAGCGCAGCACCACCTTCTCGCCGGGCTTCAGCTTGGCGTGCGGGGCGAGCCCAGGGGTCCACAGCAGGCGCCACAGCCAGGCCAGTGTGTGCAGCGTCGCGAGCCCGAGCGTGCCGATGAGGAGCCCCGTCATGCCCCAGAAGGTCCAGAACAGCCACGGGTAGCGCTCGGCATCATGGTGGGTGGCGTGCGTCAGGTAGCCGGTGAAGCGGGTGCTGACGCCCGAGTGACAGTTCGAGCAGGTCGCCACCACGTTCCGGCGGCTCAGCGTCGACGCGGGCTCCGTGGTCGGCAGGATGTTGTGAGTGCCATGGCAGTCGTAGCACTTCGCCGCCGCCGCGTCGCCGAGCCGCGAGACCTTGCCGTGGAAGGTGTCGAAAAAGGTCGTGGCCTCGGTCTCGTGACAGCGCCCGCACTGCGCCATCATCATGAGCCGGAAGTCGCCCTGATCCGTGCGGCTGATCGTGTGCGAGGTGTGGCAGTCCTCACAGTTCGGCAGGCTGTCCGGCCGGACGTCGCTGCGCTCGGGCGCGTGGATGCTCATCGCGAACTGTTCGGCGATCCCGTGGTGACAGCTTCCACACGTCCTCGACAGGTTCGCGTGGTTCACCGTCGAATTGGGATCGGACGCCGGCAGCTCGCCGTGCGCGGTGTGGCAACTGCCGCACGTGGCGGTCACGAGCAGCCCACTCTGGAACAGGCCCTTCCCGTGGATGCTCAGCTCGTAGCTCTCCACGGGAGCCGGCACATCAGAAACGATCCGGACGGCTGCCTTCTCGCCCTTGCGGTGGCACTGCGCGCACAACTGCGGCACGTTGCGCGGGAAAGACGGCGACTGCGGGTTGAGCTTCCCCAGGGTCGCGTGGCGGTCGTGGCAGTCCAGGCACCGCGGCGCGTCCTCATCACCCTGCGCTACCAGTTTGCCGTGGATCCCTCCGTTGTACTGAGCGACCGGCGCCGCGTGGCAGATCGCGCAGTCCACCGGGTTCTCGATCGTCGAACACGGTCGCGCCAGGGCCGGGTTCACCTCAACGTGACATTGAGCGCACGCCGTCTGCGCGTGCATGCCCGCCCCAAACGTCGACGCATCGACGTAGAGCGAGACGGTGTCTCCGCGGGCGACTCCCCGCAGCGTTCGGTCCTCGTGACACGTCAGACAGTCCCGGTTCGCCACACCGGTGTCGTAGAACACGCGGCGGATCCGATGCGGCGAATGGCAATCCACGCATGCCGGGATCTTGTGCGGTTCCTCTTCCCACAACCGCCCCTCGATGAACTGCACGTGCACCTGCTCAATTAGGGCGTGGCACTGCGTGCAGGTCGCCGCAACGTTCCGTATGTGGATGCTCGACCGCGGATCGGTGTGGGGCAGGATCTGATGCGAGGTGTGACACGACGTGCACACGGCGGTCACGGTGAGTCCCCGTCGGAGGAGGCCGGCGCCGTGGATGGACTCGGAGTAGTTCTCCAGGATGCTATCCTGCGGAATCGTGGGTCGGCGGGAGACGGGCGTGCCTTCCTGATGACACTCCCCGCACAGGTACGGGATGTTCATCACCCGTGTGGGAGAGGTGGGATCCAGGTGGGACTTGATGTTGTGTCGCCCGTGGCAATCCACACAGCCCGGCGCCAGCCGATCGCCGCGCGCCGCCGCCTGTCCGTGCAGGGATTCGCGATGCTGCTGACTCTGGACGGCATGACACAGGCCACAATCGACCGTCGGGCGCGGATCGGGGTGCGGGAAGTCCATTCCCAGATGGCACATCGCGCACGGTACGCCGGCAGGACCGTGGACGGAGCGCTCCAGCGTCCGCACGGACACATGGAGCCTGGCACTGTCCCTGGATCCGGCAAACATCTGCCCGTTCCCGTGACACATCAGGCACGCGTCATCACCCTGCGCCGCCGCCGGTGACGCGGGAACGGCGAGCGCCAACAGGACGGCGAGAAAGCCGAATCCTACCGCCGGATATCCCCCTTGAGAACGCCCCCCCGTCATGAATCCGACCTCTCGCAAGATGGTGTCGCTCGGCGAGTTTGGGAGACCCGCACCGGCAATTTAGCGACCGCCGAGAACGCCTATCGCTCTCTAAAGGAACTCTCATGGAGTTTTCGAAATGGAGGTTCTCCCCATGGGTATCTTCCGGGTGCCCGTTCAGCCTTTGGAGCGGACAATGATGACGGAGCTCTTCCTGCGAGGGTTCCCGTGGCGGAGTGGTCGGGTCAGCGGGCAGACAAGTGGGTGTGCTGGGACGCACGACGCGGACGCACGGCCCGATCGCATCGACCGCGGGAGCACCGCGCGCTGCAATAGCGTTCCCCTTCCGCTTTGGGGGTTGGTCCTCGGATTGGCCCTTGCCGGCGCCCCCTCGGCCGAGGCACAGACCTGCCTCACCTGCCACGGCAGCGCCGACTTTCTGCGCAGTGTCACCGGCGACTCCGCTCGTGCCGCGCGGCTCACCGTGGACCCAGAGGAATTCCGGTCCACGGTCCACGGCGCCATGGGCTTCTCGTGCGAGCTCTGTCATGCGGGCATCGGCGATTTCCCGCACGCTGCCTCACCGCGCGTGGCCTGCGGCGGGTGTCATCATCGGGAGAAGGAACAGCTCGGGCACAGCGTGCACGGGCAGCCCCATGCCCTCACCGGCGAGGAGCCGGCCGCGTGCATCGATTGCCACAGCGACCATCACATCCGGCGCCCCAGCGATCCGCAGTCGACGGTCTACCGCCTCACCGTGTTCGAGACGTGCGCCGTGTGCCATGAAGACGCGGACAAGATGCGCCGGTTCGGACAGGAAAACGTGCACACCGTTGCGAGCTACCTCAACAGCGTCCATGGACGCGGCCTGATAGCCAAGGGACTCACGGTCGCGCCCATCTGCACGGACTGCCACGGGAAGCGCGGAACGGGCGCCCACGAGATCCAGATCGTCCCCGACTCGGGCTCACCCATGCACCGGGAGCACGTCGTCGAGACCTGCGGCCGCTGCCACGCCGGCATCATGGCGCAGTACGACCGGGGGCTTCACGGCGAGCAATTCCGGGCCGGCAACCTCGACTCCCCCACCTGCATCTCCTGCCATGCGGAGCACGGGATCCAGGCGGTGGCCAACCCCGCATCGGGGGTCAACCCGCTCCACATCTCCCGGACGTGCACGGCCTGCCACGACCGGGAAGGCTTCAACACCAAGTACGGGATCCGTGCCGCCCGCGGCAACACGTTCGCGCGCTCGTTCCACGGCATCGCGCTAGGCAGCGGTCAGCTCACCGTCGCGAACTGCGAAAGCTGCCACGGGGCCCACGAAATCCTCCCGTCGAGCGATCCGCGCTCGATGATCCACGCCTCGAACCTCGTGGCAACCTGCGGCAGTTGCCATCCCGGAATTGGGAAGGGCGTGGCACAGGGCCGCATCCACGTCGCCTCGTTCGAAGAAGAGCAGTCGCTGGTGGGCGCGGCGGTGCGGTGGTTCTACATCATCGTGATCGGAGTGACGGTCGTCTATGCCTTTGGCCTCATCGCCCTCGACCAGTACCGGTACCGTGTCGTCGACCCGCGACGTGGCGGAGGCAGCCATGCCTGAGTGGGAACCCTACGAACACGACCTCGACCACATCACGGTCACGCGGTTCACGCGCCACGAGCAGATCCAGCACATGATCCTGATCGTGAGCTTTGCGCTCCTCATCGTGACGGGCCTACCGGTGTTGCTCCGGACCGGCGTCAGCGGCGTGTTCTCACTTCGCACCTGGGTACATCACCTCGCCGGAGCAACCCTGATCGTGCTCGCGGTCTACCACACTTTCTGGATCCTCCTCACCGAGGAGGGCCGCCGCGATTTCGGCAGCGTCCTGCCGCGGGTGCAGGACCTCAGAGATCTCGTGCAGTTCGTCAAATACCACATCGGCACCACCGACGAGCCACCGCAGGTCGACAAGTTCGATCCGTTTGAGAAATTCGAGTACTTCGCCGTGGTCTGGGGCTCGATCATCATGATCGTGACCGGACTCATGATGTGGTTCTTCGAAATCACCCTTCGGGTCTTTCCGAAGTGGGCCTACGATCTCGTGCTGCTCATCCACGGATACGAAGCCGTGCTGGCCCTCTTGGCCGTCATCCTCGGCCACCTGTACAACGTGCACCTCAAGCCCGGCGTCTTCCCCATGAGTCGCGTCTGGCTGGACGGGAAGATGACGCTGCGGAAGCTGAAGGAGCACCACCCGCGCGAGTATGAACGCTGGCTCAAGGCGCAGCGTATCCAGCGCGCGGAGGGGGTTGAACGCACCTCCTGACTCCCGCGCCGGCGCTCCCGGCTATCGGCGGCCGGCCTCCTCCAGCGACCGTGTGCAGCGCGAGCAGAATTCGGAAGCCTTGAGATCTACCTCCTCGACATACGTGGATGCGCGCATCACGCAGTCGGCCTCCGGGCAATGCACGAACCCGAAGGCGTGGCCCAACTCGTGGACCGCCTCCTTGATCGCTCGGTCGACCAATCGGCCCTCGTCGGGCGGGAGGCCGTAGTACTCCGAGTGTAGCCGGTGCGTGGACACGATGGCTCCAGGGCCGTCGAGCTGAGACTGGCCGAACACAAACGTCAGCACCGGGATGAATAGATCCATTGACGTGAGCCCGAGGATCTTGGCCGCCGGATCCCGACGATGGCGGAGCAAGGCGGCCAGCAGGAGGGTCGCGTGATACTGTCGGCGCCCTGGCGCAAACGCCACGACCGTATCGAGCTCGACGGGAAACGCCTCGACGGGAACTGAAAGGGCATCGGCAATACCGCTCACCAACGCATCGGTCCACCGCGGCGCGTAGCCGTTGAGCAGGGCGACGTGCACGGGGACCGGCACGGCTACCGCCTGATTCCGTACCTCTTGAGCTTGTTGTAGAGTGTCGCCCGATCGATGCCAAGCGTCTTGGCAGCACGCGTGACGTTGCCGTCGAACTCCTGGAGGACCCGCTCGATGTGCTCCTTCTCCACGGCGGCCAGCGACCGGGCAGCAGGTTCCGTCCCCCCGCCGGACTCGATGTGCAACGGAAGGTCTCCGGGCTCTATGGCCGGCCCCTGCCCGATCACCATGGCCCGCTCGATCGCGTTCTCGAGCTCGCGAACGTTTCCGGGCCACCGGTACCGCACCAGCACCTCCTCGGCCGCGGGAGCGATGCTTCGGAGGGGCTTTCCCATGGCCCGTGCATACTTCTCCACGAAGAACCGCGCCAACTCCAGGATGTCCTCCGGCCGCTCACGGAGCGGTGGCACCTCGATCCCGAAGACGTTGATACGATAGTACAGGTCTTCGCGAAAGGCGCCCTCGCTCACCATCTGCTCCAGGTTCTTGTGCGTGGCACAGACGAGCCGGAAGTCGGACGAGACTTCCTGGTTCCCGCCCAGGCGGGTGAACCGCTTGGTCTCCAGCACCCGGAGGAGGTCGATCTGCATCTTGGGTGTGACGTCCCCGATCTCGTCCAGGAAGAGCGTGCCGCCGTGCGCCAGTTCGATCTTCCCCTTCCGGCGATACTGGGCACCCGTGAACGCCCCCTTCTCGTGACCGAACAACTCGCTTTCCAAGAGCGTCTCCGGAATGGAGCCCGCGTTCACCGCCACGATCGGGAAGAAGCGGCGCTTGCTCTGCGCATGGATCGAGCGCGCGACCAGTTCTTTCCCGGTGCCGCTCTCGCCGCGGATCACCACCGTCGAATCGGTTTCCGCCACCGTGCGGATGGTGTCGAGCACTCGCCGCATCTTGGGGCTTCCCCCGATGATCGGCGCGCTCTGGATGAGCTCCGAGACCTTCTCCTTGAGTCGGAGATTCTCTTCGGCCAGCTCTTTCTGACGAAGCGCGTTCCGTACCAGATTCGAGAGGTCGTCCGGGTCGACCGGCTTCGTGATGTAGTCGAAGGCCCCGAGCTTGAGGGCCTCGACAGCGGTCTCGACCGACGCGTACGCGGTCAGGATGATGATCGCGGCTCCCGGGTCGATCTCACGAACGCGTCGCTGCACCGTGATGCCGTCCATGCCGGGCATCTTGAGATCGAGCAGGACGATGTCGTAGGGCCCGGCCTCCATCTTGGCGATCGCCCGGTTCCCGTCCTCGGCCGTCTCCACGTGAAAGCCGTCTTCGCGGAACCACTCCTCCAGCGACCCGCGAACCGACAGCTCGTCGTCGACGATCAGGATCTTCCGCGTCGTCATTCCGCCACCCCCTCCCCGACACCAGCCCTCGCCCGATCTCGCGCCACCTGTTCCGGATCCCGCGGCAGCGTGATGGTGAACGTCGTTCCCCGTCCCCGGCCCGACTCCACCGCGATCGTGCCCTCGTGCCGCTGCACGATGCCATACACCACCGGCAGGCCGAGTCCCACGCCCTTCGCTTCGTTCTTCGTACTGAAGAACGGATCGAAGATGTGGGGTTTCACCTCGTCCGGAATCCCAATCCCGCCGTCCGTGACGGACAGGCACACCGATCCCCGACTCGGCTCGTCAACGGTCCGCACGATGAGCGGTCCTCCGTCGGGCATGGCTTCGACCGCATTGATCAGCAAGGCGATGAGCGCTTGCACGACCTGCTCCCCGTCGGCCATGAACCGATCGTCCTGCAATGACAGCTCCGTTGTCGTCGTGACACCACCGAGTTCCACATGATGTGCCACCAGCCTGAGCGCCCGATCGATGAGGGCGTGAAGATGCACGGACTGGAGCTCGGCGCTCCGGCCGCGCGCATACGTCAACAGATCCCGCACGATGTTCCCGCACCGCAAGGACTCCGACCGGATCAGCTCAAGCTGCTCGAGCATCCGCTCCCGCTCCTGCGACTCAGGCAGAGAGACGGCGATCCGCTTCGTGATGAGCTTGGCGTACGTCAGGATGCCCGACAACGGATTGTTCAGCTCGTGTGCCACCGTCGCCGCCATGCGTCCGAGCGATGCCGACCGCTCGACCTGAATGATCTGACGGTTCATCTGATCGAGCTCCGCAGTCTTCTCTTGCACGCGATCCTCGAGAGTCTGCGACCACGCGCGCAGCTCGGCATCGGCCGCCTTGAGGCTCCTGGCCATGTGGTTGAACGACATAGCCAAGGCCCCCAATTCGTCCGACCGCCGCAGCGCGATCTCGACGTCGAGATTGCCCCGCGCTAGCTCCTCAGTGCCCTGTCGCAGCCGGTGGGTCGGCCGGTGGACAGCCCGATATACGATCACCGCCACCAGGGCCATCGCGAGGAGAATGATCCCGATCGCCAGGGCGAGGACCTGACGGCGCGAGTGCGCGACAGCCGCATCGAGCGCTTCCATCGACATCTGCACGTCGAGCACGCCGAGGATCGACTGATCGGCCTGGTGGGCGTGGCACCGGGCGTTCCAGCATCCGTCCGCGTTCTGGATGGGATTGATCATGCCGAGCACGCGGTGCCCTTCCTCCTTCCGGTAGATCCGGGCCCGCTCTTTGGTGGGGACGGCCTCGAGCGGGTCTGCGGTCGCGTGGCAGACGTAGCAGGCCTCCGCCCGGAGGTCGACCGACTGGCCGATTTCACCCTCGTCACTGGAGAACTTGATCTCTCCCTGTTTGTTATAGATACGGATGGCCCCAACGCCGGGCTCGGCCGCGAGGAGCCGGATCATCGCGTACGTCCGCTCCCGCTCGTTTCGGAGCATGCTGGTATAGAGGCTCTGCTTGATGAGGTCGCTGGAGCGGTAAGCTTCGGCCTTGACTTCGTTCTCCAGCGTGCGCGACTGAAAATGTCGGCTCAATCCCACGTAGCCGCCGAAGAGCACGAAAATCTTGAGCGAGAGGACGAGGAAGAGCTTGAAGCTCAACGTCGACCCCAGGGACCGGAGCTTGTCCGGAATCGTCGTCGCCGGACCCCTGTTCACCCCAACGCCCACACCGCCTTCCGCCGAGACCGCGAGCGCGTGGCACGCCGCGATTCTAAATGTGCGTCCGAAACATCTCCGACACCAGTCCTCGGTAACGCTCCCGGCCGAGGACCTGCTCCAGATCGGGGGTTGGCAACCCGCCGTCCTCCATGGTTGGGCCAACCGACGCGGCCTGCGGGACGGAGACCACGGCTTCGAGGTGGCGCTTCAGGAGTTGGATTTGCCCTAGGTACCAGCGCACCGCATGCTCGCCGCGGTACAGGTCACCCACCTGGTCGGGATGCTCGTGAGGTCGAAGGGTGAACAGCCAGTCGTCGTTCGGCGAAGGCCCGGACCGCCACGCCTCGATCCGCGGGTTCACATCCAGGACCTCGCCCGCGATGGGATCGGTGAGCGGGATGCTCAGGCGGCGGCGCACGATCCAGCCACACGGCTCGCCACGCGTGAGCCAGACGCCGGTTCGCGGGAGGACCACCTCGTCGATGGGCTCGAGAACGCGGCGAGCGTGGTCGTCCAGGCCGACCCGAATGGTATCGTCTGCTACGGACTGGAGCCACAGGTGGCCCGGGCTGTGGGGGCGATCGAGGTGGAGCGTGCAGCCGGTGGCCAGTCGCGAGAGGAACGCATTGACGGTGTCACCGGGCCGGGGATCGACCGGTGCGCCATGGGCCCGTGCACGCACCGCGTCGCGATCCATGCCGCCCTCCCCCCCGTGGCCGCCTTGGAGCGCGTGATACAACTCGCAGTCCTCGCACTCGTAGTTGCGATCACACGGCCGGTAGCTGAGCACGCCCGCCAGCACCCAGATGCAGGGGAGTTCGTCGTCTACTCGATCGGAGGTCGTCATCGCACCCCCAGTGCCCGCTCGGGCTACTTCAGTCACTCAACAGAAACTCGCGCGCCACCTGGTCCCAGTGCTCGGGGTCCAACAAGCGAACGAATCCTGCCACGGGCTCACCACCATCGGGCATCACGATACCGAGCTCGCCGGCCGGCATCCTGCGGAGTCGCTCCACCGTCTGCGCCATCCAGGCGCGGGCCAGATCGCCGCTCAGCAGGTTCCGCCACGTCGCCCCCGAGCGCGGGACCCGCACCTTGAGCAGCCACCCGTCGTCGTAGGGGCTTCGGGCCAGCACCTCAGGCGAGTCGACCACGGCTCGGTTCACCGCCACGACCTTGCCCTCGACCGGAGCCACCATGCTGATCGGTTTGTCGTCCACCACAAGCGTCCATCCGCGCTCACCGAGCCGCAGGCGCGTCCCGACCTGCGGGAGGTGGATGGCGTCCACGGGCCCGAGGAGGCGCTGAGCGAAGTCGTCGACGCCCACGGTCACGATCTCTCCGTCGTCCCGGGCCGCCCAGGCGTGGCCCTGGTGAAAGTGAAGGCCTTCCGGCATCGCGAACCACGACCGTGGCGGTCTCGGCCGAACGTGGCCGCGAGACCGCATCCCGAACATGCGGGCCACTCGGGGAGGACTCAGAAGTCGCAGAATGCCGACCAACACGAGCAAGTAGGCAATGACGATGACGTACTCGATGCCCTTGGTCGCGTAGATGTCGCCTTGCATCACTCACACTCCTCTCACGCCGCCGAACGAACCGGTTCCAACGACCCATCTGGGCGATCCGAAAGGCCCGGTATGACGTCCAGCACGGGCATCCGGTTCACGACCCATCGGAACACCCACAGCTCCGCACTGATGACACCGAGCGTCACCACCACTTCCATCCAGGTGGGCACGTAGCGCACCGCGGCGTACCACTTGAACGCGATCACGGAAACGTTGAGCCGGTTGAGGACGATCCCCACCAACGCGAGGACCGCAGCTACCTTGATCGCGGTCATGTGGCGTACCTGGCAGGCATACGCATACAGCACGGCCGGCACCGCTACGAAGCCCACGATCTCGAGCAGATACCATGCCCCCCACCCCGTGGACAGATACTCGCCTCGCTGGCCATGCACGAACACGAGGAGCTGGAGCACGAGGTACACGAACATCACGCCGGTGCAGATCTTGGCGAGTCCCACCACGATGTCGTCGTGGGTGGCGTGCAACCGTCTACTCGCCCGGTGGGCGAACACCTTGTGAGTAATGCTGCCCTCGAAGATCACCATGGACAGGCCGGCGAAGATGCTCGAGACCACGAAGAGGATCGGGATGAACTCCGAATACCACAGGGGGTGGATCTTGGCCTTGGCCATGAGGTACAGCGCGCCCAGCCCTGACTGGTGGAGCAGCGACAGCGTAATCCCGAAGATCACCGCTCCCAACGTCATGGCGCCGAGGTATCGACGGATCCGGCGCCAGCCGAGCCATTCGGCCACGGCCGGCGAGAACTCGACGAACTCCGCCAGCATGTAGAGCAGGAAGTGCCAGGCGACCAGAAACAGCACCGAACTCACCCCGAACGAATTGCCGATGACGGGGTTGATCACGTTCCACGGACGGCCAAGGTCGAGCAACAACGCGCCGGCGTAAAACACATAAGCTAGAAATCCGTTCAGGACGGTTACCCGCACGATTGGGTGGTACTTCTCCATCCGGAGGATGTAGACCATAAACGTGAGCACGTAGGCGCCGCCCGCGAAGGCCACACCGGTGACCACATCGAACCCGATCCAGAGACCCCAGGGATAGTCCTGGGAGAGATTGGTGACCGCCCCCAGGCCCTTCGTGAAGCGGATCGTGAGCACCACGGCGCTCACCAGCATGATGGCGCCGGTGATCAGGTTGAACGGCGTGAGGATCTTGCCCTTCGGCTTCAGCTCCGCCAGCATGAACCGCACGAACCGCCGAAGCTCGGCGCCCACCGCCGGACGTCCCGTCGTCGCAACTCCCTCCGTCATGCCCCACCTCCGTCGTCATACTCCTCTTCACCCTCGTCGCGTGCCCGCGTCGCCCGGCTCAATGCCAGCAGGAACGGCGGCACGAGAGTCAGCACGAGCGGAACCGCGTACAGGAACTCCTTGGTGAGCACCGGATACCCGGTGGTTCCGAGATCGGTGCGGAAGCCGAGCTGGTCGAACGGCACGGCACTCAGGTAGAGCCAGCTCGTGCCACCCACCTCATGCTCTCCATACACGTGCCGCACGTAGCGATCGGGCTCGCCGTACACGCGACTCCACGCGAGATCGATCAGCTCCGAGCGGCGACCGAAAGTGAGGCATCGCGCCGGGCAATTGGCCACACAGGCCGGCTCCTTCCCTTCCTGCACCTTGTCGAAACACAGCTGACACTTCTGGATCTTCGGGACTGCGCTGTCGTATTCGAATTTCGGCACGTCGAAGGGACAGGACACCATGCAGTAGCGACACCCCATGCACTTGGACTCCCGCCAGATAACGGGGCCCTCCGGAGTCTTGAGCATCGCCTTGGTGAGACAGGCCGAGGCGCACGCTGGTTGGAGGCAGTGCAGGCACTGGCGCTTCACCGAGACCGGTCCCCTGTCGGTCTCGAATCGGCACACGACAGACCACTGATCCGGTGACGTCTGCCTGGTCGCCGTCAGCTCTACGTCTGCTTCGGGCGTCGGGAGCCCGTTGGCGTCCGCACACGCGTATTCGCACATCCGGCATCCGAGACACGACGTGGTGTCGACGAGCACGCCCAAGCGATCCCGTTCCCCGACCACGGCGCCGGGTTCCTCGGCCCGCAGCGCGGTCGCCGCAACGCTCGCCCCTCCGGCGGCGCAGAGTGTCTTGAGCAGATCTCTCCGCTTCATCGTGGCAGCTCCCTTCCCTCTCGCACCTCGATCCCCACTGCGTTGGCTACGAACCCAAGAACTCGCGCTGCACCGCCTGCCATACGTCGTCGTCCATCCCGCTCAGTATCCCGACCGGAATCTCACCGCCGTCCGGAAGCGCCACCCCGATCTCCCGGGACGGCGTGGATCGCAGGAGGAACGCCCGCAGCTTGTCGTACTGCTCGCGGGTCCATGCCAAGGCGCGCTCGCCGATCATCGACCCGTCGACCAGCGCGGTCACCTCTGCGGGGTGGATTCGATACAGCCAGGACCCGTTCTCGGCTGCGGGGCTTTCCCACCCGGCGTCGCCAACAATCCGGCGATTGACCTCGGTGATCTCGCCCGCCACAGGCGAACGGATGGTGAGGCGGTGGCCAGCGTGGCCCACTCGCGTGAGCGGCTCGCCAGCGGCGATGCGCTCACCACTCGGCAACAGGTCGAGCTCGAACGGTACCCCAACGAGACCGAGCAGCATGGGATGCACGCCAACGAGCACGTCCCCGTCCTCACAGATACGCGCCCACGTGTACGTGGGCTGCACAAAAACGCCGGCCGGCAGCCGGCGCATGACCTCGGACATCGGTCCGAGACCCGGCACCGGAACGTCCTCGGCTCCCTCCGCTTCGCGCCACTTCCGAAGCACGAAGTAGTCGAGGGCGATCAGCGCCAGCATCGTGACGACCACCAGGACCGCAACCATGATCAGCTCCTCGCCTTGAAATCCCCTAGCCTGGCCATCGGAAGTCGGTGGCGCCCGAGCCCGGCCCGAGCCGTCATCCGTCTTCGTGGCACTTCCTCTATTGGCAAGGCAAGGGCCAAGTGCGCGACTGCACGTTTCGCGTCGCCAATGCCATTGAGGTCAACGAGTTAGCCGGCCGAGTCGCAGCCAATGACCTCACCGCGCGTGTCGTCTTTTTCAACAGCGCGGCCGACGGCGAGGTGGCGTGTGTGCTCAAACGGGGCGCGCAGACTGGGATCCTGAACGGTGGGGTCTTTTTCGACGGTGGGTGTCGCTGGATTCAACGGTTGCGCCCCCGACCGACCGCAGCGGAACACAACATGAGCCCCGGACATCTGTCGCAATCGACGACGGCCGGGGCTTGGCGGCGGCGAGACGCCCGAGGGGGGGTGGCGCGGTTTACGTCCCGCCGCTCAGGGGGGCCACCTCATGGCACAACTCGCACGCGACAGGAGCATTGTGGTCCACGCGGTCCACGTGACAAGTCGTGCAGACCTGGCGGGTCCACTTGGTCACCCCGGCGACCTTGTCCCCATGGCACTGGCTACACTGCAGGTGCGCGAAGGAACGGTCGTGTTTGGCCTTCACGCCCTCGCGATGGCAGGACACACAGGTCGCCTCAGGCTGATGGTGGGCGTCATGACACTGCGCGCAGTCGACGCTCGTCGCATCCATGGCCGGCGGCTGATGGCAGGCCCCGCACGGGAGACCCGCCGTGACATGCGGCGCGTGGGGGAACGCTCCCACGGCGTGTTCGACCGGGGCGACCGGAGCGCCCTGCGGTCCCGCATGACAGGTCGAGCAGTCTTTGGGACGGGTGGCACTGTGGTGACAGCTGGAACACGCCGCACCCGACCCCACGACCGTCTTGCCGTGGTCCTCCATGGATGTGTGGCAGTTCGTGCAGGCGATCTCGGCCACGACCACGTGCCGCTCGTGATTGAACGTCCGACCGGCGAAGGGCACCGTGCGGCGCTCGATGCCAAGGTGGCACTGGAGACACACGTTCTCGCCCACGTTCGGTCCGAGGTCGATGGTCGGCACCGCATACGGCAGCTTCCCGATCCGCACGGCCTCGCGCACGAGATCGAGGGTAGCGCGGAGCAGATTGTCCGCGTAGCCGATGTTGTGCGCACCCTTCCCCCGTTCGAGGAACCCGACGTTCTCCCGCGCGAGGCCGAGCAAGCTGTCGACTGGTCCTCGCGTCCCCTGGGCGCCCGATGCGGCGCTTCGCTCGGCCGCACGCACGATCGGCTCGACAGCGCGCAGCTTCCGATCCATCTCGCGCTGCCACGCCGGGAGAATGTTCACGTACTCGATACCGTGGCATGAGAGGCACGAGGCTTCGCCGGCGAAACGGACCTGCTCGTGTCCGCGTATCTGCTTGGTGAGCTCGTGGCAGCCGGTGCAGGACACCCGGGCCTGGAACATCGCGCTCGGCTGGTTCTCGGTGCCGTGTCCGCCTATGCCGGCGTACAGCCGCTGCTGGGCCTCATGCACGCGGCGGTGACACAAGGCGCAGTCCAGATCGGCGGTCTGGCTCAACGCCACCGAGCGATGCTCGATAGGCGTGTGGCACTGTGCACACTCGACGTTGTGCTCCGCGATGTGGGTCTCGTGAAGAAAGGTCGTGTTCTCGAATTCCTCGATCCGATCCGGCTCGTTGTGACAGCTGTAGCAGCGCGACACCTCGGCCGCGCCCGATCCGCTGACCACTTGCTCGTGGCACGACGTGCACGACACGAGATCACGCACGTATTGTGGATGATCGACCACGAACCCCGCGGGCGACACGATGCGCGGCGGCGCCCGATGACAACTGATGCAGCCGGTCACGGGCTCGGCACGCTGGGTGTCCTTGAAGTGGCAGAGGTTGCACGTTTGCGGCGTGACAGCCAGGTGGTTCCCCTGTACGATCTGCGAGTGACAGCTGGTGCAGCGGAGCTGCTTGCCGCGACGGAGCTCGCCCAGGTGCTGGGTGTGGTCGAAGCGCACGACGATCGTGTTGCGAGTCGGATTGGGGTTGTAGCTCACGACCCCTTCGACCTTCCGTAGCGAATGACAGCCCGACCGCAGGCACGCCGCATCCTCGATTTCCGCCCATGGCTTGGTGCCGTACGCTCCGGTCACGTACTTCACGACCTGGTTTGCGGCCTGCATCTTCCCCATCGCCTCTGCCCGGATCCCCGGCGCGTAGTGGCACTTGATACACGGGACGTCGTTGTGGGACGAGGTGGCCCAGGAGTCGTAGTACGGCTGCATGTTGTGGCACTTCTTGCAGAAGCTCGGCTGGGCACTGTACTCGATGAACCCCACGGCCCCAACGGTCGACAGAATGACCGCCAGCACGCCGAGCTGGACTGCCAGCTTCAGCGGACGCGACAGCTTGCGAAACCGTCTGACCGCGCGCTCAACCATGGCTCACCCTTCCGAGTTCTCGCAGCTTGAACGCCGCAAACGCGACACCCGAGAGCGTCAGGAACCACAGGGGCATCAGTAGCAGGTTGTGCTCCCAACGCTCTTCGGCGTAGGCCTCGGCCGTGGAGCGGACCACGGCGGCATTCGACCGCACCTCGCGCCCGAGATCTTCGAGCTGCTCGAGGTCGAGGGAATGCTGCACCTTGGCCAGCTGCTGGTACGCCGTGTAGGCGGCCCGATACCGGAAGCGCTCATCCGAGACGTCGCGGCCCGTCTTGACCATGCGCGCAATGGCCTCGGCGGCAAGCTCCAACTCCCCACGAGCGTGCAGCACTTGCTCTTCGATCTCCTGGCCGAGCGTGGCCATGCTGCTCTCGGCCGCATGACACGTGACGCACAGCTCGCTGATCTGCTCCGGTGGGAGCCGCTCGGTGCCGTGATTGGTGTGACACCCCAGGCATCCGGGGATGCGCCGCGTCAGCGACGGAGTGCCGTGCGGTCCCGCGTACAGTGCATCAGCCAGCAACACGTGGCACTTGCCGCACACGTGGTCAATCTCGGTCACGTCGGGTGGCAGCGCCGCGTGCGAGCCGTGGCACCCGATGCACGTCGGGGCAGCGAAGTTCCGGTCCTCGAAGATCGCCTTGCCGTGGGCGCCAGCCATGAAGCGGGACAACTGATCCACCGAGAGCCCGTACTTCCGCATGAGGGCGGCATCATCGTGGCACAGCCCGCAGGTCCGGGGAATGTTGGTCGGGTGCACCATGCTGCGCGCATCGTTCGCGGGACGGATCGTGTGCGCTTCGTGACAGTCGGTGCAGGTCGGAGCATCGGCGTTCCCGCGACCGAGGAGCAGCTCGCCGTGGCGACTGGTCCGGAACTCCGCCAACTGATCCGCGGCCAGTCCGTATTGCCGCATCTGGTTCGGGTCCGAGTGGCAGGAGGCACACAGCTCGGTCGTGGCCTGCTTCGACGGCGCGCCGAGGAACCGGCCGCGGTGGGCGGTCGCGACCTCGACCTGTGACGTGTCCCCCCCGTGGCAGGTGTGGCAGCGAATGCCGCGTTCCGCATGTGCGCCCTGGGCGAAGGCCCGACGCATGTCGGCATGGCACACGATGCAGCCGTAGGTCGAGGCATCCTGGTTGGACCGGGTTCCCTCCTGGGCGGCGAGCCTGGCGGCGTCGCTGCCAGCAACCGGCGAGAGAAGCACCAGGCCACCGATCGCCGCAATCAGCCCGCGTCGACTCATCGGACGCCCCTTTCCCGCTGGGCCTCGGGCGCCGGAACCGGCTCGGCGCGATTGCCGTCCGGCACCGCGAGCGACGGCGGGCTCGGCACAACCTGCTCGGCCACTACGCCCGTCCCCAGGGACTCCGACGGCGTCACCGACCCAATGGCTCGCCCCGCGATCCACAGGGCGACATACCCGATGAAGAACGTGAGGCCCAACACCGCCACCACAGGACGCTCACGGAGCCTCCGAGCGGGGCCACGGTCGAGGAGGGGCACCAGGATGAGGCTGACGCCCAACAGGGTGAACAGCGTGAATCCCCACGTGCCCGCCAGCCGGATCAACGCCAACGAGACATCCACCGGCACCCAGGTCGACACCAACTCGCCCGGCACGGCGTACGGATCGGCCGGATCGGCAAGCCCCCGGGGAAACAGGATCGCGAGCGTGATGGCGATCGCGATGGTCACGACGGCGACCATGAACGACCGGAGCAGGTGGTTGGGGTAGAAGGGGACCCCTTCCTTCGCTTGCTCATCCGGCGAGTACCGGCCGCTGCGCCGCTGCCGCCGCCGCTCGCGCTCGACGTTCATGGGTGGTGCGATACCGCGTCGCCGAACCAGCGTAAAATGGTACCCAAGGAGTGCGAAGGCGATCCACGGAAGCACGATCACGTGCAGCGCGAAGAACCGGCTCAATGTCGCGCCCGAGGGGATGACGTCACCCATGATCGCCTCGGCAAACCTCCGCCCGACGAGCGGAAACCGAGCGATAGCCGTCATCACCTCCGTGAGCGTCCAGTACGACCACTGGTCCCACGGCAGCAGATAACCCGTTCCCCCGAAGAGGAGCACGACGAACAGGAGCAGGATGCCGATGAGCCAGTTGGTCTCCCGCGGCGGCTTGTACGCGGCTTCGAAGAACACCCGAGCCATGTGCATGAGCAACACGATCACGATGAGATTGGCCGACCAGTGGTGCAGGTCACGCACCAGCCAGCCGAACGGCGTCTCCGACACGATGTGCTGGATGCTCGGATACGCTTCCTGCACCGACGGGCGATAGAAGATCGCCAGCAGGACTCCCGTGATGACGAGAACGACGAACAGCAGATACGTGATGCTGCCAAGCGCGTGTCGCCAGCCGACATGAGGTGCCAATCGGTAGCGGAGCGCCTTGCGCCATGCCTGGTCGATGCTGAGGCTGCGATCGATCGGTCCGTAGAGAAGACCGATGAACCGAGCCATACCTAGGAGGCTCGCGTCGGTACTGGCTTTGATATCGTCCCACACGCCGACGATGGCACGTCGGAGGGCAGCGAGCGTCAGTCGAATCACCGTCACGACCTCCCGACGTAGGCGATGCCGTCCCGTAGAAACACGGGATAGCGTTGGAGTGCCCTCGTCGAGATCCCGGCGACAACGCTCCCGTCGACGTCATACACGACGTAGCTGCAGGGCGACACGATGCGCGAGGACTCCTCCTCCCAGCGCAAAAGACACCCGTCGCCGGGCGACGTGGCATCGACGGCCGCAAAGCGATCCTGCCCGAGGCGAACGACCAGGATGGCCCGATCGCCCCAGCGGACGAGCCGGCTCGCACCGATGGGGATGTCGCGTTCCTGCGCGACGCGGATCACCGGCTGGAGCTCGGGAATCTCCAGATGGTCACCTGGCGAGACGTACAGCGCGGTGCTGAGTGCAACAGCCGCGATGATCAATGTGATCACCGCCGCGAGGAGGAGATCGTTGAGTCCCCATCCTGGTTCACGGACTTCCACATGGGTCATGTCGTCGACAGTCGTCCTGTAGATGCTCGTCGTCCGCCGGTCACGGCACCACTGCAGTGCTCATGCATGGATCCGCACCGAACGTGGAGTAGCAGGCACTCGCCGTCCGTCCCTCACAAGGCCCGGCGACGTTGCCGGTGGTGTCCGTCTACATTTACGCGCTTTGGTCGCATCCGGCAACATGCGCTCCGACGAGCACGAGCACCGGGGCATGACGAAACGAAGAAGGGGCCCGCACCATTGTGCCCGGTGCGGGCCCCAGGTTCACGAGCGCGGTGTAGCGAAACCGGCCGCCGCTACCGTCTGGTGAGGCCAGCCGGCGGCGCTGCCTGAATCGCGAGATCCACCGTCGCCGGTGCCGTCACGCCGTACTCGTCCTGCAGCGCCCTGATGGACTCCACGAGCAGCGCCTCGAGGAGGAACGGGTTGTGCACGCCCTCGGCGCTCGAGTAGTGCGCCGTGTTCGACCCGCCCTGCGTCGTGCATGTGTCGGTCGACGCGCAGCTCAGCTGTCCCGACACCTTGAAGCTTCTCCAGTTATCACGATTGTGCGTGGACGCGAGCTGCGCGTTCCAGATGGCCCCCTCCGCCGGGGTCTCCACGGTGTCGTACATGTTGATCTCGTTCAGGTTGTTCGCGGCAATGGCCTGCGCCAGCACTTGCGGCAGCAGCCCGCCGTCGGTCGTCTCCATCACGGAGTCGTTGTCCATGTCGGCCCACAGCGCGTCCGTAAGGAGGTCCATGCGTCGCCGCACCACCTCGAACGCCGTCCGCGCGGCATCTGCGTGGCCATGGCACCCTGAGGCGGCGCAGCCGTTGAAGTACCGCTCGGTGACCACGCAGTCCGTTGCACCGCTCGGCAAGCCCGTGGTCGGGCTGATGCAAGGAATCGCCTTGAACGTGTGTCCCGTGCTGACGACCCTATTACCCTGCCCGTCCGTGCCTTCGTACGCCAGAATGTGGCAGGACGCGCACAAGCGAGGGTTCGCGGTAGCGTGCGAGCCCAACACCGGCCCTGTATACGGCCAGTTCGGTGGGTGCCATCCAGCCTCTTCGGCGATCACGATCAGGCCTTGCGCCGCGTGTGGGCCGCGCCGCGTCGAGGAGCCTTCCTCGGGCTCTCCCTCCCGGCGGTGGCAATGCACGCACAATTGTTCCTCCGACACCTCGCCCAGAGGAGCCCGGAGTTGCCCCTCGTGCGTGGCGTCGTGCGGATCGTGGCAGACTGCGCAGAACGCCGTCGGCTGGGCCGCGTCGGGCGTACCCGCCTCAACATAGGTCCCGAGCGGGCCTCCAGCCTGTCCCGATTCGCGGGGATCGAATCCCTCGAAGTTGACCCGGAGCGCCTCGCGGCCCTCGTGGCAGTTCTTGCAGGGGTCCCGGTTGTAGTACGACAAGTACGTGTGACCGGCTAAGCCGTGCCTCGACGAGGCCCATTCCTCGAGATAGGGATAGTCAGGGCCCGAGTGGCATTCGCCACAGCCGTTCTTAAGGGCCGTGTCGACCGCGATGGACGCCAGCGGCTGGAATGCCTCGGGACCCTCCACATGCTGGAGCCCGGCGCCGTGACAGCTCTCGCACTGCACATCGAAGTACGCCGTGTCCGCCACTAGGTTGAAGCCGGCCAGCGCGTCCAGCGCGTTCCCCATCTCGTTGACCGTGTGGCAAGGCCGGCAGGTGTCCTCCGCCTGCCCGGACGCCTCCAGGTCCTCGTAGGCGCTGGCGTGCTTGGTTTGCAGCCAGGATGTCTGCTTTCCCACATGGCAGCCGCCACACGTCGTGAGCTTCTCGGACGCCGTGTAGTACCCGAGGAAGCCGTTCACCGCATCCGGCGGGACGTTGAACCGAGGCCGCTCGACCTCGACAAACTTGATTACCTCATCCGTGCACCCCACCCCGGCCAGCAAGCCGATCAACCCAACAGCCAGCAGCAGGCGCCTTCCTGACAGATATCGAGCAGTCACTGAGCCCCCTCTCTATTCGTCACTTTGACCGATGCCCCCGTGGGCAAGAGCCGGGGAAGCACACGACCAACCCCTTATACACTCGAGTGAACTATGGAAAACGCGGTGTCAAATTTCAAGAGTGCCGGCCCACGCTAAAGGAAGTTTCACAGTCAATTCATAGGGTCGGGCTCGGCTATCTCGCCCCCCCGACATCCCTAGGTGGTGGGACTCGCGGTGTACCCCAGGTAGGTCAGGATGATGATGTAGATGATCGCCGCGATCACGAGCCACGTGATGAGTGGAGTCCCTTCGCCTCGGTCGCTCCTCTTGTCCAAGACCGGAACGATCACGAGCAGCAGCCCCGCCACCGCGAAGGCGAAGATGCCTACGAGCTCGCCTTCGAGCACCAGGATGTGGGCCGGAAGGTATTTCAGGGTCTGGAACATGAACATGAAATACCACTCGGGTTTGATGCCCACCGGAGCCGGGGCAAACTGGTCGGCTTTCACGCCGAGCTCCGCCGGGAAAAACGCGGCGAGCGCGGCGAGCACGGCGAGCGCCGTGAGCCAGCCCACGAGGTCGCGGAGCAGGAAATTGGGAAAGAACGGCATCGTCCCCCCCGCACCCCCCTGCCGCTCGACGTCGAGCGGCACGCTCATGCCGTGTTTCTGCACCATGAAGAGGTGCACTCCGAGCAGGGCGACGGATGTGGCCGGAAGCACCGCGATGTGGAAAGCGTAGAACCGCGTGAGCGTGGCGCCGGTGACGTCCTCCCCGCCCCGCGCCACCCGCAGCAGGAACTCCCCGGCGAGGGGCACGACACCGACGATCTCGGTCCCGACGCGCGTCGCGAAATACGACAGCTCGTTCCATGGCAGGAGGTAGCCGGTGAACCCGAAGGCCAGCGCCAGGCCCAAGAGCCCTGCCCCGCTGAACCACGTGACCTCCCTCGGCGCGCGATAGGCTCGCAGCCAGAGCACGCTGAACATGTGGATGAACAGCGTGAAGATCATGAGGTTGGCAGCCCAATGGTGGATGGAGCGAACCAGCCAGCCAAATTCCACTTCGGCCATCAAGAACTGCACCGATTCGTAGGCCTCATCGGAGCTTGGACGATAGTAGAAGAGGAGGAGGATGCCCGTCGCGATCTGGACGACGAAGAGAAACAGCGTCATGCCCCCGAGGTAGTACCAGATGGTGTGCCGATGGACGGGGACGTCCTTCTTCTTCGCCAGCGCACCCATCGCCGCCAGCCCGAGCCGGTCGTCGAGCCACTCGTAGAGCTCCTTGAGCCACCCCCGCTCAGCGACCATCTCAGCTCCCTCTGCTCACGACGATCTGGTCCTCCCGCACGTTGACCGTGTACACCTCGAGCGGCTCCGGCGGCGGTCCCTGCAGCACGCGGCCGTTGAGATCGAAGTGCCCGTTGTGACAGGCACACCAGACGTGGTGGATGTCCGGTCGGTACTGGACAATGCATCCGAGATGGGTGCACGCAGCCGACATGGCACGGAGCTCGCCGGTGGTGGTTCGCACGAGAATGCCCGGACGGCTGCCGAACTTGAAGATCTTCCCCTCGTTGGGCGCCACCTCGTCCGGAGTGAACGGGAGCGTGACCGAGGTTGCCGCCGATTCGCCGGCCGCGGGCGGCACGAGATAGCGGCCGGCTGGATACACCACGGCAAGCAGGAGGCCGCCGGCGCTGGTGCTCAAGAGCCACGTCGTCAACGTCCGGCTCATCAGCCAGTCGATGAACCTCCGGCGGGACTGGCCAGAAGCCGATCCGGACTGCTCCATGCCATTCACCTCATGCAGTGGGTCAAGGGTGGCTAGCGCTCGGCCTGTCGGATCTTGATCACGAGCCCAACGATGAGCGCCAGGATGATCGTCACGGACACCCCGAGCCCGGTTCGGCGAAAGCGGAGATCGCCGAGGGCCTCGACACCCTTCTGATGGGCGGCGGCCGTCACGTCCAGCCCCTCGTCGACGTACGCCGCGACGCGCGCGGGGTTGAATGTGTGCACGGCAGCCCGAGCCTGGACCAGAGCGTTCAGCGCACCCTGAAGCTCGAACCGAGCCTGGCTGACCTCCATGCCGGCATGCTCCGCTCGCAGGAGCAGGGAGTCGGCGCCGCCATAGGCGGCGCGCAGGGAATCGAGCCGCCCTCGCATGGTCGTCGCCGTGGTGCCTCCCGCGTCCTGGGCCACGTGACACTGACCGCACACGGCCCCCTCGCCGAGACCCAAGAGCTCCGGTCTGGCGCGAAGGATCTCGTGGTTGCCGTGACAGGTGGCGCATCCAGGATTGCCAAGCAGCGCAAACGTCTTCGCATGGCGGCTCTGGGCGAAGTGGTCTGCAATCACTGAATGGCATTGACCGCACACGTTGCCAACCCACGAGAAGCCGGGAGGCGCCGCCCCGTGGTTGCCGTGGCAGTCGTTGCAGGTCGGCGCCGACAGGTCTCCTCCGTCGGTCATCATGGCCCAGTGCACGCTGCGTCGATACCTCTCGAGCTGATTGGTAGGGATCTGGTAGCCCGCCATGTGCTCGGCGTCCGCGTGACACGCGCCGCAGGTCTCGGCGACGTTGAGCGGGTGCACACTCGATGCCGCGTCAGAGGGGGGCTTGATGGCGTGGGCCGGATGGCAGCTGGTGCAGACGGCGACGGCGGTGTCACCGAGCTCCGCGAGGCGTCGTCCGTGAACCGACGTGGAATACTCGGCCACCTGGTCCACGCGGAGCGACGGATTGAACTGCCGCATGAACGCGGCGTCCGAGTGGCAGCGCCCGCAGAAGGTGGCCACCTGCAGCTTTCCTGGACGGCCCACGAAGCCCTTCGCGGGGTCCATGCCTTCGAATCCGGCCAGCGTCCGGTCACCACCGTGGCAATCGGCACAGCCGAGACCCCGCGCCGCGTGAATGTCGCCGGTGAACGCCCGGGCCGGCCCCCCGAGACGCTCGTCATCGAGGACGCTGTGGCAGACCCTGCAGTTGTCGACCTCCGCCTCCTGCTCCTGGGCGCGAACGGCTCCAGTCCACGTGACCGCCACCACCACGAGGATGAGGCCTCGGTTCCACGTCCACTGCATCTAAACAGCCCTCCCCAACCGTCTCAGGTACCCCCGAAACCACGACCCAACACAAGCGCTCAATTTGGGTGTGCCAGCCAACCGGTCAAAATGCATGGCTCAGTCCCGCAGGGCAACCAGGCGCCTTTGCCGGGGGGGCGAGACCCCACCCTCTCACGAACTTACCACGAGTCTTGGAAAGGCTACGCTAGGGTCCGGTTTTGGGCTCGCCGCTCCGACCGCCCACAACGAGGCCCACCAAGCTGACGGCAAAAGCGACCACGCCGATCGTTGCCGTCCCCCGCTGCAGCACCGCGAACCAGGCGGGCACGTCCACGACCCGCCTCAACACGTATAGCACGAAGGCAACGGTCAGTAGCGCCACTCCGAAGTAGAAAAGCCGCATCCACTTCACTCGCCGCGCGTACCGACCCAGCGGAAAGCCGCATTCGGGGCACACTTCACCGCTCGGCGGTCGCCAGACGAACGACCAGCGCCTCACGCCCAGGGCCGGTGGCGGGACTGCGTCGCCGGTTGACATGACCGGCTTCACCAATTTCCGGCACCCGGGACACCTGAGCGACGTCATCGCCGCACTGATTCGCGCACTTATCAGATTCATCTCGCGTCCTCACGCGGCAGCCGCGCCATCTCCAATACCAAGGCCTACCGCCAACGATTCTGGAGCTGACGGCAGGCCCGCGGGATCATCCTTGGCTCGGCAGCCCTGCGGCCGGCCCCTCGGCTGCTAGTGCCGCCTCCCCCGGTGCCTCATCCATCCACGGCGGCAGGACCTTGACCAGAGCCCACAGGATCACGAAGGGAAGTAACAGCAGAGCAACCGACATGGCGAGCCCCTCGATCCCGAACAGCTGGACCTTGTAGACCGTCAGGCCGCGCAGGCTCTTCGAGAAGAGCTGGCCGCCAATCACCACGTTCCATCGGATGCTGAAGATGCCGATCTGGATCAGAACGGCGGCGACCAGGTACGTCAGGTGCTTCAGCTCGGGCGGCAGGCGCACGAACCCACCTTTGCGCAGTCCGGGAGACACCAAGGCGAGCATGATGAGCGGAATGATGGTCCCCATCAGGAATTGCAGCACGATCAGGCTGAGAAACAGGCGGCTCTCCACCATCTGCGACAAGATCTGGATCGACTCCTCGGCTTCGTACAGCCGGTGAATGAAATCCAGTGCCTCGAGCGAGAAGTCCACCACGATAGCGTAGAAAAGAAACTGGGCCAGTTTGTCCATGCACGCCACGTCCACTTTCCGCCAGCGGAACATGGTGGTCAGCATGTAGATGACCAGCACGAGCGCAATGCCGGACACGATTGCCGAGAACAGGAACACCACCGGCATCAGCACGCTACTCCACCACGGATTGGCCTTGATCGATCCGAAGATGAAGCCGACGTACCCGTGCAGAAGAAACGCCGATGGAATACCCACGATCGTGATGACCCGACCCGCTCGGTCGTCGAACCGCAGGGACCGTTCCGAGAGGTCGGTGGCGCCCAGGGTGAGCGCATAGCGAATCCACCGCATCACGCCGCGATCGTTGCGGGCCCACAGGACCAGGTCCTTCCGATAGTCGAACCAGACCTCCAGCAACAACACGACCGCCAGGTACCACGCGTAGACGAAGCCGAACATGGCCATCGCCGACTTGCGGTTGGGCGTGAGGAAGATCTCGTGCGACCGCAAGGGATGTCCGAGATGCGCGAGCAGTGGCAGTGGGGCCACCAGGAGAAACGCCAAGGCCGTGAGCAACGCGAGCCGATAGGTCGGCTGCACTTCCCTTACATTGAAGACCCGCTCGAGCGACGCGAGAATGAAGGCGCCGGCAACCAACCCGGTGAGGTAGGGATACAGGACGATCAGGAGGCCCCACTGGAGCTCGAACTCGTTGGGATAGATGTACCCCGGCACGCTACCTCACTTCCCCGTCCAGGTTCGCGTACAGCACCTTGGGCGCCGTGTTGAGGTGCGGCTTCAGCACCTGGATCTGATTGAACCGCATGAACCGCGCGAGGGGTGTGGCTCGTCCCCGCACCTCGCCGAAGATCCGGGCGCCCGTCGGACACACCTCGACGCAGGCAGGTACCTGGCCCCGCACAAGGCGATGGTAGCAGAACGTGCATTTCGCGGCGACGTGGGTCTCGGGATGGAGGTACCGCGCCCCGTACGGGCAGGCCTGAATGCAATACCGGCACCCAATGCAGTACTCATCGTCGACGAGCACGACGCCGTCTTCGGTCATGAATGTGGCCCCGACGGGACAGACCTGGACACACGGTGGGTTGTCGCAGTGGTTGCACAGCTTCGGTACGAAAAAGGTCCGCTCCACGTTAGCCTGTGTCAGCGGTGGGAAGCCGTCCAGTCCGCCGTTGGGGCTGTCGACCTGCACTGCGTCGTCCTCGGTGATGACGTAGCGCTCGATCCACGTGTTGAAGAAGTGCGGTTCGGCCGGCACGTCGTTCTCCGTCTTGCAGGCCGCGACACAGCGCGCGCACCCAATGCACCGTCTGGGATCCACCCCCATGCCGTAGTAGTGCTCGCTCGCATCATAGGCACCGTCGGGCTGCTGGCCGAACGCCGCGGGCAGCCGCACGACACCGAGAAGAAACGGGGCGGCGGCGCACGCGCCCGCCGCGGCCTCGCCCAAAAACCGCCGTCGATCGAGTACAGGACTCGCTGGCGGTTCGCTCCGGGAGCGCGTGGGATCGAATCGGGCGGTACTCACGGCGCCTCCGGGTGGTGAGGGTAGTGACACTGCCAGCACGTGTACGGCTGACCGTGCGTCTGCAGATCGATCTGGGGAATGGCCGCACGCGGATCGCCGATCGCGTGACACGCCCCGCAGAAGCTCCGGTCCGTCGGCTTCGAGGGCCGCGCCGACCGCGGATTCGACTTGTGTGTCACCGGCGCTGCATGGCAGACCTCACATTCCAGGCTGGCATGGTGTGACACCAACTTCTGCCGAGCGATCTCGCCATGGCACGCCGCACACGACTCGGGCACCACCGGGGGCTCCGGGGCGTGGGGGTCGTGGCAGTCCTTGCAGGGCGTAAGAGGATTGTGCACCACCGGATCGATCTGCGGGAATCCCGTGGGGCGCGACGGATTGAAGGCGTGACACAGGATGCACTGGTCCCGACCGCGCGGAATGGACGGCTTGACCTCCATCGGGGCGGCAATGTGGGCGGCGGCCGGTCCATGGCACACCTCGCAGCGCACGCCCTTGTGGTTGGACGCCAGCCTCGCCTCTTGGATCGGACTGTGGCAGAGGGTGCACTGCTGATGCCCGGCGTACTTCATGGGACGAGCGGCTATCGAGTCGACGGCCGCGGCCCGATAGTGCCCGATGTCGCCGAACGTGTCGGGCACGAGGTACCAACGGGCAATCACCATGGCGAGCAGCGCCACGGCAAAGACAAAGACCAAGCGAGGAACTTGTTGGGGCATCCGAGGCCCATCCCCTCCGCGGAACCGCGATCCCGAGTACCTTGGCATCAGTGCGCGAATGTGCACGGAGGTCGATCCCGCGCATTGTGAAGCGATCGTGAAGGAGAGTTCATACTTGTCGTAGTCGGACCCACCGACCCGCACCGCTGCACCTCGGTATGTTTCCTAGCACCGCCGTTCCTAGCCGCTCGGGAGGAATCGCCCGGATGTCCACCGTCGACGCGTTCACCGTGAGCACACCCGTCACGACTCTTGCCGTCGAAACGCGGGGCGTGTCGGTCACGCAGATTCGGCTCAACCAGTCCGGCCTCCGTCCGCCCGGGACACCGTTCGAGCAGCACGTCGCCCGCGAGCTACAGGAATACGCCCGCGGCCAACGCGAGACGTTCACGTTTGCCACGGCACCTCAGGGAACGGCATTCGACGACACAGTGTGGCGTGAGGTGGCGCGGATCCCCTACGGCGCGACCGCGACCTACGGCGAGATCGCGCAACGGATTGGCCGTCCCGGAGCTGCCCGGGCGGTGGGTCATGCGAACGGCCGGAATCCCATCCCGCTCGTCATCCCGTGTCACCGGGTCGTTGCGGCCGGCGGCAAGCTCGGCGGTTACGGCGGGGGACTCCCGTTGAAACGGCGACTGCTGGCGCTGGAGCAGCGCGGCCTAGTGCAATCCGCATGAGCATCGGCGCACCCCGACCGCGATATGGACGCCCCGCGGTGGCCGCGGCGCTGACCTTGCTGGGGGCGGCCGCCTGCGCGGAACCTGTCCGACCCGACTTCGGACCGGGCCGGTTCGGTCCCGACACGTTTCCGCCGCGCATCGAGTTCCTCGCGCCGCCAGACAGCGTGTACGCGGCCGGTCAGGAGATCCGCGTGCGGGTACGCATCACCGATCGAACGCCCCTCGCATCGGTGGCTGCGAGCGTGCTGGGTGAGGTGACTTTTGGCTTCCCCACCCTGTTTCCGGCCGATACGCTGTTCGTCGCGGACTATCCCATCACCACTGATCCGGGAACGAACGGAACCATTGTCTTTCGTGTGGTGGCGACCGACACGCTGAGCAATCGCGCCGCGGCCGACCGCTCGTTCATCATTCAGTAGACCGGGCTCTGGCGCTTCGTGCGGCTCACCCAGCTCACCATAAGGACTTTCCGCAACATCGCGGCGCTGGACATCGAGCTACCTGCAGAAGGTGTCGTGGTGATCGGGGAGAACGGTGAGGGGAAGACCAACCTCCTCGAGGCCATCTACTACTTGGTGTTGTTCCGATCGCTCCGGGGCGCCAAGGATCGGGAGTTGGTGCGGTTCGGCGACGCCAGCTTCTTCATCGCCGGAGAGGGGCCGCGGCGGGTGGCGGTGGGATACGAGATCGCCGGGCGCCGCAAGAAGGTGACGGTCGATCGCGTCGAGATGAAGAAGCTGGCCGACGGGGTCGGTCGGCTCACGGCGGTGGCGTTCGCGCCCAGCGACCGCACGATCGTGGCAGGAGGGCCCACCGGACGGCGGCGCTACCTGGATATCGTGCTCGCGTTGAGCGAGCCCGGGTACCTGGCTGCGCTCTCCGCCATGCGACAGGCGCTGCGGCAGCGGAACGCAGCCCTGCGGAACGGTCACGGCGACGCCGCCCGCGCGTTCGACGCGCCGTTCGCAGCGGCGGCGGGAACGGTCGCCCGCGCTCGGCGGCGTTGGGTGGCGGCGTCGGCCGCACGGTTCCAGGATCTGTGCACCACACTCGGGGAGGCCGGCACCTGCAGTCTGCTGTACGCCCCGGACCATCACCGCGAAGACGACACCGCGGGCCACATCGAGGCGGCACTCCGGCGGACCTTCGCGCGCGATACCCGGCGGGGCATGACCACGGTGGGGCCGCACCGCGACGACTTGCGGCTCTCCCTGGACGGACGCGACCAACGAACCTACGGGTCTGCCGGCCAGCAGCGCACGGCGGCCGTCGCACTCCGACTCCTGGAGGCGGAGTCGCTCGCGGCGGCCGAGGGATCGCCGCCGGTGGCGCTCTACGATGACGTCTTTGCCGAGCTGGATCGCGGACGACAGGAACGTCTTTTGGCCCTGATCCGCGAAACGCTGCCTGGACAGGCGGTTGTCGTGGCGCCGCGGGAGTCGGAGGTGCCACGGGATCTGCTCGGCATGCCGCGCTGGACCATGCGAGGAGGAACGCTTGACCGGCCGTGACCGCCCGCCGCCCGCCACACCGCTCGAGGAAGCCATCGCGGCGTACATCAAACGCGCCGGCATCAAGCGACGACTCGATCAGGCGAGCGTGATTCCCGAATGGGGGGAGCTGGTCGGTCCCCAGATCGCCGCTGTGACGACGCCGCATCTCGTCACGCAGGACGGGGCGCTGATCGTGAGTGTGGCCTCCGCAGGATGGTTGCAGGAATTGCAGCTCATGTCGCCGACCATCCTGAAACGGCTTGGCCAACACGGGAAGAAGATCCGACGGATCGTGTGGCGGGCCGAGTGAACGCGGGGCCGACAGCACGGCGCCGCGGCCGTGGGCCGGTTGTCGACGACCCGACGCATCGAGCGTCACGGGTGGCCCAACCCGGGCACCTCTAACCCGTTTCTACATTGGAAGTTACGCGACCCCAGCGCCATTGCCTTCGGGGGAGCGCTCAGGTATATTGAAGGGACCTCACCGGGGTCGCTCTCGACCCCGTTTTTCGTATCTCGACCGACCGGATCATGACCACATCACGCAGGCAGGACTCGTACAGCTCCGACGCCATTCAGGTGCTCAAGGGCCTGGAAGCCGTGCGTCGGCGTCCGAGCATGTATATCGGCTCGACCGGACCCAGAGGACTCCACCACCTCGTGTACGAGGTTGTCGACAACGCCATCGACGAAGCGATGGCAGGCTTCTGTGACAAGATCGACGTGACGCTCCACGCCGATCACGCCGTCACCGTGCAGGACAATGGGCGGGGTATCCCCGTCGATCTACACAAGACGGAGAAGAAGCCGGGTGTGGAGGTGGCCATGACGATGCTGCATGCCGGCGGCAAGTTCGACAAGAGCACCTACAAGGTCTCCGGCGGACTCCATGGGGTCGGCGTGTCAGTCGTCAACGCGCTTTCCGAGCGGCTCGACGTCTGGGTGTGGCGCGACAGCCAAGAACACCACATGGCCTTCGAGCGTGGCAAGACGGTTCAGGGGCTGGAGGGGTCGGGCAAGGTCAAGCGCTCGGGCACGAAGGTCACGTTCAGACCCGACGGGCAGATCTTCCCTAGCCGGGACTACGATTACGGCACGATCAGCAACCGGCTTCGGGAGCTCGCCTTCTTGAACTCGGGAATCACGCTCACGCTCACGGAGGAGCGCGGCGACACGCCGAAGAACGAAACGTTTCTCTACAAGAACGGGATCGCCGAGTTCGTCGAGTTCCTGCGCGGAAATCGCAAGCCGCTGCATGCAAAGCCATACCATCTCACCACCTCGAGGGACGACGTCGAGGTCGACCTCGCGCTCCAGTGGGACAGCAGTTACCAGGAAAACACGTTCACCTTCGTCAACAACATCAACACGCACGAAGGCGGAACCCACCTCACCGGCTTCAAAGCGGCGCTCACTCGGTGCGTGAACGAGGTGGCCAAGAACAAGGGGATGTTCAAGAAGGACAGCCTCACGTTGAGTGGCGACGACGTGCGGGAGGGCCTGACGGCAGTGCTCCACGTCAAGGTCAAGGAGCCGCAATTCGAGGGGCAGACGAAGACCAAACTGGGCAACTCCGAGGTCGAGGGCATCCTCAAGACGGTCGTCTACGAGCACGTCGGGAACTGGCTCATGGAGACGCCGTCGGCGGCGCGTGCCGTGCTCGACAAGGCGCTCAGCGCCGCACGCGCACGCGAGGCGGCGCGGAAGGCACGAGAGCTGGTGCGCAAAAAGAGCGCACTCGAGAACAGCGTGCTCCCCGGCAAGCTGGCCGACTGCTCACTGAGCGACCCGGCCCTGTGCGAGATCTACCTCGTCGAAGGGGACAGCGCGGGCGGGTCCGCCAAGCAAGGGCGGGATCGGTCGTTTCAGGCCATACTGCCCCTTCGAGGGAAGATCCTCAACGTCCAGAAGGCGCGAGTCGACAAGATCCTCTCCAACGAGGAAATCCGCACGATCGTCACCGCTCTGGGGACCGGTATCGGCGAAGATGAGTTCAAGCTCGACGAGGCGCGGTACCACAAGATCATCATCATGACCGACGCGGATGTCGACGGCGCCCACATCCGGACGCTGTTGCTGACCTTTTTCTACAAGGAGATGCGTCCGCTCATCGAGGCCGGGTACGTGTACATCGCGCAGCCGCCGCTCTATCGGGTCGCGAAGGGGAAGGAAGAGTTCTACGCCTACGACGACGAAGAGCGCGACGACTACATCAAGCGCCTGACGAACGGGGGCGGCAGGGGAAACGTCGGCGTGCAGCGGTACAAGGGCCTCGGCGAGATGAACCCGGACCAGCTGTGGCGCACGACCATGGATCCGGCCACCCGAACCGTGCTCCGCGTCGAGCTCGAAGATGCCGTGGAGGCTGCGCAGGTGTTCGAGACGCTCATGGGCGATGAGGTGGAGCCGCGCCGGGCATTTATCGAGGAGAACGCGCGGTACGTGAAGAACCTGGACATCTGACATTCTTCGCCCGCGACCCCGCCGACAGCCCGGCGGGGCCGTTTTTTTACCTGGCTTGGCGGGCTCGGACTCCACCGCAGACCCCATCCATTGACATATAGAAACATTGCTATTAGCTATATTCCTATGTCTAAGCCCGCGTTGGTGCGTTCCATCGAGCCGGCCCTGCTGAGCCGGGCGGCCGAGATCATCAAGCTGCTCGGCCATCCGGAGCGGCTGAAGATCGTGGAGGTGCTCGAGCTGGGTGAGGCGACGGTGACAGAGATCCGTGAAGCACTCGGACTGCCGCAGGCCATCGTGTCACAGCATCTGGCCAAAATGCGTGGGTGCGGAATCGTGGCCGCGCGCCGCAACGGGAACCACGTGCACTATCGAATCACCGAACCCAAGGTGCAGCACATCCTGAACTGCATCCGCCACTGTGATATGTGATGGGCTCGGTTGGAGCAGACCCTTTTTATTTGGCCTCTGAGATATGAATATTGCTATACTATTATTGAGCACCGGCCTCGCGCTGTCTCCGGCCGATACCTCTCGGCTGTCACTGGACGAAGCCGTGGCCCGGGCACTGGAGGCCAACGCCACGTTGCGGGCCGAACGGGCGAGCGCCGCCGCCGCGCGCCAGCTCCCGCTCCAAGCAAGCCAGGCATTCTTGCCGAGCGTCACGCTCGATCTCCAAGGCCTACGCACCACGGACCCCGTTGCGGTCTTCGGGCTCAAGCTCCGGCAGGGAAATTTCACCGGACCCGATCTCAGTCTCGCCGCCCTCAATGGTCCGGACGCCTACTCCGGCTTCAATGCCGTTGCGTCGGTCCAGTGGCCACTGCTGGCCCCTGAGGGGCTGTTCGGCTATGCCGCTGCCCGGAAGGTCGCCGCGGCACAGACGGCGGCCGCCGGACGCGCGAGCGGCGCCACGCGGTTCCTCGTCACGCAGGCCTACTTCGACGCCCAGCTCACCACCTACAGACTTGATGCACTGGATAGCGCGCTCACCGCCGTCCGCGCCCATCGCGACCAAGCGGAGGCGATGCGCTCCCAGGGCCTGGTGACCGGTCTCGACGCACGCCTGGCGGGCCTTCGCGCTTCGGAGCTTGAGGTGCAGCGCCTGACCGTGGCGGCGCGGGCCGACGTGGCGATGTCGGCGCTCCGGATGATGCTGGCCCTCCCCGAAGCCACGGTGTTGGTCCTCACCGACTCCCTGCGGTCGACCGAGCCGCAGTCGATGTGTGCCGAGGGTGCCACGACCTGCGCGCTCGATGACCGCGGCGACCTGGTGGCCGTTCGCATGGGCTCCGACGCTGCTCGTCTCGGCATCAAGAAGGCATGGGCCTCGCAACTCCCCGCCGTCGCCGCCTTCGGATCGGTGGCGCATTATGCGCGGAGCACGCCGTTCGGCACCGGGAGTGGTGACTGGACCGTGGGGATCGGCGTTTCCTGGCCAATTCTGAGAGGCCTCGCCGGTGCGGGGGCCGTGCGCGCAGCCAAGGCAGAATCGGAGGCGGCGGCGGCTCGCCGCGAGGCCGCCGAGCGGCAGGCGGCGCTCGAGGTGCTCGAAGCGACGCGCATGCTCACCGCGGCGCGCGCACGGGTGCGGGTCGCGGGAGCTGCCGAACTCGAGGGCCGCGAGGCGCTCGAACAGGCTCGGCTCCGCTACCGCACCGGTGCCGCCCCGATCACCGAACTCCTAGACGTGCAGGCGGCCGCGACCAACGCCGCGCTCAACTACCTCGCCGCCCGACGCGATCTGCACGTCGTGGCGGCAGCTCTCGATCTCGCATACGGAGTATACGACCGATGATTCGTCGTCTTCTAGTAGTGGCGTTCGCCGCTGGCGCTGTGGCGTGCGGAGGCGGGGAGCCCGCCGAGGAGCAGGTGACGACAGTCCCTGAAGGCACCGTCATAGTGGTTGCCGAATCCCTCACCGCGACCTTGCCGGTGGCGGGAACCGTCGTCGCCCGGCGTCGCGCCGAGGTGACGACCCGAATGATGGCCCGGATCACAAGCCTCCCCGTGGAGCTCGGGGCCCGAGTCACGCAGGGGCAGGTGCTGGTCCGCCTCGGGGCCGACGACATCGCCTCCAACCGTGCCAAGGCAGAGGCCGGCGTCAGGGCGGCTGACGCCGCACGCGACGAGGCGGCTCGCCACGCCGCACGAATGGACACCCTGCTCGCGCTGGACGTGGTTGCTCACGTCCAGCGCGACGGCGCGCACGTCCAACTCACCCAGGCCGAGTCGCAACTCGCGCTGGCGATGGCAACGCTGAGGGAGGTGGAAACGGCGGCGAGCTATGCGTCGATCCCTGCCCCGTTTTCCGGCGCGATCGTGGCACGATTTGCCGACGAAGGGGACATGGCCGCGCCCGGTGTGCCAATTCTGGTCGTCGAGGATCTCGGCCCGAGAGACGGGCTGCTCGCCGTGCCCGCCGATCTCGCCGCCAGGATCGAGCCCGGCATGCGCATCCGCATCTCTGGGATCGGGGCAGACCCGGTGAGCGCCCCCGTACGTGCCATCGCCGCCGGTGCCGACCCAATGACGCGAACCGTCGAGGTCCGCGTGGAGCTTCCAGCGCACTGGCACACCGGAATCTCCGTCACCGCCCTCGTACCCGCTGGCACGTTCGAAGGTGTGGCCATCCCCAGCGGCGCCGTGATCCGTCGCGGCCAGCTCACCGGCGTGCGGGTGGTCACCCCGCATGGGGTCGCAATCCGCTGGGTTCGACTGGGCCGGACGCTGGCCGATGGCGGGCGGATTCACGTCCTGAGCGGGATCGCGCCTGGCGATCGAATCGTGCTATGAAGACCGGCCTGTCCGGCGCCGTCGCACAGCGCTTTCTCAACTCCAAGCTGACGCCGCTGCTGACCGCGGCGTCCCTCGTGCTGGGCGTCGGCGCCCTGCTCACCACCCCGCGCGAAGAAGAGCCGCAGATCCGGGTCCCGATGATCGATGTGGCCGTCGGGCTACCCGGTGCCGGACCGCGGGAAGTGGAGCGCCGCTTGGTGGAACCACTGGAGCGGGCCATCTGGGAAGTGCCAGCGGTCGAGTACGTCTACAGCGTCGCACAGAGCGACGGAGCGCTCGTCACGGCCCGATTCATGGTGGGAACGGATCCCGAGATTGCGCTGACGCGCCTCTACGGGAAGCTGATGGCGAACATGGACAGGATCCCGCCCGGCGCGACCCCGCCGTACGTCACCCTACACGGCATCAACGAGGTACCGATTCTCACCCTCACCCTGTCGGGCGGCACGGATGCCGGTGACGGATATCTGCTACGGCAACAGGCCGTCGAGTTGGCCGCCGAACTGAAGCGCATTCCCGACGTCGCCGAGACCTGGGTCATTGGCGGAGCGCCTCGCGAGGTTGCTGTCACGCTCGACCCGCAAGCCCTGGCGACGCGAGGGCTGTCCGCCGCAGCGGTGCTGCAGGCGCTTGGCACGGTCAACGCCGAACTACCCGCCGGTGACCTCGTGTCGGCCAACCGCTCCGTTCCGGTGCGCATTGGCCACCTGCTGAGGACCGCCGACCAGGTGGGCGAGGTGGTCGTGGCCATGATCGACGATCGGCCGGTTCGGCTGCGCGACATCGCCGCTATTCGCGACGGCCCGGCCGAGCCCGATCAGTACGTGGCGTTCGTGCTGGGAGGGGAGCCGGGCGCCGACTTCGAGCCGGCCGTGACCATCGCGCTGGCCAAGCGCGAGGGAAAGAACGCGGCCACGATCGCGCATCGGGCCATGGAGCGGGTCGAGGAACTGCATGGCAGCGTGGTGAGCGAGGATGTGCGCATCACGGTCACCCGGGACTACGGTGAGACCGCGACGGAGAAGTCCCAGGAACTGCTACTCCACATCTTCGTCGCGACCATCGGCGTGGTGCTCCTCGTCTGGTACGCGCTGGGCTGGCGTGAGGCGGTCGTCGTGCTCGTCGCGGTGCCAGTAACCCTGGCACTCACCTTGTTCGTCTACCGGCTCTACGGCTACACCCTGAATCGCATCACGCTGTTCGCCCTGGTCTTCGCGATCGGCATCCTGGTCGACGATGCCATCGTCGTGGTCGAGAACATCGCGCGCCACCTCCACCTCAGGCACCGACATCCCGACGAAGCGGCGGTGCTAGCCGTCGACGAAGTGGGTAACCCCACGATCCTGGCCACGCTTGCCGTTATCGCGGCGATCCTGCCGATGGCCTTCGTGTCCGGTCTGATGGGCCCCTACATGCGGCCGATCCCGGTGGGGGCGTCGGTGGCGATGCTGTTCTCGCTGGCAGTGGCTTTCATCGTCACGCCGTACCTCGCCGTACGACTGGTCAAGGCACACAACGGCGCTCCACCGAGCGGAGTGCCGGTTGAGACCACCGACGAACAGGTCCCCACCGGCCCCATCGCCCTATGGTATCGCGGGATCATGGAGCGGCTGTTGGGAGACACCAAGCGGCGGGGCATGGCCTACGCGGTCGTCCTCACCCTGCTGGTCCTCTCGGCGGCGCTCGTGCCCTTGAAGCTGGTGACCGTCAAGATGCTCCCCTTCGACAACAAGAGCGAGTTCCAGCTCATCGTGGACATGCCGGAAGGCACACCGCTCGAACGGACAGCCGAAGTGGCGCAAGCACTGGCCTTGGTCACCGCACAGGACGATGCCGTGCTCGATGTGCAGACCTACGCCGGGGTGCCGGCCCCTTTCAACTTCAACGGGCTGGTACGCCACTATTTCTTGCGCCGCGGGCCGACGGTCGCCGATGTGCAGGTGAATCTGAAGCCGAAGCACGACCGTTCGGAGCAGAGCCACGAGATCGCGCTTCGACTGCGGCCCGTGATCGACTCCGTCGCGCGGGCCTACGGCGCCGCCGTGAAGCTGGCGGAAATCCCACCCGGGCCACCGGTGTTGGCCACGCTGACTGCCGAGGTGTACGGGCCGACGTACGAGAGACAGATCGCAGTGGCGGACCAGGTGCGGCAGGTCTTCGTCGAAACCGATGGGGTCGTAGACGTGGACTGGACCGTGGTGGCGCCGCACGCCGAGGTGCACGCCGCGATCTCGCAGGCGGAGGCGCGCCGTGCAGGCACGAACCCCTCCGAGATCGCCCAGACGATCGCCGCCACGATGAACGGCGCAGGTGCTGGCCTGCTGCACGATCCGGCCGCTGCGGAGCCCGTCCCCATTCGGGTACGGCTCGCCGACTCGACTGCGGGCACCATGGGCGATCTCTCAGCTCTCCCGGTCGCGACTCCGCGCGGGGCGCGGCGATTGGGCACTCTCGCGACCCTGGATAGTGTCGACGCGAAGACGCCCATCTTCCACAAGAACCTCCGGCCGGTGGTGTACGTGACGGGCGACGTCGCGGGGCGGCTCGAGAGCCCCGCATATGCCATGCTGGAGATGGGTGACCGTCTAGAGGCCGCGACCGGCGGCGTGGATCGGCACTGGGTCGGCTCGCCCACTCTCACCGAGGAACCGTTCGTCGTTTGGGACGGGGAGTGGCAGATCACCGTGGACGTGTTCCGCGATCTCGGGATCGCGTTCGGCGCCGTGCTGATCCTCATCTACGTGCTGGTCGTGGCCTGGTTCCAGTCGTTCACGGTGCCTTTGGTGATCATGGCCCCGATCCCCCTCACGCTGATCGGCATTCTCCCCGCCCACGCGGCGACGGGGGCCTTCTTCACGGCCACATCGATGATTGGCATGATCGCCCTGGCTGGGATCATCGTGCGCAATTCCATCCTTCTCGTGGACTTCGTCGAGCTCGGGCTGGAACGCGGCCACGGATTGCGGGAGGCGGTCATCGCGTCGGGCCTCATCCGCGCGCGCCCAATCGTCCTCACCGCCCTGGCCGTCGTCATCGGCGGCTTTGTGATGGTACGGGATCCCATCTTCCAGGGCCTCGGGATCGCGCTCATCAGTGGTGCGGTCGTAGCAACGGCCCTCACCCTCGTGGCCATTCCACTTCTCTACTACGAGATGCACAAATGAAGCTGCTCTTGATCTTCGTCGATTCCGACCACGCCCGCGACGTCGAACGCCTGCTCGACACACATGGCGTGCACGGGTACAGCACGTTCCCGAACGTGCTCGGCAAAGGCCAGACCGGGCGCAAGCTGGGCACCCGGGCGTTTCCCGGATCCAGCTCCCTCTATTTCGTTGCCTTGCTCGATGGCGATTGCAGAGGACTGTGCGACGAGCTCCGGACCTTGCGGGACGAGAAGGGACCGGAGGAAGGGCTCAAGGCCTACACCCTCGACACTATGGAGGTTCTATGAGAATGCACTACCTCATCCGCGGGATCGCCGGGACATTCGTCCTCGCTTCGCTGGCGCTCGGTAGCTGGGTCAGTCCGTACTTCTTCTTGTTCACGGCGTTCGTCGGCCTCAACCTGCTCCAGTCTAGCTTCACCCGGTGGTGCCTCATGGAGCAGATTCTCGAGAAGGCCGGCGTCGGCCGGGCAGCAGACTAGAAGGCACCTCAGCTCCCCGGTCTCGTCCAGATCCGATTCGGCACGCCAAATCTCGATTCGGGACCTCCGGAGCGCCGAACAATGGCCCGAACCGGCACACTTGGCGAGTAGAGCCGCGATATTCCGGACCCGGCGTGCCCGGTACGGATGTTGCCTTCTTCAGATGCATTCTCGTAATCGAACCCGGAGCAATCATGTCATCGATCGTAGATATGTTGATGCAGCAGTTGGGAAGCGGTGAGCAGGTGGGTCAGCTGAGCAAGCATCTCGGTACCGACACACGAGCCACGCAACAGGCCGTCGGGGCCGCCATTCCGGTGCTGCTCGGCGCGCTCGCTCGGAACTCCACTCAGCAGCAGGGCGCCGAGGCCCTGAATCGGGCGCTCGACAAGCACGACGGCACGGTCCTCGACAATCTCGGCGCGTATCTGCAAGCGCCGGACGTGAATGACGGTGAGGGCATCCTGCGTCACGCACTGGGCGAGCGGCGGCAGGCGGTGGAGGCCGGAGTGAGCAAGGCCAGCAGTCTCGATCCATCGATGATCGCCAAACTCCTCCCGATGCTCGCGCCGGTCGTGATGGGCGCGTTGGGGCGGCAGCGTAGGCAGCAGAACCTGGACGCGGGCAGCCTGGCAAGCATGCTGGGCGGCGAGCGGCAGCAAATGGAACAGGCCAACCCCGCCTTCGGCATGCTTGGCAAGCTGCTGGATCAGGACGGGGATGGGAGTATTGTGGACGACATCGCCGGCAAGCTCGGCAAGGGGCTGCTGGGCGGGCTGTTCGGCGGCCGCGGGTAACAATCGACATTCACCGGAACGGAAAGGAGCCAGTCGTGGGTCTCTTTGATTTTGTGAAAAGCGCTGGGCGGAAAGAGAAGGAACAGGAGGAAGCCGAGCGCGACGAGAAGAACCGCGAGTTGATCAAGGGAAACAAGATCCTGCGGTATGTGATAGGGCTCAAACTCGACGTCGAGAATCTTCGCGTGAAGTTCGACGACGGCGTGGCCACGGTCACCGGCAAGGCCAAATCACAGGCCGAGCGGGAGAAGGTCGTCCTGGCGGTCGGCAACACCGAGGGCGTGGCGCAGGTGGACGATCAGATGGAGGTCGTCGACCCGGCAGCCGAGGCGAAGTTCTACGCGGTCAAGAAGGGTGACTCGCTGTCCAAGATCGCCAAGGAGTTCTACGGGGACGCCATGAAGTACCCGGTCATCTTCGAGGCGAACAAGCCGATGCTGAAAGATCCGAATCTCATCTATCCCGGCCAGACCCTGCGGATCCCGCCGCTCGGCTGATTCCAGGAGCTGAGGGCTCGACGCAGACCAGGCCCCGTCCGTCGCCTCCACGGTGGCGGGCGGGGCTTCCCCGTTCCGGGTGGCCGGATCGGGCAGGATTCCCCTGGCGCCGGCCACGCGTGCGTTTACTCTCAAGCAGCAACGCCGCGACCCGACCGCGGTCCGCACTCCCGTCTGCGCTCGGTGAGGACACATGCCACGCCACCGGACCATCGCCGCGCTCAACCGCTCTATCGTCACCTGCCGCGAGTGCCCCCGGCTGGTCCGACACCGCGAAGCGGTAGCGCGGGAACGGCGGCGCGCCTTCAGCGATTGGGAGTACTGGGGCCGACCGGTCCCCGGGTTCGGGGATCCCACAGCACGCCTCCTGATCGTCGGGCTCGCCCCCGCCGCCCACGGTGCCAATCGGACCGGGCGGATGTTCACGGGGGACTCGAGCGGCGATTGGCTGTACGACGCCTTGCACGAGTTCGGCTTCGCCAGCCAGCCGGGCTCGACGAGCCGCGATGACGGTTTGACACTGACCGACTGCTACATCACCGCCGGCGCGCGTTGCACCCCGCCCGGAAACCGCCCTACTCAGGAGGAGTTCGACCGGTGCCAACCGTATCTCGAGGCGGAGCTCCGCCTCCTCCGTGGTGTGAGGCTGGTCGTCACTCTGGGACAGATTGCCCACAGGCAATGGCTCAAGGCGTCGGGCTGGTGGCACCGTCTTCCGGTCGCGGACCGACCACCGTTCGCCCATGGTGCCCGCCGGGAGTTTTCCGACGGGACGGTGCTGCTCTCCTCGTACCACCCCAGCAGGCAGAACACGAATACGGGACGACTGACCCGCGCGACGTGGTTCAGCATCTTTCGGGAGGCGCGGCAGCTGCTCGAAGCGGGGTGATCCGGCCCACGCCGTGACCCCGGGACCGAAGACGTCACTCTTGGCTGGCAGCCCCAATCGTACTACTTTATCATACAAAGTCCTTTATTGCGCTCATGCCGGGGGAACCGTGACCATTCCCACACACGAGGATCGCGAGAGCGCCAAAGAGACGCTGGCGTACATCCGTCGCACGATGGAGTCGGCCTCCTCCTTCACCGCCGTGTCGGGGTGGGGGCTCATCATGGTGGGCTTCGTGGGCTTGCTCGCGGCCTGGCTGGCCTGGAGCGGAACCCATGACGCGGACCTGCGAATCTGGCTGCCCACCGCAGGGATCTCGATCGCCCTTGCCTGCATATTCAACATCCGCAAGGCCAAGCAGACGGACGTCCCGATATGGTCGGGCGCGATTCGGCGGCTCGTGTGGGTGATGGCCCCCGCCCTGGCGGCGGGTGCGGTGCTCACCGTCGCGCTCGCACGGGGAGGCTCCGAGCACCTGCTTCCCGGCATGTGGCTTGCGTTGTACGGCGCGGGGGTGACCGCAGGAGCCGAGTTCTCCATTCGCGCCATCCGCTGGATGGGAGTCTCCTTCCTCTTGTTGGGCGCAGCGGCGCTGCTCGAACCGGGCGCCGGCCTCCTGCTCATGGCGGCAGGCTTTGGCGGACTGCACGTGGTGATCGGGCTGGACATCGTGATGCGCCATGGTGGGTAGCCTGGTGTCCGAAACGCTGGATCGTCTGATCCATGAGCGGATCCGTCTGGGCATCGTCTCGGCGTTGGCGGCGGGCGAGGGGATGAGCTTCGCCGACCTCAAGCAGGTGCTGAAAACGAGCGACGGGAATCTCAGCGTGCACGCGCGCAAGCTCGAGGACGCCGGCTATGTCCGGGTGCTCAAGGGGTTCGAGGACCGGAAACCGAAGACCGAGTACCGGCTCACGGCCAAGGGGCGCCGGGCACTGGAGGCCTATTTGGCGCAGATGGAAGCAATCCTCAACGAGGCACGGGACGCGTTGGAGCGAACATGAGTGGTTTACACGTCGGCATCATCATGGACGGCAACGGCCGGTGGGCACGAGCCCAGGGACGACCCCGGTGGCGCGGCCACCTGGCAGGCGTGGACAGCGTTCGGGACGTCGTGCGAGGCGCGCCCGAAATAGGCATCACGACGCTGACCCTCTACGCGTTCTCCTCGGACAATTGGAAGCGGCCTCCCGGCGAGGTCGGACGCCTGTTTTGGCTGCTTCGCGAATACTGTCAGCGGGAGCGGAACGAACTCGTGGAGAGCGGCGTGCGGGTCACACATGTCGGACGGCGAGACCGGATCCCTCAATCCGCGCTCGCCGAGCTGGATCGCACGCTGAAGGCCACGGCGCGCGGCCACCGGCTCCATCTGCAGTTGGCGATCGACTACGGCTCGCGGTGGGCGCTCACCGAGGCGGCTCGGGCGATCTCTCGCCATGTGGCAAGCGGTGACCTCCGTCCCGAGGAGATCTCACTGGACTTGCTCGACCGAGCGGTAGCCGGGGAAGTCCCGAACCCCGACCTGATCGTGCGCACGGCGGGCGAGCAGCGCCTCTCGGACTTCCTGCTGTGGGAGTCGGCGTATGCGGAGCTTTACTTCACCGACGCCCTCTGGCCCGACTTCCGGCGGGAGGACTTGGCCCTGGCCGTCTCGGAGTTCCAACGCCGGGAGCGTCGATTCGGCGCGGTGACCGCTCCGGCCGAAGCCCCCCAGCCCACCGTCGTTGGCTAGCGGCATTCGGCGGGCCCAACCCATGGAACACCGCGTCTGGTTTCCCACGCTCGTCGTGGCCGGCCTCCTCGTGACGCTGGCCTCGAGTGCCGGCACCCAGGATTCGATCTCGCTGTCCGTAACCTGGTACCCCGGACAGCCGGTGCAAGGATCAATCATGCATCTGGTCGTCGACCGCCCAGGGCCGGTGACGGATCGAGACGGAAACACCCTACCGGTCCGGGGAACACTCGCCGGCCAGCCGCTTCATTTCGAGTGGGACGGTGTCCGGTCGTATCGGGCACTCGGCGCCGTTCCCGTGAACACTCGCGAGAGCATTCCGTTGCTGCTCACGGTCGCGGACGGTGCGGGTGGCACAGCAGATCGCACCATCCGCATTCCGGTATCGCCGGGCAACTTCACCGTGGAGAAGCTGCGCGTGGCGCCGCGATTCGCGGAGCCGCCCGACTCGGCGCTCGCGGCACGCATCGCGGCGGAGCGGGCTCAGGCCGGTGCGGTGGCGCGCCGGTCACATCGGACGCCGCGACTGTGGTCCGGCGAGTTCACCCTTCCCGTTGCCGGCCGCGTGACGAGTCGTTTTGGAGAGGGGCGCGAATTCAACGACGTCATCCAGAGTCGCCACATGGGCACCGATCTGAACGGAGTGATCGGCACGCCGGTGAAGGCCGCCAACCGCGGGGTGGTGGCGCTCACAGGGGATTTCTACTACGCCGGCAACGTCGTCTATCTGGACCACGGACGCGGTCTCATGACCGTGTACATGCATCTGAGCCAGATCCACGTCCAACGGGGAGATACCGTGGCGGCTGGCCAAGTGATCGGCGACGTGGGTGCCACGGGCCGCGTCACGGGCCCCCACCTCCACTGGGTCGCCCGCTACGGACCGATCTCCGTGGATCCGCTCAGCCTCGCCAGGGCGGCGCTCGCCGCGTTCGGCCCAGCCAACTGAGGGACCGGAACCGCCGCACCGGCGCAAGAATCGGGTTGCCCCTAGCCAACGAGTCTCCCAGCTTCCGCCCAGTCACACACACGCGGGAGCGGTGAGCGATGTCGGCAGCAGACGCACAGCGGATCGAGCGTGCCATTCTGTTCCTAGAGGAGCACTGGCGCCGTCAGCCTTCCCTCGATGAAGCCGCTCGGGCGATCGGCCTGAGTTCCTATCACTTCCAGCGATTGTTTCGCCGCTGGGCCGGTGTCTCGCCCAAGCGGTTCGTGCAGTACCTGACCCTCGACCATGCCCGCACGGCCCTGGCGGAGGGACGGAGCGTGCTCGAGACGGCGTATGACTCCGGTCTCTCAAGTGCGAGCCGACTGCACGACTTGTTCGTCACGTTCGAGGCGGTCACACCGGGCCAGTTCAAGGAGCGCGGAGGACACGTTGCGATCGAATACGGCTACGCTGCGACCCCGTTCGGAGAGGGGTTCTTCGCCCTGACGACCCGTGGACTCTGCGGGCTGATGTTTGTCGCTCACGGAACACGGGGTGCGGTGACCGAGGACTTCAGGCGGCGCTGGCCCCGAGCGTCGATGCGGCGGAACGACGAGGCAGCTCGGGCGGTGGCCCGACGCGTATTCGCCACTCGGGAGGCCGACACCCCACTCTCGCTCGATCTTCGAGGCACCAACTTCCAAATCAAGGTCTGGGAGGCACTGCTCAGGATCCCCCCCGCGGCGCTGGCATCTTACGCCGATATCGCCTCGGCCATCGGGCAGCCAACCGCACAGCGGGCGGTGGCCTCGGCGGTGGCGCGGAACCCTGTCGCGTACCTCATTCCGTGCCATCGGGTCATCCGGAGTTCCGGCGCCTTTGGTGCGTACCGATGGGGAGCGGCCAAGAAGAAAGCCCTTGTCGGATGGGAGGCCGCCCAGCGCGATGCGGTGTCCGTGGTCGGCTAGGACCCCCGCTCCACCGGATTGCGCAGTACCCCGACCCCCGGAATCTCCACCTCCACGACGTCACCCGGCTCGAGCGGCCCCACCCCGGCCGGGGAACCCGTCGCCACAAGATCACCGGGCTCCAGCGTCATGATGTGGGAGATGTACGAGAGGATGTGCGGGATAGGAAACACCATGTCGCTCGCACGACCCTGCTGACGCACGGTGCCGTTGACCCGGCAGACGACCTCCAACTCGGCTAGCGGCGGCAGCGCATCCAGTGGCACGATCCGTGGACCCACCGGACAGAACGTGTCGAACCCCTTGGCACGCGTCCACTGGGAGTCGGACCTCTGGAGATCCCGCGCCGTGACATCGTTGAGGCAGACGATACCGCGCACCGCGCTCAGCGTGGCATCGGCGTCGACACGACGGAGCCGCCGGCCAATGACGACCCCGATCTCTCCCTCGTGCTCCACCCGCTGGGACATCGAGGGAAGCACGATCGGGTCACCGTCGGCGATCACCGAGGACGGCGGCTTGAGAAACAGGAGTGGGTGTTCGGGGACGACGTTGCCCAGCTCCTTGGCATGCTCGGCATAGTTTCGGCCCACACAGACGATCTTGGTCGGGGTGACGGTGGTTCCGGTGGACACGCATGCATCCTCGGTTCGGGACGATCCACTCCTGCGCGCCGGACCGTCCGCCCGGCGGCCGATGCAAACCTATCACCGGACACTACCGTCGGCGACGCAGACCGGTCATCTTCGCCGGCACGATGACAGCGACCTGTAGATGAGCGCTCTCACCGCGGGGCTGGTGACGGCCGGCGGCATTGCCCTACTGGTGGTCGGAGGTGAGCTGCTGGTCCGCGGTGCGGTTTCCATCGCACGGCTCGCCCGAGTCAGTACGGCCGTCATTGGGCTGACAATCGTCGCCATCGGGACGTCGGCCCCCGAGTTGGCGGTCAGCCTCACGGCGGCGGTGTCCGGACAGCCTGACATTGCCGTCGGAAACGTCGTCGGCTCGAACATCTTCAACGTCACGGTGATTCTGGGTGTGGCGTCGCTCCTCCTGCCACTCACCGTTCACATGACAGCGGTGAGGCTCGAATGGCCATTCATGGTGGCCGCGGCGGGCCTTTTCCTGATACTCGCACGCGACGGTCGCATCGATCGTCTCGAGGGAGGATTTTTCCTCTTTTCGCTCGTGGCGTTCCTGGCGTACGTGGTCCGGGCATCGCGCCTCGAGATCAATGCCACCGCGCAGCGGGAGTTCGCGGACTCGGTCGACGCGCTCACCCTTCGGACCACCGGGCGACGGGCCATTATCGACTTCGTCTCGGTGCTCGCGGGCCTCGGGATCCTCGTCCTTGGTGCGAAGATGCTGGTAGGTGGTGGCACCGGACTGGCCCGTCTTGCTGGAATCTCCGACCGGGTGATCGGCCTGACCATCGCGGCTGCGGGAACGAGCCTTCCCGAGTTGGCCACGTCGATCGTCGCGGCCCGACGCGGCCAGCCCGATATCGCTCTCGCCAACGTGCTCGGGTCGAACATCTTCAACGTGCTCGGCATTCTCGGGATCGTGGCCCTCGTGACGCCGCAGACGGTTCACCCGGCCATCGTGAGCAGCGACAACTGGTGGATGGTCGGAACCGCGCTCCTTCTCTTTCCACTGATGCTGTCAGGGCGCCGGATCGCGAGATGGGAGGGTGCGGTCCTGCTCGTGGCGTACGCCGTCTACTTACGCACGCTCTGGTGATGGGGGGAAGAGCGCCCCGATCAAGACCGGATCTCGCAGGAGCGGCTCCAGCACCTGCCACACGGTGGCGGCGATCCGGCGATGCCCTTCTGCCGTGGGATGGATCCCGTCCAGCTGATTCAACTCCGGCCGGCCTGCCACGCCATCCAGAAGAAACGGGATGAGCGCGGCGTCATTGGCCGCAGCCAGATCGGGAAACACCCGCCGGAATGCCGAGGTGTACCGGCTGCCCATGTTGGGCGGCGATTCCATGCCGGCGATCACGATTCGGGCGTGCGGATACCGCGCTCGGGTCCGATCGACGATTTCCTGGAGGTTTCTCCGCATTTCGTCCACGTCGAGGCCACGGAGACCGTCGTTCGCGCCGAGCTCGAGGACCAGAACGTCCACGGGCTCGCTGAGCAGCCAATCGATCCGCCGAAGCCCACCCGCGGAGGTCTCTCCGCTCACGCCGGCATTCACGACGCGATATGGGAGACCCGCACTATCGATCACCTCGGCCACGACGCTCGGGAACGCCTGCTCGATCGCCAGTCCGTAACCTGCCGTGAGGCTCGTGCCGAGGAACAGCACAACTCGCCGCGCGTCGGGAGTCTGGCGCGCCACCGGATCCGGGCGGTCGGCGGCATCGGCCGGTGGGCGCTGGTCCCCCGCGCACGCCCCGCTCAGCGCGAGCGCAGCGATCACGACTATTTTCCGAACCATGATGATCATCGCTCAGGATCTCGAACAAACATACATCAGCGGCGGACGTCGGCTCACCGTCCTCCGCGATGTGAACTTCACCGTCGAGGAGCGCGGGCTCGTCGCGGTGGTCGGACCGTCGGGGAGCGGCAAGACCACGCTGCTCGGCCTGTTGGCTGGGCTCGATCGACCTTCGCAGGGAACCGTCATCCTCGATGGCCAGAACCTCGGCCCGATGTCGGAAGACGACCGGGCCCGGCTCCGGGCCGAGAAGATCGGGTTCGTGTTTCAGACCTTCCAGCTCATCCCGACGCTCACGGCGCTCGAGAATGTGTTGGTGCCGGTTGAATTGCAGCCGTCACGAAGGTGGCCGGCCGCAGAGGCCGCTGCGCACGCGCGAGACCTGCTCGCCCGCGTCGGCCTGGTCGATCGATGGCACCACTACCCAGCCCAGCTCTCGGGCGGCGAACAGCAACGCGTCGCCCTGGCACGAGCGTTCGCGAACCGTCCAAAGATCCTGTTTGCCGACGAGCCGACGGGGAACCTCGACGCCGAAACCGGCCACGCGGTCATCGACCTGCTGGTGGCGCTCAACCGGGAGGCCGAGACGACGCTGGTGCTGGTCACCCACGATCCAGAACTGGCCGGGCGTGCGCATCGCGTGATCGGGCTCGCCGGTGGCCGCATCGTGTCCGATTCGGCCGGCACTGCATGACCGGTGCCCTGTTTGTCCTCCGGCTCGCGCTGCGGGAAGGCCGAGCCGCGCGACGCCAAATCGGGCTTTATGCCGGGGCGATCTCCCTCGGGGTGGCGGCGTTGGTGGCGATCGGCTCCTTTCGGGCCGACGTAACGGAGGCGATCCACGCCGAGTCGCGGAGTCTAATGGGCGCCGACGTGGAACTCCGCAGCACCAGTGAGTTCTCCGGTGGGGCCCGCGGGCTGCTCGACTCCTTGCGACAGGACGGGGTTCCGGTCTCGCGGGTGACCAGTTTCACGTCCATGGCATTGGCCACCGCAACCGGCAAGACCCGGCTGGTGGACGTGCGGGCCGTGGAGGGCGATTTCCCCTACTACGGTCGTATCGAGACGGCGCCGGCGAACCGGTGGTCGCGGTTGCGGGACGGGCACCACGCCTTGGTCGACCCCGCGCTCCTCGTCTACCTCGGGGCGGAGGTCGGCGACACGCTTCGCCTTGGGGATGCGGCCTTCGTCGTCGATGCGGAGCTGAGACGCATCCCCGGTGAGATCGGCATTCAGACGGCAATCGGCCCGCGGGTCTATATCGCGGCCGACTACGTAGAGGAGACGAACCTCCTGCAGTTCGGCAGCCGTGCTCGCTACCACGCTCTGCTGAAACTGCCCGGCGCGGCGGCCGCGACGGAATTCGTGGCGACACACAGGCCCATGCTCGACCGAGAACGCGTACGGGCCGCGACGGCTGCCAGCCGCGAGGAGGATTTCCGCGAGTGGTTCGCCGCTTTCACTCGGTTCTTGGCACTGCTCGGACTCACGGCCCTGCTGCTCGGAGGGATCGCGACCGGGAGTGCCGTGCACGTGTTTGTGCGTCGGAAGCTCGACACGGTGGCGGTACTCCGGTGCTTGGGTGGAACCCAGCGAACGGTGTTCGCGGCCTATCTCCTCCAGGCAGCACTCATGGGGTTGGTGGGCGCCATGGTCGGCGTGGTACTCGGGCTCGTCGTCCAGCGCAGCCTTCCCTCGCTGCTGGCGGATTTCCTCCCGCTGGCAGTGCACCCGAGCATCCGTGTCGGACCGGTCGCCGCAGGTCTGGGGATCGGACTCTGGGTCGCGCTCGCCTTCGGTCTGCTCCCGTTGCTCACCGTGCGCAACATCGCACCGCTCCGCGCCCTGCGTCGCTCCGTCGAAGAGCCCGCTCGGCGATGGGACCTCGCTCGCGTCGCAGCCTACGCCGCTGTGCTCGGGACCATACTGGTGCTCAGCGTGACGCAGGCGCCGCTGCCGGCGGTCGGACTTGCCTTCGCCCTCGGTATCACGCTGACCACGGCCGTGCTCTGGGCGACCGCGCGGGCCCTCGTTGCCGCAACGCGGAAGCTCTTTCCGGCCAATGCCCCGTATGTCGTGCGCCAAGGCATCGCCAATTTGTTTCGGCCGCACAATCAGACCGTGTCCGTCGTGTTGACCGTCGGATTCGGCGTGTTCTTGCTCGGTACGCTCCACGTGGTCCAGCGCAACCTCCTCGACCAATTCGCTTTCGAGACGTCGGGATCGCGTCCGAACCTCGTGGTCTTCGATATCCAGCCGGATCAAGTAGATGACGTACGGGCCCGACTGGCGGCAGCGGGGGCGGGGGAGACCGCGGCGGTACCGATCGTCCCGGCACGCATTGCCGCGATCGGCGGCGTGTCGATCGACGAGTTGCTGACCGACACGAGCAGCCTTCGCCGCAGCCGCTGGGCGCTCCGGCGCGAGTACCGCAATACCTACCGCGATACGCTCGTCGCATCCGAGCGGCTCATCCAAGGCAGTTGGTGGACGGGCGCACGCCCCGACACGCTCCCGGCCCGGATCTCCGTCGAGGAGGATCTGGCCGACGAACTCCACGTGCGACTCGGTGACCGCCTCACGTGGGACTTCCAAGGCGTGACTGTCGAAACCGTGATCGCGAGCGTGCGTCAGGTGGACTGGGCACGATTCGAAACGAATTTCTTCGTCGTCTTCGAGCCGGACGTACTGGAGAGCGCGCCGCAAACGCTGGTCACCCTGGCGCACATCGACGACGCTCGGCGGCGCGCCGAAGTCCAGCGGGACCTGGTCCTTCAGCATTCCAACCTCTCGCTCCTCGACATTTCCGTCGTGCAAGAGGTGCTCGAGCGCCTCCTTGGGAGCGTGGCGTTGGCCATCCGCATCATGGCCGCCTTCTCCATCGCCTGCGGGGCAGTGGTTGTGGTGGGTGCGGCGGCCACATCGCGGTTCCAACGGCTCCGGGAGAGCGTGCTACTCCGCACGCTCGGCGCGCGAACGTCGCAAGTCGTGCGGGTGCTCGCGGTCGAATACGCCGTGCTCGGGAGTCTCGCCTCAGTGCTGGGTGTAGTGCTCGCGGCCCTCGCCGGCTGGGTGTTGGTGAAATTCTTCTTCGAGCTCCGGTTCACCCTCCCGTCGATCCCCCTCCTTGCGCTCGCCTTGGGCACCACGGTCGTCACCACCGCGATCGGGATCTTTGCCAGTTGGGACCTCGTCCGTCGTTCGCCGCTTGCTGTGTTGCGTGACCTCGCGGACTGATCCACCTCCGCGCGACCCTGGCGGGCATTCCGAAGGCCGGTTTGATTTCAGGGCATGACGGATCCCCTCAAGAAGCTCATCGTGGTGGGAGACCGGGTCTTGGTCGTTCCGCAGGAAGGTGAGGAACGCACCAACGTGGGTCTGTACCTGCCGCCGACCGCGGTGGACCGGCAGGCTGTGCAAAGTGGCCGCATCGTGGCCACCGGTCCGGGGACGCCGCTGTCTCCGCCCGCGGAGCTCGACGCCGAGCCATGGAAGATTCCGGGTGGCGAGGGACGGTTTCTCCCTATTCAGGCGCGCATCGGTGACTTCGCGCTCTTCTTCCGGAAGGCCGCCGTAGAGATCACGTTCGAGGGGAAACGCTACCTCGTCGTGCCGCAGGCGGCCATCCTCATTCTCGTCCGGTCCAAGGACATCCTCGACGAGCTCGGCTCCTCCGACCTCTGAGGCTCTCCGGGATGCCGTCCGTCCCCCTCGCGGTCGTGTTCCTCCTCTTGCTCGTCGTGTTCCTGTGGTTCATGCGAAAGCCGGGCGGCTTTCGGCCGTCGCGGCCCGAGTCGGCGGCCCAGGATCCGGAGGTGCTCGAGGACGCCGAAGAGGAAGTTCGCGATCTGGATGCCTTTGCCACCCCGGAGGATGCAGAGGACGACCTGCCGGACTGGGGGCCCGGCGCACCCCGGAGTTAACGCGGAGGCGGCACTCGGATCGGGGAGCTCGAAGTCACGTCGATGCACCCGTTCGGCGCCGATCACGAGTGAATCGGAGACGGGTGCCGTCCCGGAGGCGCTCATCTGAAGCGTGAGTGTGGCGTCCAGCGGCATGCCGCAAAGGTAGTAGTAGCCGCTCTCATCGGTCTCGCTCTCGGCGCCGAATCGTTCTTCCCGCAACACGCCCCCGGACCGATACCACCGACTCCACCGTGCCGCGACTGCCGCGCCAGACACCGAGGCCCCCGTTTCGCGGATGCGAACGAGGCCCGCAACGACGCCCGAATCGGCGGGCAGCTCGGGACACAGCGCTCCGATGATCGACTCGACCGCGCGCAAGCGCACTTCGACTCGAACCGTATCGCCCCGACCGAGCGTCGCGATGAATGGTGGCTGGACGTGGCGCGCGACATCGATGGCGGGATGACCCACGGCGAGGCGGTATCGACCCGGCGCGAGACTGTCCACGGCGAACGCGCCGCGCCCATCGGTCGTCACCGCCCAGTCCGTTCCCAACAGATGCACGGTGGCAGCGCCCACCGTGGTGGCTGACGCCTCATCCACCACCACACCTTCCAATCGAGCGGTCGGAGCGTTCCAGATGGTCGAACCCGCCAACGTCTGCACCTCGTCCACCCACCCACCTTGCTCGAGGATGCCAATCACGATCCATTCGCTGCCTCGTAGGCCATTGGGGAGAACCTGCCGCTCGCGATACCCGAGTTGCGGCATCCGAATCCACCACTTCTCCACCATCCAGGGACCGTCCGGCAGCCGCCTGAATTGGACCGACCCACCAATGTTGGTGGCGTCGATCTCCCACGGGAGGCCACTGTACCGGAACTCCTACTGCCGGAGCTCGGCGGTTTCGGCATCGAGCCACATCACACCGCTGATGTCGGTGACGTCCCGTCCGCGTACCGGCTCGAAGGTGAGCCCCACGAGCCCTGGACGTTGGCGATGCGGCCGCTCCACGGCGAGGCAGTGCAAGTCGGCAAACGCCTCCGAGAGCAGGACTCGGGCGTCCGGGGCCTCATAGACCCATTCGGCGTCGAGGGTCTCCCGCACGTAGTTACGGTCGGCGAGCAGCTGCGGTGCCGCCGTCACGAAGGAGCTCCCCCGGTACACCCCCTCGCGGGTGGACTCCCGGTGACGACGCTCGTCGAGCGATCGCGGATCGAGCTCCCGCTCGTACCGCACGATCCGATGGCGCAGTGTCCCTTCCCGCTCCGTCCAGACGACCGCCTCGAGGGCCTTGCGGGCCTCGTTCCAGAACTCGCCCGCCGCCACACCGACGCCGGGACGCACGCGGCACCGACGGTCGGCCTGGCCGTGCACAGGGCAAGGCCGACGCGCTGGCACGTCACGTCAAGGATTCCACGCCGCCCGCGGTGACCCGGTGTGAGACCAGAGGGAGGGGACTGTCGGGTCGCTCCGAGCCGATCCGCACGGCGTCGTCGAGCGCGGCCATCGCCGTGCGGCATCCGGATTCGTCGCGGGCGTGCACGATCGCGATCACATCGTCGCGTTCCACCAGATCGCCGGGCTTGGCCGGCACGACGATGCCCACGGCTGGATCGATCTCGTCGTCGATCGTCTGGCGCCCACCGCCCAGAGCCACGACCGCTCGTCCGATCTCCCGGGCCAGGGTGGCGTGGACGTATCCTGGTGCCCGCGCACGATACTCGCGGACCAGCGGCGCTCGCGGGAGCAGTTCCGGTCGGTCGATAACCGCGGGATCACCACCCTGCGCTTGGACGATCTCCGCAAACTTCTCGGCGGCCCGACCGCTGGCGAGCGCGTCGCGCAGTCGGGTACTGGCCGCAGCGCGGTCGGCATCGATGCCGGCGAGGAGCAGCATCTCCGCGCCCAGCGCGAGCACCACGTCGTAGAGGTCGGTGGGTCCGTTCCCGCGCAGCATCTTGACCGATTCGGCAATCTCGAGCGCGTTGCCGCACGCGTGACCCAACGGGCGATCCATCGCGGTCAGGAGCGCCACCGTCGGGCAGCCGCGCTCCTCGCCCAGTCGGATCATGGTGGATGCCAGGGCGAGCCCGCGGTCAAGCTCAGGCAGGAACGCGCCGTTGCCGCGTTTGATGTCGAGCACCAGACCGTTCAAGCCCTCGGCGAGCTTCTTCGACATGATGCTCGCCGCCATGAGCGGGATGGCATCCACCGTGGCCGTGACGTCGCGGAGCGCATAGAGCTTCTGGTCGGCCGGCGCAATTTCCGCTGTCTGCCCGACCATCGCGGCACCGATCTGCTCGACCTGGCGACACGTGGCCGCCAGCGAGAGGTCGACCCGGAACCCGGGGATGGCTTGAAGCTTGTCGAGCGTCCCGCCGGTGTGGGACAGGCCCCGGCCCGAAATCATCGGCACCGCCACCCCCACCGACGCGACGAGCGGCGTCAGCACAATGGACACTTTGTCGCCCACGCCACCCGTCGAGTGCTTGTCGACGCGTGGCGGCACGTGGTCGCCGAACTCCATTCGCTTGCCCGATGCACGCATCGCATCGGTCAGCGTCCCCAGCTCGACGTCATCGAGCCCCCGCAGCACCACCGCCATGAGCAGCGCGGCCATCTGGTAATCCGGCATGTCACCAGCCGTGTAGGCGCGCACCACGAACCGCCACTCGTCTTCGGTCAACGACTGGCCGTGCCGCTTGCGCTCGATGAGGGTGGGCACAATCATTACTCGGTCACTCACCTTTCGGCGTCACTGGAGTCGTCATGCGTGCTGCGTTCTCGGTCACCCTCATGCTCCTGTTGGGAGCGCCTGCCGTCGCCGCCCAGTCGTCGTACGACGAGCTGGTACGACGTGGTGACAGTCTTTCCCACGCCCTGGAACCCGCCAAGGCGCTGGAGGCCTACCGTGCCGCCTACATGGCCAATCAAACCTACGAGGCGATGTGGAAGTTCGCCGAAGCGCAGATCGATGTGGCGAAGCGGCTCGAGGACACGAAGCAGGCCAAGCTACGGGACAGCTTGTACAGCGTCGCCGAGATCTACTCCCGAGCGGCGATTCGCACCGACTCGCTCGACGCCGAGGGGCATTTCATGCTCGCCAACGCGTTGGGTCGCCTGTCTCGAACCCGCGGTGGCAAAGAGCGCGTGCGCTTTGCCAAAGAGATCTACGAATCCGCGGCGCGCGCCGTTGCGCTCAACTCGGCTCACGACGGGGCCTATCACGTGCTCGGCGCTTGGCATGCCGAGGTGAAGCGCCTCTCGGGCATCGCGAAGTTCTTCGCGAAGACGTTCTTCGGCGCGGGATTTCTCGACCGTGCCAGCTGGGATTCTGCGGCGGTCAATGTCGAGCGGGCCGTGGAGCTGCGGCCGGAGTATCTGTACCACCGGCTGGAACTGGCCGAGATCTACATCGACGTGGAGCGGTACGCCGATGCGCGGCGCGAGCTCGAAGCGCTCCTGGCGCTGCCGCCGACGAGTGACGTGTCGGATCCGCAGTACCAGTTGGAGGCCCGGGAGCTCCTCTCGGAGATTCGCGACCGGCCCTGACGGCGCGGGACGACGACGTCAGTCGTCCCGATGGAGACGCCGGCGCAGCTGCCGCTGCCGGCGCCGGAGTTCCCGCTCTGCCCCGTCGCGCCAGTCATCGAACTGCTCGCGCGCGTCGCCCGACACGTCGCGGATTCTGGCCTTCAACCGCCGTCTCGTCACATCCCCGCGCTCGGGTGCGAAGAGAAAAGCCACCCCCACGCCGATGAGCGCCCCAACCAGCAGTCCGCCGATGAATCCCACGATGCCGCCCGCGCCATTGTGTTCGGCAAGGGCCTCGAGTTCCTCCTGCTCCTCGTCCAATCCTTCCTCGTCATCGACGAGGTCCAGCTCTTTTTCGCGTGCCATGGTCGCTCCCAGGTATCCCGTCGTTGTCGTCCCGAGCGCAATGGTGCGCTCGTCTTCTTCGTCCATCACATGGCCCGGGACAGGCTTCCTCCCGCTCACCCCTCACGAAGCGTCTCCGTTCCCCCCCCGCCGGTGTCGGTCGAGCCCGTGGGCCGGGTTCGGTTGGCGCAGCGGGTCCTCTCGCCCTGCCTCCTGGGATACTACTGAGTCAACGCTGCGACGTCGAGGGCGCTCCGACTCGTGCGAGCGACCGAGAGCGACGCCTCATCGCTCTTGCGTCACTCCGGCAATCTCCCCTATGTTGCCACGTCTGCTACCGGGTCTTGATCATGGCACATGCACCCTATCAACGGGGGGTGGTTGGCATCGGCGCGAATGCGCTTCGTGTGCTCCGCACATCCCTCCTCAACGACCTCGGCGAGAACCAAGGCGCGACCCGTCTGCAGGAGATGGGATATGCGGCCGGGAACGAGGTGTATCAGTCGTTTCGCGAGTGGCTTCCGTCGTTCACCGACATCGAGGACCCGGCAGACCTCGATGCGTCCCTGCTCCCGGAGGTGCTCTCCGAGTTCTTCGGCGCCCTCGGCTGGGGGACCCTGCAAACCGAGCGCATCGGCGCGCTCGGGCTCGCGATCACTACGAGTGATTGGGCGGAAACCACGCCGACGGTAGGCGACGGTCCGGCCTGTTTCTTTTCGACCGGTATGCTGGCGAGCTTCCTGACGGCGTTGGCGGGTGGGGGCCCAATCGCCGTGATGGAGATCGAGTGCCGGGGTCAGGGTGACGCGCACTGCCGCTTTCTGACCGGATCGCCGGAGACCTTGGGGAACGTGTACGACGCGGTCGGTCGCGGCGAGGATTATCGAGCCGTTCTGCGATGACCGAGGGCGGGGGACGTCGCCCCGCACTCAATCCTTCTCCAGTTCCTCCAGCTTTGCTGCATACTCGGGACGGATGGTGAGGTGGCCGTCCACCACGACCTCTCGGTCCCACGGAAGAATGATGAAGCTTTGGGTCTGCAGCGCGTGGTAGTCCGGCTCGTAGCCACCCGTCTTGATCGAGACCGCCGTACGGACCTCTGCCGGTGCGAGTTTGCGCACGGCGACCAGCGCGACCTTCAGCGTGTCCCCGCTGTCACATGTTTCGTCAACGATGAGCACTCGGTGACCACGGACGGTGGGCGGCGGGCCGGAGACGAGCGTCGGTCGACCGGCTGCCGTGCGCCGGGTGATCGACATGCCGGCGAACTCGCACCCCAGCATGGAGGCCACCACGGCCGCTGGAACCACCCCCGCCTTGGCGATGCCGAGCACGAGCTCGGGCTCGTAGTCCCGGGCAATCCGGAGCGCCAACGCCCGGCACAACTCGCCGAACAGCGGCCAGTCGACCTCCAGAACGTCCCGGGGACCCGACACAGCGAGAAAGTCACGCATCTCCATACCCATCATACCCTCGCCACACGACCGAAACAACCTGAATCGGACACTGCCCCTACCGGTGGCCGGCCCCGCTAGGCGTCGGGCTGGCTGCACGTTATCTTCCCGCTCGAATGGACTTCTGGAAACGCCTCTTCGGTCGCCGCCGGCATGTGAGCGTCCAGCCGCAACGACTGGACTACCTCAACGAGGCCCTCGCGCTGGAGCGACAGGGCGACTACGACGCCGCGCTGACCTCGTATCGCTTGGCGCTGCGGGATCATCCTGCCGACCTGCGGGTCCTCCAGAACATCGCCATCGCGTTCACGAAGACCAATCGTCACGACGAAGCCATCCGGCACTATCGTCGAGCGCTCGAGATCGACCCGGACCTCGCGGGTGCCCACTACGGGCTGGGGTTCCTACTGCTCCGTCGTGGGGAGACGGAGCACGCGGTCGAGCACCTCCGGACGTTTCTCCAGCGTCCGCCGCGCGGACCCGACGCAGACAAATGGGTCGAGCACGCACAGCGGGCACTGCAACAGCTGGCCGAGGAGGGGCTTTCCTGAAGCGCTGGCTTGCCATCGCGGCGTGCACGGCCGCGTGTTCCCAGATCGTCGGGGATTTCGATCGCATCGTTGCCATCGAGATCCTGGGTGCCACCACGCGGACGGTCGAAGAGGGCGACACGGTGCGCCTCGCAGCCCGGGCCGTGAGCGCCGCCGGCGCCATCGTGCCCGAGGCAGCGATCGTGTGGGGCCTTTTGGACGTCGACTCGGGCCAGGTGGGGTTCACGATCGAGAGCGAAACGGGGTTGGTGACGGCCATCGCGCCTGGCTCCGGACGCGTTCGGGCCCGCGTCGACGAGCTCACCTCCGGGACTGTGGTCGTGACCGTCAGTGCGGCCCCTGACTCGGTGGGTCCTCAAGGGGCGACCCAAGTCACGGTGGACTCCACAGCCACAATCTCGCCCGCACTGGTTGTGGGGGTGGTGGACCTCACGACGAACCCCGGAGCGCCACTCGCGCTGGCCGGGAAGCTGGTGCATTTTGTCACGATCGATCCGGTTCCGGGATCGGCCGCTGCCGACGGCTTCTTCCTGAGCGTGTCCGGCGCAGGCCCCGGCACCGATCCGCATCGGGTGGTGGTTACAACCGGCACCGATGGACTGGCGAGCGTGGTCGTTGCGCGCCAAACCGGGGTGCCGCAACCCGACACCGCGTCGATCGACGCCGTGGCCCTCACCGCCCGTGGCGATACGATCGCAGGATCGCCGGTCAGATTTTTGGTGGTGTTCGAGAACAATTGACGCCGGAGCTGCAGGGTCCGAAGAGAGCCCGGTCCCGACGGGCTCGAGGAGGTTTGCCGTGAGCGCCCCACGCACCCTCAACGAACTGTTCTTCACCGCCGTCGAGCGTTTTGGCACGAAGCAAGCCGCGCTGCGTTACAAGGATGGCGACGTCTGGAAGGACGTCACACACCAGGAGGTCGCGCGTCGGGTCAAACATGCCGCGCTGGGACTGAAGGAGCTGGGGATCCGGCCCGGAGAGCGAGTGGCGATCCTCTCGGAAAACCGACCCGAATGGGCAATGGCCGATTTCGCGACCCTGACAGCCAGGTGTGCGGACGTGCCGGTGTACCCCACCCTTCCCGCGGCACAGGTCTCCTACATCCTGAACGACTCCGACGCCCGGGCGGTGTTCGTCGAAGGCACCCTGCAGTTCGAGAAGATCGTCGCCATCCGCGAGGCTACCCCGAAGCTCGAGTTCGTGATCGTGTTCGCCGTGGCCGAGGGCATGGCCGGGCCAGGCGTCCTCAGCTTCCAGGAGCTGACGCAGCGTGGGGCCGCCGCAGACGGGAAGTACCCCAAGTACCGTGAGGAGGCACTGGCCGTGGACCCGGATTCGCTGGCCACACTGATCTACACTTCCGGGACCACGGGACCGCCGAAGGGCGTAATGCTCACCCATCGGAATTTCTGCTCCAACGTGCACGCCGGCCTCCAAGTGCTGTCCGTGGGCCCGGACGATTCGTGCCTGTCGTTACTCCCCCTGTCGCACAGCTTCGAGCGGATGGCCGGACACTACGTGATGTTCCACGCCGGGACCACGATCAGTTATGCGGAGAGCATCGAGAAAGTCCCGGTCAACCTGGGCGAGGTGAAGCCCACGGTCGTGCTGTCCGTGCCCCGGCTCTTCGAGAAGATCTATGCTCGGGTGTTGGAGAATGCGATGGCCGGTGGCGCCGTCAAACGGCGGATCTTCTTCTGGGCTCGGCGCAATGCCGAACGCTGGGCGGACCTCAAGCTGGCCGGAGAGCCCATTCCCGCGGTCCTCGGCGTCAAGAAGGCGATTGCCGACCGCCTCGTGTTCTCGAAGCTGCGAGCCCGTACGGGCGGGCGCGTACGGTTCTTCGTTTCGGGAGGCGCCCCGCTGAATCGCGAGATCGCCAAGTTCTTCTTCGCCGCTGGTCTCCCGATCTTGGAAGGCTATGGGCTGACCGAATCGTCGCCGGTCATCACCGTGAACCCGTACGAGGCGCTCAGGATCGGGACCGTGGGAGCGCCGATCCCCGGCGTCGAAGTGAAGATCGCCCCCGACGGGGAAGTCCTGGCGCGAGGCCCGAACATCATGAAGGGGTACCATAAGAAGCCCGAGGCAACCGCTGAGGCCATCGACGCGGATGGCTGGCTCCATACCGGTGATATCGGTGAGTTGGACTCTGCCGGATACTTGAAGATCACCGACCGAAAGAAGGATCTCATCGTCACGGCGAGCGGCAAGAATATCGCCCCGCAGCCCATCGAGAACATGATCAAGACGAACCGCTTCGTGCTGAACGCCGTCATGATCGGCGACAAGCGGAAGTTCCCCGCCCTGCTCGTGGTCCCGGACTTCGACGCGATCGCGGCCTGGGCGAACGAGCGCGGGCTCACCTACGCCGACATCCCGTCTATGCTCGCGCTACCCGACGTGACCGCGAAAGTTGAGCGGGAAGTGATGGGAAGCCTGCGCGACCTCGCGAGCTTTGAGATGCCAAAGAAGTTGTTGCTCTTGGAGGAGGACTTCACCATCGAGAGCGGGGAACTCACGCCGACGCTCAAGGTGAAGCGCCGAGTCGTCGAGCAGCGATACCGCGCGCGAATCGACGCGCTCTACACGGAGTAACAGCCGTGACCCACCGGGGCGGCCGCCTGTCCAGGCCGCCCCGTCAGGTGGCAGCAGCCGTCAACTCCGTTCCCCAACCCACATCCCTTGTCCCGAAGCCAGGTGTTTCACGCCGTGGATGTCCTCCGGCTCGCCCAAGACAACGACCCGGAGCCCCCTGAGCAATACCCTCGCCGACTCGCCGAGCCACGGGCGTTGAACGTGGTCGCGTCCGATCAGGACACCTCGCGCCATGGACGGCGCGAGGGGGATTTGCCCGCGGCTGAGCACGCTGCTCGCGGGACTGGAGGACGCGACGTCGGTCGGCGGATTCACCAGCACAAAATGCACTCCGGGCAGCAACTTGCTCAGGGCCGCCACTAGTCGGCACGCTGAACCGAGCACCACGACATATCCACCAGGACCCACCACGCCAAGCAGTGCACGCACATCGTCTGCCGCGGGAAGGGCTGTCGCATCCGGGACCGAGGCGCCGCCACCATGATCCTCGGCACCACGAAAGTCGACGACACCGTCGACGATGGGGTAGGTCGCCTGGCACGTCGGGCAGGCGATGAGTCCGGCGCGCACGTTGCGCTCAACGATGGTCTCGGGCATCAGCACGCAGTAGTCGCGCGGCCCGTGCCCCTCTGGGCACCGCAGGAACTCCGTCAGCTCGATGTGCATGGATGGCGACCGAAACGGCGTGCGGATAGTCCCGGCTGGATGGTCAGGACGCCGGCATGATGCGAATCCACTCCACGGCGACACGCTCGGGCTGCGTGATTGCATAAACGACCGCTGCCGCGACGTCGCTCGGCGCCAACATGTCGCTGCGCGCCGGCGTGTCGTAGGACCCCTGTGCTTCGATCGGATCCCATAAGCGGGTGTCGGTGGGTCCGGGGGAGATCAGCGTCGCCCGGACACCGGTCTTCCGCAGTTCCTCGACCAGGACCTCGTGAAGGCCTCGCACACCATACTTACTGGCCCCGTATGCCGCGTTGCCGGCATACGGCTGGTGGTCGCCAACACTGCCGATCGTGATCAAATGACCACGTCGGGCTCGCACGAGATGGGGCAGCACCTCCCGTACCACGAGGAATGGACCGCAGGTGTTGACCGTCAGTTGCTGGAGGAATTCCTCCGCGCTCGTTTCGACGAGTGGTTTGAGGAGAAAGGCGCCGGCGTTGTTGACTACGATGTCCGGAACGCCGAATTCCTCGATGGCGCGCGCCAGTGCGCGTCGAACATCATCCGGAACCGTGACGTCGCACGGAATCTCGAGATGGCTCGCATCGTGCGCACCTTCGAAACTGCGAGCGAGGCAGGCCACGCGCGCACCATCCTGCTGCAGTCGATCCGCAACGGCTCGCCCGATTCCTCTGCTAGCTCCGGTGACCACCGCGATACGGCCGCTCAAGGCGCTCACTGAAGCCACGAACCTCCATGGGCCAGTCGGAGGAATTCATCACGCGTCGTGCCATCGAGAAAGGCGCCGCGCAGCGCGCTGGTTACGGTCTTCGAATGCTGCTTCTCCACGCCGCGCATCATCATGCACAGATGATAAGCCTCCACCACCACCCCGACCCCACACGGTTCGAGGACTGCCATGAGCGCGTCGGCCACCTGATCGGTGAGCCGCTCCTGCACCTGGAGGCGTCGCGCGAACACGTCGACGACCCGGGGGATCTTCGAGAGGCCGATGATCTTGCCCTGCGGGAGATAGGCCACGTGCGCTTTTCCGAAGAACGGCAGCATGTGATGCTCGCACAGAGAGTAGATCTCGATATCCCGCACGAGGATCATGCTCTCGTGGGGCTCCTCGAACACGGCGTCACGGACCACGTCCTCTACCGATTGCTGATAGCCCCGTGTGAGCCACTTGAGTGACGCTTCCACGCGCTCGGGGGTTCGGCGGAGGCCCTCGCGCTCGGCTTCCTCGCCCAGGAGCAGCAAGGTACGCCGCACCATCGCCTGGAACTCCATATCGCCGAGGCCTCGATCGATGGCCACGATCTTGTCGTCAGGTCTCACATCGAACTCCCAACATCACAATTCCGCGCGTCCAACTCGCCGGCAGCGTTTGCCGGACTGGCAATGTAGCAGGTGAGCAGCGTATGGGATACGCGACGCCTATGTCCCTCGGGCGCGCGGGACCTCGGTGAGAAAGAGAATGCGGGAACGAAGAGCGCTTATTGAAGCCCGAATCCGAAGGAACCGTGCCAGCCGAGCCATGTCTGACGTCCCCCTACGGGGCATGCCATCCAAAGTCCAAAGCAGGCACGTGGTCGAGCCTGTTGGCTCAATAGTCCAACTCTTCGCTCCCGCTCAGGCTATAATAGAGGCAGTACACGAACGCGTCAAGCAAGAATCGTCGCAATCGAGGTCGCAATGCATCCGGCAACTCTGCTCGCGATCCTGAGTCTCGTCGTCTGGGTCATCTTGGCGTTCGTCGTCGCGATTCCCAGTGGGTGGGTCCACGTGCCCTTGGGGTTTGGATGCGTCCTCTTGGTGCGCGGCCTGGTCGGACAGCGGACCGACTGACTCAGATTTCCCAGTTCGAGAACAGGATCTCGCCACGTGGAACGGCGCCCTCCGACCGACCACGCAGCGTCATACGCAGGTCCGTCCAGCGCACTCGGTATCCACGCTCGACCAGACTCGCGTAGGCGGCTCCATACCCGGTCTGGCAACGGATGGCCACGCGCCGCAGGCGGCCGGCGTGCGCGCATGCCTCGAGGGCCGTGATCACACGCAGGAAGCTCGAGGTCGAGTCGGAGAACAGTTTGAGCACGCGTAGCTCTTCGGCGGGCCGCCCCGCCGGGAGTGCCGCCGAGTGGAAGACGGCAAATCCGGCAATTCCGTGTGGACCGGTGACGACGACGGTGTCCCCCAAACCGATTTCGGCGGTCAGCTCCATCTCTCGACTGTAGTCGTACCCGGGCACCGATTGCTGCAGCCGTTCCCGACAGCGACCGATCGTCGCCGCGCGGTCGGCGGGGGCGAGATCGCCCACACGGATCGCCTCGTCCTCCAGCTTCCCGCCGGCGGTGTCGCCCGTCACGGTTACCGTCAAGTGCTGTGGAGCGAACCCGAGCCGGCTGTAGAACCCAATGTTGTCGACCGTCCGCGGCATGGTCTCGAGCCCGACCGTCGTCGCCCCCTGCGCAACGAGCCAGTCGACGGCGGACTGGACGATGGTGCGCCCTATACCCTGCTCCTGTCGATCGGGTCGAACCGCCAACGGACCCATCCACCCCTCGGCACCTGACCGGTGCGCCATGTTGAACGCCAAGAGCTGATCGTCCCGATCGAACCATAGCATGGCACCGTCGCCGGCATCTCGAAGGGCGTACCGCCACACTTCAGCATTGAGCTCCGGAACGCGCACCCCAATCAATCCATCCCGATGGTACCGCTCGGTGAACGCCTTGGCGAAGACGCGGTTCAGCGCGGTGATGTCCTCCGCCGTGGCGACACGCCGACGGACCGCCGTGCTATCAGGCGGCGACATCGGCTCCCTCCAGCGTCGTCGGGTCCTCGCGAACCAGTGAGGCCCCCGTCTCCGAGTCCAGGTCGACGCGGAGCGCGCGATCGACCCCTTCACGCACCGACTCGATGTGCGTAATGAGCACGACCTGTGGGAAGCGGTCCGCCAGCCCGCGAAGCAGCGACACTACATTCTGGCGTCGGTGCTCGTCGAGGCTACCGAAGATCTCGTCCAACACCAGCAGCGACAGCGGCTGTCCGGCCCGCTCGGCGACCATCTGGCTGATCGCGAGCCGTAGCACGAGGTGCAGCAGATCCTCTTCCCCCCCCGAGATGACCGGTTTGACCTGGCCGTCCTCGACCAGGAGGAGCCGGTAGCTCTCATCGAGCTCGACCTCGTTGTAGCGACTGTCAGTGAGGTCGCCTAGGAGATCGGATGCGCGTTCGGCCAGCTCCGGTCGCATCCGGGCGTTGAGCTCGAGCCGGAGGTCGTGAAGCGCCCGGTCCAGCTCGTCGTGCAACGTGAAGTCGGTGCGAACGACGTCGATGCGGCGAACCCGCTCCTCCCGTTCGCGGAGACGTCGCTCGGCACTGGTGAGCGCTGCCTCGGCAGCGCGGACGTCACCTTGGACCGAGGCCAGCCGAAGCTCGGTCTCTCGTAGCGTCGCCTCCGCTGCCTGGTACCGCTCTCGCGCCGCGGTGAACGCCTCTTCGCTGAACCCAAGGTCGGCGATCGCCGTCTCCAGCCCCTTGACCTTTGCCTCGCACTCCGAGGCAGTCCGTTCAGCGGCTTCCGCCCTGCCAACGAGATCTTCGGCCTTGCTCGCCGCGGACCGAAGCTCGGCAGCTCGGGTGATCGTGGGCTCGAGGGCCCGAAGTGACTCGCGCACCTGATCGTGGCGATCGGAGTCGTAGGTTTCCGGGAGCGTGGTCATCTCTTCGTGCAGCTCGCGTTGTCGCGAGGCGAGTCGCTCGAGGTCTGACTCGACGTCGTGACGCTGGCGACGACGATCCTCACAACGCGCCACCAGCTGGGCCGCCTCCTCGACGGCCGTCCGCGCCGCTTTCACGGCGGCCTGCGTCGCTCCGAGCTCGTCGGGAGGCTGCTTGAGTTGTTCCGTCCTCCGCTTGAAGAACTTACCCTTGACCTCGATCTCCTCCATCTGCCGATGGAGCGTCTCGAGCACCTCCTGATAGACGGCTCCAAGCGGCCGCTTGCAGATCGGGCACTCATCTTCCGCGCCGGCCGCCACCACGCTTTCGCGATGTTTCTGAACATCGACATACTGATCGCGGAGGTTTTGGCGTTTGGTCTCCGCGTCCTGCCGATCCCGAACCCATGCCGTGCTGGCTGCTTCCTCCTCGACTTCCGCCCGTCCGAGTGCCACGCGAGCGACGTCGAGTGCCGATCGAGCCGAGGTGAGGGCTGCGTCCACGTCGCCAAACCGCTCGGCGCGTTCACGCTCGCGCTGGAGCTGGCCTTCCACTTCCCGCAACCGACCCGCCAGGGAGCGGCGTTGTCCAGCCGCTCGGGCCTGCCGCTCCAACGTCTCGAGCTCCTCTCGAAGCGGCGCCACCGTGGAAAGATCACTCTCGAGCCCCGCAAATTCCGTTCGGGCGGCGAGCGCCTCCGCGAGTTCCTTGTCCAAACGCTCAAACTCGCGACGCGCCTCCCCCACATCCCGCTCGGCGATCCGCAACTCCCCTTCGAACTCCAGAACCGATTCGCGGAGCTCCGCCATGCGGGTCCATACCGGGCCCTCGAGCTCCAACGCGGTGGTCGCTTCCTCGCGCGTCCGCGTCGCCGTGTCCAATAGCCCTTGCACCTCGGCGAGTTGCGCTTTGGCCTCGGCGTGTTCGCTCGCCAGCACCTCGGCGTCTGCCAGGCCGCGCTCGAGCCCGGTTAGCTCGCCGCGAAGCCCGGACCTGGTCTCGCGGACCTGGTCCTGCGCGAGCCGGAGCTTCTCGTAGCCGAGTACACGCGAGAGAAAGCGGGCGCGGTCGGTCGGACCGAGTGCCGCCATCACTGCGAGTTCCTTCTGTCCGGTGAAATACGTGTTGAAGAACTCGTCGCGCGTCATCCCGAGTAGGCGCTCGAGGCGTCCCGAGACTTCCTGATGACCCACAACCGTCGGCGCGTCGAGGCGATCCTGAAACAGCTCCGCACTGTAGAGCCCGCGACCGACGCGAAACTCGTGTGCGCCGAGCGAGAACTCCACTTCCACTCGAACCGAAGCGCGGGCCGGCGCCCGGTTCCAGCGGATCGAGTCACGGCTGCCGCGTGCTGCGGGGTTTCCGTAGAAGGCCCAGGCAATCGCCTCGAGCAGCGTCGTCTTCCCCGACCCGTTGGGGCCGATAATCGCCGTGATCCCCGTCCCAAAGACGATCTCGGTGGAAGCGTGCTGCCGGAAGTTGAGCAGCTTCAGCCGATGGAGCCGCATCTACTCCTCGCGGAGCCCCTGCTCGACCGCCTGCATGTACCGTACGCCCAGGTCGACGAGACTCGGGCGATCGACGTCGGCGTCGAGCGGCCGGCGGCCCAGGTATTCGGTGAGCACGTCCGTCAACGTCTGCCGTACGCCCGGCGCCCCGACCCCGATCTCGCGGTGCGGAACCGGTCGGCGAAGATCCAGGTGGAAGTGCAGCGCCCCCGCCTTGAACGCCCGGATGCGCTCGTGATCCAGATCGCGCGCGATCGGCCGCGGAATGTCGAACACGACCTGACGAACGATCTGGTCGTCGAGGCCGGGCGCGCACGCTTCGACGTGGGCCACGATCTCGGCATCCACTTCTGCGGGAGCCAGGCTGGCGGCATGAATGGGCGGGAGATCCACGATGTGGCGAGCCAGGGCAACCGATTGGAACTGGACCTCGAGCCGGTCCGTCAGATCGACGAGCAGCCAGCCCTTCTGTCCCGGGCGGCCCTCTCGCTCTTCGTCCTGCAGCTCGCCCCACGGATTGGAGCTCACGTATTCCAGCGATCCGCTGTACCACGCGTTGTCGGCAACCTGATGCGCTACGTGGTAATGACCCAGCGCGATGTAGTCCCACCGGTCGGCATGCAGCTCTCCCGGATCCACCAACGCCCCGCCGTGCTCGAGTGCCGTCGCGTCGCGTCGGAGCACCCCCGCCACTTCGCCGTGCGTAACGAGCACGTGCCGCCCGGAGCTGTCAGGTGGCGTGAGCGTCGGACGAGCGCCGGACAGCCATGCCGTGTGCGGCACGCACGTGACCGTGACATCGAGGTCGTCGAACACCAGATCTTTCGGTCTCTCGGCCACGACTGACACTCCCTCCACGGCCTCGAACAGGCGGAGGATCGTGCCCGTCTCGACGGACCGCGGCGTGTCGTGATTCCCGGCGATGACCACGATGGGGGCCCGGGGAAGAGCGGCGCGCAGCGTACTGAGGAGATTGAACGAGTGCAGAATGGCGGGGTTGCTCGGCCGGACCGAGTTGAAGAGATCGCCGGCGATGATGACCATGTCGGGAGCCGCACGCACCACGCCGTCGATCGCCCGCCGGAATGCAGCAGCGACATCGGCTTCGCGCTGATTGATCCCGTTCGGCGTAAGCCGGTGGTATTGCCGGAAGCCGAGGTGAATGTCGGCGAGGTGCGCGAGCTTCACGACCTAGGGGAGCACGGCGTGACGAACCGTGGTCTCGATCTGGAGCCGTCGCGATGGGCGACCGCTCGTGCCACCCTCATCGGCGACGACCTCGTACCGGACAGCACCCGAGACCACCCCACCCCACCCGGAGGACCAAACCAACGTGCCGTTCACGCGTCCCCCATACACGACGAGGACACCGTCGGCCGCGGTCGCGGACTCGGGTTCGATTCGACCTTCGATGGAAAGAAAGGCGAGCGTATCCCGCGCCCGGCCAACCAGGCTATCCACTATCACGGCGCCGCGCGCGAGGAGCACGGGCCGCTCGGACGCGAGTTCCAGGTCTTCCCCTGGGGTGCCTCCGGGGAGCGTCAGCGACACCGTCCACCGGTCGCCCGTCCGGATCGGTCGATCGGGGACCGTGAAGCCTGGGATGCCCACGAGGATCTGGTCGAGGACTCCGCGCTCCACGAGGGACGCGGGACGGATGACCCGACGGACGCGAAGCCGGCGGTCCAGGGTGAGCTGCACCCACTGACTGTCTCGCGCCGTCACGGCGAACTCCTGCCACGGGGCCGCCGCGTCGCGCCGACGAACACGCACTGAATCCAGAGCGAGATGAACGGAGAATTCCTCGTCCGTCGCCGACAGCCCGTATTGACTCACTCCGCCCAGGCGCGCGATCTCACTGGTCGCGGTCGTTCCCCGGACGCGGTCCTCCAGCGTCACGCGGGTGAAGATCTGGAACAGGCGACGGACGAGTGTCCCCTCGTCCGCTCGGGCCCGCAGATCCAGGGTCTGCTGCGCAGCCACCGCCGCTGGCCACACGAGCAACACAGCCAGAAGAAGCACCCATCGTCGCGACATCACTGCACCCGAAACCTCCCCGCGATTTCCGCGGTCGTCGTGAGTACCTCTCGCTCGTCCTCCGGCGTACCCACGTAGATCCGGAGCCGCACGCGGCGATGCACCGTCCCCGAAACGAACGTGTGCCACGCCGTAGACCAGATGAGCCTCGCCCCGAACCCGCCATCGATCCTTGCATGACCCTGGGCCATCTCGATGGGAGCCGTGAGGGTCGTGGGGAGAAAGCTGCCCGACACCCGGAGATACGCAAGCGTATCCACCTCTCGATCGACGATGCTGTCCACCGTGAACGTGGAGCGGGCGATCATCGCGCCTGCCTTCGCGAGCCACCCCGCCGCGGCGGGCTCCGTATCGACCCCCACCAGCGCCACCAACGGGTCGATCACGTCCCCAACCCAGCTCTCGCCAACCGCGACCGGCCCCTCCGGGAGCGGGAACTCGAAGCCCGAGGCGAACGCCCGGAGCCGCCCGAGCACCTGGCCGCCTGCGGTCGTGCCGCCGCTCACGGACTCCAAGCGGAGGCGGTCGTCCACAACGAGGCGCGCCGTCGTTCTCCCCTCGGGTGCGCGCACCGTTTCCCACGTTCCGCTCCCCGAGCGCACTTGCACCAGGGTGGAGTCGATCGTCACGTCGACCACGGTCCTCCCGTTCTCGCGTCCGACGGATCGCTGCGTGACGCTCGTGACTTCAATCGCCTCAACCACGCGAACCGTCATGCCCCGAGGGGGCGTCGTCACCGTGCTGGTGGCGCTGTGACGCCAGAGCGCCTGCACCATGGCACCCGTCGGCGGATCGTACCGCAACTGGATGGCACGTTGCCCATGCGCGTCACGCGCACCGAGCAGCAGCACGGCGAACACGATCCCCGCTGCCAGAACGCTACGGCGCATACGGATCCTCCACCGACCGGAGCGGCACCCCCTCACGACGGGCCGCGACCCGCTCGCGGGCTACCGCCGGCCCGAGGGCCGCCCGAAAATACTCAAAGGGGTCGTCTGGTCTGGCGCGTTTGGTGGCCAGCAGTGTACGCCGCACATCGGCGTCCCGGCGACCGGCGATCAAGTCACGGACCCGGCCCGCCGGGATCCGCCGATCCATCGCCGTGAGCTGCCGCACCACGGCCTCCTCGAACGACACATCAGATGAAGGCGGGAATCGCTTGGTGCCCGTGGGACCGCTCATCACCGCCGGACGCGGAAAACGCACGAATACGGGTTGCGTGAAGTGCGGATGCCGCACCATCAGCTCGCCCTTCGGTAGCGTCGCCAGCTTGATCTTCGTGGCCGGCGACAGGACCTGATACCCGGGTGTGGCCAGCTCGTCCATGTCCATGCGGCCGAAGAGTACGGTGCCCGCATTGCCGACGACCCGCCGGTGGACCTGCGATCGGAACTGCTGCGCGGCAAACAACACGAGTCCCAGGTAGCGTCCCCGTTCCGAGATGTCGAGCAGCATCTTCCGTACGTACGTGTCCTGACCATCTCCCGGAGCGTACTTGTTGAGCTCGTCGACGAACACGATGACGTGGTCCACGCCAAGCGCCCGGCGCTCGAGATGCTCGCGGAGGGTGGAGACCACACGCGTAAAGACCAGATCCTGCGCCACTTGGTCCATTCCGGCGACGTCGAGCACATAGACCGTCCGATCCTCGAACTCGCCGAACGGCAAATCGCTCACCGAACCGTCGTCGGTCACGAGTCCCTTGCATCGGGTGGAGATGTTGAGGAGACGATTGCGAACCTTGCGAATAGTGGCGATGTGATGGGTCCGCCAGATATCGGAGCGCCCCGCTTGCTCCAGACCGTCGAAGATGGCGCGAAACAGCCGATCCAGATCGGCGAAGCTCTGGACGCGGTGGGTTGTGCCCCACTCGTCGCGAAATTCCTTCTCGACCACCCGGTCGACGAGGAAGTCCAGGAACCCGTCGGCCTTGGCATCGATGTCGTCGCGGTTGAGCAGCACCTCGTGAAAGCCCAGGACTTCCCGGAGTCCCCAAACCAGCGGCTGCACGTCGGCCACGAGGTCCGGATGCGAGCGCAGGGTGTTGAGGTTGACCCCGTCGGCCCTAAACGGCGCCAAATACCGCACCCGGTCGAACGGACGCGGATCGATGCCCAAGACCGCATACAGCTCGCGGTCAGCATCGGTCAGCTCTCCCGGCTGATCGAGGAAGCAGAGATCGGGGCCCTTGACGTTGAAGCACACTGCCGCCACCGATCCCTTGTGTGCCGGTAGCCGCTGGAAGATGCTCGCCAGCAGGAACTCGACCGCGCTCGTCTTCGTGGCGAGTCCCGAGACGCCCGAGATGTTGAGGTGCGCCGACTCGGGCCCGAGCAGGAAATCGGCATCCATGCACACCGGCGCCGACAGGCCGCCGGCCCGGTACACGCCGATCGGAATGCCCGTGGGCCGTTCACCCCTCACGTAGGCGTCCATACGGAGTGCGACCTCGACGTCCTCCTTGGTTGCCAGTCGGACGTCTGCCAGTGGAACCGGCTGGACGGGCTCCTCCGGATCCTGGCGGAGCACGGCCGCCGTCCACAACCGGACTTCCGTACGACGCGTAGGGGCGCGGTCGCCGGCCGGATCGCCTTGGGCCACGACCACCTCGTGCAGCGGCGAGGCCAAGTCGGAATAGCCCTTCCCATCGACGACGACGGCATAGACGGAGCGGCCCGCCCCGTCGTCCACGCGTACGATGGCCCCGATGCCGATCGGGGTGTCGATCGCGCTCCAGAAGAAGAACTGGTGGGTGCCGGCCGGGAGCGTCTCCGTCGCCACGACCCGACCGACTGGCGCGTTTCCACTCGTCTGACTCACCACCAGCCTCCTGCGAGGGCGCGCAAATACGTCTCCACCTGCTGAATCGGATACACGAGTCGATCCCATCGGCTGTCAGGCGCCGACAGCGGGGCCCGCTCGGACAGCAACCACCGGCTCACGCTCGTCGCCTCATCCACGCCGTCTGGAGTCGGCGGTCGCTCGATGCGGACGAGGCCGTGAAGCAACTCGTGGTCCTCCCACGGCCAGAGTCGAAGATACCACGTGTAGACCGTGGCCCGCTGCCCGGCCGTTCGCGCAAACACGCTCGTCCGGTGGCCCGCCGGCAGGGTGAGGGCCACCTCGAGATCCGGACCGTCGAGGAACTGGGTCTCGTGACTCTTCACAAGGCCGAGGATCCGCGTCGCGCCATCGCCGCTCAGATCGTCGATCCCCGCGAGGGATCCGTCCACCACCAGCCAGGTCTCCGGGTCGGCGACGAGGGTACGCCGTGTGACGTCGATCTCGATGCGCTCTCGCCGATGTTCGACCACCTTGGCTGCGAGTTGCACGTCGAGAATGGGGTGCGATCGCTCGGCGCCCATGCAGTCGAGCAGTCGAAGACCGGATCGTTCGAGGGCCGTTCGCTGGTCTGCCGTGAGCCGACGCAGGGGCGCCACGATGAATTCCTGGGCCCCGGAATCGATGACCCGGAGTTCCCCCCGCTCCCGGCGCAGCGCCGCCGCCGCGACATAGCCCCGAACGATCGGCACCAGCCCAATCCGGCCTTCGACCGCGTAGCGCTGAATGCCGTCGATGAAGGCCATGGGCTCCGGGGCTGGCATCGCGCCGCCGACATCGATCGCCCTCACCGGTCGGCCCTCGACATAGTCGGCGCTGCCGAACGGCGCGCCCAACGGTGGCGGGGCGTGCGTGAGCATTGCCCCCGCACCGACCGTCCCACCGGCCTGCTGCAGCGCTGCGATCAGTCGACGGCGTGGCGAGTCCGTCAGACGCTCACCTTATCGACGGACGGAGAACAAGTCACGGATCGGTGCCGTCGCCCCCCTCGGTACACCCATCGCCCCGCCAGCAGAAAGATCGAGGGACAGGCATCACACCTCTCTCTCTTGGGGAAACGGTGGAACGGACAGCAGCCAGAACCCGGCGGGCTCCCCGCGCTCGTCCACATCGAGGAGGAGCTTGTCGGCGAGCGCCACGCCACGTGTGGGTCGCCGACCCCCGATCCCCACGTGGATGGTAGACTCGTCGGATGTCGCTTCCGCCCACAACACCGCATCGACCTCCAGAACGGCGATCCCTGGCTGCGACGGGCGCGCTGGGACGACGAAGCGCCCCCGCTCGTCGGTAGCAGGCGGGCTGAGGTCTACCCGGGTCATCTCAGGCCAGACGACCACTTCCAGACCCTGCATCACCCCACTCACGAAATCGAGCGTCACAATGGCACCTTGGGCGTCCTCCAGCTCGATCGAGCCGGTCAGTCCTCTGGTGCTCTTGACGTCGAGATGGCAAGACAGGATCTCGGTCTCGGCGTCCCACGCATACGTGAGCGCCGGAAGATCACCGTCGAGCGGCTCGACTCTGCCGCTGAAAAGACTCGCCTCGGTCATGACACGTCGCCTCCCGTAAGAGACCGCACGAAGGTGGCCAGGCCTTCCAGCCCCCGTTCGATATCGCGACGGCTGGCGGCATAGTTGAGCCGCACCCATCGCTCGTCGCCAAACGTGCCGCCATGGGCGAGCGCGACACCGTGTTCTTCCACCAGCCGTTCGCAAAAGGACCGGGCCGATGTAATCGACCCACTGAAGAAGCCGTCCACGCGGAAGAAGAAGTAGTACGCTCCGAGCGGCTCGATGAACTCGACACCGGGGAGCTCGCGGCGAAAGTACGCCACCACGGCATCACGGTGCTCGCGCAGCGTGTCGAGCCACTGGGCCAGATCGTGGTCGGCGCGGTCGCTCGAGAGCGCCGCCGCCGCGCCACGCTGTGCCGGCCAGGGCACCGCCCCCATCGCGTGCTCCTGCACCCGGCCCATCGCGCGGCTGACCTCCGGCGGTGCCAAGGCCACCGCGATCTGCCAGCCCGCCAGCCCGTGGGAGGCGTCCAGTCCCGTGACCACGACCGCCCGCTGCAGCAACTCATCGGGCAGATCGAGGGCCGATGGGGCGGGACCGGATCCGTAGTGCACACGGCGGTACGTCTCATCGCACACGATCCAGAGATTGCGCTCCAGTGCCCATTCAAACAGCGTCTTCAGCTCCGAGCGGGTATACACGGCGCCAGTCGGATTCACTGGCGTCGAGAGCACGAGTCCCGCGGTTCGGGCGTCACTCCGCGCGCCGAGATCCTGCGCACTCACCTTGAGGCTCCACTCGAGGTCGCCCTGAATCGCAACCGGCGAGGCTCGCGCGAGCCGGACGAGACCTTCGAACGCAGGCCACCCAGGCTTGGGAAGCAGAACGTGATCACCGTGTTCGAACAGGGAGAAGAACGCGGTGAAGCATGCGTGTCGCGCGCCGGCCGACACCACGACGTGGTCGGCGTTCACGGGCCGACCTCCGGACAGCAGCGACAGGTACCGCGCCGCGGCAGCCCGTAACTCCAGCCCGCCGGCGGCCGACGTCGACCCATGCCCGTCGCGAAGCGTCTTCAGCGCCGCCTCGAGCGAGCCGCGCGGAGGGTCAATCGCCGGCTCCTCCCGAGCGAGGTCCGCAACGAGAGCGCCAGCAACGCGTCGACGCTCCACCTCGCGATCGAGAGACCCGTGTGCGTCAGACGCGAGGTGCGCGAGGTTCCGCGACAAGCGGACGCTCGGGGAATCGGACTCGGGTGTCATCGTTCCACGATACCGTGACGCTTGAGAATCTCCAGCGTGGCATCGATGGGCAGCGCCTCGCCGACGCCGCGATGGCCGCGGACGGTGGTGGCGTAGAGCAAGGAGTTGTAGATCGCCTCCTCGGTGGCCTCCAGTGCGGCCAGGAACAGCGGACTCATCTGGTCATTCGGCACCTCCGTCGCCTCGCGCGCCGCCGCCACCCGCACCGTGCTGAACGCAATGACGTAGTCGCCGGACCCGTTCGTCATCGCGCTCCCGGTCCGGGCCAGCCCTGCCAGCGCTCGCCGCGCCAACCGCTCCAAGTTGCGGTGCGAGAGGGGCGCGTCGGTCGCCAGCACGATCATGATGGACCCGTCCGCTCGATCCTCGGTGGAGGGGTCGACGCCGCTGTCGCCCCGTATACCGTCGGGTGCGGCTTCGAGCCTGTCCCGGAGATAGTACCGTCCCATCTCCCGCCCGACCGGCGCGCCGGCGATGCTGAGCATCCCGCCGAAATTGCTCTGCACCAGCGCGCCAACCGTCCACCCACCCATCGCGGGTGAGAGCATCCGACTCGCGGTACCGATCCCACCCTTCCAGCCGAACGCCATCGTGCCCCGTCCGGCCCCAACGCTCCCCTGCGCCACGGGACCCCCACGGGCACCACGGATCGCCTCGAGCACGTGATGCTCCTCGATCGGTCGGCGCCGGATGTCGTTGAGGAACCCGTCGTTCGTTTCGCCCACTACGGGGTTTGCCGACCGCACCGATTCGTTGCCTGGAAGCTCGAGCAAGTAGGTGAGGACGGCATCCGCTGCCCGCGGCACGCAGAGGGTGCAGGTGAGCACCACAGGAGACTCCAGCTCCCCGAGCTCCTGCACCTGGGTGAACCCGGCCAACTTGCCGAAGCCGTTGCCGACCACCACCGCTGCCGGAACCTTGTCACGGAAGACGTTGCCCCCGTGCGGCAGCACTGCCGTCACCCCGGTGTTGATGGAATCACCCAGCGCGAGCGTCACGTGGCCCACGCGGACCCCTGCCACGTCGGTGATCGCATTGAGGGCGCCCGTGGGGAGGATCCCCGGTTGAACACCGAGCGAGCGAATCCCAACCCGCTCCTGCGCGTCAGCCGGCATCGCGAGCGCCAACCCAGCAGCCAGCCAACCGACAATGAACCTCGAACCAGATCGTGTCACCGTTCCACTCCTCGGGCGTCACGCTAGGCATCAACGGGGGACGGTGGTTGCGTCGCCATCCCGACCGGCGCCGGATAGGTCCCCCGCTTCCAGCGAAAAGGGAGCTCGAGCAGTCCGCCCGGCTCCGCGATACGGGTCACCGCACCCAACGTGGCTCGCAGCACCGCCTGCTGCTGTGCCGCGTTCCCGGGCTCACCCACCACCTGACCCAACCGAAACGGCACGAACACGTTCCGCGGCGCCGGCGTGCCCTCGATCATGCTGCGCACCACTCCCAGCGACACCGTGGGCATCCCACGCGCTTCCAGGATCCGCGCAACCAGTCCGACCGACCGGTGGCACGTCGTTCACCCCGGCACCGTCAGCACCAGGCCCACACCATCCATCGCAAACACCTTCCCAATCTCAGCGGCACTCCGATCGAGTAGCCGTTCGAGCTGAGGTCCCGACACGTGGCCCATGAGGCCCACGTGCCGTGGCGCGACGGAACCGATCTCCCGCGCGGCGACGAGTTCCCGAAGACGGTCGATCGGAAACACACAGTTCACGTCCTCGTCGGCGGCCCGGTGATCGTAGTAGTCGTGCGTGATGCGGAGCGCCCCGGCCGCGGCGTCCCCGGGGATGATCCGAAACGACCCGTCGCCCTCCGGGTCCTGCATGTCGAACGGAGGATCGTGTGCCAAGTGCACGCCGCCCGCCGTGACGATGCCGACCCGCGAGGCCGACAGCAACGTGGCGAGCCGCGCCAGCGGCGGGAGTGGCACCTCCCCGACAGTGCCCGATCGGCGGCCATAGCGTTCGGACAGGCTTGGAACCCGGGCATAGACGCGGGACATCAGCTGATTCCACCAGCGCGTCATCGAGAACCTCGGGAAATGGCGACCGTCCGTTGCGTCGGAACCGAGTGCAAACTACCATGCTTCCGGGAACCGTACCACCAGCACCTCTTTGACAATCGAGGGTGTCGTGTCCTGGACGTTTGCGCCGAAATTCGATGCCGCGCACCGCGCAGCTGTTGAGACGGGGAATCCCCTCATCTACGAGGGACCACCGGCGGGCTGGGGAGTGCGCCCACTCTTCGAGCAGATCCCTGCCTGCGCATCGCCGGGGCTGGCGACCCTCGTGCTCGCCCCCGACCTCCCCACCGCCGACGACCTCGTCGTCGAGGCTCGTGCGTGCCGTGATCTCGAGCCCGTGCATCAGGCCAGCGGACTCGCGCGGACCCGTCAACGACTTGGGGCGCAACGGGTCGGGACCCTGGTCGCATCTCCATCAGAGATCATGCAACTCCTGGAGCAGGGCGGGCTCGGCCTGGACCGCATCCAGCGCGTTGTCGTGTGTTGGCCAGAGCATCACGCGCGGCTGGGAGCTACCGGGCACCTGGACACGATCCTCGGCGAATGCGGCCAGGCACAGCGGTTCGTGGTGACCGCAGACGCCGGCGGCGTGTCCGAGTTCATGACTCGCCACGCGCGCCGTGCTCCGACGCTCGCGACCACCACCCTGCCGGTCACGCCCACCACCCCGGCTCGGTACGCCGTCGTGGGCCGGCCCCATCTCGTCGCCACTGTGCGCGCCGCCCTCGACACCCTCTGCCCCACGTCGGTGCTGATCTGGGATCCGACGGCCGCGACGGCGCGATGGAGCGACTATCGTGCGGAGGACGGGATCAGCATCGGGCACGACGTCGGCACCCAGCAGGTGGACCTCGTGATTGGCACGGAGGTTCCGACAGTCGAGGCGCTGCGCGCGATGCACGAGATCGCCGGACGCGTGATCCTGTTCGTCCGTCCGTGGCAGCAAGCGTATCTGCGGCGCATTGCCGCACCCCTGACGGCGATCCATGTCGATGCGGAGGTAGACCGGGCCCGCGACGCGCGGGCACGCCTGCGGGCGGCAGTGCGGGAGCGCATCGAGGGTGGAGGGACCGAGGACAGTTTGCTCGCCCTCGCGCCGCTCCTCGACGAGCACGATCCGGCGTTGGTCGCCGCGGCGTTGCTCGCGATGCGGGACACCGCGGACACCTCCGGTCCATCCCTCCCCGAGGGCGTGCCGCTGTGGGTGCACGTGCGCCTCAGCATCGGGCGCCGCGAGGGTCTTCGGCCCGGCGACGTCGTCGGTGCCCTGCTCAATGCCGCCGGCCTCGCAAAGGACGACGTCGGGCGGGTGGACCTGCGGGAAAACTTCACGGTGGTCGAAGTACGCGCAGAGGCCGCCGATGCCGCCCGCAGGGGGCTCGACGGCCTCTCGCTGAAGGGCCGGTCCGTGTCGGCCCGCTTCGACCGGAAGTAAAGCCCGCTTAGTTCAGCGCGTCCTTGAGTGCCTGGCCGGCCTTGAACGCCGGAAGGGTCGCGGCCTGGATCTGGATAGCGTTACCGGTGCGCGGGTCACGACCGGTTCGGGCCTTGCGCTGGCGGGCGACGAACGTCCCGAACCCCGTGATCTGCACCTTCTTGCCCTTCTTCAACGCACCGGCGATGAGCCCGGCGTCACCGAAGATCGCCTCGATGGCGCGTCCCGCATCCGCCTTTGACAGGCCAGCCTGCGAGGCCAGCGCCTCGGTCAGTTCCGTCTTGTTCACCGCGTACCCCCTTTGAAATAGGATTGACCTTCCGGTCGAGTTCCGACCGCCCTCCGCCGCGGCCGTGCTGGAATCAAAGAAAGGGGGAAGGGATCGGATTTGGCAAGCGCTTGCACCGGCCCGCCGCGGGCGGTAGCCTCCTGCTCGGATACGGAGGATGCACGGATGGTACACAGCACACGTCCCGGATGGATCGAGGTCATCGCCGGCGTGATGTTTGCGGGGAAGAGCGAGGAGCTTATTCGACGGGTCCGACGCGCCATCATCGCCAAGTGCCGTGTCCAGGTCTTCAAATCCCATCTGGACGACCGCTATGGGGTCTACCAGGTCACCACCCACGACGGCCTGTCCGTCGAGGCCCAGCCCGCCGACTCGTCGGCCGAGATCATGCGGGAAGTGCGGCCCGAGACCGCGGTGGTCGCGATCGACGAGGCGCAGTTCCTCGATACTGGCGTGGTGGAAGTCTGCACCGCGTTGGCCAGGCGCGGTCTCCGGGTCATCGTGGCTGGGACAGACACCGATTTTCGTGGGGAGCCGTTTGGCCCCATGCCCCACCTGCTGGCGGTGGCCGAAGTCGTGGACAAGCTCCACGCCATCTGCGTGTGCTGCGGCGACCCCGCCTGCCGCAACCAGCGCCTGATCGATGGCCGCCCGGCCCGGTACGATTCCCCGACGATTATGGTCGGGGGAAGCGAGAGCTACGAGGCACGGTGCCGACACTGTCACGAGGTCCCGCGCAAGGACGAGGACCAAACCCGACTCCTGTGATCGTTTTCACTCACCGCACCTGCTGATTCATGCTCAACGTGGGTCTCACCGGCAACGTGGCGAGTGGCAAGTCGACCGTCGTGACACATTTCGCTGCCTGGGGCGCTACCGTGTTGGATGCCGACCGCCTGGTGCGAGAGGAACAGGCGCCGGGAACGCCGACCCACGACGCTATCATCCGCGCATTCGGGAGAGAGGTGCTGCTGGCCGACGGCACGCTCGATCGGGTTTGGCTTCGTCGTCGCATCCTGCAGGACGACACGGCCCGGGCTCGACTCAACGGAATCGTCCATCCCGCCGTCCGGAAGCGGCGTGCACGGCTCGCGGCCGCAGCGGGCGCGCGTGGCGATGCGGTCCTAGTCAACGACATTCCGCTGCTGTTCGAGGTCCTGGATCCGGACCAGTTCGATCTCGTGGTGCTCGTCGACGCACCGGCCGACGTGCGGCGCCAGCGCCTGGTGAAACACCGCGGCCTCGCGACAGAGGACGCGGACCGGCTCATCGAGATGCAACTGCCGTCTGTCGAGAAGCGCGAGCGCAGCCACATTGTCATCGACAACACCGGAAGCCTCGCGGCTCTCGAGCGATCGGCGTGGGACGCCTGGCGCGAGCTCCGCCAGGCGGCGGCTCGCACGACCGACGGTGGTCGCGGGCCGTTGCTGATCGCCATCGCCCACGGTCAAGACCTCATCGCCACAATGCGCGGCACGGTGGCGCGGTATCGAGATGCCGACGTCGAGATCCACGTGGTGAGCGCAACGACCACACCTTCAGTCCCGGGGTTTTCCAGAATCGTGGCCCTCGGACGGTCACCGGGCACCCTCGATCCCGATGACGCCACTGCAACGAGCGCCCTGGCGAAGGCGGCTACCGATGGCCGGCCAACAACGGTCGTCACCTTCGGGCCCGACGGACTGAACGGCGATGCCGATCACCGCGCCGTGCACGCCTGGACCCGCCAGGCCCTCTCGCACCTCGCTGCGCCCCCGCGCCTCATCTACCTGGCAAACGCTCCCCGCCTCGAGGCCGACCTGAAGGACCCCGTCCTGTTCGGCATCGATGTCCGTCCCTGGGCGGAGCAGGGAGTTCCAGATGAACGGCCCACCACGATCCCCTGCGGGGTGTCGATGAGATCCACGCAGGCACAGGCCAAGATGCCAGGTCGCGAGTGGTACCGAGTGGCCGCGTCATAGGGGACTGTCCCGAGGCATCTTCTCGACCATCGGGGAGGCCGGTTGACAGGCCGACGGAGGGCGCATAACCTACCCTCGCCGTTGAACGCCTAACCACGGAAACACCATGTCCGAGATCCCTGACAATCTGCACTACACGGAAGAGCACGAGTACGTGCGGCCGGCGGACGATGCCGGCATCGTCGTGGTTGGCATCACTGACTATGCGCAAGGCGAGCTCGGCGACGTGGTGTACGTCGATTTGCCCGAAGTCGGTGCCAAGTTCAACGAAATGGAAGAATTTGGCTCCATCGAAGCCGTGAAAGCGGTCTCACAACTGTTCTGCCCGCTGGCTGGGGAGGTCGTGGAGATCAACCAGGCGCTCGAGGCAGATCCGGCGCTGATCAATCGCGATCCGTATGGTGAAGGGTGGATGATCAAGCTCGAGATTCGCAGCCGAGCGGACCTGGATCAGCTGCTGACCGCGGCCGACTACGCCCAGCACGTCGGGGAGTGAGCAGGCGGCCGGTTTCGGGGGACGACACAACCGCTCCGCCGTGAAACGCCCTGGGACCCCCCGGGGCGTTTGCACGCATAGAGGTAGAGAATCATGACACACCACGCTGCGGCCCCACGCCACGGTGATCCCTTTGTCCGGCGTCATATCGGTCCTCGGCCACGTGACATCGCGGATATGCTGGCCACGCTGGGCTACGATTCGCTGACGGAGCTCATCGAGACCGCCGTTCCCAGTGAGATTCGGCTCGAGCGCCCGCTGGACCTTCCCCTGGCACTCACGGAGTACGAAGCGCTCCGCACGCTCAGGACCATCGCGGCCAAGAACCACGTGTTCCGTTCGTACATCGGCATGGGGTATGCGGACTGCATCGTCCCCCCCGTGACGCAGCGGAACATCCTCGAAAACCCCGGCTGGTATACGGCGTACACCCCCTATCAGGCGGAGATCTCCCAGGGACGGCTCGAGGCGCTGCTCGGGTTCCAGACGATGGTGTCGGACCTCACCGCTTTGCCTGTGGCGAACGCCTCGCTGCTCGACGAGGCAACAGCAGCCGCGGAGGCGATGACGTTCACAATGGCGGTGGCCAAGGCCAAGGATGCCGACCATCCGGTCTATCTGGTGGACACCGGCTGCCATCCCCAGACGATCGCGGTGGTGCAGACGCGCGCCGAGGCGAGGGGCATCTCGGTGGTGGTGGCCGACCCACAGGATTTCGAGTTCACGGGGCACGTGGCCGGAGCGCTCGTGCAGTACCCGTCCACCGAAGGTCGGATTGACGACTTCCACGGTCTGTGCGAGCGAGCCCATGCTGCCGGCGCCATCGTCACGGCCGCGGCGGACCTGCTGAGCCTGGCGCTCCTGGTCCCGCCGGGAGAGTGGGGTGCCGACGTGGCGGTGGGCAACACGCAGCGTTTCGGTGTTCCCATGGGGTACGGCGGTCCCCATGCTGCGTACTTCGCAACCAAGGAGGAGTTCAAACGCCACGTGCCCGGCCGGCTCATCGGCGTCACCCGCGATCCTGAGGGACGACCGACCTTACGGATGGCGCTTCAGACGCGAGAGCAACACATCCGTCGCGAGAAGGCCACCAGTAACGTCTGCACCGCGCAGGTACTGCTCGCCGTGATGGCCGGCATGTATGCCGTCTATCACGGTCCGGAAGGCATTCGACGAATCGCGGAACGGGTCCACATGCTCACCGTGACCCTGGCTGATGCGCTGCGTCGGCTCGGGTACCGTGTGGCCCATGAAGCGTTCTTCGACACGCTGGCGGTCGAAGCCGATGCGGGCCGTGTGACCCGGGTGAACGAGCGCGCGCGTGCCAGCCGAGTCAACTTCCGGTCGATCGCGCCGACCCGAATTGGGGTGACGCTCGACGAGACCACGTCGGAGAGTGACCTCGCCGACCTGATCTCAATTTTCGCTCTCGGGACCACGCACGATCTGGACGTGCCGGCCCTCGTGGGGGGCGCGGCGTCGGCGATCCCTGCGACCCTCAGGCGGGCGTCGCCGTATCTCGTACACGAGTGCTTCAATCGGTATCACTCCGAGACCGAGATGCTGCGCTACCTCAAACGGCTCGAGGACCGCGATCTCTCGCTCACGTCGGCCATGATCCCGCTGGGATCCTGTACGATGAAGCTCAATGCCGCGGCGGAGATGCTGCCTGTGAGCTGGCCCGAATTCGGGGGCCTCCATCCGTTCGCGCCCCGCGAACAGGCGGCAGGGTACACGCAACTCTTCGATGAGCTGTCGTCGTACCTCTCCGAGATTACCGGATTCCCGGGCGTCTCGCTCCAGCCCAACGCCGGCTCACAGGGTGAGTTCACGGGGCTGCTCGTGATTCGCGCGTATCTACGCGCCGAAGGCGAGGGTCACCGCACCGTCTGCCTGATCCCGCAGTCGGCCCACGGGACCAATCCGGCCAGTGCCGTCATGGCGGGGTTGAAGGTGGTCGTGGTCAAGACCGACGAGGACGGCAACGTCGAGATGGACGATTTGCGCGCCAAAGCCGGGCAGTACCGGAACGATCTGGCCGCTCTGATGATCACGTATCCCTCGACCCACGGCGTGTTCGAGGCCACGATCCGCGAAATGTGCGACGTGATCCACACCAACGGCGGCCAGGTCTATCTGGATGGCGCGAACCTGAATGCCATGGTCGGCATCGCCCGGCCCGGAGACATCGGTGCCGACGTCTGTCACCTCAATCTCCACAAGACGTTCGCCATTCCGCACGGCGGGGGCGGACCGGGCATGGGCCCCATCGGGGTCGCCGAGCATCTGGTGCCATTCCTGCCGGACCACCCCGTTGTCCCACTCGGGATCGAGCAGTCCTGCGGGACGGTGTCTGCCGCCCCGTGGGGGAGCCCGTCCGTGCTTCCGATTTCGTGGGCGTACATTCGCATGATGGGCCGCAACGGCCTCACTGAGGCGACGCAGGTGGCGATCCTCAATGCCAACTACATCGCCCGCCGACTCCACGGACACTTCGACCTGCTCTACGCCGGCCAGAACGGTCTGATCGCCCACGAGTGCATCCTCGACACGCGTCCTGTCAAGCACTCGGCAGGCGTGGACGTGAGCGACATCGCCACACGCCTCATGGATTACGGGTTTCACGCGCCCACCGTGTCGTTCCCGGTGGCTGGCACGTTGATGGTCGAGCCCACGGAAAGCGAGTCCAAGGAAGAGTTGGATCGCTTCTGCCGGGCGATGATCGCAATCCGCGACGAGATCCGGGAGATCGAAGAGGGCCGGGCCGACCCGGAACGCAACCTGCTCAAGAACGCCCCGCACACGCTCGCCGATCTGTTGGTGGACGACTGGGATCGGCCGTACTCCCGAGAGCGTGCCGCCTTCCCCACCCCGGAAACGCGGGAGCACAAGGTGTGGCCCCCAGCGGGGCGCGCCGACGCGGCGTATGGTGACCGGAATCTCGTCTGTACGTGCCCGCCGCTGGAGGCGTACGAGCCGGCCGGAGCGGCGTGACGAGTCACGGGACCGCCGGACCCCACGCGCGAGGCCGCGGGCCCGCCGTTGCGCGATCGGTCGATCCTCCTGACAGCCGAGCCACGGTGCCGTGGCGGCTCGCGGTCGACCCCGTCGGACGATCCGGCCCCGAAAACATGGCGATCGATTGGGCACTCCTCCGCCTCGCCCAGAAGGGCTCCGCTGCCCTGAGACTCTACCGCTGGCAACCACCCTGTCTTTCGTTTGGCCGCAACGAGCCCGCGAGCGCGCGGTACGACCGCAGCGAAATCGCTCGTCTCGGCCTGGGCACAGTGCGCCGTCCGACCGGCGGGCGCGCCGTGTGGCACGAGCACGAGGTGACCTATGCGCTCGCTGCACCTCCGCATGTGTTCGGGTCCCTCGAGAATGCGTACATTTCAATTCACGAGATGCTCGCGGGTGCCCTCAAGCGGATTGGTGCCCCCGCGGTCCTCGCCGCCCCTCCGGCCACGCGCCTCGGTTTTCCCGCGGGACCATGCTTCGCATCGTCCGTCGGCGGAGAGATCATGGTTCGTGGACGGAAGCTTGTGGGTAGCGCGCAAGTTCGAGAGCGCGGTGCGCTGTTGCAGCACGGATCGCTGCTGCTTGAGGACGGTCAGGACCTCGTGGCGCGGGTGACCCGTCGAGCCGCCGGCCCATCCGGCGCGACGGCTCTCCGGGAGGTGCTTGGGCGCGCCGTGCACTTCGAAGAAGTCGCCGACGCGATCGTCGCGGAGGCACGGGCGGCGTGGGGCGGGACGTGGAGCACCGGCACGATCGTGCCGACTGCCGACGACCTGGCCCGCTTCGCCGACGCCTCGTGGACGTGGCGTCGGTGACACCGGCCCTCGACTCGATGGACCGACACCGGAGGCCACCGATGCCTCGGATCTGTGCCGCCCTGATCGCAGGAGTGCTGGCCACCGCATGCGTCGCCGAGCGAATCGCACCTTGCCCCGACGATTGGTGTGGCACGGCCGTGATTGCGACACCTGCTGAGGCCGACGTGCTGTTCCCCCCGAGCACACAGGGAGATATCGGGCGATCGATCATCGACCTCGTCTTCACGAGACTGGCCGACCTGGGCCCGGACTTGAACACCGTCGACCCGACGAGCTTCGAGCCGAGGCTCGCGAGCTCCTGGACACGCGAGGACTCCCTGACGATCGTGTTCTCGTTGAACCCCAGTGCGCGCTGGCATGACGGCGCGCCCGTGACCGCTGAGGACGTCGCCTTCACCTACGAGGTCTATCGCGATTCACTGGTGGGTTCGCCCGCGCGACCTCGGGTGCTCCAGATCGCCGGCGTGGACGTGCGCGACCCTCACACGGTCGCGTTCCGCTTTCCGCGTGCCTACCTGGAGCAGCTGTTTGACGCGGTGTACCACATGTGGATCCTGCCGAAACACCTGCTGGGCGCGGTGCCGCGCGGGGAGCTCGTCTCCCATCCGTTCGGCCGCAACCCGATTGGGGCCGGACCCTATCGCTTCGTGCGATGGCGGGCCGGAGAATCAGTGGAACTGGTGGCGGATTCCGCGTACTTTCTCGCCCGCCCGGGGCTGCGACGCGTGATCTGGCGGTCCACCGGCGGCGACATGTCGGCCGCCATCACACAGTTGTTCTCGGGAAGTGTGGACGTTCTCACCTATCTGCCTCCCGAGGCCGTGCAACGAACCGAGACCTCGGACGAGATCCGGGCCATCGCCTACCAGCCGTCCACTTTCTATAGCTATCTCCTTTTCAACTTCCGGGACCCGGCCGACCCGACTCGGCCGCACCCCCTGTTCGCCGACCGCGCGCTGCGGCGGGCCCTCGCCGTCGCCGTCGACCGCGCGGCAGCCGTGCGCGCGGTTGACGGCGCGGACGGCATCGTGGCGGACGGGCCGGTGAGCCCCGCCATGTGGATCTACGGCGCCGAGTATGAGCGGCTCCCGTACGATGCGGCACGTGGCCGGCGCGAGCTCACCCAGTTGGGGTGGCGCGACTCCGATGGAGACGGTGTGCTGGATCGCTACGGTCGGCGGCTCAGCTTTTCGATCATCGTTCCCGAGACCAGCGCGCAGCGTCGCCGCTTCGCACAGATCATCCAGGAGCAGTTCAAGAGCCTCGGGGTGGAGATGCGGATCACCGAGCTGGACTTCAACACGTTTCTCCAGCGAGCGGAGACCGGCAGGTTCGACGTGTTCTACGGGTCCTATGGCGGAGATCCGAGCCCCGCCTCCATCAGCGAGGTCTGGACACGGGACGCCATCGGCGGCTTCAACTTTGGCTCGTACGTCAACCCCGACGTGGATCACGCCGTTCGCACCGCGCTGGATGCCCGGGACATCGAGACCGCTCGCGGACGTTGGACCGATGCGGTGTCCTTGATCAATGGCGACGCTCCCGCCATCTGGATCAGCTGCACGGTCCCGAAGGCCGGCGTCCACCGCCGGTTCGAGAACGTGTCGATCCGTGGAGACAACCTGACGGCGACCCTCCCGCTGTGGCGCGTGCCGACCGCCCGACGCCTTCCGCGGGACCGCTACGACAACTGAGCGTGCATCGGTTCGTCGCGGCACGCCTGCTCCAAGCGGTGGCGATCGTCTTCCTGGTCGGAACACTCACGTTTCTCCTGTTACAGCTCGCGCCCGGAGATCCACTCAGCAGCACCAGTAGCTCACTGCTGGTTCCGCGGACGGTCGTCGAGCAGCAACGGCGTGCCTTCGGCCTGGATCGCCCGATCCTCGAGCAGTACGTGCGGTACCTTGGCAATCTGGCGCGAGGCGATTTCGGCTACTCGTACCGTGAGCATCGCCCGGCGTGGCACGCAATCCGGGACCGGCTCCCGAACACCCTGCTCCTCGCCGCCGCGGCCCTAGTGGTCACGTTCGGCTTGGGGATCGGCCTCGGAGTGGCCCAGGGCCTCCGAGCCGGGTCGCGGGTCGACGACGTCCTGTCCTTGGTCTCGCTGACCGTGTATTCCACCCCCGTCTTCTGGCTCGGAATCGTCCTGCTGCTCCTCTTCGGCGAGACGCTGCGTTGGCTTCCCGTGTCCGGGGCAACGGATCCCGTCGTCTACGACCAGCTCTCCCTGCTCGCGCAGGCTTGGGATCGCATCCGACACCTCACGTTGCCGGCCGTCACCCTCGGCGCCATCGGTGCTGCCGCCACGGCCCGGTTCCAGCGGGCCGCAATGCTCGACGTCATCCGGCAGGATTTCATTCGCACCGCCCGCGCCAAAGGCTTGGCGGAGCGGACGGTGGTGTTGCGTCATGCGTTACGGAACGCGCTGCTCCCGGTCATCACGCTCTTCGGGCTCGCATTCCCTCTGCTGCTCGGTGGGACGGTACTGGTCGAGACCGTCTTCGCGTGGCCTGGAATGGGCAAGCTGACCGTCGACGCAATCCACGGACGGGACTACTTCGTCGTCACGGGAGCGGCCGTGCTCGCCGCGGTCATGGTCGTGCTCGGCAACCTGCTCGCCGACATTCTGTACCGGGTGCTCGACCCACGCACGCGGGAGGCGGCATGAGCCGAACCCTCCGGCTCGTGTGGCAGGATCGGCGCGCGCGCGTCGGGCTCGCTCTCGTGGTGCTCTTCGCGCTGCTCGCCGCCTTCGCGTCGGTGGTGGCCTCCCACGATCCCACCGCACAGCTCGACCTCGTCGGAAAACAATACCAGCCACCATCGCTGGCTCACCCGTTCGGCACCGACTTCTACAGCCGGGACCTCCTGAGCCGTGTGCTGCACGGTGCGAGGATATCCCTCAGCATTGCCGTGCTGTCGGTCGCGGTCTCGATCGTGTTGGGAACCGCGGTGGGTCTTGCAGCCGGTCTCGCCGGCGGGCTGGTGGACCAGGTGCTCATGCGCGGCGTCGACGGCGCCCTGGCCATGCCCCGCCTGTTCCTCGTACTCGTCGTGGTGGCCTTGTGGGAGGATATCGGCGTGGTGGGTCTCGTCCTGATTCTCGGGCTCACCAGTTGGTTCGACACGAGTCGCATCGTTCGCGCCGAGGTGTTGAGCGTGAAGAGCCGCCAGTTCATCGCGGCGGCGCGCGCCGTCGGTCTCGGCCTCCGCGGCATCGTCGGGCGGCACCTCCTGCCCAACATCGCGGGCCCGATCATCGTGATGGCCACGCTCGGCATTGGTCAGATGATCCTGCTCGAGGCTGGGCTCTCCTACCTGGGTGTCGGTGTGCGTCCTCCAACACCGTCGTGGGGACAGATCATCGCCGATGGCCAACAGGTGCTGCGCACCGCGCCCTGGGTGGCGCTCTTCCCGGGTCTGGCGATCGTCGTCACAGTGCTGGCGTTCAGTCTGCTCGGCGACGGCGTGCGCCGCGCCCTCGACCCGCGTTCCCAATGAAGCCGCTTCTCGAGGTTCGCGACCTCCGCACCACGTTTGCCGGCAATCCGGCGACCCGCGCGGTCGATGGGGTGAACTTCACCCTCGACGTGGGCGAAACACTGGCCATCGTCGGGGAATCGGGGTGCGGCAAGACGGTGACCGCGCTCTCAATCCTCGGGCTCATCGACGAGCCGGGGCGTATCGAGCCCGAAAGCGTGGTCGAATTCGGTGGCGTGAACCTCCTCACGCTCGAGGCGCGCGAGTTGCGTCGCATCCGCGGCGCGGAGATCGCCATGGTGTTTCAAGAGCCCGCGACGAGCCTGAACCCAGTTCTCACGGTCGAAACCCAGATCACGGAAACGCTGCGCGCCCACCGCACCATCTCGCGCACAGCCGCGCGGGCCCGCGCGACCGACTTGCTGGAGTTGGTGAGAATTCCGCAGGCCGCCGAGCGGCTGGGTGCCTATCCGCACGAGCTGAGTGGAGGCATGCAACAGCGCGTGATGATCGCCATCGCGCTCTCCTGTGAGCCGAAAGTCCTCATCGCCGACGAGCCTACGACGGCCCTCGATGTCACCGTGCAGGCCCAGATCCTGGAGCTGCTGGCGGAACTCCAGGGCCGTCTGGGGATGGCCATGCTGCTCATCTCCCACGATCTCGGGGTCGTCGCGGGACTCGCCGACCGTATTGCCGTGATGTACGGCGGGCAGATCATCGAGCAGGCCTCGGCGGCCGCGATCTTCGAGCGCCCCATGCACCCATACACCGAAGCACTGCTCAAGGCGGTGCCCAGACTAGATCGACCAGTGACCCGGCTGTCGGCCATCGCTGGCTCCGTGCCCAACGCCGCTACCTGGCCGGACGGGTGCCGCTTTCATCCCCGATGCCCCCACGCGTGGGATCGATGCCGTACGTCTCACCCGGAACTCACACCGACGGCGGCGGGCGATGTCCGCTGCTGGCTCACGGATGAGCCGCACCGGAGGGTCCGATGAACGGCCAGCCCCTGCTCGCGGTCGATCGGCTCTCGAAGACGTTCCGGTCCGGAGGGGGTCTGTTCGGTCGGGCGCGGACCATCCGGGCGGTGCACGAAGTCAGCTTCGCGATCGCTCGGGGGGAGTCACTGGGACTGGTCGGCGAGAGTGGGAGCGGCAAGACCACTCTCGGTCGGCTGATCCTGCGGTTGCTCACCGCGAACAGCGGGACCGTACACTTCGATGGCACCGACGTGCTGACGGCAGATCGGCGGACCCTCCGAGCGCTCCGCCGTCGCATGCAGATCGTGTTCCAGGATTCGGCCGGATCGCTCAATCCCAGAATGACGATCGGATCGGCCGTGCGGGAACCGATGACCGTGCACCGATTGGCACGCCGCAGCGAACTCGACACGCGAGTGCGCACCTTGTTCGGCGAAGTAGGCCTAGATCCGATCCTCGTCGATCGGTATCCGCACGAGCTGTCGGGCGGTCAGCGGCAGCGCGTGGGCATCGCTCGCGCGCTGTCGGTCGAGCCGAAATTCGTCGTGCTCGACGAACCGGTGTCAGCGCTCGACGTGTCGGTGCAGGCGCAGGTGCTGAATCTGCTCGCCGATCTGCGAGAGCGGCGATCGCTCACGTACCTCTTTATCGCGCACGACCTGGCGGTGGTCCGCCATCTCGCCGATCGCGTCGCGGTCATGTACTTCGGCAAGTTGGTCGAGATCGCCCCGACGCCACGGCTGTTCGCGGCTCCTACGCATCCGTACACCACAACGCTCCTTGCCGCGATCCCGGTCCCCGACCCACGGCGCGCCCGACAGCGGTCGATGGCGGGTGAGCCCGTGGGCAGGTCAGCGGGTCCCGACCCGGCTCCGGCCGAGCCGCAACCCGGCTCGCAACCTGCCGACGCCTGTCCTTTCTACCCACGGTGCCCGCATCCGGCGAAGGACGAGCGGTGCCGGCGTGAGGTCCCGCTGCTGCGCGAGATCGGGGTCGGCCGGCTGGTGGCCTGCCACTACGCAGACCCGTCGGCACCCGATCGGCCTCCGGCCTGACGTTGCCATCAGTCGGTGGGGCCTTCATTTTACCCCGCCCGTCGGCCATGCCCCAAGGTAGGAGATCCCCATGAGCCTGTTCGCCGTCGTCGTCCTGGCCTACCCGTTGGCGCTCATTGGCGTCAGTCTCTGGCGCTCCCGGAGCGTCAAGAGCCACGACGACTTCATGGTGGCCGGTCGCGCCGTCCCCGTGTACATGCTCGTTGGCACGTTGGTCTGCACCTGGATTGGATCGGGGTCGCTGTTCGGCGGCGCGGGCCTCGCCTTCCGGTCCGGCCTGTCGGAGCTGTGGTTCTCCTTCGGCGCCTGGGTCGGGCTGGTCTTCGCCTACTTCATTGCCGGTCGCGTCCGCCGCATCGCGCAATACACCGTCCCGGACCTGCTGGAGCAGCGGTACAACGCCGCGGCACGTGTCCTCGGAACCATTGCCATCATCCTCGCGTACGTGACGATCGCGGCATACCAGTTCCGCGGTGGTGGCTGGATTCTCACCATCGTCACCGACGGTGCGATCTCGCCGACTCAGGGGATGCTCATCACCGCCGCCGCCATCGTGCTGTTCACTGCACTTGCCGGTATGGTGTCCATCGTGACCGTCGACCTCTTCAACGGCATCATCATCACGCTCGCCGTGGTCTTCACGCTCCCCTATATGGTGTTCCAACTTGGCGGGATCGGCGCGGTGGCCGAGCGACTGCCGGCGGAGCACTTGACGGTAATGGGGGGTCACAACGTGCTCTGGGTCCTGGGCGTCTCAATGCCGACGTTTCTCCTGCTTCTTGGCGAGAGTGGGATGTACCAGAAGTTCTTCTCGGCCAAGGACGCCAACGCCGCACGGCGGGCAGTCGTCGGCATGGTGGTGGGCGTCGTGCTCATCGAGACGACGCTGGCCCTGGTCGCCATCGTCGGGCGTGCCGCGTTCCCCGACCTGACGACGCAGACGTCGATCGTGGGGCGCGCGGCGTCGGAGACCATCATCATGCATACGGCTCGCCACGGACTCCCGGTGCTCGGCGGGGCGTTCCTCCTCGCCGCTGCGGTGGCGATCGTGCTCTCAACCGGCAACACCTTCCTGCTGGTCCCCTCCACCAACGTGAGCCGCGACATCTACCAGCGATTCATCAATCCGGACGCGAGCGAGAAGCGCCTGATCAACCTTCAGCGCGTATTCATCGTGCTGTTTGGTGGCCTGGGGCTCGTGCTCCTCACCCAATTCCAGACCATCCTCTCGATGGCGCTGTACGCGTACTCGTTGGTGGGGGCGAGCCTCACACCCGCACTGCTCGCCGCGTTCCTCTGGAAGCGCGTCACGCCGTCGGGGGGCGTCGCCTGCCTTGCAGGTGGCTTGGGAACCATCATCGGCATCGGCATCGTGGGTCGGATTCCGGCACTGGCGGGGAAGTTCACCCTCACCCTGAGCGGGTCGGAGTTCGATTTCGCCAGCAGCGACTACATCGTGATTCCCGGCGTGCTCGTCTCGATCACGCTGCTCGTGGTCGTGAGCCTGCTCACGAAGCCGTCACCACCTGAGAAGTGGGCACCGTTCTTCGCGAAAGGCGATTAGGCGGTTAGGCGGCAGGGGGGAGCCGCAGCTGCACTGCACCCTCGGTCAGGCGCCTGGAAGAAGATCCCCGCGCCACGACAGCAAGACGGCGCGGGGCGAGACTCAGTCGAACAACTCGTTCTGCTCGTCCGACGTCTCGGTCCCCTCCGGTCTCGTAAGGCTCCGCACATGGCGAATCCAGGCCGGCACGTCGAACCGCGCTTCCGTCACCAGCACGCGCCGAAGCACGTCCGGGATGTCGTCCAGGGCGTCGACGAGGTCGCCCAGCACGGCGCGTGCCTCCTGCATGCGAAACTGCTCGTCGCTGGCCACGGCCATTTCCCGGAGAATCGCGCGTTCGCTCCGCGAGGCGACGATGGGCGCGTCCAGGGTCGCCGTGAACACCTCGGTGCGGCGACCGGGACCCCGCTCCTCTTCGATCGGCCTGAGCCCGACAATGGCGTCCGATCGCCAATACTTGCCATACCCCAGATAGACCATCCGGCCCGCTTTGATCTCCACGGCCCTATCCTTTCCCCATCTTCTTCTTCAGCTCGCGCAATTGCTCCTCGGCCCGCGCCTCGCGCGCCGACCGGTCCAGCCGCGATCCTAGCACCTGGTTCTCGAGATCGGTGTCCGGCCGGCTGCCGCCGGCCGCCTCGAGGTCCCGCCATGCCGACTCGACGCTGCGCGCCGCATCCGCCGCGGGACGCTGCCGCTCGATCTCGATCAGCTTGGCCTTCATCTCCTCGAACTCGCGCTCGGCGAGCACCAGTTCGCCCCGCTGCGCCTCGAGCTTCCGCTCCAAGACGTCGACCCGCTCGCGGTGCTTGGCGGCAAATTGCTCGGCGACGCCCTGGGTCTCGGCATCCTGTATTTCCTGCGCCAGCCGTCCACGCCGCTCCGCGTCCGACAACTGCTGCCGCTCGTGGGCCAAACGCTGCTCGGTCTGCCCAATCCCCTGCCGCATCGCCTCGATGGACGTGCGGGCCTGGATCACGGCATCCCGCATCCCCGACACCATCTTCCCGGGTTCGCCCGCCGCTGCCGCGTCGAGCGCCGCGTTGATGGCATCGCGAAAGCGCCGAAACACTCAGCTCTTCTTGCCCGTCTTGGCGAAGAACGCCGACAACACCTGAGAGACCTTGACCGATTTGCACTTGGGGCACTTCCGCCGGGATGCCTCATGCTTGGAAATCGACTCCACCACGGAGAAGCGCTTCCCACAATTCGCACACCGATACTCATAGGTCGGCATAGCTGATTCCTCGAACAGAGACCACTTGATTAGAGACCGAGACTTGAGGAAACGATAATCCTCCAATCGAAGGGGTCAAGCGAACGCGACCCGAGCCACCAGTGGATTCCCCCAAGGCTCCATCGCGATTCCCGCGCTGGCCTGGCCTGCCGTTCACGGGTAGGTTTGGGTCATGAGACCCCTCTTCTTGGTGTTCGCGGCGATTCTCGCTGTCGCCTGCGGCACACGCAGTTCCGAGAATAGCGCCTCGTGCGGCCTCACCGCCATGGCGGGCGCCACGATGGCTCTGGAGGAGTTCCGCGGTGGGACCAAGGTGCTCGTAGACGTGCCGCCTGGCCTCGACGGCACGGTGCCGGCCAGAGTGGTGGGCTACGGCACCACGGCGGCCACCGTGGTTGCTGGGGACGAGGGACCCATGGTCATCTACGGCGGCGAGGGGTTTCCACAGCTGCCCGGCTTCGGGTTGGCGCTGGTGGAGGACTCCACAGACACCTTCAAGGGCGTGCTGATCTACCTGAGCGAACCGCCGCGCGGCTACCCAGCCCTGGGCGGTGTCTCGAGCGGGACCTACGCCATTCCCCTCTACGGGCTCCGGGTGAATTGGCAGGCGGTATCGACGCCGCGGTGTCCGCTGTTCGCCGACATCGACAGCCTCCGAACCTGATGACCTCCCGCTGGGCCTACGCCGGCGTGAAGCCGTCGGCGACCTGCCGCAGCAGGCGGCCCGGCGTGTGGATGGACGGGAACAGCAGGCGATCGGAGATATGGTTCAGGGCCACTCGGATGCGGTGGAACGAGTCGGCCACGGTCCGGTAGGTGCCGCTCATCTCCAGTTGTCGCGCCAATCGATGCTCTGCGGCCAACGAGAACCCCCGCGCCCCCAGCTCGTCGTAGTACCCGATCCCTGGCGCGCCGCGGCGCTCGTTCCGGGCCGTCACATGGTCTGGGAAAATGCCGGCCAGCCAGAGGCTGAAGTTTCCCAAATGCACGCTCAGAAGGAATCCCCGTCGGCCCGATTCGACTGAGAGATCGTCGACGATGTCGACCAGGTAGCGATAGGAGGCATCGTCGTGCTCGGCGATGCGGAACGCCCGTCCCCGCTTCCCGAATTCGAGAATCAGCGCGCCCAGGTAGTCACTCAGCGTCGCGTCGTCGATGTCTGCGGCCAACAGCGCGTGCCTCACCGTAACGTAGATGAACAGGTGAGCCGAGGGGCTCCCCAACTCGGGGTGCGATCGAAGGCGCTCCGGAAGGCCCTCTCGATCGAGGAGCCGATCGACGCCCTCCGTCGCGATCTCGCGTTCGATACGTCGCCGCGCCGCGTCGTCGCCATCGGCAAGCACGCGGATCACGAGATCGAGATCGGAGGCCCCGATTCGCGGCCGGAGATTGGCAAGGATCATGGCGTCCCCTCCAGGTGTCACTACCAGAACCGGAAGCTGTGGTTCCCATCCCTCACCGCCCCCACCAGTGTGCGGGTCTTCGGCACCCGCTCCCGTGAGCCCCATCACACCGGGCTCCCACCATGATGTAGATTGCCGTCCTGAACTTTCGGGCCGTCCCGCGGTATGAGCGGGTGGACGGCAGACGGCCCACTCGCACAGAGGAATTGCCGTAGTGATATACGTCTGCATCGCAACACACAATGATGCTCCGACCATCGGGGTCCTCCTGTGGAAGCTCCGGAAAGTCTTCGCGGAGTTCCCCAGGGAGTACCACATCCTGGTCGCTGACGACGGTTCCACCGACGGCACCGGGGATACGCTGGAGATGTACCAGCAGGCGCTGCCGATGACGCTCACGCGGTCGCCGACCCCGTGTGGCCGCGCGGCGAGCCTGGAATCCCTGTTCCGCGATGCGCTGGACCGGTCGGACCGACCCCGCCGGGACGGCGTCGCCACGCTGCCTGCCGACTTCTCGTTCTCGCCTGCTGTGGTGCTGGACCTGATCAAGCGCTTCGAATCCGGTGCGGACGTGGTGATCGGGGAGTCCGATCTGGCGGGTGAGTCACTGGGCATGCGGCTCGTGCACCGGTGGGCGCCGCGGCTCCTGCGTCCCGGCATCCAGCTGCCCGGGCTCCGGGACCCGCTCTCGGGAGTGGCGCTGATTCGCCTCGTGACGCTGAAGAACGTGCTCGCCGATCGGCACGGCGGCCTCCTCGAAACCGACGGTGTCTCCGCCCATGCCGAGCTGGTAGCCAGAGCGGCCACTCAGGCCCGGCAGATCGCCGCCGTGCCCGTTGGCCGCCACGTGAACGGTCTCCGATCCCACTCGACTGACGCGCTCGGCACGGCCATGGCCCTATTCCGAGCGGGCCGACGACTTGAAATCCCTGCCCCCTCGGTTCCGATTCAACGCCCGGTGTCACCATGACGCGCTCCGGACTGCTCACGTTGGCAGTGCTGACCGGCGCCGGTCCGGCAGTCGCCCAGACCCGGCCGGATTCCAGCCTCGGTCTCACCCGGCGGTTCCCGGTGGGCGAAACCCTCGTCTACGATGCTCGGTTCGGCATCTTGACCCTAGGCGAGGGATTGATGCACGTGGCCGGGATCGACACCATCCGCGGCGCTCCGTCGCTTCACGTCGTCTTTCGGCTGCGGGGCGGCTCGTTTTTCTATCGCCTCGACGACCGCATGGACTCGTGGATCGGGATTGATGACTTCGCCTCCCGCCGGTTCATCCAGGACTTCCGCGAGGGCAACTCCGAGCGGTACACGGCGTACGAGATCTTCCCCGATTCGGGGTACTACAGCCAGAATGGGACCGACTCGGTGTTTCCGACCTCCGCCGCACCGCTCGACGATGCCGCCTTCTTCTACTTCGTCCGTACGGTGCCCCTCGAAGTCGGCGAGCGGTACGAATTCGAACGTTACTTCCGTCCGGACCGCAACCCGGTGGTCCTGGAGGTCCTGGGTCGGGACACCCTCGACCTCCCGGCAGGCCGATTCCCCACCATCGTGGTCCGCCCGGTGATTCAGGGACGGGGGATTTTGGAGGAAGCCAAGGAACCAAGGATGTGGCTCACCGACGACGCCCGCCGCCTCATGGTCCAACTGAAGCTGAAGTTCGCCTCCATCGCGACCATCACGCTCCGCCTGCGCGAGATCCGGGACACCCCACCCGCCGATCTCGCACGCCGCTGACCTGGATACGGCAACGGTGCCGGCTGGTCGGGAAGTCGACCTGCCGGCACCGTCGATTCGGCCTACCTGGCTCTATTCCGCCTCGCCCTTAATCTTCTCCTTGACCCGCTTGGCGGTCGAAGGGCTGATCACCTTCAAGACGAGGTAGAAGATGAACCCGAGGAGCGCGAGCCAGAGCAACGCCCAGAAGAGCGTAAACGCGATGCTCAACAGCCCGAAAAGCAGCTTCAGGGCCAGAATACCGAGAATGGCGAGCACCGCATACCCGACGATCGTGCGCAGCATCCCTTGCCTCCCGACGTGAGAGGGTTCAGTCTACAGTACGAACCTATGACTCCACCAGTTTCAGCTCAAGGGAATGCTCAGTCCTGACGTCGTCGTGATCGGCGGTGGCATCATCGGCGTGGCGTGCGCCCACCGATTCGCCAGCCACGGGCTCACGACCACGGTGCTCGAATCGGGACCCGAGCCCGGCGCGGCCACCCCGGCCGCGGCCGGGATGCTGACGACGTTCGCCGAGAGCGACCCGGCCGACCCGATGTTCGTCTTTTCCGTTCGGGCTCGGGATCTCTACGCGGAGCTGATCCCCGCGCTCCAGGAGGAGACGGGACTCGACATCGCCTACCGCACCGACGGCATCCTGCAGTTGGCACTCGACGAGGACGACATCACCCGGTTGCGCGAAGCGGTATCCATGCAGCGCCAGAGCGGCTTCACGGTCGATTGGCTCTCGATCGACGAGGTACGGAAGATCGCCCCGGGCGTCGGTCCAGATGTGCTGGGGGCGGCGATGGCCGCCGAAGACGGGGGCCTCGATCCGCTCGCCTTGCACCAGGCCCTGCTCGAGAGCGCCCGGCGGCGCCACGGCGTCGAGATCGTCGCAAGTCGGGGTGACCAACTCCTGTTCGACGGGGAGCGCGTAACCGGTGTGCGCACCGCGAGTGGCACGGTCAGCGCCGGCGCCGTGATCCTCGCGGCCGGCTGCTGGTCGAGTCAGGTGCGGGGACTGCCGCGGGCGTTGCCGGTGGAGCCGATTCGCGGTCAGATGGTCGCGCTCGACTGGCCCCCGGACGAGCCCCCCGCCACGGTCTACGCCGGCCACGGCTACGTGATGGAGCGACGGGGTGAGGCCATCGGGGGCTCCACCATGGAGCATGTCGGCTACGATCCCTCCACGACCCAAGACGGGCTCGACGACGTCCTTGCGAAGATCCGGCGTATCTACCCAGCACTGGGGAACGCGACGGTGAGGCGGACCTGGGCTGGCCTCCGGCCGGGGACCCCCGACATGCTGCCCATCATCGGCCGCGATCCCACGGTAACCAACCTGTGGTACGCGACGGGCCACGGCCGCAATGGCATCCTCCTCGCCGGGATCACGGGAGAGGTGCTCCTTCAGCTGTTCACCGGAGAAGAAGTGGAATACGACCTGACGCCGGTCGACCCGGCCAGGCTGTGGCCCGCGTGATTTCGCCGGTCGTCGTTCGTTCACCTCGATTGCCCTGACCCCACCGCACCACGGACAGCACGCTGGTCGCATCTCATGCGGCTGGCTATGTTTCGCTGCCTATGCAACTCATCCAACTCACGTCCCGCGCGCCGACGCGAAAGCCCCCCTGGCTCAAGGTGAAAGCCCCCGGGGGACAGACCTACGTCGGCGTGAAACGCATGATGCGCGATCTCGGCCTCCACACCGTCTGCGAGGAGGCCCATTGCCCCAACATCGGAGAGTGTTGGGAGCACCGCGCGGCGACGTTCATGATTCTCGGTGACGTGTGCACGCGGAACTGTGCCTATTGCGCCGTCGCGCACGGAACGCCGGCGCCCTACGATCCGGACGAACCGGCGCGCCTCGCCGAAGCCGTTGCCCGACTGGGCCTAAAACACATCGTGATCACCAGCGTCGATCGGGACGACCTGCCGAACGGGGGTGCCGAGGCATTCGCCGGCTGCGTGACCGAGATCAGGGCACGACTGCCCGAGGCTTCCGTCGAATTGCTGATTCCCGACTTCAAGGGATCCGACCGGGCGCTCGCGATCGTCGTCGAGGCCAAACCCGACATTCTCAACCACAACCTCGAGACCGTCGCGCGGCTCTACCGCATCGCGCGGCCCGGCGGTCGGTATGACCGAGCCCTTCGCCTGCTGCGTCGGGCCAAGGAGATGGATTCGAGCCTGCTCACCAAGTCGGGGCTCATGGTGGGGCTCGGGGAGGAGTGGGACGAACTCGTCGTCGCCATGCAGGACCTGCGTGACGAAGCCGTCGACCTCTTGACGATTGGCCAATACCTCCGTCCCTCGGACGGCCACCTGCCCGTCGCACGCTTCTACTCACTGGAAGAGTTCGCCCAACTCCGCGAAGTGGGCCGGCGGATGGGGTACCGACACGTCGAGTCGGGCCCGCTCGTACGTTCATCGTATCACGCGTGGGAGCAGGTGCAGCAGGCAAGCGCCAGCACCTGAGCCCCAAAGGAGACGTCTGCGGTGTCGCAACCAGCCCGCCTCCATCATGTTGAGCCCGGGCGTGCCGAGTTTTACCACCGGCTGCTTCGGCAGATGCTGCTGGTCCGTCGTTTCGAGGAGCGGGCCGGCGAAGCATACGCGCAGGGACAGATCGGGGGCTTCTGCCATCTGTACATTGGGCAGGAAGCCGTGGCCGTTGGCGCGCTCAATGCGATCCGCCCGGACGACTATGTGTTCGCGAGCTATCGGGAGCACGCCCACGCCATCATCGCTGGGACGGCGCCCGGTGCGGTGATGGCGGAGTTGTTTGGTCGCGAGGGCGGGTGTTCCGGCGGCAAGGGCGGCTCGATGCACCTGTTCAACGTCGAGCACAACTTCCTTGGCGGGCACGGGATCGTGGGCGCTCATTTACCTCTGGCGGCAGGTGCCGCGTTCGCCTCGCGGTACCGCGGCACCGATCAGGTGGTGCTGTGCTTCTTTGGCGAGGCCGCCGTCAACATCGGTGCCTTCCACGAGACGCTCAACATGGCCGCCCTCTGGGAGCTGCCAGTGGTGTTCCTCTGCGAGAACAACCGGTACGGGATGGGCACGGCGCTCGAGCGGGCGGCGGCGGTGTGGGACGTGTACCGGCGCGCATGCTCGTACGATATGGCAGAGGAAACCGTCGATGGCATGGACGTGCTCGCGGTGTACGAGGCGACGCGTGGCGCCGTCACCCGCGCCCGCCAGGAGCATCTCCCCACCCTACTCGAGGCTCGCACCTATCGCTACATGGGTCACTCGATGGCGGATCCCATTCACGGGCACTACCGGACGAAGGAGGAGTTGGAGGAGCAGAAGCTGCAGGATCCGATCCAGCGACTGCTGCGGCAGCTCTTGGACGACGAGCTCATGACGGATGCGGCCATCGAGCGGATGCGCGGCGAGGTAGAGCAGGAGGTAGAGGAGGCTCTGCGCTTTGCCGACGAGAGTCCGGAACCGCCGCCCGAAGCGCTCTACACCGACGTCTACCGAGACTGACATGCCAGTCGTCACGTATCGCGACGCCCTGAACCAGGCTCTCCGCGAGGAGATGGACCGTGACCCGAACGTCTTCCTCATGGGAGAGGAAGTCGGGGTCTATCAGGGGGCCTACAAGGTGAGTCGGGGCTTGCTCGAGGCGTTCAACGAGCGACGGGTCATCGACACACCCATTGCCGAGCTCGGGTTTGCCGGGATCGGCGTCGGCGCGGCCATGGTCGGACTGCGACCGGTGATCGAATTCATGACCTGGAACTTCGCGCTCCTCGCCGTCGACCAAGTGGTGAATTCAGCGGCCAAGATGCTGTACATGTCGGGCGGCCAGATCCCGATTCCGATCGTGTTCCGTGGCCCGGGCGGGGCGGCGCTTCAGCTCGCGGCCCAGCACTCCCAGGCGCTCGAATCGTGGTACGCCCACGTGCCGGGCCTCAAGGTCGTGGCTCCGGCCACGCCGTACGACGCCAAGGGACTGCTCAAGGCGGCGATCCGTGACGACAACCCGGTCGTGTTTCTCGAGGGTGAGATGCTGTACAACGCGAAGGGGGAGGTGCCGGACGGGGACTACACCGTTCCCATCGGCGTGGCGGACGTGAAGCGGGAGGGAAGCGATGTCACGTTGATCTGTCACTCGAAGACGGTGACGGTGGCGGAACGGGCCGCGGAGCGGCTTGCCGCCGAGCTGGACGTGTCGGCCGAGGTGGTGGACCTTCGGAGTATTCGGCCCCTCGATACCGAGACGATCGTCACCAGCGTGCAGAAGACCAATCGGTGCGTCGTGGTCGAGGAAGGCTGGCCATTCTGTGGCGTGGGGGCACAGGTCGTGGACGAGCTGCAGCGCCGGGCTTTCGACTCTTTGGACGCACCGGTTCTTCGCGTGACCAGTGCCGACGTACCGATGCCATACAACAAGAAGCTGGAACGGGCGGCCAAGCCGAACCCCGACAGAGTGATCGCGGCGGTCAAGCAGGTCGCCTACCTCGACTGACCCGGATCGGACTGACCATGGCGACGAAAGTGCTGATGGAGGCCCTCTCCCCGACGATGGAGGAGGGCAAGGTCCTATCGTGGCTCAAGCGCGAAGGCGACACGGTGTCGAGCGGCGAAGTCCTCGCTGAGGTCGAGACCGACAAGGCGGTCATGGAGTTGCAGGCCCGGGGCTCCGGCGTGCTGCGGAAGATCCTCGCCGGAGACGGTGCCACGGTCGAGGTGGGGAGCATCGTCGGAATCATCGCCGCCGCGGACGAGGACATTGGGAGCCTGCTGCAGGCGGATCCCTCGAAGCAGGCGCCCCCACAGGCCGAGGCCGCCAAGCCGGCGGCGAGCCGACCCCCACCGAAGCCCGAGAGCCCGGCGATGGCGGCGGCGGCGACCACCGCACCTCCGTCTGCGGGACGGGTGAAGGCATCGCCACTGGCTCGGCGGCTCGCCGAGGACCGGGGGCTCGAGCTCGCCGGTGTCAGCGGATCCGGCCCCGGCGGGCGCATTGTCAAGCGGGATGTGGAGCGTGCCGCCATCCGGCCGCTACCGGTGGCGGCGGGCACGTCGTCGGGGTACGAGGACGTCGAGCTCAGCCAGATCCGCAAGACGATCGCCAAACGGCTGGTCCAATCACTCGGCCCGATCCCGCACTTCTTCCTGACGACCGAGGTGGACATGGAGCGTGCGGCGGACGCGCGCGCTCACCTGAACGGACTCGATGACGGCCCGCGCATCTCGTTCAATGACATCATCCTCAAAGCCGTGGCGGCGGCGCTGACGCAGCATCGTGACTGCAACGCCTGGTGGCTGGACGGGAAGATCCGCTATTTCAACGAGGTCCACCTTTCCGTGGCAGTCGCCGTCCAAGACGGGCTCATCACCCCGGTGATCCGCAATGCGCACATGAAGTCGCTTAGGCAAATCGCCGCCGAATCGCGCGAGCTCGCCGACCGGGCCAGGAACCGCAAGCTCACGCCCGAGGAGTACACCGGAGGAACCTTCTCCGTGTCGAACCTCGGGATGTTCGACATCGACCAGTTCACCGGCGTGATCAACCCTCCGGAAGCCGGTCTCATCGCGGTGGGGAGCATCGCCGAGAAGCCGGTGGTAGTGGACGCAGACGTGACCGTCCGGCGGCGCATGCGCCTCACGATGAGCTGCGACCACCGCGTGATCGACGGAGCCACCGGTGCCCGGTTCCTCCAGACGGTGCGACGGATGCTGGAGAACCCGCTGGCGATCGTGTGGTGAGCATGGCCCCGGGATGACCGACCGGCACGCGGGACGCCACGAGATTCCTCAACCCAGTCACTGGATGCTCAACCGTGTCTCAGACCTTTGACGCCATCATCCTCGGCGGCGGACCCGCCGGTTACGTGTGCGCGATCCGATCGGCCCAGTTGGGGCTGAAGGTGGCCGTCGTCGAGCGCGACAAGCTTGGCGGCGTCTGCGTCAACGTCGGGTGCATTCCCAGCAAGGCCCTCCTACACAGCGCCTACGTGGCCAATCTGGTCCGTCACGACGCCAAGACCCTGGGGGTCACCGTCGGAGCAGTCACGCTCGACTTTGGGACGGCCATCAAGCACTCGCGACAGGTGAGCGATCAGAACTCCAAGGGCGTGGGGTTCCTGATGAAAAAGCACGGCGTGACCGTGATCGCGGGAACGGGGACCCTCAGGAAAGGGAAGACCGTCACCGTGGACGGTAAGACATACACCGCATCCAAAGCCGTCGTGATCGCGACGGGGACGCGGGTCAAGGGACTGCCGCAGATCGGGCTCGAGCTCAACAAGTCGACCGTGATCTCGACCGACGATGCGCTCTTCCTTCCGATGGTGCCGTCGTCGGTCGCCATCGTGGGCGCTGGAGCGGTAGGATGCGAGTTCGCCGACATCTTCAACGCCTTCGGCTCTGCCGTGACGCTCATCGAAGTGCTGCCGCAGATTCTGCCGCTCGAAGACCAGGAGTCGGCGGCGGCGCTCGCCAAGAGTTTTCAGAAACGGAAGATCACCATGATGACGGGGGCAAAGGTCTCGGGCGCCAACGTCGCTGATACGAGCGTCACGCTCGACGTCGAGGCGGGCGGCTCGCGCCGGACGGTGACAGTCGACACCGTGCTGATGGCGGCCGGTCGAGCCCTCAATACCGAGGGGGTGGGGTTCGACAGCGCCGGCGTCCAGCTCACCGACGGCGGCTTCGTCAAGGTGGATGCGAACCTGCGCACGACGGCTGACGGCGTCTACGCCATCGGCGACATCGCCGGACCACCCATGCTCGCCCACAAAGGAAGCCGCGAGGGCGTGTTCGTGGCGGAGGTGATCGCGGGCAAAACACCACACCCGATCCGCTACGACAACATCCCGAGTGTCACCTACTGCCATCCCGAGGTCGCCAGCATCGGGCTGAGCGAGGCGCAGTGCAAGGAGCGGAAACTCGACTATGTGGTGGGGCGGTTCCCGTTCAGCGCCAACGGTCGGGCGCGAGCGACGATGGAAACCGACGGATTCGTCAAGATCCTTCGTGACTCGCGCTACGGAGAGATCCTGGGCGCGCACATCGTCGCCTCCCACGCCAGCGAGCTGATCCACGAACTGGTCGTCGCACGCGAGAACGAGTACACCGTGGAAGAAATCGACCTGGCGGTCCATGCTCACCCGACCCTGTCGGAGGCCGTCGCCGAGGCGGCGCTCGATTCGCTCGGCCGGGTCATACACACCTAGGCGGTGCCCACCACCGATCCCGTCGGTACCGCCCTCGCGAGCATCGGCGCCGGAGCGACCACCGGCGCGGCGGTCATGACCGGTGGGGTGTTGGCGTTACGCCTCCTGCAAGCTCGCGAGGTCTCGTCGGTGTCGACCGAGACCGGCTCCCTCCTGCTGGCTGGATCGGCCCTGGCCGGGCTGATCGCCGCCGTGGCCACCGGATGGCTCCGCACGCGGGCAATCGACGATGTCTGGCGTAGGGGCGTCACCGGTGCCGTGTCGGCGTTCGGCACGGTGCTCCTCGCCTTGGGCACGACCGTGGCCGACATGCTTGCCGGACCGATCGGGGTGGCCGTCTATCTCGCGCTGTTGCTTGCGGCCGCAGTCGCCGCGCACCGAGCGGCGCGACGGGCAGCGTCCCGGTGAGCACAACGCTCGAGGTCGTCGGCCTGGGCCGGCTGGCGTACGGAGAGGCCCTCGACCTCCAGCGGCGGGTAGCCGAAGCCCGTCTCGACCGACGCTTCGACCACGATCTCCTTCTGCTGGTGGAGCATCCCCCGGTGGTCACGCTGGGCCGGTCCTTCCGGCCGGAACACCTGTCGACGCCGCGGGCAGAGTTGGAGGCACGCGGGGTCGAGGTCTACGAGATCGAGCGCGGTGGCGACGTGACGTTCCACGGTCCCGGTCAACTCGTGGGGTATCCGATCTTCGACCTGACGGAGCACCGAAAGGACCTGCACTGGTTCTTGCGTCAGCTGGAGGCAAGCCTGATCGACGCCCTGGACGAATTCGGCATACCGGCCGAACGTCAGCCCGGCCTGACTGGGGTGTGGACGCGGGGCAGGAAGATCGCGAGCATCGGCATCCACGTGCGGCGCTGGGTCACGTGGCACGGCTTCGCCCTGAACGTGCTCACCAACCTCTCGTACTTCGACCTCATCGTTCCGTGCGGCATCGATGGCGTGACGATGACGAGCGTGAAGCGCGAGTTGGGCGAGAACACGCCGCGCGACGTCTGGGCCCGCGCCGCCGACCAGGTCGTCCTCGGATTCGCCCGGGTGTTCGGACAGCGTCCGCAGGCCGGTAATACCAATGATCTCCGGAACGGGCTCGCCGGAGCTGGCTGACTCCACCTTGCTCCGGGACGAGGGCCCCGCCACGCCCCTCCCCGGGTCGTCCCGGGCTGCTACCTCCCCAACGCCGTCAGAAACCGCCCGAAGACGCGCACGCCTTTGAGGAACTGGTCCACCCCGAGCTTCTCGTTGGGGGCGTGGAGTCGATCGTCGGGAAGCCCGAGACCGGCCATCATCACTGCCGCCCCCCGCTTGCCGAGTACCGGCACCACTGGAATGGACCCGCCGGACCGCGTGAAGACCACGCCGCGGCCCTCGACTTCCCTGAAGGCTTCATCGATCACGCCGAACGCCGGATGATCGATGCTCACCAAGACAGGGTCGGCGCCGTGGATGAACGTCACGGACACATCCGCGTAGGGGGGCGCCAGATCCTTGACGGCGCGCTTGAGCAGACGCTCCACCGTCTTCACCCGCTGGTTCGGAACCAGCCGTAGGCTCACCTTGGCGGTGGCTTCCGCCGGAATCACGGTCTTGGCCCCGTGGGCGGTGAATCCCCCCACGATCCCATGAATCTCGAAGGTCGGGAGGCCCCACAGCCGCTCGAACACGGAATATCGTGAGAGACCCGTCAGGGCCTTGGCCCCCACCTCCTCCCGCATGAACCTGCGCTCGTTGAACGGGAGCTTCTTCCAGGCATCGCGCTCCACTTTGGCCGGCCGTTTGACTGCCTCGTAGAGCCCGGGGATGTTGATCCGCCCGCTTGACGACTTGAGCTTCGCCAGGATCCGCACAAGCGTGTCGTGCGCGTTGGGGGCGACGCCTCCATACAGACCCGAGTGGAGATCGCCTTTCGCGGTGCGCACAGTGATCTCACCGTAGCAGATCCCACGGAGCCCCACTTCAATGGCCGGCCAGCCGGGCGCCCAGTATTGGGTGTCGGCCACGATGGCCACGTCGGCCTCGACCAGCTCCGGTCGTTTCTCGAGCAACCCGAACAGGATGTCGCTCCCCGACTCCTCCTGGCCCTCGATGAGGAAACGCACGTTCACCGGCGGTTTGCCGCTGCGCATCACGGCTTCGAAGGCCTTCACGACGGCGAAGAACTGCCCTTTGTCGTCGGTCGCGCCACGCGCGTAGAGGTTCCCGTTGCGGATGGTGGGCTCGTACGGCGGCGAATCCCACAACTCGAGCGGCTCCGGGGGCTGCACGTCGTAGTGCCCGTACACCAGCACGGTGGGCTTTCCGGGAACGCGCGGTCCGTCCGCGACGACCACCGGGTGCGTCTCGCTGGCTACCAGTTCGACGCTGGGGCACCCGAGGGCTCGGAGATGATCGGCGACCCACTCGGCCGCGCGGCGGCAGTCGCCGGCATGGTCCGGCGACGTCGATACGCTCGGAATCCGAAGCAGCTGCTTCAACTCGTCGAGCATACGGTCGCCCTGTGCCGCGACAAACGAATCGAGTTTGGTCATTGTCTGACTCTCTGGACGTGATGGGTGGGTGATCGCGAACGGTTGTCGTGGCCCGGCGATCGCCGGAAGCGTGCCTGACGGAGGGCCCTTCCCCACCCGATCCCGAACCTGCGCTCAATATACGTGGGCGGCAGCGCGCGCACATTGCGGCCCGTCCGGGCAGTGGTCCCGACCGCTCAATGCGGGACCATGGTGGCCAACACCTCAAAGGGATCACGGTCGCCGCGGGCATCGATGGCAGCACGAATGGCGCCAACCGTGGCCCGAAGATCTCCGCCATGCTCGGCGAGCAGGCGGTCGAACAGATCCACATCGGTGAGGTAGATGCGAAAGGCAAGGAGACTGGCGTTGTTGAGCGGTCGCTCTGCGACGCTCGCCGCGTCGAACGCCTCCAGCTGTTCGGCGAGGGGTCCCATCAAGCGCTCCTGAGCTCGATCGAACAGCGCCTGGCGCTCGCGCTCGCGCGGCTCCGCGGGAAGGTGCGCAGCGTAAAGCGCCTCGAGCTCAGTCACGAGGTCGGCATAGAAGCCGCTCAAGCGTTTCTGATCGCGCCAGATGGCCCGCACGCGCTCGGCGCGTGCCGTGTCACCTTGTCCGAGGAAGAACGCCTCTGCCCCACGGTACCCGACGAACAGGGCAAAGCTCTCGTCGAACGGCGTGGCATCGGGTACGTACAACGTGTTGTGCGCGATCTCGTGGATCACCAGCTCCACCAGCGACACCGGTCCGCGCCGGAGCGCCGTCGACGGCAGGGGATCGTTGAACCACCCGAGCGTGGAGAACGCCGCAGACGGCCGGAGATACGTATCGTACCCCCGTCGCTCGAGCCGCGTGGCGGTCGCGCGGGCGGCTTCGAAATCGAAGAACCCCTTGTACGGGACGGCCCCAACGATCGGGTATCGCCATAGGAAGGGAGCGAGGGTGTCGCGCCGAGCACCCGTGACCACGAGCACGAGCGTATCCCGCCCCACTTCCGCAAACGTGGTGTACGTGTCACCAGCGGCGAGCCCGAGGCTGTTTGCCGCGAAGTCCCGGGCATCAAGCACCAGACGGAACATCGTCCGTCGATCCTCACCGAGTTCGGGATCATCGAGGAGCTCGGCAATGGACCGGCGAGCCAGAAGGATGCGCGCCTCCTCGTACGCCGCGCGCAACACGAACCGAACCTCTGCACTGAGGAGCACACCGAGCAGCAGCGCGACGACCAGTCCGGCAGCCCCACCAACCACAATACGCACGATCCACCGCCACACGGACCGCCCAAGACGTCGCTGCTCCGTCACAGGGTCATGCGGAACCCGAGATGGTGGGCTCTTTCGTCGAGCAGGTCGCGATGTCGGTAGGCATAGTCCAGCTTGATGGCGCCGAGGGCCATGCTTCCCCCAAAGCTCCAGTTCGCGTTCGGGAGGCCGACGGCGTCACCCCCATACCCAGCCCGTGCAATGATCCCGATACCCTCGATGACGACGCCCGCCTCGCCCCCGATCACCCAGCGGGTTCCGGCGTCCTCCGGCCACTGCACCTCGAGGGTCGTGAGCAACCGGAAGGACTCCTGGGGATCGACGTAGTTCATGGTGAATCCAAGCCGTGTGAGACGGGGAAGCACCATGGGCGACTCCTGCCAGTTGCCGCCCAGGTTCTGAACGCCGACGGCGAGGGCCATGATATCGAAGAAGGCCACGGCGAGCCCCGCGTCGCCCGAGAAGCCCCGCACGTGCAGTGAGTCGACGCTCCGGCGCACGTACTTGCCGCTGATACCCATAGCGATCAGGCCGAAGCGATAGACCAGCGAGCCCACGCCCAGTACCTCACGTGTCTTCGATCCGAGGGGCGCACCCGCGATGTACTGCGCCGGCGTGCCTCCGAAGTCGAAGTAGCGGCCACCAATGCCCAAATCGAACTGGGCGAGGCGCCACCCGAGTGCACCGGTCAAGAAGTCGGCGTTGCCCGGCCCGGTACGGTAGTCCCCTTCGAGGGCGATGTGCGAGATCGTCGCGAGGCTGGCCGGGTTGGAGAAGAGCCCGCCGGCGTCACCCACAAGGGCCACGCCGGCTCCGCTCAAGCCCACGCTGCGGATCGAGGCGGGAAGCGCCACCACGTACGGCACTGCCTGGGCGCGTGCGGGAGCCGCCGCTGCTTGTGCGCCAACCAGGACGGCGAGCGCGACGCTCCGGGGCCCCGCGGCCATCACCGGAGTCGCACCACGTTGAGCCGCGGGGTCCCGGTCGAGGCAAGGGGAACGCCGTTCGGACCACGGAACCTGAGGGTAAACCCTCGTTGGTTCGGTGACTGAGTCACGAGGAAGTACGCTCCTGAGCCGGACCGCACCAGACCGCTGGTGGCGAAGTTCCCCCCAGCGTACGTCGGGGGTACGATCGGAAACGGCAGGTCGAACCGATCCGGCACCTGGGAGTTCAGCGATTGGTACAGCGTGCGGAAATTCCACGTCAAATAGGAGAGCCGCCTAGGTGCGGCGAACCCCGACAGACCGGAGGTCCAGTTCGCCAGGCTCCATTCGGCCACGAGCGGCTCGAATGGCTCCCCGGTGGCAGCGGCCACGTTGTCGGCACCGCTGCGTCCGGTCTCCGACAGGCGCCGGATCACCTCGGGCCCGAACTGATCGGCGATCCAGCGCAGAAAGAGCCACGCACCCCCGCGCTCGGCCAGCGTGCCCGAACCGTCCTTGAAGAGCATGTGGGTGGCGGCCGGGGTCTTCAGGTAGAGGAACGCATTGTACAGGTCGCCGATCGCAAACCGTGAGAATCTCGTGGCGTCCCCCAGCGACTCGAAGTGCAGCGCGGCCAGCTCCTCGGAAACGTGGGACATCCCCTCGTTCATCCAGAGGACCTCGGAATTCCCCGACCGCACCAGCACGTGCTGGTTGTAGCTCACCATGTGCTGGAATTCGTGCGCGAACGTCACGGGCACGAGGCGCTCAATTCGGTCCACCGGGTGAGCGCACCCTTTCGTCCCCTGCGGATCCGCAGCCAGCGCGTAAAACACCTCGCCCTGGTTGGACCGTGAATCACCCCGGAAGGACGGATCGATGTCGATCGCGAAGAAGAACCCCGTCACGATCGTGGTCTCGCAGTCCGACTGCGGAGTGAGCCCGTTGACGACGGGTGTCATGAGCACGAGGACCAGCCCGTTCTGATCGACGTCGGACTCGGACCCGAATGCCCGGGTCGCAACCCCGTACAGATCCTCGTCGAATTCGCGTCCCAACGCGTTCATGGCGGCCGTCGTCAGCGTATCCGGCGCCTGGACATCCACGTAGATCGCCGCGTGCGCCCCGACGTACCGAGCCTTGGCCGTGACCTTGCTGAAGTCGGCTGGCAGACTGCAGGTGATGGTATCGCAGACGCGGAAGTCCCGCTTGTCCCCGACCTCGATGCCGGCGACGGCGGCTGCCAGCAGCGCAGTGTCCTCCGCTCGGGCCGGTTTCGGGACCCGAGCGAATTCCTCCTCTTGCGCCCGCAAAAAGTCGTGGAACCGCTTGGCGGCCGACTCCTCCGGCGCCGACGGGGCCGGTCCCGTGGCAACCACGACCGGCACGGCCGAGTCACCGGTGAGTTCGTAGCTCACCTCGACCCCGGGGATCGGCGTCGCGGCCTGCGGAACGATGAGATACTCGGCCCCCTGGACCCCCGCCTGCGGAAACGTTCCGCAGCCGTCCACCGCGGCCGGATCGATCGAGAGGTATCCACCCACCGGAAGCGTCAACAGCGCCGCCGATCCCTGATAGGTCCCGGTCACCTCGTTCGAGGCCCAGCCGGGAGCGCGGACCCGAACGCTCACTGACCCGGGAAGCAGACACGACGGGACCTCGATCGAGATCGCCGTCCCCTGCCCAGACGCGCCGAGCACGCGCGCCCGTGTAGTGCCGAACTCGACCGAGAGCGAATCGCTCAGGAGCGTCCCCTGCACCACGACGAGGTCGCCACCGGTGAACGTGGCCGGCGCGAGCCCCGTGAGCTGCGGGGCGGGGAGTGCTTCGGCCGTGAACAGCACCGACTGCTGGGCGTCGACCACCAACGCCGCCTGGATGCTCGAGGTCCCGGGGGTCGCGCCCAGGGTCACCCCCACTTCGGCCCGGCCCTCACCGTCGGTCACCGTTACCGAATCGGTTACCGTCGCGCCCGACGCATCCATGACGGTCCACCTGACCGCCGCCCGAGTGACCGTCATGCCGTCCGCCGCCGTCACCGACACGGCCAGCGCGATCGGCAGGCGCGCCCGGGTGAAGGCTCGCTGTCCATTCGTGGCCGGGACGAGGCCGATGTTGGCCGGAACCGGTAGGTCCGGTCCGTCGCCGCCACAGGCGGCGATCGCGGCGAGCAAAACTGCGGTGCCCCAGGTGCGAACTCTCACACAACCCTCCTCGAGTCTCCGGCGTCCGTGTGCCGCGCCTTCCGGTGCGTAACCCCCATTGTCAACGGAACATAGGGGGGTTCACTACATTTTGACAACGCGGTGGAGAGGCGATTAAGCTTCCTTTTCCCATGGCTTTCGCTCACCTCCACACCCACTCGGAGTTTTCGCTCTTGGACGGCGCGAATCGGATCTCCGATCTCGTCGCGCGCGTCGCCGAACTCGGGATGGACAGCCTCGCCATCACCGACCACGGCAATCTTCACGCCGCCTACACCTTCTACGAGACGGCGAAAGCCCAGGGAATCCGTCCCATCCTGGGATGCGAGGCGTACGTCGCCTTCGGCTCCCGGCACGCGCGGGAGCGGCCCGCGTGGGCACCCGCGAACTACTCGCATCTGGTGATCCTGGCGCGAAACCGTGAGGGGTATCGGAACCTGGTGAAGCTGTCGTCCATCGGGTACGTCGAGGGCTTCTACCGACGGCCTCGGATCGACCGCGAGGCTCTTGCCTTGCACGCCGAAGGGCTCGTGGCCCTCGCCGCATGTCTCTCCGGCGAGATCGCCTTGTGGCTCCGACAGGACAACTATGACGAGGCGCGCAAGAGCGCCGAGTGGTTCGCACAGACCTTCGGGCCGGACGGATTCTGGCTCGAAGTCCAGGACCATGGTATCGCGGAGGAGAAGAAGGTACAGGCAGGCATGTACCGCTTGGCCGAGGACCTCGGGCTACCGGTCGTCGCGACCAACGACGCCCACTACCTGGAACGCGCCGATCACGAGGCGCACGACTGTCTGCTCGCGATCGGCACCGGCAAGGACCTGGACGATCCCAACCGGTTCCGGTTTCAGGGATCGGAGAGCTACGTCAAGTCCGAAGCGGAGATGGCGGCGCTGTTCCCCGACCGGCCGGACGTCCTCGCAAACACGCAGCGGGTGGCCGACCTCTGCGAGTTCGATTTCGAAAAGCGGTATTTCCTTCCCGAGTTCCCACTGCCGGAGGGCTATGCCTCCGACAACGATCTGCTGGTCGAGCTGGCCAACGACGGAGCCGTCCGTCGGTACGGCGACTCGCTGCCAGCGGAGGTTCGGGACCGCCTCGCGTACGAGCTTGACGTGATCACGTCGACCGGCTACGCCAGTTATTTCCTCATCGTGCACGACTTCATCCAAGCGGCACGCGAGCGCGGGATCCCTGTGGGGCCGGGACGAGGGTCCGCAGCCGGCTCGCTCGTCGCCTATGCCCTCGGGATCACCAACGTCGACCCGCTCCGATTCGGTCTGCTGTTCGAACGCTTCCTGAACCCTGAACGCATCTCGATGCCCGACATCGATATCGACTTCTGCTTCGAGCGTCGCGGCGAAGTCATCGAATACGTGCGGGAACGGTACGGCCGAAAGAGCGTCGGGCAGATCATCACCTTTGGGACGTTGAAGGCTCGGGCGGCGCTCCGCGACATCGCTCGGGTGCTCGGCATCAGCCCGGCCGACTCGGATCGCATCGCCAAGCTCGTCCCATCCGGACCCGGGTTCAGTCTCTCGCTCAGCGAGGCCGTGAAGCGGGTGCCGGAGCTCGCCCAGCTGGTGAAGGGCAACGAGACGTACGCGCGGCTCACCGACCTGGCTCAACGCATCGAGGGACTGGCGCGGCACGCGTCGGTCCATGCGGCCGGCGTCGTCATCGCACCAGGGCCTCTGGACGAGTACGTACCGGTCTGTACGCCGCCCCAGCGCAACTCGCAGGCAAGCGTCGATGTCGAGGAATCCATCATCACGCAGTACGACATGGTCAGCCTCGAGAAGGTTGGCATGCTCAAGATGGACTTCCTGGGGCTCAAGACCCTCACGGTGATCCACGATGCGGTTGGCATGATTCTGGAGCGCCACGGAGTGGCGCTCGATCTGGACGACGTCGATCTCGACGACCCGGAGGTGTACCGGTTGTTGCGGGAGGGACGCACGGCCGGTGTGTTCCAGTTCGAGTCGGCGCTGGCCACCGACATGCTGCGGCAGCTCCGGGCGGACCGATTCGACGACCTCGTGGCGACCAACGCGCTCATGCGCCCGGGACCCCTGGACTCTGGCATGCATCACGCCTTCATGCGGCGCAAGCGTGGCGAGGACCAGGTCCGCTACCCTCATCCGGCACTCCGCGAGGTGCTCGAGCCCACGTTCGGCGTGATCCTGTACCAAGAGCAGGTCATGCAGATCGCCAACGTGCTGGCGGGCTACACGCTGGCCGAAGCCGATGTGCTGCGCAAAGCAGTCGGTAAGAAGGATCAGGATCTGATCGAAGCGGAGCTCAAGCGGTTCGTCGACCGTGCCGTCGACCGTGGCCACGATCGGCGGGTAATCGAAGATATTGCGTCCCAGATCCAGACGTTCGGACGGTACGGATTCAACAAGTCGCACTCCGTGGCCTACAGCATCCTCTCGTTCCACACGGCGTGGCTCAAGGCGTACTACCCGGCCGAGTTCATGGCCGCCCTTCTCTCCTCGGAGATCGGAGATACCGACACGGTGGTGGCCTACATCAACGAGTCACGCGAGATGGACCTCGAAGTGCTCCCGCCGTCGGTCAGCGAGTCGGGGTGGAAGTTCACCGTGATCGGCGACGGCCAGATCCGGTTCGGGCTCGGCGCCATTCGCAATGTGGGTCGCGGAGCCATTGAATCCATCATCCAGAGCCGCGACGCCGATGGCCCATTCGCGTCGCTCACCGATTTCTGCGAGCGAGTGGATCTTCGGTTGTGCAACAAGCGGGTCGTCGAGTCACTGATCGCGGCCGGGGCGTTGGACCAGCTCGAGGGCCACCGCTCCCAACTCGTTGCCGCGCTCGACCACGCGCTCCACGAAGCGCAACTGAGGCAGTCGGAGCGCGACAGCGGCCAGGTCTCCATGTTCGACCCCGGGGAAGCCGAGCACGTCCCCTCCACCGAGCAGGCCCTGCCGGACCTGCCTGCCTGGACCGAGGCGGAGCGCCTTGCGAAAGAGAAGGACGTCATTGGATTCTTCATCTCGGGGCATCCGCTCGAGAGGTACCGCGAGGAGGTCGCGCTCTTTGGAACGCGGACCACGGCGACGCTCGGAACCTGGAGTGAGCACAAGGTGGCCGTCGCGGCCGTCGTGACCGTCGTGAAGCGCCGCATCAGCAAGAAGACGGGTGCGGAGTACGCGCGCATCACGCTGGAAGATTTCCACGGCACGGCCGAGGCGATCGTGTTTCCTGACACCTGGGGACGGCTGTCCCGGATCATCGTGCCGGATGCAGCCCTCCTGCTCACCGGGGGATACAGCACCCGGGACCGCGGGGAGGATCGGGCACCGTTCATCGTCGAAGAGGTCCGATCATTGACCGAACTCAAGACGTCGGGAACGGTGGGGGTCGCCGTGGAGTGGCGGCTCGGCCAGGGCCCCGACCCGAAGGCGTCGCGCGCGATCAAGGCCCTCTGCGCGGCGCATCCTGGCAAAGCTCCGATCTACGTGGTCTGGAGTGACGGCAATGGTGTCACCGCGCAGTTGCGATCCCGGGCGATGGCGGTCTCGCTGGACGATTCGTTCCTGGATGCGCTGCGCAAACTCGTGGGAGCCGACCGCGTGCGGCTCATCCGCACACCTTAGGACCGATCATGGCACGGACCGAGTTCCATCTGGATTTCGAGAAGCCGATCGCCGAGCTCGAGCAGCAGATCGCGGGGCTCCAACAGATGGCCAACGACCGGCGACTCGACGTGCGTGGCGAGATCGCGCCGCTCGAAGCCAAGCTCGCCGACCTCAGGCGCGAGATCTACCGCACCCTCACGCCTATGCAGCGGGTACAGGTGGCGCGTCACCCGCGGCGCCCCTTCACGCTGGATTACCTCGCACGTGTGTTCACGGACTTCGTGGAGTTGAAGGGCGATCGGCTGTTCCGCGATGATCCCGCGATCGTCGGCGGCTGGGCCAGGCTACGGGAACGTCCGGTGATGGTGATCGGCCACCAAAAAGGACGCGATACCAAGGAGAATTTGCGGCGGAACTTCGGCATGCCGCATCCCGAAGGCTACCGCAAGGCGTTGCGACTGATGCACATGGCCGAACGATTCCATGCACCAGTCATCACGCTCATCGACACGCCGGGAGCATACCCCGGGTTGGGCGCCGAAGAACGGGGCCAGGCAGAGGCGATCGCCCGCAACCTGGAGGAAATGGGCGGTCTGAAGACACCCATTATCGCCGTGGTGATCGGCGAGGGTGGGTCGGGCGGCGCGCTCGCCCTCGGGTTGGCGGACCGGCTGCTGATGCTCGAGAACGCGATTTACTCGGTCATCTCACCGGAGGGATGCGCGGCCATTCTCTGGAATGACGCGACGCAAAAGGAGCGCGCGGCCGACGCCCTGAAGCTCACTGCCACCGACCTCGAGACCCTCGGAATCGTCGACGAGATCGTCCCGGAGCCCGCGGGCGGCGCTCACGCCGACCCGGACGGGGCGGCCGAGGCGCTCGACGAGGCCCTCGCCCGCCACGTCCCCGAGGTCGCCGGCCTCGATCCGACCGAGCTCCGAACGCGCCGGACGGACAAGTACCGGCGCATGGGTCAGTACGTCGAAGCGTGATGCCGACGGTCGTCGAAGTACGGTTCAAGGGCAACCGCCGCGAGTTCTACACCTGGGATCGGGAAAACCCGCTCAAGCCGGGCGATCCGGTAGTGGTGCCAGCCGAGCGTGGGGAGGATCTGGGGTACGTCTCGGCCGTGGGCGGGCTCGCCGAACGAAAGTGCGGAGTCGCCTGTGAGGGGTGCTCGCTCGGGAACGCGACGGAGCCCACGTCGGCGATCGTCCGGCCGGCGACGACCGACGAAGCGTACATCAGCGAGCAATTGCGGATCGCTGAGCAGGACGTGCGCCGCAAGGTGATGGAACGGGTGCGCGCGCACGGACTTGGTATGAAGGTTTCCGATGCCGAATGGCAGTGGGACCGCAAGAAGCTGACGGTCTTCTTCACCGCCGACAAGCGGGTCGATTTCCGTGCGCTCGTGCGCGACCTGGCAGCCCTGTTCCGCACGCGGATCGAACTCCGGCAGATCGGGGCGCGCGATGAGTCAAAGCGCCTGGACGGGGTGGGCCGGTGCGGGCGCCAGTACTGCTGCTCCTCCTGGTTGCCGGAGCTGTGTCCCGTGAGCCTCTCGTTGGCCAAGGAACAGCGGCTCTCGCTCAACCCCACCCAGATCTCCGGGGGCTGCGGTCGTCTCCTGTGCTGCCTGCGCTACGAGCACGACTTCTACGTGTCGGCCCGCAAGCGGTTCCCCAAGATCGGCAAAGCGCTGCAAACCGCCCGCGGCCGAGAGGTGGTCGAGGCGATCGACATCTTCCGCGATCGGGTCCTGCTGCGTATCGGCGACCAGACGCGCATCGAGCGGCTGGACGCCCTTCGACACGAGGTGGCGGGGCGCGAGCCAGCCCCACCAGCAAAACCCAAGGAGCCGGCGCAGCCGCCCGCACGGAAACCCGACTCGCCGGCGCTCACGACCGAGCAGGCCGTGGAGGCCGTCTCCCCACGAAAGCGGCGGCGGCGGCGATCGCGGCGGCGTGGGTCACGCGATCGCCAACCACCGAAGACCGAGGATGGGGACCGCAAGGGCAACGGGATCGACGGGTGAGCGACCGGTTCTACATCACGACCGCCATCGACTACTCGAACGGCGAGCCCCATCTCGGTCACGCCTACGAGAAGATCGGCGCCGACTGCGTGGCCCGTTACCGCCGACTGCGCGGTCAGCACGTGTCGTTCGTCATTGGAATGGACGAACACGGCCAGAAAGTCGCCCAGAGTGCCGAAGAGCAGGGGACCGAGCCGCAGGCCTGGGTGGACGACATCGCGGCGCGGTTCCAGACAGCCTGGCGCGAACTCTCCATCAGCAACACCGATTTCATTCGTACCACCGAGACCAGACATCGGCGCACCGTCGAGGAGCTGTTTCGGCGGATCCGGCAGGCAGGGCACATCTCCGAAGGCGTGTACGAAGGGTACTACTGCGTCGGTTGCGAGGCGTTCAAGCTGGAAAAGGACCTGGTGGACGGCCTGTGTCCGATCCACCCTACCCGTCCGATCTCGTGGGTAAAGGAGCCCAACTACTTCTTCGCCGTCGGGCGCTTCCGACGGGCCCTCCTCGACCTGTACGACGCCCGACCCGAATTCGTCCAGCCGACGGCAAAGCTGAACGAGGTCCGGAACGTCGTGTCGGACTGGGCCGACGACCAGACGATCTCGGTCAGCCGCTCACGCGTTCCCTGGGGCATCCCGTGGCCGGACGATCCGAGCCACGTGGTCTACGTGTGGTTCGAGGCGCTCATCAACTATCTCTCGGCCACGGGATATCCCGACCCCGCGTTCGCCGATATGTGGCCGGCCGACATGCACGTCATCGGCCCCGACATCGTTCGGTTTCACGCCGCGCTATGGCCGGCCATGTTGATGGCTGCGGGCCTCGAGCCGCCACGACAGGTCTGGTGCCATGGATGGATCACGACGCAGGGTGCGCGGTTCTCGAAGTCCGCCGGCGTGAGGATCACGCTTCGCGACATCATCGATCGCCACGGGCCGGACGCGCTGCGCTACTTCGTGCTCCGCGAGGTGCCGTGGAACGCCGACGGCAACTTCTCCTGGGACCGCTTCGACGTGCGGTACACCGCCGAGCTGGCCGACGGGTACGGCAACCTGGCCAGCCGGGTCTTGGCCATGGTAGGGCGCTACCTCCAAGGCCGCATCCCCGACCGCGCCGAACCGACGACCCTGGACGCCGCCGGTGACGAGATCGTGGCGGCCTACCGGACCGCCATGGACCGCCACCTGCTGCACGAGGGGGCCGACCTCACCTGGAAGCTCGTTGATCGGGCGAACGGGTTCGTGGAGGAACGGGCCCCCTGGACGCTCGCCAAGGAAGGCCGCACCGGGGAACTCGAAGAGGCCCTCGCCGCCCTCGCCAGAGCACTGGCCCGGATCACGCTGCTGGCCAGCCCCTTCATGCCGACCAAAACCCAGTCCATATGGGAGGCGCTGGGCCTGCCCGGGACCGTGGCGGACGTGCCATGGGGATATGTCGAGCGCCCGCCCACCGGGGGCGCGGCCTCCCGAAAGCCCCCACCACTCTTCCCCAAGGATGAACGCGAATCGTAAGTGGTTTCTTTACAATAATTTACATGTGTGATCCGGGTGGTTGACAGCGCTTCGTCCGGCGCTCTATCTTTTGCCCCACGTTGCCCGCCCCCGAGAGCCGACGGGGTGTGGCGATTGCGAGACACCGAAACCGAACGACGTCCGATTGGGGCCTCGATGGCTGCACGGAAGTGGACGATTGTGCTGGTACCTCATGGAGCGGGCGAATCCCGCTCGGTGAGCGTATCCCTGACGAAGTTTCGGGTGCTCGCGACGGTGCTCGCCGTCGCCGGGTTGACCGCCTTGGTGTTCGGCGTGGCCACGACCAAGCGCGCGATCGATCTGTCCAGACTGGACCGGCTGGAGCGGCGCAACGGGTTGCTGACCGTCGAGCTCGACCAGGCGCAAGGGCAGCTGGCCGCGCTCGGTGACACCATTCAGTCGATTGCGGAACGAGACCGTCTGGTCCGCCTCCTGGCCGGCCTCGAGCCGAACGATCCCGACGTGCAGCTCGCCGGTGTCGGCGGTCCGGCCGCGGCGTGGACCGAGGACGAGCAGGTCCTTTCCGAGGCACCGGAGGGCAGGCGGGCCCTCGACCTGCGGAGTGACCTGGACAACTACATTCGCCGCGCAAACCTGCTGGCGGGCTCGTTCCACGAGGCCATCGACAGCCTCGAGTCGCATACCGAGCGGCTGAGTCGCACACCGTCAATCTCGCCGATCCCCGCAGACCTGGGGTGGTTCACGAGCGGCTATGCCCTGATCCGGATGCACCCGATCTACAACGAACCACGTCCGCACCCCGGGATCGACGTGTCGGCCCCGTTCGGAACGCCAATTCTGGCGCCGGCCAAAGGCCGGGTGGTCGAGGTCCGAACCATCAGCGGATACGGCAAGACGGTAACGATCGACCACGGGCACGGCGTGCAGACGTTCTTCGCGCACTGCTCGCGGATCGTGGTCCGCGTCGGAGAATCGGTGACACGCGGCGACAAGATCGCCGAGGTCGGGAAAACGGGCATCGCGACGGGTCCCCATCTCCACTACGAGATCCAGGTCAACCGCAAGACGGTCAATCCGCGCGACTTCATCTTCCCTCGAGCGATCGTCGACTGAGCCGCACGGCCTCGTCGTGACCTCAGGCGCCTGCGCCGGGCTCCGCCTCCCCGGACGCCTCCCTTGACATCTACTCGGCAGCGCCGCGGGCGCCGTGCCCATTGGGTATCGCTCACCCTGGCGCTTTCCTTGACCACTGGGTGTGACGGAGAGACCGAGATTCTCGTTCGTGCCGCGTGGGAAGACGGGCGACCAGTGCCCGAGCTCGACATCACCGCACTCCCGTTCGACCCCGATCGCCTGCTCGATTCGCTGGCGGCCATCGCGCCGAACCCGCGACCCAGCTTTACCGAGCTCGAGCAAGAGCTTCGAGCGTACGCCCGCCCCACTGACGATCCCTATGAGGAACTGAACCGTCCCTGGCGGGCGTTGCGCGACTCAGTGGTGGCGCTGTCGGATTCCCTGTTCGCGACGGACCGCGAGGCACCCCATTACGCCGCGATGTACGAGCGGTTCCGACGATCATACGCGCGACTCGCCGACCGAGCGGCTGAACGGGACGCGGCCATGCGGCAGCTCGGTGCATCGGACCTCGGGCTCGCGCGCCGCGCCCAGGCCGCTGCCGATTCCCTTCGCCGCTGGGAATACGAAGCGTACGAGGGGTACGCTGATGCCGCCGCCGCCGCCATCGCTCATGCGGGAGCACGCGTCGTCGAGACCAGCACCGACGGCGAGGGGCGCGCGGTGCTCGGTGTCGAGCCGGGGCGATGGTGGCTCGTAGCCCGGCTCCCGGACCCCGACAACCCGTTTCTGGAGTACTATTGGAGTGTCGCGGTCACGGTGACGCGGCTGGTACCGGTGCGCATTCCCATGGATCCGGGAACGGGCGAGCGCCGCTGGCAACATTAGAAGCGATGGTGGCGGGCCGCGCCCCCCTCATCCGGACAAGCGAGGGATCGTGACGCAACGCAGGGCACTCCTGTTCGCCAGCCTGGTCGGGCTTGGCCTCCTGGCGGCAGGCGCGGCACTCACCGTGCTCGATTCGAAGGCCGACGAACCCGAACGGGCGTCGACCTCAGAGGAGCGTGCACAGGAGTTGCAGGACGATCTCCTGGCGGCGCGCTCGAAGGGTGACCGTGACGCGCCTATCACGATCTTCGAGGCGAGCGATTTCCAGTGCCCGTTCTGTCGGGTGTTTTGGGAGGAGACCCTGCCGCTCCTCGAGAGCGAGTACATCAGCACGGGGAAGGCCCGGTTCATCTTCCTGAACCTGCCTCTGCCGCAACTGCACGGCAACGCGCTGGCCGCACACGAATTCGCCATGTGCGCCGCCCTGCAGGATCGGTTCTGGCCGGTGCATGACCTACTGTACAAGCACCAGGCGGCGTGGTCGGACGTTCCAGACCCGTCACGCCTGTTCTTCGCCTTCGCCGATTCGGCCGCCATGGACCGCTCAGTGCTCCAGGAGTGCGTCGTGACGGGCACGGTCCGGGAGCTGGTTCAGCAGGAGGCCGAAGCCAGCTTCCGATCGGGGATCCGCAGCACCCCCTCGTTCGTGATCGAAAGCGGGCTCTTGCCCGGCGCACAACCGATCGAGGTGTGGCGACCTATCCTGGATTCCATCTTCACGGCAAAGACCGCGTCGGACTCGTCGCGTTAGCTCAACAGGGCCAGGCCCACGTCGTACAGCGCGTGGGTCCACGCGGCGACGCCGAACCCGCGGAATACGTAGAGCGCGCTCAGGAGCAAGCCGGCGATGGCGCGAAAGGCGAACGACGGGGTCGTAAACGGATCCCCGTAGGGACCCACGTAGTGGAACGCACTGAAGATGAGCGCGCTCGCGACGACGGCCACACCCACCGCCACCGGTTGCTTCCACCCGAACCGCAGTCCCAGCGCGAGCAGTCCCGAGACGAGCAATACCCGAAACACCAGCTCCTCGTAGATCCCCGCTCCGAGCGACACCACGAGCTGTGTGCCGAGAGGCAGGGACGCCACCGGGCCTCCCACCTGTACCACGAGCGACGGTCCCCCTTGCAGGAGCCAACCCGTGAGGAGCGCCACGGTCTGACCGAAGAACGCGGCATACAGGATGCTCTCGCCGAACATCCCGAGAAAGATGCGGCTGTTGATCGGCGACCGACGCTGCCGGTGGTCGCGCCACACGATCCAGCCACCGACGCTCACGAACAGGACGCCGAACACGAGGAGACCCCACCGCCCACCGAGGCTCAGGAACAGCGTCTTGAGCAGCACGTCGGCGCCGTTGCGCACCCCGGCCACGGCCGACCCCGACAGCATGGCTGCGAGTCCCTCATAGAGCAGCAACAGCGGGAACGCGAACAACACGCTATAGCGTGCCTCGCGGCTCGTGCGGAAGTACTGTTGCATCGTCATAGCCCGTAAAGTATCACGATCGGCATCGTATGTACCGTGCCGCCTATCACTGGGTTTCCCGGATCGCCCACCGGCTTCCACTGCCGCGGGGGACGCTCCGCACCGCCCTCGCAGGTCGCCGCCAAGCGGCTGCCCACTGGGTGACCTGGGCCCGGACGCATCGGCCGGACGGTCCACTGGTCTGGGTCCACGCCGCATCGGTGGGCGAGGCACTCGCGGCCGGCCCCGTGGTCAGCCGCCTGCGGTCGGCCGTGCCGGGACTCGCCGTCGTGCATTCGTACACCTCCCCATCCGTCACGGGATGGCGACCGTTGTTCGGACGAGCCTACGCCGACTATCTGCCTCCCGACGAACCGACGCCGACCCGAGCCGCGCTCGACGCCGTGCGCCCGGACCTCGTGGTCTTCTCGCGTGGCGACCTGTGGCCGGAGTTCGTGGAGCAGTGCGCCACCATGAACATCCCCGTCGCAGTCATCGGGGCCGAGGTGCGCCCCCGCAGCCGCCGGCTCTCGTGGCCGGGACGTGCCCTCTCTGCTCGCGTGCTCCCTTTCATTTCGTGGGTCGGAGCGGCGAGTGAAGCGGACGCGGCACGGTGGCGCCGCCTCGGGGCCCGGCCGGGGAGCGTCCAGGTCACCGGAGATCCACGCCATGACGCGGTGCTGGAGCGCGTTCCGGAATTGCACGGCACGCGCCCGCTCCTCCAGTGGGCGGAGGGCCACGCGGTCATCGTGGGGGGGAGCCTCGAGCCGTCCGATGAGCGCGTGTTCCTCCGTGCCGCGAAGGCCGCGAGCCTCGCATACCCGGCCACACGATTCCTCATTGTTCCGCATTCGACGACAGACCACGACCTCGACCGGCTGCGCGGGCGGGCTGCCGCGATCGGTGTCGACCTGGAGGAGTGGAGCTGCCCGGACCATACGCCTAGCACGCGCTACGTGCTCGTCACCATCGGTGGGATGCTCTTCGACCTCTACCCCCTGGCCGATGCCGCCTACGTGGGCGGCGGCTTCAGCCGCAACACGCTCCACGCGGTCATCGAGCCGGCCGCCTACGGGCTGCCGATCGTGATCGGGCCGATGCACCAGCAGTCTCGCGATGCGATCGACCTGCTCGAGGCGGGCGGCGGGGTCGCCCTTCCCCCCCGTGGGGCCGATGAGGTTCTCGCCGCGATCTGGCACAGCTGGATCACCGACTCCGCACAGCGGCGGCGTGCTGGACTCGCTGGCCGCAGCATCGTGTGCGGCGGTGCCTCGGCGGCAACCGTCACCCAGCTGGTCCGACTCATCGGAACCGCAGCGCTCAGTAGGGCCCCGGGTGGGTGGAATCCTGTCGTCTCGTAGGTGGGGCTAAACGAGGGGGCGAACCTTCCGGCGCCCTTCCCTACTGACCTACGACTACGCCCTCGTAGGTCACCGTTCGGGGCGCGATGAGCCCCGCCGTGAGCACGGTGAAGAGCACGTCGGACCAGCGGCTCCGCACTTTGATGCGCAGGTCGGTGACCCGCGCCGTCCCGGCGACCTGTGAGGCGAGCGCCTCTTCCAACGAAGGCTTCGAGGCACCAAGCATGCCCCAGAGAAGGTAGACCGCTTTGCGGTTCACCCGGAACGCCTCGCCTTGGGCCTGTGTGGCAGGAGGCGAGGCCATCGTCGCCTCGACGCCGAGCGTGGTCGCATCGAAGGTTTGGACGCACGCCCCGGCGCTGAGCACGGAGCACAATGCCAACAGGGATAGGAAGCGACGTCGCATGGATCTCGTAGTGGTGCGTGGCGTGATCGAGCGCTACAAAGACTCGGGGCGCTTCGGGAAGACCCCGAAGCGCCCCGACAAACTACCTCAGCGCTCGCTGGAAGGAAACCTTACATGCCGAGGCTGGGCACCGTGATCTTGTAGTGCAGGCCAGCGGACACGTGCATCGGCTTCACCGACGGATCGCCGATCGTGTACCAATCGAGCGTCGCGTGGGCACCGATTCCCATTGGGGCGGTAACCATGATGCCGCCGGAAGCGCCGAAGCCGACTTCCGAATCACTGACGCCGCCGAAGCTGGCACGCACCAGCTGCACCCGTGGCATCAACCACGGCTTCACGCTGACGCCGGGGCTGGGCACGTTGATGACGACCAGGGGACCGCCGGTCACGTTGAGCAGGGACGCGCCGGTCTCGCTCAGGTACCCAACGCCGGCCTGGATCGACACCGTGACCGGCATCATGGGCGCGTTCAGCACGTGGAAGCCCGCGCCGCCGCCGAAGGCGATCTCGGAATCGACACCTTCGACACCCATGCCGGTGGGACCGGCGCCAGCCCAGACGCTGAACATGGGCAGGCCGAGTGTGATCCGGCCACCGATGAACATCGGCGACTCCAGGCCGGCCGTCCCCGATATCTTCGCGTCGTCATTCATTCCGAGCGCAACGTCGGCAGCAACCGTGACGCCGGTTCCCGGCATGGCCGGATAGACCGCGTTCCCGTGCAGCTGCGCCGCGGCGGGGGCGGCCGACAGGCCGACCAAGACCAGCGCGAGTGTGATACCACCAATCAGCTTCTTCATCTCACTCTCCTTGAGAGTTCAGAGGCGTTGTCTTTACGGCGCCGACCGCCTCTCGGCCGGCCCCGTACCCAAATTGCGCATAAACCTTAGCAATGCCGCCGAGTTAGTCAATACCGGGTGCAACCTTCAACCGGCCACGAGAATCGGCCGGCAAAAAAGTTAACCGGTTGCATGCCAAAGACTTGCGCACAAACCCTTCGCTCTTACCGCACCCAAACGACGCTCACGGCGAACCCCTCGACATCCCCAATACCGAAGCTCGCCCGAAGGTCGAATGAACTCCCGAATCGCACATCGACGCCCAGCCCAAGGGCGAAATTGACCGTGTCATTGAGATCGTTGTTGTCGAACACCAGGAACAGCGTGGGCTGGCCGTACGGCACGATGCTCACCGACGAGTTCTCGATGTTGACCCGTCGGCCCAGCGACAAGCCGATGGGCATGATCAGGTTGTCGAAGTCCTGCGTGCCGGCGCCTAGAATGAACGCGCCGTCGAACGGGAAGTCCTGCGAGTGCGTCAGCACGCGGACTCGGCCCGTCGCGCCGAGCAGCACCACGTCGTCCGCCGGGGCATCGACGTCGAGAATCCCGCCGCGGAGCCCCACGTCCCACGTTCTGTACCCGAACTTGTACTGGCCCTCGATCCCAGTGGCCCCCCCCTCAGGGAAGCTCAGGGTCCCACCGAACTCGTGGCTCCCGAACGCGCGGTACGGCGCGTTGAACGACGGCATACCGGTGCTCTGTGCCGCGGCGGTGCCGGCGCCCACAGAGAGGGCACAAAGAGTCATGATCGATGCACGCTTCATAATGTCACACCACTCCAACCAAGGGTTGTTGCCAATCCAACTCGGACACCGGCACCATGCCGACTCCCGTTCCGTCATGCCTTCGACTTCTCGGCATGCTCTGCCACGACCCGCACCACGCCTTCGACCACCTGCAAAAACCCCTGCCGCACCTGGAACTCGTGCCGCTCGCCGCCGTTCTCCACGGTGAGCACTCCCTCACCCAGCAACGTCACGAACGGCGCGTGGCCTGGCAGGATGCCGACCAATCCGTCGTAGGCCGGCGCCCGAACCGCGGTGGCGTCGCCGTCATAAATGGCACGTTCTGGCGAAATGACCGTGATTCGCATCACGTCACCTACAGCCGCTTGCTCTTGTCGACGGCCTCATCGATGCTGCCGACCATGTAGAAAGCCTGCTCCGGCAGGTCGTCGAACTCGCCCTTCACCACCCGCTCGAAGCTCTCGACCGTGTCGTCGAGCTTGACGTACCGCCCCTGCGTGCCGGTAAAGGCCTCGGCCACGTGGAACGGTTGCGACAGCAGCCGCTGGAGCCGCCGGGCCCGACCCACCAGGAGCTTGTCCTCCTCCGACAGTTCGTCCATTCCCAGGATCGCGATGATGTCCTGAAGCTCCTTATACCGCTGCAGGATGCGCTGGGTTTCAACGGCCGTCGCGTAGTGGCGGTCGCCAAGGAACTGCGCGTCGAGAATCCGGCTCGAGGAGTCGAGCGGGTCCACGGCCGGATAGATCCCGATCTCCGTCAGCGCGCGACTCAGCACGACCGTCGCGTCGAGATGGCTGAACGCCGCGGCCGGCGCCGGGTCGGTCAGATCGTCGGCCGGCACATAGATCGCCTGCACTGAGGTGATCGACCCGCGCTTGGTGGACGTGATCCGCTCTTGGAGATCCCCCATCTCGGTGCCCAGGGTGGGCTGGTACCCCACCGCGCTGGGCATGCGGCCCAGCAGCGCCGACACCTCGGACCCGGCCTGGGTGAACCGGAAGATGTTGTCGATGAACACCAGCACGTCTTGCCCTTCCCGGTCCCGGAAGAACTCGGCGACCGTGACCCCGGCGAGGCCCACGCGCAATCGCGCGCCCGGCGGCTCGTTCATCTGCCCGTAGATGAGCGCCGTGGACTTGAGGACCCCGCTCTCCTTCATCTCCAAATACAGGTCGTTGCCCTCGCGGGTCCGTTCGCCCACGCCGCAGAAGACCGACCGGCCGCCGTGGCCCTTCTGCACGTTGTAGATCAACTCCATGATGATGACGGTCTTGCCGACGCCGGCCCCGCCGAACAGCCCAATCTTGCCGCCCTTGACGAACGGGGCGATGAGATCGACCACCTTGATGCCGGTCTCAAACACCTCGGTCTTGGGATCGAGGCTGGTGAAGGTCGGCGGATCGCGATGAATCGGCCATCGTTCCACCTCGTCCGGAATCGGCCCCAACTCGTCCACCGGCTCGCCGATCACGTTGAGGATGCGTCCGAGGACCGGCTCGCCGACTGGGACGGTGATCGGCTGCCCGGTATCCACGGCGGGCATGCCGCGCACCAGCCCGTCGGTACTGCTCATCGCCACCGCCCGCACCTGGTTGCGGCCGATGTGCTGCTGCACCTCGGCCACTACCCGCCAAGACCGATCGTTGCTCACCTGCGTGACTTCGAGCGCCGTGTACAGCTCCGGCAGCCCGTCCGGGTCGAACTCCACGTCGATGACCGGACCGATCACCTGCACGATCTTGCCGACGTTCGTGTGCTTCGTCTCTGGCATTGGGTTCCTCGTTATCCTTTCAGCGCCTCCGCCCCACCCACGATCTCCGCGATCTCCTGCGTGATCTGGGCCTGGCGGGCACGATTATACGTGCGGCGGAGGTAGTCGATCATGTCGCCTGCGTTGTCGGTCGCGCTCTTCATCGCCGTCCGGCGCGCGCCGTGCTCCGACGCGGCGGTCTCGACGAGCGCGCGATACATCTGGTTCTGGATGTACATCGGGAGAATGGCGCGCAGGATCTCGTCCGCCGACGGGCGGAGCAGGTAATTCACCGGCAGCCGGTCGGTCGGCGTCACGATCGGGAGAATCGTGAGCCGCGTCGGGGGTGTCGAGAGCGGGTTGTTGAACTTGGCGAACACGACCTCGACCGCATCCAGCTCTCCACCCTCGAACCGCTCCAGCAGGGGCTGGATCACCTCCGAGGCATGCTCCGGAGTGGGGTGATCGCCGATGTCCTGCCTTGCCGAGGCGAGTTCTCGGCCGATGTACCGGAAGTAGCCGATACCCTTTCGCCCAATCCCGTGCAGCTCGACCTCGCGGCCGCGCGACTCGAGCTCCAGCATCCGATCCTGCGCTTCGCGGATCAAGTTGGCATTGAACCCGCCGCACAGACCCCGATTGCTCGTCATGAACACCAGGGCGACGCGCCCGCGGTCGGCACCCGGTTGCCGCAGGATCGGGAACCGTTCCGCCAGGCCGGGCTCGTACAGGCCCGCGATCACGTCGGCGAGCACCTCGGCGTAGGGACGGGCGGCCACCACGCGGTCCTGCGCGCGTTTCAACCGTGACGTGGCCACCATCTCCATCGTCTTGGTGATCTGGCGCGTGTTCTCGACCGACTTGATCCGGCGCCGGAGCTCGCGTGATTTGGCCATGACTGCGCCCTACTGGAGCGCCGTGAACCCGTCGATGGCGCGCTTCAGCTCCGCGATGAGCGCGTCGTCGAGGGTCCGCTTGGTCCGGATCTTCTTGAGTACTTCGGCGTGCTTGGCGTCCATGAACTCGTGGAACTCGGTTTCCCACGTGCGGACGTCCCGTGCCGCCACGTCGTCGAGATACCCGTTGGTCACGGCATAGATGATGGCGATCTGCTTCTCGACCGGCATTGGCGTGTACTGCGGCTGTTTCAGGACTTCTACGATCCGCTGCCCACGAGCCAGCTGCCGCTGCGTGGCCTGGTCCAGTTCGGACCCGAATTGCGCGAAGGCCTCGAGCTCGCGGTACTGGGCGTACTCGAGCCGCAGCCGTCCGGCCACTTGCTTCATCGCCTTGATCTGCGCGTTGCCGCCCACGCGCGAGACTGAGATCCCCGCGTTGATGGCCGGCCGCACGTTGGCGTAGAACAGATCGCCCTCGAGATAGATCTGGCCGTCGGTGATCGAGATGACGTTGGTCGGGATGTAAGCCGACACGTCACCCGCCTGGGTCTCGATCACGGGGAGCGCGGTCAACGAGCCGCCCCCATGCGCGTCGGAGAGCTTGGCCGCTCGCTCCAACAGCCGCGAGTGGAGGTAGAACACGTCGCCGGGATACGCCTCACGCCCGGGCGGGCGCCGGAGCACCAAGGACAGCTGTCGATAGGCCTGGGCATGCTTGGACAGGTCGTCGTAGATGCAGAGGGTGTGGCGATTGTGCTCGTACATGAAGTACTCGGCAATCGCGCACCCGGCGTACGGCGCGATGAACTGCATGGGCGCCGGGTCCGCCGCTCCCGCCACCACCACGATCGAGTACTCGATCGCGCCGGTCTCCCGCAGGTGTTCCACCACCCCGGCCACCGTGGAGTTTCTCTGGCCGATGGCGATATAGACACAGATCACGTCCTGGCCCCTCTGATTGATGATCGTGTCCAGCGCAATGGCGGTCTTCCCCGTGCCGCGATCGCCAATGATGAGCTCGCGCTGACCGCGCCCGATCGGGATCATCGAGTCGATGGCCTTGATACCGGTCTGGAGCGGCTCCTTCACCGGCTGGCGCGCAATGATTCCCGGCGCTTGCGACTCGATCTTGCGATGGGCTTCCGCTTTGATCGGTCCCAAGCCGTCCACCGGGTTACCGAGCGGGTCCACCACCCGGCCGATCAGTCCTTTGCCAACCGGCACCTCCAGCACGCGCCCGGTGCACCGCACCTCGTCGCCCTCTCTGAGCTTGAGGTAATCGCCCAGGATCACCGATCCGATATTGTCCTCCTCGAGGTTGAGGGCGAGTCCCGAGATGGTCTCGCCGGTCTCCGACACGGAGAACTCCAACATCTCACCGGCCATCGCCGACGCGAGGCCATAGACCCGGGCCGTTCCGTCCTTCACCTCGAGGATCGACCCGACTTCCTGGGTGTCGAGGGCTTGGAGGTCTGCCGCCTCGATTTCCTTGAGCAGGACCTCTTTGAGTTCGCCCGGACGCAATACTGAATCGGTTGCCATCGTTCTCTATTGGAAAAGCGTAGGGTGTGAATGTACAAAGACTGTGGAAATTAGCCGCTCGCAGGCCCGGAAACCACCCTGGGAGTCCGACCGGCGGGGCGGGACACCGCCCTCCAACGCCGGCTCAGATCCGGCTGCGGGTGCGGCCTCTCAGGAAGCGCGCGAGGACGCCTTTGGGTCCGAGCGCGGGCAGCTCACTCGGTGGCACGCCGGCCACTCGGCGCGCGCATTCGGCGAGGTGACTGGGGGAGGCGAAGTCGAGCAGGCGGGCTACCGTGCTCACCGTGTACCCCGGGTTCGCGAGGAGGTCCGCGGACCAGGCGGTGCGCGCGAGATCGATGACGCGTTTGAGGTTGGGAGCGCCCCCCGCTCCGAACTCGCGGGACAGGTGCTCCCGTGTTCGGCGCAGCGCGCGCGCCACGTGGGCAGTGGTGGTCCGGGTCCCGACCCGGGCCAGCACTTCTTCCCATGCCCGCAGTTGGAGCGGCTCTGTGAGGCGGAGCACTCGCGGCGCATCGGCCAGGGCGGCCCGTCGCTGGCTGGAGGCTGCCCTGGCCCTGATCATCTCTCCAGCGGCCTCATCGTCCACACCTTCCACCAGCGCCCCCACGATGCCCGCCCGCCCGCAGGCGATCAGCAGTGCTCCGTCATCCGGCCGGAACGCGCTGAGGGCAAGGAACGGGATCCGCGGAAACCGACCGATGAGCTGCCGGAGCGTCTCACCCCACTCGGTGCGCACGTCCACGACCACCGCGTCCACGAGCCGCCGCTGCAGCACCCCTTCCAACCGCTCGACCGACGCGTAGCGCTCCACGCGCCAGCCACGCCGTGGCAGTCCCTGCCGAATGGCAGTCCTGAGGGCCTCGCTCCGGTGGACGACAGGGACGAGCGGCATCGACGGGGTCGCTCAGGGGTCGGCATGGCAGTACTGCGGGACCATTCGGACTGCGGTCCGCAGGACGGCCCGGGCGTTCCGGTACGAAATCGTCTTGATGGCCTCGTCGGTCGGGTACCACCGGCAATCGAGAATGCCCTCGTCCGCCTGCGGCTGGGGACTGCCCTCGCGCGACTCGAACAGGAAGTAGTGGCAGTACTTGTGGATGAGTTGCCCTTCGGCCTTGAAGTACCAGTCGATCATGCCGAGCGGGGCGCGCAGAATCAGGTCGCCGAGCCCGGTCTCTTCGGAGATCTCGCGACGGGCGGCGGCGTCCGGTAGTTCCCCTTCATCGATATGGCCCTTGGGAAACCCCCAGTTGTCGTACCCGTCGAGGATGAGCAGGATGCGGGGGCCGTCGTCGGTGCACCGCACCACGACGCCACCAGCACTGGTCTCGCGTCTGGCGCGGGACCTGGGTGTCACGATGCCGCGGTGGTTGGGAGAGACGGGACACCGGAGGGACATGAGGCGGGCGTACCCATGACCACCCTAGAACACCGAGAACTTGAAGTACTTGCGCGGGTTCGCCTGAATGTCGGCCAGAAGCGTCCGGAGCTGACGCACGGTCAGCGTGGCCTCGGTGTAGAGCGCGGAGTCACTCACCAGGAGCCCCAACGTGCCGGTCCCCTGCTCGAGCCGAGCGATGAGGGAATCCGCACCCTGGATGAGCCGAACCAGGGTCGAGTCGTTTGCACGCACGATACCGATCAGGGCCCGGGCATCCTCCATCGCACCCCGCGCCTGCTCGGACGCCACGGCTGTGTTGGCGAAGATCGAGGACAGCTCACCGGCCGACGTCGCCGAATCGAGGCGAGCGAGCGAAGACTGCAGCCGGAGGGCGGCGTCGGCGAGGACGTCGGATCCCTGCTGGAGGTTCACCCCCACGTCACCCATGATCTCGGTCTGGGTCCGGGTGAACTGGTTGATGTTGTCGGCAATGCCCGTGAAGTCACGGATGGCGTCCTGGAGCTCGACCACGGCGTTGGAGTCGAACACCGTCTGGATCCGCGAAGAGATCGATGCAATGTCTCCCGCCACCCGACCCGCCTGCGCCGTCAGCTGACCGATGTCGGGCAGGGTGGCGCCCGGCCACACATCGCCACCCACGGCGAGCGCCTCCTCGAGGTCGCGCCGCACGTTGGGATCTTCGGTCGGCTGCTCGAGATCGACGATCGTGGCCTGCCATTCACCGAAGAACGAGCGAGAAGCCGCGATGATGCCAGAACGCGGCGGCAGCGGTACCCCCGCATAGACGCGCAGGTCGGTCTCGACCCAGTTGTCTGCCGCCAGCCGGATCGTCTCGACCCGACCCACCCGCACGCCGCGGAACACGACGGGATTCCCGACGCCGAGCCCACCCACGGTCCGGAACCGAGCCTGGTAGGAGTCGGAGGACCCCCCGAGACGTGTGTCGGAGAGCCAGAGGGCCCCGGCGGCAATGACCACCGCCGCGAACACGATGGTCGCACCGACGATGAGTTCGTCGCGTCGCTTCATCGCTCCACTCCCGGCGGCGCGGTCTGAAGGTCCGTTGCCGCCTCCGGTCGTCCCTCGATGAACTGGCGCACGATCGGATCGTGCGTGCGCCGGATCTGGTCCACGGTCCCCACTTGGCGTACCTGCCCACGGTAGAGCATGGCAATCCGATCACCCACGGCGTAGGCACTCGTCATGTCGTGGGTCACGACGATCCCCGTCACGCCGAGCTTCTCCCGCGTCCGCACCATGAGCTGATTGATGACGGCCGACGTGACGGGGTCGAGCCCCGTGGTCGGCTCATCATACAGAAGGTACTGCGGTCGGAGCGCGATTGCCCGCGCCAGTCCCACCCGCTTCCGCATCCCCCCCGACAGCTCCGCGGGTAGTTTGTCTTCGGCGCCCTCGAGATCCACCAAGGCCAGGGACTCGTGGACGCGCTCCTCGATGACCCGCGGATCCAACCGCTGACGCTTGAGACCCAGCTCCAGGTTCTCGCGGACCGTCATCGAGTCGAAGAGCGCCGCGAACTGGAACACGAAGCCAATCCCGGAACGGAGGGCCGTGAGGCCGTCCCGGTCCAGGTCGTGCACCACCGCACCGTCCACTTGCACGTCGCCTGCATCGGGATTCAGCAGCCCGACGACGTGCTTCAGAGCGACGCTCTTGCCGCTACCGGAGTGACCGATGATCACCATCGTCTCGCCATCCCGGACCTCGAGCGAGAACCCGTTCAGGACCTCCTTGGCCCCGAAGCGCTTGTACACGTCGTTGAAGACGATCACAACAGCACCACCGCCCAGAAGGCGTCCAGCACCAGAATCATCTCGGCGCCCATCACGACGGCCGCCGTCGTTTCCCGGCCCACGCCCTCGGCGCCGCCCCGCGTGTTGAGTCCCTTGTAGCAGCCGATCATGGCAATGACGAAGCCGAATGACATGGCCTTGAGCAACCCGAACCACACATCCTTGAACTGGTAGAAGAGCCGCAGGCCTTTCACGAAATCGGGCGACGACAGGTCGAGCAGGTTGATCGCTGTGAACCAGCCGGCCACGATCCCGAGCCCCGTCGCAAGGGCCACCACCACGGGAAACATCGCCGTGGCCGCCAACGCCCGCGGCACGACCAGGTACGCGTTGGGGTTGAAGGCCAGGGTCTCCAGCGCGTCCACCTGCTCGGTGACCCGCATCGTGCCGAGCTCGGCGGCGATGTTCGCGCCCACCCGTCCCGCCAACGCCAGTCCCACCAGGACCGGCGCCAGCTCCAGCATCATCGCCTTGCCGACGAAGGTCCCCACGAAATAGAGCGGCACCGCTCCCGTGAAGCTGTACGAGGAGAGGAGCGCAAGGACGATGCCGGCGAAGACGGCAATGAAGAGGGCGATGGGTAGCGACTGGACGCCGATGCGGCGCATTTGCACCGCGGTGAGGCTCACCCAGGTGTCGGTTTCCCGCAGGCTGCGGCCCACGTCTCCCAGGAACTGCCCCCCGCGTCCGAGGGCGCTCATCCATCCAGCCACCCGAACGGTTACAGGCTCAAGCACCGGGCGAATCTAGGGCGGGTGCGGAGTGAGGGCCAGGGGACCGGCCGGTGTAGTGAGCAAGCGTCGCACGGCTCGCATCCATGGACCGCGGCGGATTCGGGATATCCCGTTCTGGGCTCCAACCCCACCACACGATCCCATCCACCCAAACAAACGTAACGAATCGTTACGCGTTCAAGCAGTGCCGACTCTGCTCGGGAACGGTCAACGCCATAAAAATCAAGGTGTTACACGAAGCGACCCACGTGGCATGGCCCCTGCCTGCTGTCATCCTGCGGGCACCCACTGATCGCACCGTCAGGTGTCGGTCACCGGAGGATACAGATGATCCTTCTCCCGGCTGCAGCGTCCCGAAATCGGCCTCCCAGCGGACGGGCCACCGCACGCTGGACGTATGTGGCCTTCTCCGCAGACGCGCTCGTCCTGATCCGCGAGACCATGCGGGTCGCGCAATGATGGCCGCCCTGCCCCCGATGCGGCGGTCCGCTCGAGGGCGATGCGGCACCGATGCCGGGGGAGTCACAGCGTCTGCTTGTGGTCCGGTGCGATCCTTGTCGCCGCATCGGCTTGATCCGGGATTCGCCTCGGCGATGCCACTCCGCATGAGGCCGCCGGTCTGCCGCGCGGTGGCCCGCCAGTTGCCGCGCCGCCAGACCGATACATGGTGGCCGACGTCCGGCGGCGGTGCCATACTAGAGTGACCGGTCGATTCCCTCTGCGCCGACACGGCCCGGCCCAACGCAGCATGGCACTCCGCGTCCTTGTAGTCGACGACGACGAGACGATCCGCACGTCGCTGGTCGAAGCCCTGGCGGGCGACGCGGTCGACGTGCGTGCGGCGGCCAGCGCGGAAGCCGCCCTGGGGATGCTTGGCGACTCTCCACCTGACGTCGTCATCTCTGACGTGCGGATGCCTGGACTGGACGGACTCGAACTGCTCAAGCTCCTCAGCGAGCGTGCGCCCTCGGCCGACGTGATCATCATGACCGCCTACGACGACATGCCGACGGTCGTCAGCGCGATGCGCGAGGGGGCCTTCGACTTTCTCCCAAAGCCGCTCGACCTCCACGACCTCCGTCACGTGCTGGTCCGCGTGGCCGAGGACCGCCGCGCACGCGAGCGGGCTCGGCGGGCCGTCGAGGACCACGTGAGCCAGGTCCAGCTCGGACAGCTCGTGGGGCACGATCCGCGCATGATCCAGATCTACAAGCTGGTCGGCCAGCTCGCGGCCAACCGGGCGAGCGTCCTCATCCGCGGCGAGACGGGTACCGGGAAGGAGTTGATCGCGCGCGCGATCCACTTCAACTCGCCCGACGCCGAGGAGCCGTTCGTGCCGGTGAACTGCACGGCGCTGCCGACCACGCTCCTCGAGTCGGAATTGTTCGGCCACAAGCGCGGGGCATTCACGGGAGCCATTGCGGACCGGCGCGGGCGCTTCGCGCTCGCCGGGCGCGGCACGATCTTCTTGGACGAGATCGGCGACACCGCGCCCGAGTTCCAGACGAAGCTGCTCCGGGTGCTCGAGCACCACGAGTTCTATGCCGTGGGGAGCGAGCACGCCGATCGCACCGACGCCCGGGTGGTGGCCGCGACGCACCGGAAGCTCGAGGAGCTGATCGCGGCTGGCACGTTCCGCGAGGACCTGTACTATCGGCTCCGGGTGGTCGAGATCCACGTGCCACCGCTCCGCGACCGACTTGGGGATCTCCCACTGCTCGCCGAGCACCTGGTGGCCCTGACAGCCGAAGATCTCCATCGCCCGGCCCCGGTGCTGTCTGAGGAGGCCATGGAGGCGCTGCTCGCCCACCGATGGCCCGGCAACGTGCGGGAGCTCGAAAACGCGCTCACGCGGGCCGTGGTGCTCGCGACGGGAGACGTGATTCACCCCGAGCACCTAGCACTCGGCCACCGGACCGAGTCACCCACAGAGCTCTTGAGCCTCGATGAGATGGAGCAGCGCCACGTGGTGCGGATTCTCGAGGTGACCGGCGGGCACAAGACCAGGGCGGCTCAAATCCTCGGTGTCTCGCGCCCGCGGCTCAATCGGCTCATCGAGAAATACGGGTTGGAGTAGGAGACCCCGTGCGTCGCAGCCTGCGGTTACGCACCCGGTTCATGCTTGTCGTGCTGCTCGGCGCCATCGTGCCGCTTGCGCTCGTGGGGCTCTGGCTCACGCGCACCACGGAACGATCCGGCGAGGCGTTGCTGCGCTCGCGACTCGACGCCAGTCTCGCACAAGTCGCACGTGAGAGCAGCGTCCGCTGGACGCTGCTGCGCTCCCGCCTGCTCGATCTTGGAGAACATGACGACGTGCGAGAGGCGCTCGCTGCGGGTGACAGTGACGCCCAGCGGCAGGTGATCGAAGCCCTCTGGTCTCGCGTCGTCCGCAACTACGACGATGTCGAGGAGATCGACTTGAGAGACGCCGATGGCACACTTGTCGTGCGGCTCCTCACGGATCCGGCGGTCGAACGGAACGCCGCCCCACCCGTGTCAGGCAGCGTTCCGGTTTCACTCGTGGTCCATGCGGCGGGTTCGCCTGCGCGGCTCGGCACACTTCACGCGCAGATCCGTCTCACCAGCCTCCTGCCCAGCGCCCCGGGCTGGTCCAGCGTGGGCGGATCGGTGCTGGGCGTGTTCCAAGGCGCGACCGGCACCGCCCTCCTGCCGCTCACCATCGACGAGAGCCTGTTCTCGAGATCGCGCTTCCAGTGGATGGACGATACGTGGATCACGGCGCGGCGGCGGCTCGAGGAGCCACCACTCGAGCTGGTGCTCGCGGCGCCGGTGGGTCCGTTCAGCGAGCCGTTTCGCGAGGCCGCGGGCCGGGGAACCATCGCACTTGTGGTGGTTGCCGGGACGGTGCTGGTGCTGGTCGCTCTGCTTACACAACGGGTGACGCGATCACTCTCCGGTCTCGCCGTGGCGGCCGATGCCGTGGCGGCGGGGAATCTGGGTCGTTGGGTGGACGAGAGCGGCGGTGAGGAGATCGGCCGGGTCGCGCACGCATTCAATCAGATGACCACCAGCCTGCAGCAGACGCTTCGACGATTGGCCGAGCGGGAATCGCTCGCGGCCGTCGGGGAGTTCGCTGCCTCGTTGGCGCACGAGATTCGGAATCCCTTGAGCGCGGTGCGGGTCGACCTGCAACGCGCCGATGAGAAGAGTGCCAATCCGGAGGCCCGGAAGCTGATCGAGCGCACACTGCGCTCGATCCAGCGGCTCGACGCCACGGTGACGGGCGCGCTGCGCGTGGCCCGGAGCGGCAACGTCGAACGCCATGCGATCGACCTACGCACACCCCTCGCGGCGGCCATGGAGAGCGCAGAGCCGGAGTTCGCCACACACCGCGCGAGGCTCGACCGGCTCCCGGATGGCCCTGCACCGCTCCCTGTCGAGGGCGACGCGGCTGCGCTGGAGCAGCTGTTCTTGAATCTCCTGCTGAACGCGGCCCAGGCACTCGAGCCAGGCGGGCGCGCCGGCGTCTCCGTTGCGCAGGATGACGGCTCAATCACCGTCTCGGTGTGGGACTCGGGCCACGGCGTATCGCCAGAGGCGCGCGAGCGGCTGTTCGAGCCCTTCTTCTCGACCAAACCCGACGGGACCGGCCTCGGCCTCGCAGTCGCGCGCCGGATCGCTGCGGCGCACGGTGGTGACATACGCGCCGAGGGCCGAGAACCCTGCGGCACGACGATGCGCGTGCGGCTTCCCCGGAGCCATGGCTCGACGAGCGCCATCCCGTAACGATCCACGCGGTGGTCCGTCACGCGCCGTTACGTTCGCGGGCGCAGATCCACGGCGGCCTTTGGCGATAACCGATTGGCAGCTCACGACATGGGGAGCATTCGTGATCATGGCATGCACCTCGCTTCTTCGCGCAGTGAACGGCGCATGTCGGCCGAAAAGGCGCATGCCATGACGAAGGAGTCTGCCATGAAGACCACTGCCGCCATCATTGGAGTGATCGTCCTGCTCCTCGCGGGTTGGACGCAGCGCGAGTACATCGGCTCCGAGCTCGGCCTCACAGGTCGGTTCGGCTCCGACGTCGCGTTCGAGATCGACACCTCGCGCATCGTGACCCGCCGCGTGTGGGCCGGGCCCGGGGTCGACCTCACCGGCTCCCCATCGCCGGATGGGACCTTCCTGTCATTTGTGGACTGGACCACCGGCGACTTGGCCCTTCGAGACCTTACCAAGGGAGAATCAAGGCACCTCACTAACAAGGGGCCATGGTCGGAGTCCGAAGAGCTTGCGCTCTTCTCAGTCGTCTCGCGCGACGGCCAGCACATCGCCTACACCTGGATGAATGGAAACGTGGGATTCGAAATCCGCTTGATCCGGCCAGCTGACGGTGAGGAGCGCGTCGTGGTCGGTGAATCCCACGAGTGGGTGCAGCCCTACGACTGGTCGCCGGATGGCCGGCAGCTCCTGATACGCATCGCGGACACCACAGGAGCGAATCGACTCGGGATGACGCCCGTGGAGGGCGGTGCCTTCCGCTCTTTGACGACGCTCAGGGACGGCAGAAGTCCCTTGCGGGCGGCGTTCTCACCCGATGGACGATTTGTCGTCTTCGATGACCAGGCTGAGGGCGGCCCACCGCAGTCGGATATCTACGTCATCCCGGTCGACGGTGGTCGCCGCCGGCCATTGGTGGAACATCCTGCGAGCGACGTAGTGCTGGGCTGGTCACCTGACGGTTCCACCATCCTCTTCGCCAGCAACCGGACGGGTACGTTGGCGGCCTGGCTGATCCCGGTGGAGACTGGGAGGGCAGCCGGGAACCCCGTTCTGGTGAAGTCCGACCTCTGGCGGGCGAACGGCATGGGGTTCACGCGGGACGGCGCGTTCTTCTATGGGATCGACGTGGGCTCGGGCGACGTGTACGTCGCGAGCATCGACGTCGCGTCCGGACGCGTGCTCACTCCACCCACCGCCGCCTCGCAGCGGTTCCTCGGCTCGAACTCGACCCCCGAGTGGTCTCCGGACGGCCAGTACCTGGCATACGTGTCACGACAGGGGCCAGGACCGATCGGCACGGGGAGCGTGATCGTGATCCGTTCGCTCGCGACGCAGGACGAGCGGACGGTTGCCCCGGAGTTGAGCACCTTCCAGGGGCTGCGGTGGTCGCCCGACGGCCGCTTCCTGCTCGCTGCGGGCACCGACCGGCGATCGAATTCGGGAATCCACCTGGTGGACGTGCAGACAGGCGCGACGCGTCGCGTTGCGGCAGCTCCGTCTGGCGGAGCCCTGACGTCGCCCGGCTGGGTGGATGACGGGGCGGCGATCGTGTACGTCGAGCGGTCGTGGGCCAATGCCCAGGATCGCATCCTGAAGCAGGAGGTTTCGAGTGGGCGAACCACCGAACTCGGCCGCTGGAGCATGCAGGAGCAGTGGCTGTATATGCTGGCGGCGGCGCCGGACGGCGATTCCATCGCCTTCGCCCTGACCGACGCCGAGGCCCATTCGTCGGAGATTTTCGTGATGGCCGCCGGCGGAGGGCCGGAACGGACGGTTGCTCGCCTACCCGCGGCTCAGGGCTCACCGCGGCAACTCAATTGGGCCCCTGACGGCACGCACCTCATCTTTACGGCGGTGATTCCGGATGAAGCCGCTGGGCCGAGCCGGATGTGGGCGGTGGCCACGGCAGGCGGTCAGCCCTATCGCATCGGCATCCAGGACGTGGGCCTGACTCAGCTGCGCATCCATCCCGACGGCCGGCGAATCGCCTACCGGGCAGGGCAACCGCAGCAGGAGGTCTGGGTGATGGCGGATTTCCTGCCGAATTCCGGAGTCGATCGTGACCGGTGAGCCACGCGCACACGAACCGGCTCGGCCAGGAGGTTCGCCATGACCCTGCAAGGAGTGGTGACGGCGAGTGCCGCCGCCGAGCGGGCCGTGGACGTGGCGGTCACGATGCTGGGTGCACTGATCGTGGGCTTCCTGGCGCTCGAAGCGCTGTACCTCGTGGCCTGCGTACTCTACCTCGGGTGCGCCCGCGGACGGCGGGCAGTGCCGGACCAGGGGACGACAGCCGCCGGCGCGGAGACCCCGGTCGCGACCCCGCGCCGGGCGCGCCCCTCG
>JAOTVV010000057.1 GCA_029863245.1 Gemmatimonadota bacterium
ACGGCGATGGAGTAGGGGCTGTCTCCGCCCCCGGTCGACCAGGGCGCCAAGAGGAACGGTGCGCTCTGGGCAACGAAGCCCGGTTGCAGCAAGAAGAGCGCGCCGCTCACAACCGTGATCCCGGTGAGCGCCCCCGAGAGGCGCGCTAGGCGCGGCCGCTCGATGCGCTTCCCGTACTCGATCGCCGCGCAGCGCTCGACCGCACTCTCGACGAGTCGCTCGACCAGCCCGCGGGAGACCGACAGTTGCTCGATCCGCGCGGGATCGGTGTCGAACTCGACCGCGCCCAGCACCAGTCCGCGGAGCGACGGCTCGCGCTCTTCCAAATACAGCGCAACCTGCTCGTTCGACACGCGACGCCTGAGTGGCAGGATAAGGAACCGGATGGCAAGCACCGCAATCGATCCGTAGGCGATCACGCGAAACACGGTGATAGCGGTGCCGCTGAACCGGAAGTAATCGAGGGCGTAAGCGCTGAAGAGGAAGACCGCGAGCCCGGCACCTGCCGTGATCGCGAGACCGTATAGCGCCACGCGGAGGCGCCAGCGCGCGCGCACTGACCGGATGACACCCGAGAGCGTCTGGGCGCGCGGCGCGGCCGCAGATGGCGAAGAGAATAATGATAGCATCGGGTACCTCTTCAGCTCGCGAGACGGGAGAGCCGGCTCGCCAAGCCGGTCTCCGCCAGGAGGAGGAGCAGAGCCCCTCCCACAAGGTACCACCACAGGCCCTGCCGACGTTCCTTTTCGACCGGGGTCAGGGCGGCGGCCAAGCTCGCGGCCCGCTCCGCGCCCCCCCCGCGCGGGGCAATAGCTCCGAGCAGCTGCTCGGGATCCAACCGTTCTAGGTCGGCCTCCGCGACGTCCGGGTTGACCGCCAACACGGCGGTCTCGACACCGGCCCCGGCGGCGAGCGGTCGCACGACATAGAAGCCGCTCTCGCCGAGGGCCACGGGCCGCCCGGCCTCAGTGGGACCCAGCACGTCGCGCCCCCCGGAAGGGGTCTCAAGGACGAGCTCGGCTTCCGTATCCGGCCGCTGCCTCGGACCCCAGGGCCGATCGCTCAGGTGCGTCCCGATGTCGACCACCCGCCCCGCGACGTGGAATGCCGGTCGGGGACGATAACCCGCCAGATGCCGAGCCGCTTGGTGCACGAACGGCAAGAAGATCGGCTGCAGCGGGAGATCGTTCCACCTGTTTGTCGCATCGGAAGTCCATACCATGACCGCGCCATCCCCCACACGGATCTCGACCAGTGCGGGCGCACCGTCGTCGAAACGCGCCAAAACGGTCGCGCCCACCGGTGCCTCGTACTGTCGATAGCGGAAGAACCGCGCCGTCGAGAAGTCGCCGCTTCGGGGGGCGCCGAAGGGTTCGAAGACGGGATGACTGTAGTCGAGCACGCTCACGGTACCGCCGCGGCCTCCGAGCCGATCGGTGATCTGTCCGGACACGGTCCCGAGTGACGCCGTGGTCTCGCCGGTCCACATACCGTCGCCGGTCCGCGGCCCGAGGAGCACCAGGAGTCCGCCTCCGTCGCGAACAAAGCGATCCAAAGTGCGGCCGACCGCGCCACGGGGATAGGGTGCATCGAAGAGCACGACCATCCCGATGCCGTCGAGGTCAGCCGAGGCAAGCTGCGTGGCCGATCGCACGCGGATATCGAATGCCGGATCGGACCCGAGGGCCAGTGCCTGCCGCAGGTACAGGAGATCATTGGCCGGTGCCGACGGATGGCGTACCACCACGATGGGAACCGGTCGGGGAGGCGAGACGGTGAAGCGGAACACGTCGTCTTCCGGGAGGTCGTCGGGATCCAGGCGGACGATGCCGCGGGTCGGCCGGTCGGGGAGCGGCGCCGGATCGAACCGCACCGTTTCCGCACTGCCGGCGGGGAGATCCACAGTTCGCTGCTGCACCGCCTGTCCCTCGATCTCCAGTCGCACGGTCCGTCCGATCGACGCCGTGGGGCCCGGGTTCACGATCCGGGCGGACAGGGTGAGTCGAGGGCGGGCGGCTTCTCGGCTCTGATCGAAGAGGACTCCGGCGACGGCGACGTTTGATGCGTCGGCTGCCCCGACGTCGATGGGCGTGATAGCCGTGCCTTCGGGCATCCGCACGTCCACCTGCGCGTCCCATCCGTGCCGTTGGAAGTCCGTGATCAGCACGGCCTCCCGCCGCGGCAGGTCGGATGCGTCGAGGATGTCACGCACCAGCTCGAGTGCCGGGCCGAACCGTGTGCCAGCCGACGACGGGCGAGTGCGGTCGACGATGGCGTGCAAGGCGTCGCGATCGGCCGTCGGGAGATTCACCGCCTCCGCATGGTCCGTGAACAGCACGAGGGTGACGCGGTCGTCGGGCGCGATGCCGTCGATGGTCTGGTGCGCCGCGGTGGAGGCCTGCGCCCAGCGATCGCCGTACCCCATGCTGTACGACCGGTCCAGCAGCACGACCACTTCACGGGCGCTGCCGAGTGTTGCGGGACCGATGGTCCCACGGTCCCAGAGCGGTCGCGCAAAGGCCGTTGCCACCAGGGCGATCGCCGCCACCCGCAGCAGCAGCAGCGGCCAGTGGCGGATGCGCTGACGGCGCACGGTGCGGAACGGCACCCGTCGCAGAAACATCAGCGACGGGAACTTCACCGTCTCGCGTCGCTCACGATGGGTGAGATGGACGAGAATCGGGATGGCGATCGCCGCCGCGCCGGCGAGAAACAGCGGGGCGAGAAACATGAGGTTCATCAGCGCACCCGCCGGAGGCGCTCGCGGCGTGACAGGTAGTCGCGCAAGACGTGGTCCAGGGGCTTCGCGATGTCCACCTGGCAGTAGTCGATCTGGCTCCGGTTCATCCGCTCGGTGAGCGTCCCGAGATGTCCGCGCATGAGCGTGCGGTACTCCTCACGGAGCGTTTCGGGAACCACGGGGATGCGTTCGGCTGTCTCGAGATCCTCGAACGGCGCCGTCTCGTCGAACGGGAACTCGATCTCCGCGGGATCGAGGAGGTGGAACACGATGAGGTCATTGCCCTTGTGTCGCAGCCGATCCAGCGCCCGCATGACGGTGTCGGGCTCCTCGTACAGATCGGAGATGAGCACGAGGAGGCTCCGTCGGCGCACACTTTCGGCCACTTTCAGGAGCGGCGCTTCCAGGCCGCCTGGTCCGCCGGCCTCGATCCGGTCGATCGTGTGCAGCACCATCTCGAGATGTTTGGCGGAACTCGGAACGAACTCCACGATGTCTTCGGCGAACGTGACGATCCCCACGCGGTCTCGCTGGCGCCTGGAGAAGTAGCTGAGGCATGCCGCCAGATAGCGACCGTAGTCCAGCTTGGTGATGGCACCGCTCCCGTACTGCATGGAGCTCGACACGTCGAACAGGACCAGGAAGTTCGCGTTGGTATCGGCTTCGAACTCCTTCACGTAGAACCGGTCTGTGCGACCGAACACCCGCCAATCCACGCGCCGGATATCATCGCCCGGCATGTAGGGCCGATGCTCTGCGAAGTCCACCGACAGCCCGAAGTACGGCGAGTGGTGCAGGCCGTTGATGAAGCCGTCCACCACGGTCCGGGCGAGGAGCTCCAGATTGGAGATCCGGCCCAGCACATTGGGGTCGAGAAACCGGGTGGTCACATTCCCGACTTCGGCTCGGGAACCGCTTCCAGCAGTCGGTCTATCAGGTGATCTGTCGAGATCTGCTCCGACTCGGCATGGAAGTTCTTGAGGATCCGGTGACGCAGCACTGGGTGGGCGAGTGCCCGAATGTCCTCGAACGTGACGTGCACGCGACTATCGACCAGCGCGCGTGCCTTGGCGCCAAGCACGAGATACTGTGCCGCACGCACGCTTGCCCCGTACGAGACCCACTTCTCGATGAAGTCGAGCGTCCCGTTGGCATTGGGTCGGCTTGTGCGCACGAGGTTCACCGCGTACCGGAGGACGGCGTCGGGCACCGGAAGACGCCGCACCAGCTCCTGGAACGCGACGATGTCCTTCCCTGTGATGGCATGCTCGAACCGATGGTCCTGCACGCCCGTCGTACTGCGCACGACCTCCAGCTCCTCGTCCTCGGGAGAATAGTCGATCACGATGTTGAACATGAATCGATCGAGTTGGGCCTCGGGCAGGGGATAGGTGCCCTCCAGCTCGATGGGATTCTGGGTGGCGAAGACGAAGAAGGGCTCTTCCAGGTCGTACGTCCGCCCCTGCACGGTCACCCGATGCTCCTGCATCGCCTCGAGCAGCGCGGACTGCGTCTTGGGCGGCGTGCGGTTGATCTCGTCGGCGAGCACGATGTTCGCGAAGATGGGTCCCGGCATGAACACCATCCGCCGCTGTCCCGTCTCGGGATCTTCTTGGACGAGATCGGTGCCGGTGATGTCGGATGGCATGAGATCTGGCGTGAACTGGATTCGAGAGAACTCGAGGTCCAAGACGTCGGCAAAGGTCCGGATCAGGAGAGTCTTGGCGAGGCCGGGCACGCCGATGATCAGGCTGTTCCCACCCACGAAGAGCGTCAACACCACTTGGCCGACGACCTCGTCTTGGCCGACGATGAGCTTCTTGAGTTCGCTCACGACCCGGTCCCGTCCGGCACGGAGGCGATCGGCGAGGGCGATGTCGTCGGCGGATTCGAGCGCTGCGGGTTGCGTGGTCATGTCACTCCAGTCAGTGGGTCATCGCGTACACGATGTAGTTAATGCCGAGCTTGTAGGCCTCGTTGGTGATATCGATGGGGATGAATCCCGTGTCGGAGAACTCCCACGACTCGCCGATGTCGTTGTCGTAATTGGCGATGATCAGCAACCTCTTGTTCGGGTCGTTGTCTTCGAAGACTCCGTAGAAGGAAGAAGGCAGGAACCTATACGGGTGGACGTAACCATCCAGTGACTCGATCTCGTAGAACGAGTGAAAGATCGGGTGCGACGCATCGAGGCGCACCAGCCGGTGGTCGGGCAGCACCCGCCGCAGTTGTTCCTCGAAGTTGAACCACTGCCATTCCGCAAAATCGTCGAAGATGACGAAGCCGCCTTTGAGGAGGTAGTTCCGCAGAGACGCAGCCTCTTCGTCCGTCTGCGTCCAGTGTCCCGGCTCGGACATGTACGCGAGGGGGTATTGGAGCAACGTTGGGTCGTCGAGGGCCAGTATGTTGCTCGCGTCGAGCGTCACCGTGATCGAGGTCAATTCCATCAGGATCTTGGTGAAGTGGCGCTCTGCGCGCGGGTAGTCGTGGTCCCACTGGTAGTCGGCCCCGAAGAACCCACGACCCCAGCTGGCGCGGTCGGGCGTATACCGCAACCGTACGAACGTGAGACGGCCGTCGTACGGGACGTTGAACGCCTCGAAGTCGACGTCCGCCGAAACCGGGGCTGAACGCCTGCCGAAACCCCGTTGGCGCTCCTGGCCGTGCAACGCCACCGTGGTCAGCGAGAGGGCCGCGGTGGCCAGTAGAGCGATGCGGAGGTGGCTAGCGGCGTGCATCGTGAATCTCCAAGAGCAGGTCCTGAGCTTCCGTGAAGTTTGGAGCGATCTCGAGGGCCTGTAACACCCACGTTCGTGCCCGGTCGAAGTCCCGTGCACGGAAATATGCCCGGGCGAGCTGGAACCGCGCGTCGGCGCGGTCCACCGGATCGAGCGCCACGACGGCATGACGCTCGCGCACCGCGCGTGGCCAGTCGCCCGTTTCCCCCGCAAGCTCGGCCAGCCGGCTGTGGACGGCCACATCGAGCGGGTAGACGTACATGGCCTTGTCCAGGGCCTCGAGTGCCCCCGCCCGGTCCCCCATGGCCTCCACGTGATCCGCCAGGGCGAGCAAGGCTTCAAGGTGCCCGCCGTTCAGGCTGGTGAGCACCCGGAGCTCTCCGATTGCGCGCGCTGAGTCACCCGTCGCACTGTAGGCGCGGGCCAAATGCCAATACGGACTGGACCCGCCTGCGTATTCCGGAAACAGTGCCTTGGCCTGCTCGAGGTACGGGATGGCCCCACGCGGATCTCCCCCCTCCAGGAGCAGCTGGCCCATAGCGAGTTGCGCGACGAAATCCGTGGAGTCCGCCGCGCGGCGGCGCAGGCCATCCGGCGTATGTCCGCCACCGGCACCCTCTCCGCCGATCGGCCCGGCTGCCTTCAAGGCGCCGAGGGGCTGGGCGAACCGCTCCCGCAGATATCGGTCGAAGACGCCGTCGAACGCGTCGAGGTCGATGCCGAGCACCGACCGGAACACTTCGGCGGTGGTCTGGCTGTCGCGGTAGGCGCGCAGCATCCGCGTGAGCGCCGTGGGGCCGTGGTCCCGCTCGATCAGTTCGCAGACGAGCGACGCCTCATAATAGGAATAGCCGAGCTGCTCCGGGTAGGCCGGTCGGGTGAACCCGTCGTTGAGCCGGCTCACCGGCAGGAGCTTGCCGTCGCGATACGCAATCAGGAACCCGGGATCCACGCCGTCGCCCCATCCGGGGCGGGCACGCCGCTCTTCGAACACCGCCAGCCCCTCGGTGAACCACCGAGGCACGCGGCCCGCTGAGAGGCCGAGGTGGAACGTATGCGCGATCTCGTGCCACAGCGTGGAGCCCCAGTTGAATGCCCCGCGCTCGCGCGCCGACGGGGAGTCCATCGCGATCACGGGGCCGAAGCTCACCCCCAAGGCACCCAGACCGACCAGCCCCACCGATCGGACGGAAAAGTCGGCGTGACTCGGATACACTTCGATCCGCACCGGCGGGTCGGGCCGATACCCGTAACGGTCAGCAAGACGGTCGTACGCCTCCTCGGCGAGGTCAGTGACGTAGAGTGCGAGCAGCGCCGACTCTTTGCGGTCGATCGCCACCCGGAACCGCGGCGTCTCCACCTCGTCGTATCGCTCCAAAGTGTCGAGCAGATCGAGCGTGTTCTTGGTCCAGAGATCGTACGGATCGCCGGCGAAGGCCGTCTCGAGGTTGGCGCGACCCCGGTCCATCTGGCCGACCCGCAGCTGATTGATGCCCAGCAGCGCAAAAGCGCGCCACGACGTCGAGTCGAGCGCGACACCGTCGGCCGCGAAGCGCACGGCATCGTGATACAGGCGGTTGCGCGCGCTCACTTCCGCCAGGACGACGTACATGCCGGCGAACCGCGGGTTGAGTGCCAACATGCGCCGCCGGAGTGTTTCGTATGCCGGTTGGTCGCCTTGCAGGTAGCGAACGGCCGCCAGCAGCGCCAGGGCATCGAGCGCGCTCGGATCCACATCGAGCGCCCGCTCCACCTCGCGCGCCGCCTCGCGGTACTGCTCGGCCTCGGCGTACAGACTTGCGCGAAACACCCGCGCGGGAACGAGGCTCGAGTTCACCTCGAGCGCTCGGTTCACATGCTCCATGGCCTCGGATGAGCCGGCGAACCGGCGGGCACGCGCCAAGCCAAGCAGGGCGCGCGGGTGATTCGGCGCGCGCTCGAGGATGGCCTCGAACGCCTCGCGCGCCTCGGTGCCCTGATACTTCTCGAGGAAGAGGCCACCGACCAGGATCTGAGCGTCGAGGTTGTCCGGATCGGCGGCAATCGCCTCGTCGTACGCCCGCAGGGCATCCTGGAACAGTTGCGGATTGCGGGCGCCGAGCTGACGGACCGCGGTCGCGATGGCGGTGATGTCTTCCGCCGAGAGGTTGCGGCTCCGGTTGTAGGTGGTGATGAAGCCGTCGAAGCCACGCATGGCCAAAACGACCTCACCGCGTCGCTGCTGCAGCAGCAGCAGGTTGAGCCGAGCCGTGAGGCTGTCGGATGCGTTGCCTTGAATGGCCCGTCGAAACTGGCGTTCGGCCTCGTCGAGCCGTCCGCGCTGGGCCAGCATCTCCCCGTGCACATTCGCCATGTGGGGGGAGGCCGGATTGCGGCGCTCGTACCGTTCCGCCTCGCCGATGGCGTCATCGTACCGTCCGGTCTCTGCCAGCGCACGCGCGAGCCCACGCGCCGCTTCCGCCGACGTGGGGGCCGAACGCACCAATCGCCGGTACTGCGCGATGGCCTCATCGTACCGTGCCGCCACGTAGGCGGATCGGGCAGCGGCGGCCGATTCCTGCGCGATACACCACGTGGCCGGTGTCACGAACACGGCTGCCCCGGCGAGGAGCACGTTGCAGGCCACTTTGATCATCGTGTCCCGCCTTCCCGTGCCCTGATGGCGCGATTGGCACGGGCGAGTGCGAGCAGTAGGCGCTCGAGCTCGCGTTCGTAGACGTCGGCTGCCAATTCGGCTTTGCTGAGCCGCAAGGCTGCAATGTCGCGATTCAGTTCCACGCGTTCGGTGTAGAGCGCGGCGAGTGCCGGGTCATCCGTCGCGGTTGTGGTGATGCCGGGACGGGTGGTCGCTAGGAACTGTGTTCGCGCCACGGCGCCGTCGCCATCCTGGGGGTCAGGTTCCTGGCTGCCCACGCCGTCGCCGTTGTCGTCGAGTTGGGCGTGCTCAGTGCGCAATCGGTTCTCGCGCTCGTAGACCCTGATCACTTCGCGGCGGGCGTAGTCGAACGCCTCGAGCATCGACACCCGCTCGTCCTTGTCGGCGTCCGCGCCCTCGTCGACCAATGCGGCCACGAAGTGGCCGCCAAAGAGCGTTTCGTTGCGCTCGGTGCCAGACCGGGTGGCCGTGATGATCGTGCGTCGCGGTCCCGACAGAACGGGAAGAAAACCACCACTCGCGCTCGTCAGGTTGGCGAACACGATGTCCTGCGTGGGGAATCGGGCCAGCAGGGCTGCGAAATCCGCCGCGGTCATGTCAGGGCCCGGGAGGTTGAACCGCGAGACGCCACCCTGGGCACTGCCGTGCCCGATCAGCACCACGAAGAGCCGTGCGTCGGGCTCGATCGACGTCGCGATCCCCGCAAAGGCCGACTCGACGTTCTCCTTGGTCGACTTGCCGGTGATCGATGCCTCGCGCTCGGGTCGCTCGGCAAAGAAGAGGATGTTTTCTCCGGGCACTGCATGGCGGTCGCGCGCGGCCTGCACCAGGGACGATCCCATCTCGTAAAACAGCTCCCGGTACCCCGGCTCGCCTCCCAGGCCGCTGATCACCACGAGGTGGGTCTGCCCGTGCGCTGCGGCGGTGGTGGTCAGCGCTAGAAGGAGGGCGATCGTCCCGGTCCCGAGCGGTCTCACGGCAGCCCCCGCGTGCGCCGGTACGCCCACTCGGCGCCGACGAGTCCCAGCAGCGCGATAAAGAGGATCGGCATGTCCCAGAGATCTCGCTGCTCGTGCACGACCGTTCCGCTCTCGGTGAAGCTCACGTCTTCCGGCAGCGAGGCAACGGTCCCGGGTGTGTAGAACTTCCCGCCGGTCTCATCGGCAATGCGCCGGAGCAGCGACGCATTCATCTCCGCGTCGATGAACTCCGAGTTCAGGTCGCCGCTCTGGACGTACGCTACATCGGAGCCGAGCAGCGTTCCCCGCTGCTCGGCGCGAACGGTCATGCGGTGCAACCCGTCTTCGGCAGGGACGAACGTCGCCCGGTACTGTCCGTCCCGCTCAACGGACCACTCCATGGGAATGTCCCGCTCCGCCCCGCTCGGGGCCGACACCGTCGCGGAGACCTGTGCGCCGTTGAGGGCCAGAAAGCCAGAATCGGACACCTCGGCTGTGAGCGTGACCGTAGTGCCGGACTCGACGCGGTCGGCCGAGGTCGTCACGCTGACGTGATTCGTCACGCCGCTCACGAGCCATCGCAGCAGTTGGCGCCACAGCGTCTCGTGCGTCTGATCTTCCACGGGGATATCGGCGTGCATTTGCCAGAGCCACGTGTCTTGGACCGGCAGCGCCATGGCGCGTCCACGGCCATAGCGTTGGTAGGCGAGCACAACGGCGGGTTCGGATAGCCCCTGTGCGTCGCCGGCGAGCAGGGTGCTTGCGCCCGGTTTGAGCTCGGTGACGCGGTTGACGGTCGTCAGCGG
>JAOTVV010000071.1 GCA_029863245.1 Gemmatimonadota bacterium
CGCGGCGCAGCACCGCCTTCTGGGTCCGCCCCCGGATCTTCAGGTGGTCGGGGATCGTGAAGGCGCACTCGGCGAAGCGGGGGCTCATGAACGGCGCGTTGAAGTCAATCCCCCAGGCCGCGTGGCAGCCCTGGATCGCCTCCCAGCCCAGATCCTCGTGGACGCCATGGGCCAGGAAGGTTCCCAGCGGTTGGTCGCCCTCGCGCCGCAGCGGGTCACTCTCAGGCTCGTACGCGGTGCCCAGCACGCGCGGCGGGTCAACGTGCTTCCCGCGGTAGTGGAGGCGCACCAGGGCGCGGCCGGCGAGCGAGCGCGGCCGGAGCCCGGTCTGGGTGGTGCGGTAGAAGTCCGCCAGCGGGCCTCGCGACCAGGGCCAGCGCATGGCCAGGTGCGCCAGCCGGTGGCGGGGCATCCCGCCGAGAAGCATGTCGGCCGCGTAGCCGGCCAGCAGCATCTCCACGTGCCGCGCGGCCTCGCGCGTGAGGACGTACAGCTGCACCATCTCCTCGCGGCCGTAGACGTCCTCCATGTGCCACACGGTGGCCGGCAGCAGCTCCGGGATCCGCTCCGGCTCGAGCACCAGCGGGTGGTGGACGGTCTCGAAGTGCCGCGCCAGCCGGCCCGCGGCCTCGATCTCGGGATCGTCCGCGCCATAGCCCGCGGTGAAGGTGTGGACCGCGCACTCCGGCGCCACCTCCCGGATGCCGCCCAGCACCATGGCGGAGTCGAGCCCCCCGCTGAGCTGGACGCCGATCGGGTCGAAGCGGGCCACCTGCCGCCGCGTCGCCTCCAGAAGGGCGCGCCGCAGCGCCGCTACGTGCTCGGCATCGGACCGGCGCGCGACGGCCGTCCGGGGCGTCCAGTAGCGCCGGACAGACTCGGCCTCGGGCTCCAGCGTCGTCCAGGCCGAGCGCGCCACAGGGTGCACGCCGGCCAAAAGCGTCTGGTCACCCATCGGGTAGCGCGTACACTGCAAGTGTCGCATCGCGACGCGATTCGGCTCCGCCGGCATGTCGGGGATCGCCAACAGCGCCTTGTACTCACTGGCAAAAAGCAGCCGTCCGCGCGAGCGCACGGAGTACAGCGGGGAGGCGCCGTAGCGGTCCCGGATCAGGACGAGCCGGCCGGCGTCGTCATCCCAGAACGCGATGGCGAAGTGGCCCTCCAGGTGCCGGGCCCCCACGGGACCGAGCTTGCTGAACAGGGCGGCCAGGAGCCGGCGCGGATCGGCGGCGGTGGCGTCGAGATCGCCCCCACCCACCAGCTGCGTCACCTCCTCGACGTTGTCGATGTAGCCGTCGAAGGCAATGGACGGCGGGACGTCGCGAGCCGGAGCATGCGCCGAGCGCTCTCCCAGCCTGCAGCCTGCACCCGGTGACCACTCGCGTACCTCGGAGCCGCGGTGGCGGAGCCGTGCCCCGATGTCCGTGAGCTCCGTGGCGTCGGATTCGCCGACCACACCATAGATCGCACCCACTCATCCACCTCGCTGCGAGAAGAGGGTAGTAATCGCTGCAGCTGGCCCGCCTTCAGAGAACGCGGGCCCGCGATGTCGGCCTCACGCCCTGGTGGTCTCTGCCGCGGGCGGTTTGCCGGCCATAAAGGGCCCTATGGCGAGATTGTCCAGCTCCCCTGCCACGAACGCCCGAATGGCATCGTCCGGCGTACACACGATTGGCTCCTCGTGCATGTTGAAACTGGTGTTGACGATAGCGGGAATGCCCGAGAGCCCGTGATAGTGGCTGATGATCCGGTGGAAGCTGGGATTGGTGTCCGGATCGACGATCTGGGGGCGAGCCGTCCCGTCGACGTGTACCACCGCCGGACAACGCTCCTTCATCCAGTCGGAGCAATCGAGCGTGATCGTCATGAAGCGGGCCGGCCTCTCCGAGGCTGGATTCCAGTGGAACAGCTGCTCCTCGTGACCGGCGAGACACGCCGGTGCAAAGGGCATGAACTCCGTTCGCCGGAGACGCTTGTTGAGCCAGGCGTTCACACCGGGGTCCTTGGTGTGATACATGATCGTTCGATTCCCGAGTGCGCGCGGCCCGAATTCCATCGCACCGCTGAACCGCGCGACGACGCGACCGTCGTGGATGAACTCGGCCGCGGCTACCTCGATATCGTCCGGTCGCCAGTACTCGACGCTCCCGTTTCTGAGGGCTGCCTCGATCTCCTCGTCTCCGAAGGAAGGGCCGAGATAGGCGTGTGGGAGGAAGGAGTCCTCCCGTGATGTCCGGAGGCCCTTGGCGTCACGCCAGGCGCAGAACGCTGCGCCGGCCGCCAACCCGCCGTCCCCCATGGCCGGGAACACGAACGCGGCGTCGCATTCTGGCAGCTCCGTGATCTTCTGGTTGAGTCTGACATTGGCGAACACGCCACCCGACAGACAGACACGACGCTTGCCCGACACCTGCATCCAGTGTCTCACGTATGCCACGGCCACGTCCTCGAGGTGGGTCTGGACGCTTGCCGCGAGGTCTTCGTGCTCCCAGTCTGCAGGGAGCATGTTGCGCATGGCCGCGATGGCAGACGTGTGATACACGCGCCCGATGTTGCGAATCTGGCCGTCCCGGAACGTGATCAACTGCCGGAACATGTCCAGATAGCGTGGCTCGCCACTCGCCGAGAGGCCGGTGATCTTCCCCTCGTGTATCGTGGCGCGGTACCCGCATAAATGGGTGACGTACGCGTAGAAATTCCCAATCGAGTGGAAGCTGTCGAGCGTGTTCAGCAGCTCGTCCCTGCCATCTTCCAGCACCCAGACGTGCGAGCAGCACCCATCTCCACCCCCGTCGAGCGAAATAGATACCGTATCGCCGAAGCCTGAAGCCTCATGCGACGCCAGCGTATGGCACCGGTGGTGTTCGTGATAGGTGATCGGGGCTCGCACCCCGAGCTCGCGCAGGGCACTCCGGACGCCGTTGCGCCGCCGGCCCATGGTGACGCGCTTGAGCGCCCGGTATGCGGCGAAGGCCGGAGGAAAATTCCCGAGCGGCCGGGCGAGTGCCGACCCGATCTCGTTGCGAATGCGCCCCACGGCCGATGCCCTCTGGAACCAGCCCTTGTTGGGTTTGGCTACCGGCACGTGCACCTCGGTGTGAGCCGCCATCGCGACGTGGTCGACATCGCCGGGGCCAATGCCCCCGAGCCGCAGCACCTCCCGCACCGCCAGTCGGGGGAAGCCGATGGACATCTTCAGGCGGTTCAGTCGTTCCTCGTTGACCGCGGCAACGAGCCGACCATCGAGGAGCAGTGCGGCTCCTCCGTCATCCCCGTCAGTTATTGCCAGTATCGCTCTCATCCATGCGCCTTTGTTTTTCGTTGTTGCTCAGCTGCCGGGCATCGGTGCGCCGTCCTCACGCAATTGGCGCTCCAGCCCTTCGATGTGGTGCCGCTGACTGGGCAATCGCGGTCCATTGTAGGGGCCTGCGAGATTCGTCGTGTTCTCGCGACGAGGCCTAGAGGTATCCATTTGCCTTGTACCACTCACCGGTCAGTCGCAGTCCCTCTTCCAGCCCTACCCGTGGCGTGAAGCCAAGCTCTCGTTTCGCCCGCTCGATCGAGAACGCGCGAACCTGACGGAACCAGTCCACGCGACGCCGGAACAAGGGCGGCGTGATGCGCAGAGGCATACACGCGATCTCCACGGCGACCGCGGCCAGCCACAGTGGCCGGAAAGGGAGGTGAACGATACGAACGTCGACGCCGATCGCGCGCCCCACGGCCCGCACCAGATCATTGAGCGTGTAGTAGTGCTCGTCGGCACCCAGGTAGACCCGTCCTTTCGCTTCCGGCTCCTGTTCGGCCAGCTCGAAGAGGTCGACCAGGTTGTCGATGTAGACGGGATGGTAGGTCGTCTCGCCGTCGCCGAACATGAGGAAGCGACCCTTGCGCGCGAGGCGGTACAGCATCAGGAAGCGTCCCGGATCGCCGGGCCCGTAGATCGCGGTCGGGCGAATGATGGTGATGTCCA
>JAOTVV010000069.1 GCA_029863245.1 Gemmatimonadota bacterium
GCCTGGCTCCCTGCCTCAGGCCCGCGAGCTTCCCCCGAGCGTCGACGTGCTCCGATCGTCGCTCCCGCGGGACAGCCCCGCCTTGCGCTACTTGAACTTGGCTGGCGCCGTCCGGACACGAATCTCGTTGAGCGCGTCACTGACCTGATACATGAACCACGTCATCGTGTCTCGGTCCAAATAGACCGTCGCCTCGTTGTAGTTTGACCAGCTATAGGTTTCCTCTGCCGCGCCCACCGAGTCGATGTTGCCCAACGCGATCCGTCGCATTTGGACTTGATCGCTGGCGCGGTTCGTCATCGCCATGATGAGGTCGGTGTCCGAAATTCGGATGATGCTGGCGTCATAGATGTTCGTGATGCCACCGGACACCTGTCGGTCAGTCGTCAGCGCGTCGGGTGCCGACCCGTTCACGCGATATAGTTCCCAAGTGCCGCCGCCCATGTACCAAACGTGGTACGTGCCGTCTTGCTTCAGTACCGCAATGGGGAAAATCTCGTTACCGGGCGCAGTTGATTGCGTATTCCTCCACACGTCGCCGAGATCGCTCCATGTCAGCCCATCACTCGATGTCGCAAGCACGATGTCACTGTCCACGGACCCGGCGACCACCTCCTCCATCCCGCCGTAGTACAGCACGATGGTCCCGTCGTCGTCCACGAACGCGCCCGCCGAGAAGATACCCGCTTCGTCCAGTGGGGACACACCGACTTGATGGGTGAGGATCGGGTTGCCGCCGTATTTCGTGAAATTGATGCCGTCGTTCGACGTGGCCACCCCGAGCTTGCGGTGCGCCGGGCCACCGTCCCCACGGTTGCCGTCCGCACCGATGTAATACAGGAAATAGGTGTTGCCCTTCTTGACCATCACACACGGGGAGCTGGCCCCGCTCACCCGCAGATCCCAATCTCCGCCGCCGCCATGCGCAATGGCGACACCCTGATCCGTCCACTCGGATTGAACTGGTATCGCCACCTCCTGCCCGGGCGGCGGGGGGGAAGAAGTGACCGTTATTGCCGACGTCCCGCGCTGCCCCTCGCTCGTCGCCGTGATGGTCGACGACCCAGCAGCGACTCCGCTCACCCTCCCATTGGAGTTCACCGACGCGACGGCCGCTTGGCTCGTCGTCCAGCTCACCGCCCGCCCAGTCAGCTCGTTGCCGGCCGCATCCTTGAGCGTCGCCGTCAACTGCCCGACCTGACCCACTGACAAGCTCAGACTGCTCGGCATCACCTCGACCGAAGCCACGGGCACCTGTGTCACCGTGATGGCCGCTGTGCCAGACTGACCTCCACTGGTTGCGATGATCGTCGCCGAGCCAGCCGCCATCGCCGTCACCAGGCCACTCGCACTCACCTTCGCCACCGCGTCATTGGAGCTCGCCCACGTCACCGTCCTGTCAGTCAACTCGTTGCCGGCCGCATCCTTGAGCGTCGCCGTCAACTGCCCGACCTGACCCACTGACAAGCTCAGACTGCTCGGCATCACCTCGACCGAAGCCACGGGCACCTGTGTCACCGTGATGGCCGCTGTGCCAGACTGACCTTCACTGGTTGCGATGATCGTCGCCGAGCCAGCCGCCATCGCCGTCACCAGGCCACTCGCACTCACCTTCGCCACCGCGTCATTGGAGCTCGCCCACGTCACCGCCCGGCCAGTCAGCTCGTTGCCGGCAGCATCCTTAAGTGTCGCCGTCAACTGCAGCGAGCCGCCTACCGAAACTGACCCTGACGCCGGGGCAACTTCCACTGACGCCACCGGCGCTTGTGTAGCGGTTACTGATACCGTCGACGACCCACTGTGCCCTTCGCAGGTCGCCGTGACGGTCGCAGACCCTGCTCCCTGGCCCGTGACGAGCCCCGTCCCGTCCACCAGCGCCACGGCTTCATCCGTGCTCGACCACGTCACCGTCCTGTCAGTCAGCTCGTTGCCGGCCGCATCCTTGAGCGTCGCCGTCAACTGCGCCGTGCGCCCCACGTCAACTACCGCCGCCGCCGGCGTCAAAACCACCGCCGCCACAGGCCCCTCCGTCACGGTCACCGTTGTGCTGTCGGCCAGCGAGTCGCTGCTCGCCTTCACTTTGTCCTTCCCCCTCCCGCGCGGCTGGTACAGTCCCTTGCCCTTGCCTTTGCCCTTGATCTCTCCTGCCTCCGAAGACCATGTCACATCGAGGGCGACGGTGTCCCCCGCGGCAGTGAGGCCGAATGCCACAAATTCCACGGAATCGCCCAAAGCGACTTCGGGCTCCCGCGGCGACAACCGCAGTTCGACGGCGCCGCCGCTGGGACCCTCAGCATCCACACACGCTCCCATGCCGAGCAGGACCAGCCCGGTGAGCACCGTCATGCGCCGGGCGCCCGTCGGTCGTGTCCGGGCGGGGCCGGGGGATCCGTTCGTGGTGCAGGAAGGTGTGGGACTGAGCCATGGCAGACGGATGCCTCTCCCAACCCCAAAGTCGTTGAGCGACAGCCGCTTAATGAGCTTGAACAGATACGGCATGGGACCTCCACGAGACGCGCCGGACCGCCGGCGAACAGAGGGTTCTCGCTGGCGGCCCGGCGAGCGTGGCAGAATCGAAACCTGCGGTAGCCCCGTGGCTCTGCGTCACCGCCTTTCGGCGGCTATGCTCTGAGCAGCAAATGCCTGCCGCAGCGGGTGCGACAGGCCCGTGATTTCCTTGCTGAGATGCTAGCAAGAGATCCCAAGCACGACCGTGCGCGGCGTCACACTCTGGGAGGGCGCCCCGGTGCGGCTAACCGGCTCCGGTTTCCGGGGAACCTAACGCGGAAGAAGCGGACACGCCACGGGTCGCACCCCACCCCTGGGTCGAGGCGGCCAGACGTCGAGATCCAGGCGCGATTAGACCACTACCAGACGACTGGCGAAAGCCAGGCTGGGTGCCTCGGGTCGGTGGCGGGCTCGGTCAGCGACGTGGTGGGGCGACGGAAGAAACGCGAATTGGAGATCCTGCCGAGTCGCAGCGACATCCTGCCGATCCACGCACCGTCTCTCTCACGCGGTGCCGACCCTTGCCAGCAGTCTGCGTTGGGCCTCTTCCAACACGCGCTGAGCCAGCTGGTGAGCGTTCCGGTCCGCGAGCCCGCGCGGCCCGAGGTCGACACGGCGGTACAGGAGATCGTCAGGGTTCTGGGCCATCTCCTCCATGGCCCCTTTTGCCAATTGACCGACAAGGACGGATTCCTCAGGTGTCAAATGGCCACGAATACGGTTCCAAGTTCTGGCGTATTCGAGTGGGCGTGTCCACAGCGTGCCATACGTTTCGTGCAATGCCGCTCGGGTTCGTTCCGGCACCACGGGGCCTTCGGGGGCCTCTACTGATCGGGGTGCGGCACCCGGAAGCAGGGTCCTGGCGGTGACGCAGGGCGCTTGGTGCCCCAGTTTGCTGCAGACGAGGTTCACTGCTTTCTCGGCAGCGTACCGGGCGGTTGTCAACTTCTCGGTGACGGCTGTGACGACCTCGGGGGTTCCATGTCTACCGTGATCCACGATGATCGGTGCTTCCTGGAAGCGCAATCGGCCACGGCTGGAGCGGGAGAGCGCGATGAGCCCTCCCTGTGATGCCCTGACCTCACCCGGCTCGAACGGCCGGCCCGGCCAGACTGCGTTGACGTCGTTGAGAAAACGCTTCACATCTTCCTCGGTTACCGCGACCTGATCAGGAGGACGGTCCTCGTAGTGGGCCGTGCCGATGATCGTCAGACCCCGCCACGGAACCACGAACAATCGTCGTGGACCGCCATCAAGCGCAAAGGCGACTCGTGGGGGAGGACGGTCGAGTGCCAGGTTGAGCGACCACGTGTGATGCAGCGAAAACGCACCCGTTCGCGCGAGCAGTCGATCGGTCAGAGCCGGGCTCGCCGGGCCGGCAGCGATCACGACGTGGCGGGCCCGAATGGCGATCTCGGAGCCCGTCAAGACATCCCTTGCCATGACGCCTTTCCAAGTCCCGTTTTCCCGCCACGCCTGGCGAGCCTCGACGTAGTTGGCAGCTACTGCCCCAGCTGCGACGGCGGCAGAGACGATCTCGATAATTGCGCGCTCAGGGCGAGTCAACTGCGCGTCGTAAAACAGGAGTGCTCCAGCCGACACACGCCCCGTGACCTCGGGTACGAGTTCGATCGCGTCGCGGGACGAGAGGACCCGACCAGGCGGGAGCTGCTGAGCCTGAGGGATCGTGGCCTTCAGATCGCGCTCGAGGAGCGCGGTCAGCCTGACGGCGGCCCGAAACGCCGTGGAAAGGACACGGCTTGAACATGGCACCAAGACGGGGAGGGGCCGAACGAGGTGTGGTGCCGTGCGAATCCATGCGGCTCGGTCCGACAGTGAGCG
>JAOTVV010000060.1 GCA_029863245.1 Gemmatimonadota bacterium
ACCAGGTACCCGAGCAGCACATACCAGGCGGCGTGCGGGCCACCGATTTCGAACGCTTCGGGGAGCATGCGGACCAGCGCTACCGAGATCATGAACCCGGCCCCGAAGGCTACGAACCCCGAAATGATCTTGATGCCGAGCTTGGCGCCGCGGATCGCGGCGAAGCCGCCGAGGACGTTGCCGAGCGCGGCGACGAGGGCGAACAACAAGCCCGTCATCATTCCTTGTGCCGCCGTTCGCTGAGGAGCCGGGAGCGGGGAGCGGGACCTCCCGAGATCATGGCACGCGCCCGCTCGAGCAGTGCGGACTTCGTATTGAGGGTCGGATCATCGAGGACCACGTCGAGCAGCCCGCGCAGTATGTCGCCGACGGCCGGGCCCTGGGCAATACCGAGTGCCATGAGTTCGTTGCCCGAGACCACGAGGTCGGCAAGGCACAAGGGCGGCCCAGCGCTCCGCACCCGCGCAACTCCGTCTCCGATATCCCGGCCTTCGAGCCTCGCGATCTCGACGAGGTCGGCCGCGGCCTGCCCCACTTCAGCCATCCAGTGGCGAACCGATACATCGTTCGTCGGGTCGGGCCACCGCGAACGGTGTCGCTGGATGGCGGCACCTCGTTCGATCTCGCTGTTGGAGCAGCGCAGGCGTCGCAGGGTGGCCTCCGGGTCACGGGACAGGTACGCCGTGATCAAGACGGGATCTCGTACTCCCATCCCGTCGATGATTCTCACATCGTCCGGTCCCGCTCCCCGCTCCCCGCTCCCCAATTCTTGGAGCCACACCCGCAACGCCCCAACCTCCCCCCACAGCTCCACCAGCTCACTCGGCCGCTGTGCGGTTTCCAGACCCTTGAACCACTCGTCCCGCACACGCTCTGCGGACAGGTTGGTGAGCCCGTGGGCGTGGGCCGCCGCGGCCTCCCAAGTGGCTAGCTCGATCTCGAATCCGAATCGTGCCGCGAAGCGGAGCGCCCTGAGGATTCGGAGGTAGTCCTCCCGAAAGCGCTCGGTCGGGTCACCGACAGCACGGATCAGCTTTCGCTCCAAGTCCCCAGCTCCATCGCACGGGTCCCGCCATTCGTGCTTGAGGGGGTGGTGGGCAATGGCGTTGATCGTGAAGTCCCGTCGTGCCAGGTCCTCATCCAGCGAGACCCCGAACTCGACAGTTGCATGGCGGCCGTCGGTCGTCACGTCGCGCCGAAAGGTCGTCACCTCGTGCGGCTTCCGGTGCCGGTCGAGCACGGCAACCGTGCCGTGGTCCACGCCAATGGGGATCGTTCGCTTGAAGACGCGCTGGACGTCTTCGGGCCGAGCGGCCGTTGTGAGGTCGAAGTCCTTGTTCTCGAGGCCAAGGAGGTTGTCCCGGACGGCCCCACCGACGCACCAGGTGTCGAAGCCTGCGGCTTCGAGCGTTTCCGCGATCGTCAGAACCTCGCGGGGGATCGGGAGGTGGTTGGGGAACGGCATGCGAGGGAATATACGGTGAGCCGGTACGAGCCGCGTGGATGATCTACCGAAACCGCCCCCGCGGATGGAGGAGTCTATGTCCGGTATGCGCGATACCACTCCACAAAACGTCGAACTCCTTCTTGAATGCCGGTGCTCGGCCGATACCCGACTGCCGCTTCGAGGGTCGAAACGTCCGCGCACGTCTCGGGAACATCACCTGGCTGGATCTCGACACGTTGGATGCGAGCCTTGACGCCAAGCTCCTTCTCGAGAAGTCTCACAACCTCAGTGAGTTCGACTGGATTGCCATTGCCGACATTGTACACCCGGTAGGGAGCTGCGCTCGAAGCGGGATCGGGTACTTGAGCATCCCACGAGCGGTCTGCCTGGGGGATCACGTCCATCGCCCGCACCACTCCCTCCACGACATCATCCACATAGGTGAAGTCGCGCCTCATCTTCCCGAAGTTGAACAGCTGGATTGGCTCCCCGTCCAGCATCGCCCTCGCAAAGAGAAACAACGCCATGTCCGGCCGACCCCACGGTCCGTAGACGGTAAAGAACCTCAGCCCGGTGGTCGGCAGGTCGTACAAGTGGCTGTAGGCGTGTGCCATGAGTTCCGTGGACTTCTTCGTTGCGGCATAGAGGCTCATGGGGTGGTCAACGTTGTGCTGTTCCGAGAACGGTTGCCGGGCATTGGTCCCGTACACCGATGAACTCGAGGCATACACCAGGTGCTCGACACGTGTGTGTCGACAACCCTCCAGGATGTGAAGAGTCCCGACGAGATTACTGTGCACATACGAGTGGGGGTTCTCCAATGAGTACCGAACACCGGCCTGAGCGGCCAGATGGACCACACGCGCAAAGCTGCGGCTCTCGAACAGCGCCTCCATCGCGACTCGATCCGCCAGGTCCGCCTTGACGAACTGGAAAGACTCATATCCGCGCAATCGTTCCAGGCGATCCGCCTTGAGCTTCGGATCGTAGTACTCGTTCAGGTTGTCCACGCCCAGCACCGAATCCCCGCGCTGGAGAAGACGCTCCGCGACGTGGAAGCCGATGAACCCGGCAGCCCCCGTGACCATGATGCTCGCCATCCCAAACCTCGTAAGAGAGAAGAACAGTCCCTGCAAAAAACAGCGCGCCACTCAGCTGCACCAAGATCGTGCGTCTGTGCCGGGGGATTGCTCCCCGACTATGGGCAAGAATCTGGCAAAAATGGAGATCTACACAAAGGCGCGATCCGCTCGCCTGCGCCGCGCAGATTCGGTAACGGGTCCGCTGCCTACCTGAACAACGACACCAGGCCGACAATCGTGAACGGCAACGCGACGAGGAGCGAAATGGTCCGGATGGTACCCTCACTGGAGCCAAACGACGACCGCTGCGGAATGACGATCCGGTCCCCTGCTCTGAGGTTGAGTTGATCCAAGGTCTTACCCTCTGCCAACGCGTCTTGTACCACTCTGCCGGTAAGAAGCCTTCTACCGCGTCGCTCCACACGGATTCCATCCAGGTCCACCGTACCCACCGGCCCACCCGCTACCATGATCGCATCTGGAAGCGGAGTCTCGGAAGGAACGGTGTAGAATCCCGGACGGGCTACCGCACCGTCGAACTGGATGCGTACCAGAGATCGGGACTCGAGGCGCAGTTCCTTTACGTACCGCCCTAGGAACTCCTCGATACGCTGCGCGAGCTCCGACCGCAGCACTCCTGCCAACTCGACCTCGCCAAGTTCTGGAAGTCGTAGCACTTCCCCATTCCCGACCGTGAACGTATCCGTCAACGCCGGCTGCCCATCGACCACCAGAACTACTCGATCTCCCACCTGGAAATCCCCTCCCTGTAATCGTCCTCGCACGGCGCCCGCTTCCGATTCGGCACGCTCCCTGAGCCGCGCACTGTACGCCGGCGACGCAGCCGACCTCTCAAAAAAACCCAAGAGCGAGTCGAGCTCCGGTCGGGCAATGTAGCTCCGAGCCGGATCCACCTTCGGAGTGTCCTGCGCCATGGTGGGAATCGCGATGGTCAGCAGGACCGAACCGAGGCCGAGGGGAAGTATTCTGTGTAGCATTCTCATTCGTTCACGAGCATGGTAAGTGTTTCCTCACTCTACTGTGACGCTCTTGGCCAGGTTGCGCGGCTTGTCCACGTCACAGCCACGCATGACCGCAATGTGGTATGCCAGGAGTTGCAGCGGAATGGACGTGATCACCGCCGAAAGGAGCGGCGGCACCTTGGGAACGCGCAGCTCGTGATCCACGAGACCGGTAAGCTCGCCGTTGCCCTCCGTCGTAATCGCGATCATCCTCCCTCCGCGCGCCTTCACTTCCTGCATGTTGGACAGCACCTTCTGGTAGACATGGTCGCGCGGCGCGATGAACACCACCGGCATGTTCTCGTCGATCAGGGCGATCGGCCCGTGCTTCATCTCGGCCGCCGGATACCCCTCCGCATGGATGTAGCTGATCTCCTTGAGCTTGAGCGCGCCCTCCAGAGCCACCGGGAAATTCACCCCTCGGCCCAGATAGAGGAAGTTCCGCTCGCCGGCATAGTGACGGGCGACCTCCTCGACGACTGGTTCCAACTCGAGGACCTCGTTCACCAACTCGGGGAGCCTCGCGAGCTGGTGAACCAGCTCCTGCCCTTGAGCCAGAGAGAGTCCCCGCCGGCGACCGAGGAAGAGTCCGAGGAGCAGCAGCGCCGCGATCTGGGAGGTAAATGCCTTGGTCGAGGCCACACCGATCTCGGGACCGGCATGCAGGTAGATGCCTCCGTCGCATTCCCGCGCAATGCTGCTCCCGACCACGTTCACTATCCCGGCGAGCTTCGAGCCCATCGCCCGCGCAACCCGCATCGCCTCGAGGGTATCGGCGGTCTCTCCGGACTGGGAGATGGCCACAGTGAGCGTACCAGGGACGGCGATCTGGGTCCGGTATCGGAACTCCGATGCGTACTCAACCTCGACCGGGATAGCCGCGAGTTCCTCGATAATGTGACGGCCGACGAGCCCGGCATGCCAGGACGTCCCGCACGCGAGAATGAGGATCCGTCGGATCTTGTCGGCTTCGTGTATCGGCAGGTTGAGACCGTCCAGGCGCGCAGTACCCTCCTGAAAGATGAGACGGCCTCGCAGCGTGCTCGCGATGCTATCAGCCTGCTCGCAGATCTCCTTGAGCATGAAGTGAGGATACCCACCCAGCTCGATCGCACCGATGTCCCAGTTGATGTCCGAGATCGGTCGGTCCATTTCCCGAGTCTCGCTGTCGATCACCTGGAACCCGGCAGGCGCAAGGACCGCAACATCGCCGTCATCGAGATAGACGACCTGTCGCGTGTGCTCGAGCACCGCGGCGGCGTCTGATGCGACGAAGTACTCTCCGTCGCCGATGCCCAGCAGCACGGGAGAACCTCTCCGCGCCACGACGATCTTGCCGGGCTCGTCAACCGACATCACCGCCAGCCCGTACGCCCCCTCCACGTACGCCAGAGCGGCGATCACCCGCCGCTCCAGAATGACCCCCGGTGCTTCCTCGATCAGATGAACGATCGTCTCCGTATCGGTATCGCTCAGAAACCGGTGTCCCCTTGCCTCGAGTTGGCGTCGAAGCGCATCGGCGTTCTCAATGATGCCGTTGTGGACGACCGCGATGGTTCGGGAACAGTCGGTATGGGGATGCGCGTTGGCCGAGGTGGGGGCACCGTGGGTTGCCCAGCGCGTGTGGGCAATTCCGGCAGTGCCCAGTACTGGCGTCTCCTCCAGGAGTTGGTCGAGTCCCGTAACGCGGCCGGCGAGCTTGCGGACATCGAGACCGTTGCCGTTCTGGATGGCGACTCCGGCAGAGTCGTAACCCCGGTACTCGAGTCGCCGCAGACCCTCAACCAGGAGGGGAACCGCAGGACGCGACCCGGTGTACCCGACGATTCCGCACATGCAGTCGCTAGTCCGCCTCCGAAGACAGTAGCGGACCGGAGCCCGCCCCTATCCCAAATCGTGCCAATTGCGAGAGACGCTTCAGCAGAAAGTCGTCTGCCTGGTTGGCCGGGAGCAGGGCCCCACACCGCTGGCAAAGCAGCACGCGGAGCGCAGCGTGCGTCTCACGGGCAGCAACGCCTGCCGACCACCGAGGCCCGGGGAATCTGGCAACCATTCCCTCACACTGTCTGCACAGCACGTATCAACTCCCTGAATCACCCTTGCCACTCCACGGCACCATCACCCACCAGCCTTCACACCCCTCACGCCGCGTGCTCAAACAAGTTCGGGGCCAGGGAAATCCACCGGCCACGAACCATAGGTAACTCCTCCGAAAAGCACCACTTGCAGTACACATGCCGTCAAAACGGGAACGCCCCGGAACCGCCGTAACCCGTTGCACTTCCGCCGCATGGCACGAGGGGCTGTCGGCGGGCCGCAGCGTACGGCCGCATCCCCGGTCGGCCCGAATTCGCCAACCTATTGACTGGCAACGTGTTAGGGTCAGTACTCGAACCCGGGCCCGGGGCATGGAGCGTGCGTCCCCCTACTCTGGAGAGCACGAGAGCCGCCCCGGGGGCACGATTGGGCAATTGCCGAATCGCTGCGAACGGTGCATTCTTTGGCCCGACATGGCCTACATGAAACGGTCGCGACCGCCAGTCGTACTCATCATCGACGATCAGGAATGGTCCACCCGTTCGCTGGAGAGCATTCTGGCTCCGAGCGGGTTCGCTGTGATGCGGGCGTTTACTGCCAAAAAGGGCCTGGAACGGGCACAGGTACATGTTCCGGATGCCGTCTTCATCGACGTCAGCCTGCCCGACGGCGACGGTCTCGAGGTCTGTCGGGCGCTCAGGGACAATCTCGAGGTCGGCGCGGGGACCCCTATCTTCATGACGAGCCCCGAGCGGCCGTCCCGCAGTCAGCGACTGGACGCGTTCCGTGCCGGTGCGTGGGACATCCTGGGCTATCCGGTGAACGCGGAGGAGCTGGTCCTGCGGCTCGATGCCTACATCCAGGCCAAGTTCGCCGCCGATCGGTTCCGGGAGCAAGGCCTGGTCGACCCTTTGACAGGCCTGTACAACCTGCAGGGCCTCGAGCGCCGCGCGGCGGAGTTGAGCTCGTCGGCATTCCGCGATCGGAAGGCTCTGGCCTGCGTAGTGTTCGCGCCGGTCGAGGCCCATACCGACGACGAGTCGGCGGTGACACACCTCGTAAGAACTGTCGCCAAGGCGTTCCGCGAGAGTGGTCGGATTTCCGACGTGATCGGACGGCTCGGGAAGACCGAGATCGCCGTGCTCGCGCCGAGCACCAATGCCGATGGCGCGGTGAAGCTCGCAGAGCGCCTGGCGGGTGCAATCCGTACGTCGGGACCGGTGCCGGGAGGGATCGAGTTCCGAGCAGGATTCGACGCTGTCAGCGACGCCCACGAAAACCCCTCCGGGGCGCGTGATTTGCTGACGCGTGCCACGCTTGCCCTGCGCCGCTCCAAGGCGAGTGGCAACGGCTGGATTCAGCCATTCGAGGACCACTGACAGCACGCCCCTGACGGGGCCCTATTCGGCTCTCGTCAGCAGTCCCGAGCCCGCCTTGGCATCTTCTTCTTCGTCTTCGTGCTCGTACCCCGGCATGTAATACGAGTAGTAACCGTAGCCGTACGCCTGCCGGTCCTTGGCGTCGTTTAGAACCGCGCCGATCATCCGCACCGGAAGCCGGTCCAGCATATCCAGCTTGGCCTCTGCCTCATCGCGATTGGTCCGACCCGTACGCATCACGATGAGGAGGTTACCCGTTACGGCGCCAAGGGCGTACGCGTCGACGCCGGCGCCGAGCGGCGGGCTGTCGACGATGATGACACCGTATTCAGGCCGCAGTGACACGATGAGCTGGCTCATCCCCGGTGACCCCAGGAGCTCTGGGGCGCCCGCCATCCGCGTGCCACACCCCACGAAGCGGAGCATCGGGTACTCGGTCTCCTGGATGGCTCGCGCATTTTCGACGCGGCCGGCCAGCAGGTCGGTCAGGCCCGGCTTTCGCGCGGCGTTGAGCACCCGATGCAAGGCACCTCTTCGCGTGTCGGCATCGATCAGCAGCGTGCGGTGCCCGGCGTCGGCAAAGGCCAGCGCGAGGTTGGAGGACACAAACGACTTCCCGTCCCCGCTCCCGGGGCTGGTGACCGTGAACACGATCGGGCCGGCCGCACCGTAAGAATGGACGAGGTTGAGCCGGATCCCGCGCAGCGATTCGACGACTGGGGCGGTGTCGCTGCCCCCTTTGCCCTTGCGCAGGCCCTTGACGTGCGGGATGACCCCCAGGATCTGCAGGCCCATCTGCTCGGAAACCTGTTCTGGATACCGGACCCTGCGGTCGAGCCGGTCGAGCAACAACGCGCCGACCAGACCCAGCCCGAACCCCCCAGCGACGCCCATCATGAGAAACCGTTGAGCACGGTGACTCACCGGCCGCTGCGGTACCGCCGCAGCGTCGAGAATGCTCACATCGGAGATTGAACTGACCTCCGCCAGACG
>JAOTVV010000029.1 GCA_029863245.1 Gemmatimonadota bacterium
GGGAACGCATCCAAAGTCGGTCAACTGCGTCGCTTCGCCCCAGGAGCCGCCAATGGCCTCACGCGACACCAGCCAAACCTCGAGCCTTCCGGCCCGGCTTGAAGAGAACGCAATCTCCGTCCCGCTCGGCGACCATTTGGGTCCGCCGTACATCCAAGGGCCACTCGCAAGCTGGACCGGGGCGCCCCCATCTGCTGGAACGACCATCACGGCGCCCTCACCCGCCCCAACGCCAACATAGAACGCGATCTCGGCTCCATCAGGTGACCACCGGGGCCCAAACTCATCCAACGGGCTGTCGGTGATCGGCGTCGGGCTGCCACCCTCCAGGGGTCTCTTGTAGATGTCCATATTGCCCCGGAGATTTGAGTCGTAGACGATCCACCTGCCGTCGGGCGAAACGTCGTGCTCCTCAACGACGGCGTTGTCGCTGGTCACAGGGTGACCAGCGCCGACTGACATGGGACCTGACCCGATGGGGTAGGACCAGACGTTCTGGCGCGCAGTGGCCTTCGCAAACGCGAGTTTCCTCCCGGCGATGGAATACGAGATCGAGTGGGGGTCGCTCACTCCCGGCACTTTCCGTGGCTCTCGGCGAGGTCCCATCGGTCCCACCTCGACGACGTAGACCTCTCGCGGACCGTCGCGGTTGGACACGAACAACAGGTGATCGTCATCGAGCCAGGCCGGGCTGACATTCATATGCTCTGCGCCGGCCACTCGCACGGGCCCGCCGCCGTCGGCATCGACGATCCAGATCGAGGAGCGGGCAACGTTGAAGCTGGTGGGCCACGACGGGTTTCCGTTCACATAGGCAATCCGTCTGCCATCTGGCGACCAGACGGGCGAATGCAGTGCCCACCTGACCTCGGGGACAGCGAGCAGCGTGGTGGTGCCGTCGGTGGTCGAGTGGGTGAAGATGCTGTCAGGCCACGCGATGAACGCGACGCGAGCGCCGTCAGGCGACCACGAACAGTCGGAGGTGTTCCTTGGCAGGTCAATCGAGCGGATCGAGCCGCCGAGCTTCGCAACCTCCCTCCAGGAGCATTGATCGCCAGCACAGGTCCAGAAGCGAACGAACTCACCGTCCGGACTCCAGCGCGGGAAAAGATACTCCCAAAATTCATGCAGTCCCTGTGTCGGGGTAAGCTCGCCGCCACCGGCAATGTTGCGCGTGCTGCGAATGACAACTGACCACCTGCCGGCGCGACGATCTGCGAAGGCGACCTGCCTGCCGTCGGGGGAGAGGGCTGGGTGAACTTCCAGCCCCGTTTCACTGGTCACGGCGTGGATGTTGGACGTGGTGAGGGTCATCGGGCCTCTCTTGAGTAGCTGCGTCCCGAACACCGCGATCACGATGAGCACTGCGGCGGCTGCCAGGACGCCTGGAGCAAGCCAGCGCCGCCTGCCCACTGCTGCGGGCAGCGGCCGCGTGCCCGTCGGCGTCATCCCGCCACTCGGCGTCGCCAACGCCTCCAACGGCGGCAGCAGTTCCTCGGCGCTCTGCCACCGGTCCGCCGGTTTCTTCTCCAGGCAGCGCATCACGAGCTGCGCGAGCGGAAGCGGCACCGTCGGACGGACCTCGTCAATCGGCTTCGGTGATTGCGTCACCTGTGCCGCGAGCACCGCTTGCGGCGTGTCACCCGTGATGGGAGGTGTCCCCGTGAGCAGCTCGTAGGCCATCACCCCAACGGCATAGATGTCAGCCCGATGGTCGATCCTCGGATCAGCCGCCGCCTGTTCCGGGGCCATGTACGTGGGCGTTCCCAACGAGAGTCCCGCCGTGGTCGCGTCAAGACGTCCAGTCGCCTGACTCACCGCCTTCGCCACGCCGAAGTCCACCACGAGGGCGTGGCGTCCCGACAGCAGCACGTTGTCCGGCTTGATGTCGCGGTGCACGACGCCGTGGCTATGCGCGTGGGCCAGGGCATCCACGACATCGTGCAGGATACTCACTGCTTCGCTGATCGGCAGTTCACGCTCGCGCACCAGCTTTTGCCTGAGCGACTCGCCTTCCACGAACGGCATGACGTAGTACAGGAACCCGTCCGCGTCGCCCGAATCGATGAGCGTGAGGATGTGGGTGTGCTGGAGCTGTGCGGCGATCCCGATCTCGCGGAGGAACCGATCTGCGCCGACAGCAGCGGCCAGCTCGGGGCGGAGGACCTTGATGGCGACCTTCCGCTGGTGCCGGAGGTCGTCGGCGCGGTACACCGTGGCCATACCCCCCTGGCCGAGGACGCGCTCAATCCTGTAACGGTCGGCGAGGGCCTGTCTCAGCCTTTCAAGCTGCTCTTCACGCGGGGTTGTCGGGCTCGGGGGTGCTCCGGCCTCCGTCGGCGTCGCCGTGCCGCAGGCAAAGCAGAACTTCGCCTCCGGCGGCAGCGGCGTGTCACAGGATGTGCAGGTCCGGCGAGCGGTGCCCATGCCTTGCCTCCCCACCTGCTGTCATAGTGCAGCCGAAGGAGAAGGCCGTCAATTCTATGCCCAACAACATGTTGAGCCTTCGTTGACCCCCTCGCCCAACCGTCGCGCATCCCCCACCGGAGGCCGCGATGGCTCGTCTCTGCGCGTTCTGTGGCGACGCCGGCGGCTTGACGGATTAACGGTTAGGCGGTTGGGCGGTTGGGCGGTTAGGCGGTTAGGCGGTTTGACGGTTAGGCGGTTGGGCGGTTTGACGGTTAGGCGGTTGGGCGGTTGGGCGGTTAGAAATCCGCGCTGACGGGATGCCGTCTCTCGCTGCCTCCCCCGCGGGTTCTCGGTCAGAAATGCGCGCAACAATCCGATCCCGGCGGTGGGCGATGGGCACAGGAACTGAGACCTCCACGCCGTATGGTGCACCTGCGGTTCGATCGCATGTGTCGGAGTGTCCGTCCCTGGGATTCTCGAATCCGTCATGGTTCGCCAGATCGAGAACTCGTGCGGAGCGCTGACATCACATAAATTGACGTACACCTGCGAAGCGTGGTCCTTTTTCGCCGCGCCAGAGGAGCCGGGAGGCCAGTGCCCCCGGCTTTCTCGTTGTCAGCGATTCTTCCCCCGCGGTGTCGTCGTGCCGCACGACGAAGACCCTTGTCCGCGCGGTGCGGCGCGGCGGGATCCTCGGATCGTCCGGAGGCCCTTTCGCTCCTCGGCCAGCCGAGCGTATACTCGGCCAACCACTGCACCAGGGGGCTTCGATGCAACTCACTGACCGGGTCACCTCCACGTGGGTCGATTCCGATCGCGATGTCTGGACGCTCCAACGCCGGGTCTCGGATCTCGAGATGAAGCTCGATGGCTACCTCCACGCCGAGGAGATGCGTCGGCTGCGTGAAAGGAGGCGGCGCGCCGAGGCCACCAGCAATCTCCTGCTTGGGGTGATGGTCGGCGTGAACGTCCTGTTCGGCGCGGCCGTGTGGATCGCGATCCTGCTCAAGGCCGCGTGATGGGGTGAAACCACGCAAACGTCGCCTGCTGTCCCGCACGTGTACCGGCGCGCTGGAGTATGCGGCGGAGCTGCACGCCGATCACGGTTAGGCGGTTTGGCGGTTTGGCGGTTAGGCGGTTAGGCGGTTAGGCGGTTGGGCGGTTGGGATCGATAGAGCATCCCTTGAGCTCTTTTCCCGCTAAGCCGCGTGCAGACTCATTGAGCCTCGCGTCCCGTACCACCTGTGCTATGACAATGCGCTTCACTTGGGGCGATAGCCTTTCGCACTCCGCGCCGAGGAAACCAGGAGCCCGATCTCGTCGTAGGGGTGCAGGGTCTGCATCGCGTCCGTCACGGCACCGAGAGTACTGATCGCCAATCGTCGTGTGACACGGAGGTCTTCATGAGCCGCTTCCGTCGCATTCTGTCTGTTCTCGCCCTCCTCAGTGTCGCCGCGTCGGCGGCGCTGGCGCAATCGGCCTCCTACTTCCCGGAGCGCCACGACTGGGAGCACCGCACGCCGGAGCAGGCGGGCATGGATCCCGCGCTCCTCGCGGTGGCGGTGGCGTTCGCGCAGGAGAGCGAGACGTCCAATCCACGGGACCTCGAGCGCCTGCACTTCCAGACCTTCGGGCGCGAGCCGCACGGCGACCCGATCGGGCCGTTTCAGGAGCGGGGGCCGCAGACGGGCATCATTCTCCGGCACGGGTACATCGTGGCCGAGTGGGGTGACCCCGCCCGCGTGGACATGACCTTCAGCGTCACCAAGAGCTTCCTCTCCACCACGGTCGGCCTCGCCTGGGACCGCGGGCTCATCCGCGACGTGCAGGACCCGGTCCACCCGTACGTCCCCACGTGGCATTTCACGTCGGATCACAACCGGACGATCACCTGGGACCATCTGCTGCGGCAGACGAGCGACTGGGAGGGGACGCTCTGGGACAAGCCCGACTGGGCCGACCGGCCGCCTCGAGCCGTTCCCCTGGTCGAGTACATGGACCGTGCGCGGAATCCGGCGGGCACCGTCTACAAGTACAACGACGTGCGGGTCAACGTGCTGGCGCTGGCGGCGCTGCACGTCTGGCGCCGACCACTGCCCCAGGTGCTGCGCGAGTACGTCATGGATCCCATCGGCGCGTCACACACCTGGCGCTGGCACGGCTACGACAACTCGTGGGTGCTGCTGGACGCGCAGATGATGCAGTCGGTGAGCGGGGGCGGGCACTGGGGTGGCGGGATGTTCATCAATGCGTACGACCAGGCCCGCTTCGGTCTCTTCACCCTCCACCGCGGGCGCTGGAACGGCGAGCAGCTCCTCTCAGATGCGTGGTTCGACATGGCGCTCACGCCGGGCGAGGCGAACCCCGGCTACGGCTTCATGAACTTCTACCTCAATACCGGGCAGCGTGCCTCGCCCAGCGCGCCGGAATCCGCCTTCTCCCACCTGGGCTCCGGAGCGAACATGATCTACGTGGACCCCGAGCACGACGTGGTGATCGTGGCGCGCTGGATCGACGGGCGCGCGATGGACGGGATCGTGGGCCGGGTCCTCGCATCGATCGGGCAGTAGGGAGAGGGTCGAGGTCGTGAAACGTGAGACACGTGCGGCGGCCCGGTCCATGCGCGGCAGTATCCTGGAACGGCACAGCGATTCAATAGCCGAGTGATCCAGACCCAGTGACCGGCCCGTGTTGTAGCTGGGGCAGCGACCGGGTCGTATCAGCACCCGGTTCGGACTTTCCTCCAGGAACTCGGGCTCGAGGTGCGGGATCTCTGAGGCATTCGGGGATCGTTGCCACCTTTGGGACCACTCGTAGATCGGGACTCATCCTCGCGCTCCAATAGGGCGGTTTGACGGTTAGGCGGTTAGGCGGTTGGGTCCGCCCTCGGGCTCTTTCAATGCTCGGCCGAGCGTAAGATGGAAGACGGTAGAGAGGAGCGTGGGCGACGGGATGTCGGTTGGGCGGTAAGCGGCTCGAATGGACCGTGACCCTACCCGGATCGCGTCTGATGGATCGAGTTCCCGAACGGCTCGGCGAGCTCGTCGAGTAGTTGCGGGGGGATCCGTAGCCTTCCGCGCTTGATCGGATGCTCTTCGCGCAGTGACGGATCGCCCATCGTCTCGCTGCGTACCTTCTTCTGGAGCAGCAGGATGCCGTAGATGAGGCCCTCCGGACGAGGCGGGCACCCCGGGACGTAGACGTCGACCGGAACGACGAGGTCGATTCCCTGCACCATCGCGTACGTGTCGAACACTCCGCCGGTCGAGGCACACGCCCCCATCGCGATCACCCACTTTGGCTGAGGCATCTGGTCGTAGATGCAGCGGATGACGGGAGCCAGTTTCAACGGCAGGCGCCCGCTGCAAATGAGCACATCGGCTTGTCGAGGCGAGAACCGCAGCCATTCGATGCCGAAGCGCGCGGCATCGAACCGCGACGCCCACGTCGCCATGAACTCGATGGCGCAGCACGCCGTGTTGAACGGCATGGGCCAGAGGCTGTTGGATCGCGCCCAGTTCACGAGGAAGTCCAACCGGGTGGTCACCCAGCCCATGGCTGCTCCGCTGCCAACAACAGCGCTTCTGCTCGTATCGGGCACCTTGCCGTTCACACCCTGTGCACCTGGTGGCTGTGGTGGGGGCCTTTAACCTGCCCTACTATGCCGCCATCCACGATTTTGGCAACTAGCGGCACACACGCACACCGGGCGAGGGAAGCGTGAGCGACCCCCTCGCCTTCCAACCTGTTTCGCTACATCAACTTCCACTAGTCGGGACGGCGGGATTTGACCATAAGCTTCGAGCCAAAGTGGGCCGGGACCGTAGCCGCCGGCGGTCCCGTCAAGCCGCCGACATCACCCCGACCGCTGCACGATGCGTCCGACCACGCGCCGGGCGTACTCCTTGTCCCACGATGCGAGGCTGCGGCGAGCGGAGACCTCGACCTGGGTCCCACCCTCTTTGGTCTGCAGTTTGACCGTGACGTCGAGGTCGTCCACTTCCCCTTTGAACTCCCGTTCGGCCCCGCTCTGCTCGCTGCTCTCGCCCGTCTGTCGGATACCCAGCTCGCGAAACGTCTCGCGCACGGCCGTCGCGGTCCGTTCGATACCCGCGCTGACCTGGGCCTCGGCGCCTTGCGAGGTGATGTGAATGCCGGCGGCCGCACCGGCTCCCGCCGCGGCGACCACGCAGGCTTGCAGCACGAGGGCGCCAACTCCACACCCAGCAGCCAACACTGCCACGCGGGCCACCCTGCTGCCTGAACGCTTCGGATCCATGAGCACAGTCTCCGAGGAGAGGTGTGGCCAATGTAGTACTGGCCCGCAAATCCGCCACACGTGGCAAGGACCCGGCTCGCACAACCCTATTCGCCGCTAGCGCTCCTTGAGCCTTGCCTCCAGCTCTCGGATCCGCTGCTCGCCGCCGACCCTCAGGCTTTCGAGGAACTGCTTGTCGGGACGCGGGTCGTTGGGGATGGCCGCCACCGACTTCCGGTAGTACCGGATGGCTCGCTCGATGTCCCCCTCCGCGTCTCTCGTCATGAATCCTTCGGCCAGGCTGTCATAGGTATTGGCCGATCGGGGATGTTCCTTGACGTTCAGCTCGAACAGCATGATCGCATCGTCGAGTCGGTCCGCGTTGAGCAGCGCGTAGCCTAGACTATTGATCGCGTTCTCGCCGGGAACCTCAGGATCACTCGTACGCAGCTCCCCTAGCCGCTGGATCGCCGCCTCCGCACCATCCTCCAGCACAGCCGATGTGAACTGCGCGGCTGGCGTGTCATACGGCTCATACCCGAGCCAGTCCATTGCGTGGAGCACTCCACCGATGGTGTGCGAGACGATCTCCCCGGCAATGCTGAGACCGTTGAAGCTGTTCGTAAGGTAGACCACCGCGATCTTCGGCTTCCGGTACGCGATCGCGAAGTTACGGAAGATCCCGTAGTCACCCCACTGCCAGAACGCATCGCCGTTGCCATCGCGTTGTACTCCGAAACCGAGGCTCCACGTGTTGTGCTCGTCGACCTCGATCTCCGGTGTGAGCATCGACGCAAGCGCGTCGGGCTCCAATCCCTCGCCGTTCAGCACCGCACCGACAAACCGCGCGTAGTCCGCCGCCGTCGTGTACATCGACGCCGCTGCATGGGCTCTCCTGTACTTGCGGAACGGTTCGGGCGTCCCGAGCAGACCATGGCCGTGCGCGGCAGCGGCCTCGAAGTCGTCCCGCCAGATCATGGAACTATGCGTCATCCCCAAGGGATCGAGGACGTACTCGCGCGCGATCTGCTCCAAGGATGTGCCGGTCAGATGCTCTGCGGTCAGTTGCAGCAGGTAGTAACCGGCCGCCGAGTACTTGAACCGAGCGCCAGGCTCGAAGAACAGCGGGTAGTGAGGATCGATCGGCTCGCCGTGCGGTAATCCGGACGAATGGGAGAGGACGTGCCGCCCGGTCACACGCTCGAACCAGTCTCGGCGGAACCCAGCCATGTCGAGCGGATGGGTGAGAAACGTCTCGACCTCCTCCTGGGGCAAGTACTGCACCAGTGGCGTGTCCAGGTTCAGCACGCCCTCTTCCACGAGACGCATCACCGCATAGGCGAAGAGCGGTTTGGTGAGGGATGCCGCTTCGAACAGCGTCTCGGGCGTGACCGGCTCTCCGGTCTCGGTGCTCTTCACTCCAAACGCCCCATCCCACACCACTCGCCCCTCGTGGACAATCGCGATGGAGAGCCCCGGGACTCTCGCCCGCTTCATGAGATCGGGGATGCGTGCGTTGAGGTCCGCCGCCAACGCCGCCGGCTCCCGGTCGATGAGCAACCGGGACGGCGGCGCTTCCTGCGCGGCGGAATCGGTGGTGGGGAGTGCGAGCACGAGACACGCCGGAAGGACGAATCGCGAGACGGACGCGTACATACGCATGCGGACCCTCCTCAACAGGTGTGGCCGCCGTTGCCTACGCTACGGACGCGCGCGACGGCGGGTTTCGGCTCGACACGAACTCCGCCTGATCGTCATGTCAAGCGGTCTCTCTGTGTCCCTCGCCCCGTCCTCCCCCGTGCGTTCGTGCACCGATTCCCCCACCTCAGGCGTCTAAAGCGTAGGTATGGCGAATACTGGCTCGCCATACTAAATATATAGTTTCACGCCGCGCCCGCCGAACGGGAACGGGGGAGGCCGCTGCAAATGCTTACCCTACATCACGTTATGAGAATCCCTCGGACCGCTGTGGTGGTGCCTATCCTGGGTCTGTTCGTCCTGGCATCCGCTGCGGCGCAGGGTGTCGCCGAGCAACAGTCCGGCCGCAGCGTCGAGCGTCCCTTGGCCCCGATCGCCGTTGCCGCCCGGGCCGAACAGGGATCGCCCAGCGTGGACGGCGTGCTGGATGACCCGGCGTGGCAATCGGCGCGTCCCATCACAGCGTTCACGCAGGTGGAACCCAGCGACGGAGCCGAGCCAACCGAGCGCACCGAGATCCGCGTCGTGTATAGTGACGCCGCGCTGTATATCGGTGCGCGGATGTTCGACTCCGATCCGGCGGGCATCGAGGGACGGCTCGGCCGGCGCGACAGTTATACCTCGAGCGATGCGCTCACCGTGGCCATCGACTCGTACCACGACCACCGTACGGGCTTCGAGTTCTCGGTGAATCCCGCTGGCGTCCGCAGTGATGAGATCGCGACCAACGACGACCCCGAGGGCGACAGTTCTTGGGACCCTGTGTGGTCAGTCGCCACCACGGTGGATTCCCTCGGCTGGACGGCCGAGATTCGGATTCCATTCTCGCAGCTGCGCTTCCCCGGCGGAACCCACCAAGAGTGGGGCATCAACTTCAGCCGCACCATCCATCGCAAGAACGAGTTCGTCCGGTGGAGCTGGGCTCCCAACACGGAAGAGGGATACGCCTCGCTGTTTGGTCACCTCCAGGGCATTCGCGACATCCGCCCGCCAAGACAGCTCGAGGTCCTGCCGTACACGGTCGTCAAAAGCGATTTCACGGAGGGGGCCGACGCCTCGAACCCATTCGACGATGGTAGCGTGTACGATGTGACCGGTGGGTTCGATCTCAAGTATGGACTCACCAGTGACCTCACGCTGGACGCCACGGTCAACCCGGACTTCGGGCAGGTCGAGGCCGACCCCGCGGTGGTGAACCTCAGTGCCTTCGAGACGTTCTTCAGCGAGCGGCGGCCGTTCTTTGTGGAAGGCGCCAACATCTTCCGGTTCGGTGCCGGAAGCGGCGGGTTCATCTTCGGAGCGCCGCAACTGTTCTATTCTCGTCGCATCGGCCGCAGTCCGTCGCGATCGGCGGACGCGGGCGCCGGCTACGTCGACAATCCCGTCTCCACCCAAATCCTCGGGGCAGCCAAACTGTCGGGCAAGACGGCGGGGTGGTCGATCGGTGTGCTGGACGCCCTCACCGCGCGCGAATCGGCTCGCCTCCAACTCGAAGACGGCACGCGGACCACTGAACCCGTCGAGCCAGTGGCCAACTATGGCGTGGTGACGCTGCGCAAGGACTTCCGCAACGGCGCGACCGGGATCGGGGGGCTCGCCACGAGCGTGCACCGTGACGTGGGCGACCCGGTATTCAGCGCGCTCCGCTCCGCGGCGTACTCCGGGGGGGTCGATTTCTTCCACCGGTTCGGTCAGAACCAGTTCACGGTGAACGGCACCATCAGTGGCTCGCACATCCGTGGGTCCGCAGAATCGATCACGCTCGCGCAACGATCGTCGACGCGCTACTACCAGCGACCGGACCAGGACTATGTGTCGCTCGACACCACCGCCACGACGATGAGCGGGTTCGCCGGCTCGCTGCAGGCCGGGAAGGTGTCGGGCAACTGGGTGTACGGCACGGACCTATATGCGTACTCCCCCGGTTTCGAGGTCAACGACGCCGGATTCGAGATCCAGACGGACCGCATCTTTCACGGTATCCGGCTCACGCGCCGCTGGCTCGATCCGGGAAAACTGTTCCGCAGCTTCCGCGTCCAGTCTACCTGGGCTCAGAGTTGGAACTTCGGCGGCACCACCCTGTGGCGATCGGCATTCGCCGGGTTCGGCGGTCAGTTCTTGAACTACTGGAACTTCAGTTTCGGCAGCTCGTTCGATTTCGGAGGCAGGAGCGACAAGGCAACTCGTGGCGGTCCGTTGATGGAGAGCCCTCGGCAGTGGTCAGCGAACGGGTTCATCGGCAGCGACTTCCGCAAGCCCGTGTCTGCCGAGGTGTTCGGCTACTTCGCCCGCAACAGGTACGGCGGCTGGGGAGCCGAGGTCGGGACCGAGCTCACGATCAGGCCGACCGGCGCGTTGGACCTCAGCATCTCGCCTTCCTGGAACCGCTCACACTCGATCGGCTTCTACGTGACGCAGGCCGAGGATAGCACCGCCACCGCGACGTACGGGAGTCGGTACCTGTTCAGTGAGCTCGATCAGACCGGTCTGGATCTGACCGTGCGCATGGACCTGTCTCTGACGCCGAACCTGTCCATCCAGCTGTGGGCCCAACCGTTCGTCGCGGCAGGGGATTACGACGCGTTCAAGGAGCTCGTCGCGCCCGGCACGTTCAGCTTTCTGCAGTACGGTGAGGACGGCGCGTCGACGCTCACGTTCAATGAGGCAGCGAATAGCTACACCGCGGATCCGGACGGTGATGGTCCCGCGGACACGATCACGTTCGGCAATCCGGATTTCCGCTTCCGGTCCCTGCGAAGCAACCTGGTGGTCCGCTGGGAGTACATGCCCGGCTCCACGCTGTTTCTCGTGTGGAATCACGGACAGTCGGGTTTCTCCAGCGATCCGAGCTTCCGGGTGTTCGACGAGCTGCGCAAGGTCTTGGGAGACGACCAGCAGAACACATTCCTGATCAAGTTCAACTATTGGCTGAGCCTATGAGACTGGGCGGTTAGGCGGTTAGGCGGTTAGGCGGTTAGGCGGTTGGGATCGATCGAGCCTCCGTCGGTGGCCGATCCGCCGGACCTTTCGGTGCCCGTGCGGGTGCGATCCGGTATCACGAGTACGCGGGGAGCGCGCATGCCGAGACGTCTCGCACGCACCGGTCGCTGGCTTGAACGGACCGCCCTCCTTGCCATCGCCGGGTCGTCCCTCTCCGGCTGTCTGCTGTACGACGACCACTGCGGAGACGAGTCGCGGTCCATCAGTGCGACCACGCGGTTCGTCGAGCCGTGGGATCCTCAGGCGGGCTACGCACAAGTCACGTTGGTGCAGCACCGGACCGCGGAGCCCCTGGAGTCGATGTGGTGGGTGGTGCTGAGCGACTCTCTCAAGGGACACATTCAAGCGGCGCATCTCGTTGACACCGGCTCCGGGTTTGCGCGCCTGCTCGATGTGCCGCCGGATCCGGGTGCCGCGAATGAGGCCCTGAGCGGGGACCTGAGTCCGTACCATGGTCCGACGCCGTTCGAGGACCTGTTCCAGCTGGTGCTCGACCGCCGCGTGGCCCTAGAGCTGATCACGGATCTGCCGGGCAAGGCGTTGCTGCGCCAGACGCTGATCCCGCGTCCCTACGACGGGTGGGGTCGGCCGCATTGCAGCTAGCGCACACACGCGCGATTCTCCCCACGGGTGATCGATAGACGGTCGAGTCTCAACACGGGCCTGTTACGATAGACACCCACTCGGCCGGATGGAAGGCACCAACAACCTCGTAGTCAGGGTTTCCATCCCCTGTGTGACTCATCCCGACGTGGTCTTCTTGATGATGTACTCGAGTTCGGTGACCCCGGGCACACGTCCTTGAAGCACGAGCGTACCATTGATCCCGAGCGCCGGCGTGTGCATGACTCCCGCCTCAGCGATGGCAACGACGTCTTCCACCTTCGTCACTGCAGCTTCCAACCCGAGGTTCGCCAGCGCGTCCCTTGTCTGTTGTTCCAGCCTCTTGCAGTTCGCGCAGCCGGGTCCGTAAACATCGATGTTCATTCGATCCATCTCCTCCTGATGTCTCATTTCTACCAGCGACCCAGTTCACCCTCTCAACCGGACAGCGCTCCGTACACCAACCCCGTGATCGTCGCCATGACCACCGTGAGCCCCACGAACACCAGGGTCTTCTTGGTCCCCATGATGCTCCGGATCACGAGCATGTTCGGGAGTGACAGCGCGGGTCCGGCAAGCAGCAGCGCCAGCGCCGGGCCCTTCCCCATGCCGTTGCCGAGCAGTCCCTCGAGGATCGGCACCTCGGTGAGCGTCGCGAAGTACATGAGCGCGCCGGCCACCGACGCAAACAGATTGGCGAACACCGAGTTGCCGCCCACCGCCGCACCGATCCACGCCGATGGAATAATCCCTTCCTCACCGGGCCGTCCCAGCAGGAGCCCTGCCACGAGCACGCCGGCCAGGAGGAGCGGAAGGATCTGCTTGGCGAATGTCCACGACGACGAGAACCACTCACGCATCTCGTCGTTCCCGTTGGTGGCGAGCGCAGAAAGGCCTACCACACCGGTGGTGAACGGGACCGCGGGATGGCTCGAGAACCCGGCGCTTGTTCCCGCTACGGCGATCCCAGGGAGCGCCATGCCGCGCCATGAGACCCCGTACCACGCCATCAGCACCAGCGCGAGTACCAGCGCGGCCAGCCCGGTGAGCCACCACTTGGCGGTATAGATCGCGTGCCATAGGCCAACCGGCTCGGCTGGCGTACCCCAGTTGGCGAACACGAGAATCGCGATCATCGCGGCGAAGAACACGCCGGTCTGCCACAGCGGTCGGGTCGCCCGGTCCTCGGGCAATCCGGCCTGTGCCGCTGCCTTGGTCAGCTCCTCCTTGCGGAAGATGAGATGCATCGCAATGCCCACGACCACGGCGAACAGCACCGCCCCGACCGCGCGCGCCGTGCCGATCTCCACACCGAGCACGCGGGCCGTGAGGATGATCGCCAGCACGTTGATCGCCGGCCCGGAGTAGAGGAACGCGCTCGCTGGACCCAGACCGGCACCGCGCTTGTAGATGCCCGCGAACAGGGGGAGCACCGTGCAGGAGCAGACCGCAAGGATGCTGCCCGATACCGACGCCACGCCGTACGCCAGCACCTTGTTCGCCGTGGGCCCGAGGTATTTCATGACGGCGCCCTGGCTCACGAACACCCCGATGGCACCGGCGATGAAGAACGCCGGGATCAGGCACAGCAGCACGTGTTCGCGCGCGTACCAGCGGACCAGCAGCAGGGATTCTGAGAGGGGACCGGGCAGCAGAAGATGGGCGCCGATCCATTCCACTGGGAGGTAGTAGCTCGCGAGGAACCCACCCACCAGCAGAATCGCCGCCCTCCACTCCATCCGCCAGAATCCCATTCCTGCTGCCCTCCCACTACCGCATAGACCCGGCCTAGCGGATGGCCGCGAGCCGCTGACGAGCACCAGCTTTCAAGACACCCTCGACGCAGCTATACCAGTTCAGCACGCACGGTACGGTCAGCGAGTAGAACACCTGGTTGCCTCGCTTGTCGTCGACGACGATCCCGGACTCCCGCAACACAGACAAGTGGCGCGACACCGTGGAGACGTCGGCATCCACCATCTCGGTCAACTCGCAGACGCAGCGCGGACCGTTGGCCAGCTGGTCCACGATGAACAGACGGGTCGGATGGGCCAATGCCTTCATGACTTTGGCACGCGCCGCGTATCGGGCTTTCGCTTTGGCCGTCTTCATGTATTTAGCAAAATAGCCAAATACACAACAACTGCAAGCCGAGAGCCTTGGACGCGCCGTGTTCGGGCTCGGGGCCCTGTCAACTTAGGCTGATTCTTGCCTGCTTGGATGTCTCTCCCAGACAGCAAACGCCCGAATACAGGGCTTTCCTGTCCTACGGATCACACGTTTTGCCGTGAATTCCGCTTAAGTTGACAAAGCCTTATCGTGTTCTCGGAGGATAAGCCAATGCCAGAAGTCGTCAGGATCAAGCTGGCCGGCCACATGGCGCGAGTGCCCGGGTTCGTGTGGCGCCGGGTCGTGGCCGCAAAAGCGAGGAGCATGGCGTCCACGATCACGTTCATGACTCCGGACCACCACGCGGTTCGCAACTTCGTGGTCTTGGAGATTGCCAACGGTGGGAAGTCTGTCAACCGGCGGCAGATCGCGGCCGCCTTGGAGCTTCCCACCGATCGAGTGAGCGAGATCCTCGACGAACTGGAGCGACACATGGTGTTCTTGTGGCGCGACGACGCCGGCAACGTCCGCTGGGCGTATCCGGTCACCAGCGAAACGACTCCCCACCGGATCGAGTATGCGAACGCGAAGCCAACCTACGGCGCCTGAGGAATCGACGCGCTCGCGACGCCCTTCGTGCAGGGGCAACTGCAGGGACGTCCACTGACCGGAGCCATTCACACGAGTTGCGCCTGCTGTGGGGAGGACATGTGCATCGACTTCGACGCGGAGCTGAATTACCACAGCCAGCAGGCAACCGTCCCGCTCATCTCGACCCCTGTGGTCAACATCAAGAAGCTGAACGCGCCCAACATCATCGACGACTTCTGACGGAACAGCCTGATCTTCTGGTCAGAAGAACACGCCCGAAACCACCGACTGCTCGTGCCTGCCGTCTACTGGAACCTCCCGGCGGCGGTCTACCTGACGCCCATCGTCCAGGGGCCGTTGTTCGGTCTTGCCGATCAGGGTGGCCACCGCCGCAACCACTAAACGAGCCGCGGGTCCAGAGCGTCCTTGTCCCACTTACCTGCCCAGAGGACGCGAAGGTCGAGCTTGGACTGAACTAGCTGAACCCGCTTGGGGAGAAAGACTGGCGGTTGAGCGGTTAGGCGGTTGAGCTAGGCGGTTAGGCGGTTGAGCGGTTAGGCGGTTGGGATCGATCGAGCATCCCTCGCGCTCTTTCGGTACTCGGCCGGCCGAGCGTATGATACAGGCGGTTGAGCGGTTAGGCGGTTAGGCGGTTGGGATCGATCGAGCATCCCTCGGGCTCTTTCGGTACTCGGCGCGCCGAGCGCATGATGGAAGACCGTAGGGAAGTGAGGGCAGCGGATGAACCTGTTCCAGTACGACTTCGGATATGGATTCCTGTGGAACTATGGCCACCTGCTGGCCATCGTGCCGTTTGGGGTCCTTGCGGGGCTCGGCTGGAAACTCCGCTGGCCTCGGTGGATCGGCGTCGTCTCGCTCGTGCTCGCGGCGTGGGGGGTCGCGGGTCTCCTGATCGTCCAATACGCCATGCGGTTGAATCTGCCGCTCGCGCTCCCCACCCAGCAGTTTCTGTCGCAGGGCACCGGACGGGTGCTCGACGGCGGCGCCGGCTCGGGTCGCGCCTCGCTCATGGTGCTGCTCGCGCGCCCGCAGGCAGAGGTGCTCGCCGTCGACTTCTACGAGGGCTACTTCGGGATCGAGGACAACACGCCGCGGCGTCTCCTCGAGAATGCCGCCAAGGCCGGAGTCGAGGACCGGGTGGACGCCCAGGTCGGAGACCTCCGTGACCTGCCGCTCGAGGACGGCTCGTTCGATGCGGTGGTCAGCGCCTACGTGATCGATCACCTCGACCGGGAGGGAGTCGAGCGGTCGCTGGCCGAGATCGAGCGGGTGCTGCGCCCGGACGGCGAGTTTCTGCTCATGGTGATCAATCCGGACGTGTGGATTCGCGTCGCGTATCCCTTCTTCGTGCACCACGGCTACTTCGGCGGCCGCACCGATCACGAGCGCTGGCGCTCCCGACTCGAAAACGCGGGACTCCGCGTGGTCGAGATGGATACGGCTCCCGGAACGCTCTATCTGCTGGCTCGAAAGCGTCCCTCGGCAGCGTCAATCGAGACCGGCGGCTGAAGACCCCCCGCCTTCCCTCCGCCCCCACACGCATTCGGTACTCGGCCTTGTGGAGCGAATGATGCCTGCACCTTCAAACAAACGCTTAGACAACATCGCATTGACTGGCGTCACCTTCATTCTGCTCACGGTATCATCCTGTGTCAGTAGAATGGATACCGATAGCAGCGATTTGATAGTCATCAGGGAGCAAGGCAGCTTTGCCGTCGGTGGAACAGTGATCACCAATCCCGGCACGTTCGATCCGCACAACCCGACCCCGGCAGGACAAACCTTTCATGGTGATCATGCGTATGCTTTCTATCAGATCCCGGTTGGAGCACACGAGTTTCCATTAGTCATGTGGCATGGTTTCGGACAGTTTTCGAAGACGTGGGAAACAACACCAGACGGGCGGGAAGGATTTCAGAACATCTTTCTACGCCGGCGCTTTTCTGTCTATCTCATTGACCAGCCAAGGAGAGGTGATGCCGGTCGCAGCACGGTAGCCGCCACCATTACACCGACACCCGACGAACAGCAGTGGTTTGGCACGTTTCGTATCGGTATATGGCCAGACTACTTTGAGGGTGTACAGTTTTCGCGTGATTCGGCTGCACTCAATCAGTATTTCCGCTCCATGACACCCAGCACGGGACCAATCGATATACGAGTCATGGCTGATGCGGTGTCGGCACTGTTCGACAAGATTGGTCCGGCAATTCTCGTCACGCATTCACATTCCGGTGGGATGGGCTGGCTCACCGCAGTCAATAATCGGAATGTACGAGCTATAGCGTCTTATGAGCCGGGAAGCGGCTTTCTATTTCCGGAAGGAGAAGTACCTCCACCCATACCGAGCGCAGGTGGTACACTCGAAGCTGTTGCAGTGCCTGTGTCGGAGTTCATGCGGCTCACTGAAATCCCAATCGTTATTTACTACGGTGATAACATCCCCGATGAGCCAACCGCCAACCCGGGCCAGGATGGATGGAGGGTACGTCTGGCAATGGCAAGGTTGTGGAGGGATGCCGTCAATCGGCATGGTGGTGATGTGACATTGGTCCACCTGCCGGAAAAAGGTATCCGAGGCAATACACACTTTCCATTTTCAGACCTGAACAATCTCCAAATCGCGGATCTTCTATCTGAGTCTTTCAAGGAGAAAGGGTTGAATTGACATGAAAGCATCACTTCTCGGACTGTTTGTATTGATGGTGAGTGTGCAATCGTCCGGCGCACAGCAAAGAGCCGTACATCCGTCTACGATGAGTAGCACGGATGCGGAACAGGAAATCATTGATCTCTCCAGAGAGAAGTGGCGCTGGATGTCAGAGCGCAAAGTGGATTCCCTGGCCGTTCTCTTCCATGAAAAGGCAGTCTTTGTCCATATGGGGGGAACCATGTCCAGGGACCAGGAACTCAATGTCATCCGAAGCGGAGGGATCCACTACAAGGACGCGGAGATCCAGGAAGTGTCGGTGAGTATTATTGGCACAACTGCCATCCTTCTGAATAGAATTCGTCTGGTAGCCGTTGTTGGCGGCAATGAGGTCACCAATCCCTTCGTGGTTACAGAAGTCTATGTGCAGCAGAATGGTACCTGGAAGTTAGGCTCGCTCTCGTTCACCAGGTTACTCAACCAATAGCAGTTTCAGAACTCTACTTCGAAGATCTCGAGACACTACAGAATTCAAGTCGCTGGCATCAGCAGAATCATCTAGCGAAAGAGGAGAACCTCCGCGGTGCTGGCGTCGCCTACAACCCGCCCCCGGGGAACCGACATGCTCACTTCTACCTCCGAGATGCCATGACACGAATCATCGCGACAGCCCTGGTACTCGCCGTTGCAGCCCCGGCGGTTGCCCGTGCCCAGGACAGCCTGACCGTGGTCCGGGGGACGCCTCCCACCGATCGGGCGCCGGCTGAGAACTTGACCGGCACCGTCCGGGTGGGCAACGGGTTCCGGGCGGAAGCCCCTGCCCGCATCTACGGCGCCACCGTCGCCTTCGAGCCTGGGGCCCGGACCTACTGGCACGTCCACCCCCTCGGCCAGACCCTTGTTGTCACGGCCGGCACCGGACGAGTGCAGCACTGGGGCGGCCCTGTTGAAGAGATCCGCCCGGGTGACGTGGTCCTGATCCCACCCGGCGCGAAGCACTGGCACGGCGCGTCACCGGACGCTCCCATGACCCACGTTGCCCTCGTGGAACGCCCTGAGGACGGGCCGTCCACGGAGTGGATGGAGGAGGTCACGGACGACCAGTACGCCCTCCGGCCGGCGCCCGCTCCTGCCGACTCCGCCAGCGAAGACGATCGGCCCTCACGGGCCCAGCAGTTGATGGGCGACATCGCCCCCCGGCTGGCCGACCTCACCGACGACGTCCTCTACGGCCAGGTGTGGGCGAGCCCTGAGCTCTCCCAACGCGACCGGAGCCTGGTGACCGTGAGTGCGCTGATCGCGATGAACCGTCCCGACCAGCTGCGATCGCACCTCGCCAGAGCGCGCGCAAATGGCGTGACACAGGAGGAGTTGATCGAGACGATTACCCATCTGGCGTTCTATGCGGGCTGGCCGAATGCGGTGACCGCGATCTCAGTGGCCAGGGAAGTCTTCCAGGAGAACTGATGCCCGAACTAAGGCACAGCAGTGAAGTCCATAACCAACGCAGGTATCACCATTGCGGTCTCCACGGCCTCTATCGGACAGAAGAACCATCGAATGCTCTGAAACTCGTGGTGGCGCCAGTGGCGGCCTCGTCGCCCTGGATGCAACCCGCGAACACTTCCACTGAGCGATGCTCGGCGCTAATGGGGCTTCCGCAGAAAGGCGAACACGGCAGCGAAGAAGTCCCTGTGGTGATCGAACCAGGGTGCGTGCTGGGCTCGGGGGACCACCACGAATGAGGCTCGAGGAAGCACCTGCGCCACTTGACTGCCCCCGTCAGGGATGAGCGTGCCGCCGCCCTTGACGACAAGGGTCGGGACACGGAGGCCGCTGAGACTGTCCAGCGGGGGAACCGTACGCAGGCTACGGTTCGTATCTCGGAATACCCGATCGCATGTGGGGGGGAACGCCGCCGCCGAGGTCGAGTCGAGTCCATAGAGATGCGGGTCCGTGCGGGGTGACTTGGGCTCCACTTGGTCGGGACGGGGCAGGTCACCGACCGGTTGGCCTTGGAGGAGGGAGTCGAGGCGCGCTCGAACATGGGAGGGGAGTTCGCCCACATCCACTCCCTGGGCGCCGATCGTGCCCGGCCGGGCCACGACGGGCCACGGTGGGATGCTGCTCAGCACCAACGCACGGACCTGCGCGGGATGCTCATAGGTGTAGAGCAACGCTAGCATTGCCCCCCACGAGGTGCCGGCGAGGATCACCGGCCCGCCAGGTGCTACGGCGTCGATGACGCGGCCGATATCCTGCACGTGGTCGCGCCAGGTGTATGACGGTGCCTCGCCGCTGCGCCCACAGCCCCGTTGGTCGTAGTAGACCAGCCGATAGGCTGACGACAGGGTGTCCCAGGCTTCCCTCAAGTAGGTGTGGGGCAGGCCTGGACCCCCGTGGAGAACGATCACCGTTTCCCCACGACCAGTCTCGACAACGTGGAGTGGTGGCTCGCCCTCGAGGGTCCGTTGTGCTTGGCCCGTCTGCACACCGACAAGCGCCAGCCCAATTGCTAGCAGGCCCGTGCGCCACGTCATACTTAGCCTCCCCCGCGCCGCGTACTCATGCGGTATAACGTACCTGTGAGGTGATTGTATGCCCAATCCCATGCGCTATCTCCCACGGGAACGACCCCTCCCAAATATGCCCCCCCCCGCTCCCGGCCGGGAACAAGTGTGGGTTCAAGCCGCTTCCCGTCGGTCGTGTATCGCTCCAGCCGATGGTATCCGTCGTCAGCCGTGGGACTGAAGTGGTAGAGCACCGTATCGGCACCGAAAGCCACGTCGTGCATAAACGGACGGAAGAAGAACCGCTGAGGATCCGCGCGCTGCAGCTCCTCCGCGTTACCTATGTTGCCCTCGCATCCTTGGACCTCGTGGAGCAGCTGGCCCGTAAGATCGAACATGCGCACGACGTGCGCGACGTCATACGCGGCGAAGAACCGACCATGATCGAACCCCTCCCTGGGAGACGTCATACGACTATTTTATGGTGGTGTGGTGGTGTGGACACACCACGTGCGCCGGATCATGGCCTGCGTGGGTTCGGCCGGGTGTACGGCCACTGACAGGTGGCCTGATGTGATGCGGTCTCCCTGAATATGGAGTGTTTGGAGAATAGAATGCGGCTGAAAGATTACGATACAACGCGTCAGATGCGTGCTTCCGTCGTGAGCTCGACGCGGATTACGCCCGATAACAGCGAAACGGAACTACGGCACATTGACCTCGCCGTGGACAGCATTGATTTCGACTATCAGGTAGGGCAAAGCATTGGGGTCTTGGTACCGGGTCCCCATGAATTCGGCCTAAAGGAATACCTGCGTCTCTATTCCATTGCCGGCGGCAGGACGGCCGATGACTTCAAGCCGGTGATTTCGCTGTTGGTGAAGCGCTGCTACTACATTGACGATTTCAACGGCGAACGCTACGACGGCAAGGCGTCCAACTACCTATGCGATCTGAAGCAGGGTGACACCGTCACGTTGGTGGGCCCCTACAATATCGCGTTCGCCCTGCCCAAGGAGAAGGACGCCAATCTGCTGATGATCGGGCTGGGGACGGGGATTGCCCCCTTCCGAGCCTTCATCAAGCACATCTACAGTGACCTGGGTGGTTGGGAGGGCGACGTGCGCCTGTACCACGGCGCCATGACCGGTATTGAACTGGCCTACATGAACGACCAGAACGCCGACCTGAAATACTATTACGACGAAGAAACCTTCAAGGCTTTCCAGGCGCTCAGTCCGCGTGCCCATTTCGACGTGCCGGTCGACTTGGAAGGGGCCATGGCCGAGAACGCCGATGAAGTCTGGACCCTGTTGCAGGACCCCAAGACCCACGTCTACGTGGCCGGTCTGAAGCAGATTAGCGGACTGCTGGACGAGGCGCTGGTGAAGATCATCGGTTCACCTGAAACGTACGAGCAGCAAAAGGCAAAGATGATCGACGAAGGCCGTTGGGCTGAGTTGATCTACTAAGCGCTGTAGATGCGAAGCCCCGAACGCGGCGTGACGCTCGGGGCCGGGACAACAGCGCCCGGTGCGGGGCCGGGGCGGTGTCGGGAGAAACGGCAACGCAAACGGCAACTGTCTGATCTCCGGACACAGAGTCGAGAATCCTCTCGGCTGTCATTGGTGCAACGAAAGCCCCGAACGCCTAAGTGACGCTCGGGGCTGGGTTGGATCTGGTTGAGACTCCACGGCGTTGCATGACTGCGATCACGCAACCGCGGTTCCGGATGCCGGTCTTGCACCGAAACGCCGCCAAGAAACAAACCCAAGCACCACATTGGCCGGCAGAATCAGCGCGATGAGTTGTCCGTTCACCTGATCGACGCCCGGTACGATCTGGAGCACCAAGCCGAGCACCGACGACACCCCCACCGCAGCGGCGAGCAATAGGGCGGGCCTCCGCGCCCACCCGACACCAAGAACGGCCAACGGCAGGACGATCGCCAGTGGAAGCGCAATGGGAGTCAGGTAGAAGAGGTTCTCGTTCCAGTACGTCGCCGCGTGGTCCGTCGCGAGCCACAATCCAGCCAGCACAAAACCGGCAAGCCCCACGATCAGCATCCACACCCCGCCGGTCACTGCGAGTATCCACCGAATGGCAACACCGGAAGCCATCCCGAGAAAAGCCAGTACCGCCGCCAGGGCAACACCGGTGATCAGATACCAGATGAGCCAGCGCGGCGGTGCGTCCAACGCCGGCGCCGCGGTGCTCTCGTAGACCAGCACCTCCGACTTTACCAGGGGTATCTCGTCACCGTTCTGGTCGAGCACGGTGACATCACGAACGCGATCGCGAACCGACATGGGAATGAACATCTCCTCCCATGCGCTGATGGGCCGATCCGTGCGCCGACCCAACGCCGCCAAGAGACCCGTATAGTAGAGAACGTTGGCTGTGGTGAGGCGCTGTGTGTGAAATCGGAATGAGGTGCCTGTTTCCTTGTCCTCGGTTTGCGTTCGGATCCGACCGCCGAGGACGTCGTCGAGGGCGTCACGCAACCTGGTGGAGCAGTTGTCGAGGAAATAGTCGTACCGGTAGTCGCGGTTCTCCGGCTGCGCGTTCCACACGAGGAAATCCCGTAGCCTGGTGCGTTGTGCGTCAGTCAGGTTGAGTTCCTGGAGCCAAATTGATCGGTTTGCCGCCGAGTACGCCTGGAGCGAGCCCTCTGGATCCTGAGCCGCCAACTGGTAGAGCATTCGTCCCTGGATGAAACGGCCCAGGAAGTTCTCCTGCTGAAAATCGAACATCCCGTAGTTGAACATGGCATTGATGCCGCCGGCAGGATCACGAATCCAGATCGCGTTGTGACCGAACCGTTCCCAGTACACCTGGCCCGGACCGAACGTCACCAGGTATACCGTAAACTCAGGCGAGGAGGCAGAATCCGCTTCCTGAGCCCACGCAACGCCTGAGCCCACCGCCAGGCCAAGCGCGAGGCACGCGACCGTTCGCATGCCCACAATATGATGATTTCTCGCCACGTCCACACGACTCCCTGATCTCCGGTCAGGCGACCACCGGAGGCCGCGATGGACCGTATTTGCCCGTTCTGCCAGACGCAGATGACGTGGTGGGCGCGAGGCCGCTGCGCGCTCCGACTGTGCGTCGGTGCGGGTGCGCTCGATGAGTGGTGGGAAGTGTGGCGGTGTTCGGGAGCTAGAACACGACGCTTGTCCCGATGCCACGCTTACCTGGAAGCAGCCTCGGTGCACACCACGGTGGCCCTCTGTGCTGGCCAGCGTCGTTCGCCGCTAGAAAGGCGGCACCTGTCGTTGTGGAGTGGACAAACCCAATACACTTGTGGCTTACTAGCCTGCGTGACAACGAACCTCACCACCCCCGCTGCCACGACCGCCGCGCTCTCGTCACCTGCCTCGACCTCCATCATGTATGCCCACGGGTTTGTCGCTGTCACCGACCACGCCTTGCACCCCGTCGCCGTCCTGGGGCTGGTTCCCGCCTGCCTCGACGTACAGGCGAGGACAGCGATGGGCGCGAACAGAACGGCGAGGACGGTGGCGGATCGCATATGCGCCTCCGAGGTGTGGCTCAGGGCAAACCTACAGGCCGTGTCCCGTGAGAAATAGAGAAGGAGTGGTCGGAAATGCTCTCGAACGCCGCGTGACGCTCGGGGCTGGAAACGAAACCGCCCGGCGCGGGGCCGGGCGGTGGGTGTTCGCTAGCTGCTGAAGCGGCCTTAAGCTCAGTGAACGTTGACCTTGGCGGACAGGACCCGGAAGAAGTCGTCTTCATCTCCCTCTCCGTTCGCCCTGAACTGGAAGTGAACGTGTCCGTTGTACATGACCCGGCTCCCGTCGGTCGCCTCCAGCACGCCATGTCCACGGTTCGTCCAAGTGTTCATGTTCGGGTCGGTCGAGCCAAAAATATCGTTGTCGTTGTTCGAGAGCCTTCCCCAGCCCTCGGCGACCAAGGCGTCTCCAAAGCAGTCACCTGCCGTGTTTATGTCACGAATGAGTACCCAAGTCTTCCCCTGATTGACCGCGTGGAGAAAGCTGCTGAATTCGTCGATCCAGTGCCCGACATCCTGATGGGAGACCGGGTCGCCCTCCGTCTGGATGTCACAAGTTGTCTGGGGGATGGTGGGGTGGGGGTACGTGTCATGGCAAACTCGCAGACCGTTACCCTCGGCGGTCCCATCCGCCTGCTGCTCGTCCGACCAGCAGACTCGCCAGCCAAACGCGTCCCGGTAGATATTGAAGTTCCCGTTGTCCGGGTTGTTCATCCAGTTGAAGACCGGACCATCCTCGATCGGCGCGACGGGTTGCGTGTCCGTGCACGCGACGAACAGCAGCGGGAAGAGTAGGAATCCTGGCCAGCGCATACGACACCTCCTGAAAGAGAAGCGATGGTGACTTCCCCCGTCGGCGGTCCAACAGTCTCGTCGTCGGTGGGCGTCCAAGGGCGTGACGTCGCTCTGGCGGCGCGGCCACGGTACGGGCCGTCGGCAGTGGTTGCCGGTAGCGTATCGGTTTCGTCGTCGGGCGGGCGTCAAGCTGTGGCGTCTGTCGGGCGGCGGAGTCAGGAAGGGCTACCGACAGTCTCTTTAATACGACACGGGACCATTGCTGACAAGAGTCGTAGCAATGCCACAATTGAAGTGAAGTAGTCGGGAACAGTGTGTAACGACGTGCTCTAGGAGGCGTTGTGACTAAGTTGACACCCTCGCCCTACCGTCGCGCATCTCGCACCGGAGATCGCGATGGACCGTATTTGCCCGTTCTGTGGCGACGTGATGACGTGGTGGGCGCGAGGCCGCTGCGCGCTCCGACTGTGCGTCGGTGCGATCCGGCTTAAGCAGTACGGGACAGCGTCGCGAAGCCCGATCGACGCTTGCCTCGACTGCCTTGGGCCGGCGACCTTCGACGAATACAAGAGGCGGGGTGCTCGCTACGCTGGATTCTCACCTCCCGCTGCTCGAGTGTTTCGGGTTCTTCGTGTCGTTTCGTAACTGGATACAGCGCCGCTAGGTTGTTCAGGCTCGTGCCGGCCTACGATTGAGCCAAGCGGACGGTGGTAGCTAGGTCAGGCCGTGGACGCGGCACCCAGGTGCCGCTTCACGGCCGCCACCGTCCGATCGATATCCCGCTCATTGGTGAGCCAGCTACTCACGGAAACGCGCATGCACCGCATGCCGCGCCACGTGACGCCGCCGAAGAACGCTTCGCCTTCAGCGGTGACGCTGGCGATGACCTGATCCGTGAATGCGTCGTGGTCCTCGTCGGTCGCGCCCGGCTTAGGGTCGAGGAACCGAACCATGCCCTGATTGATGATGGGCTCGCTGGCCACTTCGACGTTCGGGAGTTGGCCGAGTCGGGTGACCAACGCGTGCGCGTGGCCGTTGCAGCGGTCGATCAAGTCGCGAACGCCGTCCCGCCCTAGCTCACGGATGGCCGCATAGGTCGGGAACCCTCGCCCGCGGCGTGACCATTCCGGATTCCAATCCACCTGGTCTCGGGCCTCACTGGCGTGGATCAGGTAACTGGCCCGAATCGACATCGATGCGGAGTGTGGTTCCGGATGCGCGATGAACGCGTATCCACTGTCGAACGGCACGTTCAGCCACTTGTGTCCATCCGCTGCCCAGGAGTCGGCGTGCTTGACGCCTTTGAGCAAGTGTCGGTACATGGGGCTGGCGGCGCACCACAATCCGAATGCCCCGTCGACGTGCACCCACGCGTCGTGTTGATGCGCGAGAGGAATCAATGCTTCGAACGCGTCGTACGCACCGGTATTGAGGTCGCCCGCCTGCAGTTGCACGATGGTCGGCCCATCGGATTCGGCCAGCACCTTTTCCAATGCTTCCGGTACCATCGTTCCGTCAGCGTTCGACTCTACGGTTACCAAGGCGTCGGTGCCGAGCCCCGCGTAGCGCACCGCGAGTTCGAAGGTCGCGTGGTATTGATCGTTCGTAAGGATCCGAATGGGTGGTGAACCAGCCAATCCCTGTTTTTCTACGTCCCAACCATGTTTCGCAAGCAGGGCGTGCCGCGCGACGGCGAGACACGTGAAGTGGGCCATCTGACATCCGGTAACCATCGCGAAGCTCGCAGTCTTCGGTAGCCCCAAGAGTTCCTTGAGCCATTCACCGGCCACCTCTTCCGCGACGGCGGCCGCCGGTGCGACGGCAAACATGCCGGCATTCTGATCCCACGCCGAGGTCAACCAGTCTGCCGCGAGTGCCGACGGAAGGTTCCCGCCGATGACCCACGCGAAAAACCGCCCGGACGAGCTGATGGTGAGACCGCCGTCGACGTCTGCAGCAAGGTCATCGATAATGGTGGCCGGTTCGACGCCGGCATCGACCAACGGGCGATTCAACCGCTTAATGAGTTCCTCGTACGTGACCTGGGCTGAGACCGGGATCTCGTCCAGTCCTTCGAGGAAAACCTTCGCATGGTGTGCGGCACGTTCGAGCGCGGAAGCGAATGGTGTCCCTGTATCCACGTAAATCTCCGGGAATGACAAGCTGGACCGAAACTTAGATCACCGAGGCTGGACTAGCCACGGGGAGCTACCGCTAAGCGTCGCAAGCCGGAGCATGGGAATCGTGACTTGGTTTGTTCTTGGCTTCATAGCCTGTTGGGCGCGAGGCCGCTACGCGTTACAACTGTGCTACGGTGCAGGTGCGCAGGATGAACGGTCAGGGGTGTGGCGCTGCCCCACGCGAGCGCGCCACCCGCGCCTCGTGGGGCTCACCAGCATCTCCTCGTGGCTCTTGCGGGCACCGATGCCGGCGAGAGCGGCGCGGCGCGATTCCGCCGATCACTCACCGGAACAGAGCCAGCTCAGTTAGTGGTCAGGAGCCACCCTCCCCAGGCGTACGGCGGCGGTAGTCCGGCGGCGGCTGGAACTTGGGCGCCGGGATCGGCGCCGTGGACAGCTCGGTGATCTCGTAGCGGGTCCGCATGATGACCGCCTGCTCGGGGCGCGGCGCGCGCTGACCGCCCAAGCGGCCCCCGGTGATCCGGCCGAGGCGTCGGCGGCCTGCGTCCGCAGCGTTTTGGGCCGCGCCTTCCGCCAGATCGGCAACCAGCGTCTTGTCCGCGTCCTTCATCACGGCCTCCCGGTCGAATCGTACCCCGTCAGGAACGACGACGAAGTGCGATACCGTCTTGAGTGACGTGCCGTGCAAGTCCGCCAGCGCGGAGTCGAGACTGGTCACGGCCACGCGGAGCCTGGGGTCCTCCGCGTAGACTTGCTCCATCCCTTCCTGGGCCTGCGCGATGGTCGCCGAGTCCAGAGCGGAGACCATGCGCGCGGCCCAAGCGCTCTCGAACGCCGCCTGCGCGTCCGTGCCGGGGAAATGCTCAGTGAGCCACAGCTCGCTCAGCACCACCAACGAGCCGCGTTCCAGCGAGTCGGCGTCCTCATTGTACGTCTCACCGGTGATCGTGAGCGTCACGAACGTCTGCTCCGCCTCGAGCCCCGCGAGACGGGCGCGCCGACCGGGGCGTTCGGTGGAGAGCGTGACCTCGTACCGTGTGCGCGGGCGGCGGCGGGCCGGCGGCTCGTCCAACTCCTCTATCGGCTCGTCTGGGATCGTCTCGAACACCAATACGGGTTCGTCGACCGACCAGAGCCAGTACGTGCGCGGCTCGTGCTGCAGCTCCATGATGGTGCCCGCCTCCGCGTCCATGACGGAGGACTTCTTCTCAATGTCGCTGCGCATACGTGGTCCACTGTACCAGACCGTTTCGGTGCTGGGACGACCCCCGCCTACCAGCCGCAGCATGCGGCCCAATCGGCCGCCCAACTCGAGTTTGGTGACCGTCGTGTACATGACTTCGGGCGTCGACTGCGCCAGGACACGACTGGGCGGCAGCACAACTGCCCCAACGCCGAGGACGAAGAGGACTGGGTAACGCATGGGTTGCCTCGAGTGACGATTGGAACGACGTGGATCGGGATTCGTGAACCTACTTCATGCGGCCGCCCAGTCAAGGCGGCGCGTGGCCCGGGGCCCGTACGTCTACTGCGTCAGCAGCAAACCCATCTTCGGCGGCGTTAGGCGGTGGTCTTTCCTTCAGCTCGCCGCCCAGAGTTGGCTGTTCGACGGGGCCTTGGAAACGGCTTTCTCTAGGCGTTGGTGCATGCATAGTCCAGAGCACTCGCCACAGCCTTGGTAATCTCCACTCACTGTTCAATCGAAAGCTGTTTCTCGCGATTGAGTTTCTCCCGCAGAGATTCGCCTTCGACGTAAGGCATGACGTAATAGAGGAACGAGTCGGCCTCGCCCGAGTCGTGCAGTGGCAGGATGTGCGGATGCTGCAAGTTGGCCGTGACCTTGATCTCGTTCAGGAACCGCTCGAGCGTGTAGCGGTCCCCGAGGGCCGAGGCGAGGCGATCCGGAACGGTCACCGCGGCACCTTCGCCTTCAACTCCTCGAGCCAATTGACGATGATCACGAGCTCATTAGGCTCGGGGTCGCCGCGAACCATGAGAAGGCGGCCGGATCGTGGGTCGATGTCGTAGTTGGCGAAGTTGTCACGCCGGATGTACGAATCGTCGAACAGTAGCTCACGCTCGATCACGCGAAACGCCTGCCCCACCTCCACCCTAGCGACCGCCATGGCAGTTGGTGTGCGGTAGAACAGTTCTCCACCACCTGGAGCCCACGAGGGCTCCACCCCGCCGTCGGTGGACACCTGCACCCAGCCTGCACCCTCCGGAAACGGCCGAACGTAGACTTCCCGCTGACCGGTTTGATCTGATACGTACGCCAGCCATTTCCCATCCGGCGAGATCGCGAGCATGCTCTCGTCGAATTCTGTCTGTAGCAATGGCGTCGGTGGACTACTCTCGGAATCCGGTCGAAAGACGAGGATGTCCCTCATCGTGAGGAGTTCGCCGATCGCACCCTCTCGAAATGCCACCCACTGTCCATCGGGCGACCACTCACTCTCCCAAACTCGATGGGCACCACTGTACAGCAATGACGGGTCGTCGCTGCCGTCAGCCGCCATTGTGAATAGCCTGCGGTGCCCGCCTCGCTCCGAGGAGAAGCTGAGGCTTCTTCCGTCGGGCAACCACGTAGCATACAAGTTGGAACCGCCGGATGTCCGACGTGAGAGCGTGCCCCGATCCATGTCATACAGCCATATCTGCTCGTCTATGCCAACAGACACGCGATCGCCGCTTGGTGAAAAGCGTGGATCCTGAAACGCTCTTCCGTCTGCGTTGGCCAGTTGTTCTGCGGCACCGGATCGGTTGACGAGGACGAGCCCGTTCGAGCGGTCAAATGCCGGGCTGTAGACCACCGATCCGCTCTCGGACAATGTGAACTGGGGAAGCCCAGGGAACCCGATCTCCACCCTGCCGATCAGCTGAGTTGGCTGACCGACAGGTTCGAGTTTGCCGAGGTCAAACGGGACGGCCACGATCTGCCCATCGGACCGTGCATAGACCAGATGGCCGGTCGCCGCATAGTGCGGGCTCAGGCCCGGCAGGGCGAGAAGTTTGACCGTTCCCGATGCGACGGAGGCGACCGCGAGTTGCGCTGTTTCCAGGGCTCCGTACCATGCCGTGACGAGAACGTCCCTACTCCCGGCAAGAACGTGGGGCCACCGGAGTTCAGTCACCCCTGCCGTCGTGTCGGGCACGGCTACGAGCTCCGGGGTTCCGCCGTCAGCCGAGACCCTCATGAGCCTGCCGCCCTCGCTGAATACGATGAAGTTGTCCGATCCCCAATCGGCACCATAGACCACGTCTTGAACGTCGGCGATCGGCAGCGGCGAGCCGCCGGGAAGGGCCACCTTCATGAGCTTGCCCCGGGTCACAAAGCCGAGCCAACCGCCGTCAGTCGAGAAGAAAGACCTTGTCGCATCATCGCTCCCCGGGATGGGTCGAGCCTCGAGTTGGTCTAACCGGCGCAAGTACTGTCGTTCGGCGCCCCGGGTCCTACCGTTATAGGCGAACTGCGATCCGTCGGGCGAGATGGAAGGGCTGAAGCCTTGTCGACCCACCACCTGTTGCGACTGGGGCGGCCGGTCGCGGAAACGAATCGAGGGAAGGACGGTGGACGTCTCTCCACCAAACCATCGAGCGGATACCGCACCCACCACGAGAGCGGCCACGGCCAGTGCGCCCAGCCGCCAATCCGCCCAGCGAAAGGAAGCGCCATTCCTGGCGGGCCCTGCTCGTGCGGCCTCGTAGCGGGGATCTGCCAGCGCCGCCGCGAACCCCTTGCCGCTCTCGAACCGATCTGCAGGCAACTTCTCCAACGCCTGTGCCACCGCCGCCGCTACGTTCGCCGGCACGGCCTTGCGCGTTCTCGTGACCGGCGGTGGCTCTTCACTCACGATCTTCAGAATGATCGCCTGTGCCGACGACCCCGTGTGCGGCGGATCCCCTGTCAGCATCTCATAGAGCACGGCCCCCAACGAGTAGATATCCGACCGGTGCGTGATCTGCTTCTCCGCCGTCGCCTGCTCCGGACTCATGTAATGCGGCGTGCCGAGGGAGAGGCCCGTCTCCGTCATCCGTCCGCCCGCCGCGGCACTCACGGCCAACGCAATCCCGAAGTCCGCCACCATGGGGCGGCCGTCGTGCAGCAGAATGTTCTCGGGCTTGATGTCTCGGTGGATCACGCTCTGCCGATGCGCGTAGTCCAAGGCGTCCGCGACCTCGGTCGTGATCTTGACGGCCTCCTCGATCCCGAGCTGCGTCTCCCGATTGAGTTTGTCGCGGAGCGTCTCACCCTCGATGTAGGGCATGACGTAATAGAGGAAAGAGTCGGCCTCGCCCGAGTCGAACAGCGGCAGGATGTGGGGATGCTGGAGATGGGCCGTGGTCTTGATCTCCTGCACGAACCGCTCGGCGCCGAGCACGGCGGCCAGTTCGGGGCGGAGGACCTTGATGGCGACTTTGCGGTCGTGTTTCAGGTCGTGGGCGAGGTAGACCGTGGCCATGCCGCCAGCGCCGAGTTCGCGCTCAATGCGATAGCGATCCGCGAGGGCGGTCGAGAGCCGGGAGGGAATCTCGGACATAGTCGGTAAAGATAGGATTCCGCGACGCAACCCGCGAGACAGCTAGCTGAATTTGGCACACTATTGGCACACAAGCACAAAAAGCGAGCGGCCGTTCAACGACCGCTCGTTTCATAACTACCTGTGCTTCAGTGATTTACCTCAGTCGGGACGGCGGGATTTGACCATAAGCTCCGAGCCGCAGGCGAGGAGCGGTGGCGAAAGCCCGGCGGCCCGCTCACAAACAAGAAAAGCGGGCCCAAGGCCCGCTTTCTTGCTTGTGAATCGGGACGGCGGGATTTGAACCCGCGACCCCCTGAACCCCATTGGACTCAGCAGGCTAGAGTGTCACGACCACCTGTAGCAATTACGCGGTGTTCTGGGCATCGGGGTCGTGACTCGGAAGGTCGAAACCAACAGAAGTAGCACGAAACTCACAACGAAAGCCGCAACGCACCGCGCCCGATGCGGCGAGACCTGCTCCCGCGGCTGTGGCCGCTTTCGGAGTATGGGACCGTGATGTAGTCTGACATCATCGGGAGTGCGACCCGACTGGCACTTTGCTGGCTCGGCTGTCCGCGGCTCGACTTGCATCCCGATCCCACGCCGAAGCGCACACATCGAAAGGGCCAAGACCGTCTACACCATGACTCTGGGAGGGAGAGCCGACGATGCTGTCAAAGGACCAACTCGCGGAACTGGAGAGGCTGGTTCGGGAACTATCCGATGACGCACTCTCGAAACTCAAGAGTGGGAACATCGAGGGTGTACGTGATCGCCTGTCAAGAGAAATCGATCCTGACCTGATCGCAGAGCACGATGAGATGAAGGAGATCATCAAGGCCGAGTTTCGTCGAAGAAACGATCGCCGACGTCGCAAGTAGACCGGCTAAGGACGCGACACGTCCGTCGCCTTGAATGAGGAACCCGTCGGCAGCTCATAGCATTCGGACTGTGTCTAGCGCTTGGAGATCGTGCCACGGTCGACAGTGTCGTACAGGTTTGCAGAAGATCCCTTGAGAGCGCTCCTCACACCAAAACGGGAGAACTGGCTGGTATCGAACTCAACTCGGGAAACCAGTCATGAAGATTCCCTCCCATTCACGAATCGCGCCCCAATGATCGCCACGTCCCTCAAACTCCAATGCCCTTGCCGCCGCGGCTCCGTCATGGCTGAGGCATCCTAGGAGTCGACTCCGCTCGTCCTGCGATAGAGGCCTGTCTATCCTCGACTCGCCGTATACAGGATCCGACATCGGCACGGTCACATGAACCGGCAGTTGCTGAAGTGCAATCGCCACCCCGTGCTGGTAGGTGGGGATCAGCCTTCTATCGAAGATGTCCACGCAGATCAGTTCGATGTGAAATGACCTCAAGAGATCGAGGTTATTTCGGCTCCAATGTTTTACCATTTTGATCACTGGCTTGAGCATGCCTTTCGATGCCGCATTCGCACGAGTCAAGATCTCCGCGTGCGCCTTCGGATCGGTTGCGAGCCAGTGATTGCCATCCACGTCCGGTATCCAATATCCGTTCGGCACCCGTAACCAAGCGGGGACTAGGTCAAACCCGAAGCTGATCCCCGGTGCGTGCACGTTTACAGACCGCGACTGCCGCTGTACTCTCGCCCCCCTCACAGCCTGTACTACTGCGTTCTCAATCTCTTGAAGGGCCTGTCCGGGTAGTACACCGCTCCCATCTACCGCCAACTCGGTTGGTCTGTCATTCCGAACCAGGAAAACATCAATGTCGTTGAGAGGATCAATCTTCGTGTAGCGCGAATAGGAACCCGTTAGGAACGAGCTCGGAACGTACAGGTAACTCGCGATCGCTGCGCGGAGCTGTTCTTGTGCTGAGGCCGCCTCCTTCTGTCGACTATCTGGCAGTTCCAAGCTGCTCTTGAACTCGCGAAACGCTTCGCCAACGGTCATAGCAGGATCAGGCAACGCGGTATCCCTGACATAGCCCGGTAAGAAGCGCGGACGGATGGTCGAAGCGCACGGTCTCCGAATTGGTTACTCGATACAGAGACCGCCGACCCGTCGAGCCTGCGAAGGCTTCCGCTCGCTGGGGAGACACCTAACGCGCCCTTGTTGACTGCGAGGGGATGGTCGCTACAAGTTGTCGGACCAGCTTTGCCCGCACCCTACCGAACCGAGCACTTGTCTCGCTGGATTCGCATGCGGCTTGACGAATGCAGATGACATCAATTCCAGCCTCCCAAAGCGATGGCATCTGTTCAGCGGTCAGTGACCCTGCAAGCCATGCCTCGGCACCATGCCGATGCAGCGAACGAACGACCGAACCGATGTCCTTGATACTCAGGTAGTCCAGAACGCTCTTGCCGGCGTTCTTGTCATACGTATCGATCAGCAAACCGTCCGCCTGGATCGCGGTAACGAGCTTGGATCCATCGCGAACCGGATCGAAGACCTTTGACATTGCATCATCCGCGAAAACAGCCGGGTAGAGCTTCTTCCTGGGGTACCAACGGCGAACGGTACGTACGATGGACCTGCCAAGGTAGGTGGCGTCAGCGAGGTCAAGGCCTGCCAAACCGAACTTGACGAGGTCTGTGCCGGCGGTAGCAACTCCCAAGGCGGCCTGGCAAGCCGTGGCTCGTACGGGTTGATTCTCCCCAATGTTCGTTGACACCCGAACGTTGCGATGGCCCTCTAACCTAAGCCGATCGCGCACCGCCCGAATGTTGAGCGGATACGGAGTCCCTAAGGCTGACGCAGGGAACTCGACGTCGGCTATCGCAGCGCCGCCTGATGCGGCCTCGAGTGCCTCAGCCGGACCGCGTACACTGACGAGTAGCCTTCGCACGCTGCCCCCCCCGAGAGAGATTCAAGATGCCTTCCCGACCGCTTGTCTTGCGTCGTCGGCCGTGGATGCGCTGCTTCGCTTGTGCGCAATCATCAATCGCCGAACACAATTTCGTACTCGGGCCAGTCTATTGCGGGTACGGTGCCGAGCCTCTGAAGACGGCGCACCAGTGTCAGGAGGAAGGTCACCAGTGCGACATCGGCCGTTGAGATCTGCGCGCGGTCCGCGCCCGCACCCTCGGGGACTTCGAACGCACCCGCACTCACAGCACAGCCGAGATCTAGCGAACGCATGCCTCTGTGCCTTGCCAAATGCTCTCTGAAGCTCTCACCGAGACCGTCAACCCACACTGCACCGAGAGCCACTACTCCGGCGAGAATCGGCGTCAGTGGTCGGGCAGGGCGTTCTTCGCCGCGATCGATGATCGTCGCGGAAGTCCGGAGAAGGCGGCGGACGGACTCCGCCTTGTCCGCCGCCTCCGCAAGGTATTCCCCGTTGACTTCCTGCTTCGTTTCAAACACTGCGTAGACGCTTTCAGCCGGAACCAAGCAGACACCTTCCTGGTCAAGGAACCGCGGACAGAAGTGTGCATCATGGATAATGATGTCGATCTGCCCGCTCTGACCGCTCTTGCAGTCGACGACGACACCGGACGTTACTCGGTACCGCTGCGGCAGGTAATCACTGAGGAGATCACGCCAGTGCTGTTCGGACGCGGTCCCTTTTAGGACCGGATGGTCTATTGCGCCACGAGCACCCTCAAGCTTGGCCATGAGCTGAGTCTGGTGTCCTAAGAACAGCCGACGCAGAACCGCTTCGTCACGACTGGTCGTCATCCTGCCTCTCCTTCGCCTGACCCGCTAGGTGCGGCGACTGCGGTCCCAACCAGTCGCCAGTCACGAGCCACAGCTCGTAGAAATACAGCCAGAACGCGGTCCACGGGACGATCGTGTCCGCAAGGCATTCTCGGGGGGTCCAACGCCAGTCCGCTGGCCAGTAGAGGCATAGAGATCCATCTGCGTACAGGTGCGGAGCGTCCTTACGCAGGCGAGGCACCTCGATCCACACGCGCGGATCACGGTTGGGCTGGTGCCGAATGTGAACCCTGTAACACACCGACTCCGGTGTGGGTTGCAGGTAGCCGTACCAGTCGACGCCACCGGCGCGGTTCACGCGTGCCTCGAATTGGGGAAAGTTGTTGCGCATGCTCCGCAATTGTCCCGCAGGATGCTCTCGTGCACGCGGAATCTTTCGCGCCACCTCACCTAGCCCCCGTGGTACCTCGTAGGCAGAGTAGGGATGACTGCAGCTCCACCGATCACGCGGCCCTCCGGACTGATCTTGGTCTGTCCGGGTTGATGCTCCTGACCCTCTCTCAGCACCGCCTCCCGTACGTCGTCTTGCGACGGCCACCGGCTTCCGAAGACCTTCTCCCACTCGACCACGGCATCTTCCTCGGATTCGGCGGCAAGTGCTCTTTCTGCCGCCCTCCGAGCCTCTCGCACTCGCCGCATGAACGTCTCGAACTCCTCGCGAGACCAGCCACGCGTGATGTACTTGTCCGTGATCTGCGGGTCGCGGATTCGCGGCGCCTCTTTGCCGTTGTCCATCAGATCTGCGTACTTGTCGGCGACGTACGCAAACAGGTCGTGGACGTTCTCGGCGCGAGACCGGCGAGTCAATGTGATCGTGCCATCCTCGACACCATATAGCAGCATCACCTCAAGGACATAGCTCTTGGGACGGCGGCGGATCATGTGTTCGTCTCGCCATACTTTGAACAACTTCACGAGGGGAACGACCTTTTCGCCGTGCTCTCCGTTCGTTGTACTCAGCCGCTTCGCATAGCCAAGAGGATCCGAGGCAACCCACTCCTGTTGCGGCCGATCAGGAACCAACAACGGTTTGTCGACACCGTCCGGTGTGATCGACGGCACGATATCGAGGTACAGATGGTCATCGGGCAAATGAAGCCGGACAGACCGCCTCTGGCCTTTGACATCAATCTCCCCAGCTCCCGGATACTCCTTGAGAACGCGGTGGACCTCAAGCAGGACGGCGTTCGGTGTCCGGTCCTCTTGGTCATCGGGTAGGAATAGAAGCGTGTCGACGTCAGGAATGAGCTCGATGGCGGTCTTGCGACCGTAGGAACCCGAAAGTAGGGTGTGGGGGGTTCTTGTGGCAAACTCATGGTCCTTCAGCCAATCGCGGACTTCACCCACACGTCTAGAGGCAAGTCTTACACGGTCTTCCGGCGGGTTGATCTTCGTGATCAACGCATCGAAATGGTGGCGCATGTTGGGCACAGTCATCTCCTCATACCTACTGCAGCGCAGCGTAGACGTACTCACGCCCGCCGCCCTCCAGCGGCTGTTCTGCCACTCGCCGTGCGAGTGCGCTCTTCACTAGTGCGGCAAGGCGGTTTGTCGCGGCTTGAGTGCTATTTAGCTTGAGATCAGCCCTGACCTCACTTGCGGTCGCGATGCCGCGTGCAGCCAGAGCGGTGAACGTCTGCGCCACTGACGGCTCCACACGCCCTACAAGGCGTGACTCCGGCGGCTCCACCGCCCGTTCAACTGTGACGAGTCCCTCGCCTTGGAGCATCACCTCGACGTTGTACCGGCTGCTACCGAGGCCCGATAGCACGATGTAGCGGTC
>JAOTVV010000008.1 GCA_029863245.1 Gemmatimonadota bacterium
TGCCCCCACTGGCATCATTCTCAAACGCCAATAACACCGGCACGGTATAGCTGAGATCGGTGTTCCCAAACCCGTCCTGGGCCGTCACCTCCACCGCCGGCCCGATCGTCGCGCCCGCCGTGGCATCGCTCGGCTGCACCGTGAACACGAGCTGCGTCGCCGCCGCCGCCGTGATGTCAAACGCCGCACTCGGGTTGCTGCCTAATCCACCACCGGCGGCTTGCACGGTATAGCCGTTGACCGCCACGTCGACGCTCAGATTGCTGAACGTCGCGACGCCATTGACCGGCGTCACCGGCCCCGCGCCGGACAACGTTGCTGTCCCACCGCTCGGATCTGTGCTAAATGCCAGCGTGACTGGATCACTGAACCCGGGATCCGGGTTTCCCAACCCATCCTGCGCAATCACTTCGACCGCTGGGGCGATCGCACTGCCGGCGAAGGCATCACTCGGCTGCACCGTGAACACGAGCTGCGTCGCCACGCCCACCGTCACGTCGAACGCCGCGCTTGGCGCACTGGTCAACGTCCCATCACTGGCCTCGAGCGTGTAGCCCACGGCCGTCCCATCAATGTTCACATTGCTGAACGTTGCGACGCCATTGACCGCCGTCACCGGTCCCGCCCCCGTCAACGTCGCCGTGCCCCCACTGGCATCGTTCGCAAAAGTCAGCGTCACGCCCGCCCCGTAGCTCTCATCCGTGTTCCCCAGCCCGTCGCGCGCCGTCACCTCCACCGCCGGCACCATGGGCGCACCCGCGGTGGCATCGCTTGGCTGCACCGTGAACACCAGCTGTGTGGCCGTCCCCGGCGTGATGTCAAACGCCGCACTCGGCCCACTCATTCGTGGCCCATCGCCGGCGAATAGCGTGTAGCCGTTGGCCGCCACGTCCACGCTCAGATTGCTGAACGTCGCCACCCCGTTCACCGCCGTCGCCGTCGCTCCGGACAAGATCGCCGTGCCCCCACTGGCATCATTCTCAAACGCCAATAACACCGGCACGGCATAGTCGAGATCCGTGTTCCCCAGCGCGTCCTGGGCCGTCACCTCCACCACCGGCACGATCGTCGCGCCCGCGGTGGCATCACTCGGCTGCACCGTGAACACCAGCTGCGTCGCCGTCCCCGCACTCACCACACTCGGGTACGGACTGCCGCCGATCGCCGTCCCGCTCAGCGTGATCGCCACCTGGTCCGTCCCCGCATTCGTCGGCGTGTAGCTCGTCGTGTACGTCCCATCCCCGTTATCCGCTGGCTGGGCCGGCGTCGCCGTGTTCGCCCCCGTCACGCTCAACGCCAGATTCGCGGCCTCCCCCGTCACCGGATTGAGATCCGCATCCCGCACCGTGATCACCATCGACGTCGGATCCCCCGCCGTCCCATTCGGGACCACCGCACTGCTCGCCGCCGCACTCGCCGCCCCTACACTCACCACACTGGCGTACGGACTGCCGCTGATCGGTGTCCCGCTCAGCGAGATCGCCACCGCGTCACTGCCCGCATTCGTCGGCGTGTAGCTCGTCGTGTACGTCCCATCCCCATTGTCCGTCGGCTGCGGCGGGGTCGCCGTGTTCGCCCCCGTCACGCTCAGCGCCAAATTCGCCGCCTCCCCCGTCACCAGATTGAGATTCGCATCCCGCACCGTGATCACGATCGACGTCGGATCGCCCGCCGTCCCATTCGGGACCGCGGCATCCGAATTCGCCGCACTCGCCCCACCCACCCCCACCACACTCGGGTACGGACTGCCACCGATCGCCGTCCCGCTCAGCGTGATCGCCACCTGGTCACTACCCGCACTCGTCGGCGTGTAACTCGTCGTGTACGTCCCATCCCCATTGTCCGTCGGCTGCGGCGGCGTCGCCGTATTCGCCCCCGTCACACTCAGCGCCAGATTCGCCGCTTCCCCCGTCACCGGGTTGTCATTGGCATCCCGCACGATGATCTCAATCGACGTCGCCGCGCCCGCCGTCCCATTCGGAACCACCGCATCCGAATTCGCCGCACTCGCCGTCCCCACCGTGATGGCAAATGGGGCGCTCGGCGCACTCGTCAACGTCCCATCACTCGCCTGCAGCGTGTAGCCCAGCGCCGCCACATCGATACTCACGGTGCTGAACGTCGCCACCCCGTTTGACGCCGTCGCCGTGGCACCCGACAACGTCGCCGTCCCACCGCTCCCATCATTCGCAAACGTCAACGTCACGGCGGCCCCGTAGCTCCCATCCGTGTTCCCCAATCCGTCCTGGGCCGTGACCACTACCTGCGTCATCGTCGCACCCGCCGTCGTATTGCTCGGCTGCACCGTGAACACCAGCTGCGTCGCCGTCCCCGCCGTAAGGTCAAACGGATCACTTGTGGCCGAAGTCAGCGTCCCGCTCGTCGCCAGCAGGGTGTACCCTGCCGCCGCCACATCCACACTCACGTTGCTGAACGTCGCTATCCCGTTCACCGCACCCACCGGGCCCGCGCCCGCCAAGGTCGCCGAGCCGCCGCTCGGGTCGGTGCCGATGGCGAGTGTCACCGCGTCGCTTGCGCCCCCGACGAGGCTCCCCAGCGCATCTTGGATCTCCACGGCTACGGCAGGCGCGACCGACTCACCAGCGATCGCGTCCGTTGGCTGGACGCTAAACGCCAGTTGGCCCGGCTCTTGGGCTACCGTGACCCCAACGGAGCCTGAGATGCCGTCCGCTGTTGCAGAGATACTGGCACTTCCATTGGAGACTGCGGTCACCATCCCGGACGCGCTGACCGTAGCGACGCCGTTGTCAGAGGATGACCAGCTGAAGGGTATTCCGGGGACCTTCTCACCACTGGCCGTCCGGGCCTCGCCTGTGAACTGCTGATTCTGTCCGAGAGCAGTGAGGGTGCGGGACGTGGCCGTCACAACGATCGTCGTGACATCTTCGAGTCCCAGGACCCCTTCACCGCAGCTCAGCGATGCGGTCAGAGTTCCCACTACGAGCCAGGGTGCAATCCGGAGTCGCTTCATGGTAGACCAGCCAATGGTTGAGCCGTTTGTGTCGTTCGTTGTCAGCATTTCGCCGGGTCGTGCGCACATTCTCGCCTGTCGAGTCGCGCGAGCCCCGTGCACACACAAGCGACGCTCATCAGAGCGTGTTTGAGAGACGACTGATATTCTCTGGCGGCAAGAAGCGAGCCGACGTTACAGCGCTCGAACGGCCACTCCATCGTGCTGCCCTGAAGTCACTTGACCCGCTGGATCTCGCCTCGGGAAATCCTGTGGACCGCTATGTGGAGAAAACGCAACAACCCCTCGGATTGGGGTCAGGCCTACCTCTGCCCATGTCTCATACTCATCTCAAACGGTCACGATCGCCACGTGCCGACGGACAGCGGCGCAGTCAAGAAGCTCCGTTGCAGCAATCCGTGACCAAGCACGACCTTTCCGGAGTTCGTCGCGCTAACCCGACACGGCGTGTGACGAGTCCGGGCGTGAGGATGGGCGCCTCGGCCAGCCTTGCGCCTCGCGATCCACAATCGCAGCAGCGGGTCCTCATTCGCAATCCCTATCGCCTTACCAGATCGCCGTTTCCTCTCGGTTTGAGACGCCACGTACCCCCTCCGTCCGGCACCAACACGCCCGTCGCATCAATGGAAGCGCCGGGATCGAGGCCGGTCAGGTCGAACACAATGTCCGCATCCAGGAGCACCGTGAGCGCCCCTGACCCGTCATCCAGTGTCAGCGCGAATCCGGTCGCCCCAGTCGCCGTGTCGGCGATGGCCACGTTGCGCACCTGGGCGAGCGCCGCATCCAGCCGCCCGCCGTCGGCGGAGGCCGCCACGCCGGTCGAGACCAGCTCCGCCGGTGGAATCAGCCGATTGATGTCTAGCACGATGACGGTCACGTCGTCGAGCACCGGCTGCCCGGCCCGCGACGCAACCGTTCCCTGAAGCCGCACGCTGTCACCGGCCTGCTGGACGACCGTGCGGCGAACCCGGACGGCCCGAATCGCCCCAGTGCCGTCGGCCACGTGCGTGGTGGTGTCACCGAAGACGTCGAGCGCGGTGAGCGCCACCCCTTCGACAAAAAACCTCTTCCCCGGAACCTGCGCCCTCGCCCCGGCAATGGTGAGTGAAGGGAACCCCACCCCCACCGTGACCAGGGCCATCCCGCCGGGCGCGAGGAGGGCGACAGAATCCTCGAACTGCGTGACGACCACGGAGTCACCGATCGCACCAGGCGCGAACGAAACGCGATAGCGGCCCACCGGGAGCTGGGCAGTCGCGAACGACCCGTCCGACGCCGTCACCGGGCGGGCCACGGTGTCGCGGGTCCCCAATGCGATGACGCGGATGCCGATGTCCGCCAGTCCGACCTCCGAACCGTCGAGCTGCCCCGACCCATTCTGATCGAAGTAGACGACCCCCTCGATCGAGCCGGTCGCCATGATCGAGAGGACCCGATCCTCACCGACATTTCCGCACCCGACCAGACAGGCGGCGAGCGCCGCCCCTGCAACGGCGAAACCCAACCGCGTAAGCATCAGTAGTTCACCCGCAGCCCGAAGCGCACCGCGCGACCGTTCCCGCGATACGAGAGAGGCTCGCCGAAGTTCTCGTTGAGCAGGAGCGGCACCGCGACCTGGCCGCTCACAGGATCAGTCGTAAGGGCAGCCGCAGGATCGACGAGGAATAGAGCGTGGTCCCTCGATACGAGTTGTGCGTCGGTGACGTTCAGCACCTCCGTCCACAGCTCGAACGGGTAGCCCCCCAGCCAGAACGGCCCGAGTCCGATCCGAAGGTCGAGCGTCGATACCGCCGGATCGCGGCAGGCATTCCGCGCCGCAAACTGGTCCGCCCGGATCCTGAGGCAGTCCCACCCCGCGTACAGGTCCGACAGCCCCGGGAAGGCATCGTTCACGAATGCCGGGTCGTTGCTCGCGGAGCCGTCACCGTTCGCGTCGACCCCGTTTGGGAACCCGGGCGTGAACGGCAGGCCCGAGCGGTAGCGGTACAATGCTGCGAGGGTGAACCCGTCACGTCCGATCGGCCGCAGCTCGACACCGACCGCAGCCCGGTGGGGGACGTCGAAGTCGGACCGCCCGTCGGCCCAATCTGCGCCACTCAGACTGTCCGGGAATGGCGTGAGTTGCGCGTAGGGACCACCATGCCGGCCGGTGAGCACGTTGTCGGTGGCCTGGGAATAGGTGTAGCTCGCCAGCAGTCTAAAAAAGCGGCCTACGGGTTGCTCCAGACGCGCGGTGACCCCCCAATAGTCCGAGTACCCGTCAGGATCCAGCGCCGACACGAGCTCGAATCCGGCGAACCGGCGATTGCTAGTGGGGTCGGCTGCAATCACCCCACCCTCCTTCACGAGCGTCCCGTAGAGCGGCCGCCCGTGCTGGTCCTGGCCGGCCGTGCTTGGCAAGCGGTTGAGGTCGTGTCGCCTCGCGAGGAAGTCGGTGTGGCGGTAGTGGGCCGACACCTCCAGCAACCCGTCAGTGCCGAGCTTCCGGGCGATCCCAAGACTGAGTTTGGAGGAACGGGGATCCTGGAATTCCGGACCCAGAACACTGAGCCGGGCACCGACATCGCTGACATCGGTCCCGTTCCCGTCACGCCAGCCAACGTCGCCGATCCCCCGGGACACGGTGGTCCGCCCCGCCTCCCGGATCACCTCGCCCATCAGGGCAGGATCGAATTCGCCCCGTTGGACGGTGCCACTCCCCTGCACCACCCACTCGGCCTCGGACCCGAGTGTCCAGCGGAAGCCAAATCGTGGGCTGAACTTGGAGAGGAAGCTGTCGATGGAGTCGTTGACGAGCCCCGTCAATGTCAGCCACTCGTCGTTCCGAACCACCTCGTCCGCCGGCAGCCACTCACCGTCCCACCGCAAGCCGAACCGGAGGTCGAGTCCCGCCGACACCGTCCAGGTGTTTTGGAGGAGCCCGGTCACGCGAAGCGACGAGAATCGAGAGCGGGGGGGCGAGCCATTGGTACGCAGGTACGCGCCCAGACCCGCGCCGTAGGCGTCCGGGTCGGAAAACCAGTAGGAGGCGTCACCCCCAAAGGCGTAGGTCTGGTCGTGCGATGCGAGGCCCGCCCCGAGGCCGAGCTTGACGCGTACCGCTCCCAGCTGCACGTGGAGCGCGTTACTCACCGAGGCGCCCGTGCGTTTGAACGTACCCGGTTGCGCGGGATCGGTGCCGAAGGCCTGGCCGGACACTCCGACCCGCGTGCCTGGATAGACCGTGGCGCCGTATTCCCTCGAGGACGTCTCGAACCCAACGCGGAATTCGTTGCCTACGTTGTCGGAAAGGGCGGACAGGATGGCGGCTGTGGCAGCCACGTCAGTGCCCTCTACGCCTGACTGGAAGCCGAGGATCCCATCGGGGCCACGATCGGCCTCGTCGTCTTTTGCGTTGGCGAAGCTCGCCCATGCGGACGCCCGGTGCCGCTGCGAAAAATCCCAATCGAAGCGGCCAAAGGCGGTAATGAGCCGGCGCTCCACGGCGCGCGGTGCGGCATAGGGACCGAGGTCCACGCTGAAGGAGTCCAGGGCGACTTGGAGTAACGCCGAATCGAGCGAGGTCGGAATCCACGCCGGGGCCTGAGGGAGCTGCAGCCGTTGCGCTTCCGCTCCGATCATGAAATGGGCCGTGTCGGGGATGATCGGACCGCTCACCAGCGCACCGCCGCGGAAGGATGAATGTCCCACGGCGTTGGGATCGAAGTAGTCGGAACCCGCACCGGCCGTCCCGGCCCAGTCGGCATAGAGGCTGGCACTGAATTCCCGTGTTCCCCGCCGCGAGTAGGCGCTGAGCGCATCGCCTATCGGACCGCCCCACTCGAGATCCACGGGGGAGGAAAGGACCGACGCTCCGTGAAACGCCATACGGGGAAACGCCATCGCGTCCAGGGCGTCCGTCGGCAGGTACGGATGGCGAGCCATGGGGTGCAGGGTCCCGTCCACCGCAACCGCGCTGGCAGATGGCCCCAATCCGTCGAGCTGGAGCCCGGCGCCGCGCGCGGTGAGATCGGCCAGAGCCGAGAGGTCCCGATCGACGAGTGGCAAGCGGTCGGCCACTCGGTACGGGAAAGCATGAGCCACTCCGGGCGCCGCGTCCGCCGGTGCTCCGCCAAACGGGACCGAATCGGTGACAGTGACGGGGGGCTCCGTCGGTTCGAGCACCATGGAGATCGTCACTGCCGCCCCGGGACCGAGGCGGATGTCACGGACGTGCTTGGGACGGTATCCGAGCTGCTCCGCCCGGACGTCGTAGCTCCCAGGGTGTAGCTGCGAGAACACGAAGCGGCCGTCGCTCGCCGACTCGGCGAAGCGTTCCACCCCGGTCGTGCGGTCGCGGAGCCAGGCGATCGCATCGGCGATGGTCCGTCCGCCAGCGTCCACCACAACCCCGCTGATTCTGCCGGCCGAAATGCTCTGCGGGCTTGCCGTGGACGGAACGGAGAGGAGCGCTCCCATGAGACCCAATGACTTCAGACTGCGCAGCGCGCGACCTTCCACCCGAGTCCCCCAGTATCGTAAGATTCCCGATCTCCGAGACAGCGCCGCATGCGCCGCCGGGAGAAGATAGTGTGGTGTTACTCGCAATGTTAGCGCCCGGTCACGCGGCGGCCCAACGAGACGGGACTCGTCTGTAACTGCTTGCCACACCGATACTTGCGCAAACCGCCTTTGGGGGGAACCGTTGGAAACCTCAAACGATGGGTCACGGCTGTTGCGTCGGCGCCACGCACTGGATTACCGTGGAAGGACAGGGTGGAGTACGGGCGTACTCATCGGCGCCCTGCTCGCCATCGCGATCGCGACCCTCGCACCTGGTGACCCGGAGGGCACGACGGGCGGCTTCGCCTGCGTGTTCTGCGGGGACCGCGCCCTGGCCGATTTCCTCATCAACGTCATCCTCTACATGCCGCTCGGCGTGGGGCTGGCTATGTCCGGAGTGCGGCTGTCGCGGATTGTGCTCGCCGGGGTTTTGCTGTCCTCGTCGATCGAAGCCGTCCAGGTAATCCTCCCCGGCCGGGACGCCAGCGTTGGCGACGTCATCGCGAACACGTTGGGGACGGGCCTTGGCGCACTGATCGTCTTCGCGTCGCCACGCTGGCTCAGGCCGTCCAGGCTCACCTCGAACCTGTTTTGTCTTTCGGCATCGGCCCTCGCGGTTGCCACGCTTGCCCTCACTGGGTATCTCCTCGGGCCTTCGTTACCGACCGGCGCCTATTCTGTCATTTGGACCCCCGCAGAGGAAGGCAGACCACGGTACGGAGGGGCCGTTGTGCGAGCAGCAATCGGCGACATCTCTTTGCGACCGGCACGAGTCGAGGAGACGGACTCAATCCGCGCCATTCTGGCTGGAGGCGCACGAATGGAGGCCAGAATCGTCGTGGGACCGCCCCCGCCCAAGTCGACGGCGCTCGTTCTCGTCCGTGACGACCTCATGAGGAAGATTCTTGCGCTTGGAGTAGACAGACACGACTTCGTCGTCAGCTATCGCACCCGGGCGGCGGACTTCCAGCTCGACCAGCCGGATGTGCGGTGGGTCGCCGCAATGGACGACCTGATGGTCGGAGACACCACCACGGTGCGGATTTGGGGCCGGCGCAGTCAGCCTTGCATGGCTCTGGGCACTCGCCAACGGTGCGGCTTTGGGTTCACTGTCGGCAGCGGTTGGACCCTCTTGTTCTATGCGGAGTCGTTTCCCAATTGGCTCAAGTTGGGACTGACCGGTGCGTGGGTCGCGGGCCTGCTCTTGCCGGTCGGATTCTGGTTTCGGCGCGACGCCCGGTCGGTGGCCGCTTTGGTGATCGTAGGTGTGGGACTCGCAGTGATTCCAGCATCCACGGAGCTGGTCACCACACTGTGGTGGGAATGGATCGCCGCTGTGGTCGGCGTGGTGTTGGGCCTGCTGTTGCGCCGGGCTGCGGTGTCGGATCAGGGCTCTATCCGGTAGACATTGCCTCCCAACGTAACGATGTGGATCTCGCCAGCCGCATCCTCGCCAAACGACGAGATCAGAGGAAGCGTCCCGAAGTCCTCCGTGTGATCCCTGAGGTCCGTCGCCTGCCCGTTGAGATACCGGAAGCTCCTGATCCACCCTTGGCAATAGTCGGCATAGAGATACCGCCCCTGGAGAAACGGGACTGCGGCGCCACGGTACACGTAGCCACCAGTGACCGAGCATCCCTCGACGTGCGGGTACTCCAGGACCGGCAGGGTGAGACCCGCCTGGTTGCACGTCGCGGCGCTGTAGCAGTGGAACCCCTCCATCACGTTCCACCCGAGGTTCAGTCCTCCTGTGCCGGCCGGCACTACGTCGACCTCTTCCCAGGCGTTCTGACCCACGTCGCCAATGAAGAGGTCGCCGGTCACTCGGTCGAACGAGAAGCGCCATGGATTGCGGAGCCCGTAGACCCAGATCTCCTTCCGTGCTGCCGGGTCATTCACAAACGGATTGTCGTTCGGGATCGCATAGGGTGTCCCACCGTCCACGTCGATGCGCAGGATCGACCCGAGCAGCGTGGTGGAGTCCTGACCGTGCCCGAGTGGGTCGCCGCCGGACCCTCCGTCGCCGAGTCCGATGTAGAGCATGCCGTCGGGGCCGAACGTGAGGAGACCGCCGTTGTGGTTCGAGTATGGCTGGTCCACCACGAGGAGCACCTCCTCGGTCGCCGGATCCGCGCTGTCGGGGTCGGCCGAGACGCGGAACCGTGAGACGTGGGAGTTGCCGGCCAGGTTCGTGTAGTAGACGAAGATCTCACCGTTCTGTGCGTAGTCGCGATGGAACGCGACGCTGAGGAGGCCTTGCTCGCCGCCCGCCGCCTGCACGCGTCCCGCGATGTCGAGAAACGCACGGGGAAGCACGGAGCCACCTCGAAGGATCTTGATGCGACCACCCCGCTCGACGCTGAACAGCCGGGACCCATCACCGGGCGCATGCGTCAGGAAGACGGGATTCGTCAGCCCGCTCACCACCAGCTGGAGCGAGAGTGAGCCGGCGGCAGCGGGCTCCACTACCACGACCGCTCCTCCCTGCACGCCGCCCGAGGAGGCGGCGAGGAACGTCGTTCCGGGCCCGCGGGCCGTGAGGAGAACGGTGTTGTTGCCGACAGGCTCCACCGTCGCGACGGCGGAATCCCCGATAGACAGGGCCACCACCACTGTCAGGGCTTGAGCGTCCACGCCTTCGACGCGAGCCGAAACCGTTACCGTGTCTCCCGCTGTCATCAGGCCGGGCACACCGAGCAGGAGCACTGTCGTATTCGCTACTCTCGCCGCCAGCGTCTCGCCCGAACCGATGGGGGTGAGCGAAACGCCAGCCGTCACGACGGTATCCCCGCGGATCTCGAGCGCCGCCTGTCCTCGGTGCGTCTCGACACCCCCCGCCAGTGCCGACACGGTCAGCACCCGCCCCGTGCCCGGCGGCACCGAAACCACGACCCGTCCCATGCCCGCCTGAACCGGTGCGCCGAACGATCGCGCGGTGAGATCCGGAGCCGAAACTACCACGTGTACCGAGTCCGTGGCGCCGGCCGGATCGATCAGGTTCACGAAGAAGAACACATCCTCGGGCACCGGGACCGTCGGGCCCTCGCCGGCACACGACAGTCCGACGACGAGGAGCAGGGTGATCACGTGGGGAGCGGGGAGGGGGGAGGAGGGAGCGGGACCCGCCGACGTTGCGCCAGCTCCCGATTTCGGGTTCCTCGCATCGGAACTACGCTCACCACCGGAGGGTCCTGCTCCCCGCTCCCCGCTCACCCGCATCGGACGCTCCCTCCGTTCACGTTCAGAATCTCCCCCACCACGCTGTTCGCGAGGTCGGAACAGAGGAACACGATCGGTCCCGCGATTTCCTCCGGGGTGGCCACTCGACCGAGCGGAATCGTCGCCTCGATGTCCCTTTTCCCTTTTCCCTTCTCCCTCCCAAATGGCGCTTCACACATCTCCGTATCCACCCATCCCGGCGCCACACAATTCACGTAGATCCCGTTCTTAATGGCCTCGACACAGACCGACTTCACGAACGAGATCACGGCCCCCTTCGTGGCCGCATAATCTGCGTGATAGGCTTCGCCGCGCTGGCCGGCGGTCGATGCCACTATCACGATGTGACCGCCAGGGTCCATCGCCTCGAGCGCGGCCCGGGTGCCGTAGAACACGGAGTCGAGGTTCACGCCGAGCGTCGTGCGCCACTGCCTGTCCTCCATGCGTGCGACCGACACCTCGTCAGGGGGCCAGATCCCGGCGTTTGCGACGAAGATGTCGAGCTTGCCAAGGGCAGACCGTGTTTCTCGAACCACCCGGTTGCAGTCGTCGGGTCTGGAGACATCGGCCTGGATGGCTGCCCACCGACGGCCCCCAGCGGCAACCACCTCACCCACCTTCTCCGCATCCCCAGCTCGGCTCCGATACGTGAACGCCACGTCCGCCCCCGCCTCGGCGAGGAGCTTCACCGTTGCCGCGCCGATGCCCCGCGACCCGCCAGTGACGAGCGCAACTTTGCCGGACAGATCGATCAACGACACGGGATAGTCCTTGGTTCGAGGGAATCTCGAATGCGCGCGACCCCCGACTAGTACGCTCGGAGATCTCCGCAATCCCGGAAGCCCCAACTCACAGCGCACAGCTCACCGCCGGATAGTCACCATCCTCCTCACGAAATCCCCCACCCTACTCCCTACTCTCACCACGCCGACCTCGATCAGATCACGGTCCTCGATCACGGCCCCGGGGTTTTCGGCGGCCAGGAGCCTCGCCGCGTGTTGGTGACCGCGTTCCGTAAGGAACCGGACTGCCGCGCCAAGCGTCCTATTGACGCTTCCATGATTGTCCGCCGCAACAACGTCCGCCAGTCCCGCTCTAAGCAGGGCACGCGCTTGGTGACCTCGGAGGTTGGTCCGCGTGAGGGTGATCGCGTCCAGTTGGAACTTGGCCCCGGTGGCGCGCCAGGTCGCGAGGTCGTGAACAGTGCAGCGCAGGTACCGTTCCGGGTGCGCCACGAGGGGCACGACCCCCGACGCAGCAATCGCGGACAGTCGTTCTGCCACGCCGTCGGGCGACACGCCCAAGGGGAACTCAACGAGCACGTACCTCGACTCGGCCAGCGCGTACCGACGATCGTCGAGTGCTCGGTCAGACAGCGGCTCATCGAGCATGATCTCGAAGCCCAGGTGGAGCTCCGGAGACCGTCGCAGGGCAGCCTTGAGCCCCTCGAACACTTCGGCCCGCTGCTCTAACACGTCGGCGCCGTGATGGTTGATGTCGCTAGCTGTGACGTGGGGCGTTAGCACCACCGCCTCCACCCCCTCTTCTACGAACGCCTCCAGTACGGCGGCGGACTGCTCGCCGCTACGCGAGCCGTCGTCGACGCCCGGCAGAAGGTGGGAGTGGAGGTCGATCACAGGGGGGGAGTGGGAAAGGGGAAAGGGGAAAGGTCCTCGTTCCCCTCTGATCCTGGTACGCCCTGCACCTGCAACTCCACCGCCAGCGTGATCAGGGCATCGGCTGCGAGGAGCGTGAGCGCCTTCGAGTGCGTCGGGGGAGCTAAGGAGACCTCGCGGAGCAGGGATTCGGCAGCGCCACGAAGAGCCACGTGCAGGGTATTGGCTTCGGACCGCTGCACGCTGCCCCTTGCACCCTGCACCATTCCGGCCGCCGCCAGAATCCGCTGTTTCAGGCTCCCCGGCGCGCCCTCGAAGCGCTCCGCGAGCCAGCGCTCCAGGTCGCTCAGCTGGGCCTCGCCGCGAGCAGATCGGACACGATTTGGCGCGTGGCGGCCCGGGCCGAACCGAGCTTCGAGGGATCACCGACCCCTGCCGACGCGAAGTGCGGCCGGCCGCCGCCCCTGCCGCCGCTCACGGCCGCAATGCGGCTCACGATGTCACCGGCCTTGATGCCCCGAGAGATCAAGTCGTCAGTGACACCCACATGGATGCCGGCGCGTTCGCCGCCAGCGAAGAGCACCTGGATCGCGTTCTTGTGCTGCTCGCGGAAGGAATCCATCAACAGCCCAATCTGTCCTCGATCCGACACCGGGGAGTCACCGACGAGGAGTTCCACCTCACCGATGGTGTGACGTTCATACGCTTCCCGCTTCCCGCTTCCCCCTTCTCGCAGCAGCTCTTCTACCTGCCGCTCCAACCTCTTCTTCTCATCGAGCAAGGATTCGATCTTGCGCGCGAGATGCTCCGGGTTGGTGCGGAGCGTGCCGGCAGCTTCGTCGATCCGTTCGCCCAGGCTCTTCACGTGCGTGTACGCCACCGGCCCCGTAATCGCCTCGATGCGGCGCACGCCAGCGGCCACACCCGTTTCACCGGCAAAGTGGAACAGGCCAATCTGTCCAGTCGAGCGGACGTGCGTGCCGCCGCACAACTCCATCGACACGCCTGGCATGTCGACGAGGCGAACGACGTCGCCGTACTTGTCGCCGAAGAACGCGATGGCGCCCCGCGCGATGGCCTCCTTGTAGGGCATCTGGCGCGTCTCGACACCGACGTTTTCCCAGATGTGCTCGTTGACCTCCTCCTCGATCGCATCCAGCTCCTCGGGTCGGACCGGAGCGTGATGGGAAAAATCGAACCGCAAGCGGTCGGGAGCGACGACAGAGCCGGCTTGGCGTACGTGGACACCCAGCACCTTCCGGAGGGCTGCATGCACCAGGTGGGTCGCCGAGTGGTTTCGCTCGATGTTGCGTCGCCGTTCGTCGGCGACCACCGCTTCAACGGGTGTGGGCTCGAACGGGCCCTCATACGGTCCGACCACGACCTGCTTACCCTCGAGCCTGACGACGTCCTCCACCGGCAATGTCCAACCTTCTCCCCTGATCACGCCCGTGTCACTCACCTGTCCGCCAGACTCGGCGTAGAACGGATTATCGCGCAGAATCAGCTCGAGACGATCGTCCCCTTTCCTGAACGCCAAGATGTCCGTCTCGGCGCGAGTCGTCTCGTAACCGACGAACCGTTGTCGCTTGCGTGGGATCACCCGCGTGAACCCGCCCTCAGGCTTCGATCTGCTCCCGTCACCTTTCCCCTTTCCCTTTTCCCTCTTCCCCGCAGTTCGCGATCTCTCCTGCTGCTCCGCCAGTGCCCCCTCAAACCCTTCCTGATCCACCTTCCACCCTCGCTCCGCGGCGATGAGCTGCGTGAGGTCGATCGGGAACCCATAGGTGTCGTAGAGTTTGAAGGCCTCTGACCCCGGGATCGTCCTGGGCGCGCCGGTCGTCAGCTCGTCCAGCCGCGCCAGTCCGCCGTCGATCGTTTCGAGAAACCGCTCCTCTTCGGCCCGCGTCACCGTCTCGATGTGATCCTGCTTCTCCCGCAATTCGGGATAGCTCTCCCCCAAGCTCTCCACGACCACATGGGCCAAATGGGTCAGCACGGGCTCCGACTGCCCAAGCAGATAGGCATGGCGGACTGCCCGTCGGAGAATGCGACGCAGGACATACCCTCGACCGTCGCTACTCGGGTACACGCCGTCGGCGAGGAGAAAACTCACGGCCCGCGCATGATCGGCGAGAACCCGAAAGCCGAGCCCCTTGGGCCCTGGGTCGTATGCTCTTCCTAGGACCTCCTCCGCCCGCCGGATGATCGGCATGAAGAGGTCGGTGTCGTAGTCCGACTCGACCCCCTGCATGACGGCCGCGATCCGCTCGAGCCCGGCCCCAGTGTCGACCGATGGTGCTGGGAGCGGTGAACGGGAACCGTCAGCCGCCTGATCGAACTGCATGAAGACGAGGTTCCAGATCTCGAAGAGGTCGCCGCCCTCCGCCAGTTCTTCGAACTCCGAGAGCGTGGGGGCGCGGTTCGTATTCCCGCGTTCCGCGTGCTGCGCCCCGCGCAAATCCACATACATCTCCGAGCACGGCCCGCACGGTCCCGTGTCGCCCATCTGCCAGAAGTTGTCCTTGTCACCAAGTCCGTAGATCCTCTCGTCCGCGATGCCCGCGACGTCGCGCCAAAGCCTGCGAGCTTCGTGGTCGGTGTGGTGCACACTGATGAAGATCCTGTCGGGGTCGATGCCCAGATACTGCTCGCTCGTCACCCACTCCCAGGCGTACTCGATCGCGCCCTTCTTGAAGTAGTCCCCGAAGGAGAAGTTGCCGAGCATCTCGAAGAAGGTGTGGTGTCGTGCGGTGAGCCCCACCTGCTCGAGGTCGTTGTGCTTCCCACCCGCCCGCACGCACTTCTGCGCGGTCACGGCCCTCCGGTAGTCGCGGTGCTCTATCCCCTGAAACACCTGCTTGAATTGAACCATCCCGGCGTTGGTGAAAAGGAGGGTCGGGTCGCCGGCCGGCACGAGCGACGAGGACGCCACCTGGGTGTGTCCCCGGTCCCCGAAGAAGGTCGAAAATGACTGGCGAATGCCGTTGGAACGCATGGCGCTAAAACTAATAGCACGAGCTCCGGGCTGAAGCCTCGGTCAGGGTGGTGGGTGGTCTGCGTGATCCCCGGGCTAAAGCCTGGGGTCAGCCGAGGCGGGGTGGCTCTTCTTGATCGGGGTCAGGTCGGCACCAATTCCGGATGCCGCTGATGCTGTGTTTCGATGTACCGCTTGACGACCTCGAGTTCGTGTGGTCCCACCGACCGCACGAAGTAGCCTCGGGCCCATCGCAGGGTACCTGGCACGCGCTGATTCGCTCGCCAGGCCGAGCCACCCTTGCAGCGGCGGATGAACTCGCTCAACAGCGACGATGGCCGGAGGCTGACAAGAAGATGCACATGATCCTGCAACACTGCCTCTCGAAGCACCTTCACCGCACAGGCGCTGCACGCATCCGCCACCGCTGTCCGCACATCCTCAACGGCGAACCGATCGACGCACGGCATCCGTCGCCGGGTGTGCCAGGTGATGTGGGCGTACAGCTGGTAGGCTCGATGGTGGGGCAAGGGTGTTGCCGACCTCCGCTCGCTAACCCCGGGCTTAAGCCCGGGGTTAGCGGCCCGGGGTTAGCGGCCGGGGTTAGCGGCCCGGGGTTAGAGGCCGGGGTTAGCGGCCCGGGGTTAGCGGCCCGGGGCTAGCGGCCGGGGTTAGCGGCCCGGGGTTAGCGGCCCGGGGTTAGCGGCCGGGGTTAGCGGCCCGGGGTTAGCGCCCCGGGGTTAGCGGCCCGGGGTTAGAGGCCGGGGTTAGAGGCCGGGGTTAGAGGCCCGGGGTTAGAGGCCCGGGGTTAGAGGCCCGGGGTTAGAGGCCTGGTTAGAGGCCGGAGTTAGCGGCCCGGGGATGGCGGCTAAACGGCGCTGCCCCCCGCCACCTCCCCCACCATGTCCCGCACCTCCCTCCCACTGAACCCCCGCCGAGCAAGGTAGGCGAGGAGCCGGCGCTCCAGTTTGTGTCTCGGCAGCGCTCCAAGCTGTCTCACCCGCTTCTCGGCCAGGGCCCGGGCCTTGGCGAGCTGGTCGCCGCCTTCCAGCTCGAGCACCTTGTCGATGGACCGCTCTGCCAATCTCCGATCCACTCCCTTGGCCAAGAGATCGGCAAGCAACCGTGACCGGCCGTGCCCCCGTTCACCCCGCACGCGAGCGAAGTGCTCCGCATACGCACGGTCATCGAGCAGACCCTGCGACTCCAACCTGCCCACGACCTGCGCTGCCGCCGACGGGTTGTGGCCCCGGTGGCGCAGCCGCCGAAGCACCTCCTGCACCGAGCGGGGCCGGGTGGCGAGAAGCCGAAGCGCGACCCGCTTCGCTCCTTCGACGTCAGCCAGATAGGAAAGCCGTTCTTTTCGCTCGCCGTCCAGCGTTTGACCCGCTTCCACCCCCAGATCCCGCACCGCATCGGCCGGCACGGACGCGAACCGGGCCCCGTCCACCTCGACGATGAGGCAGTCCGGAGCCCGAGGGTCCGGGCGGAGGCGGGTGATGTGCATCAAAGAACGCGCGCAGCGGGCAGCGGGCAGGGTGCAGCGGAGGCGCTGAGGCCTGCAACGTGCTGCGTGTTGCACACAGCGGAGTCGTGGAGACCGAGACGCTGCACGCTACCCACTGCACGCTGCACGCTTACTCCTCCGTGGGCTTTTCCTCTTCCTCCGCGGGCTTTTCCTCTGCCGTCGGCGGCTTCCCCACCCCCAACACCTCCTTCACCTTCGCCTCGATCTCCAGGGTGATGTCGGGATGGTCCTTGAGATACAGCTTGGCGTTTTCCCGACCCTGACCGATGCGCTCCTTGCCGTAGGAGTACCACGCGCCGCTCTTTTCGATGATTCCCGACTCGGCGCCGATATCGACCAGCAATGAGGTGTGGCTGATCCCCTCGTTGAACATGATGTCGAACTCGGCCTGCCGGAACGGCGGCGCGACCTTGTTCTTCACCACCTTCACCCGGACCTTGTTGCCCGTGATCTCGTCCCGCTCCTTGACCGAGCCAATGCGGCGCACGTCGAGCCGAACCGACGCGTAGAACTTGAGCGCCCGACCGCCCGTGGTGGTCTCAGGGTTCCCGAACATCACCCCGATCTTTTCGCGCAACTGGTTGATGAAGACGACCGACGTACGCGAACGGTTGATGCTGCCCGCGAGCTTCCGCAGGGCCTGCGACATGAGCCGCGCCTGGAGCCCCACATGGGAATCACCCATGTCGCCCTCGATCTCCGCCTTCGGCACCAACGCCGCAACCGAATCGATCACGATCACCTCGACAGCGCCGGAGCGGACCAGGATCTCCGCGATCTCGAGCCCTTCTTCACCGGTATCGGGCTGAGAGACCAGCAGGTTCTCGATGTCCACCCCGAGCTTCTTGGCGTACTCGACGTCCAGCGCGTGCTCGGCATCGATGAACGCCGCCACCCCACCCGTTGCCTGGGCATTCGCGGCAATGTGCAGCGCCAGGGTGGTCTTGCCACTCGATTCGGGCCCGTAGATCTCCGTGATCCGGCCGCGCGGGATACCGCCGATACCAATCGCCGCGTCGAGATTGATCGCCCCCGTCGAGATCGCCCCCACGCCCACCCGCGGGCGATCCTGCCCCATGCGCATGATCGAGCCCTTGCCGATCTGCTTCTCGATCTGCGCGATCGCGAGGTTGAGGGCCTTGGCCTTCTCTTTGGACAGTTCGGTGGTGTCTTGCTGCTGGTCGGGTTTGACGGCCATGGGTACCTCAGCGTGTGGTTGTTCGAGCCGAACCGAATATACACCGAAAGCCCCGCCATCCGCTAGCCCACCCGAAACGCGTCTTCGACGTGGTCCAGCACGACTCGGCCACGGGGAGTGAGCGTAATCCCAATCACATCAAAGCGATACGCGTCATCGGGCTGCCCGTGGCGGTCCACCCAAGCACTGGCCACCCGGACTATCTCCCGCCTCTTCGCCCAGGTGACCGCCTGAAGCGGGCTGCCGAACGCCGCACCCCAACGGGTCTTGACCTCGAGGAACGCGACCAGATGGCCCTTCCTAGCCACGAGATCGATCTCCAGACGGCCCATCCGGAACCGATGGTCCAGGAGCCGCCACCCAGTGGATTGAAGATACCTGATCGCCAGCTCCTCGCCTTTGAGGCCGCGGCGATGGCGCGGGTCGGTCCACGTGGTGGGATCGGATTTGATGGGCACGGGACCGAAGGTACGGACCGCCGAGCGAGATCCGTGTACCGAATCGACTCCGGAGGTGGCGAATGTGGGCGAAGATGGGGGAAAAGGGAAAGGGCGTGAATGAGGGAAATCGGGGAGGGAAGCAGACTCCGCCAGGCGAGGACCTTTCCCTTTTCCCTTTTCCCCTTTCCGTCTCAGTAGTCCTCCAACTCCTCCATCCCCACCAACACCTCCCGTCCACGGGGCCCATCCGCGGGACCGAGTACGCCGGCCTCCTCGAGCTGGTCCATGATGCGGGCGGCGCGGCCGTAGCCGATCTTGAGCTTCCGCTGGAGCAGGGAGGTCGAGCCACCCTGATTGCTGATACACACCTCGGCCGCCTCGCGGAACAGTGCGTCCCGCTCCTCACGCGCACCCCCCAGCCCAGGGGCCACACCCGCTTCCGCCTCCTCAACCTGGTGCACGAGGTCGAGGATATCCCCCTCCGGTGCTGCAACGAGGCCCTCCTTGGCATGCTCCTCCGCGAGCGCGGCGGTTCGCTCGGCATACCACTGCGTGAGGGTCTCGGTCTCCTGGGTGGACATGAACGCGCCCTGGAACCGCACCGGCTCGCTCTTGCCCGGCGGCAGGAACAGCCCGTCGCCGTTCCCCAGCAGCGCCTCGGCGCCGTTTTGATCGATGATCGTGCGGCTGTCGACTTTCGACGCCACTCGAAATGCAATGCGGCAGGAGAAGTTCGCCTTGATGAGACCGGTAATCACATTCACGCTGGGCCGCTGGGTGGCGATGATGATGTGCAAGCCGGTGGCGCGGGCTTTCTGCGCGAGGATCGCCAGCGGCTTCTCCACCTCGGCCTGAACGGTCATCATGAGATCAGCCAACTCGTCCACGATGAGGACGATGTAGGGAAGCGGGCCTTCGTCGTAGGGAGACGGTGCGCTGTGTGCTGGGCCAGACGAGGCGCCGACCCGGTCCGAATCGAGGGTGTCACTACCCCGACTGCCCCCGCGCACAGCTCCCCGCTCACCGACATCCACCAACTCTCGCCCTTCAGCCACATACCTGTTGAAATCCCCCATCCCCCGCGCACCGTTGGCATGGAACAGCTCGTAGCGCCGCTCCATCTCCAGGAGCGCCCACTTGAGCACCTGAGCGGCTTCCTTGTTGTTCGTCACCACCGGGTGTCGCAGGTGCGGCAGCGAATTGTAGAGGGAAAGCTCCACCATCTTGGGATCGATCATCAGGAGCCGGAGCTCCCGGGGCGTGTATCGGTAGATCAGGCTCGTGATGATGGTGTTGATGCAGATCGACTTCCCCGATCCCGTCGCACCGGCGATCAGGAGGTGCGGCATACGGGCCAGGTCGGTGACGATGGGCCTGCCCTCGAGGTTCCGGCCCAGCGCCACCGGGAGTGCGCCCCGCGCCCGCTCCCAGTCCGGGGCTTCGAGCAACTCCCGGAGCGTCACGATCCGCGGCGCCGGGTTCGGTACCTCCACCCCAACGGCTCCGCGGCCGGGGATGGGTGCCACGATTCTGATCGATTGGGCACGCATGGCGAGGGCGAGGTCGTCGGCAAGCGACGCGATGCGACCCACCTTCACGCCGGGTGCCGGTGCAACCTCGTACTGCGTCACGACCGGACCCGTGGTGCGGCCCACGATCGACCCCTCGACCCTGAACGTGGCCAGCGTGTCGATCAGCACCTGGCCTTGCCGCTCGATGGCCTCTCCCCAATCGGCTGTCTCCTCCGAGGACGGCTCGGCAAGGAGATCGACGGGCGGCAATTCGGCGAGGTCTCCGGCGACACGGACGGCCTGCTCGACGGGTGGGCGCCCGGATGGGCGAGCCGCAGGACTGAGCGGCGTCTCGTCGATGAACGCGTCGAACTCATCGGGCTCCGGAAGCACGATCGCCGCCGCACTCCGTGCTCCGCGACCCGCCTTCCCACTCGTTGCCAGCCTCTTGAACGGATGCCAATCCAGCGTGTAGACCGTGAGTGCCGAGACGGCGGCGAGGGCGACGATGACGGAGCCGGCAGTGCCGACCACCCCGGCGATGACCGTGACCAACGCTGCCGGGCCGATCCCGGTGAGCTTCTGCACCACGGTCCAACCATCGTAGTCCGCAGGGAACGCGACCGGGCTCGTGGCACCGCCCACCACCGCAATGGCGTAGGGCGCGAGCAGAATGAGCCCGCCGAACAAGATCGCCACCCTTGGCAGATCGAGACTCGGGAAGCGGCCCAAGCCTGCCAGGCCGACGCCGAACCCGAGCAGGGGGATGAGCGCTGCGCCGACGCCAAGGAAACGCCAGAGGAAGCGACCCAGCGTCCCGCCGAGCGGCCCGGTGACGTCCCAGGGGAGCAGCGCCAGGACCACGAAGCTGCCGGCCAGGAGCGCGGCGATTGCGAGAAGCTCCTGTCGGTGCCGCGGTGACAGCGCCATGGTCAGCTCCGGTCCGGGAGCGTCACCAGCCGGTCGACGTAGTGGGGCACGATCGCGTGGACCTCGGTCTCGGTGGCCGCAAGGATGTCCTTGCGGAAGCCGGCAGCCTTGAGAGCATGCCCGGCGGCACTCGCCGAGATGGCCCGTTTCCACTTGTCACCGTAGCGGCGCACAAGCTCGAGTGCGGCGATGGCGGCATCGTTGAGCTCGGCCGAACGACGCTGCTGTCCGGGGATCAGTTCCTGGGCGAATCGGCCCGCCGCATACGCGTCTTCGAGGGCGAAGCTCCGCTCCCGCCCGCTACAGAGGATCGTCAGCTCGCCGTGTTCCTCGAACGCCCGGCGCGCGGCCGCGGCGGCCGCCGAGAAGTTGGTGATCGCACCGATCAGCACTGGCTGGCCGTGCTCGGCCGCAGCGATGGCGGCAGTGCCGTTCGTGGTAGTCATGACCAGCGTCTTCCCCCTGACCACGTCGGCGGTCATCTCGCCGGGCGAATTGCCCAGGGCGAACCCCGGAATCCGCTCCATCTTGCGTTCGCCACAGAGGAGAACCGCGTCCTTTTCGAGGCTCTGCGCGAGACGCAGCGCGTCTTCGGCCGTGGCCGCCGGCACCACGCATCGGGCGCCGTTGGCCAGCGCAGCGACGATGGTCGTGGTGGTGCGCAACACGTCGATCACCAGCACCGGGGTCCCCGCGATGTCTTGGGGCTTGAGCCCCAACGGCGTGAAGAAGACGGTGATCTTCATTCCGGCTTGAACAATCCGGGCTCGCGCTCGAGGAACTTGGTGTCGACGTTGCCGGCTTCGAAATCGGGATGTCTGATCACGCGCTGCAGAAACGGGATGTTGGTGGTGATCCCCTCCACGATGAACGAGTCGAGCGCCTGGTGCATCCGGGCGAGTGCCTCCTGCCGGTCACGGCCGTGCACGATCACCTTGGCAATCAGCGAATCGTAGTACGGTGGGACCGTATAGCCGGCATAGATGTGGGTGTCGACCCGCACCCCGGGCCCACCCGGAGGGTGAAACGCCGTGATGGTGCCGGGCGACGGCTGGAAGTTCCGGAACGGATCCTCCGCATTCACGCGGCACTCGATGGCGTGCCCACGCACCCGGTTTCCCTTGAGATGGAGTTGAACGCGCTCACCGGCGGCGACCCGGATCTGTTCCTTCACGAGATCGAAATTGGTCACCATCTCCGTCACGGGATGCTCCACCTGGATTCGGGTGTTCATCTCCATGAAATAGAAATGCCCGTCGGGATCCAGGAGGAACTCAACCGTGCCGGCACCCACGTAGCTGATCCGCGAGGCAGCCTTCACCGCCGCCTCACCCATGCGCTCGCGCATCTTCTGATCCAGGGCCGGGCTCGGCGCCTCCTCGACGACCTTTTGATGGCGCCGTTGCACCGAGCAATCCCGTTCGCACAGGTGCACCACCTTGCCGTAGCGGTCACCCATCACCTGGATCTCGATGTGGCGCGGCCGATCGAGGTACTTCTCGATGTACACCTCGGCGGACCCGAAGGCCGCCAGCGCTTCATTACGCGCCAGGGAAAACGCCTGCTGGAAGGCCGCGGCATCCCGGGCTACACGCATCCCCTTGCCACCGCCGCCCGCCGCGGCTTTGATGATGACCGGATACCCGAGCTCCTCGGCAACCTTGACCGCCGCGTCGGCGTCCTCGACCGCTCCCAGGGAGCCCGGCACGACCGGAATCCCCAACTCGGTGGCCAGCTTCCGTGCGGCCGCCTTGTCACCCATGAGGCGGATCTGCTCCGCCGTCGGACCGATGAAGGCGATGTTCGATGCTTCGCACGTCTCGGCGAATTCCGCGCTCTCGGCCAGAAATCCGTACCCGGGATGAATCGCATCCGCGCCGGTGATCTCGGCAGCGGCGATCAGGTTGGGGATGCGAAGGTAGGAGAGCCGCGACGGCGGCGGACCGATGCAGACGTCGTCGTCGGCGAACCGGACGTGCAGGCTTTCCCGGTCGGCCTCGCTGTAGACCGCGACCGTCTCGATTCCCAACTCTCGACAGGCACGGATGACCCGCAGGGCGATCTCCCCACGGTTGGCGATGAGGACTTTCTTGAACACGTGGCTACTGGGTCAGCCCTTCCAGACCCCCGCTCGAATCGCCCTTTCGCTCCATCACCTCCTCGGCAAACGTGCGGTCGGAGGTCCCCTCGATTCCGGAAATCCGGAGCGCGAACTCGTTCGGGTTGGTGGCGTAGAAGAGCGCCATCTCGTAGCTGATCTCGCCCTTCTGATACCACTGCATGAGCGATTGGTCGAACGACTGCATCCCGTACTGGATCGTGCCTTCCTTGATGAGGTCCGGGATGTTGAGGGCCCGTTCGGGGTCGCGGATGTTGTCCCGCACGGCAGCGGTGTTGATGAGGACCTCGCACGCGGGGACGCGCTGGCGACCCTCCTTGCTCGGGACGAGCCGGAGCGAGATCACCGCCTCGAGGGCCGTCGATAAGAGTCCGCGTACCGCCGTGTGCTCGTGCGGGGGGAAGAACGAGATGACCCGGTTGATGGTCTGGGTCGTATCGGTCGTGTGGAGCGTCGAGAACACCAGGTGGCCGGTGTCCGCCGCCTTCATCGCGGTATCCAGCGTCACGCGGTCACGGATCTCACCGATCAGGATCACGTCGGGGTCCTGGCGCAAGACGTGGCGCAGCGCCGCGTCGAACGACAACGTATCAGTCCCCACCTCACGCTGCGCGACGTTGGCCGTGTCGTCCCGATGCAGGAACTCGATGGGGTCCTCGATTGTGATGATGTTGCAGCGCCGGTGCTTGTTCACGTGATTGATCATCGCCGCCAGCGCAGTCGACTTGCCCGACCCCGTCACCCCCGTGACCAACACCAAGCCGCGCGGCTTGAGCGCGATGCGCTCGAGCACCGGCGGGAGATTCAGCTCGGGGATGGTGCGCACCTCGTAGGGGATCGAGCGGAACACGAACGCAAGGGTGCCACGCTGCTGATACACGTTGGTTCGAAACCGGCCCACCCCCGGCACGCCGATCGCGAAGTCCGCCTCCTTGTGCTCGGCGAACTCCTTGACCTGCCGCGGGGTCATGAGCTGCTCGGCCAGCGCCTTCAACTCCTCCGGCTTGAGCGGTGTTTGACTGAGCTGCGAGAGCTCGCCCACCACTCGGACCGTCGGAGGGCGCCCCACCTTGAGATGGAGGTCGGACGCCTCCATCCGAACCATCTCGGTGATCGCCTTCTTGAAGTTGAAGCCAGGAGCGTTCGCTGATTCAGCCATTCGGACCCACCCTGAAAAGCACCTGTCCGAACTCCACCGGCTGGGAGTCCTGGACGCACACCTCTGCGATCACGCCCGACACCTCGGCGTCGATCGGATTCATGATCTTCATCGCCTCGATGATGCAGAGCGTCTGTCCGGGACCGATGCGTGAGCCGACGCGCACGTACGGCTCTGCCCCGGGCTCGGGCTGCGCATAGTATGTCCCGACCATCGGAGATTTGATCTCGTGAAGTGGGGCGGGCCGCTCGCCTGCCGCCTCCGCGGGCGCCGCTGCTGCCCCTCCTCCCTCCTCCCGGCTCGCTACGCCCACGGGGTGCGAGGCAGGTGGAAGGGGGGAAGAGGATGTCGAGCCAACGTGATATGTCACCGGCCCCTGGTGCGACAATGCGGTGTCCTTGGAGACCCGAATCGTCGTACTCCACAGGTTCTTCCGCACCTCGATCGCCCCGGCCTGCGACGAGTTGAGCATCTCGAGGAGCTTCTCCAGAAACTTGAGGTCGATCATACGCGCTCGAGGTATTTGGCCTCTCGACGGTCGACGCGGATGAGCTCGCCCTTTTCCACGAAGAGGGGGACTTGCACCACCGCGCCGGTCTCGAGTTTGGCCGGCTTCGTTCCGCCCTGCGCCGTGTCGCCACGGAGCCCGGGGTCGGTTTCGACGATCTTCAACTCGATGAAGTACGGCAACTCGACCATGATGACCGTATCGTCGTGGACGAGTCCGGAGCACTCCATGCCATCTTTGAGAAACAGCAACTGGTCCTGACCGATCACATCCTCGTTGAGCGGGATGTCTTCGTACGTCTGCAGGTCCATGAAGTGGTAGAGGTGGCCGTCATGATACGAGTACTGGATCGGCCGCCGCTCCAGACGTACCTCGTTGACCCGCTCACCCGCCGTCCATGTCCGGTCCAACACCGCGCCCGTTCGGACGTTCTTGAGTTTGCTCCGGACGAAGGCTCCGCCCTTGCCCGGTTTCACGTGCTGAAAATACACGATCTGGAACAGTTGCCCATCGACCTCGAGGACCATCCCGTTCCGGAAATCTGCCGTCGATGCCATCGGACTAGATCACTTCCCTCAGTTCGGTTTCCCCATCGGAAAGGAGCACGGCACCATCCGATGTGAGGTGCACGTCATCTTCCAGGCGCACACCGCCCCAGCCGGGAAGGTAGACACCGGGCTCGACCGTTACGACCGCCCCGACCGGGAGCACCTCATCACTGGTCGCGCTCACACGGGGCTCCTCGTGCACTTCAAGGCCGAGGCCGTGGCCCAGGGAATGCCCGAACGCATCGCCGAACCCCTTGGCCCCAATCATCGACCGAGCGAGGGCGTCGGCCTCGCGCCCGGTCATCCCGGCCCGAATGGCCGTGCGTGCCGAACGCTGCGCCTCGCGTACCAACTCATAGATCGCGCGCTGTCGCTCGTCCGCCCGGCGGCCTACGACCACGGTGCGCGTGATATCGGCGCAGTATCCATCCACTTGAGCCCCGAAGTCAAGGAGCAACCAATCACCCGCCTGAAGCTCGCGTTGGGAGGAGGTGGCGTGCGGGAGCGCCGATCGCGGGCCCGAGGCAGCGATCGTGGGAAACGGGTGCCATTCGCTGCCGCGTTTCCGCAGCTCGAACTCGAGCCGGGCAGCGATCTCGATCTCTCGCTGACCCACCCGCACCGTCGGCAACACCGCCTCGAACGCCTCCATCGCAAGCGTCGCGGCACTGTGGATGGCCCGGACCTCTTCCGGATCCTTGCATGCCCGCAGGCGTTCGACGAGCCTCTGCTCCGGCTTGAACGTCAATCTGGTCCCATTGGCTGCAAGAAGCTCCGCCTTCTTCACGGTCAGGGTGTGAGCCTCGTACGCGAGCGTCCGTGCCGTCGGATACTCGGCCAGGACGCTGAGCAGGCGCTTCCACGGATCGTCTGCGACGATCTCGATGCGCGCCACACCGCCCACCTCGGCTTCCGCCTGCGTCGCATACCGAAAGTCGGACAGAAAGACCGGCTCCCCATCTCGCAGGAACGCGAACAGCCCAGCGGTGCCAGTGAATCCCGTCAGGTACCGAACGTTGGGCAGATGGGAGACGACGAGGCCGTCCAGGTCGCGCTCACCGAGGGAGGCCGCGAGCTGATCGCAACGCGCCGGTCGGGGATCAGCTGGCCCAGGGCCGGGTCGGCCCGAGGTACGCACTACTTCTTGAGACCTTTGAGCCAGTCCCGGAATCCGTCTTCCGGTTCATCGTCGTCATCCGACTCACGCGGCTCATCGGTCCCAGGCTTGGGCACGCCGAAGAACTCGTCGAACGAGAAACCCTCGTCGGTCTTCTCGGGCGAGTCGGGGACGGCAGGCGATGACGGCACTGCTCCGCCGGGCGGAGCACCCTCCGAATGGTCCCGGCCCGATGACGGTGCGGGCCCCGCCACGGGGCCACCCAACAGCTCCCGCAGCATGGACCCGACGGACACACCGCCGGTCGCGGAAGCAGCGTAACCTCGCCGGCTAGACCCCTCCTCGGCGGCGGGCCTCCCCGCGTATTCGTCCTCGAGCTCCTCCAACCGCTCCCGAAGCCTGGCATCGTGGGGATCCTGATCGAGCAACTCCCGATAGATGTCCCGCGCTTCGGCGTACAGTCCCTGCGACGCATACAGCTCGGCCATCGTCTCTGTGACGACGGGCTCCGGCTCGCGGATCGCCGGCTCATCGAGGTCCGCCGATACCTCTTCGGGCAGGATCAGAGGCAGCTCCTCGACTTCCTTGTCCGGGGCTGCGGGCACGGCCTCCGCCATGGGTTCGGGTTGCGGGTCCGCGGCGGGCGGTTGTACGAACTCGATCTCGTACACACGCTCTCCGACTTCCGGCTCATCCGTGAACGGGGCGCCGCCAAGAGTGAGACCCTCGACTGGCGCGACGTCGGCGTCCTGAGGCTTCGGCGCCGCCGGCTCCATGGGCTCGGACGTCACCTCGCTGGCCTCCTCGCCGTCGGTCCGGAGGGAGAACGGGGCGTCGGCGACCGTGAGACCCTCCACCGGTGCCACGGCTGGCGCATCGGCATCGGGCCCCGTGAACTCCGCCGGCTCGAAAGCCCCCTCAGCCAGCATCTCCTCCGGCTCTCCGGGCTCGTCCACCGCCTCGAGCTCGGATACCGGCATAATGAACGGCGGTTCTTCCCGATCCGCAGCCGTGCCGGTCTCCTCGGTGTCGAGGAACACCGGCTCCACCTCGATATCTGGGAGCTCCGCCTCGGTGCCGTCGGCATCGACGGCGGTATCCAGTCCCTCGCGCGCCTCGGTGCTGGTGGGTTCGAATCCCATCGGCATGGCCGGCGGCTCGGAGGCCCGTTCCAGTTCCAGGGCCGTGGGCTCGAGACCCTCCATCAGGGGTTCCGGTTCCTCGAGCTCGAACGACGGTGCCCGCTCAACCACGAGCTCCAAGGCGGCCGGTCCCTCATGCTTGGCTTCGGGCCCCACCCCTTCGCCCCCGAGCTGGTCGAGCGCGGCCCGCGCCTCTTCGTTCATGGGGTCGACCTCGAGGAGACGCTGGAGCCATCGCTTCGCCCCGTCCGGATCCGCCCGTCGCGCCGCGATCTCACTCAGCGACTTGAGAGCGATCACGTTCTCCATGTCGAGTTGGAGCACGTTCTCGAACGCCTCGGCGGCGTCGGCATCTTGCCCCCGATCCAACAGACAGCGACCGAGCACGATGTGACCGCTCGTGTAGTTGGGACGCTTGCCGATCCACGCGTTCAGGACGTCGAGGGCCATGTCGAGGTCCCCGGCCTTACGGTACGCGTCGGCGAGCGCCGCAAACCACTGCTCCGGTTTCTCTCGAAACCGCGACTCTAGCTTCTCGATCTCGCTCTGATAGGCCATGGCGCCAGGATCAGGGGGAAAACAGGAGTAATCGAAGCAACTTAGCGTCCACAGGCGAAAACTGTCAACCAAAATCGGGGTCGTCCGGCTTGAGATTCCTCATTGACACGCTTAGACTTAGCCCCCTTGGAGAGGGAAGAGGGAAGAGGGAAAAGGGAAAAGGGAAAAGGGAAAAGGGAAGCGGGGAGGGGAAAGCGGGGTTGTTGGGGACGGGACCCAGTGGATATTCGACGTTTCGACGCGGGAATTCAGCCTTATGATGCGGACAATGCGCGGGATCGCGCCGTGGATCATGGTCATCGTTGCCGTCAGCTTTGTGGGCTGGATGGTCTTCGAAGTGGGGATGGACATCGGTGGACAGACGTCGGGCGGCGCGGCAAACGAAGTCGTTCGGGTCAACGGACGATCGATCGACCTTCAGACGTTCTACACGGCGGTCCGCAACCAGCAAGAACTTCGCAGACAGCAGGGAATCCCAACCGGTTTCACCCTCGAAGAGCAGCGGGAGTTGGAGGACGCTGTCGTCGAGCAGATGATCCAGGAGATTCTCCTGGAGCAGGAATATCGGCGACGGGGCATCACCGCGACGGACCGTGAAATCCGGGAAGCGCTGCTCAACGCCCCGCTGCCCGAGTTGCAGCAGGTGCCGGAGTTTCAGACGGACGGCCAGTTCGATCTGGCGAAATACCAGCGTTACCTCCGGTCAGGCGCCGATCCGAACTTTGCCCTTGCGCTGGAGGCACGGTACCGCCAAGAGATCCCACGGTACAAGTTCCTCGACCGCATCACGAGCGACGTGTACATCTCCGACGCGAAGCTATGGCGCATCTATCGCGACCGGAACGACAGCGTCGTTGCCGACGTCATGGCGCTCGTGCCCCAAGTCGCCATGCCCGAAGCCTCGATCTCGCTGACCGAGGACGATCTGGACCGGTATTTCCGGGCACACCGGTCGGAGTTCGAGCGACCCGCGCAGGCCTTCCTGAGCTTCGTGGCGGTCTCGCGCCGCCCCTGGGCGAGCGATTCGGCCCGCGCGCTCGAGCGGGCCCGAGAGATCCGCCAGGAGCTATTGGGTGGGGCGGATTTCGCAGAGGTGGCGGGCAGGGAGTCCGCCGACTCGGCATCCCGGTCGGGCGGCGGCGATCTGGGAGAGGTGCCGCGAGGCTCGTTCGTGCCGGCCTTCGAAGAGGCCGCGCTCGCCCTCCGGCCAGGACAGATCTCCGAGCCGGTGTTGACCCAGTTCGGCTATCACCTCATTCGGCTGGAATCGAAGCGGGACACGCTGCTTCATACCCGGCATGTGCTCGTTCCCATCGAGCTCTACGGAGAGCACCTGGCGCAGGTGGACCGGCAAGCGGATTCGCTCGACTTCTTCGCGGCCGAAGCGGAGGATCCCCGGGCGCTGGACGATGTCGCGGCGGGCCTCGGCGTGCCAGTGGCGGCGGCACCGCCGCTCTACCAGGGCAACCGGATGCAACTCGGGCGCTTCGTGATCCCGGATGTCCATCTTTGGGCATTCGAGACCCCGGTGGGCCAGACGTCGCAGATCATCGAGACGGACTGGGCCTTCTATGTGTTCCGGCTCGACTCGCTCAACCCGAAGGCCGTGCCCGGCCTACAGGACATCCGTCAGGAAGTCACGCGGGCGGCCACGCTCGATCGACAGTGGGTCGAGACCCGGGCCCTCGCCCAGCGTATCGCTGAAGCGATCGGCCAGGGGGCGGACCTCGCGACGGTGGCTGATTCGTTCAGGGTCCGCGTGCAGCGAGTGGGTCCATTCACGCGGCTCGTTCCCTCGCCCGCCGTGGCGGAGGTTTCGGAAGCGATCGGTGCCGCGTTCGGTGCGTCGGTGGGTCAACCGCGCGGACCATTTGAGTCGAACCTCGGGATCTTCTTCGTCGAGCCGATCCGCCGGACCTTTGCGGACAGCACGGCCTTTGTGGCCCAAAAAGACGAGATGCACGCGCGGTTGATCCAGCAAGCCCGGCAGGCTCGCGTGCAGCTAATCATGACCGCCATGCGGGACCAGGCATCGGTCACCGACAACCGCCGCGAGATCGAGCGCCAAAATCAGCAACAGCAACAGCAACAGGGCCAGCCCTTCCCCTCGCCAGTGGGGTTCTAGACGGCGGAGAGGCGGTAGAGCGGTAAGGCGGTTGGCAGAGAGAAAGGCGACATCGGTCTTCCCGAGTCGCCTTTTCTCGTGATGGTCTCGTCGTCTCGTGATGCTCTCAGCGGCGGACGCCAACCGCCTAACCACCTAGCCGTCAAACCGCCTATTCCGATAGCTTCTTTGGGTCCCCGCTGGTGTGCGAGTCCGTGGGGGCGTCGATGCGTCGACCTGGCGGCGGTTCCTCATCGAGGCCTTGCTGGACGTCCTTGATGCTCTTCTTGAACTCCCGGATCCCCTTCCCCATCGACGAACCGATCTCCGGCAGCCGCTTCGCGCCGAAGACCAGCAGGACGACGAGAAGAACGACCAGGAGCTCAGTCATTCCGAGATTGAACGGCATGGGGACCTCACCTTCGTGCAGTGTGCGGCGTCCGTCTCACCCGGCGCTTCCGCACCAGGAGTCGGACGTCAGAACAACGACCGCGCCAACAGGTACGCCAACACGACGCCGAGCAGCCCGAGCAACGACACCTGCAGCGCGAGCGGGCCAAGCGTCAGACTGAAGATAATCAAGTTCAGGTGCACTGGTCCCACGGACGGCGCCACGGTCCAGGTGATGAACTCCTTGGCCGGGCTTTCGGGGAGGAAGCGGGCCAGGAGAGCCGACAGGAACCCCCCGATAACGAAGCCGAGTGTCAGGAACGACACGTAGAACAGCGGGCGGCGGGGGCCGATCGGCACGGCTATCTTCTCCTCTGCACGACGTACGCTATGCAGTCGCGAAGGGCGTCGCGCGCGCCCGATGCCGGAAGCGTGTCGATCTCCGCCTCAGCCAACAGCGCGAACTCCTGTGCCCGCGTCTGCGCGGCCTCGATGCCTCCACGCTGCTCCACGGCATCGATCACGTGGGCGACGGATGCGACCGACGGTTCCGGATCGCTCATGAGCGCGACAACGAGATCACGCTCGGCCTGCTCCATCTGCGGAAGGGCCGCGATGAGCGGCAGGGTGATCTTGTGCTCCCGCAGGTCGAGCCCGGCCGGCTTGCCCGTGACCTCCTCGGTGCTCGTATAGTCCAGAAGATCGTCGACAATCTGGAATGCCATCCCCAACGCACGCCCGAACCGGCGCAGCGGCGCCCGGTAGAGCGGGTCCGCCCCCAACACACCCACCTCGCATGCGCCCGACATCAGCGAGGCCGTCTTGGCATCGATCAGCTGATCGTACTGATCGATCGAGAAGTCGAGCACGTCGTGGGCTTCGATCTCGCGCATCTCGCCGACGGTCATCTCGTTGGTCACCCGACTCATCACCCGCAGCGGCTCGAGATCGTCGAGGCCCACGAGTTCCACGATCGATCTCGAGTACAGGTAGTCGCCCATGATCACGGCGATCTGATGGCTGAACATGGCGTTCACCGTGGGCTGACCGCGCCGGAGAACGGAGTGATCAACTGAATCGTCATGTATCAGCGTTGCCAGGTGAATGAGCTCGACCACGGCCGCTAGGGTGATGCCACGACGTGTCAGGTTCCCCGTCGCCCGCGCCGAAAGCAAGACCAGCGTCGGCCGAAACAGCTTCCCCCGGATCCGGAGCAGGTGTCGATTGACGTCCTCGATGGGCGGAAAATCACTGCTGACGATCCGGCCCAGCTCGCCGTAGACGGCCTCCAGGTCGCTGTTGACCGACGTCTGGATCGCGCTGAGCGAGACGCGGGAGACTTCCTGGGAAGACACGCTCTAGTGCCCCGCCTTCACGAGCTCTTTGACCCGCCGGGTCACGTCCTGGAAACCGATGTCGACCGAATAGACGCGCTGGTACTGCTGGAGGGCTTCGGCCGGACGTTGGAGCTCCTCTTCGGCCCTGCCCAACCAGTAGAGGCATCCGATCTTTTCCTCGTCACCACCCACCTCCGACTCCACCGCGCGCCGGAGCACCGTCGCGGCGACCGAAAACTGACCGTTTTCGAAGAAGCACAGCCCGAGCGCCTCGGCGGTCTGAAGCTTGCCTTCCGGGGCGCGCAGCGCCCGCTGGAACTCGGTGATCGCTTCGTCCAAGAGCCCCATCTCTTTGAACGCCACGCCGAGATCGTAATGCGCCTGCCAATCCTCTTCGGCGAGATTGACCTCGATCCCGCGCTTGAACTCGCTCAGCATTTCCTCGAAATCGCGCTGCTCATCGCCGCTGGGCTCTTCTTCCTCGATCCGCATCCTCGTGTCACGAAGGGACAGCTCTTCATCTTCGAGGATTAACGCCCCGAGATCTACGAAGTCCCCGGACTGCGCCACGGGCGCCTCCACCTCGCGCGTCGGCTTCGGCTCGGGCGGCACGGGTGCCAACGTGGCCAAGCCCACCTTGGCTTGCTCGTTGTCCGAATCGTGATCCAGGACCCGCTGATACACGGCTCGGGCCCGGTCTTCGGCTCCCCCTCGGAGCAGCGCATCGGCCAGCCCGAGATAGGCCTGGGTCAAAGCCGCCTTGGAGCCGCGATGGAACGCGAGCTCCACCCGCTTCTGGTGATGCCGCACACTGTTCGGATCGAGTCGGAGAATCTCTCGTACGACGTCATCCGCGTCTTCCCATTCCTCGTCACCCTCGATCAGGCGGAGGGCGATATCAAGCTCGCCCAGGCCCCGATCCCGGTCCCCGGCTTCCATGAGCGCTTCGGCCAACGCCCGATGGAGCTCGGGATCATCAGGATCGTCCGCGACGCGCCCCTCGAGATCTTCGATCCGCTGCGCCGGGGGGACCTCCGCCGTGACGTCGGCCGGCTCGTCCTCGTGGTCGGCGGCAACCGCCGGTTTGGCATCCGGCTCCGCCCCGACCCCGAAGTCGAGATCCGGCACTTCAAGGTCACCGATCTCGACTGAGTCCCAGATCGATTCCTCGACCTCGACGTCCATGCCCGGTTTGGATTCGCGCAGCTCGACCGACGGCCGTTCTTCGACCTCGATGACCAGATCCTCGGCACCTGCCCCGGTCCCGACGATCCCCGGCGTCACCTCGACCTCCTCGGGCACCTCCGGCTCGGCCTCTTCGGGCGGGCCGGGCTCCTCGTCCAGGGCCGTCGGCTCGACGTCGAGCGCCGGGACTTCATCCGGCGTCGGGGCCTCGAACTCCTCCTCGACCGCCAGTCCCTCGAGGGCGGCAACCTCCTCCTCGGCATCGAGATACTCCGCCGACACTCGCTCCACGTCGACACCATGATCTTCGGTGGCCTCGACGAGCGCCGTGGGTTCCAGACCCATGTCTTCGGTTCCGGCCCCCTCGACCGCAATCTCGGCAGCAGCCTCGACGGTCTCTTCGTCGAGCGAGGTGGGCTCGAAGTCCAGTGCCTCGACGGCAGCGGCCGTCGCCTCGACCTCGGCGAGCTGCTCCTCGATCAACGACATCGGTTCCACAGCACCACGCCGTTCCTCGTCCAGCACCGGAGCGTGTGCCTCCTCCTCCACCACCGGTTCCTCGACCGCAAGCTCCGCGACGGCAAGCTCGTCGACCTCCGGCTCCTCGTCGGCAGGCGCCGGTTCGTCGTCGAGATCCAGGAAGACGAGATCGGCCGACTTGGATCTCTTGACGAGCTTCGGCAACGGCGCCGACTCGACGTCATAGTCGGGATCGATCTCTTTCATGCGGGCGAGGGTGTCCCGCTTGCGGCGGGAGTCCCCGGACGCATCCACCTCGGCGTAGAGCTTGGCCAACTGCTCTCGTGCCTCTTCCGTCCGTGCTGCTGCTTTCAGTTGTTCGGCCAGCAGCAGGCGGATCTCCTCATTGTCGTGCGAGAGATCCGCGAATTCCTTCAGGGCGTGGAATGCCTGCTCGAGCTGACCACTCTTCTGCATGCGTTCGGCATACTCGAGCAGGTTCCGCTTGGCCTCCGTCGTGAAGCCCCGCTCCAGCATGAGCTTCGCGAGCTTGAGATAGACCGGGGTTCGTCCCGGTGCATTGCGGAGGATCTTGTTGCAGAGGGCGATAGCGTTGTTCGGATACCCGTTCTCCGCGTACCGCACCACAGCCTTTTCGTACGTTTCCACACCCGCGCCGACGTTGCCGTCCTTGATGTACAGATCACCGAGCTTGTTGTAGAGCGCAAGGTCGCGATCCGCCTCCGGAGTGCCATCGATCTCATCGACGATCCTCTGGTAGAAGGAAATCGCTTTGTCCCACTGTTCTCTCTGCTCGAACTTGCGGGCCTTTTCTTTCGCTCTCTCGATGTTCAGGCTGAACCTCGGCTGGCTGAGACGTGAGGCGGTCCGCGGATCGACGATTTACAAGTGATTCAAACTATGAAATTTACGGGTCCCTGTCCGAGGTGACAAGCCGCACCTTCAACCCAGGCCTCCGTGATCACGTTCGTGCCGTACCAGTATACCAACTCTCGCCAGTCCCGGATGGCCGCGAGCGCGAGATCGGCCCGGAATCCCGGCGCAATCTGCCCCCTGCTGTGCGCCTCCCCCACCCCCGCTGCGCCATTGGCGGTGATCGCGATCACCGCCTCGGCCGGGACAAGTCCCGCCTGCGACACGGCCAGCGTGGCCATGAGAGGCAGACTCATCCCGGGGGAGCTGCCTGGATTGAAGTCTGTCGCGAGCGCCACCGCCGCTCCGGCCTCCACGAGACGCCGGCCTGGCGCTTGGCTGTTCCGTCCCAGGAACATCATCGTTCCCGGCAAGAGCACTGCCACCGTGTCACCCGCTGCCAAGGCCGCAATCCCGTCGGCGGAGATCGCGGCGAGGTGATCCGCCGTGACCGCCCCCAGGGCGGCTGCCAGCTCCGCCCCACCCGAGGGATCGAGCTCGTCGGCATGGAGCTTGAGCCCCATTCCGTGCCGCCGCGCCGCTTCCAGCACGCGCCGCGACTGGGCCACGGTGAACACGCCCGGCTCGCAGAACACGTCGCAAAACCGCGCCAGCTTCGATCGTTCGACCGCGGGCAGCATTTCCCTCACGACCAGCTCGATGTACTCGTCGGCGTGCGGCCGGTACTCCGGCGGGACCTCATGCGCGCCGAGAAACGTGGGAACGACTGCCGGTGCTCCCCCCGTCAGGGCTGCGATCACCCGCATCTGTTTCAGCTCGGCCTCGAGTTCCAGGCCGTATCCCGACTTCACCTCCACGGTGGTGGTGCCGTTGGCCAGCAGGCGATCCAGTCGACGGCGGGTCAGGTCGACGAGATCGTCTTCCGGCCGCTCGCGCACGTCGCGCATCGACGAGAGGATCCCCCCGCCCGCGGCAGCGATCTCCTTGTATCCGACCCCGCGAGCCCGCCGCTCCTGATCGGCGAGCCGGGCCGCACCGAACACGGCGTGCGTGTGACAGTCCACGAAGCCGGGAAACAGCACCCCGTCGATCTCCACGACCTCGGCGGACGCCGCACCGGCCCGCACTTCCCGCTCGGGACCCACAGCACCGATCGTGCCGTCCGAGGCCAGGAGCACTGCAGCACCCTCCAGGACCTCCAGCGCCGACATCTCCGCCCCGCGTCTGGCGCGTGCCGGGCCACGGCATGTGACAACTTGCGTCGCACCGAGAAGAAGGGTGCTCAGCGGTGAACCTCGCGCATAGGGATCACGATCGCGTGACGTCTGGCGGTCGCGATCGCCTCCGGGTAGCCCGCGTCGGCATGACGTGCGACACCGATCCCCGGATCATTGGTGAGCACGCGCTCCAGGCGTCGTGCGGCAGCCTCGGTTCCATCCGCGACGATGACCTGCCCGGCGTGCAGGCTGTTCCCGATCCCGACGCCGCCGCCGTGATGAAACGATACCCACGATGCTCCCGAGGCCGTGTTGAGCAGCGCGTTCAGGATCGGCCAGTCGGCAACGGCGTCAGTGCCATCCAGCATGCCCTCGGTCTCGCGGAACGGCGAGGCGACGGAGCCCGTGTCGAGGTGGTCCCGGCCAATCACGATCGGTGCCGACAGCTCTCCAGATTCGACCAAGGCGTTGAGCGCCAGCCCGAACCGGGCGCGCGCGCCCTGTCCCAACCAACAGATCCGCGCCGGCAGACCCTGAAACGCCACACGCTCTCGTGCCATCCGTATCCACGGCTCGAGGTGGCGGTCTTCAGGAAAGAGCTCGAGGACCAGATCGTCGGTCCGGTGGAGATCTTGGGGATCGCCCGAGAGCGCCACCCAGCGGAACGGTCCCTTGCCCTCGCAGAACAGCGGCCGGATGTACTCCGGAACGAAGCCGGGAATCGCGAACGCGTCTTCGACGCCGGCATCCTTCGCCTCGGCGCGGATGTTGTTGCCGTAGTCGAAGGTGACGGCCCCGCGCCGCTGGAACTCCAGCATGGCGCGAACGTGCGTGGCAATGGAGCTTCGCGAGCGGCGAAGATACTCCTCGGGGTCGGAGCGACGCAGTGCCGCCGCTTCCTCCAGATCGAGGCCGGCGGGGACGTAGCCGTTGAGCGGATCGTGGGCTGACGTCTGATCGGTGACGACATCGGGGATCCACCCGCGCCGCACCATCTCCGGCAGCACCTCGGCGCAATTCCCGAGAAGCCCGACCGACACGGCCTCGCCGCGATCTCGCGCCCCCGTGACGATCCGCCATGCCTCGTCCAGTGACTCGGACATCACCTCGAGGTATTTGGTCTCCAGACGCCGCTCGATCCGGCTCGAGTCGACCTCCACGACGAGGATCGCCCCTTCGTTCATCGTGGCGGCCAGCGGTTGGGCGCCTCCCATGCCGCCAAGTCCACCCGTCACCACAATCCGCTTGCGGAGCGAATGATCGAAGTGCCGTGCCGCGACCGCGCCGAACGTCTCGTAAGTGCCCTGGAGGATCCCCTGGGTGCCAATGTAAATCCAGCTGCCGGCGGTCATCTGGCCATACATGATGAGTCCAGCCCGCTCGAGTTCGCGGAAGTGCTCCCACGTGGCCCAGCGACCCACCAGATTGGCGTTGGCGATCAGGACCCTCGGCGCGTTCTCGTGGGTCCGGAACACGCCGACCGGTTTCCCGGACTGGATCAGCAGCGTCTCGTCATTGTCCAGTCGGCGCAGACTGGCACAGATCGCGTCGAAGGCCTCCCAGCTGCGAGCCGCACGCCCGGTGCCGCCGTAGACGATGAGATCATCGGGCCGCTCGGCGACCTCTGGATCGAGGTTGTTCATCAGCATCCGGAGCGCAGCTTCCTGAATCCACCCGCGGCAGGAGATGGTCGTGCCCCGCGGGGCGCGAACGACTCTGGCCTTGGCTGCCGTGCTCATACCAGCGCCTCCCGGGCGACCAGAGCAGCCACCCGCTCGATGTCCGGTGTCAGCGGGCGATCTCCCGCCAACGGCTCCACCAGGTCACGGACTCGGGCGTGCAAGCGTGCGACACCCGGTGCGGGCCGAAGCGGCTTGCGATACTCGAGGGCCTGTGCCGCGGCAATGAGCTCGCCGGCCACGACGCGCTGTGCGTTGTGCAGCACCCGGAGGCCCTTCCATGCCGCGGCCATGCCCATGGGCACGACATCTTCCTGGTTCGCGTCCGTCGGAATCGATTGAACGCTTGCGGGCGTCGAGAGCGTCCGCGACTCGGCCACCAACGCGGCGGCGGCGATCTGCATCATCATGAGTCCCGAATGGAGCCCTGCATGCGTCGCGAGGAATGGCGGAAGTCCCTGCGAGAGATCGGGGTTCAGCAGACGATCGATCCTCCGTTCGGCCAGGCCAGCGAGCGTCGTCAGTGCAATCGCGAGCATGTCGAGAGCGAGCGCCACCGGCTGCCCGTGGAAGTTACCCCCAGACAGGATCTCGTCACCGAAGACCAGCGGGTTGTCCGTTGAGGCGTTGAGCTCCACCTGCACCACGCTGAGTGCGTAGTCCACGGCGTCCGCCACCGCGCCGAGAATCTGGGGCGTGCACCGCAGGCTGTAGGCGTCTTGCACCCTCGGATCGTTTTCGCGATGCGACTCGCGGATTTCGCTGTCGGCCAAAAGCTCCCGCAGCAACTCCGCGGTCCGGCGTTGACCCGGGTGGGGGCGCGCCTCATGGATGCGCTCGTCGAATGGGACCGGCGTTCCCATGAGAGCCTCGAGGCTCATCGCGGCCGCCCCGACGGCCGTGCGCCACAGATTGAGCGCATCGTGCACCACGAGCGCCAGGATCGCCGTCTGCACCTGGGTTCCGTTGATGAACGCGAGACCCTCTTTGGGCTGGAATTCCAGGGGGGCCAGTCCGGCAGCTTCGAGGGCCTCGGCGGTAGAGACCCTTCCTGCTTCCCGTGTGACCTCCCCTCCCCCCATCATCGCCCACGCGATGTGCGCCAGAGGAGCGAGATCGCCGCTCGCGCCCACGCTTCCCTGCTCGGGAACCACCGGATGGATCCCGGCGTCGAGCATCGCGGCGATGTGCCGCGGGACGGCCGAGCGAACGCCGCTCGTCTCCCTCAGCAGCACATTGGCGCGCAGGAGCATCACCGCTCGCACGACGTCGGCTGGAAGCGGATCGCCGACGCCAGAAACGTGGCTCACTATCAGGTTTCGTTGGAGCTCCAGCAGCTGGTCCGGCGGAATGCGAACGTTTGCGAGCTTGCCGAACCCCGTGTTCACGCCATAGATGGCGGCACCGGTCGCGAGGAGTCGTTCCACCGCGGCCCGCGAGGTGTCCGCACGCGCTGCGGCATCGGGGTCGACCTCGACGCGAGCCCCGTCACGGGCCACGGCGACGACTTCGGATATCGTGAGAGACCGCCCGGTGAGGATGACCGAGGGAGGCATGGGGGGGAATATAAGCGGCGGGAAGGGGGTTGGGGGAAGCGGGAACGGGAAAGGGGAAAAGGGAAACGGGAACGGGGAGAAGTCAGGTAGCCCGGGGACCTGCAAAGCAGTCGTCGCGTGGCGACCGAATGGAAACGTGCATCACCGCGCGGAACGGATCTAGTTGTCGGCGGACTGCCGACCTACCCTGTGAGCATGAGGCAGCTGCGATCGCTGGAAGCATGGAGGATGGCCCGAAAGACGGCGAAGACGACTTACCGTGTCACTCTCGATCCTCGTCTCAAATCCCACTATGCTCTCGTCGATCAAATCCGTCGTGCCGCGATCTCGGTTCCCGCCAACATTGCGGAAGGGTACGCGCTCGGCACGACCTCTCAGTGGGTCCGCCTGAACCGAATCGCCCTCGGGTCAGCAGTTGAGCTGAAGACCCATCTGGAATTGCTACGGGACCTGGGCCTGGTCGATCGGGCCGAACTGGACCCGGTGGTGGCTGACGCCACGCAAGTGATCGCGTTGCTCGTAGGACTACTGAGGCGATTGGGTGCACAAACCCCGGGAGCGAATGCCTCTCCGTCGCCCCCGGGGTCCGCATGATTTCACTGCACCGGCTCTTCCCTCTTCGCCTTTCCCTCTTCCCTTTTCCCTTTTCCCTTTTCCCTGTCCGGCAACCCTACCTCTTCACCACCACTCCCCCATCACCGCCCGTGAAAAACCCCGCCCCGACCGACAGCTCCGGGTTCCCCGGATCGGTCTGATAGCTCCAGTCGAAGATGATGTAGTCGCGCCCGACGTGGGTCACTCGTAGCGCGCCGAAGCGGGCGAACTGGTCGCCAGCGTCCATCGCGAACACGTACCCGTAACCGGACAGCGCCTGGATGGCGGCGGGGGAATAGCCGGTCTCCGGCGCGATGTCGATCGACGTGAGGTCGTCCACGGGGCCCGTCCCATACTGCGCGACGACCGTGTTCTGGCGCACGGGCACCAGGAAGAAATCGCCGTTCACGTCGCGCGTGACACGGAAATCGATGTCGGTCCGATTGCCGTCGGCAACGATGCCCAACTCCAGCGCACCGACCTGGCCGTCACTATTGCCATCCAGCCAGAAGCGGAAGCCGGCTCGCGTCACATCGAACGACATCGCGGTCACGACCACGTTCCGTGCATCGGGTCTCGGCGTATCCGCCCGGATTGGCGACCACAGGCTCTCGTATCCCTCGATGCTCTCCGCCGACACGCCGAAGCACCGCGGTGCCCCGTTCGGCAACGCGCCAGCGATGAACTCGGGCGCAACCGTCGTGCCCTCCAACCCCCACGAGGCTCCGCAGAGATCGTCATCGAGAGAATAGGTGGCGCTGTACACCCGGTACTGCTTGAACGCGCTGGGCGTCGTTTGAAACGCGTTGTCGGACCAAGCGAGATGGATGGCGCCGTTCAGACTGGTGCTCAGGAGCACCGTGGGCGACTCCAACCGCAAGCGCTCGTCGACGATCACCGAGGTGCTCGGTGCGCTTTCGATGCCGTTGAAGTCCACGGCCACGACGAAGTACTCCAGGTCGGGCTGGCCGCCATCGTGGAACGTCGGCGAGGTCGTCTCACCGCGTAACCCAAACGACTCGTTCGCACCCGCCCGCGAGTACACCCGGTAGACGTCGAGATTGGGATCGGTATTGAGATCCCAGAACAGGAGAATTCCGAGCGGGAGGTCCGGATCACCGCTCGGCTCGAGCTCGTAGAAGAGGTTCTGCGGCGCCGGCAGGAGCGGGCCCACCGGATCCTTGTCGCAGGCCACCACGACGAGTGAGATCGCTAAACCAACAGCCAGCTTCCGCATGTCCGTTTCCTCCAGTGCCAAAGGCTCGCGACGTAAAACTGCACGGAGCGTGCCTGGCGGAATATAGCAGTCAAACTATTGTCCTATAACAGCTTAGCTGCAGCGACCCGACCGCGCTATGTCCACCATCGAGGACACACGGCCGGACCGATGGGCCGCCGCCCATCCGATGTGGGCGGGCTACTACCGCAGCGTCCGCTGGTCGTACTGGAACTTGAGTTCCGGTTGGTCGGTGAGCGAGATGAAGAAGTTGAACGCGAAGTTCCCGTTTGGCGCCTTGAGGAAGGCGAACGTCGCCCGCCATCGGTGCAGGTCTCGGCTGAGCCGCAGCACGTGTTGGCCGAACTCCTTGAGGGTCATGTTGTACTGCGTGCTCCAGGAGACCGACCAGCTGGCGGTCGGGGCGAACGAGATGGCCATACCCAGCGTGCGGTTGGCGGGTGTCTCGATGATCTCACCGGTATCGATCGCGCGGGGCCGCGTGCGGGAATCGTCGTACGTGAAAGATGCCTGGAACCCCCTGCCCCGCCGCTGTCCGTAGCCGTCGCCTAACCCCCGGTCCAATCTGGTCGGCGGTCCGAACCCGGTCCCCCTTGGCTGAACCGCTTCTTCGGACTCGAGTAACTCCTGCCCCGACGTGTCCTGGGGAGAGGTCGTCACGTCGCCTCCCGTGAGAAGGGCGAGGACGCTGCTGAAGGTACGGGGAGAGAGCGTGAATCGCGTGGAGATCGAGGTGAGAAACGGATCGAACCGCGTGGTGTCGTAGCCCACCGGCCCGTCCCACAGGTCGTGGCTCATCGACAACGAGAATCCGGGCAGGAGATCACTGGTAAGGCGGTTCGTCAATCGCTGAGTTGCCCACCCATTTCGTCCTTCCTCCTTGGCCTGCTCGAAGTCGTACTCGATGGGCGAGGTTTGGATGCTCAAGATCTTGAGCTTCTGGGCCTGCTGTTGGCCCTGCACAGCCGCGGTATCCCCGGGAGGAGGCTTCAGCTTCCCTTCGAACGTTTGGGAGAGCCCCAGGCTGATCCGCTGCACGGTGGGGCTCAGGCGCTGCGGGTTGCGACCGGTGGGATCGAGCGCGTTGGCGTACGCTTCGGGGACGGTCGCCGACGGCGCGTAGCTCCAGCTCAAGAAGGGTGACACAGAGTGCCGGATGCGCGACAGCGGACCCACGCCGGGGAAGAACCCAAAGAACGTTGGCGTCACGCTCACACTCACCGAGAGCCGCTTTCCCTGCGAGACGAAATCGCCTCCCGTGAAGCGGTTGCGCAGCAGGAACGCGCCTCCGGTGGTGTTCCGAATACCGATGGACGGCTGGAACTTCCAGCTCGCCGGAAACAGGATCGGCAGGTTGATCCCCGTGTTCCAGTCGACGTCGGTGCGGAAATCCTCTCCGTAGTACCTAGTGATCGAGTCACCGGGGCTCGTGGGGTCCGGGAGCACAATGGCCTGCTGATCCCGCGACGTCCAAAAGTCCGTGACGGTGATATCATTGGCCCAGTTCCACCGACCCACTCTGAGCGGGGTCCGAAACGAGATGCTGGTGTTGCGGGTGTCGGTGAAAACGCTGTCGAAGATTTCCTGTCCTCCTACGGTTGGGAGCGGTACCAGCACGGGGGGGCCCTGGTCCAGCGTTCGGGAGTTGGTCAGCGAGAACGATGGCGACCACGTCGCGTCGCCCCATAGTTGAATCGGGGACGGCGTGAGACTCAAACTGGGGAGCGTTTGGGACACGGTACCGTTGCTGAGATCCTGCCTGTGGTTGCCGCCGAGCGAGAGCGTGCCCCAGCTGAACTGCTTGCTGAAGTTGATGCTGCTGCTGAGCGTCGCCGTTTGCAGGAACGGATCGATGGAGTTCTGCTCGACGACTCGGGCGCTCGTTGCATAGTCCACGTTGGCCGTGAGCCGAGTGCGCGAGTCGAAGCTCTGCTGGTGCACCCACTGCAGGCGCATGGACCGGCCACCCGGCGCGCTGCCGACACCCTCCTCGAAGATCTGGGAAGCCGAGATTTGGCCACTGACGAACCGGTTCAGCCACCGGTAGCGCGTCTGGCCATTCAAACCGACGTAATTGCCGGAAAACCAGTCGAGCGACGCCTGGAAGTCCACGTACTCATTGATCGCGAAGTAGTAGCCGATGTTCGAGACGTGCCGGCGATACCCCTCGTTGGGGCGCACGAGATCGTTGAAGCCGAACCGCGGCACCAGCAACCCGCTGTGCCGCCCGGGACGTACGTCCTGAAAAATGAACGGCAGCCAGAGGATCGGGACGTCCCGCACGTACAACACGGCCGGTCGCGCCACCATGATGGTGTTGCTCACCCACTTCACTTTGCCCGCGCTGATGTGATAGTGCGGCGACGGATGATCGCAGCTCGTGATCCGGTTCCGCGAGCCGTAGAGCCGCGTGGAGCCGGAATCCACCTCGAGGCCCCCGCGGAGATACCAGGTCACTCCGGATTGGAGGAAGCTCGTGAGGGCGCTGGGAACGGTCCCGCGGTGCTCGCACGTGTCGTAACGCATGTCCTTGCCGACCAGCACGGTCCCTTTGTCGAACAGTGTCGGTCGCGGTGTCCCTCCGGCAACCAGCCGGCAGTTCGATTGCTGAAAGCTCACCGTGCCTGCCTCGAGCGTGCTCCCCTCCCGCTCGACCATGGCCGACCCGACCAGCACGATCTCCCGGCGCTCCCCAAACAGGGTGATGCTGTCGCCCGCGTACCGTGTGGAGCCGTACCCCGGTAGGCTGAGCAGCCTGATCAATATGGAATCCGTCTGCGGAAAGGGCCGCGAGGGCGCGGTGGGGAGGCCGAGTCGGCGTGCAGCGGCGGTGTCGACCGGCTGTAGAGTCGAGTCACGGCGGACAACCGCCGAATCCCGCGGGCCGAGGGTATCACGCGGCAGGGGACGCACGCGTTCCTGCGCGCTCGCCGGCGAGGCGAGCACCCCCACGGCCGCGAGCACGAGCGCACTCTTGCCGAGCATCCGGCCTGCCCCTCGCTTCCGCGCGATGCGCGACACCAAGATCCCGGCCTCGTACAGCAGCAGGAGCGGCCCCATCATCATCAGCATCGAGAACACGTCGGGGGGCGTGAGAAGCGCCGCCACGATCGCCGCCAACACCAACGCGACCGGTCGCTGTTTGGAGAACGTCCGGGGCGTCACGATGCCCAAAGTCGACAGCAGCACCATGACGATCGGGAGCTGGAACATGATCCCGAATGCCAGAATGGTCTGCGTCGCGAAGCCGAAATACGCATCGGCCGTGATGATCCACTCGAGATCGCCGAACCGAAACCCGTACAGAATGCGGAAGACCGCCGGCAGAACCCACAGGTAGGCCATCGCCACCCCGGCGAGAAACAGCCCGAGGCCGGCAATGAGCGCGGGCACGATGTATCGCTTCTCGTGCTCGAAGAGCGCCGGGGCCAGGAATTTCCAGACTTGCGCGAAGACCACGGGCGAGGCCAGCACCGCGCCAATGACGACGGCCAGCTTGAGCGTGATGATGAATGCGTCCGTCGGCCGAGTGACGAAGAGCTTGCCGTCGGGGAGGTAAGGGGCGATCGGCTTCTTGAGGAGCGTGAAAACGTCGAACTGCTGGAGGAGGTAGTACCCGATGACGCTACCGACCACCAGGGCCAGCAGGCTCCAGAGGATGCGCCACCTGAGCTCCTCCAGGTGATCCAGGAAGGGCATGTCGCCCCTCGGCCTCTTCGCTTTCATCGGAGAACGGCGGGACCCGCCGTGCCTCAGCGATCGGGATTGCCGAGCTTGGTGCGCGCGAGCTGCGCTTCCTCCGATCGCGGATAGCCCGCGATGACCCGACTGTAATACACCTCCGCGGCACGTCGGTCCCCTCGCCGCTCGGCAATCAGACCGAGCCGGTACAGGGCCGTCGGAGCCCGACGGGAGTTGGGGTGGCTGCGCACGACCTCCTCGTACGCCGCCGCCGCGGAGTCGGGATTGGCATCCGCCCACGACTCACCGAGGAAGAACCACGCGTCGCCGGCCAGCGGGTGCCGGGGATGGTCGTCGAGCAGCTTGCGGAACCCGGCCCGAGCGGTTCCCGGGCTCCCGCGGCGCAGCTGCTCCAACGAGAGATCGAATAGCTCCTGCGCGCCGATCCCGCCGGCCTGCGCCGGTTCGGCTGCAGCGCCTCCCGCCGGCCCAACCTCGATGCTCCTATTCTCGATCTGGCCCCGCAGCTCCGTGAGCCGCCGCTGACTCTGTCCGGTGAGCTCCTGAATCTGGACGAGCTGGCGCTGCACTTCCGTCATGTCTGTGCGGACATCCCCCTGAAACGCCGCGATGCGGCGCTGCAGGATCTCCAGGGAGTCCAGAAAGTGCCGCTGCAGTTCGAGCATCTGGTCCAACAGAACGGCCCGCACCGAATCGGTGCGGGCCGTCTCTTGCCTCATCTCGAGAAGCTGCTGCTCCACACGACGAACGTCTCCCTTGAGCGCACACGCGCCAAGGGCGACGGTCGTCGCGGTGAGGAAAGCCAGCTTCCTCACATGCCGGCGGGCTTCACCAACCGGTCACCGCCCGCGGTGACGCGAAACTCATCGCGGCGGTTCTGAGCCCAGGCATCCTCGTTGCTGGCGGGGTTCATGGGCTGCTCTTCGCCCATCGAGCGCACGGTGATGCGGCCGTCCGCGATGCCGCGATCCGTCAGCCACTTCTTGGAGGCGGTCGCGCGCCGCATGCCGAGCGCCATGTTGTACTCGTCGGAGCCCCGCTCATCACAGTGGCCGACGATCTCCAGCATGACTTCCGGATTCGCCTGGAGCAGCGACAGCTTCCGCTGCAGGACGTCCGTGTCGGGACCCATGCGAATGGCCGACTTGTCGTAATCGAAATTGACCATGGTGCCGAGCATGGTCCGCACCTCGGCCGTCATCGCCGCTGCCAGACGCTCGGCTTCCGCGCGCTCGCGAGCCAGGCGCTCCGTTTCCGCACGCGCCCGCGCAACGCTGTCCTCATAGGCCCGACGCCGTGCTTCCGCCCGCGCGATGGAATCTCTGATGGCCGTGGAGTCGATTGCCGGCACGACCGGCTCCGGCTGACCACCGCCACACGCGGCTGCGACAACCATCGCCGCCATACCCAGGATGACTGCAAACTTGGTTTTCATCGCTGCTCCATTGAAGTGAAAGGGACTCAACGCTCCATCATTGTTGTATTCGAGGGGACCACGCTGGCAATCTCGCATCCCCGACCGTCGTCAACTGCCGAACCCGCCCGGTCTCGATGTCGATGATCCAGACCTGCCTCCTCCCCGTCCGGCTCGAGACGAACGCGAGGTGGCGCCCATCGGGCGCCCACGTCGGGTCTTCGTTTCGACCGTAGCTCGTGAGTTGGCGCACGGTACGCGAGCGAGTGTCCATCAGAAATACCTGTGGACTCCCCGCCACGTCCCGGTGGAAGGCCAGTTGCGTACCGTCCGCCGACCACTCCGGGGCGTTGGAGTTCCCCGTCACCCCGTAATCGAACGGCGCGAACAGCTCCTGTCCCGTACCGTCCACCGACATCACGTAAATCTGCTGCCCGCCGGCCCGGGTCGAAACGAACGCAATCTGCCGTCCATCCGGGCTGAACGTGGGTGAAAGGTTATCGGAAAGCCGCCCCACCGTCAAGCGCTCTAAGCAACAGTCCCGCGCGAGGTTATAGCGGTAGATGTCGGTGCCGGATTCCGCGACCCGGCTAAACACCAGCGTCTGGCCGTCCGGGGCGAATGCGGCGGCGATGTCCAGTTCCTCAGCGGTTGGCCGCACCACGGTCCGCCGGCCCACGTCGAAGTCGTGCACGTACAGGGTCCCCCACCCGCCGCGCAGCTCCGCATACACGGCTCTTCGCCCTGTCGGGTCCCAGGCCGGAGAAAACGTGGTCACGCCGGGTGGCGAGACCTGGGTGAGCCCCGCCCCGTCGGCGTCCACGCGGTACAGTCGGCCCTGGGACACGAGGAGCAACCGCGTGGCCGCGATCCCCAGCTGTCCGGTGGCGGCACGCACCACCTCATCCGCCACCCGATGGACTGCCATCCGGAAACGCTCGTCGGCCGGGTCGGTGAGGACCAGACGACTGCGCAGGCGCTCGGTCTCGCCCCGCACGTCATAGGCGACCACGGCCACCGTACCGGCTTCCGCCGACGGTAGGACCGCGACAGTGTGGTCGGCCCCGAGTGCGGCGTGCAGCGAGTAGTTGACGAAGAGCGTTTGCTCCGCCGTTGGCCCGGACCCAAGGCCCGAGACGGCGCTGATCCCCAGCACCACGCTATCGCCGGTTGGGAGCGTGATCATCTCGAACCGGTCGCTGTATTCGAGGTCCCGGCGCAGGATCGCCCGTACGGAGTCGAGCGCCGCGCTCTGGGGCCCGCCGAGCACCATCATCCCGGGCCGGAGCCCCGGGGTGTAGGTGATACCGATCCGCACTCCTTGTTCCACCGGATCCTGTGCGACGAGAGTCGTGGCGGGCGCGAGACAGAGTACCAGCAACGGGAAGACGCGTCGTGGCATCATCGGATTTTCGATGGATCGAAGAAGAACGTCACGGGAAGCACGTCAGCCGGGTAGCCGGCAGGGAGTGGGCCGAAGCCCTGCGTATTGGCGGCGGCCTCGATCGCCCCCTGGGCCTCGAGATCGAATCCAAAGCTCCCCGATCGAGCCAGAAACTGGAAGTTCGAGATCGAGCCGTCGCGGTGAATGAGGAACTGCGCCTCGGCACGGAGCGTCACGTTCCCCGAGGGCCGGCGCCACCGGCGATAGACCTGTGCCACCATGTTGCGCAGGTACTCCGGAAACGGGAACTCCACCCCGGAGGTTTTTACCGTGGCCGGGTCCGTCCCCGTGGAGGGCTGCACGTCCGGGGCCGGCGCTTCGGGAGGCGTCGTCCGTGGCGCCGGTTCCTTCTGTCGCTCCGGCGTCGGGGGCGGAGGCGTCTCCGCTACCGACGAGCGACGCGGGCGCGGCTCTGGCAGAACCGGCGCCGGCTGTTCCGCCGGGCGCTGGACGGTTTCCGGGGCGCGGCGCTGCTGCGGTTCCGGCCGCGGCGCCGCGACGAGCTCCACCGTGTAGATGGGAGGCGCAACGCGATGCACGAGGTTCGGAGCGGAGAGCACCGCCGCGGCCGCCGCGAGGTGGAGACCGATCGTGGACACCATCGCCAGTCCGGCCGGCCCGTCGGTCGGCGTCCGGCGACCGAGCAGCCGACGGACCTTCACCGCCCGATCTCCTCCGCCTCGGCAACGAGACCGACATCACCGATGCCCGAGGCACGCATGATCGCCAGCACCCGCACCACGACCCCGTAATTCACACGACTATCCGCGCGGAGGTACACACCCGTCGGCTGGCGTGCGCTCACCATGGCCGGAAACGCGGCGCGGAAATCGTCCAGTGCGAGCCCGGTCTCGTCGACGAAGATCTGCCCGCGACGATCGATCGACACCACCAGTCCTTCTTTGGGTTGCAGCGGCCGCGCTTCCGCTCTCGGCAGCTGCACATCCACACCACCCTGCATGATGGGTGCGGTGATCATGAAGATGATCAGGAGCACAAAGGCAACATCGACAAGGGAAGTGACGTTGATATCCGCGGTCGGCCGTAGCTCGCCGTTGTGGCGAAAGCCCAATCCATGCACGGTCACACCCTCCCTTCGCGTGCCATCGTGCCAACGATCTCCTGTGCGAAGCCCTCGAGCTCACCGGTGAACACGCCGAGACGGCTTACAAAGAGGTTGTAGGCAATCACAGCGGGAATTGCGACCGCAAGACCCACCACGGTCGTGACCAGCGCCTCCGCGACGCCGGGGGCGACTGCCGAGATGTTGCCGGAGCCACCGGCCGCGATGCCGATGAATGCATCCATGACTCCGAGCACCGTTCCCAGCAGGCCCAGGAGCGGGCTCACCGACCCGATGGTCGCCAGCCAGGTGATGAACCGAGCGGTCAGATCCCGCTCAGCTCCCACCTCCTTGGCGAGCATCATGCGCAGCACCTCGAGCTGGGTCGGGCTGAGCGCCGCCCCCTCCGCACCCTTCTCCTCCTTGAGCGCGCCGGGGCGCAACTCGGAGAAGAAATTCACCCCCTCGCGGAGCAGGCGCCCGTATGGTGAAGGTGGAAGCTTCATCACGGCGTGATACGCATCTTCCAGTCGGCTCGTCCGCTCGAGCGCCTGGAAAAACCGGTCGGCCAGACGGCGCAGACGCCGGAACTGCGCCCACTTGAAAACGATGATGAACCAGCTGATCAGCGAGAACACGGCCAGCACCACGAGCACGCCCTTCGTCGCGCCGCTGGACATCTGGACGAGCTCCCAGGTGCTGGTCGGGAGCGCCCCGCCTACCTGCAGGATCATGCGGCTTCCTCCGCTATCCACTCGTAGGTTTGTCGCAGGCCGTCGGAGAGTGTCATCGTGGGACGCCAACCGAGATCCTTACCCGCCTTGGTGGCATCGACCGCACTGCGCTGCAGCTCGCCGGGCCGGGCCGGGGCATGGCGTACGCGGACCTTTGCGCCCGCGGCAGCGATCAGGGATTGGGCAAGCTCATTGACCGTCGTCTCGACACCGGTCCCGACGTTGAAGGCCAGGTCGTCGAGCGAGGTCACTCCTGGCGGCGTCCAGCGAGTCGCCACCATGTTGGCGCGCATCACGTCGCCCACAAACACGTAATCCCGGGTCTGTGCGCCGTCGCCGTATATCGTGAGCTCCGTACCGCGTAAGAGCCGACTGCCAAAGATTGCCACCACTCCCGCTTCGCCATGCGGGCTTTGCCGGGGACCGTATACATTCGCATACCGCAGCGACACGGCACGGAGGCCGTGCATCTGCGCGTACGCGGCGAGATAGTATTCGGAGGTGAGCTTGCTCACGCCGTACGGCGACACGGGCAGTTTGGGCGCGGTCTCGGGATGGGGTAGCGCATCACTCTCGCCGTATACGACACCCCCGGACGATGCGAAGACCACCCGTTCGACCTCACCGTCACGGGCGCCCTGGAGCAGGTTCAGGAGGCCCATGATGTTGGTGTCGGCGTCGAACATCGGATCGTCCACCGATACGCGCACGTCCATTTGGGCCGCATGGTGGTTGAGGACGGTGAATCCCCCACGCGCGATGGCCTGTCTCGCCTTCTCGGACCGGATATCGGCCTCGATGAACTCAGCATCGCGCGAGACGTTCTCGCGGCGCCCGCTCGAGAGATTGTCGAGCACCGCCACCTCGAATCCCTCGGCGAGGTACCCGTCAGCGATGTGTGATCCGATGAACCCCGCCCCACCCGTCACGAGCACGCGTTCTGCCATCGAGAGCCCCGACTCCAGTTAGATGATGCGTTGTGCGGCCGCGGCGTCGCGTCCGGCCCACGAAATGTAGTCGATCCCGCAAGCGGGGCGGGCGCCAACAACGGGGAAGGGCCAGACAGCGGAACGGCCGCGAGTGCGGCCGTCACGCTGTCTTAGCATTTGCGGTGGGGGTCGAGGCCGAACGCGGCGGTTCGGCTCAATCACGAAGGCATCTTCTTCACGAGCTGAACCGGGGATCCCGCCTGGAGCCCAATGTCCATGACGTTCATGATCAGCCCGGTTGCGGACTGGTCGCGTACGTGGACGATCCGGAACTCGGCAATCTGTTTCGGACTGAACGTTTCTCCGGCCGAGTACTTCAGGACGGTGAACACGTCGCCCGGGACGACGCCGGCGCTGCGACCGAGATCGATGAAGACGATCTGAAGCTGACCGGGCACCGGGTTGGTGAGTCGTGTACCGATGATGGATCCCATCATTCCGTTCTGCACGGGCACCGGCAGGACACCCCCGGGATCGGCAAAGGGCTCGATCGGCAGGGCGAGGTGCCCGTTGTTGATCCGATCGAACTGGAACAGCACGGTCCCGACCGCCCCTTCCGGAGCGGTCTCCGAGACCACGGCAACTCCCGTCGGGTACACGACCTGCCCCCAGCCCGGAACCCCTCGCAGCAGCCGGGCGAACAGCAGCGTGTCGCCCACCTGGTACGCACCGTTCGCGGGAGGAACGATCGCCACCTTGTCGAAAATCCCAGCGGATGAACTGGCTGGGATGCGTCGCACTGCCGGCCGCTCGATCGCGCCACTTACGGTGCCCCACGGCAGCGACTGGTCTTCGGTCAGGAAGCCGCCGGAGTAGAACTCGTGGCGGCTCACCGCTTGAGCCCGATACCCTTCCGCACCGCTGAACCCGGAGACCGCGGCCGGGCGATAGGCGAAGATGGTCGGGCCCGAAGCCGACGGCGGCGGCGGTGGCGGCGCGGGAGGCGGTAGCTCCTCGCCCTGCGGCACCTGTCCGGGCTGCGGCTCACCGGCAACCGCCTGCTGCGGCGGCGGCTCGGCCCCAGGTGGTAGGTCGGCCCCCGGCGTTGGCGCCACTGCGGGCATTCCCGCCATCCGCAGCTCCTCACCCGGGAAAATCCAATGCGGATCCTCCACCACCGGCGTGTTGAGCCGGTAGATCTCCGGCCAGAGCAGCGGATCGCCGAAATAGAACGCCGCGAGGCCCCAGAGCGTCTCGCCCTTGGTCACGACGTGCACGTCGGGCACCTGCTGCTGCACCGGCTCCTGCGCCGCGAGCGGGGTGCCCAGCAGCCACACGAGCGCACCCCCGAGCAGCACGGCCCGGCTAGAACGGAAGATCGTCCTCTTCCTCATCAAGCGCCTCCGGGAAGTCGTTGTAGGACTCCGCCGCTGAATCGGCCACCGCTGGTTGCGGGGCGCGACGCGTCACCGCAGAGTCGGAATCCTCCCCACCGCCTCGTGGCGTCAGCATGACCATCTCGTTGGCATTGATTTCGGTCGAGTACCGCGTCTTGCCTTCCCGGTCCTCCCAGGTGCGGTACTCGATCCGGCCTTCGACGTAGACCCGGTCGCCCTTCTTGAGATACTTCTCGGCCACGTCGGCAAGCTGCCGAAACTTGCTGTTCCACAGCACCACGCGATGCCACTCGGTCTTCTCCTGCCGCTCACCGGACTGATTGGTCCACGAGCGGGATGTCGCCACCGAGAGGGTTGCGACCCGAGTCCCACTCGCGGTCGACCGCACCTCGGGATCGGACCCGAGGTTCCCGATGATCATGGCCTTGTTCAGACTACGACTCACGCCGACCTCCGAAAACGCTGGGGGTGGGACCCGGACAGGCGGAAACTATAGGGGCTGCAAGTCCTTTTGTCAACCAAAGATACGCGACTTGGCGCCGGTTTTTGCGGGATTTCTTCGGGGGACCGGTGACGGATGGCACAGGTCGGGCCGAACCCAACCCGAAAGACAGGGTCCTCGAGCACACGTCACCGCCCGGCCAGAATCCGGAGCACTTCTTCGAGCTTGTCGTGCCCCCGGGCGGAGAGCGCCCGGGATTCCTCCCTGACGCGCGTCGCGAACTCCTTGTCCTCGATGTCGGTCAGGTTGATCAGCACGTTGCGATGGCACCCCCAGATGCCCGATTCCAGTGCCCTGGCGCCAACTTCCAGGTCCGATCGCATGGCGATGTTGGCGTGACGCCCGAGCGCGACCATCGCATCCCACGCGCGGTCGGCCGTCCGCATCGTGGCCAGCGGAACCTCCACCGCCTGCTTGAGCCCCGCCTGCATCGCCGCCTGTCGTCGCGAGCGTTCGTCTTCCGTGTCCTGCGGCATTGCCGTCGCCGCCACATACTGGCCGAAGGCGTCGGTGTCGGCGTCGATCATCGGCACCAGCGCCTTCATCGCTGCATGCACGTGCGGCAGGGCGGTTCGCATGTGCTCGTCGACCGATTCGAACTTGCGGCGCCCATAGGTGAGCTGGCCGACCATCGTCCCCAGTGCCGCTCCCATGGCGGCCATCAGGGCCGCCGCCGATCCGCCACCCGGCGCGGAGGTTCGCGCGCCGAGCTGTTCCACGAACACGCGGACCGTTGAGGACGCGAGCGGCTCCGACGTCTCGTCTTCGATCAAGTACTCGATCACCCGCTGGTCGGGATCGAACGGCGCAACCGCGTTGAGCCCCAGGCGCTCGATCACGAGCCGCATCTTCTGGCGCTCGTCGAGCACGAGCAGGTGATCCTTCTCGATATAGTGCTCAGCGGCCATCAGCATGGCTTCCCTCGGGATCAAGCCGACGAGCTCGGACCCGGTGACGGCCACCTCGAGCGCCTTCGCCCGATCAACGCATGCCTCGAACGCGACATGGAGCGGCGTCACTCGGTAGTCGTCGAGATTCATCGATACCTGCGCCAGGCCGTACTCGTCGACGTACCACCCCATGCCCTTCACGGCCTCGAGGGATCCCGGCGCATCCGGCCCCCGACCCTGCTCGCGCACGTCGAGCGCGATGCGGTGGGCCTGCTCCTTGGTGCCCAACACGTTCACGTTGTACGCGATCAGGAAGAACCGCGCGCCGGCCGCCGTGGCGCCCCAGCTCGGGACGAACCTGGCCGACCCGTAATCCGGTTTCCACTTCGGATCGGCGAGCTTGTCGGCGAGACCCTCGTATTCGCCGGCACGAATGTCTTTCAGGCTCCTGCGGTAGGTCCGATCCGAGGCAGCCTCGTAGAGGTAGATCGGTACCTCGAGCTCTTCCGCCGCACGCCGTCCGAACTCCTTGGCACACGTGACGCACTCGTCCATCGTCACGTTGGCCACGGGCACGAACGGACACACATCGAGCGCGCCCATCCTGGGGTGCGTCCCGGTATGACGCCGCATGTCGATGCGATTCCTGGCGACGCGCGCCGCCGCGAGCGCCCCTTCGACGACCGCGTCGGGCGACCCTACGAACGTGTAAACTGTCCGGTTCGTCGACTCGCCCGGATCGAGGTCGAGCACCGAGCAGCCGGGCGTGTTCCCGATCGCCTCCGCAATGGCGTCGATGGTCTCCCGATCACGCCCTTCCGAGAAATTCGGCACGCACTCGACGATCTTCCTCATCACCCCGTCCTGTGCTGAATGGTTTGGCCGGCCCCCAGTCATTTCGATCCGGCGGCGTCAAGTGAACGGATCGATCACGCCGCTGTCAACGGGATGGCCGTCGTCGTCATCGGGTCCTGCAATCGGCAACTCCGCCGCCAACACCAAGGCGTCTTCGCGCGGTGCGCGATAGTACGATCGCCGGCGGCCCACCGACATGAATCCGAGGCCGTGGTACAATGACTGGGCCGCGGCGTTCGACTCGCGTACCTCCAGGAACACGGTCTCTGCTCCGCGGTCAGCGAGTTGCCGGCACACTTCACGCACGAGCCGTCGAGCGATCCCGTGTCGCCGATGGCTCGGGTCGACGGCGACGTTGAGGATCTCGCCGACATCGGCCACACCCAGGGCGACCGCATACCCCGCCACTCGATCGCCGGTCGTCACGACGAGCATGACGTCCGACAGGGCCGAGTGGAAGCTGTCGAGCGACCACGGATCGCCGAACACCTCGCGCTCGATGTCGGCGACGGCAACCAGATCGGCCTCAGTCGCCGTCCGGATCCGGTAGCGGCCGCCCATGCTTCGCTTCCCACCGGTCCTGGGCCGCCGCGCGGCGCCCGTAGGTCGGCTCGAATGCGTCGATATCGTCAATCCGCTTGGTGACCCCTTCGACGGCCAGCAATTCCACGAGCGCGCTCGCGCGCGGCGCTCCCGCCGGCGGACCGACAGGATCGCGCCCGGTCCACGACCTGACCGCAGCCGAGTGTGCCACGGCACCATCGCCGGCGGCGACCACGGGGCGGCAGGGGATCCGCCGGGCGAGCTCGGCCGCCGGGAGCAGGGTGGGAGCCTGGCACTCCCGAACCGTCGTCCCGTCCGTGTCGTACACCGCGGCAAAGACGTCTCCACGCAGCGCGTCGTACAGCGCCGCCACCGGTCCCGGGACGACGCGGGCGATCGCCCAGGCCAGACCCAACAGCGACGGGACCGAACGCAACTCGAGACCGTCACGCACCGCGAGAATGCCCTTCACCGTGGCCACCCCGATGCGGAGGCCCGTGAAACTGCCGGGCCCGTCCGCCACGACGATCCCCGACACGGCGTTCCAGTCGGCGCCGGCGAGGCGCATTGCTTCGTCGATGGCCGGCATCAGGGCCGCGGCGTGGCGGCGGTCGCTGAACGTCAGCTCGGCAAGCACGCCTTCCGGTGACCCGACGGCAACGCTGCCCAGGTCGGTCGCGGTGTCGAGCGCGAGGTAGAGACTCACGGCACGCGTTCCACGATCCGTCGATCGGGATCGGCGTCGTGCGCCAGCGACAGATGGAGATCGGGCGGTGGGGCGAGCGTTCCGGCGTTCTCAGGCCACTCGATCAGGAGGAGGCGCGCCCGGCGCTGCAGATCGGCGAAATCGATGTCGACCGCGTCGTCCGGCTGGCGCAAGCGAAAGCAGTCGGCGTGGATGATGAGGCCTGCCGGCGAGGGATACTCGTGCACGAGTGCAAAGGTCGGACTGCGCGCGTGCTCCGCGCCGGCGGCCAGGGCGATCGCCTGAACCAGCGCCGTCTTGCCCGAGCCGAGCTCACCCGTGAGCCACACCACCGCACCCGGGGAAAGCGTGGCCCACAGCCGACGCCCCAGCTCGTCCAGCTCCACGCGCGTCACGGTCTCACGCACGGCGTCGACCACGCGAGGTCATCTTCCCACCCCGAACCCCCAGTGGTGCCTTCCGCTGGGGGTCACCTTCGGCCCGGAGCTCGAAGAGCTGATCCCGGAGCTGGGCCGCCAGCTCGAAGTCCAACTCGGCGGCAGCCTCGCGCATCTGCTGCTCGAGCACCGCGATGAGCGTCTCTCGGTCCATCGTTGCAGCACCCTCGGGCGGCAGCGTTGCCTCACGTGGTGCGGCGCGCGCGTCGGCCACGCGGGTCACGAGCCGCACCTGATCCACGGATTTCCGGATCGACACAGGCGTGATGCGATGCTTCGCGTTGTGCGCTTCCTGGATGGCCCGTCGCCGGTTCATTTCGGCGATGGCCCGCTCCATGGACCCGGTCATGCGATCGGCGTACAGAACTGCGCGACCGCGGGCATTCCGTGCCGCACGGCCAACCGTCTGAACGAGCGAGCGCTCGGAACGCAGGAAGCCTTCCTGGTCGGCATCGAGGATGGCCACGAGGGACACCTCGGGCAGATCGAGTCCTTCTCGCAGCAGGTTGATCCCGACCAAGACGTCGAACTCTCCAAGCCGTAGCCCGCGGACGATTTCCATGCGCTCGATCGTGTCGATGTCGGAGTGCATGTACCGCACCCGCACTCCGGTCTGCTGGAGGTAATCCGTGAGATCTTCCGCCATGCGCTTGGTCAGGGTCGTAACCAGCACCCGCTCCCCGGCGGCCTCGCACGCTCGAATCTCCGCCAGCAGATCGTCGATCTGGCCTTTCACCGATCGGACCTCGACTTGCGGATCGACCAGACCGGTGGGGCGGATGATCTGTTCCACGACCACCCCGCCGGACAGCTCGAGCTCGAAGTCGGCTGGCGTCGCCGACACGAAGACCATGCGGGGCGTGAGCGCCATGAACTCGTCGAAATTGAGCGGCCGGTTGTCCAGCGCCGACGGGAGCCGGAACCCGTACTCCATGAGCGTCGACTTGCGGGACCGGTCGCCGTGGTACATCCCGCCTACCTGCGGCACGGTCGCATGGGACTCGTCGAGAAAGGTGAGGTAGTCCGCTGGGAAGTAGTCCAGGAGACATGCGGGGCGCTCGCCCGGTTGGCGACCATCCAGATGTCGGCTGTAGTTCTCCACGCCGGCGCAGGTCCCGATCTCGAGCAGCATGTCGAGATCGAAGTGCGTACGCTGTTCGAGCCGTTGGGCCTCGAGCAGCTTGCCCTGTTCGCGGAATTCGCGCAGTCGGCCCGCCAATTCCTCACGAATCGCCCGTACCGCGCGCTCGACCCTCGGCCGGCGCTGCACGAAGTGGCTTGCCGGATAGATGGCGCACCGTGACAACTGGGCGATCGTCTCGCCGGTGAACGGATCGATCTTGGAAACGCGCTCCACCTCGTCGCCCCAGAACTCGATGCGAACGGCCTGTTCCTCGTATGGCGGCAGCACCTCGACCGTGTCGCCCCGCACCCGGAAGGTGCCCCGATCGAAGCCAACGTCGTTGCGCCGATACTGGATGTTCACGAGGCCTTCCAGTACGTCATCTCGCCCGCGCTGCTCGCCCACGTCGACGGTGACCATGAGCGACCGGTACTCGACTGGATCTCCCAACCCGTAGATCGCCGAGACCGTGGCCACGATGATCACGTCCTCGCGCTCCACGAGACTCGACGTCGCTCGGAGACGCAGCGCATCGATATCTTCGTTGATGGAGGCGTCTTTCTCGACGTAGGTGTCCGTCGCCGGGACGTATGCCTCCGGCTGGTAGTAGTCGTAGTAGGAGACGAAGTACTCCACGGCGTTGCTGGGAAAGAAGCTCTTGAGCTCGCCGTAGAGTTGGGCGGCAAGGGTCTTGTTGTGGGACAGCACGAGCGTGGGTCGGCCGTGCGCGGCAATGACATTGGCCATCGTCACGGTCTTTCCCGATCCCGTCACACCGAGCAGGGTCTGATACCGCTCGCCGCGCTCAAGACCCGTCCTCAATTCCTGGATGGCCCGCGGCTGATCCCCCGCGAGCACAAAGGGCATGTGGAGGTCAAAGGTTGCCACGGGGGAAAGATAGCGCGCCGTCGTGGGCGCGAAACGTTCAGATGCTGCGCGTGGGCTCCCGGCGCTCGACGGACTGCACGCCCTTCACCCGGCGCATGGCCCGCATGACCTTGGCCAGGTGCGCGTGATTCTCCACCTCGACCAGCACCGAGCCGAACACGACGCCGTCTTTGCTGGACAGCTCGGCGCTCTTGATGTTCGTGCCGCTCCCTGAGACGGCCTCCATGAGGTCCGCATAGAGGCCCCGGCGGTCCTCCCCCGACACCCCCACGCTCACCACGAACACCTCCCCCTGCACCACCTGCCAGTCGATCTCGACGCGCCGTTCCGGGTCGGCGGACATCGACAGAAGGTTGGGACAGTCACTGCGATGGATCGAGATTCCGCGACCCTTCGTCACGAATCCGACCACGGGGTCTCCGGGGACGGGCTGGCAGCACTGAGCGTAGCGGACCATTAGGCCATCGACGCCGTGAATGCGGACCCCGCGGCCGAACCGGATGCGGTCGATGACGCGCCCGAACCGCGTGGGAGTGGGCGGCTGCAGCTCCCCGCTCGCGCGATCGGGGAACAGCGCCTTGAACACCTGGCCGATTGGCACATCCCCCCGGCCCAGGACCGAGTAGAGCATGTCGGCGGATGCCACCGAGAGCCGCTTTGCGGCTTCCTCGATGACCGCCTCGGCCGGCATCTCGAGACGGCGGCGGCGGAGCTCGCGCCCCAGGATTTCCTTGCCGAGTCCGGCGCTGCGCTCCGCCTCCTCCTTGTTGATCCACTGCCGGATCTTGTGCCGGGCCCGTGCCGTACGGACGTGGGCGATCCAGTCCTTGCTCGGGCGGGCGAACGGCCCGGTCAGGATCTCGACGGTATCACCGTTCTTGAGCGGCCGGTGCAGCGGCGCGATCCGTCCGTTCACCCTGGAGCCCTGGCAACGCAGGCCCACTTCGGTGTGCACGGCAAAGGCAAAGTCGATGGGTGTCGCCCCCGTCGGGAGCCGCTTCACGTCGCCGCGGGGCGTGAAGACGAAGATCTCGTCCTGATAGAGATCGATCTTGAGGAACTCGAGGAACTCCTCGGGGTTCCGCGTATCCTGCTGCAACTCGAGCAACTGTCGGAACCACTCGAAGCGCGTGTCCAGCTCGTCCGGGGAGCGCTGTTCCTTGTAGACCCAATGCGCCGCGATGCCGTACTCGGCGGTCCGATGCATCTCGCGTGTCCGAATCTGGATCTCGTACAGCTGTCCGGCGGGGCCGAACACCGTCGTGTGCAGCGACTGGTAGCCGTTCGATTTGGGCGAAGCGATGTAATCCTTGATCCGCTCCTGGAGCGGGGTCCACTGATGGTGGATGACGCCCAGGACATGGTAGCAGTCGGGGACCGAGCGCACGAGAACCCGGATCGCCATCAGATCGTAGATCTCCGCGAAAGGCAGGTTGCGGAGCCGCATCTTCCGGTCGATGGACCACAGGTGTTTCGGGCGCCCCGTCACATCGAAGTCGGCAATGCCGGCCTGACGTAGGGCGTCCTCGAGCGGGGCCTTGAGGCGGCCGATCATCTCCTCCCGCTCGTCTCGCTTGGCCTGGATCTGCTCGACGAGCGCTTCGTACTCCTCCGGCTCGAGGAACTTGAAGGCCAGATCCTCCAGCTCGGTTTTGATGCTGGCCATCCCGAACCGGTGTGCCAGCGGGGCGTAGATCTCACGGGTTTCCAATGCGATCGTCCGCCGGCGCGGCTCGGGCAGGTGCTCGAGCGTGCGCATGTTGTGGAGTCGATCGGCCAGCTTGACCATGATCACCCGGGCGTCGCGGGCGATCGAGAGCAGCAACTTCCGGTAGTTCTCCGATTGCTCTTCGGCAGACGACCGGAACGTGAGGCTCGAGATCTTGGTGAGCCCATCGACGATGTCCGCAACTTCGTCGCCGAACTCCGTCCGGATTTCTGCCAGCGTGACGTCGGAGTCCTCGGCCACGTCGTGAAGCAAGGCCGCCGCGATCGTGATCGAGTCGAGCTGTTGGCGCACGAGGATCTTGGCGACTTCCACCGAATGCGAGATGAAGTCGTGACCGGAGAGCCGCTTCTGCCCCCGGTGGGCGCTGGCGCTCAGGTGAAAGGCGCGCTCGATCAGATCGAGGTCGATCCGATCCTGCCGCTCGGACACCGCCCGTGCGAATTCGGCATCAACGCCGTGCAGCACGCTCGTCACAGCAGCCCGGCCTCCGCGAAGCTGAAGTAGTGATCTCCCGCCACGATCACATGATCGTACACCGGCAGGTCCAAGAGGCGCCCCGCCTCGACGAGTTGGCGGGTCACCGCCCGGTCGTCCGGGGACGGTGTCGGATTGCCGCTGGGGTGGTTGTGCACCACGATGATGGCGGCAGCCGCCTCGGCGATCGCGGCTCGGAATACCTCCCGCGGGTGGACCAGTGAACTGTTGAGGATGCCGCGCGTGATGAGCTGATCGCGAGTGATCCGGTTCTGCGTGTCTAACGTGAGCAGGTGAAACTCCTCGACCGCGAGATCCCGCAGTGCCGGCGCGCACCATTGGTGGATATCCGCCGGTGCCCGGATCGGAAATCCCGGTGCCGATTCCTCGGCGCCGAGTCGCCGTCCCACTTCGAGAGCAGCCGCCACTCGTGCGGCCTTGGCGCGACCCATCCCAGCCACTCCAACCAACTCGCCAACGGGTCGGCGGGCCAGCTCACGCAGCGATCCCTCCCCAATCTTGAGCACGGCCCGCCCGACCTCGAGCGCATCCCTCCGCGACGTCCCCGTCCCTATCAGAATGGCGAGAAGTTCGATCAGCGTCAACGACGCCGAACCCAGGGAAAACAGCCGCTCCCGGGGCCGTTCGGCGGCCCGGACGTCGGAAATGCGCAGGGAATCCATGGCCCGAGGATGGGGCCGGGATGTCCGGCAGCGGTAACCGTTTGAGTGCGCTCGAGATGGGAAAAGGGAAGAGGGAAAGGGGAAAAGGGGAACGGAAAGAACGGGGATGCCAGGGAATTGGGATGACGTGGATCCACAGATCGACGGACCGTCCGATCAAGGGGATCCCTCTCGCATGCGCGGTCCCCCTCCCCCTTCCCGCTTCCTTGTTCCCTTTTCCCTTTTCCCCACCCCTACCCACTCGCTCCGTGGCATCTCTTGTACTTCTTGCCGCTCCCGCAGGGACAGGGATCGTTCCGGCCGACCTTCGGCATGGTGCGACGCTGTGGCTCGGTCGCCACCGCCTCGCCGTCACCGTGGGTCGCGCGAAGAGCCGACGGTGGCGGGCCCCTGCGGGTGGGAACGGCCCCTGCCATGAGGTCCTCTTCCGCCACGCCAGCATCGGGCTTCTCGAGCGTGGTGGCGACGGGACGTTGGGGCTGGACTGGACGCTGGGGCGCCCCGGCCGTGATCTGGACCTGGAATTTTAGCAACCGCTCCGTGAACGTGGACTTCATGTCGGACATCAAGCCCACGAACATGTCGAACGCTTCTTTCTTGTACTCGATCAGCGGGTCTTTCTGTCCCCAGGCGCGGTACTGAATCCCGGCGCGCAGGTGATCGAGCTCGAACAGATGGTCCTTCCACTTCTCGTCGATCACGGAGAACATGACGTGTGACAGCAGTCGCTCGGGCAGGTCCTCAGCCCCGTGGCGTTTCCCCAACTCCGACCAGGCATCGAGCTTGGCCCTGAACGTCTCGCGACCCGCCCGGACGAGGAGGTCGTGCAGCGCCTCCGGATCGGGCACTTTCTCAGCATCCAGGATATCCGGCGCCGAGATGAAATACTTCAGGAGCAGCTCGTTCTTGATGAGATCGCGGTCCCATTCCTCAGCGTGGTCCGGCACCGCCTCCCGCGCGTAGCGGCCCACGGCGTCGTCGATCATCCTGATCGCCTCGGCCTTCAGCTCTTCCCCACCCTCCAAGGCAAAGAGCCGTTGCGAGTAGACGACCTCCCGCTGCTGGTTCATGACGTCGTCATAGTCCAGCAACCGCTTCCGAGACTGGAAGTTCTGATACTCGACCCGCTTCTGTGCGCCGGCGATGGCCCGTGTCACGAGGGGGTGGGTGATTACCTCGCCCTCCTCGGCGCCTGATTTGTCCATGATCTTGGCCACCCGATCGGAGCCGAACAGCCGCATGAGGTCGTCCTCGAGCGACAGGTAGAACATGCTCGACCCCGGATCGCCCTGCCGGCCGGATCGCCCCCGCAATTGCCGGTCGATGCGTCGAGACTCGTGCCGCTCCGTGCCGATCACGACGAGTCCGCACGGCGGGTCGTCGTTGCACTGGAGCTTCGTGATCTCCGCATCCGACAGATCGGCCTCTTCTATGACTTGCCCGAAGGGCGCGAGCCGCGCCTTGATCCCGCACACGCGACACTGCTTCACGCCCGGACCGAGTTTGATGTCGGTTCCACGACCCGCCATGTTGGTGGCGATCGTGATGGATCCGGACCGTCCAGCCTGAGTGACGATCTCCGCCTCGCGCTGGTGCTGCTTCGCGTTCAGCACCTCGTGCCTGAGCCCGCGCCGCTTGAGCATGCGGGCCAGGGTCTCGGACACCTCCACGCTCGTGGTGCCGACGAGCACCGGCAGGTTGCGTTCGTGCTGCCGAGTCACCTCGTCGATGATCGCGTTGTATTTCTCGCGGCGGGTCCGGTAGATGAGGTCGTGGCCGTCCACCCGACGCACGGGGCGGTTCGTCGGGATGACCATCACCTCCAGACCGTAGATCTGGAAGAACTCGCCCTCCTCCGTTTCGGCCGTCCCGGTCATGCCGGAGAGCTTGTCGTACATGCGGAAGTAGTTCTGGATCGTGATGGTCGCGAGCGTCTGCGTCTCACCACGGATCGTGACCGATTCCTTTGCCTCGACCGCCTGGTGCAACCCGTCCGACCAGCGCCGTCCCGGCAGGATCCGCCCGGTGAACTCGTCAACGATGAAGACTTGGCCGTCCTGCACGACGTACTCGACGTCCTTCTCATACAGCGCGTGCGCCTGCAGGAGCTTGTGGATGATCTGCAGCTTCTCGCTCTTCTCGGCATACTCGGCCTCGAGCGTCTGCCGTCGCTCCAGCTTCTCCTGCGCCGACAGAGTCTCGTCGTGCTCGATCCGGCCGAACTCCTCCGAGATGTCGGGAACGATGAAGAGATCCGGATCGTCCGGACTCATCGTCTCGACGCCCTGGTCGGTGAGGTGCACCGAATGCCCTCGTTCGTCGAGCACGAAGTAGAGGGGGTCTTCGACGTGCGCCAGGCGCCGCTGCGTGGCCGGGAGCTTCCGGTCTGCGACCCGGTCGAGCTCGATCCGTTGGACCAGCTGCTTGATGCCGGGCTCCTGCAGGTACTTCATGAACTTCTTGTTCTTCGGCATGCCCAGCTGAGCCTGGAATAGCTTCACCCCGGTGTCATAGTCCGTGGGCCCATCGTTCATCGCCGCCTCGGCTTCGGCCAGCAACTCGTTCACCACGGCCGTTTGCTTCCGCACGAGGTTCCGCACCTGCGTATTGAAGGTGGAGTACTTCTGGTCCGCCTCATTGCCCACGGGTCCGGAAATAATGAGCGGCGTGCGGGCCTCGTCGATGAGGATGCTGTCCACCTCGTCCACGATGGCGTATACGTGCCGGCGCTGGACCCGCTGGTCCAGCGAAAACACCATGTTGTCGCGGAGGTAGTCGAACCCGAACTCATTGTTCGTGCCATACGTCACGTCACACTCGTACGCCGCCCGGCGTTCCGGTGTGGACGGCTCGGTGTCATCGAGGCACCCCACGGTGAGACCGAGCCACTTGAAGACATGACCCATCCACTGGGAGTCGCGCCGCGCCAGGTAGTTGTTCACCGTGATCAGGTGCGTGCCGTCGCCCGGCAGCGCGTTCAGGTACATGGGGAGGGTGGCAACTAGGGTCTTCCCTTCGCCGGTCGCCATCTCCGCGATCTTCCCCTGATGCAGCACGATGCCGCCAATGAGTTGGACGTCGTAGGGAACCATGTCCCACTCCAGCTCGTGGGCCGTGACGACGACCTTCGTGCCCAGGAGCCGCCGGCACGCCTCGCGGACCGTTGCAAAGGCCTCGGGAAGGAGATCGTCCAGCACCTGTGCCGTCTCGGCTTTGAGCTGTTCCTCGAGGTCGGTCACCTCGTGGTTTAGCGCGTCCCGCTCCGTGGGATCCGCGCAGTCGTGGCGCGCCTGCCGCTTGTCGGCCAGTCGGGAATGGAGTTCCCCCAAGCGTTCCGCCAGGAGCCCGCGCAGCTTGGCCGTCTGCGCCTGTACCTCCTCGTCGGACAGCTGGGCCAGACGCGACTCGTGCTCCATGATCGCGTCGACGATTGGCTGAATGCGCTTGACCTCGCGATCAAAACGCGAGCCGATGACCTTCGTAACGAGCTTCTTGAGCATCAGTCTTCAGTTCGATACAGTCCGTGCGTCGTGATGTATTGAGCAACGGCGTCTGGTATGAGTCCCGCGACCGACTCCCCGCGCCGGAGGCGCGCTCGGACGTCGGTGGCCGACGCGGCGACCGCCGGAACTTCCACCAATTCAGCCGGCCAGGGCAGATCGGGCATCCCTGCTCCAGGACGCGTGAGCACGCCGATCCGTGCAAGCCGGGAGATCTCCGCGCCCTCGCGCCACCCGGGCAGCTCCCGGGCCGCGTCCGCCCCAACCAACAAACATAATGCGTCCTCTGGGAATTCGGCTCGGAGTTCCCGGAGTGAATCGATGGTGTACGACACCCCGCCGCGTTCCACCTCCCGGGCGTCCGCTCGCAATCCCGGGGATTCCGCGACCGCCACTCGCAGCATCGCCAGGCGGTCGCGGGCCGACGCGACGTGTCCCTGTGTCTTGAAGGGCTGGCGGTTGGCGGGAATCAAGTGAACCACGTCGAGACCCAGACGATCTCGAGCGGCGCGCGCCACAACGAGGTGGCCGATGTGAACGGGATCGAAGGAACCGCCGAAGACGCCTCTGAGCATGTCAGGACTGGTGGGCTCGGAGATGGGCCGTCATGGGGTGGTGGCGTCGCGCCCGGACACCGTTATCCCCGGCAGCGTCCTTCCCCGTCCTCGGTCCCTGGGTAGTACTGCTCAAGGTGCAGGCACATTTCCTTCTTCTCTTCATCGTATCCGATGCGGTCGTATGCCTTCACCAGGCCGAGCACGGCCTTCGGCGCGTACGAAGTCCGCGGGTACTTCGCGATGATGTCCTTGAAGTAGATGATGGCCGAATCGTAGGCGCGGAAACGCAGGTAGAAGTCGCCGTTCCTGAAACCCTTCGCCGCAAAGCGCTCGTTTAGTTGGGCAACTCGGATTTGGGCCCGTGTGGCCGCCGGACTCGACGGGAAGCGTCCGAGGAGTTCCGTGTAGGTCGCGAGAGCAGTCTCGCCGTAGGCCGGATCGAGTTCGGGGTTGTTCCACAGCTTCAGATACGCATCGCCGGCCCGGAGCAGCGCGTCCGGGGCGAGTCGATGGCGCGGATACTCGTCCGCGACCCGACGGAACTGCCGAGCCGCTTCCAGCCCCTCACCCTGTTGCAGCATGCATTCCGCGAGATAGTACCGAACGTCGGCACTCCGGTCGTCGCGGGGCGGGAGCTCGAACGTGAGACGCTGGAATCCCTGCTGCGCGACACTCCAGCGCCCGGAGCGGAACGCTTTCATGGAGGCCTCGTACAGCGATTCAGGTGTCGGGTGCTGGCTCGGGTCGAGCTTGGCGCTGCATCCCGACAGGAGCAGCAGCGACACGAATAGGGTCAAGGAACGGTGCATCAGGTGCAGTAGTACCCGAGAGCGGCCGAGAGTTCCGGGTGTCGGCCGCGGGTCGGCCGCAGGTTCGAAGCGGGACGCCGTCATGGCTGTCGAGGCTCGGAGGGCGGACGGGCGATCAGGTTGAGCCGCTCAGACACGAGGGCGTGAATGGAATCGCCGGGGCCGCGTCCCGCCCGAGCCTGCTCGTACGCCTCGATGGCACCCAACACGTCTCCCAACGCGAACCGCACGTCGCCGAGCCCGAGGTATGCGAGGCGGCCGTCGTTGGTGTTGCCGCCCCGAGTGGCGGCGAGGCGGAACCAGGCCTCGGCACCCGTCGGCATGCCGTTGTCCAGGGCGCCGCGGCCCAAACGGAGAGCGCAACTCACCAAGTCATCCCGAGCAACGTTCGCCACCCGCGCATCTCGTTGCCGTCGAACCAGGCTCTCGTACACCTTCACCGCATCCTCACAACGCCCCATGCGGCGCAACACGGACCCGTACGCGTACATCAGTGAATCCTGGATCCTGGCGTCCGGCGCTCCCGCCGCTGCGTACAGCAGGATCGTCAGCGCCTCCTGGCCCCGGGGCAGATCCCCGAGCACCGCCACGGCCTCGGGCGCAAAGGATCCGAGGACGCGCCCCGGTGCGGTCTCCTGAAGCGCCTCCAGGGCCTCTGCCAGTCCCGCCCGGTCGCCCCGGGTGATAGCAGCATTCGCCACGCGCACGAGTCCATCGGCAGCTTCGCTTGCCCGTTCCTCGCCCCCAGCCACTCCATACGCTCGAAACTCCTCAGCAGCCGCAACGAGGTCCCCAGCCCGCAGGCCCGCTGCCCCCGCCTTGGCACGCAGGCTCGGATTGCCTCCGCCACGTGCGAGCGCCAGCCGGTATTCCACCAGCGCCTCTCCAAAGCGCGCTTCCGCGTAGGCTCCATCGCCAATGGACTCGTGATCGGCCGCCGACCCGACGCAGGCAGCAACCGGCCCCGTCGCGATCAGCAGGCCAGCGACGGCGGTCCGCAGGCGCCGAACGTTACGCATCCTGTTCTCGCTCGAGCATGCTCAAGTAGGCGCGGACGCGGCGGTCCTTCGGGTAGGCCTCGGCCAGCGCTTTCCAGATTCCCCGAGCCATTGGCGCGTCTCCCGACAGATAGCATGCGAGTCCGTAGGTGGCACGGGCATCGACCATGTCAGGCCGGGCGACGACGACCGTTGCGAGTTCCTCGCGGGCTTCGAGCGAGCGGCCGGAATCCAGCAGCAGGCGGCCCAGACGATAGCGGAGGTCGTGATATTCGTCGCACAGCTCGAGGGCTGCACGATACTGCGTAATGGCCCGGCTCAGTGCCCCGGCTTCCGCGTAGGCCTCACCGAGGTCCGCGTGCTTGTTGGCCAACTTGGATGCGTGATGCGCCCTGACCCCCTGGCGGTCCTCTCCTCCGGAGGCCTTCGCCGCGGCAAAGGCCTGTTCCGCCTCACGCTCCCGACCCAGACCGGCCAGGACGATCCCGCGGTGGATGTTGGCCTCGACGTATCTGGGGTTCAGCACCAGCGCACGGTCGAACGCCGCCAGCGCTCGCTCCGGCTGGTCCACCAGCTCGTAGCACACGCCCAGCAGGTGGTGGGCGTCGGCAAACGCCTTCCCCCGCTCGATGAGGTCTTCGAGTAGATGGATCGCCCCGTAGTAGTCCTGGAGGCCGAACCGCTCCTTGGCCAGCTCGAGTTGTTGCTTAGAGCTCAGATCCATGGGTCTCCTGGAACCACTCGACGAATCGGGGGATTCCGTCCTCGATAGCCACCTGCAGGTCGTACCTCAGGGTGCTCCGGGCCTTGGACATGTCCGCATAGGATCGCCGGACATCCCCCGGTTGCTCCGGAAGATATTCGATCTCCGGCCTGACCTTCAATGCATGGCAATCAACTCGATCAGACGGCGGAGGCTGACTGTCTGCGATTCCCCCAGGTTGAAGACCTCGTAGGTCGCTGCACCCAGGTCACTGCGCCCAACACGCCCTGCGGGGTACCGGTGACGGCGACCCGCGGGCTCATGGCAGCTGGATTCGTCGGAAGTAGTCGATGGTCTTCAGGAGTCCTTCTTCGAGTGACACCGTTGGCTCCCAATCCAGAAGTGACTTGGCCCGGGAGATGTCTGGCCGACGCTGCTTGGGGTCGTCGACCGGTAGTGACTCGAAGGTCACCTGAGACGCGGTTCCGGTGAGCCGGACTACTATGTCGGCGAGTTCACGCACGGTGAATTCATGCGGGTTGCCGATGTTCGTCGGGGCCTCGTCCCCCCGTTCGAACAGCCGAACGATTCCCTCAATTTCGTCATCCACATAGCAAAACGAGCGGCTCTGGTTTCCTTCACCGTAGATGGTGAGTGGCTCCCCTTTCAGTGCCTGCACGATGAAGTTGGACACGACCCGACCGTCGCTCGCGCGCATCCTCGGCCCGTAGGTGTTGAAGATACGCACGATGCGCGTGTCCAAGCCGTGATACCGATGGTACGCCATAGTCATGGCCTCGGCGAAACGCTTGGCCTCGTCGTAGACCCCGCGCGGGCCAATCGGGTTGACATGCCCCCAATAGGATTCCGGTTGCGGGTGCACCTGTGGGTCGCCGTACACCTCGGACGTGCTCGCGAGCAAAAAGCGCGCTCCCTTCGCCTTCGCCAGGCCCAGGCAATTGTGGGTGCCGAGCGATCCTACCTTGAGCGTCTGGATGGGAAGCTGGAGATAGTCGATCGGGCTCGCCGGCGAGGCAAAGTGCATCACCCCGTCGACAGGTCCGTCGACAGCGATGTACGTGCTCACGTCGCGCTGGAGAAACATGAACCTCGGGTGCTCGCGGATGTGCTCGATGTTTGACAGAGACCCCGTGATGAGGTTGTCGATCCCGACCACGTCATGGTCACCTTCCAGAAGCGCATCCGTCAGATGCGATCCCAGGAAGCCAGCCGCTCCCGTTACTACGATCCTCATCCGACCGGCCTCCTACCGATACTCCGATACACGAACCCAAGCTCCCGCATTCGAGACGGCTCGTAGAGATTCCGACCGTCCACGATTATCGGCTGCTTGAGAAGCTCTCGCATCTTTTGAAAATCCGGGTTGCGATACTCCAGCCATTCGGTCACGATCACCAAAGCGTCCGCTTCGGGAAGTGCCTCGTACATCTTCTCGGCGTAGGTAATCCGATCTCCGAAGATGCGTTGTGCCGAATGCAGCGCTTTCGGATCGTGGGCTTTGACGCGTGCGCCGCGCGCAAGCAGGTCCTCGATCAACTCGACAGCCGGACTCTCACGCACATCATCCGTCTTTGCCTTGAACGCCAAGCCCCACACGGCAATCGTCCGCCCGGCGAGCTCTTCTCCGAGGAGCTGTTGGAGATTCACACGAAGCTTCTGCTTCTGACGTGCGTTCACAGCCTCGACTGCCTCCATGATGTCGAGCCTCACATCAAGCTCATCCGCGGTTCGCATCAGTGCCTTGACGTCCTTGGGGAAACACGAGCCGCCATAACCCGGCCCCGGGAACAGGAACGACGATCCAATACGCGTGTCGCTTCCAATGCCGCTGCGGATCAACGTGATGTCAGCGCCGACTCGCTCGCACAGCTCGGCCACTTGGTTCATGAACGAGATGCGCGTGGCCAGCATGGCATTCGCCGCATACTTGGTGAGTTCCGCCGAGGTCGTGTCCATGAAGATGAGTGGATTACCCGTGCGGATGAACGGGGAGTGCAGCTCTCGGAGCACGTCCTCGGCCTCCTTGGAGTCCGCTCCCACGACCACCCTGTCCGGCTTCATGAAATCGTCAATGGCTGCTCCTTCTTTTAGAAACTCCGGGCTCGAGCACACGTGAAGCCGCTCATTCGTCCGAGCCGCAATCGTCCGACGAACCTTTTCTGCGGTCCCCACCGGCACCGTACTCTTCGTCACGACGATCTTGGGACCGTTCATATGCTCGCCGATGACTTCAGCGACCCGCAGTACGTGTTGAAGGTCGGCGGCCCCGTCCTCATCGGGCGGCGTGCCGACCGCAATGATGACCACGTACGATGCCTCCACAGCGGCTCCCACATCCGTGGTGAAGCTCAACCTCCCGGCTGCCTGGTTGCCGACTACTAACGGCTCAAGACCCGGCTCGTAGATCGGGATCCGGCCCTGCTGGAGGTCCTTGATCTTCCGTTCGTCAACGTCCGCGCAGATCACGTCGTTGCCGGTCTCGGCGAGACACGCCCCGACCACCAGTCCAACGTACCCAGTGCCAACAACAGCAACCTTCATAATGGATCTCCCCCGATCGCCGTGTTACCGTCTGCCGGCAAGCGCGTTACGGGTGTCCACGACGCGCCGTGCCCGCTTGCCGACCATGCCGAAGTCGAGCGTGCTGTGGTCCGTAGCGATCACAACACAGTCGGCGTCTGCCACCGCGTCTGCCGTCAGGTCCACGCTCGCGAGTTCGACACCGTCCTCGTGCAGCTGCGGAACGTGGGGATCATGGTACGAAATGTTGGCCCCCTGCTGCTGTAGCAGTCGAATGATGTCGAGCGCGGGGCTCTCCCGCACGTCATCGATGTCCTTCTTATAGGCGGCCCCGATCACCAGGATCGTCGATCCACGAACCGCCTTCGAATCTTCGTTCAGGCCCTCGACAACCTTGCGCACCCAGAACGCCGGCATCTCCGAGTTCACCTCGCCAGCAACCTCGATGAACCGGGTCTTGTAGTTGAGCGAGCGCATTTTCCACGCGAGGTAGTGCGGGTCGATCGGGATACAGTGCCCCCCAAGCCCGGGACCCGGCGTGAACTTCATGAACCCGAACGGCTTGGTGGCCGCCGCCTCGATCACTTCCCACACATCGACCCCCAGGCGGTCGCACACCATGGCCATCTCGTTGACCAGGCCGATGTTCACGCTGCGGAACGTGTTCTCCAGAAGCTTCACCAGCTCCGCCGCCTCCGGAGAGGAAACGAGAACCAGAATGTCGAAGACCGGACCATACAGTGCCTCCACCACCCGCTGGCAAGCCGGTGTAACACCGCCTATGACTTTTGGCGTGTTCCGTGTCTGCCAGGTTGGGTTCCCTGGATCGACACGTTCGGGACTGAACGCCAGGAAGATGTCCTTCCCAACCTTGAGTCCACCGGCCTCAATCCGCGGGAGAAGCAACTCCCGCGTTGTCCCAGGATAAGTCGTACTTTCGAGCACGATCAGCTGGCCCGGACGAATGCTTCTCGTCACCGCATCCGCCGCGCTCAACACGAACGAGACGTCAGGATCCTTGGTCTTGGACAACGGAGTAGGGACGCAAATAGAGATCGCATCCACTTCCCGCAATCGGCTCATATCCGTCGTGGCTGACACCTGGCCGCTTTTCACCAGAGCCGCAAGAGTTGAATTCCCAACGTCCTTGACATGCGAGCGTCCCGCATTGATACCGCTGACCACCGCCTCCTGCACGTCGAAACCGACGACCTTGAACCCGGCTTGTCCGATCTCGACGGCCAGCGGCAGGCCAACGTAACCCAGTCCGACCACGCCGAAACGCGCCGTCCGATCGTCCGCCTTGCCGAGCAGTCCCTCCTCGATCTTCATTCCACTGTCCTGCTCCACGGGTTCACACCTCTACCGACGCCCCATGCGACGCCAGCGACTCGGATGCGGCTTCCAGGATCCGGATTACCAGCACGCCGTCCGCCGCCCCAACTCTTGGCGCCTCCTCTCCGCGTGCGACGCGCACGAAGTGGCGCAACTCGGCACTCAGCGGTTCCACGTTGGGAATCCGCGGGATTGTAATGTCCCCCTCCCGCACTGCAAGGCTCTCGCCATACGAGGCGTACTCAGGAGGCTTGTCAACTCCCTTGTCGTAGACGCGCAGCTTCTCCCGCGGCTCCATGTCATCCAGCACCACCATTCGCTTCGATCCTACGACCGTGAGCCGCCGCTCCTTCCGCGGGTCGAGCCACGACATCTGGACGTGCGCCATCACGCCGGATGCGAACTCCATGATCATAAACACAACGTCCTCGATGCCAGGCTGGAGGTAGCTCCTACCATGCGCCGACACGCGCACGGGTTGCTCACCGAGCAAGTCCAGTGCCACCGAGATATCGTGGGGACCAAAGCTCCACAGCGCGTTTTCGTCTGGGCGAATCTGGCCGAGGTTCACGCGTTGGCTGTACAGGTAGAATACCTCTCCCAGCTCTCCAGCCCCGATCATCGCCTTGAGTCGTTCAACCGCTGGGTGAAACACGAGGAGATGCCCCACGACCACCGGGACGCCCTTGGACACGGCCGCGTCGGCAACCGCATTGGCTTCCTCAGTGGAAAGCGCGAAGGGCTTTTCCACGAGCACCGGTATGCCGCGCTCGATGGCCTGGAGCGCGAGCGCGGCATGGCTCGCCGCCGGCGTGGCAACCACAACGGCCTCGGCCGGTTCGAGTGCCTCGTCGACCGATGCCGTCACTGCGGCACCGGGATAGGAGCCTGCCATGGCCCGCCGCACCGACGCGTCAGGATCGCAGATCCCGACGAGTTCGGCCTCGGGCAGAGCGGCAAGCGTGCGGACATGGTTCCGGCCCCAGTTGCCCGCACCAAGGACCGTTACCTTGACCCTCTTCATCGATGAAACTCGATAATGGCGCCGATCACAGCTTCCTGCTGGGACTCTGTCAACTCAGGATAGACCGGCAGCGAGAGCACCTCGGCGCTGGCCCGCTCCGCCTCCGGCAGCTGGCCCCGCTTGTATCCCAGCCGCGCGAAGCACGGTTGGAGGTGCAAACACCCGGGATAGTAGACCGCCGACCCGATACCTCGAGCCGCTAGGTGCTCCCGCAAGGCATCACGCCGATCCGACCGGATCGTATACTGGTGATAGGTGTGCTCGTTGGCCGGGTGGGTCACAGGGGGGGTCACCCCATCGATGTCGGCCAGCGCTGCGTCGTATCGCTCGGCATGCGTCCGTCTGGCCGCGTTCCAACCATCCAGATGTTGGAGCTTTGCCAGCAGCACGGCCGCCTGGACCGTGTCCAGTCGACTGTTGGTTCCAACCTCGTCGTGGTGGTACTGTTTCGCGCCTCCATGGATGCGCAGCCGTCGTAAGCGCTCCGCCAGGGCCTCGTCCTGCGTGACGATCATGCCCCCGTCTCCCCATGCACCGAGGTTCTTGCTCGGGAAGAACGAAAAAGCACCCGTCGTTCCTAGCTCCCCGGCCATTCGCCACGCGCCACCGACCTTGCGCCTTGCTCCGATCGCCTGCGCAGCATCTTCGATCACCGCGAGGCCGTGCCGTTCGGCGAGCGGGACCAACGCCTCCATGGGTGCCATCTGCCCGAACAGGTGCACGGGGACGATCGCCCTAGTACGAGCGTTCACTCGGTCCGCGACCTGGTCGAGGTCGAGATTGAAGGTCACAGGATCGATGTCGACGAACACCGGCGTGCCGCCGGCGTTGGTGATCGCACCGGCAGTGGCGAAGAACGTAAACGGCGAGGTGATCACCTCATCGCCCGGTACGAGGTCCAGCGTCTTGAGAGAGAGCAGGAGCGCATCCGTGCCCGAGGCGCAACCGACACCGAACCGCGCGTGGCTGTGCTTCGCCACCGCCTCCTCGAGCTGCCCAACCGCTTCACCCATGATGAACCGCTGGGACTCCACGACACCGAGCAGGGCCGGGACCACCTCGCCCCTGATGGTGTCGAACTGTGCACGGAGGTCCAGCAACGGGACGTTCACGAAACCCTCAAATGCAAGAGAGACATTAACTTACGTACTCGGATGAGGGTCCGCAATCGGCTCCAATCGCCCCTCCCGCTCGCAATACCCATCCCCACACCGATCACACCGTGTTTGGCCATCAGTCAGGTGAAGCCGCTCCCCGCACTGACACATCCACCCCACGCGTCGCGCCGGCACGCCGACCATCAGAGCGTAGCGTGGAACGTCGGACGTGACAACCGCGCCCGCTCCGATGAACGCATACTCTCCGAGCGTGACCCCGCACACAACCGTGGCGTTCGCCCCAATAGCCACCCCGCGTCGCACCAACGTCGTGACGTACTCGCCCTTGCGCGACACGTGGCTCCTCGGCGTCGTAACGTTGGTGAAGACGCATGAGGGTCCACAGAACACGTCGTCTTCCAACACCACGCCCTCGTAGATCGACACGTTGTTCTGGATCTTCACGTTGTTGCCGATCTTCGTGCCAGGCATGACGACGACGTTCTGACCCAGGCTACAGCGCTCGCCGATCTCCGCCCCTGACATGACGTGGCAGAAATGCCAGATCTTGGTGCCTTCACCAACCGTCGCACCTTCATCGACATACGAACTCTCATGGACGAAATAGTCAGACAACTCAGGCTCCCCCGCGCATGGATGGATGTCTACTCACCCCAGTACGCCTCCTGCCTCCTGCCCCCTGCACGCTGCACGTTAGATCGGTCCCCTGCACTCTAGCCATCTCCAGATCTCCCCCTATCCCCCCACCACCTGCACCTCTAGCACCAACTCCAGACCATACTCCTGGTGCACACGCTCACGCACCGCGCTGATCACCGACAGGACATCGCTCGCTGTTGCAGCACCCACGTTCACGACATAGTTGGCGTGCTTGCGCGAGACTTCGGCCCCACCCACCCGAAACCCTTTGAGGCCCAGCGAGTCGATCAATTGGCCGGCAGTCCGTGGCCCATCTGCGGGCAGGGACTCCGCAGGAGGATTGCGAAACACCGACCCGCAGCACGGCTCATTGAACGGTGTTCCGGCCTTCCGCCAACCGAAGTGCTGCTGCACTTCCTTCTCGAGCTCGATTGGATCCGCTGGGTCCAGCTGGAGCGTCGCCGAGAGCACAAGGGAGCCCTCGAGGCCACTGCCTCGGTACCGCCACGGGACCTCGCTTCCTGTCACAACACGTTGACGCCCGTCGCCGCCGATCAGCTCGACCTCCGTCACCACCGATCCGAAGTCCTGCCCATGCGCCCCTGCGTTCATGAACACACCGCCACCCACGGTACCCGGCACGCCCACCAGTCGATGCACGCCGGCGAGACCGGCTTTGGCAGACCGACGGGCGAGCAATGGTGTGGGCAGACCTGCCCCGGCGCGCCACCGGGCTTGGTCTCCGTTGACCTCAGTCTCCAGTGGATCGAGCCCTTTGCCAAACCGAATGACGAGGCCGTCGAATCCTGCGTCCGACACGAGAATGTTCGAGCCCAGCCCCAGCGCAAACCAACGGTACCCGTTCCGGGCGGCGAAGCGCACTGACTCGACCACATCGTTTTCGCAGGACGGAAACACGATCGCCGACGCGGGACCGCCGATCCGGTAGGTCGTGTATGCCGCGAGCGGCTCGTCGAAACGGAGCTGTCCCGCGATGCGGCTGGCAAGCTCGCGCTGAGCGTTCGGGTGCAATCGGATGCCTCGCTCAGCCGTGCGCAGTCGCTTTGCCCGACGGCCTTCGGGTGACTCCACTCTGCGGCGCCTCCGCAAGGAGCGCACGCGCGAGCTGGTACCATTCCTGAAGGCACCGCACGCTGCCGTCCCGGCTCTTGAGGGCCAGCACCGCGTCGCACGCCGCGCTCGCTGCCGACATCGTAGTGATATACGGCACGCGATGGTGGATTGCAGTGCGGCGAATGAGGTAATCGTCCCGCTGGGTGAGCTTGCCCAACGGGGTATTGATAAGGAGCTGAACAGCCCCTGAGACGATCAGGTCCACCGGATTTGGCCGTCCTTCATGGATCTTGAGGACTCGTTCGCTTGGCACCCCGCGCTGCCGCAGGTAACGGGCGGTCCCCTCCGTAGCCCTGATCCTGAAACCCATCTCGTGAAACCGCCGCACGATCGGAAGCACGGTGGCCTTGTCATTGTCGTTCACGGTGACGAACACGGTGCCCTGCAACGGCAGCGCGTCACCGGCAGCAATCTGCGCCTTGGCGAACGCCATACCGAAACTGTCCGCCACGCCCATGACCTCCCCGGTGGACCGCATCTCCGGCCCGAGAATGACATCCACGTTGGGGAGCTTCGAGAACGGAAAGACCGCCTCCTTTACCGCCACATACGGAATGGCGGGTTCGCTGGTGAAACCGAGCTCGGCCAGACGCTTTCCAATCATGACTCCGGCCGCGAGCTTCGCCAACGGGGCGCCCGTCGCCTTGCTCACGAACGGCAGGGTCCGCGAGGCCCGCGGATTCACCTCGAGCACATAGACGACGCCGTCCTGGACGGCAAACTGCACGTTAATGACGCCGACCACGCCGAGCGCCTTCGCAAAGGCTCTGGTGTGCTCGCGCATCTCGTCGATCGCACGCTCGCTCAGGAGGTACGGCGGCAGCACACATGCCGAGTCGCCGGAGTGCACACCAGCGTCTTCGATGTGCTGCATCACCCCCCCGATGACGCACTGCTCACCGTCCGCGATGGCATCGACGTCGGCCTCGAAGGCATCCTCCAGGAATCGGTCGATGAGCACTGGGTGCTCGGGAGAAACCCGGGCGGCCTTGGCGAAGTAGCCCCGCAGGGCCGGCTCGTCGTAGACGATCTCCATGGCCCGCCCGCCGAGCACGTAGGACGGGCGCACCAGTACCGGGTACCCAACGTCAGTGGCGACGGCGATCGCCTCCTCCAGGGTGACAACGGTGCCATTGGGCGGTTGTGTCACGCCGAGCTTGCGGGCCAGCGCGTCGAACCGTCGACGGTCCTCGGCAAGATCGATCGACTCAGGACCCGTGCCGAGGATCGGAATGCCGGCAGCTTCCAGCCCCCTGGCGAGTTTGAGCGGGGTCTGACCCCCGAGCTGCACTACAACCCCTTTGGGCTGCTCCAATCTGACGATCTCGAGCACATCCTCCAGCGTGAGTGGCTCGAAGTAGAGCTTGTCCGAAACGTCAAAATCGGTGGAGACGGTCTCGGGATTGGAGTTGATCATGATGGTGCGATACCCCAACTCCCGGAAGGAGAGACCGGCCCGCACGCAGCAGTAATCGAACTCCACACCCTGCCCGATCCGGTTCGGTCCGCTCCCCAGTATGACCACGCCGTCGCTTCCCAGCGGCTCGGACTCGTTCTCCTCTTCGTACGAGGAGTAGTAGTATGGCGTGGCCGAGGGGAACTCCCCGGCGCAGGTATCCACTACCTTGTAGTCGGGGTGGATGCCGAACGCCCACCGCCGCTCCCGCAAGTCTTGCTCTGACGTGCCGCGCAGGTCGCCCAACTGCTTGTCGGAGAACCCCAAGCGCTTCATCTCGCGCATCAATGCCGCGTCGACCTCCGCAGCCTCCGCAAACCGTCTCTCCGCATCGAGCAGCTCCTGGAGCTGCGACAGGAACCAGGGATCGATCCCGGTGAGCTCGGCGATGTCGTCGACCGGGATGCCGGCAATCATCGCCCGCTTGATCTGGAAAATCCGCTCCGGCGTAGGCGTTCGAAGGGCGACCTTGATGTCATCACGATCGTCGGACTCGAGCCTGTCGTCGGCGAGCGTCGCCCCGACCACCCATCCGGGCCGATCGATCTCGAGCGAGCGGAGTCCTTTCTGGAACGCCTCCTTGAACGTCCGACCGATGGCCATCGATTCGCCCACCGACTTCATCTGCGTCGTGAGCCGGAAATCGGCCGTGGGGAACTTCTCGAATGCAAAGCGCGGGAACTTCGCCACGACATAGTCGAGGACCGGCTCGAAGGAGGCCGGCGTGGTCTTCGTGATGTCGTTGGGGAGCTCGTCGAGCGTGTAGCCCACGGCGAGCTTCGTGCCGATCCGCGCGATCGGGAAGCCCGTTGCCTTCGACGCGAGCGCCGACGAACGGGAGACACGCGGATTCATCTCGATCGTGAGCATCTCGCCGGTTCGCGGATCCAGCGCAAACTGGATGTTGCAGCCGCCCGCATCCACGCCCACTTCGCGGATGATCGCGATGGCAGCATCCCGCATCACCTGGTACTCGCGGTCGGTGAGCGTCATGGCCGGCGCCACCGTGATCGAGTCGCCCGTGTGCACCCCCATCGGATCCATGTTCTCGATGGAGCACACGATGACCACGTTGTCGCGGTGGTCCCGCATGACCTCGAGCTCGAACTCCTTCCACCCCAGCACCGACCGCTCCACGAGCACCGAATGCACGGGTGACAGGTCGAGCGCCCGCTTGATCAGGACCTCGTACTCCTCGACGTTGTAGGCAACGCCGCCACCGGTGCCCCCGAGGGTAAACGACGGCCGGATGATCGCCGGGTATCCGATCTCCTCGATGTGCGCGAGCGCCTCGTCGTTCGAGCTCACGACGGCGCCCCTAGGCACCGCAAGACCGAGCCGCTCCATCGCGGCCCCGAATTCCTTACGGTCCTCCGCCACGCGGATCGCCCGCTCGTCGGCACCGATCAATTCCACCCCGTAGCGCTCAAGCGTGCCGTCCTCGACCAGCGCCATGGCGACGTTGAGGGCCGTCTGCCCACCCATCGTCGGGAGCAAGGCGTCCGGGCGCTCCTGCTCGATCACCTTTGCCACCCAATCAGGGGTCACGGGCTCGATGTAGGTCCGATCCGCCAGCTCTGGATCGGTCATGATGGTCGCGGGGTTGGAGTTCACCAGGATGACCCGATAGCCCTCCTCCTTCAGCGCCTTCACGGCCTGCGTCCCCGAATAATCGAACTCGGCAGCCTGCCCGATCACGATCGGCCCCGACCCGATCAGCAGAATGCTCTCGAGGTCAGCGCGTCTGGGCATTCACGACCTCGGCCAAGGTGTCTTGAAGTGAGACGCTGGGCGCCCAGCCGGTCAGGGCCGCGAGCTTGCTCGCGTCGCCAACGAGATGCGGGATGTCCGCGGGTCGCACGAGGTCGGGATCGGGTTTCGGCTCCGCCGCGACGCCGACGATGGCCGCAAGGCGGAGGAACAGATCGTTCAGGGACACGGCTTCGCCGCCACCGACGTTGTACACGTGTCCGGGCACCCCGTGGCGGAGAAGATCCACGTACGCGGACACCACGTCGGAGACGTGCATGAACTCCCGAACGGGTGTCAGGTTGCCCACCCTCACCTCTTGCAGTCCTCCACGCTTGGCGGCGATCAGTCGACGGGCGAACGCGGGCACCACGAAGCGCTCATCTTGTCCCTTGCCGGTGTGCGGGAAGCTGCGACTGATCACGACCCGGAGACCAGTACGGCGATGCACCTCGAGCGCCGCGTTTTCGGCGGCGAGCTTGGATGCCGCATAGGGGGAGCAGGGTGCCACTTGCTCCTCCTCCATTCTCGGCCGATCGGATCCGGCTCCGTAGACCTCCGCCGTCGAGGCCACCATCAGGATCGTCTCCTCATCGTTCGCCGTCCGCCGGCGACCGAGCTCTTCGGCGAGCCGGGCCGTGCCGAGAGCGTTGATCTCCCAGGCTCGGGTCGGATCCTGGCGCGCGTCGCCACCGGACGCGACAGCCGCCAGATGGACCACGGCGTCAAAACCAATGGAGAGGATGCCTCGAACGGAGGCCGCGTCCAACAGTTCGAACGGCACCGTGTGAACCTTGTGGTCCCACGGGGGTGGTGCCCCCACCCACAACGGCCGATCGGGCCGAACGGCCGCAACCACCTCGTGCCCGTCCTTGCGGAGGCGGCGGACAAGCCAGATGCCAGCAAACCCATCGGCGCCGGTAACGAGTACCCTCACCGGGCCGCCTCGAGCTTGGCGATGTCGGCGTCGACCATCATCCGTACCAGCTCCTCGAACGACACGGTCGGCTTCCATCCGAGCGCCGCTTCCGCCTTTCGCCCATCGGCAAGCAGGTGCTCCACCTCCGCCGGCCTCACCAACGAGGGATCTACCTTGACGAAGTCCTGCCAATCGAGTCCCACGTGGCCAAAGGCAATCTCCACCAGGTCGCGAACCGAATGCATCACACCTGTCCCGACCACGTAGTCATCGGGCTCCGGCTGCTGCAGCATACGCCACATGGCATCCACATAGTCACCGGCGTAACCCCAGTCGCGGCGTGCGTCGAGGTTGCCCAGCCGGATTTCCTTGGCCAGGCCGAACTTGATGCGGGCCACACCGTGGGACACCTTCCGCGTCACAAACTCGAGCCCTCGGCGCGGGGACTCGTGATTGAACAGGATCCCACTCACCGCGTGGATGCCGTAGGACTCGCGGTAGTTCACCGTGATCCAATGCCCGTACACCTTGGCGACGCCATAGGGCGATCGGGGGTAGAACGGGGTCTGCTCGCTCTGCGGGCTTTCCTGCGCCTTGCCGAACATCTCCGACGAGCTCGCCTGATAGAAGCGGGCCGTGGGGTGGGCCAGCCGGATCGCCTCGAGAATCCGTGTCACGCCGAGCGCTGTGAACTCTCCAGTCAGCACGGGCTGACTCCAACTCGTCGGCACGAAGCTTTGCGCCGCAAGGTTGTAGATCTCGTCCGGGCGGTGGTCTTTGATCACCGAGGTGAGCGAGTGCTGGTCCAGGAGGTCTGCTGGAACAACGCGGAGCCGATCCAGCAAATGCCCGATCCGCTCGTAGGAGTCGTGCGACGTGCGCCGCACAACGCCGATGACGTCGTACCCCTTTTCGAGCAGGAACTCCGCAAGGTAGGAGCCGTCCTGGCCAGTGATTCCCGTGATGAGTGCAGTGGACATCTACGCTCGCCTTTGGTCGGTGGTGAGTCTGGTAAGACGGCCGGCGATGGGTTGTATGGAGCGGATTCGGCGATTAGGTTTCAAAGTTTCGCGCAGCACAAACGATACCAGACACTTCCGACGGCTATCTATCATGGCACGCATCTGCGACGTCTGTGGCAAAGGACCGACATTCGGTCACAACGTGAGTCACGCCAATAACAAGACCAATCGTCGCTGGTACCCCAACCTCCAACGAGTGCGGGCGCTCGTCAACGGAGAGGTCAAGCGGCTCCGGGTCTGTGCGCAGTGCATCAAGTCGAATAGGGTGACCAAGGCTCCACGACGTCCCGCATCGGTTCCCAAGCCCTAAGACCTTCACTGCAACCGTCGAGCCAACAAAAAACGGGGACCGCAGGGTCCCCGTTCGCTTGTTGCTGTCAAGCACGCCGTCACTCGCCCAGAAGCTCGATCCTCGCCAACTCCGCGCCGTCACCTCGGCGGTGGCCCAGCTTGAGAATCCGGGTGTAACCGCCGGGCCGGCTCACAAAGCGCGGCCCGATCTCGTGAAACAGCCGGCCGGACACGTCACGGTCCCGGATGTGCCGCTCCACTTGTCGCCGAGCGTGGAGATCCCCGCGCCTGGCCAGGGTAATCAGCCGCTCGGCGAACGGCCGAAGCTCTTTTGCTTTGGCGATCGTCGTCACCACCTGCTCGTGCTTGAAGAGTGACGACGCCATGTTGCGCAGCAGGGCGCGCCGGTGCGCGACCGTCCGACCGAGTTGGCGTCCCTTGTACTGATGCCGCATCGGACTAGCCCTCCACCACCGGCTCCTGGCCAACCGGCTCGGGCTCGCCGCCGACAGCCGCCGGCGTCGTGCCCTCGTCGACCACGATCAACTCGCCATTCCGCTCTTCGAACTGCATGCCGAAGTTGAGGCCCTCACGCCTGAGCATCTCGGCAATCTCTCCGAGCGCCTTCTCGCCGACGTTCTTGACCTTCAGCAGATCGTCCTCGGAGTAAGTCACCAGATCGCCCAGGGTGCTAATGCTCGAGTTCTTGAGCGAATTGATCGAGCGAACCGAGAGCCCACAGTCATCGATCGGCTTCGAGAGCAGCTCTCTGAGTGAGGTTCCCGCCTCGCCGGCGGACTCGGCGTCCACATTGGGAGCCGTCGGGACTTCGCCGAAATCGATGAAGTGCCGGAAGTGCTCCTGCAGCAGCGCTGCCGCATAGGCCACGGAGTCCTCGGGCGCGATCGCGCCGTTGGTCTCCACCGCGAGCGTGAGGCTGTCAAAATCGGTACGCTGGCCGACCCGCGTCTCCTGCACCGTGAAGTTCGCCCGGCGCACCGGATTGTAGATGGCATCGATGCGAACCAAGTCGACGGGCAGCGAGCGATCCACCTCGTGCTGGGCAGCTTCGACGTACCCCCGCCCCTTGCGCACATACAGCTCGCCCGTCACCTCCCGGTCCTCCTGCAGCGTGAACAGCACGTGGTCCGGATACACGATTTCGACTGCGGGGTGCGGCTGGATGCTCCGGGCCGTGACGGGTCCGGCCTTGGTCGCCTTGAGCTGCAAGATGGCGTCGGTGTGGTCGCCCTGAATCACCAGGGTCAGCGTCTTGAGCCGCTGGATGATCTGGTGGATATCCTCGACGACCGCCGGCACCGTCTGATGCTCGTGGACCACGCCTTCGAGCCGAAACGCCCATACGGCCGTGCCGGGAAGCGAGGAGAGCAACATGCGCCGGAGCGCGTTGCCAAGCGTGTACCCGTACCCCCGCTCGAGCGGCTGGAGCCGGAACTCCGCCGCGAACGGCACATCGTCCCGCTTGGTCATTTCGACGACGTGGGGACGAACCAAACCAGAAAGATCGACTGTCATAGTCTACTTGGAATAGAGCTCAACGATCATCTGCTCCTGCGCGGTGACCGGGATCTGGTCACGAGTCGGGAGCTCGAGCAATTTGCCGACGGCCTTTTCGGCGTCTACGGAAAGCCACGTCACCGGAGCCGCGCGGGACAAGGCCTCGATCGAGGCTCGAACCACCGTCAGGTCCCGGCTTTTCGGTGCGACCCGGACTTCGTCGTTCGGCCGCACCTGGAAGGATGGGATGTTCACACGGCGCCCGTTCACTTGCACGTGGCGATGCCGCACCAGCTGTCTGGCAGCGCGCCGGCTGGGCGCGAAGCCCATGCGGTGCACGATGCTGTCCAGGCGAGTCTCCAGACGCACCAACAAGTTCTCGCCTGTGACCCCCGGGAGAGCGCGGACGCCCTCGAACGTGCGGCGGAACTGCCCTTCCGTCAGGCCATACAGCCGCTTCACCTTCTGTTTTTCCCTGAGCTGGCGCTGATACTCGGAGGTCTTGCGCCGACGGCCGGCAGCCGGTCCGTGCTGACCGGGCGGGTAGGCCCGGCGCTCAATGGCACACTTCTCGGTGAGACAGCGTGTGCCCTTGAGAAACAGCTTGGTGCCCTCACGGCGGCACAGCTTGCAGACGGGACCCGTGTAGCGTGCCATCTCTATACCCGCCGCTTCTTCGGAGGCCGGCACCCGTTGTGGGGAATCGGCGTCACGTCCCGAATCGACTTGACCTCGAGTCCCGCCGAGGCAAGTGCCTGGATAGCCGACTCGCGGCCGGAGCCAGGACCCTGCACCCGCACGTGGACCCGCCGAACGCCGAGGTTCATCGCCTCACGCGCACACTGTTCGGCAGCGACGGTCGCGGCAAACGAGGTCGATTTCTTCGAGCCCTTGAACCCCGACTTGCCAGCGGAACCCCAGACGAGAGCGTTCCCGGCCATGTCCGTGATGGTGACCAACGTGTTGTTGAAGGTGGCGGTAATGTGGGCAACGCCCTCCGCTTCGACCACCTTCTTCGATCGCTTCGTACCGGAAGCCTGAGCCATACTTTACTTTTTAACCGCCTTCTTCTTGCCCGCGATTGCGCGTCGCGGACCCTTCTTGGTGCGTGCATTGGTGTGGGTCCGCTGCCCTCGGACGGGCAGGCCCCGCCGATGTCGTGTGCCGCGGTAGCTGCCGATGTCCATCAGGCGCTTGATGTTCATCGCCACTTCGGTGCGCAGAGCACCTTCGACCTTCACCTCTCGCTCGATCGCCTGCCGGAGCCGAGCCACCTCGGCATCTGACAGATCACGAACTCGCGTGTCCGGGCTCACGGCCGTGGTGTCGAGCACCCTCTCGGCAGTTGCGCGGCCGACGCCGAAGATGTAGGTGAGCGCAACCCCGACGCGCTTCTCGCGTGGCAGGTCGACACCTGCGATTCGTGCCATGGCCTATCCCTGCCGCTGCTTGTGCTTGGGATTACGCTTGCAGATGACCCGCGTGACGCCACGTCGGCGGACCACCTTGCAATGCTCGCAAATCGGCTTGACGCTTGAACGGACTTTCAAGGCTGCTCCCCACGAGATTCCAGGAATCGAGCCTCGAAATATAGAGAGGGCTTAATACCGATGCAAGTTGCGGCTATTGGGTAACCCGGACCTCCCGGAGCCGCCAGGTACCGTCCACACGCCGGAAGCCCAGCATCACCCGCTCCCGCCGCTCTTCCGAGGTCCCCCTGACGACGTAGGATCGATCCAACTCCGCGTAGGCATGGTCCTCTGCCAGGGTCCGGAGCCTGACCAGCGTCAGGTCCCGCTCTTGGGCCGAATGGAGGTACTTCTCGAGGATCCGGGCCGCCTGGCCGGGTTTCATCGATGCCGACTTGGCCGTCCCCGGGATGTTGAGGCGCACCGTATCGCTGGTGGCGAGCAACGCCCCGACCTCGTGGCCGAAAAACGCCTCCCTGGCGCGCTCCACGGCCCGGTCGAGGTCCTCCTGCGCCGCGAGGCGCGGGAGGAACGCGACCAACACGAGGCCGGCCAATAGCACGGACCGCCTCACGGCGTACCTCTCACGGCCTTGTCGGCCCGAACCATCACGAAAGGAACTGGCATATGGCCTCATACACCGCAACGGGGTCGATGGCCCGGGTGATCGGCCGGCCAACCACCAGATGGGTGGCCCCAGCCCGCACGGCGGCCGCCGGATCGGCCGTCCGGCGCTGGTCGTCCGCCCCATGCCCAGACGGCCGGATCCCGGGCGTCACGATCCACACGTCCCTCCCGGCCACCCGCCGGACCGCCTCGATCTCCTGCGGCGAGGCGACCACCGCCTGCACGCCGCACTCGAGCGCCATGGTGGCGAGGCGGGCAACCTCCGCTTTCAGCCCGTCCCCTGCCGGGCTCCGCCCGACGCTGTCCCAATACCCCTCGGCACCGTGGGAGGTGAGAACCGATACCGCCGCCAAACGGAGACCCCCGCTCGCCTGTACCGCAGCCCGAAGCATCTCCTGCCCCCCTAACGCGTGGACCGTGGCCATGTCCACCGCCAACTCCCGCGCCCCCTCGACCGCCTCAGCCACCGTGGTCGGGATGTCGTGCCACTTGAGATCGAGGAACACCCGAAGGCCGCGCGCCTTGAACGCCCGAATGAGAGCCGGCCCACCGCGCAGGAAGAGCACCGGCCCCACCTTGACCCACCGAAGATCCGGCAGCCGGTCCAGGAGCCGTTCTGCCTCGTCGCGTCCGCGCACGTCCAGAGCCAGAATCAGTTCAGCCACGCCGCCCCCAGGCCAAGACCAGGCGCTCGGGGACCCGGGGATCGGCCAGGGCCGCGGTCCCAACCGCCACCAGCGAGGCGCCCGCGAGGAGGTACTGCTCCACGTCGTCAAACGTCCGAATCCCACCCATCCCAATCACGGGCTTTCCGGTCCGCTCGCGCACGAGCCGCGTTGCCAGCACTCCAACCGGTAACAGGGCGGGTCCGCTCACCCCGCCCCGACCATAGCCGAGTCGCGGCTCGAACTGGTTTCTGTCCGATCTCGAGATCCGGTACAGGGTGCCGGGGAACGTGTTGACGAGGGAAAATCCATCCGCCCCCGCATCAACGGCGCCCGCCGCCGTCGATGCTACGTCGGCCAGGGTCGGGGCGAGCTTGACGATGAGCGGCTTCTCGGTGGACGAGCGACACCGACGCACCAGATCGGCGAGTACCGTGGGGTTCGCCCCGAACTCCTCGCCGCCCTTCTCGGTGTTGGGACAGGAAACGTTCAGCTCGAATCCCGTGACGACTGCCACGGATGCCAGCCGCCGGATTACGGTCACATAATCCTCGACCGCCGACCCGGCCACGTTCACGAGCACGCGCGCCTGGCGCAGATGTGCGGCGAGCCACGGAAGCTCGACATTCGCAACGTGATCCAAACCGGGATTCGCCAGGCCGATCGCGTTGAGCATGCCGCCCCAGAACTCCGCCACGCGCGGGGCGGCGTTCCCCGACCGGGGCTCCGGGCTCACCGCCTTGGTGATCAGCCCCCCCAGACGATCCAGGTCGACCACCCGTGCCAGCTCCCGCCCAAACCCGGCGGTTCCCGCCGCCAACAGGATCGGGTTCTGGAACGTGGTGCCGAAGACCGAAAGGGCGCCCAGGGGTGTCGCCGTGGTCACCGTCGCCGCCGGATGAGCTCTTCCTCGCCTGCACCGACGCCCAGGGGGCTCCGCAGCCGCAGCCGCTCCGCCGCGAAGAGCGTCTTGAGGGAGTCCTCGAGCGACGCGAACCGCTCGGACGCCTCCCCGCGCAGGGCAAGCCGGTAGGGCGAGCCAGGATATTGGCTAGCCATCATCCCGGATAATGAATCGGCAAGCTCGGGCCGCAGGGTCGCGGCGGCGAGCAGAGCCTTCGGGGCGATGGGGCTCTCGCGGTGCTCGCGCTGGACAAAGAGGAATAGGGCCGCAGCCGGGATCGGCGCCCGCAGTGAGTCCCGCACCATCTCGCCGAGCACGAAGAGCTTCGCGTCCCGGTTCGGGAGCTCGGGCGCCGCAACCACCTGAATCGTGACATCGAGCACGCCGACCGTGGGACCAACCACCTGCGCGGAGGGTCCCCCGGCGCGCATTGGCCGATCCAATTCGCGGCGGACGTCGGCCAACATGCTGAGATCGTCCAACTCCCGGAACCGGGCCACCCCAGCGTAGGCCCTTCCCAGGTTCGCATCGGCCGAGTCCGGGGCAGCCGCGACGGCCGCCCCAAACCGATCGCGCGCCCTCAGCTCGCGACCAGCCCGTTCCCACCGAACACCATCGGCATTGAACAGGCGTGCCCGCTGCCCGGGTGTCACATCACGCCGCTCCACCAGCCTGTCCACCAGCTCCGCCGCACCCTCTCCATCGCGTCGACCAAGCGAGTCGAGCACGGTAAGCCACGGTGTCTCCCGGTACTCGAGCGCCGCTCGCGTCGCGAGGACCGCCTTGGCCCCGGCCACATCTCCGATCATGAGCAGAGCATTCGCCAGGTCGAAGGCGGCCACGTCGGGCGGCACCCGCTCGAAGTCGCTGACAGCGGCCGCAGGATTGCCACGGCTCAGCTCAGCCCTTCCGCGTAGCAGGTAGACCTGCGCGGTGGTCGCGGAATCGGCTCCGTCGAGGAGAGCGTCGAGCGAGGCGATGGCAGCCGTCGGCCGGTTGACCGCGAGCTGACACCGGGCTAGCACGAGCCGCGCTTCCCGCTGGAGCGCGGCGTCGGCGGAGGAGCCCACGGCGAGCGACAGCGGTCGGACCGCACGGTTGCAGTCACCAATCTCCGCGAGGCCCTTACCCCAGAGCAGGAGCGCGTCATCGTGGTACTTGCTCTTGGGATATCGGGTCGCAACGGATTCCGCCTTGACCACCGCCTGTGCCCAAAGGGAGCGCGCCTCACCGGGACGTCCCTCCCGCTGGGCACGCGCCGCGTCGCCCGCGAGCTGATTCGCGTTGTAGAGACCGTTGAAGTAGGCACAGCCAATGCCGGCGGCGCCGATCAGCACGGCCGAGCGCCAATACCGGCGGATCACGGCTGCGTCCCGACCAGCACCTTTGCCTCGTAGCGCTTCAGGTACTCCACGACCCCCTCGGCGATGGATCTGGCAATGGCTTGCTGGCCTGATTTCGATGCCAGGAACTCCCCGTCGCGCCGGTTGGTAGCGAATCCCGTCTCAACCAGAATGGCGGGCCGTGTCGCCGTCTTGAGCACCACGTAGGGAGCCTGCGCTACGCCGCGATTCTGCCCGGGGTGAGTGGCCGCCGTTTGGTGTTGCACGATGTCGGCTAGGAGGGCCGACTCTCGCAGGAACTCGTTGGTCTGGAGGTCTTTGAAGATGAACCCGAGATCGCCCCCGAGGTCTCCACCCCCGGTCTCGTAGCGGAGCGCCTCGTTTTCCATGGCCGCCACCCGACGGGCCTCTGCCGTGAGTGCCTCGCCGAGGAAGTAGGTCTCCGCGCCATCCACCCGCTCGTACCCTCGGCGAGCGGGGAGGCTGTTGACGTGGATGCTCACGAAGAGATCACACTCGTCACGGCACATCAGAGCCCGCTCGCCCAGCGCGATCAGCGTGTCGGTCGACCGGGTCATGATGACGTCAACGCCGCGCCGGCGCAGCTCGTCGCGGAGCTGCAATCCGATCGCCAGGTTCACGTGCTTTTCTCTCATGTTGCCGGGCAGATGGCGCCCCGGGTTCCCGGGATCCACGCCGCCGTGGCCCGGGTCCACGACTACCCTATGAGCGAGGCGCAGACCGTTGCGCCGCGCCGCATCCGAGCCGGGGCGGCCCGGCGCAGGGGTCGCCACCGACGGGGTGCGTGTGGCCATCCGCGTCTCTTCGAACCGCGCGGATCGTGGATCGTACCGGTAGCCCTCACTGAAGATGCGTGGGACGAACTCCGCGAGCCATTGGAGCGGCACGAACAGCGTGTCGGACACGATGTAGGCCCCGCCGGCCACTGGCACTACTCGTCCGTCATGGACGAAGAGCGGCGCCCCGAGCAGGAACCGGAACGGCTCGCCCGCGAAGGCCACCAGCGCCCAATCCCCGAACACCTCGCTGGTCACGGGCAGCACGGCGCCGAGCCTCGACACGGGGAGGGCCGCATGACCTTTGTGGACGCCAACGGGAATCGCCGTCTCGCCTCGTGCGGTCGCGATCACCACCGCCCTGGGCACGACCGGAGGCGCCACGACGGGGGCGGCGTGGACGGTCAGCGTGAGTGTGGTGAGGAGCAGCAACCTCATCGACGGCGCCCTTGTTCCCGCTCGGCATCCCGCTGGGCCGCGCGTCGTTTGAGATCTTCGCGTTTGTCGTGGAGCTTCTTCCCGCGAGCAAGCGCCATCGTGACTTTGGCCCATCCCTTGGTCAGATGCAGATCGAGGGGCACCAGGGTCAGTCCCTTCTGCTCGACCGCGCCGATGAGCCTCCGCAGCTCATGACGATGCATGAGCAGCTTGCGAGGCCGCAGGGGGTCGTGATTGACGTACCCGGCCGAGTCATAGGCAGCGATGTTCATTCCCTCCAGCCAGACTTCGCCCGACCGAAGGACGCCGAATGCGCCCTTGAGGCTCACCTTTCCGGCTCGTACCGACTTGATCTCGCTCCCGGTGAGCGTCAAGCCGGCTTCCCACGTATCGAGAATGTGGTAGTCGTGCCTCGCTTTCTTGTTACGGGCGACGACGGTGCCGGATTCGGCTTTCGGATCAGCAGTTGGCGACACGAGCTAAGTCCAACATAGAAAACCATTTCCGGCCGGTCAAGCGGCGCGGTTGACCGTGTTTGGCACCGCCTTCTATATTCCGGGCCCATTACGAAGTTCCTGCCGAAGTGGTGGAACTGGTAGACGCGCTGCGTTCAGGGCGCAGTGGGCGAATAGCCCGTGTGGGTTCGAATCCCACCTTCGGCACTGCGCTAAAAACGCCCGGCATCGCCTCAAGGGGACGGTGCCGGGCGTCGCCATTGATGTTGGTGCGAGCAGCCGTTAGTAGCGCGGCATGGCCGGGTCGACGACATCCGCCCAAGCAGCTACCCCACCCTTCAAGCTTCGCACGTGCTGAAACCCGGCGTCACGCAGGATGTCGACCGCGCGCAGTGAGCGACGCCCGTGGTGACAGATCGTGACGATCTCACTCTGGGGATCGAACTCGCCCAGGCGCTGAGGAAGCGTGCCCATGGGTATGAGGCGAGACTCCGGAATGTGGCAGATATCCCATTCGAGGGGTTCCCGCACGTCGAGCAACACGACCTCCCCGTTGGTCCCAAGCTCACGGGCCAGCTCGGCAGCCGTGATCTCGTTCTCCGCCTTCGGCTCCTTGTCGACGTGTCCGCAAAAGGCCTCGTAATCGATCAACTCTCGAATCGTTGGTACCGTTCCGCAGATCGGGCACGTCGGGTCCCGACGGATCGCGAGTTCGCGAAACTCGAGGTTGAGCGCGTTGAACAGCACAAGGCGCCCTTCGAGCGTGGTACCAATGCCAAGGAGCAGCTTGATGGCCTCGAGCGCTTGGATGCTACCGATGATACCGGGCAGAACCCCGAGTACGCCCGCCTCGTCGCACGATGGGACGAGACCTGGAGGCGGTGGCTCTCTGAAGAGACAGCGGTAGCACGGTCCTGTTGGCCCGCCGAACACTGATGCCTGCCCGTCGAAGCGAAAGATCGCGCCGTACACGTACGGGATGCCCAGGAGGACGCACGCGTCGTTCACCAGATATCGAGTGGGGAAGTTGTCGCTACCGTCTACGACGACGTCAAACCCGCGACAGATGTCGAGCGCGTTGTCAGCGGTGAGGCGGGTCTCAAGGACTCGCAGCGCGACGTGGGGGTTGAGGTCGCGCACCCTCGCGGCGGCCGACGCTGCCTTGCTCGTGCCCACCGCCGAAGTGCCGTGGACCACTTGGCGCTGGAGATTGGTCTCGTCGAGCGTATCCGAATCGACGATACCGAGCGTGCCGACACCGGCGGCCGCGAGGTAGAGCAATGCGGGCGACCCCAGACCCCCCGCCCCTACCACCAACACGCTCCCCGACCGCAGACGACCCTGCCCCTCCAGCCCCACCTCGGGAAGGAGCAGGTGGCGGGAGTATCTCGTGACCTCGTGCTGGCTGAGTTCGGACGACATCGTGCGGCGACCAGTCATCGGCACCCGTTACAGGAACCTGACATCGGGGAGCTGAGGGAGGAAGACCCAGCGCGGGACGGATACCCGAGTGAATGGGTAGGCTTTTGAGATGCACCTGACCGACTACCCCACCCCACCCCGGTGTCGCTCACCCCTTACTGCGCCACAAGAGCTTCGACTTCGGACTCCTGCCGCATCAGGTCGGCCAGAGACACGCTCGACAGCATCTCATCGATCCTGCGCTGCAGCTCACGCCACACGGGCCGTAGGCTGCAGTCCCCATTGGGGCCACACCGCGACAGGTTCACTCGGTGCGCATCGCAGTACACCTCGAACGTGCGATTCTCGGCCGCCTCCATCACGTCTTTCACCGAGATGGTCTGGGGGTCGTGGGCCAGGAAATAGCCGCCCTTGGCTCCCCGCACGCTCTTCACCAGCCCCGCCCTTCGGAGCTTCAGCAGGATCTGCTCCACGTAGTCACCGGGGAGGCCCTCTCGCTCTGCCAGGTCCCGCGCAGGCGTGGGGGTCTCTCCTCCCTCTTTGGCTAGGTGGAGCGACACGATCAAGCCATACTCGGCCCAGGTTGTGACTCGCATGGCTGCCTCCCGTACCTTCAATATCCGACGCCTAGGCTCGGAAAGCAAGATCATTCGGCTTTCAGGATTCAGGCGCGTCCCCTGGCACCCCGAGATCCGTCATGGCCCGGAGATCGAGCACGGCGTCGAGCTCGTGTTTCGGGAGCACACCCTTTTCCTCCACCAGCTCCCGCACCGTCATGTTCCGGCGGACGGCCTCCTGCGCGAGCTTCGCCGCCTCCGCATAGCCGATGCGGGGGGCCAGGGCGGTCACAATGGCCGAGCTTCGTTCCAGCCAATAGGCGCACTGCTCTTCGTCGGCAACAATCCCCGCCACACAGCGCTCGGCCAGGAGGTGCGTGGCATTCGTCAGGATCTCGACTGAGAACAGGAGATTGTGGGCGATGACGGGCATCATGACATTCAGCTCGAGCTGTCCCGCCTCGGCCGCCGAGGCCACGGTCACATCGTTCCCGATGACCTGAAAGCAGACCATGTTGGTCATCTCCGCAAGCACCGGATTGACCTTGCCTGGCATGATGCTCGAACCGGGCTGCACCGCCGGGAGACGGATTTCGGCGAGTCCCGTTCGAGGACCGGACGACAGCAAGCGCAGATCGTTGGCGATCTTGCCGAGATCGACCGCATAACTCCGCAGCAGGCCGCTCACGGCCGCGAAGTCTCCCATGGACTGCATCAGCTGCACGCGGTCGCGTCCTTCTCTAAGCGGAAGTCCCGTGAGCTTCGACAACTCCGTTACCATCCGCCCCGGGTACACGGGCTCGACATTGAGCCCCGTGCCTACGGCCGATCCGCCGATGTTGAGATCCTGCAGCCACGCCGATCCCTGCTGTAGGCGCTCCCCGTTCCGCTCGACGGTGCCGCCGAATGCCGCGAACTCCTGGCCAAGGCGGATCGGTGTGGCGTCCTGGAGGTGGGTGCGTCCCGACTTCATCACCCCGTCGAATTCACTCCCCTTGGCCTGGAGCTCCCGGGCGAGCAGCGTCATGGCATCAAGGAGGCGGGGCAGCCTGGCCAGCATGGCCAATCGGATCGCCGTGGGAATGGTATCGTTGGTACTCTGCGCCATGTTGACGTGATCGTTGGGATGGACTGGACGGTACTCCCCGCGTCGTCCTCCCAGGATCTCGTTGGCACGGTTGGCGAGCACCTCGTTCACGTTCATGTTGTGGCTGGTTCCCGCGCCCGCCTGGTACGGGTCTACCACGAACTGATCGCGATGTTCGCCGCCCAACACCTCGTCGGCGGAGCGAACGATCGCGTCGGCCAGCGCCGGCTCGAGCCGGCCGGTCTCGCGATGAACTTGTGCTGCCGATCGCTTGATCCATACCATCGCCTCGACGAAGGCATCCATCGGCCGGAGACCCGAAACCGGGAAGTTCTGGATCGCGCGCGCCGTCTGAATGCCGTACAGTGCCGCGGCCGGCACCTTCAACTCGCCCAGGGAATCGCGCTCCACGCGCGGAGGAGAGGAACCAGCAGGGGAGGTCGAGTTAGTCATGTGGGTGGGTCCTCCACATCGAACACAGTGGACCGGATCGTTGGCGTCTTCCTCAGCCGACCTCGCTCGCCGGCCTCCCGCACTCCGCCCTACTTCGTCACTTCGACCCGTAGCGCGTCGTTGAACCGGTTGAAGTAACTGAACAAGCCGGCCACCAACGTCAGCTCGACGATCTCAGCATCGCTCCAGTGTCGAGCCAGCTCGCGGTAATCGTCGTCGGTCACCGCATGCCCGCTGTCCGTAATGAGCTCACCGAACCGAAGCGCCAGCTTCCAGCCTTCCTCCAGTCCGTCGAGCGACGCATCTGCCGTACTGCCATCCTCGGGCGTCTCTCTCCGAACGGCTGCCAGCCAGGATTCCTGTGCGTCGAGCCGCCTTGCCAAGGCGGTATGGGAAGCGAGTCAGTACCGACATCGGTTGATGGATGACACGCGGACCGCCAGCAGCTCTTTGAGCAGGGTGGGCACGTCGCCATCGTTCATCACTGCTCGGAAGTGGGCGATCATCGTTTGCAGGTGCCGCGGTCGTGCCGCCACCGTCCGAAACATGTTCGGGACGTTCCCCCGCTCCCGCAGGTAGGTATCGAAGATCGAGCGCACCTCGCCATCGACTTCGTCAGGAGTCCGGGGTCGGATACGCGGATCGGCCATTGCGGCTGGACCTCTAGTCGGAGCAGTCGCCCAGTGGGTACACGAACCCACAGTTGCCGCACGGGTTCTTGCAGCCCCACGGCTGCACCGTCACGGGACATTCGCACCGCATGCAGTAGACCGGTTCGGGTTGGACGGGTGCCGGTCCGACGGCGCGACCGCCCATCCTGGCCGATGTCCTGGCCATCATCGCTCGTTGCTCAGACAAGCGGAAACGCCCCGGTGAGGAACGGATTCGAGGAGCGTTCCCGACCCACCGTGGTCTCGGGACCGTGGCCCGAATACACGATCGTCTCGTCTGGAAGCACCATCAATTCCCGCCGAATGCTCTCGAGCAAGGTCGCTCCGTCTCCACCCGGGAGATCCACGCGGCCCACCGATCCGGCAAACAGGGCATCGCCGACGATGGCGATCCCGTGCCCAATGAATGCGACAGACCCGGGACTGTGTCCCGGAACGTGCCGCACCGTGAACCGGTACCGCCCAACTGAGAGAGTGTCACCGGCCTGGAGCTCGTGATTCGGAGGCGGCGGCGGCTCCACCTGCATGCCGAACCACACCCCCTGATTAGCCGCGGCGTCGTAGAGCGGCCGGTCTGCAGGGTGCAGATGCACCGGGACCCCCGTGCGTTCAACCACGGTTGCCACCCCGAGAATGTGATCGAGGTGCGCGTGCGTCAGCCAGACGGCATTGAGCCTGAGGTCCTCGGTCTCCAGCCGCGTCAGGAAGAGCTCTGCCTCTTCTCCCGGATCGACCACCACCGCGTCTCGGCTCGCATCGTCCGCGACAATGAAGCCGTTCTCCTGGAAGGATCCCGTGGTGAGGCAGACGACTCTAGGATGCGCCAACGCCAGCCGGCTCCCCGCGTTCCCGTTCCCGATCGCGGTATTCGACGAGGTACTTCTCCACCGCCATGGCTGCTGTCGTCGCGTCCCCAACAGCCGTCGTGATCTGCCGTACCAGCTGGACGCGGAGGTCGCCTGCGGCGAAGAGCCCGGGAATCGACGTCATCATGTGGCTGTCGGTGATGATGTACCCACTGGGATCGTGGTCGAAATGGCCCTTGATGAGCCCCGAGTTCGGAGTGAATCCGATGAAGACGAACACCCCGCCAACCGATAGCGTCGACTGCTCGCCCGACTGCGTATCCTTGAGCAGCAACTGATTCACGCCTTTGGCATCGCCCTGGACCTCTTCGACGACCTTGTTCCAGATCATCTCGATCTTCGGATTGGCGAGCGCGCGCTTCTGGATGATCGGTGAGGCCCGCAGCTCGTCACGCCGATGAATGATGTGCACCTTGGAGGCATACCGCGTGAGATAGTCCGCTTCCTCGACGGCGGCGTCTCCGCCTCCGACGACAGCCAGCACCTCGCCCTTGAAGAACGCCCCGTCGCACACGGCACAATAGGACACGCCGCGTCCGGCGAACTCCTTCTCGCCCGGAACACCGAGCTTCCGCGGGGTCCCCCCTGCCGTGATGATCACCGCCGGCGCTCGGTATTGCCTCTCGAGCTGGGTCGTGATCTCGAACGCCCCATCCGCTCGCTTGACGATCGAGTCGACAGTATCCATCACGAACTCGGCACCGAACTTCTTGGCGTGATCGGCCATGAGTTGAGCCAGCTCGGGCCCCTTGATACTCTCAAACCCGATGTAATCCTCGATCAGATCCGTGTTGAGGAGCTCACCCCCCGGCATCCCGCGCTCGATCACGAGCGTCTTGAGCATTCCGCGACCAGCGTACATTGCGGCGCAGAGCCCGGCGGGCCCGGCCCCGACGATGATCACGTCGTACCCCTGCCCCGTCTGTCGATCCTTGTCTGTCACGTGTCCCTCAGCTCCAATCTCGGAGGCGAAACGCCGCGGAGGACAATCCTCGTCACCCTCGACAGCGCGCCACAGTCTCGAACTCGACGGCGTGGTGAACAGCGTCACACGCGTCCCGATGCCACCTCTTCAACAGCGGAACCCGCACCGGCGTTCCCGCTGGCCTTCGCAAGATATCACCAGCGGTGCAATCGCCCCCCCGCCCTCGCCCCTCACGTGAGCGCTGCGAGCACCTCCTTGGCACCGGGGGCGCCCCGAGCCGAAAACAGCACTGTCCCGTCTCGATCGATCAGGACGACCGAGCGTTGGGTCTTCTTCCCGTCGGCCTTCAGGGCGCCGTACGCCCCGGTGGCCTCGAGATCCGGATCGCTCAACAGTGGAAACGGGAGCTTCAACTTCGCGGCGTACCGACCGTGGGCCTCGACCCCGGCCGGGTTGACACCAAAGGGCTGCACGTCGGCCTTCCGGAACTTCTCGATCTCATCGCGCACGGCGGAGAGTTGGCGGTTTCACCCAGGGGTGTTGTTGCCGGGATAGAACACCAAGAAGATCCGTGACCGCTTCAAGACGTCCGACAGCCGATACCGCTGTCCGTCGGATGCGGCCAACTCGACGTCCGGGGCGGTCTCTCCAACGAGAATGAGATCGGTCATCCTGCCTCCTCGACTGTGATCCGCTGCTGGTGGAGTTGCTCGATGTCGTTCAGCCACTGTTCGGGGATGGTAATGCTGCCGAGCGGTGCCCGATTCCGTTCGTCCGTGGAGTCGCCATGCCAGTCAGTCCCGCCGGTTCGCATCATCCCGAGATCGCCCGTGAGGTGCTCGATCTCGGTGGCCCGGCGCACGTCGTGAAGGGGATGCCGCACTTCAACCCCATCGACGCCACGAGCGCTGAGCGAAGCCAGTCCGCGACGGGTGGCGCGCGAAACGAGGTGGGCCGCCGACGTGACGCCGCCGAGCGAGCGCACGAGCGCGGTCACTTCGTTGACGCTGGGGAGTTCCTTGGGAACGAACGCCGGACGCCGTGAGCCCAGAAAGCGGGAGAACGCCTCCGGCACGTCGGCAACGTGTCCGCCCCGCACCAACACCCTGGCAACATGGGGGCGCCCGACGGCACCGGTGCCAGCCTCGGACTCGACTTCATCGAGGGAGACCGGGAGTCCCAAGCCACGCAGCCGGTCGACCATATGCTGCGCCCGCACCACGCGCTTGCCCCGCTTGTCGGCGAGAAATGCCTCGAGCCGCGGCTCATTGGACGGAAGGAAGTACGCCAGGAGGTGCATCTCACCCCAGGGGGCCGCAACCGAGAACTCGCATCCCGCAATGACCCGCACACCTTGCCGTACTCCCTCCCCCGCTGCCTCACGTATGCCGGCAAGCGTGTCATGGTCGGTGAGCGCGATGACCGTGAGCCTCTGCATGGCCGCACGCCGAACCACCTCCGACGGCGGACACACGCCGTCGGAGGCGGTCGAATGCATGTGCAGGTCGATCACGTGCGCGGCCTGGACGCTCTCGCGCCGTACGCGACCTCCGGACTCATCGCCCCGGGCTGTGACTGCCGGAAGAACTCGAGCAGCCGCAACTCAGACAGCTCGCGCAAGGCCACGTCCCAGCGCCGCGCTCCGACCGGCGAGAACCGCGTGACCCGGCGAATGCGGTCCGCGCCCGTGCCCTTCTCGAACACGAGGCCAAACTCGTCCCGCTCGTACGCGGTCACCCGGCCAGAGGGGTAGACCTGCCACCGTTCACCGTCGACGTCGATCGTTCGCCGCGCCATCCTTACACCGCTCCTTCCGAGAACGACTCGAGGTCCTGCTTCACATCGGCCATGAACCGGTCCGCGTCCGCGCCGTCGACGACGCGGTGATCGTACGACATCGAGAGCAGTCCTATGGTCCTGATCGCGATCACGTCCTGCCCATCCTCCAGCGTGAGGACCTTGGGGCGCTTCTCGATCGAGCCGATCCCGAGGATCGCCACCTGGGGCTGACTGATGATCGGTGCGCCGGCAAACGAGCCGAACACTCCAGGATTCGTGATCGTGAACGTGCCTTTTTGGACCTCGTCGGGCGAGAGACGCTTTGCGCGGGCCCGGTCGGCGAGATCGGCCACCTTCTTGGCGATACCGAGCAAAGAGAGCTCGTCCGCGTTCTTCAGGACCGGCACGATCAGGCCCCAATCGAGCGCAACGGCGACACCGATGTTGATCGGCTTGCGATAGATGATGGCCTCGCCGCTCACCGACGCGTTGACAATCGGATGCTTGCGCAGGTTGTCGGCGATGACCTTGATGATGAAGGTCAGATACGTCGGGTTCGCCCCCCGTTCCTGGTAGTCCTTCTTGATCCTCGCTCGGAGCCGGGCGATCTCGGTGTAATCGATCTCGTAGTAGCTCGTAACGTGCGCCGAGACCCGTCGCGAGAGCACCATGTGATCTGCCGTGAGCTTTCGGATCCGGCTCATCGGCACGACCTGGTCCCCAGGCCAGGGCTCCACCGTGGGATGCGCGATGGCGCCTGTCGCCGGCGCCGCAGTCGGCGCTGTGGGAGTGGCGGCGGCTGTGCGATGCTCGTCGCGTTCGATGAACTCGAGGATGTCTTTCTTCGTCACCCTGCCGGCATGGCCCGAGCCCTCGACCCGTCCGATATCGACCCCGTGCTCCGCGGCGATCTTGCGGACGAGCGGCGTCGAGCGCCGCCGGAGTCGCTCGTCATCACTCTCGTCGCTCATGGGCTCCGCCGTCTTTGCTGGCGGCGCGGGGGCGGGGGCGGGGGCGGGAGCGGGCGCGTGCTTCGGCTCCTCTGCCTTTGTCTGGGCCGGTTTCGCGGCGGGCTCCGCCGGGTGTGCGGCGGGCGGCGCTGTCACGGCGGCCGCGGCCCCATCGGTGTCGATCACGGCGATCACGGTCTGCACGGCCACCGTCTCGCCCTCTCCCACCTTGATCTCCGCCAGCACCCCGGCCGTGGGTGCCGGAATCTCCGCATCCACTTTGTCGGTGGAAATCTCCAGAATGGCCTCGTCCCGTTTCACCGAGTCCCCTACCTGTTTGAGCCACCGCGATACGGTGCCCTCGGCGATGGACTCGCCCATTTGCGGCATGATCACATCGACACGCGCCATTCCCTGCTCTCCTACGTCACCGCCCGAGCCGAGCTCGGGGGATTTGATCCATTACAGCGTCGATTCGGGTACGAAGCGGGGGTCCGTCCGCCACATACGTGTCACATGCAGCCGTTTGTGACCTTATCGGCGAGTATCACGTGGTTCCACGTCACGTGGGCAACGCGGCACCGCCGCCGGACGTTTAAGATACGTGGGCTCCAACGATTCTGCGAGCGCGTCATTCACCAACGCTGCGCTGGACGGACCTGGCGTATCGTGCAGGTCTGCGTCACGCCCCACCGGGTGCACGTGCTCGTGAAAGCCGATCCGGGTGTCTCCCGGAGAACGATGCTCAGGGAGGTGCGTTCCAGCGTGGCGGCGGCGGTGGAGAGCAGCGGAGTGGCGCGCTTCCTGAGCGGACCGTTGTGGGACGAGCGATCGTGGTGCTCGGCGCTCACCGGTCCCGCGCAAGTCGAGCGGATCCGTCGAGCCCTCATGATCCGAGCGGAAACCTGTGGGAGCGGGATGTCGGTCCGCGGGGATCAGTAGGCGAGCACGCGACGCGCAGTCTCGACGATCGTCTCCGTTTGCGGAAGCACGAAATCCTCCAGTGGTCCGGAAAACGGCAACGGCGTGTCGTGCGCCGTGACCCGGAGAATCGGGCTGTCCAGCCATTGGAACGCTTGCTCGTTGACGCGCGCAGTGATCTCCCCGGCAATGCCGCCCGTGCGGGTATCCTCGTGGACGATCAGGAGTCGGTTGGTCTTGCGCACCGAGGCCAAGATGGCCGCGTCGTCCATCGGTAGAAGCGTGCGCAGGTCGAGGATCTCGACTGACACGCCGTCTTCTCGTTTGAGGATCGCGGCAGCCTCCTGGGCCTTCCAGACCATTGCCGACCAGGTAACGAGGGTCAGGTCCCGCCCCTCGAGCACGGTGCGCGCCTTTCCGATGGGGGAAAGCACCTCCGGATCGTCGGGGACGTCCTCCTTGATGCGACGGTACAGAAACTTGTGCTCGAAGAAGATGACCGGGTCGTCGTCTCGGATCGCCGCCTTGAGCAGACCTTTGGCGTCGGTCACCGTGGCCGGGCTCACGAGCTTGAGGCCTGGGGTGTGAAAGAACGCCGCCTCGGGCATCTGTGAATGGAACGGCCCACCCCGCACGTACCCGCCGCAGGGACCGCGAATCACGATCGGCGTCGAGAGGCCAGCGCGGTACCGCGCAGTCGCCACGTAGTTGGTGATCATGTCGTAGGCACAGGCGATGAAGTCGATGAACTGCATTTCGGCTACCGGCCGAAAGCCCATGTGTGCGGCCCCGGCGGCGGCACCCACGAGGGCGGCCTCACTGAGCGGCGTGTCGATCACACGCTGTGCGCCGAACCGCTCCTGGAAGCCCTCGGTGAGTTTGAACGCACCCCCGTACCGCCCGACGTCTTCCCCGAGGAGGAACACGCGCTCGTCGCGCTCCATTTCCTCCCACAAGCCTTGTCGCAGCGCTTCGAGGTACGTCAGGGACGGCATGCCGCCTCCTCCCGTTTCACCCGCTCGGAGTGGCCCGAGCGAGGGCGAAACGATGTCTCACGACGCGATCGTGGCCCCGTAGCCGGCAGCCTTGACCGCCGTCACGAGATCGTGGGGATCCGAGCGTCGCGAGTCAAAATCGACTTCGGCGGTCTCCGCCTCGAGATCCACCTGCGCCGCAAAGACGCCGGACGCCTCGTTGAGCGCCCTCTCGACCTTTTGGCGGCAGTGATCGCAGGTCATGCCGGTGATGTGGAGTTGTGCGGTTGCCATGATGTCCGTCCGTCTGATATGCGCGCTGTGCTGGGCACGCCGCTAGTACGCACCACGGGCCAAGTGTCCCGGCTTGCCCCGAGAATGCAAGATCGTCAGGAAGCGCTTCCCCAGCTTGTCCGCCTCGCTCTCGCCCACCTGATCGGTCCGGAGCGTAACGAGCGTGTAGTGACCCCCCTCCGCTTCGACCTTGACCGCGATCGTTCCGATGGAGCCGCTGAATTCGCGCAAGCGGTTGCGTGACTCGCCGGCCTGGAGACACTCGCCAAAATAGCGATCGGCCTCCGCGATCACGTCGTCAGGACTCAATGTCGTGCGATGGAAATAGCGCATGGATCAGGTGGTTTGGGTTGGTGTGAAGGCCCGAAGACGCAAGCTGTTGCCCACGACGCTCAGGCTGGATGCCGCCATCGCCGCACTCGCCACGATGGGACTCAGGAGGACACCCGTGAATGGGTACAACACACCCGCGGCAAGGGGTATCCCCAACACGTTGTATACGAACGCGAAGAACAGATTGATGCGAATGGTCCGCATGGTGCGTTTCGAGAGCTCGATGGCAGCGACCACACCGTTCACGTCACCGCGGATGAGCGTGATATCGGACGCCTCGACCGCCACATCGGTGCCGGTGCCCAGGGCGAAGCCAATGTCAGCCTGGGCGAGCGCCGGGGCATCGTTGATCCCATCACCGACCATCGCGACGATCCGCCCCTTCTCCTGCAGACGCTTGATCTCGTCGGTCTTGTCCCGGGGGTCCACCTCGGCAATGACGTTTTCGATGCCGACCTCCTTCCCCACCAGCCGCGCCGCCACCTTGCTGTCGCCGCTCAGGAGCACGACCTCAAGCCCCATCCCTTTGAGACGCGTGACGGCGTCCTTCGCACCGGGCTTCAGTTCGTCAGCGATGATGATCGCGCCCTGGACCGTGTCGTTGACCACGACGATGGCCGCTGAGCGCCCAGCCAGAATGTGGCGCTCCACTTCCTGCTCCAGGGATCTGAGCGGGAGGCTCCGTTCGCTCGCATGGCGCACGCTGATGACCTCGACAAGGAACTTCCCGACGATCCCGCGGGCGCCGCGCCCTTCCATCGCCACAAACCGCTCCACCGCCGGTGTCTCAAGGCCCTTCGCCTCGGCAGCACGGACGATGGCCGACGCCAGTGGGTGTTCTGATCGCGCCTCGACGGCGGCAGCCAGCCGCAGCAACTCGTCAGGGCTCACGATGGTCCCATCGGAGCGCCTCGCCCCGAGCACCTGCGTCACAACCGGCTTGCCCACGGTGATCGTGCCGGTCTTGTCGAACACCACGATGTCGGTGCGCTGCACGGTCTCGAGTGCCTCGCCACCCCGAATCAGGATCCCGTGCTCCGCCCCCTTCCCGGTCCCCACCATGATGGCGGTCGGGGTCGCCAGGCCGAGGGCGCACGGACAGGCGATCACCAGGACCGTGACGAGGGCGACCGTGCTGTACACCGCCTTCGGATCGGGCCCCAGGATCCACCACAACACGAAGGCCGTCAGGGCGATCGCGATCACGACCGGGACGAAGACACCGGCCACGTTGTCGGCCAGCCGCTGAGCGGGCGCCTTGGTCCCCTGTGCTTCCTCGACGAGGCGAACGATCTGCGCGAGGGCCGTATCTCGGCCTACCGCGGTTGTCTCGTACATGAACGACCCGGTGGCGTTGACCGTGCCCCCAACCACCTTGTCTCCCGGCTTCTTCTCGACTGGCAGCGGCTCACCGGTCAACATCGCCTCGCTGACATTCGACTCACCCGACCGCACGACGCCGTCGACAGGCAGCGTCTCGCCGGGACGAATGATCACGAGGTCACCCACCTGGACCTCCTCGATGGGGATCTCCACATCTTGGCCCGCTCGCTGCACACGCGCGGTCTTGGGTCGGAGCCCGAGCAGCCGGCGGATCGCCTCCGACGTCTGACCCTTGGCGCGAGCCTCGAGCAGACGCCCCAGCAGGATCAGTGCGATGATCGCGTTCACCGCCTCGAAGTAGACGTCAGCGGGGAGTCCCGCCCGCTCGAACACCCATGGCAGGAGGGTGGCAACCGCCGAGTAGAGGAACGCGGCCCCGGTTCCGACAGCGATCAGCGTATTCATGTCGGCGCTGCGATGCTTGAAGCCGCTCCAGGCACCACGGTAGAACTGCCAGCCGCTCCAGAAGAGGACCGGCAGCGTGAGCAGCATGAGTACGACCTTGAGGCCGACGGGGTTCAGTTCCGCGAAGGCGTAGAGCGAGGGCAGGACGTTGCCGAGCGCCTCATTGAGCGGCTGCACCAAGCGCATGAACAGGTCGTGCTCCTTGGCGCCCATGCCGCTCATGAGCGGCATGGACCCGACCATGGTGAGCAGCGCTGCGACGGCCGCCACGGCGAACTTGAACGCGAGTTGCCGGATCTCGGCACGCCGCTTGACCCGTTCTCGCTCCACCGGATCTTCGGCCGCCAGGGGTTCCGCGACCATGAAGCCCGCCGTCTCTACCGCTCGTTCGAGTTCCTGCGCCGTCACGAGCCCCGGCACATACTCGACCCGAACCTGCTCGGTGGCCTGATTCGCCACCGCGGTCAGCACACCGGGAAGTGCGGAGAGATTACTCTCAATGCGGCTCACCCCGGTGGCGTAGTGCAGCCCCTCGATGCCAAAGGCCACCGTGGCCTTTGCGCAGTCGTACCCCGCTTCGCGAACGGCGCGCACCAGATCCGCCACCTTCACCATCGAGTCGTCGATGGTCACCGTGGCCTTTCCCGTGGCATAGTTCACGGCGGCGTCCGCAACTCCCTCGGCCCGTGCCAGGCGCTTCTGCACCGTGGTGGCACAGGCCCCGCAGGTCATGCCTTCGACCGGAAGGGTGACGCGCGCCCTAGGCATGCTTGTCGTGTCCTTTCCCGAGATTGGCCCGGGCCCCATCGCGTCCAATCTGAGCCACCACCCGTCCCCTCAGGACCGACTTGCCGCAGCGGAACGGGTAATCGCCGGCAGCGCTCGGCGTGAATTCGACCGCGGTCGTCTCAAACGCCGGGAGGACCTGATCGATCCCGAGGCTCTCGAAGACGACTCGTTCCGAGCACTCGGCCGTTTCGTCACGATGGAAAAGGAGGCGAACCGGGCGGCCCGCCTCCACGAAGATCGTGTCGGGATCGTACCCGTCCCTGACCACCACCCGGATCTCCTGCACGTCGTCCGACCGAGTGGGCTGCTTCGACCCGGGCTGGGGCCCGAGGAAGTACCACAACTCACCGACGATCAGGCCAACGCCAAGGATGGCGACGATGACGTCCCCGATCACGCTTTCTCGTACTCGTAGTACTCGATGCCGAGGTGGGTGATCTGCTCTTCACCCATCATCCAACGCAGCGTGTTCTTGAGCTTCGTGTGTTGAATGAACAAGTCGTGCTCTGGCGTGAGACCCGGTGCCGCCATCGGGCTCTTGAAGTAGAACGACAGCCATTCCTGGATGCCCGCCAACTCCGCACGCTGCGCCAGATCCATGAACAGGGCCAGGTCGAGGACGATCGGCGCGGCGAGAATGGAGTCTCGGCACAGGAAGTCGATCTTGATCTGCATCGGGTATTCCAGCCACCCGAAGATGTCGATGTTGTCCCACCCCTCTTTGTTGTCCCCACGAGGCGGATAGTAGTTGATGCGCACCTTATGATAGATATTCCCGTAGAGATCGGGATACATCTGGGGCTGCAGGATATGCTCCAAGACCCCGAGTTTCGATTCCTCCTTGGTCTTGAACGACTCGGGATCGTCGAGCACCTCACCGTCACGATTGCCAAGGATGTTCGTCGAATACCAACCCGAGAGCCCGAGCATGCGCGCCTTGAGCATCGGAGATACGACGGTCTTCACCATCGTCTGTCCAGTCTTGAAGTCTTTCCCGGATATGGCCACGCCCTCACGTTCCGCCAGCTCCTGCAGTGCCGGCATATCGACCGTCAGGTTGGGGGCACCGTTCGCAAACGGCACGCCTTCCATGAGGCTCGCCCACGCGTAGAGCATCGACGGGGCGATCGCGGGATCGTTCTTCTCCATCCCGCGCTCGAACGCGTCGATCGACTGGTGCACGGCACCGGGTTTGATGAAGATCTCCGTAGACGCACACCACACCGTGACGAGACGGTCACAGCCGTTGGTAGCCTTGAACTCTTGGAAGTCCTTGCGCAGCTGCTCGGCCAAATCCCGCTTGGTCTTGCCGGACTTCACGTTCGTTCCCTTCAGGCGTTTCACATACTGCTGGTCGAAGACCGCCGGCATGGGTCGGATCGACCTGAGAAAATCCGCGATGGGCTCAATGTGCGGCGTGTCCAGCACGCCCGCGACCTTGGCCGACTGGTACCCGTCGTCAGGAATCGGGTCCCATGCGCCGAAGACGAGGCTGTCGAGCGGGGCCAGCGGAGCAAAGTCCCGGATCAGCGGCGCCCGGCCTTCGGTCCGGCGACCCAAGCGAATCGTGGCCATCTGACTGAGCGCGCCAATCGGCTTGGCACGATTCCGTCGCACGTTCTCAACGCCGGCGACGAAGGTGGTGGCCACGGCACCCAACCCCACCAGCATCACCCCCAATGTGCCGTCCGCCGGGCGGATCGGCCTCCGCGATCCTTCAGTCACTTCCTGGTCCTTTCGTTGACGAGGTGTTCATGACCACCGGTCTGGCAAAGCGAGACTGCGTGCGGCGAGGGGCACGCCGGGTGGTGCGGTAGACGTGCACAATCCGCTGCCCCACCGTAATCACGGCGAGCACGGCGAGAATTGCGACCACACCCAGCAACAGCAGCCCGTCCGGCCCCGCTGCAAAGAAGAGCGTCGGCAGCCCGAGCCCGAGGATTCGCTCCGCCCGCTGCGCGATTCCCACCTTGCACTCCAGCTCGAGGCCTTCTGCGCGGGCGCGCGCATACGACACGGTGAGGCCCGCCGAGAGCGCCGTCAGCGCACAGAGCAGCGCCGGGATCCGGAGCGACTCGCCGACGCCCCCGGTCACGAAGTAGACCGCGATCCCCGTGAACACAGCGGCCTCGCCGACACGATCCAGCGTGGAATCGTAAAACGCCCCGAACTTGCTGACCGCGTCGCCACCCCGCGCCACGCGACCGTCCAGCATGTCCATCACGCCGCTCAGCAGAAGGAGAAACCCTCCGAGTCTCACGATCCCGACGCCGAAAGCGACGCCCGAGCCGAGGAGGATCAGGGTGCCCAAAGTCGTAAGCACATTCGGGCTGACTCGGGTCGCGATGAGGCGCGACACGAGAGGCTCGAGTGCGGCCTCGAATCCTCGGCGGATGGGGCTCGGAATGATCGTCATGGGTTCGCGGCTCAGGGCTGGTAAGAATAACGGCCGCAACGGACTACGGCAATTCTATCACAAGGGGACCCCTCCCCGGCTGCCCCGCGGGTGCAGGCTGCTGCGGTCACGGGTAGAGCAGAAACCTGTCACGATCGCGGTGAAAGCGGAGGATGTCCGGGCCCCACGAGGCCACCAGCTGCGCCGGCGCCTGGCCCGCGAGCACACCCTCCCACACCGCCGCCGTCCCAATCAGCTGGGCCAATCGTCGTTCGTTGACCACAAGCGACTCCGGATGCTCGGCCCGAATGGCCGCCAGTAGGCCCACCGCCACCGACACGGGGTGGTATCGCTGTCGATCTCCGACGCGGAGCCGCACGGCCGGGATCGTTTGGCCCCCGTACTTGCCATCCGGCGGTGCCTCGGGTGCCACGACGATATCCGTGACGCTCACGCCGGCTTGGGGACCCAACCGAGCAACGACGCGCGCAGCATCGAGCCACGGCGCACCGACAACCTGAAAGGCCACCGGCGTGCCGCGGCCCACCGAGAGGTTGGTCGCCTCGAACAGCACCGTGCCCGGATAGTGCGTGGCGCTTTCCAGATCGGGCATACTGGGAGATGGCCGGACCCAGGGGAGTCCGGTCTCGTCGAACCACCGCGAGCGGTGCCAGCCGTCGGCCGGCACCACGGTGAGGTCCGTCCCGATGCCGAGCCACTCGTTACCGAGTCGAGCCAACTCCCCGAGGGTGAGGCCGTGGCGCATCGGCACCGGCAACATGCCGACGAAGGACGCGTGGGTGCTGTCCAGCAGCGGCCCTTGAACGAGACCGCCCCCAATCGGGTTTGGCCGGTCTAGAACGACCACTGGGACGCCGACGCCGACGCACGCCCGCATCGCCAAGAGCGTCGTCGAGATGTACGTGTACGGGCGCGCTCCAATGTCCTGCAGGTCTACCAGGAGGACGTCGATCGTCTCGAGCATGGCCGGTGTCGGCTCTCGCACCTCGCCATAGAGGCTGAACACCGGAATGCCGGTCGCCGAGTCGATGCCGTGCCCGATGTCGGACAGGTTCAGCACGCCGCGGTAGCCATGCTCCGGCGTGAAGATTGCGGTAACTTGTGCATCGGAGGCGATGAGCCGATCGAGATCGCTCACACCTGCCGCGTCGACGCCCGTCTGGTTCGTGAGAAGGCCAACCCGGCGTCCGGCCATCAAATGAACGGAGTCGTCGAGCAGGACCTGAATGCCGGGACGAACGGCCGGCAACGAGCCACGCCCGGCCGGACACCCCACGGCGACGACCGTCACGAGTCCCAACCCGAGGGAAGACAGGCGATGCATCGTTCAACCACCTTGGCGGCAATCGTACTGCTGGCTGCCTGTGCGCGTGGTGCGGCACCGGTCCCGGACCGGGTCGTTCCCGATCCTCATGCCGTGTTGCCGCCGGTCGCTATCGAACGTGCCGATAAGATAACGGTGGACGGCCTGTTGGAACGCCTCACGCTCCGCGAAAAGGTGGGGCAGCTCGTCATGCCGTGGCTTCTCGGCAACTACGCGGCGTTCGATAGCGAGGAATACGATACGCTGGCGGCGTGGGTGGACTCGCTCAAGGTCGGCGGGATCATCATGTCCATTGGTTCTCCGCTGGAGATCGCGGCGAAGCTGAATGCCCTCCAGGCACGTTCCGCGCTACCACTGCTCGTGGCAGCGGACCTCGAGTGGGGTTCGGGCATGCGGCTCAGCGGAGGGACGGCCTTCCCAATGCCGATGGCGATCGCGGCCGGAGGCTGGGTGTCGGACGCGTACGAACTCGGCCGCGTCACGGCACTGGAGGCCCGAGCCGTGGGGATTCACATGACGTTCTCCCCCGTGGTGGACCTCAACAACAACCCGGCAAACCCGATCATCAACACTCGGGCTTTCGGCGACAATCCGACCAGCACCGCGCCGCTGCTCCGTGCATACGTGCGCGGCGCAACCGACTATGGCCTCTTCACAACGGCCAAGCACTTCCCTGGACACGGCGACACCGATCTCGACTCCCACATCGAGCTTCCCGTGGTGCGCGGGTGCTGGAACCGGCTCGATTCCCTGGAGCTCGAGCCGTTCCGGACGGCAATCCGCGCGGGGGTCACAGCCGTGATGACCGCGCACGTCGCGGTCCCGTGCGTCACCGACGACGTCCCCGAGCCCGCCACGCTGTCGCGGACCGTGATGACCGACATCCTGCGCGACTCGCTCGGGTTCACCGGCGTCGTGGCCACAGACGCCCTCACCATGGGGGCGATCGTCCGGGCGTATGGGGCCGGCGAGAGTGCCGTGCTGGCGTTCCTCGCCGGAAGCGACCTGCTGCTGATGCCCTCCGACACGAAAGCGGCGATCGAGGCCGTCGTTGCGGCCGTCGAATCCGGGCGGATCTCGCTTGACCGTTTGGATCGGTCGGTGCGCCGAGTCTTGGCACTCAAGGAGCAGGCCGGTCTCTTCCGCCGCCGATCGGTCTCCCTCGATTCCGTCCCCACCGTGGTCGCCAAACGCGCGTTCGCCCACCTTGCGGCAGATATGGCCGCCCGGTCCCTCACACTGGTCCAGCCGGGCACCATTGCGCAGTTCCGGGGGACGCGGGACCGGACCGCGGTTATCGTCTTCGGTCGAGAGAACAACCTGTCCGCCGGCAACACGCTTGTGGCCGAGCTGCGGGCGCAGGGAGAGACGGTCTCGGCCTTCCGCCTCTATCCGGCCTCCGGGGCGTCGTCCTATGACTCCGCTCGCGTCGTGATCGCGCGAGCACCCAGAGTCATCTTCGCCGTCAACGTGCGCGTGGTGTCTGGGCTCGGCCACATCGCGATGCCCGACTCTCTCGCGGGGCTCATCCTCGCGACGCAGCGAAGCACACCGAGCTTGGTGGTGTCGTTCGGAAATCCCTACCTCCTCAACCAGCTCCCCGGCTATCTGGGCGGCTACCTGCTCGCCTGGAGCGGCATCGAACCGGCCGAACGCGCGGTGGCGCGGGCAGTCGCCGCCGGGGCGCCGATCCGCGGCCACCTCCCGATCTCGCTCGGCACCGACTTCCCTCGGGGCCACGGTATCGAGCTCGCGCCCGGTACCGCATCGGACACATCGCTGGTCGTCTCGGACGACCTGCCAGAGCGGGCGGATTCGGCCTTCGATTACGACGCACTGGAGCAGGTTCGTCTGTTCCTCCAAGCCAGGGTGGAAGACGGCGCCTTCCCCGGAGCCGTGCTGATCGTGGGGCACCGCGGGGCCGTGGCCTATCGTACGGCCGTCGGACACTACGGCGAGGACGACCCCCGAGCCGTGTCCGACAGTACCGTGTACGACTTGGCGAGCCTCACCAAGGTCATAGGGCTCACGACCGCAGCCATGATCCTGGTGGCCGACGGCGCGCTCGATCTCGACCGGCCAGTCGTCGACTACCTGCCAGAGTTCACGGGCAGCGGGAAGCGCCGAGTGCTGGTACGACACCTCCTCACCCACACCTCCGGGCTTCCGGCATGGGTGCCGCTCCACCTGCAGAGCGACACCCCAGAAGACGCCATCAAGCTGGTGCTCCAGCAGCCGCTGGAGGCAATCCCAGGGGAGCGCTACCTCTACTCAGACCTCGGCGCCATCACCATGGCGCAGGTGGTGGAACGCGTAAGCGGCGAGCCGCTCGATGTGTTTCTCGAGCGCCGCGTATTCGGGCCGCTCGGGATGCGGCGGACGAGGTTTCTGCCACCCGAGTCCTGGCGACCCATGATCGCTCCCACGGAGTGGGACCCGTGGCGCGGCCGGTTGGTGTGGGGCGAGGTGCACGACGAGAACGCCTATCGCCTTGGGGGCGTATCCGGCCACGCGGGTCTGTTCTCCACCGGCCCCGACCTGGCACGGTTTGCGCTGTGGTTGCTCGGCGCGTGGCACGGCCGGCTGCCTGAAGACGCGATCCTACAGCTCCCGCAAGACGTCGTGCGCGAGTTCACCCGACGCCAACCTGGGCCGGAGGGCTCGACCCGCGCCCTGGGCTGGGACACGCCCTCGGCCACCGGCCGGAGCTCGGCCGGCACGCTGCTGTCCCGTGACAGCTTCGGCCATACCGGCTTCACTGGGACGAGCATATGGATCGAGCCGGAGCGCGAGCTTGTCGTGATCCTGCTCACGAACCGGGTCCACCCCACGCGGGAGAACCGCGCCATCCTCGACATCCGCGGCCAGGTGGCCGACCTGGTGGTCCAGTCCATGCGGTAGCCAGGAGTGACTCACAGGGCGATGGTGGGGACGCATGGTGGGGACGCCGTGAGGCGCTCCGTTGACAGTGCAGCCAGGACCACCTAACATGCGCGAGTAAGGAGGTGTGCGCATGACCACGACTCAGCGGCCAGAAACGACCGTAGAGATCAATTTGACCGATGATGCCGTCGCCCAGGTGCGACGGTTCATGGAGCAGGAACAGGTTCCCGAAGACACCGCGGGGCTGCGGGTGTCCGTGCTTCCCGGCGGGTGCTCGGGGTTTCAGTACGGGCTCAACGTCGAAGAAGCGCCCCTGACGGACGACCTAACGCTCGAGGTAAAGAGCATCCGGGTGTTCGTCGACGCCTTCAGCGCCCAGTACTTGAACGGCGTGACCATCGGTTACGCCTCCACCATGCAGGGGTCGGGCTTCACCTTCGACAACCCCAAGGCCACGGGTGGATGCGGGTGCGGAAGCTCGTTCACCGTCTAGCCCGTTGACGGCAAGAGACTGAGGCTCGAGGGGCCTGCGCGGCAACGCCAGGCCCCTTCGTCATGCAGGCGTCACAATGACCCCGCTCGATCTGGCCGTCATGGCCCTGTACTTCCTCGCCGTCATCGCGGTGGGGGTGCACTTCACACGACGCCAACACGACGCGTCGGACTACTTCCTCGGTCGGCACAGCCTGCCCTGGTGGGCCGTGATGCTCTCGATCGTGGCCACCGAGACCTCTGCCCTCACCGTCATCTCGATCCCCGGCCTCGGCGCGCGCACCGACCTCACGTTTCTCCAACTCCCGCTCGGCTACCTCGTGGGCCGAGTGGGCGTCGCGCTGTGGCTGCTGCCAGGGTATTTCCGCGGCGAGAACGAGACCGCCTACACCCGGCTCGAGGCGCGATTCGGGCCAAGCACCAGGAGAATCGCGTCGGCCACGTTCATGGGCATCCGAGCCCTTGGTGACAGCGTCCGGGTGTTCGCCACCGCGATCCCGCTGTCCATCGTGACGGGATGGTCCTATCCTGCCAGCATCGCGGTCGTGGCGCTCGCGACGCTGGCCTACACGTGGGCGGGTGGGATCAAGGCGGTCGTCTGGGTGGACGTGATGCAACTCGGGATCTACTTGGTGGGCGGCATCGCGACGCTGCTCGTGGCGGCGAGCCTCGCGGGTGGGGGCATGGAAGCCCTCACCAGGGCGGCGGACGCGGGCCGGCTCAAGGTGTTCGACTGGTCGCTGTCCCTCACGACGACGTACACCTTCCTTGGGGGACTCGTCGGCGGCGCGTTGTTGTCGGCGGCATCGCACGGGACGGACCACCTGATCGTGCAGCGGTTGCTCGCCACGAGGCACCTCACAGACGCGCGACGGGCGCTCGTGGGGTCCGGCATCCTGGTCATCGCCCAGTTCGCCATCTTCTTATTGGTGGGCACGATGTTGTGGGCCGCGGGCGCCGACGACCCGGGCCGGTCTGGAGACGAGTTGTTCCCGACCTTCGTCATCACACAACTCCCTCCCGGGCTCGCCGGTCTGGTGGTCGCGGGGCTGCTCGCAGCCGCGATGAGCACGGTCAGTTCGTCGCTCAACTCACTCGCCTCCGCCACAACCCACGATTTCTACTCATCGATCACGGGACGCCGCGATTCGCGCCATCTGCTGGCTGTCGGGCGCTGGGCGACAGTTGGCTGGGCGGTCGTCCTCGCCGGGGGGGCGATGTCGTTCCGTTCGACGGATCAGCCAGTGGTAGAGCTGGCGCTGTCGATCGCCTCGATCACCTACGGTGCCCTCCTCGGCACCTACATCCTTGCAGGGATCACTGCCGTCCGGCAACGGGACGCCATCACGGCGATCTTCGTGTCGGCAACCAGCATGCTGGTGATCGTTCTCGGTAAGCCCGGTCCGCTCGCGGACCTGGCCTGGCCGTGGTATGTACCGCTCGGAACCATGATCACCCTGGGGATCGGATGGCTATCCAGCGCGGTGAGGACCGGAGCGCGCTCATGACCGCGCTCCTCGTGGGCATCGATGCCGGCGCCTCTCATACCGAGGCCGTGCTCGGCGAGGTGAAGGATCGCGTGCTGGGTCGCTGGCGTGGCGGCCCTGGAGCGCTGCGACCCGGAGCGGAAGCTGACGCGGTTCGCGGCTGGGCCGAGGCGATCGCTCAGGTGCTGGAGCGGGTCCGCCGACGGGGCGAGCGCATAGCGGTGGTCGTGGGTGCAGCCGGCGCCGGCAACCCCACGAGCCGACACCGTGCCGAGCACCTCCTGGCCGAGGTCCTCGGATCCGCAGCGCGGGTTCGCGTCACCACGGACGGCGAGATCGCCCTCGAGGCGGCCTTTCCGGACGGAGCACCGGGCATCGTCATCGCGGCGGGTTCCGGATCGATCGGCTACGCGCGCGATCAACGAGGAGT
>JAOTVV010000030.1 GCA_029863245.1 Gemmatimonadota bacterium
GGCGCTCAAGCAGCGCGGCCTCGACGGGTGGCTGATCTACGACTTTCACGGCATCAACCCCGTGGCGCGGCGCATGCTCGGCCCGACCGGGATGCTCACCAGACGGCTGTTCCTTTGGCTCGCGGCCGTGGGGCCACCCCGGCTCGTCGTGCATCGGATCGACCGGCCGGGTGTCGGCGAGTTCCCGGGAGAGGTCCAGGTCTATACCACATGGCAGGAGCTGCACCAGGCGCTGACCGACCTGGCGCGCGGCCGCAGGATCGCGATGGAGACCTTTGCCGAGAACGCGGTGCCCTATCTCGACCTGGTTCCGAGCGGGGTGGTGGAGTTGCTCACGCGGTTGGGGGCGAAACTGGTGACGTCGGCGCCGCTCGTCACCGAGTTCACCTCGCGGTGGTCGGCGGCCGAGTTGGACGACCATCGGGCCGCCGCCGAGGCGATCGCCACCATCGCGAGGACGACGCTCGCGCGGGTGGTGCGGGAGCCTGGTCGGACTGACGAGCACGGCGTGCAGCAGCACGTCATCGCGCGGATCCGGGAGCAGGGACTGACGTTCGACGATCCTCCGATCGTCGCATTTGGTCCCAATGCGGCCGACCCGCATTACAGCCCGGACAGCGTGTCGAGTCGCACGCTGGCCGAAGGTGACGTGGTGTTGCTCGATCTCTGGGCCCGGCGCAGCACCGACACCGTGTGGGCGGACCAGACGTGGATGGGTTTCGCGGGCCCCACCCCTCCGGACGACGTGCGGCAGGTGTTCGAGGCGGTCGTGGCGGCCAGGGATGCGGCTGTCGACCGGCTACGTCGTGCGGTAGCCGGCGGCGAGCGGGTGACGGGGGCGATGCTCGACACGGCAGCCCGCGAGCTGCTCACGGATCGTGGGTACGGCGAGTTTTTCGGGCACCGCACCGGCCATTCCATCGACCTCGAGCTCCACGGGTCGGGGCCGCACCTCGACGATTTCGAGACCCACGACGTGCGCGAGCTCCTCCCCGGGGTCGGGTTCTCGGTGGAACCCGGCGTATACCTTCCGGGCCGGTTCGGCGTGCGGAGCGAGATCAACGTGGTGCTGGGGCCCGCGGGGCCCGACGTGACGCCGCGGGAGCCCCAACGGGTATTGATCACCGGGTGAACGGGCTATCGGGGTCCCCCGGCAAGACCTTCTATATGGTAGAGGGGGCGCGGCTCCCGACGGGAACTGTCCCATTTCAAGGACATCACCCGCCCACCCACAACGTTCCATTCCGCAAATCTTGACAGGGCTAAGTATACCGGTACATTGTCCCTAGCTCACTCGGAGGTGGTGACACGGAATCGTATTTGTCAGCTGCAGTTCCCCGACACTTCGCCGACAACTCCTCTTCCCTCACTCCAGCCGGAGCCTTCGGCTTGGGCGGGTCGTGTGTCAGTGACGTGTCACCAAAGTGTTCTCGGAGGATCTCTGGTTTTTTCGTCATTTGGAGGACGAGTCCATGACAGAGAATAGTCGTAGCGTGCTTGCCCGCGCGGCGCGCGCTCTCCTGGTCTGCGGTGTCCTTTCGTTTGGAGCCACGGGGCTCTGGGCGCAGGGGACCACCGGCAAGGTCCAGGGGATCGTGCTGGATCCGACGGGGCAGCCGATCGCGAACTCGCAGGTGTTCGTGCTCGGCACCTCATTTGCCGCGCTCACCAACGAGGACGGCTTCTATTTCATCAACAACGTGCCGGCCGGGATCTACTCGATGCGGGCACAATTCATCGGGTACCAGCCGGCGGAGATCAGCGGCGTCCGGGTGCTGGCCGACCAGACGCTGACGGTCGACTTCCGCCTGTCCGGGGCCGTTGCCCTGGAGGCAATCACCATCACCGCGGCCACGGCACCGATCGTGCCGCGGGACCAGGTGGCCTCGAAGTCCATTGTGACGGGTGAAGACATCGACAACCTGCCGGTGAACGACGCTTTGAACCTGGTGCAGCTCCAGCCGGGAGTCGTGACCGGTCGTGGAGGCGGTGTTTCAATCCGGGGCGGACGCACCAACGAAGCCACGATCTTCATCGACGGTGCCCCGGTGCGGCGCATGAACTCCGGGACCTCGTCGCTGGGCGTTTCGACCACCGCCCTGGCCGAGGTATCGGTCACGACTGGTGCCATGGAGGCGTCCTTCGGTGACGCCCAGGCGGGCGTCATCTCGTTCGTGACGCGGTCCGGTGGCCCGCGGTTGGTTGGATCCGTGGCCTACGAAACCGACGAGCCGATGGGCAAGAACCTGTCGCAGGGCTACAACGTCTTCCAGGGCGCTCTGAGCGGCCCGGTGTTCGGCAACCTAACCTTCTCTGTCGGCGCCACGCTGCAGGGAACGCGCGGTGCGGTGACGGGCAAAGGCATGGAGGATATCCCGTCGTACACCTTTGCCGGCGTCGATACCGTGGTGACCGACCTCGTCGTGGCGGACGTTGTCAAAACGGTGATTCCGCAGTTCATCCAGTTCGGCGGGCAGTGTGACGGCCAGGACAACTTCGGCTACGAGTGCCAGGGTCGGCTCCGGCCGTACTCCTGGACGACGGACACGCGAGCCAATGCGAAGCTGCAGTACACCTACGGTGGCTCGCGGATCTCGCTCTCCGGCCTCTCCAACATCACGCAGGGAATGGCCCCTGAAGGGGTATTCAACATCGAGGCCGACGCGGGTTTTCGGCAGAACAACAACGTTTTCGTGCTCGACTGGGTCCAGCAGGTATTCCGTGGCGCCACTAACGAGCTGGCGTTCAACGTGAACCTGTCCTACCAGACGGATCGCTTCATTAACGGCGACGTACCCCGGACCGATGGACTCGGACTGCGCGATCCCTTCATGGGCATCGTGGTCTCGCCGATCGACTTCTATTCGGACTGGGATCGGTTCGCACAGGTAGACGGCGAGCACGGCACGCGGGACCCGGCCACCAATGGGTGGATCGTCAAGCAGCTCAAGACGGATGAGGACTGGGACCGGTTGCTCGAGAACTACCGCTACGACCGCGGCACGCGAGCGGCCTACGAGGGTCGGCTCGAGGTCCGTGCCCGCGCCAATCCACGTTTCAACCCGTGGGCGGTCAATACGGCCGGATCCACGTGCCGGTCGTTCGACTCGACGATGTGCACCTTCGGCATCAACGACGGCCAGCAGTTTTTCGGTTACGAGCGTCGCTGGGTGGGCCGGGCGAACGTGGACTGGCAGGTAGACCGGTTCAACCGGTTCAAGTTCGGCGTGGAAGGCACGGTTGCCCGTATCGGCCAGTTCAACAACAACTACACGTCGGTCGGCTTCGGTGCGAACTACGTGGCCGATCCGTTCAAGGTAGGTGTCTTCGCGCAGGACCGCATCGATCTCGGGGACGTCGTCATCGAGTTCGGCGCGCGCTATGACCTCTACGATACCCGAGCAGTATTCCCGCTCGTGCCGGGCCGCATCTACACCAACCCTGCGTTCGATCCGACCAAGAGTGTAGATGACATGACGTGCACGGAAGCCCGTGAGGATTGCAGCATCAACGATTGGGTGTGGTACAAGGCGCCCCGACACACGGCGTTCTCACCGCGGGTCCGGGTCTCGTTCCCGGTGACCGACCGAACCGGATTCCGGCTCTCCTACGCCCACCAGACCCAGGTGCCCGAGTTCACACAGCTCTATAACGGCACCAACAACGATCTCGCCAAGACGAACACGAACGACCGGTTCGGCGGCGACGTGGAGTTCGCCCGGACCATTCTCTTCGAGTTTGGCATCCGGCACGCCTTCAGCCCGGATATGGTGCTGGACATCTCCGCCTACAACAAGGACAAGACGTCCGACATCACGTACCGGACCCTGCCGTTCTTCGACACGTTCTCCGATCGCACGAGCAACGTGAACATCCTGACCAATGCGGACTTCGGCAACGTTCGGGGGATCGACTTCCAGCTGCTGCGGCGGTTCAGCAACATCTTCTCCGGTCAGGTCTCCTACACGGTCCAAAACTCCAAGAGCACGGGATCGGACCCGACGGACTTCTTGTTCGGAATCTCGCGCGCGCCGTTCGGCGTGACGGGTGAGCGGCAGGAAGCGCCGCAGACGACGCTGCGGACGCGGGACGACCGTCGGCACAGCCTCCAGGGGACGTTCTCGGTGACCTTCCCGGTGGACTTCGCCCCCAACTCGGCGGTGGGCGCGATCCTGCGTGACGTTGGGGTCTTCGGGGTGGCGCAGCTGCGGAGCGGGTTGCCGTACACCCGGCTCGAGAACAACGGCCGCGGCAACACTTCCGCCGGCGGATTCGGACTGGTATCCGACCTGATCGAGCCGCTGCAGTCGTCGGAAACGCCGTGGGAGAAGTTCTTCGACCTTCGAGTCACGAAAGGCTTCCAGCTGGGCCCGACGAACTGGACGGCGTACGCGGACATCCGCAACGTCTTCAACTTCACCAACAAGCCCGTAGTGTTTTCCGAAACGGGGGACGTGGTGAACGAAGAGTTCTTGAAGCAGGGATGGCTCGATCCACAGCTCCTCTCCATGGAGCAGGATGCCAGCGCCACGGGGGTTTGGCAGCAAGTGACGAAGTCGGATGAGGACGGTTCCAATGTCCGATCGGTTGGGGCGATCAACCTGACCAACGTCGCGCAGACGTGCAGCAATTGGGGTGGTGCGGGTGGCGCGGTGGCGTGCGTCATGCTCCAACGGTCGGAGGCCCGGTTCGGCAACGGCGACGGTCTTTACGACGTCGAAGAGCAGACGGCGGCAGTCACTGCGTACTACAACCAGTTCAACGCCCCGCAGACCTTCTTTGGGCAGGGGCGGTTGGTTCGGGTTGGCGTACAGCTGCAGTTCTAACGAAGGCTTTTGGTGATCGGTGGCGCCGCGGATGCGGCGCCACCGGGGGATTCATACAGCGAGGATCTGATGAATCGCAGAGTTCTGTTAAATCGTCTGGCCGGGGCTGGGCTGCTGTTTGTGTTTCTCGCCCTCGCGGCCATCTCGGCTGTGCAGGCCGAGCCCGTCCGCGGGGCGAAGAAGGCCCGCCGGTCCGGTTTCGACCTGTTGGGTGCCGCCTCAACGTGGTTTACCCGCGTGAACCGTGTGCAGTGCGGCCTGGACAACCAGGGCAACATCTGCACTGATGTGACCGGCTCCCCGTTGGGTGGCGGTGGGTTCTGGCCCGGGGGGACGCCAAACCAGTACATCTTCAACTCCGGCCTGCAGCTTGCCGGGATCATTCCCGCCGACGCAGGCTTTGCATGGGCGGGCGACACGGTCGGCAGCTACATTTTCGACGCCCGAGGCACCCAGCCGCACGGCGAGCAGGTGAGTCTGGTCTATAGCTCACTCACTCCCGGGGATTTGGCCGACTGGCCGAACGGAGCGGTCGTGCGGGATGCGGACATCTTCAACCCCGCGCTGCTGAACCGGCAAGCAGTCTCCCAAGAGGACACGTGGGTCCGCTACTGGGACAGCCCCAACCTCCTGTCCGAACGTCAACATCCGATGGGCATTCTGGTCGATCAGCGGTCGATCGCATGGAACTACCCGTCCGGCAACGAGGACATTCTCTACTTCATTTTCACTTTCTACAATATCACGGCGTCCGATGCGTCGGCGTATGGCTCACTCGATCCGGCGATTCGGTCGGAGATCGCGGCCGTCGGCGGCAGCTGGGTAGCCACGACCGAGACCCGGTTGGGGGTGGACATTCCTGCGGCAGGCTACCGGATCGACAGCATGTTTGCCGCGTTCGCGATGGACCCGGACGTGGGCGACGCCGGCAGCAACTCGTCTACGGCCATTCTGCCGTTCGACATGGGCGTGGCGTACAAGAGCGACTTCGACGAGCCCACCTGGCTCTATCCGCCAGACATCAATGGCGCGCCGTTCGGACCCTATCCCGGGTTCATCGGCGTGAAGTACCTGAAGAGCCCGGTGGATCCGGTGACATTGGCACCGGTTGGCCTCACGCTGTTCTCGAACACCACCAATCCGTCGGCCGCGAACTCACTGTTTCCCGATCCGCTGGGTGTGAGCCAGTTGTGGCGCTATCTCTCGGGGCGTATCGATCTCAACCAGGGTGATCCCCCGTGTCAGATCAACCCACCCATCCAGCGCAAGCTGTGTGCGCTGGTGCAGGCGCCGACGGACACGCGGTTCTATCAGTCGTCCGGACCGTTCTCGCTGAATCCCGGGGAGTCGGCGACCATCGTGGTGGCCTACGTGCATGCGGCGCCGGTGGCGGCCGAGGTCGCACCGTACTTCGGTGGTACGCTCGCCCCCGGCATCCCGCCGTCGGGCGAGGAGATCGCCAACGACAACAACGTTCTGCGCGTAATCGAGCGAGCCGCGGGCTGGCTCGGTGAGAATGACGCCGACCTTGACGGCGTCATCAGGCAGAACGAGGTCCAGACGCTCGACCGGTCGTTGCTCAAGAAGGCCCTCGTGGCGCAGGGTCTGTTCGACGCGAATTTCCTGTTACCGTTCGCACCGGAGCCACCCGAGTTCTACCTCGTACCGGGCGACAACCAGGTCATCGTCGTGTGGCAGAAGTCCGTGACCGAGACCATCGGGGATCCATACTACGACCTCGCCAAAGACCCGGGCACCGCTACCGATCCCAACGCGCTCTGGGATCCGGACTACCGCGGACCGAACGACGTTGAGGGATACCGGATCTATCGGGGACGCACGGCCGGGCAGCTTGAACTGATCGCTCAGTTCGACTACACCGGCACCACCTTCGTGGACAACACTGGTGTGTGGGCGTATCTGGGCCGATGCGCGCCAGAGCTTGGGATTACCGACGACTGCCCGTCGTTCCCGGATTCGCACGAGCTCGTGGGCGACATCACCCAGGTCAAGCCCGGCGGCCGTGTGGAGCTGGCTGACGGCTCGGTCTTTATCGTCAGCAAGGAGAATCCGGTCGAGGACGCCGGCTTCCCGGCCCTGGAGAACACCGGCGTTCCGTTCGGGTTTGTCGACACGGGCGTCCTGAACTCGGTGACGTACCACTATTCCGTGACCGCATTCGACGTGAACTCGGTGGCCTCAGGTCCGGGTACCCTCGAGTCGACGGTGCAGACGAGGAGCGTCGTGCCACGGAAGCCGTCGCTCGCCTATTCCGACGCGGTGCTGGTGAGCGGGTTGTTCGGAGACGATGGCGTCGCGCTGGACCCGAATGAGCCGTTCGGCATCGACCCGGCGACGGGGAGATTCAGCGCCACGCCGCCACCGACGAATTCCCTCGAGGGCGCGTTCATTCCCGTGGCGACGTCGCTCCTTCCTGACCTCAACCTCGTGGCACAGATCGATTCCGTCGAGGCAATACGATTCGACGACGCCCGCTGTCTCAGCGGCGGAAACGGGCTTGGCTCGTGCTACTTGTTCTATGTGACGTTCGACAAGGACGGCGTCCAGACGCCGGCGGTGATCGAGCAGCCCTGGCCCGTGTGGTCCTCGTTCGGCGAACCGTCACAGATCGGTGCCTCCCTGGGCCTGGTGAAGGTCGACGCGGACGTGCCGTCGGAGGCGCGGTTCGGCGTTCCGGCCGGCTTTACTACGCTCAACGCGACGGTCTCGGCCACGCTCCGCCAGTACATTCAGTTCTCCGGCTTCGAAGGCCAGTCGTCCCGTCGTGGGTACGCGGCACTAGACCCCAGCATCTCACCGGGCGGCTCCCGCTGGTTCGAGGGGGCCAACGAGACGCTCGATCATCCGACCTACGGCGTTCGCGTCGGGCATGTCGATGGCGTGGACACGATCTGGGCGCCGATCCACCATACGGACTACGACCCGCTGACGCGAGGCCTGCAGACGTATTCACCGTCGGGCGTGATGCAGTGTATGGGCTACTTCTTCGGTGGCCTCGACAGGCAGGCGGACATCCAACTCACGTGGGGGCCGAGCGGGACGGTGACGTCGATACGGGACATTACGCACCACGTCGACGTGCCGTTCAACCCGTTGATCAAGGCCAGCTACGGCTTCGTCGGCGACTTGAGCGGCGATGGCGTCATCAGCTGGCGCGACTTCGACTACGTGCAGAATGCCGCAGAGAGCTTCTCGGTGCTCGGCTTCTGTAACGAATCCGAGCTCGAGGGGTCGACGGGTCAATTGGTGCAGAACCCGGTCATCGGCCCCGTGTCGACCGACGGGAACACCCGCCAGGCGCCGGGTACAGCAGCGCCGCCGGTGACGGGGACGGGCTTTGGCCTGTATCTCCCGGGTCACCGCTACATCTTCCAGCTGACCGGCGGCACGCCGCCGGCAGACGGAACGGTGTGGACGCACCGCAGCTATGCGGGGATCGTGAGTGCGGACCCCGTGGGAGCGGCGACGACGACGCCCAGCAAGTACTCGTTCAGTGCGACCAGGCGGTCGCCGGCGGTGCCGGGTCTCCAAGTCGTATTCAGGGTGAATGCCGCCAGCTCGATTGGTGGGGTCACGGACTCGACGCTAGCCAACGTGCACACGCTGCCCGACCCGTACTACGTCACGTCCGGGCTCGAGATCTCGCCGCAGCAGAAGGTGATCAAGTTCGTGAACCTGCCGCCGCAGGCCATCATCAGGATCTACTCGTTGAGCGGCGTGCTGGTTGACGTCGTGGAGCACGACGATGTGACTGGCGGTGGCGAGGCGAACTGGGATGTGCGGAACCGCAACAACCAGTTCGTGGCAAGCGGCGTGTACTTCTATCATATCGAAACAGCGAGCGGCGCAGAGAAGATCGGCCGGTTCACGGTGGTCAACTCTGGCAACCTGGCCATTGGTCGGCAGAACTAAGGATCGGACCGGTCCGGGCGGGGCTTGGCCCCGCCCGGCCACTGGAGGATGATCATGCACAGTCCACTTCGTCGCGCGTTGCTTGGTGCCGCGGCATTGGGAGTGTTCACCTTCGGCGCGGTGCAGGCGCAGGAGGTGCCTCTCCCCGGCATCGACAACACCGCGTTCGGCGGGAGTTCCGCGGAATTCCTGCTGCTCGGGGCTGGGGCCCGAGGCGCGGCGCTGGGCTCGTCGTTCGCGGCCATCGCCACGGACGCAACAGCGCTCTATTGGAATCCGGCGGGTGTCGCCGAAATGGCGCGGCCCGGCCTCTCAATCTCGATGTATGACTACGTGGCCGATACGCGGTACTCGTGGGGTGGGATCGCCTTTCCGTTCAACGATGGGCAGACGGCGATCGGCTTTCAGATGGGGACGTTTGGGTTTTCAGATCAGCCCATCTACTCGCTGGCTGCTCCCGAAGGGGATGGGTCGACCTACGATGTCTCCCAGAGCTTCATGGGAATCACGGTCGCCCAGAACTTCTCCGATCGGTTCTCAGCCGGGCTCACGGGGAAATTCTTGAATGACCGACTCGGCAAAGCCAAGGCGACGGGCGTCGCGTTCGACTTCGGCACGAGCTTTCATGCGCTCGTCGCTGAGAGGCCAATTCGCGCGTCCTTTGTAGTCGCGAATCTGGGCTCGACGCTGCGACACACTGGCGTCGGCTTGGACATTATCGTCGACCGCCCGGCACCGCCCAATCAGGACCAGGTGCCGCAGGACCCAGCGCCCGCCCGGTACACGTCAGAGGAGTTCGGACTGCCGGTCGCTTTCCGAGTCGCCCTCGCGTACGACTTCATCGCGTCGCAGGCATCTCGGCTGACCCTGCTGGGTGCGTTCGCGCAGCCAAACAATACGTCCGCCTCCGGTGGCGGTGGCTTCGAGTGGGCGATCACGGACATCAGCAGCAGTGGCTTCACGGTCATGGCCCGTGGTAGCTACATGTACCAGGCCGACAACAACTTCGTCCCGACAGGGGCGGCCGGGTTCAGCACGGACGCGTGGGCCACCGAAGACCTGGACGGGCTGGCCCTGGGCGGAGGGATCGCGTACGCCCGGGGTACCTTCTCGCTCGGGCTCGACTATGCGTATCAGTACATGGGGCTGCTAGGCGGTACCAACGTTTTTAGCGCGTCCCTGACGTGGTAGAGCAGACCCGGAACCTGGATGGGCGGCTCCCGGCCTTCCCCCGCTGCACGAGCAGCAGGAGGCCTGGGCTGCGTAGCAACGCTTGACAGAGACGATGGTGATCGCGGCCGTAGTGGTGACTGCACTCGCGCTGACCGTTCCAGCGGACGGGGGCCAGGAGGCCGCCGTCGGCGCACCCGAGGTCACTACCAAGCGCTTCCGCCGGGGTGAGACAACTCTGGTGGACGGGTTCTGCCGCGTGCCGTTCGAGTTCATTGAGCCGATCCCTGGTGCCGTGCCGCCGACTGGAGCCTATCGGGTGCAGGTCGGTGTGCAGGATTCCACCGGGACGCTCTTGCATGAGTCCGGCTGGTCCCAGCCTGTGGCCGACCGATTCCTCGGAATCCGGGGCGCATCAACGGTTGAGCATTTCGCCTTCACGCTGTCCCCCGGGACCTACAGGCTCACCGTCAGCGTCACGGACTCGGCCTCCGGAACGGAGCGGAGCGCGTCGCTCGACGTCGAGGCACTCTATCCCACGGCTCCCCTGTCGGACGTCCTGTTGTCGGGATCGATGCGGCGTGTGAGCGAGCAGAGTGACGCGCTCGGCCCGGGCGAGCTCCGGAAGGGAAGCTTGGCGTTCTCGGCAAGCAGCCGTCCCGTCCTGACGCCACGGTCCGCTGACTTGTACTACTATCTCGAGTTGTATCCGGCTGGCGAGGTCGCGGCCGAGGTCGCGGCACGCGTGCAGCGGGCGGATGGTGCGACGGTCACGGAGGTTGCACCCGAAACGGTGCAGATCGGCGGTGGGGGGGGTGTTGTGGCTCGGACACTCAGGCTGGCGGGCCTTCCCCAGGGTTCGTACCGCCTCGTACTCACCATTCGGTTTCCTGAGCAGGAGTATGTCCGAAGCGCCGACTTCTCGATGGCGGGATTCGAGACCGAGGAGCAGATCGCCCAGGTTGTGGCGCCAGCGGAGGCCACACCGTTCGACGAGCTCACGGAGGCCCGCCTGGATTCGCTCTATTCGCCGCTCGTCTACATCATGGAGTCAGGGGAGCGGAGCGTCTATGAGAGACTCTCGCTCCAGGGAAAGCGGAATTACCTCCGCGAGTTCTGGGCGAAGCGGGACCCAACGCCAGGCACTTCGGCAAATGAGTCTCGGGAGGCATACTACCGACTGTTCGCCGAAGCCAGCCGGCGGTTTCGCGAGAGTGGGGCGGGGGACGTGCCGGGTTGGCGAACGGACCGTGGACGGGTCTACCTCAAGTATGGCGAGCCCGACGCCGTTCTGCAGCGCCCGTACGCAGGACTCACGCCTCCATATGAGGTCTGGAAGTACACGCGTCCTCGGATGATGAAGTTCGCGTTCTTGGACGAGACGGGCTTGGGCAATTTCGCATTGATTTACACGGATGATCGGTTCGAAACCAGCCGACCGGGCTGGGAAGCGCTGCTCGGTCAGGCAGCAGTCGAAGACGTCCTAAGGTTCTAGAGCCTAGACAGCCGTATTTCGGGAGTGAGGAACGCATGAAACGATATCTCTTTGCAACCCTCGGCTCGCTCGCGGCCATGGCGCTCGTGGTCGGCTGCGTAGAGGATCCGACCTCGGCACTGCGGGGCACGGACCCCTCGCTCATAACGCTCACGCGCAGCTATATGGAGCTCCGGGTAGGTGAGACGTTCGAGGTGCAGGCACGGGCGCTCGATCAACAGGGAAACGCGCTCCCCACCTTGCCGCAGGTGGTCTCGCTCAACACGGCCGTGGCGACGGTGACGGTCGACACGGTGAGATCAGGTGACCCGACGCCGATCACGTTCTTCACTGTCAGGGCCGTGGCATACGGGAAGACCAATGTCATCGCGAGCGCGGGTTCGGTGGAGGACACACTTGTGGTGCAAACGTGGCCCGCACAGATCGTCCTCGGCGGTTTGCCGGATTCCATGCGGGTCGGCGAGACCGCGACCCTCACCGTGAGCCCGGTGGACGTCAGCGGCAATCTCTTGGCTAACGTGCCGGTTGACTCCATTACCATCGTGGCCGAGAACCCCGAGGATCCGGCAACCGGCAACCCCCTCGTCCGTATGTCCTTGGATCGGGCAACCCTAGTGGCCACCGCCGGTCCGCTGAAAGGCAGCGGGAAGATCACGGCTTCCGGTCAAGGTGGGTCCGAGGGCAGCATCGGCGTCGCGGTCATCCCAGCCTTACCCGCGACGGCCGCGTTCAGCGCCGCGCTCTTCCCTGCGCTTAAAAGCGGCGACACTTCATCACTCGAGGTCGTGGTGAAGGATGCGGGTGGGAATGTGAGCAATCTCGCATTCGATTTGCTCGGTATCAGCGCAGTCTCGTCGGATCCCAGCGTGGCCACGGTTGCGACCAGGATCGTGGATGACACGCTGGTCGATGGTGGCCTTGAGCGCCACCTCTTCGTCACGGCCACTGCTGTGGTACCGGGCTCCGCGGACATCACGGCTTCGGTGACCACAACGGGGGGTACATTTGTGTTGGGCGCGGCCCCGGCAAATGTGTTTGATCCTCAGCTTACGGTAGCGTCGCCGTCAGGTGGATTCGCGACCAATATCACGATCAATGGCACCGGCCTCACAGCGGCCGGGTTTGCAACGGACGTTCTCGTGGATGGGAAGAAGCTCGGGAACCTCATTAGCGTTAGCAACACACAGATCGTGGCGCAGGCACCAACGTTCGGCACGGCTGGTACGTGGGATCTTGAGGTCAGTGTGGGCGGCGTCCTTTCCAACAAGGACACGTGGACCCAGGTGGGCGATTTCGATCCAGCCGCCTTCGTCCCGGCAAACGACCTTCCAGAAACCGCTCCGCAGATCTCGGTGCCGGCGCTGTTCACAGGTCAGTTCTCTGGCACAGCGTTCGTGAACGATTTCTTTAGATTCACGCTGTCGGACGATCAGTCGGTGAGGTTCCAGATCTCCTGGACGCCGGCAAAGGATCTTGACTTCATCTTGAGCGACTGCTTCGTGTCCGCTGATGTGTTCAGCTTCACCTGCTACGCAGGCACATTCATCGACCCGTCGGGCGGCACCGCCACACCGGCTCTCACCGCAGGGGATTACCTGGCGTGGGTCAACGATTTCGACGCGGAGGTGAATGGTGTTGGTACCGACGTGGTCTACACGTTCAGCATAGAGAGACCGTAGCGCCGGGCCAGTACAGGGCACAAAGTAGTGGAATCACGGGGGCTCCCGAGGAATCGGGGGCCCCCGTTCCTTGACGAGCAGACGGGCTTCGAATGCGGCGGAATGGGCTGCCAGCGAAGCAGGAGATCCGGTCGACGTCCGTTCGTGCGGGGTGTCCGATTGGTGGCTCCCGGGTGCCGGCCAGCCACGAGAGCCGAGAGCCGGGCGAGACCTGCCCGGTAGACGCTCATGGTGGTCCGGCTAGCCTCCCGTGGCGGCCGGTGTTGCCGACGGGGCCCGCCCCCGCGCCACCCAGGTGATGTAGACCAGGGCGACCCACACTGCCGTGCCGAGCACCGCGTGAAGCCCGCGCCAGAACGGCGGCAGGTACGCCAGAACCATGACAGCCCCGGCGGCCACCTGAGCAACCGCCAGCCCGAACGCCACCCACGCGGCCGTCTTGAGGCGCTCAGGCGCCTTCTTCCGGCGCAGGCCTAGCGCCATCCCCATCAGGTGCAGAAACAGGCCGTAGGCGAGCAGCCTGTGCGTCCAGTGGATATGCTGGAGGCCATCAGCTCCCCCTGTGGGCCAGACCTGGCCGTTGCAGAGCGGGAAGCCAACGCAGGCGGACGAGGCGCCCGTGGTGGCGGTCATACCCCCCATCAGCACAACCAGGGCCCCCAGGACGGCCGCTCCGAGGATCCCCCCGCTCGGCAGGCCGGAACCCGGTGGTGCCGTGGTGCCCATGAGCACTCCGGCGCGGAGCCCCAGCACCACAAGCGTCGCCAGGAGCGCGAGGCCCGTTCCGAGATGTAACACCACCGTGTGCGGGGGCAGCTCGAGCTTCACGGCCAGGGCACCCAGCAGCGACTGCACCACCAGAAGCCCCACCGCGAGGAGCGCTGGTGAGACGGTTCCGCCACGGCCCGCCGCCCCCGGCACCTTGCGGGTTTGCCAGGCCACGATCGCCACCGCCACTGCCAGGGCGCCCAGTCCCAGGACCGCCACGCGATGCCCGAACTCGATCACGGTTTCGGCCGAATCGAGTGAGGGAAGCAGCTGGCCGTTGCAGAGCGGCCAGTCGTCACCACACCCCATGCCCGACCCGGTGATGCGGACGATGAACCCCAGCACGATCACGGCGTACGAGAAGCCCGCCGTAACGAAGGCGAGAGAGCGGAGAGTTTTCATGGGGGGAAAGCTACAACACCGCCGCCGCCACCACGAACAGAATTATCGCTCCCGCCCCCGCCACGAGCGCGTACGGCATTTGGGTTCGGACGTGGTCGATGTGGTCGGTGGCGGAGGCCATGGAGGCCACGATGGTGGTGTCGGAGATCGGCGAGCAGTGATCCCCGAACACGCCTCCGCCCAAGGCGGCCGCGAGCGCGAGCGAGGGATGCAGCCCGAGCAGATCCGCCATCGGGATCACGATGGGGATCATGATCGCAAATGTGCCCCAGGACGTGCCGGTGGCGAACGCGATGAAGCAGCCGATCAGGAAGATCACGGCCGGCACCATGACGGTCGGGAGGGCGGCCTCGGCCGCCTGCGCGGCGAACACGCCGGTGCCCAGGCTGCGGGTAGTCGAGCCGATGGCAAAGGCCAGGGACAGCACGATCACCAGCGGCACGAGTCCCTGAATGCCCTTGATGACTAACTCGGTCGCTTCGGCGAGCATCATGATCCCCTGCGCGCGGTACATCGCCACCCCGACGAGGACGCCGACGATGACTCCCCAAAGGACCGCGGTCGACCCGCTTCCGCTCATGAGGTTGCCGTCCCCGGTCATCCACAGCACGACCGGAACGGTGGTCACCATCACCGCAATGGGGGCGATCATGTTGATCGCGCGCCTCGGCACCCCATCCCGCGGGGTTAGGGCCGTGATCTCGGACGATACGAGCGGCTTGGCGCCGTCCCGCAGCAGCTTGCCCTCGTCGCGCACCCGCCGCTCCGCGGCACGCATCGGGCCGATGTCCCAGCCGGTGACGATCACGACGACGGCGAGCAGGATGGCGAGGATGCCGTAGAAATTGAGCGGGAGCGCGGCCACGAGCAGGGCCGTGGGGTTGGCCACCTGCTGGGCCACCAGGAGCGAGATCACGTATGCGCCCCAGGCATTGATCGGGATCAGCATGCACTTGGGCGACGCGGTGGCGTCGATGATGTAGCTCAGCTTCTCGCGCGAGATCCGGAACTTGTCGAACAGCGGCCGCGCAACCGATCCGGATACGAGCAGCCCGAAATTGGATTCCAGAAACAGGAACATGCTGACGGTCGCGGCCAGGAACCCCACGGACCGGCGTGACTTGGCTAGCTGGCGGCGCTCGAACCAGTCTACGAAGCCCTGCATACCACCGGAGGCCTGTGTCAGCGTGATCATCGCGCCGATGAGGACGCTGAAGAGGAGCACCCGCGCGTTGTCGGCGTCGGTCGCCGACGCGAGGTAAGTGTCGACCGATTGGATGAGCCCCTCCACGGGGTTCCATCCGCTCATGATGGTCCAGCCCAGGAAGACGTACAGCGCCAGCGACAGATAGACCTGTTTGGTCTTGATCGCCAGGCCGATGGCGATCACGGGCGGAAGGATCGAGAGCCAGCCGTAGGAGGTCATACGCAGCCCGCGTGAGTGAGCCCGAACGGTAGTGAGCCAAGGCGGGCTTGCCAAGCGGAAGGCGGGCCAGAACGCCGTGCCGGCGGCACGCTCGGGCCCGTTCCGGATCCGTTTCGGAGGCATCCCAGCGCGTTACTTGACGTGGTTTGGTGCCCGAGGCAACTTTCCCGCGCCCTATGTGAACCCTCCAGCAATAGGCGATTCCACAGAGGAGAGATTCATGCGTGTGATGGTACGAGCGTGCATCGCCGTCGGGGCGTTTCTCGTCCTGACGGCAGCTGGCGCAGTGCCGCTCGCGGCCCAAGGAGTCACGAGCGCTGCGGTCCGTGGACAGATCATGGACGACACCGGCCAGCCCGTCGAGGGCGCGTCGATCTTCCTGGTCAACACGGCCACCGGTCAGCGCTTCCAAGGGGTGTCGCGAGCGAACGGGCGCTACAACATCGAGAGCGTGGCCGTTGGCGGTCCATACCGCCTCACGGCTCGCCTGATCGGCTACCAGGAGTCCGGACGGGACCTGTTCTATCTCGGGCTCCAGCAGGAGCTGATCCTCAACCTCACGATGAGCCGGGCCGCGGTGCAGCTCGGTGCGGTGATCGTGACGGCCGAGGAGCAAGATCCGCTGACGGCCGTGGGCCGGACCGGGACTTCGGGGTTCGTGTCGGACTCCCAAGTGAGCCGTCTGCCCACCCTCAACCGGAACTTCACGGACTTCGTCGCCACGGTGCCGCAGATCGCGAGCATCCAGGGCGACGCTCCGTCACTGGGCGGCGGCCACAACCGGCAGAACAGCATCCAGATCGACGGCGTCTCGGACAACGACCTGTTCGGTCTCGGCTCCACCGGGCAGCCTGGCGGGCAGGTGGATGCCAAGAGTATCAGCCTCGAGGCGGTGAAGGAGTTCCAGGTCCTGATCGCACCGTTCGACGTGCGTCAGAGCGGGTTCTCCGGCGGCATCATCAACGCCGTCACCAAGCGCGGCACCAACCGCTGGCACGGCTCCGGGTTCTGGTACTACCAACAGGACGCGTTGGTGCGGGACAGCCTCCCGGCCAACGACGCGCTGTTCGGCGAGTACCTGCAGAACACGCGGGGGCTCTCCCTTGGCGGGCCGCTGATCCGCGACAAGTTGCACTTCTTCGGCGCCGCCGAGTGGCAGACACGTGAGGCGCCGAGCTTCGGTCCCACCATCGGGCGTGAGGCAGCGACCGACGTGCGGGTGTCGGCCGATTCGGCCCAGCGCCTGGTAGACATCCTCGAGAATGTCTACGGCCTCGACGCTGGAGGTTTCGGGCCGCTCACGATCAACACGCCGAACAAGAACTTCTTCGGCCGGTTCGACGTGCAGCTCGGCAACAACCACACGCTGACGGTGCGCGACAACTACACCGAGGCGTCGAATGACCTCGGGATTTCCCGCAGCGCTACCAGTTACGAGCTGTCCAATGGCGGCTACAGCATCAAGAACAGGTCGAACTCGGCCGTGGTGCAGCTCAACTCCAATCTTGGCGGCGGGAGGTTCTTCAACGAATTCCGCGTGGGCTACCTGCGGATCCTCGACGCGCGCGACCCGCTCGTGCCGTTTGCCGACATCGAGGTGGAGAACAACAGCGACGTCGGTGGTCAGACGTACTTCAATGAGTTCCTCACGGGTGCCGAGCGCTTCTCGCAGCGGAACCGGCTGAGTCAGGACGTCTGGGAGCTCACCGACGACCTGACCTTCGGCAAGGGGGCCCACACGATCACCGTGGGCACCCACAACGAGCTGATCTCGTTCGACAACACGTTCTTCCACACGTCGATCGGCCAGTGGCAGTTCAGCAGCCTGGCCGATCTGGAGGCGGGTACTCCGAGGTCGTACTTCGTCCAGATCCCGTTCCCGGACGAGACCACGCAGGAAACGGCGGGACGCGCCGATTGGTCGCTGCTGCAGCTCGGGCTGTACGTGCAGGACGAGTGGGACGTGACGTCCAGCCTCAAGGTCACGGCGGGTGTGCGCGTGGACGCGCCCGTCGTGCGGGACAACCCCCGACTCAACCAGCCGCTCGAGAGCTCGGCAACACTCAACGCCGCGTATTCGGACTCACTCGGCGCCATTCGCACCGACGTGATGCCCTCGTGGAACCTGCACTTCGCCCCGCGCCTCGGCTTCAACTGGGACGCACGTGGGGACCGCAGCACCGTCGTGCGCGGCGGCGTGGGCGTGTTCACGGGCCGGCCGGCCTACGTGTGGTTCAGCAACGCCTACACCAACACCGGCCGCGACATCGCCACGCTGTTCTGCGGGAGCGCGGCGTCGGTCCCGACGTTCAATGCCACGACCGTGGTGAATCCGCCGCAGATCTGCGCCGACGGCAGCGGCCTCGCCACGCCTACGGCACAGGTCAACTACTTCGATGAGGGCTTCAAATTCCCGCAGCAGCTCAAGGCTTCGGCGGCCATCGACCAGCGGCTCCCGGGCAACATCATCGGGACGGTCGAGTTCCTCTACACCAAGCACCTGAACTCGATCTACCAGCAGGAGATGAACATCTCCCGCACGCCGCTCGCCACGAACGCCGAGGGGCGGCAGCTGTTCGGCGACCCGACGGTCGGCTTCTCCAGCTCGACGGGTATCCGGCCCACCCGGATCGACCCCAGCTTCGCCCACATCCTCCGGCACACCAATCGGAACGACGACCGGGCGTACGCCTTCACGGTGCAGCTCCAGAAGCGCTTCGCGCAGGGCTACGAGTTCAGCGCGGGCTACACCCATCAGAACGTGAAGGACGTGACGAGCCTGGGCTCGAGCATCGCGTCGTCGAACTACGGCTTCTCGCCGGTCAGCGCGGGCGAGAACCCCAACGAGAAGTCACTCACCACGTCGCGGTTCGACGTGCCGCACCGGATCGTGCTGAGTGGTACGATCGACATCCCGGTCCCCAACATCCCGACTAGCTTCACGCTGCTGTACACGGGTCAGTCGGGAACGCCGTACAGCTGGACCATCAATGGGGACGCGAACGGCGACGGCTACGAGGCCTCGGAGATCGGCTCGCGGCACAACGACATCGCGTTCGTGCCCAACGCCTCGGGATCGAATTTCTCGGCCAACAACACGGATCCGGTCAACGGTGACCTGGCGCAGTACCAGGCGCTGATCGACAACCCGTTGATCCCCGATCTCATGCCATGCCTCAAGGAGGTGCAGGATGCCGGCGGCGGCATTCCGGAGCGGAACACCTGCCGCAACCCGTGGCAGAACAGGTTCGACGTGGCCTTCCGCGTCGGCGTCGGTCGTGCGGTCGGTGGGTCCTTCCATAGGCTCACGTTGGTGGGTGACATCTTCAACGTGACGAATCTGCTGAACAGCGACTGGGGTGTGACTCGTGGCGTGTCGTTCTTCGAGACGAGCACGCTACTCGGGCTGGCCAGCTATGACGCGACCAACGATCGGGGCGTGTACCGCTACTTTGGGCCGGATGCGCTCGGCCCGGTGCAGGACTACGAGGCAGGCACGATCACGGAGGAGGATGCCATCAAGCAGATCAAGCGCAACGTGCTGGGGGTCGCAGACCTCTCGTCACGGTGGCGCGTCCAGATCGGCCTGCGGTACGACTTCTAGTCGGCCCAAGGTTGCACGGAGTGCAAGCGGGGTCCCCTCACGGGGACCCCGCCTTGCTAACCGCCTAACCGCCTAACCGCCTAACCGCCTAACCGCCTAACCGCCTACGTCGGTGCCCGTCGCATTAGGTACAGCCCGATTGCCGCGAATGCCATGTTGGGGAGCCACGCGGCCACGGTGGGCGGAATCAGGCCACCCGAGCCGAGCGTGCGCGAGAGCTGCACCAGCACCAGAAACACGATCGCCGTCGGCAGCGCCACTGCCACACCGAAGGCGTTGCCGCCACGCGGCGCGCCAACGACGAGCGGAGCGGCGAAGATGGCAATGATGATGCAGGTGACCGGAATGGCGATCTTGAGTGCAAGGTCGACGCGCAACTGGCGACCGTCGCCGCCGGAGCGCTCCAAGGCCGAGACGTACCGGTCCAACTCGCGGTAGCCCATCTCTTCCGGCTTCTTGGGCTCGATCAGCAGCGCTTCGGGCAGCTCGACCAGGCTCGCCACTCGCATGGAGTCGAACGCGAACGCCCACTCCTCGTCCGTGCCGGGGATGATGCGGAATCGCCCGGATCGGAGCATCCAGCCCGAGGTGGAATCGTACGATGCCGTCCGCGCCTGAATCGAGAGGGTGGGATAGGCGGAACCGGTGCCCTCACGCTCGAGGATCACGTCCTGCATGCGTTGTCGCGGGACGTGCAGCTCGCGGATCGAATACACCCACCCTCGCTCGGCTCGATACACGAAGTTGTAGCGCACGCTCTGCGCGCGCTGCTCCAGTTCTCCCAGGAGCTCGAGTTGCCGCCGAGTGGCCGGTGGGGCGAGTTCGCCCAGCACCAGCGCCATGCCCGCCGCGACGGTCGCCGCGAGGAGCACGGGAATGATGGTTCGCCGCGCGCTCACCCCCGACGCTTTGGCGGCAGTGAGCTCCGAGTGCCGGGCCATGCTCACGATGCTGAAGACCGTCGCGAACAGCACGGCTGCCGGCAGGATCTGGAATACGCGCTCGGGAAGGCTGAAGAAGTAGCCCAGGGCGATGGCCTGCCACCCGATGTCCCGCCCGAGGTAGCGGTCGAGGTTCTCGGTGAGCTGGATCAGGATCACCATGAGCGGCAAGCCGAATGCCGAGACCAGGAAGATCCGGATCCACTCCCGGAGGAGGTACCGATCCAGGATGCGGGTCACGGGGCCTCACGCCCAGATACGCGGCGCGCACGGCGCAGGAGGCGACGACGCGATACCGAGCCCGACCGACGCTGCCACAGGATGCCGAGCACCCCGAGGGTGCCCATGAGGATGTTCGATGCCCACATGGCGAGAAACGGGGAGAGCGTCAGACGATTGGCCAGCGACTCGCCAGCAATGAGGCCGATGTAGTAGACCGAGAATACCACCATACTCGCCCCGAGGACGAGACCGAGTCCGCCGCGAGGAAACTGCATGGCCAGCGGCACACCAACCAGGACGAACACGATACAGGTCGCCGGGATCGAGTACTTCTTCTGCAGCTCCACCGCATGCACCGCCGCGCGGACTCGCGAGCTCCTCGCCCGGTCTCGATGCACGCGAACCTCGGTGGGCCGCACGCGAGCGATCGGCTGGCTCCCCAGCGCCTGCCGGACGGGCCGGTCGAACCGGTCCTCCGGGACGGTTGTGTCGCGCAGCGCGCCCTGTGCCTCGGCCACCGAGGGCTTCAGTAGGCCGGCCGCGAGCGCTAACCCGCGGCAGTAGAGGCTTGGTCTGCTGCGATCGACCACGGAGTCCCCTAGCACTGGTGGGAGCCCCACCAAGCTCCGCAGAGCGCCTTGCTCCACAACCCAGGCCCGTTCCTCGGCGACGCGGGCGTCGTGCCGCGCGCTCCGCACGACCTCCTCCAGTTGGCACACACCCATCTCTCGGTCCCCGCGATAGTCATCGGTCTCGCGGCGGACGAATTCCGAGCCCACGCCTCGGACCAGCACGATCTGGGTGTGGAATGCCGTCTGCTGGAACATCTTGGGATCTGTGCGGTGGAACTCATGGATGGCGCCGTCGTACAGCGTGAGGTGCAGGTCCTCCTGGTTGGGGGCGAAGGCGACGTAGCCACTGTCGGCGTAGATGATGCGAGGCTGGTCGTTGTCCTCGGTATTGTAAAGCGTCACGTCGCGCATGCGGTACGTGGCCTGATCGATCCGAGCGGCGCGGAGCGAGATCTTGCCCTTTCTCACCTCGTTGATCACGTGTTCGCTCAGAGAGAACGTGGGCTTGGTCCGGAAGATGTCCGTCATCAGGCTGCGGAGACGGTGATTGGTGCGGGGCAGGATCTGGTCGCCGAACACGAACGAGGTCAGGGCCACGACGGTTGCCGCGAGGAGCAAGGGCCGCATGACCTGGGCGAGTGATACCCCTCCGGCCCGCATCGCCGTCAGCTCATGGTCCCCTGCCATGCGGCTGATGGTGTAGAGCACCGCAACCAGGACCGACATCGAGAGGGTAATGGCTATCAGGAAGGGGATGGTGAGCGCGAAGAACTCGACGGTCACCGTCCATGGCAGTCCTTTGCCAAGGAGCTCGCCGAGCTTGCGCGCGATCTGGCGCAACAGCTCGAAGCTCGTCAGCGCCGAGAGGGCGAAGACGAAGGGCAAGACGTGCTGCCGCAGCAGGTATCGACTCAGGATCTTCATTGGTGTCCGTAACTTACTAGATTCTAACGACTTGAAACGGCGATAGCAGTACCGTCCTTCTTCCCGCACACGGTGGGCCCGTCTATCGGCTGATGGTTGTTCGCACCGCCCTGCTGCTCGGCCTCTTCGGATTCCTGTCCGCCGCCACCCCCGTGGCAGCGCAGCAGGATACCGTCGTACGCCCCAGGGTGCGGGTCGCCCTCCCGTCGCCGGCGTCCCTGACCCTGCGTGTGCCCCCGGCCCTCCGGCCGGGCGGTGTCTGGGGCGCGCGCAGTACGCCGACCCTCGCGGCGCGGCAGTGGGAGGAGGCAACGACCGATCTCATTCGGCGAGCGCGAGCGAACCGCGCGCAAGAGCGGCTGCTGGCGGAACTGGGGCTTCGTGCTCCAGCACGGACCGCGCGGGCCCGGCGGGCCATCGACATTCCCCGACCCGAGGATCTCCTGGAGCCCGAGGAACGTGAGCCCTCGCGGCCGCAGGTCTTCCGGGCCATGGGCCAGTATGCGGATCTCGGCCTGGACATGCGTGCGCGGCTCGAGATCAGGCTGGACCGTCTCCGGAACGATCGCTGCGCGGCCTCCGACGTGAACGATCCCGCGCTGGGCTGCCAAGGCGGCTTCCCGACCCCGTCGTTCGACGAGGAATTCCGGGTGCTGGCGGGCGGTGTCGTGAGCGATCGGGTGCACGTCAACGTCGATTTCGATTCCCAGCGGGAGTTCAGCGCGAACAACAACATCAACGTGTATTACCAGGGTCTCGAAGACGAGATCCTGCGGCGCATCGAAGTCGGCAATGTCACCTTCCGGACTCCCAACTCCCGCTTCATCACCGCCGGCGTTCCGGCCAACTCGTTCGGTATTCAGGCCGAGGCGCAGGCTGGACCGCTGGAGTTCCGCACCATCGTGGCCCAACAGAAGGGTTCGGCCGTTCGCACACGCGACTTCACCATCGGCGACCAGACAACCCAGCCGGTGGAGCTCGACGTTCGGGACATCGACTTCGAACAGGCGCGGTTCTTCTTCGTGGTCCCCCCCCAACGGTTTCCGAGCTACCCCGACGTCGACGTGCTGAACCTCAACCGCGACACGCTGCCCGCCGAATTGCGGGTGGCCGAGGCGCGCGTGTACCGATTGCGCGCGCAAGGCGGACAGGTAGTGAGCAACCCCAACCTCGGGGGGATCGACGCCGTTGCGCTCCGGGACGACAGCCCGCAGCGGGTGGGCCCCTTCTCGTGGGAGCTGCTCGTCGAAGGACAGGACTATTACCTCGATCCGTCGGGCACATGGTTCGCGCTCGCCAGCCGACTGGGTGCGGACGATTTCCTGGCGGTCTCGTACCTGACGCTCGCGGGAGACACGGTGGGAACGTACCCGGCGGTGAACAGCGGGCTCGACACGCTGCGACTGATCCACGAGCCGAGGCGTGGCCTGGAGGTCCCCACCGCCCTGCACGAGATGCGCAACGTCTATCGCCTGGCCGGCCAGGAGGTGGACCGAGCGACGCTCGACCTCAGCATCCGGGTGGGGACGTCCGAGACACCGCTCGATGCCGTTGGCACCTATCTTTCCCGTCTCGGACTGGCCACGTCGACCGACGCCACGGCGGTGGACGAGTTCAACCGCGTGTTCCCGCGTCTCCGGGATCCCGGGGGCGGCGCGCCGGTGCGCGAGCTGTTCGTGGTCTTCCCGCACCTCCAGCCCTTTGCCGACAGCGCGCGGCTCCAGGCTGGGGAGCGCAACGATTCGCTCTATCGCACCCCGACCTATCTGCTTCGCACGCAGGGGCCGGCACCGAAGGCGGCGCTGCACATCCGGTACGAGGCCACGGGCGCGGGAAGTCGATCTGCGCTGAGTCTGGGCACCATTCAGGTGCGGTCGGGGAGCGAGCGCCTCTACGTGGGCGATCGCCTGTTGATCCGCGGTCGCGACTACGAGATCGACTACGGATTGGGGCAGGTCACCTTTCTCAATCCGGATGGGCTGTTCCCGGGTGTCTCTCGGGTTCGGGCGGAGTTCGAAGAAAACCAGCTGTTCGACGAAGCGCCGAAGACGCTGATGGGGTTCTCCACCACGTACGACTTGCGGAGCGTAGGGTCCATCAGCGCGGTCGGCATCTTCCAGCGGGAGCGCACCATCAGCACGCGCCCCACGCTTGGATTCGAACCCGAGGCCGGATTCATCGGGGGAATCAGCGCCGACCTCTCCTTCCGGTCGGACGCGCTCACGCGGGCACTGGACGGCCTGCCGTTCATCAACACGTCGGTGCCGTCCAATCTCCAGATCAACGGCGAGATCGCGATGTCGGCCCCAAACGCGAACCGCACCGGGTCGGCCTACATCGAGGATTTCGACCGCGAATCCGCGTTCGCCATTCCGCTCACCGAGCGGCTCTTCCAGCTGGGCAGCCGGTCGTCGTCGGGCATCGGGCTTCCGGCCACTTACCTGGGGCTGCTTGGAGAGTTCGCGCCGGACGACGCGGTCCCGCTGGTCTGGCAGAACCTCATACAGAGCGGGGCCGGCGCGCTGCAATTCCGGCCGCGCGACATCGACTCGACCATCGCGCTCGTCGGCGCGGGGTTCAATCTCGAGACGCTGCTCTGGCTGTCCCTCAAGCCCGATACGGTGGGTGGGTACCCCGATCCCCTCACCGGGCAGCCGCGGTGGGTGCGTCCGCACACGTCGGGCCCGCGTTGGCGCAGTATCACGCAGCCACTGGGCGGAGGGTCCGGGCTGGGCGTCGATCTTTCGCGTGTGGAATTCCTCGAGTTCTGGGTGCTCGAGGACGCGCTGCGTTCGGCAAGGGCCGAGAACGCCTATCTCGTGTTGGACTTCGGCAAGGTGTTCGAAGATGCGGTTGCGCTCGCCCCCCAGTCGTTTCGCGTGAACGGAGCGGACACGACGTTTAGCGGATTGCAGTTCGTGGGTCTCGACCGCTTGGATTCGGAGAAGGACTCGCTGACCAACGTCTTCAATGCGCGGCTGGACGATCTGGGCATCCTCGGTGACCGCCCGGACAGCATCGTCGACGAGGTGTCGGGCGCCGTGTTGGAACGCGTGTCGCGCTGTGATCTGCGCGGCCTGGGCGGCTTCGTGGCATTCCCGCTGGGCGATTTGGAGGCGCGCTGCACGCGCGGCAACGGCTTTCTCGATACCGAGGATCTCGACGGTGACAATCGGCTCGATCGGAACGTGGGGCGGTCGACCGAGGAGTTTACCCGGTACGTGTTCCCGATCGGGAGTGATGCGTTCTTCGTCCGGGACGGTGTAAGTCATTTGGATGGCGCGGGCCGCACCCTCACCTGGCGGCTGTACCGCATCCCGTTCCGCACCGACACGGTGAACGTGGGGCGGCCCAATCTGCGCCAGGTAGAGGCCATGCGGATCACGATGGTGTCGCCGGATCAGGGTGCGCCCGGGGCCGAGAAGGAGATCTGGCTCGCCCTGGCCCGGATGCGCCTAGTCGGGGCACCCTGGGTCAAGCGGGCCGACACGCCCATCCCCGGGCTGTCCGGCAGCATCGGCGTGCCGCGCGGCGAAGTCGTCGCCTCCATCGTGACCACGGAAAACACGGACCTGGGCTATGTTCCCCCGCCCGGGGTGACCAACCTGCCGGCCAGCGCCGACGCGGGACTCGGTGTGGGGACGGTACAGATCAACGAGAAGTCGCTTCGTCTCCTCGCCTCCGGCCTCGCAAACGGCGAGCGGGCGGAGGCGTTCATCCGGTTCACCGGTGAAGCCGACCGCAACTTCCTCAACTATGGACAGCTCAGGGTGTGGGCGCGTGGTCGTGGCTCGGGCTGGAACGAGGGGGACCTCGGCTTCTATATCAAGGTGGGCCGCGACGAGCACAACTTCTATCTCTATCGCGCGCCGGCGCGCACCGATACCTGGGAGCCCGAGGTGGTCGTAGACCTCGCGCGATGGCTCGCGCTCCGAGGCCAGGTGGAGTCGGCATGGCTCCGGGGCGAGCCCCCGTCGGGTGCCGCGGCCTGCGGCGGGGACAGCACGGCGTACGTCGGTTGTGATGGCCCGTACCTGGTCCACGTGCGCGATCCGGCCACCTCTCCGCCCAACCTCGCCGCCGTGTCGGAGGTGGCGGTGGGCCTGATACGCGTGCAGGAAACGGTGGTGATCGACGAGGCGGAGCTGTGGGTCGACGACATCCGTCTGGTTGGCGTGATCGATGACCGGGGCGTAGCGGCCGCACTGGATGTCCGACTGTCGGCCGCGGATGTGGCGGAGGTGAACCTGTCGCTCACCCGCCGGGACGACAAGTTCCGCCAGCTCGGCGAGAATCCGCTCTACGTAAAGGACGCTGCGACCAGAATCGGGACGCTACTCAGGATCGACAAGTTCCTCCCCGAGTCGTGGGGACTGCAGATCCCGCTCACGTTCCGGTACCAGCGCACCTCCGCCGACCCGTTTTACGTGAATCGCACCGACCTTCGGGCCGACGCGCTACCGGGGCTCCGGCGGCCGCAGGGCTCCGGCACCCTGCTCAGCCTCAGCATTCGTCGCGTTCGCCGAGGGCAGGGATTCTTCCAACGGACGTTCGTGGACCCGTGGTCGTTCGCGATGAGCCGGGAGAATACCGAGAACGTCGGATCATTGAACGCGGTGACCAGCCGGAACCGGCTGTACCGACTCCAGTACGGCAACACGGCGGGGCCGCAAAGCGTGGGTGGGGCGCCGCGCTTCTTGATCAACCTGGTCAACGCCCTGCCCGACTGGATCAAGAACAGCGAGTTCGGCAAAGGACTGCGAACCTCCCGCCTGCGCTGGAACCCAACGCAGGTCTCGTTCAGCTCCACGCTCACGCACAACGTGGCGGAGCGCTTCGTGTACCGGGTACCGGTCGAGCTCGCCTCCGATTCGGCGCTCCGTCCGCTCCAAAGCATCGTGCATCTCTGGCGCAGCGCGGCGGGCGTGGAATTCAGGCCCTACTCGTCGGTCTCGCTGTCCGTGAACTACTCCAGCACGCGCGACCTTCAGGACTACGGTGACTCGACCACGATCGGCAGGCTGCTCGGGCTGGAGCGGCGACAACTGGCCGGAACGGACGTCGGGTTCGAGCGGGACCGCACCTTGTCGACCGCCCTGAGCTTTGCGCCGCCGGTCAGTTCGTGGCTCCGGCCACGGCTCATCTGGACGACGGGTTTCAACTTCCATCGGAACCCGAGTCGGTCCGACGCGGTCCGGATCGAGGGCGATTCGGCCGGGGCGTTCCGTGTGCCGGAAACGATTGCCAACTCCCGGCGGCAGGAGTGGGGCGCGGCCGTCGACCTGGCCCGCCTGGTCCGGGGCATCGCGGGAGATTCGAGCGTCGTGACGAAGCTCTTCGGCGGACTCCTGCCCACGGACCTCTCCTATGCGACCGATCTCCGGTCGGGATACGACCGCGTACCGTTCACGGCGGACCTGCGGTACCATCTCGCCTGGGGCGGTCTCGATGAGTTCCGCAGTCAGGAGGGCGAGCTGGCGACATCGGCCGGCGAGACCAGAACCACGGTCGTGTCCGGTGGCGCCCGACTGCCGCTCTCAGCACAGGTGCGGGTGAGCTTCCGCGACATCGTCAACACCAACTGGCAGCGCCGTGGCGATGATCAGACCCAGCTGCAGCAGCTCACACGGGAATGGCCGTCGATCAGTCTGACCTGGGGGTATACGCCGCCGGGGTCCGTGCGCCGCGTGCTGTCGTCGGTGACGGCGCAGGCGCAGTATCGGGTACAGGAGAGCTCTCGCATCCAGCCATCGCTCGGCGAGCTCGCCGGCAGCGCCGGGGCCGCCCCGTTTCGAACGGAGAACAACACCAAGCTCTTCACGCCTTCGCTCACCGTCGGATGGTGGTCGGGCATCACTACGTCCACCCGGATCACGCTGGCGACCTCCGAAGCCGTCACCTCGGGGAATCGAACGGAGAGCGACCGTCAGGAGTGGGCCACGACGCTGAATTTTGCCTTCCGTCCACCAAGCAGCCTCGTGCGGATGCGCAACCGCATCCAGACCACCCTCGCGTACAGCGCGTCGGTGCTTTCGGTGTGTCTGTTGCGCACCGATTCCGACGAGTGCCGCACCGTCTCCGACAGTCGCCGCAAGCAACTCGACTTCCGGCTCGATACGGGCTTCAGCTCGACGGTGCGCGGCGGACTGACCTTCAGCTACATTCGAAGTGAGCAACGGCATCTCTCGCAGGGACTGAATCAGATCGTGTTCACGGTATTCGGCGAGCTCACCTTGCAGGCAGGGCAGGTCCGATGAGACGCGTGGTTGGAGCGGTCATGGCGGCGGCAGCCGCCTGCGGTGGCAGTAGTTTCGATCGACCCCAATTCGACGGCGCCGCTGCGCTCCGCTACGTCGAGACGCAGCTGGCGTTCGGCCCCAGGATCCCCAACACCGAGGGACATCGGCAGGCGGGCGACTGGATTCTCGCACAGCTCCGGGCGAGCGCTGATTCGGTCGAGGTGCAGGAATTCACCCACGTCACGATGGCCGGCGACACGCTGCGACTGCGGAACTTCATCGGGCGATTCCGGCCGACACTTCCGGAGCGGGTGCTCTACGTGGCGCACTGGGACACGCGGCCGCGGGCCGACCGCAGCGCCAATCTCGCTGCGCAGCGGGAGCCGCTCCCTGGGGCGAATGACGGTGCATCTGGCGTGGCGCTCCTCCTGGGCGTCGCGGATGCGCTCGAGCGGGAGCCGCCGGCGTTCGGCGTGGACCTCGTGTTCGTGGATGGCGAGGACTACGGCGACTTCAGCGACAACCGCGACGTCCTACTCGGGTCACGACACTACGCGGCATCCCTCGACCGGGCAGCGTTGCCGCTCTTCGCGGTCGTGTGGGACATGATCGGCGACCGCGACTTGGATCTGTATCAGGAGAGCTACTCGGTGGCGGAGGCTCCGGAGGTCGTAGAACGGGTGTGGAGCCGTGCTGCCGACTTGGGGTACGGGCGCGCCTTCCGGTCTTCGGTGCGCCACACCGTGATCGACGACCACGTGCCGCTCCAGGAAGTCGGCGTTCGTGCGATCGACGTCATCGACTTCGACTACGGCGGTCGGGACAACTCGTATTGGCACACAACCGATGACACGCTCGACAAGGTGAGTGCGGAGAGCCTGCAGATCGTCGGAGAAGTAGCGCTGGCCCTCCTTCGCTAGCGAGTCACTCGTTCCCATCGGTACACGGCACCGATGCGTTCGGATCCGCCGCGCGACGATTTGGGTTGAGGTGCGAACGCGACCGGTGCAGCGTCCGCAGCATGGCGACAGCGGACGATCGCCGCGCGGCGATGCTGCTCCTGGGCCTCGCGCTCGCCGGCATGCTGGTCCGGCTCGCGGTTGGCGGGTCGCAGCCTGCGGGGGCGATCGCGTACGGTGCGGTCGATTCGTCGCGACCGATGCGCGACTCGCTGGCGGCCCGCGCGGCGCGCCTTGCGCGGCCCCTGGGTCCGGGTGAACGGATCGACGTCGACGTGGCCAGCGCCGAGGACCTCACCCGGCTGCCGCGCATCGGGGCCGGTTTGGCCGCTCGCATCGTTGCCGATCGGGATGCACGCGGGGCCTTTGGCACACTGGACCAGTTGGAGCGCGTGCCGGGGATCGGGCCGGGGCTGGTGGAGACCGTGCGGCCGCACGCCACGTTTTCGGGTCGATCGACCCATCACGGTTCCGAGCCGCGCGGGCGGGTCCGGGTCAATACGGCCACGCAACGGGAGCTGGAAACCCTCCCGGGCATTGGCCCGGTGCGGGCTGCGGAAATTGTCGCGGATCGTGGTCGGCGGGGCCCGTACCGACGCCTGGAGGACCTCCAGCGTGTGCCCGGCATCGGCCCGCAGATCATTGAGCGGCTACGAAATAGTGTCCAAATCCCTTGACACTCAGGGAGGTCCTCATAACCTTACGTCGTTGTGTATTAACGAGTTGACCACTCCTCGATTCACTTTCATCGGGCGGGCATGGCCACAGCAGCAGCAGGCGTAGAGCGATTGGGCGAGTTGCTCGTCCGCGAGGGCCTCCTGACACGTGAGCAGCTCCTGGGCGCGCTCGAGGAGCAGCGCCGGACCGGGATGCGCCTGGGCTACGTGTTGGTGAAGCTCGGGTTGATCCAGGAACTCGAGATCACCAAGATGCTCGCCCGGCAGTATCGGATTCCCGCCGTCGACCTGTCCCGGTTCGAAGTCGACCCCAAGATCATCAAGCTCATTCCGGCGGAGATCGCGGTGAAGCATGACGTCCTGCCCCTCAAGCGGGAGGGTCGCACGCTCACCGTAGCCATGGCGGAGCCGACCAACGTGGCGGTGATCGAAGATCTCAAGTTCGTCACGCGGTTCGACATTTTTCCCGTCATCGCCGGGGAGTTCACCCTCCGAACGGCCATCGAGCGGTACTACGAGCAAACGGACGCGCAGCTCGAGACCCTGCTCAAGGACATGGAGGATGAGGATCTCGAGGTCATCGAGGAGGAACAGGACGAGGATGCGCCGACCCAGGTCGCCGACGACGCTCCGGTCGTGAAGCTGATCAACGGGATCCTGACCGACGCGGTGCGGCGCGGCGCGAGTGACATCCACATCGAGCCGTTCGAGAAGGAGATCCGGGTGCGGTATCGGGTCGACGGCGCGCTGTTGGAGGTGATGAAGCCGCCCGTCAAGCTGAGGGCGGCGCTGACGTCGCGCGTCAAGATCATGTCCAACCTGAACATCGCCGAACGTCGCGTGCCGCAGGATGGCCGCATCAAGCTGAAGATGGGCAGCCGGGTGATCGATTTCCGGGTCTCGACGCTGCCGGTCATCCACGGCGAGAAGATCGTCCTCCGAATCCTCGACAAGGGCAACCTGACGCTCGATCTCCAGAAGTTCGGGTTCGAGCCGAAGGCGGAGAAGGATCTGATGCGGGCCATCCTCAACCCATATGGGATGGTCCTGGTGACGGGCCCCACCGGGTCCGGGAAGACAACCACGCTCTACTCCGCGTTGTCCCGGATCAACACGATGGAGGTGAACATCATGACCGCGGAGGATCCCGTGGAGTACAATATCCACGGCATCAACCAGGTCTTGGTGCGTACCGACATCGGGATGACGTTCGCCGCCGCCCTGCGGGCATTCCTGCGTCAGGATCCGAACATCATCATGGTCGGCGAGGTCCGCGACCTGGAGACCGGCAGTATCGCCATCAAGGCGGCGCTTACCGGACACCTCGTGCTCTCGACCCTGCACACGAACGACGCGCCGTCGACGGTCACCCGCATGGTGGACATGGGGATCGAGCCGTTCAACGTCGCCAGCGCGATCAATCTGATCGTCGCCCAGCGGCTGGTGCGGCGGATCTGTGAGTCCTGCAAGCAGGAGCACCAGTATTCGCCGGAAGAGCTGTCCGTCCTCGGGATCTCCGAGAGGGAAGCGACGGGGATCACATTCTACAAGGGCGCAGGGTGCGATGCTTGTGGCGACACCGGGTACAAGGGCCGCCAGGGGCTCTACGAGGTCATGGCCATGTCTCCCGAGGTGCGCCGAATGATCCTACGGGGCGGGTCAACCGAGGAACTCCGGAACCAGGCCGTGAAAGAGGGAATGCTGACCCTGCGGGTGGACGGGATGCAGAAGATCCGCAAGGGCGTGACCACACTTGAGGAAGTCGTCAAGGAGACGGCGGCGGAGTAGTTCATGATTGACGAGGCCAGAAGCGGCGAGACCCTGAACCTGCGTCAGTTGCTCGAGGAGATGATCGAGCGGGACGCGTCCGATCTGCACGTGACGGCGGGCGAGCGGCCCAAGCTGCGGGTGGACGGTGACATCACCAACTCCCGTACCGATCGGAACCTGACACCGAAAGACACGCTGACGCTGGCGTATTCGGTGCTGACCGAAAACCAGAAGAAGCGATTCGAGACCGAGGACGAGTTGGACTTCTCGTTCGGGATCCAGAACCTGGCGCGGTTCCGCGGTAACTGCTTCAAGCAGCGCGGCTGCGTTTCCATGGTGATTCGACAGATCCCGTTCAACGTGCGGACCTTCGAGGACCTCGGCCTCCCGGCAGTGATGGAGAAGCTGGCCGAGCGCCCCCGCGGCCTGGTGCTGGTCACCGGCCCGACCGGGTCGGGCAAGTCCACGACGCTCGCGGCAATGATCGACAAGGTCAACAAGGAGCGCCGCGGTCACATCATCACCGTCGAGGATCCGATCGAGTTCATTCACCGCCATCAGGGCTGCATCGTCAATCAGCGTGAAGTCGGGACCGATACGCAGTCCTTTGCCAACGCGCTCAAGTACGCACTGCGGCAGGATCCGGATATCGTGTTGGTCGGCGAGATGCGCGATCTGGAGACGATCTCGGCGGCGCTGACCATTGCGGAGACTGGTCACCTGGCCTTCGCGACGCTCCACACCAACTCGGCCGCCGAGACGATCAACCGGATCATCGACGTCTTTCCCTCGCACCAGCAGTCACAGGTGCGGGCGCAGCTCGCGTTCGTGTTGGAGGGGGTGGTGACGCAGCTGCTGTTGCCCAAGGTGTCCGGCAAGGGCAGGATCATGGCGTGTGAGATCATGGTCGCGACCCCGGCGATTCGTGCGCTGATCCGGGACGACAAGGTGCACCAGATCCAATCCTCGCTTCAGGCCGGCAAGAAGCACGGTATGCAGACGCTGACGGACTCGCTGCATCAGCTGTACACGTCCCGAGAGGTGTCGATGGAGGAGTGCCTCCGGGTCGCTCCGGATCAGAACGAGTTCCTGCGCGCGATTGGCGAGCCGCTGCCGGGTGAAGAGCGCTCCGGCCGCGCGGCCACCAGCCGGCGCTAATCCCGCGGAGAAGAGTTTATGCCAACCTACGAGTACACTGCCCGCACAGTCTCCGGCGACGAAACCACCGGAACCGTCGACCTCCCGTCGATGGACGCCGTTCGGGAGCACTTGCGGAAGAACCGGCTCATGGTGGTGCGGGTTCGCGAGCGCCAGAAGAAGCGGCGCGCCGTCCGCGTTCCGACGCGCGACATCGTCGTGTTCACGCGGCAATTCGCGACGATGATCAACGCGGGACTTCCGTTGGTGCAGTCGCTGGACATCCTGGCGCAACAGACGGAAAACAAGGCGCTTGCCAGCACGACGAAGCAGGTGCTCTACGACGTCGAGAGCGGTCAGACCCTCGCCGATGCCTTGGACAAGCACCGTAACGCGTTCACCGCCCTCTACGTGAACATGGTCGCGGCCGGTGAGGCGGGCGGTATCCTGGACACCATTCTGCTGCGTCTCGCCACGTTCCTCGAGAAGAACGACGCGATCGTTCGCAAGGTGAAGGGCGCGGCGATCTACCCCGCGGTCATCTTCTCCGTGGCGGGCATGGCGGTCATCGTACTGCTCCTCTTCGTCATTCCGACGTTCGAGCAGATGTTCCGTGAGGCCAACGTTCCCCTCCCGGCGCCGACCCGCCTGGTGATCTGGCTCAGCGGGATGCTCACCCAGTATTGGTGGGCGATGATCTTGGGCGGGATCGCGCTCGCCTGGGGAACCCGGCAATACTACCAGACCGATGGCGGCAAACTGAACATCGACCGATTGCTCCTCAGCATGCCGGTGATCGGAGACCTGCTCCGGAAGTCCGCCGTCTCGCGGTTCACGCGCACGCTCGGAACGCTCCTCTCGTCGGGCGTGTCGATTCTCGACGGCCTCGAGATCACGGCCAGGACGGCCGGGAACCGGGTGATCCACGACGCCGTCATGGAGTCCCGAGGCTCGATTGCCGGCGGTGAGACCGTGGCAGGCCCGCTCGAGAAGTCCAAGGTGTTCCCGCCGATGGTGACGTCCATGATCGCGGTCGGTGAGGCGACCGGCGGGCTGGACGAGATGCTGACGAAGATCGCGGACTTCTACGATGACGAGGTCGACGCCGCCGTCAGTGCCCTGCTCTCGCTCATGGAGCCGATCATGATCGTGGTGCTGGGTGTGGTGGTCGGCGGCATGATCGTTTCGATGTACCTGCCGATCTTCGATATGGTGAACGTGATCGGGTAGGACCATCCGCGTCCCCCACAACGGGCTCCGGTGCTGCAGCGCCGGAGCCTGTTTGCGTCACGCCGCGCCCGCAATACTGCCCACACCTGCGCCGCGAGATCCCGGAGTCCTGACCGTCGCGGGAGGCTCACCACCGCCAGGCCAGCGGTCCAGGTGTTGCATTTTGCGAAGGGGTTCAGGATACTTGCCGTATGCAACGCTCGGGGGGCACGGGTCAGCCGCGAGCCGCCGTCGCGCCGATGGTTGGCGCCAACTGGCCACGGGACTTGCTGGGGTGGATCTATTTGGGCCGCGTCGCCGTAGCGATCGTGGTCTTCGTCGCAGCTGCTTTCTCCTTCAGAGCCGTCCCGCCCGAGACAATCGTCATCCTGGCGGTGGCCGCGATCGCCAGCGTGATCGCCAGTGGGCTGTCGGTCTGGCACACCCACATCCGCGGATCCGAGCCCAACCTCACCTTCCTCTACGCGCAAGCGCTGTTCGACCTGGCCCTCGTCACGACGGTCGTCCACGTCACCGAAGGGCCGGACAGCCAGTTCCCGGCGCTGTACATCCTGGTGATCGCGGTGAGTGCCGTGCTGATGCCGCTGGCGTCCAGCCTCCTGGTCACCAGCCTCGCGATCCTGCTCTACCTCGCGGACATTGTCTGGTGGCAACCCGTCCAGCTCTCGCTCGTGGTCTGGCTCCAGATTGCCGTGTTCGTGGCGGTGTTCATGGCCACGGGACTGATCGCGAGCCGCGTGCGGGTGATGGGTGCCGAACGCGAAGAGCTCGAGCAAGAGGTGCATCGACTCCGGCTCGAAGCGAGCGACATCCTCCAGAAC
>JAOTVV010000031.1 GCA_029863245.1 Gemmatimonadota bacterium
GGTAGACGTTGTAGACCTTCGAGGCCTTGACGGCCTTGAAGATCTTCCACGTGGCGATCTTCGGGTACACGTGCTTGCGGTATTGCCCCACACCGATGCGCGCGACCACATAGATCGGTACGGTCAGCCCCGCCCAACCGATCAGACTGCCCAACACGACCGAGTTGTTGAGATTGGCCAGCGACAGAATGGGCGTGTTGTAAATGGTGGTCCACAACGGGGTGAGCTCACCCGCATTCAGGAGGAGCGCCCGGCCGATCGCGTCGAACGCAGGATCCAACAGGAAGCCCACGGGCGTCATCAGGAGCCAGCCGAGAAGCGCACCCGGCACCGAGACCCGGAATACCGCGATGACCGCGATGAACACGAGGCTGTGCAGGTTGACGACCGGCGTCAGTCCGAGCGCGGCTCCCAACGTGAAGCCGACCGCTACCTGACCCGGGGTCCCTTCCGAGTTCAGCGCGCGGACCAGGTATTGGATGATCTTGAGGATGGTGAGCACTACACGAATAGTCGAAACCCCACGGCGGCTTGTCTAGGGGGGGCGCCCACACCGCCCTCACTCCAGCTAGCTTTCTGCGCACTATGCGCTCCCTCGAACCCATTCTCCGTCCCGCGTCCATTGCCGTCATCGGCGCCTCGCGCCAGCAGAACACGATCGGCTGGCAGATTCTCGACAACCTGCTGCGCGGCGGCTTCCAGGGCCCCGTGTACCCGGTGAATCCCAAGGCGGCATCGATTCACTCGATTCCGGCGTTTCCCTCGATTTCCGCCGTCCCCGGCACGGTCGACCTGGCCGTCATCGTGGTGCCCAAGGACCACGTGGCCGCCGTGGCGCGGGAATGCGTGGAAGCCGGGGTAAAGGGCCTCGTAGTCATCTCGGCCGGGTTCAAGGAAGTGGGCGGTGCGGGGGTGGAGCGGGAGCGCGAGCTCGTGGAGATCGTGCGGAACGGCGGCGTCCGTATGGTTGGCCCCAACTGCCTGGGCGTGATCAACAGCAATCCCGACATCGCGATGAACGCCACGTTCGCGCCGGCAAACCCGCCGCACGGACCCGTGGGGTTCATCAGCCAGTCGGGAGCGATGGGTGCCAGCATCCTGGACTACGCCGAGAGCCTCGGGATTGGCATCTCGATGTTCGTCTCCAGCGGCAACAAGGCCGACGTGAGCGGCAACGACCTCCTCGAGTACTGGGAATCAGACCCCAACACGGGGGTCGTCCTGATGTATCTCGAGAGCTTTGGGAACCCGAGACGGTTCGTGGAGCTGGGACGCCGCATCACGCGGCACAAGCCGCTCTGCGTGGTCAAGTCCGGCCGGACCGGCGCCGGGGCCCGCGCGGCCGCGTCGCACACGGGTGCGCTAGGTGGGACCGAGCTCGCCACCGACGCGCTGATTGCGCAGGCCGGCGCGATCCGGGCGCAATCGGTCAACCACCTGTTCGACCTCGCGATGGCCTTCTCCAACCAGCCACTGCCGGTGGGCAACCGGGTGGCGATCGTCACCAACGCCGGCGGGCCCGGAATCATCGCCGCCGACGCGTGCGAGGCCGCCGGACTCCGCGTGGTTCCGCTGGCTGCCGAGACGAAGGACAAGCTCCGAACACGCCTCCCGGAAGAGGCGAGCGTCAACAACCCGGTGGATCTGATTGCGAGTGCCACGCCGCAGAGCTACGAGTTCGCGCTCGACTGCGTATTCGAGGATCCAAACATCGACGCGGCGATTGCGGCCTTTGTGCCCCCGCTTGGCATCCAGACCAAGGACGTGGCGGCGGCGATCGTGCGGGTGAACGAGCGCCACTCCGCCAAACCCTTACTGGCCGTGTTGATGGGTCGGCAGGGGTTGCCGGCGGGCCTCTCGGAGCTGCACGAGGCACGGATCCCGGCGTACATCTTCCCGGAATCGGCCGCCCGCGCCCTGGCGGCCATGTGGAGCTTCCGCCAGACCATCGAGCGAGACCCAGGCGTGGCGGTCACGTTCGAGACCGACGACGCGGCGGTGACACGGATCCTCGACGCAACCCTCGCGGCCGGGCATGCCAAGCTGAGCGAGCCCGACGCGTTGCGCGTGCTCGCGGCTTACGGCATCCCCACGGTCCCGTGGCGCTTCGTGTCGTCCGACGGCAGCCGTGGACTTGCCCCGGCGGTGGCGGAGGCAGCCACCGACCTCGGGTTCCCGGTCGCACTCAAGATCGTGAGTCCAAGCATCACGCACAAAACCGAGATGGGCGGCGTGGCACTCGGTATCGCCAACAAGGCCGAAACCGAACGCGCGGTGCGCGCCATGGTGAAACGGGTCGGCGAGAGCGCGGGCGGTGCCGACTCGTCCGAGACCGCGAAGATCGACGGGATCCTGGTACAGCAGATGGCTGCGCGCGGCACCGAGACCATCGTTGGCCTCACGCGCGTGCCTCAGGTTGGGGCGCTCGTGATGTTTGGGCTCGGGGGGATCTACGTCGAGGTCATGCGTGATGTGGTGTTGCGGTTGGCCCCGCTACTCGATGCCGACGCTCGCGCCATGGTCCGTGACGTGAAGATGTTCAAGCTGCTCGAGGGAGTGCGCGGCGAGGCGCCGCGAGACCTCGCGGCGCTGGCCGACGCCATCCTGCGCATCTCCCAGCTCGCCGATCGACACCCCCGGATCGCGGAAATGGACATCAATCCCCTCGTGGCGCGTGCGGAAGGGATCGAAGCGATCGACGCCCGGGTGCAGGTGGGAGACTAGAAGGGCGTCGCCGGTAAGCGCGGTCGGCCGCCACGTCCCCACGGACGGTAGTCGGCCGCCGCCCGGGCCGCCGACCGCGGGCCGGACACCACCGTGAGCTGATCCAGCCAGTGGGCGCAGTCGTCACGAAGGGCCACCACCACCTGCCCGTAGTCGTTCTTTCGATGCGCCCGGTGGTACTTCATGTAGATGTAACTGTCGTCGACTCCGAAGATCTCGATCTTGCCGGTCCGGTGCGACATCGCGAACCGGGCGCGCTTGGCCAGACCCGAGACCTGCCGGTTGGCTTCGGTGAAGATTCGATAGCCCTCGACGATGGGCACCTCGTAAGGCTCGTTGCCCGCGGTGGGCCGCCCCTGAAAGACGTAGTACTGCGGACTTCCGATGAAGGACAGCTCGCGGAACAGGGCGGCCAAGACCCGTGGATCGTCGTTCACGCCCCGGATGATCGGGCACTGGTTGACCATCATGACACCGGCTTCGCGCAGCACGCCGATCGCCCGCCGGGCTTCCGACGTCAATTCCCGCGGGTGGTCGAAGTGGTTCATCACGTAGATCTGTGTGCCGCTGTCGCAGTAGTCGGCGAGGATCTTGGGGAGCTCGGGATCGTCGAGCACCCGATAGGGGTTGAACGCCGCCATCTTCGTGCCGATCCGCACGATCCGCACGTGCGGCACCGCCGCCAGGTCGTTGAGAATGGCGTCGAGCCGCCGCGTCGAGAGAACGAGGGGGTCGCCACCGGTGAGGAGAACATTGGTGATCTCCTCGTGCTCCTGGATGTAGCGCAGCCCCGGACGGTGGTCGAGTGACACGTCGTCGTTGTCGTTCATGAACAGCCGCTTGCGGAAGCAATAGCGGCAGTACGCGCCGCAGACCTCGTTCACGAGGAGCAGCGCCGTGTCCGTGTATTTGTGCTGGCAGCCGCGCACGGGCGTGTAGCTCGCCTCGTGGCTGGCATCGAGATCGCCCCACTCGTTGAGCTCGTTCTCCAGCGGTATGACCAGCCGACGCAATGGATCGTCAGGATCGTCCCAATCGATGAGGCGCTCGTAATAGGAATTGAGCCGGAACGCGTAGCGTGCCGCTACGGGCTCGAGGCGACGACGTTCCTCGAGGGTCAGGCCGTCGAGCTTGGATAGGTGGGTGATGTATCGCACCCGCATGGTCCCTCCCACGGCAGCTCGTCTGCTGCAGGGTCCAACATGGCGTTTTGCGCTAGCGGTCCCCGTGCGAGATTGTAGTTGAAAGTTACCCTACGGTGTCGAGTCATCACAACCACTGGCATCCAACGTCGTGTCCGACAGGGAGTTACAGGTGCGCGTCTTCGTCACGGGTGGCACAGGCTTCATCGGATCCCATCTCGTCCGCACCCTGCTAGCGCGGGGCGACCGCTGCATCGTGATCTCGCGATCCGGGCGCGACCCCTGGAACGATGCCGGAGTGCGGGTGATCGCTGGCGATCCAACGCAGCCCGGACCATGGCAACAGGAGGTGGCATCCTGCGATGCGGTGGTCAATCTGGTGGGTGCGCGCATCGTCGACCCGCCGCATCGTTGGACCACCGCCCGGAAGGCCCTGTTGCGGGCGAGCCGTGTGGACACGACGAGACACGTGGTGGAAGCGATTCGCAGCGCGGCCTCACCGCCCCACTTCGTGAGCGCGTCGGCGATCGGCTACTACGGTCCGCGGGGTAGCGACATCGTCACCGAGAACGATCCGCCGGGGACGGATTTCCTGGCCACCCTGGCCGCCGAGTGGGAGCGAACGGCGCGTGAGGCGGAGACATGCACCGGCGTGACGCTGGTGCGGGGAGGGCTCGCGCTGGGCACCGGCGGCGGCGTGCTCGACTCGCTCGTGCCGCTCTTCAAGCTCGGACTCGGCGGGCCGTGGGGCAACGGGGAGCAGTGGTGGTCCTGGATCCACCTCGATGACCAGGTTCGGCTCATCCTCTTCGCGATCAACCGCACCCTGACCGGGCCGCTCAACGCCACGGCCCCGAATCCGATCACCGTCAACGCGTTTGCGTCGGCCCTCGGCAAGGCGCTCGGTAGGCCGGCGTTCGCACGCGCGCCCGCGTTCGCGCTGCGCCTGGCACTCGGCGAAGCGGCCGACGCGCTCATCGATCTGCAGCGGGTGGTACCGCGTCGAGCGGAGGCCGCGGGGTTCGAGTTTCGGTTCCCAACAGTCGAGACGGCGTTGGAAGAGATCTTCAGCGCCGGGTAACTGGCGAGGGGCCCAACGGACAACGGCCGCCCGGTTCTCCGGACGGCCGCGCGCCTGTGGGCAGACGTGCCTCACCCGATCACGAATCGGGTGGCGGATTCAGGTTCCACGGATACCCACGCCGCTGGAGACCGCTCCGGCGATCCTCAGCCCGCCGGTCGGCCCCCGATCGTCGGTCGTGGGTCGGGCGTCGACCCGGAATTCTGCGGTCGATCGCCCGTCGGTCGACACCCTCGCGGCGATCGGCAAGCCGCCGCCGCTCTACCCCGGAGCGTCGTTCCGGACCCTTGTATGGCTGTGGCTTTACCGTCATCCCGACTGTCACGCTCCCACACCGTCGATGGACACTCCGTGCGGATCCGGGTCGCAAGACCCACACCTCCGCGCCGGCCGACGAGGCCGCAGCGGTGAATCGTGCATCAATCCTACAGTGTTACAATAGGGTCGGGTCAGAAGCCGGGCAAGCGCTTGGTGTCTTTGACCCCGTGGTGCACGCCAACACCAACACCCGCGCCGAACAGGAGCGCCGTGCCGGCGCCGACGAGCGGCAGCAGCCACACGACGGGGGCCGCCACGACGGCGGCGGCCGCCCCGACGATCACGGGCGCCATCGGTTTCTTCACCGCGTCGACGAAGCGTAGTTTTTGACGGACGTACCGGCGCGATTGAATGTAGCCCCACACACTCACCGCACCGGTCGCGGCAAGTCCCAGAATCTCGAACATAATCCCTCCTCATAGCTCACTACGGTATACAGAAGCCGGGAAGTTTCACGGCGGCCCCGCAAGGTCTTCTTCCTCCCAAATCTCCGACTCGAACGCATAGAGCCTGGTGTCGTTCGACAGCCACGCATCATCCGGCAGACCCGCCTTGCGACACAGGGCGGCGAGAAATTGCGTCCGGTTCCAGCCGTGGGCCCCGGGGACCTGCGGAAGCAGCAGTCCGCTGGCGGGTCCACGGGTGATCAAGAGACCGTGCCTGCCAACCACCACGTCTTCCGGCCGGATGGGCTCCATGGGTGTGAGCGCGCTGATCTCGATGCGGAGAGTCGGTAGCTCCTCCGCCGTGACGGCCGGAAACCGCGGATCCTCAGTGGCGGCGGCAACGGCCATTCGCATCACCGACTCGACGAGCGGCCCGCGCGCCCGTGTCTCTCCCACGCAGCCGCGCAGCTCACCCGTGCCGTGACGCCGCAGGGTGACGAAGGTTGCGCGGGGTGCGTCCAGCGCCGGTGTGAGCGGTGGTCGCTCGGGCACTCGCCCCGCGGCGAAGTAGCGTGCAAGCGTCTCGCGCGCCAGCCGTAACAGCGCCTGCCGATCGTCCACGGGAATGGTCGCCGCGGAGGCCGCTCCGGCGGCGGGGTCAGTAGGCCTCATGGCCTGAACACGCCGTGTGCCATCTGCTACAGGATGGGGCCGGGTGCTGACAGCCGCCACCCCGCGCACGGCGCTCCAGCCCTTTCGGGATCGGGAGTGAGGGCACACTATAGGGAACGGAAAGCGGAAGCCGAGGGGGAGGTGGCACCATGATCTGGATCGTCGGCGGTCTCGCGGTTTTCCTCGTTCCCCTGAGTGCGCTCCTCGTCCTGTGGGTGATCGGAGAGCGGGGCCATCTGATGCTCCCGTCCACTCGCGCGGGCCTCACTGAGCGGCGCGGCTCAGGAGGGTCCCTCCTCAACAGCCTCCACGGCTACGTGTACGGCCGCTGGCCGTATCAGTACATCCGTTTTGCCGTGCTCAGAATCCTGCCGCGGATGGGGGACGACCTCAAGCGGTGGTGGGCCGACCGCTACCACGGCAAGGTGCTCCCAACCGAGCTGGCCCGCGCCGTGATCACGCTCGACCACGACATCTGCCGCACCGATCTCGAGCAGGTGGTGCCGTATCCGAAGGCCCGGGACATCGTGCTCAAGGGCCCGCCGGGGATCACGGTGCTCGAGTGCCCGTGCCGTCACGCGCGGGAGAACCCGTGCACGCCCACCGACGTCTGCATGATCGTGGGCGACGGGCGCTTCACGCTGGAGCATCATCCCCACCGGTCACGCCGCATCTCCCAGGAGGAGGCGCTGGCGCTGCTCGACGCCGAGCACGCGCGCGGACACGTGCACACGGCCTACTTCAAGGATGCCTGCGGGGACCAGTTCTACGCCATCTGCAATTGCTGCAAGTGCTGTTGCGGCGGGCTCGAGGCCATGGTCAAGCACGGCGTGCCGATGGTGGCGTCGTCGGGGTTCGTCGCCGAGGTGGACAAGGGCGCGTGTATCGCGTGCGGAACGTGCGAGGAGGTGTGTCCGTTCGAGGCCGTGCACGTGAACGGACGTTCCGAGGTGATCTGGGCCAAGTGCATGGGATGCGGCGTGTGCGAGGGGCAGTGCGACACCGAAGCGATCCGGTTGGTCCGGGACGAGCGCAAGGGCATCCCACTCGACGTGCGCGAGATCGGCGTGCCGGTGGCCGTGGCCTGACCGAGCGGGCGCCGCGTAGGACTGGGGAACAACGAAGAGCCACCGGTCGGAATCGAACCGACGACCACTCGATTACGAATCGAGAGCTCTACCTCTGAGCTACGGTGGCTGAGGACGTCGCTCGGGATGCCCTGGCCCGGATTCGAACCGGGACGGCTTGCGCCACTGCCCCCTCAAGACAGCGTGTCTACCAGATTTCACCACCAGGGCGCGTCGGGAGGGCTAACTCCCGACGGAGTGGGAACATAGCGGGGCCCGAAAAGGGGGTCAAGCCGGGGTCCGCACCTCACTCACGAGCGCAATCTTCCGGATCGTCGTACCCCCAGCGCTACCGGCCACGCATCATGTCCGCCATGGTCATCTTCTTGTACCCGGCGGGTGGCGTGAACAAGCCGTCAGACACCGACTTCCGGTCGACGGAGAGAGTTTCCTCTATCTCGTACTTGTCGCGACCCAGTCGCAGCATCAGGACTGGGAACCCGTACTTGGCAACCAGCATGGACTCGTCTGTCTCGTCTTCCATGCTCATCGCGCTCATGCTCTCCATCAGCCCTACGAATGCCTTGGCCAACTGGGCGTTGTCCTTGGATACCCACACCCGCGTGGTTCCGTCGTCGGTCTCTATGTCGTACGCCACGCACGTCATACCATTGATCGTCCGCGTCTGCCCGGTCGCTCGAGGCTCCCCTTCTTCCGAAGCGCCTCCCCTATCGGGCATCATCGTCTTCATGCGCTCCATGTCCGTTTCGGTCCACTCCATGTACATCTGCTCGTTGGGCTGAACCATCCGCATGATCCCTTGATCCAGGTCCATCGTGGCATACACCGGTCCTTCCTCAGTTGCCATGTCCATGCGGATCAGGTTGCCCTTGATGTACACCTCGGCTTCCTCCACCGTCATCACGCCGTCGGCTTCCAGTTCCTCACGAAGAGCTAGGATACGCTCGGTCGCCACGTCGAAAATCGCTTCCGACATGTCGAACCCCCGATCCTCGAGCGCGTACTTCTGCACCGAGATCGTGCGATGCTTGATGACGCCTTCGAACTGTTGCGCGGTCGCCGCTGACGGCACAGCCAATATCATCGCGGCGAGCAGGGTGAGCGAGGATTTCATGCGCATGGTCCGTCTCTCCATTGTCCGGTCAGTTCGTTCAGTGACACTCAAAGGCGCTGAGCGCGCCAGTTACGGGGCGTGCAAGGCGGCGCGGACGCTGCGTATGGCGAAGTGGCAGCGGGGCGCCGGACACTGTTGGAAACGACATCGGAGGATCCAGGTTGGGAGGTGAAGTACGAAAACCGTCTATCTCTTGCCCTGTCAAGCCGGGGTCGGGACAGCCAACCCTTCCCCCGAGGCCGGGGCTGGCGGTGCGTTCATCGCGCTCAATCAGCATACACGGTACGCAGGCACGCATGCGCCTCGCGCAGCGACGCCTCCACCCCGCCTGGCTCCTCCGCCCGCGCAAAGATGAACGCCGGATACCGAGCCTGCTCGGGGAGCGGCGCCACCCGCTGGCCGCGATGCGCCGTCACGACGACGTCCGTGACGCCGGTGATCCGCCTGGCCTCGTCCAGACCGTCAATGCGCTCGAGCCGGCCGGCGTGCGGCACCGGCACCATCATCACCCCCGTCGCTTCCGACACTCGCGCGGGCACCTCGCGAAGCAGCCCCAGTGCGTGAGCCAACACGACTTCTTCCAGCGACACCGCGCCGTCTGACCCGAACCGGAGCGCCTGACCACACTTCCCCCCGATAGGCCGGGCGGCCAGCTCGATGAGCCACGGCCCGCGATCGTTGTAACGCAGCTCGACATGCACCGGGCCGCGGTCGATGCTCAGAGCCGCCGCCGCCCGCGCCGCACACGCTATCAGGGCATCCTGCACGTCCCGCGGATGCCGTGACGGCGTGAGGTAGATCGTCTCGGCGAAGAACGGGCCGTCGAGCGGATCGGGCTTGTCCCACAGCGCCAGCACGTGCAGGCGACCGTCGACGATCAGCCCCTCGATCGCGAACTCGGGCCCGGGCACGAACCGCTCAACGAGATACGCTTCCCGCGCCTCACCGCCGCGCTCGCGCACGTCCGCCGAGTCGAGGATGGTGCGGAGCCTACGGTGGCATTGGATGAACTCCGCAGGCGTGTCCGCACGCATCACCCCTCGGCTGGCCGAGAGGTGGAGCGGCTTGAGCACCACCGGATACGTCAGGCCTTCGGCAACCGCGCGCGGATCGTCGGCGATGCGATGCCGCGCGAACGCCGGCACCGGAACGCTCGCCTCGGCAAGTCGCTGCCGCTGCAGGTGCTTGTCCCCAGCTGCTCGCGCCGCCGCAACGGAGATGTGTGGCAGGCCGAGCGCCTCCGCCGCGATTGCGGCGGCCACCACGGTTTCGTCGTCGACACCAAAGACCGCATCGATGGGGTGCGACTTAACGAGCGCTTTCGCGGCTCGGGTGATCTCGACCGACGAGCGAAAGTCGACGGTGACGAGTCCGTCGGGCCGGCTCGCGGAGAACGCGGAGTCTTCCTCGGACGCGACCGTGAGATCGACGCCCAGCCGTCTGGCCGCCTCGACGAACGCCTCGGCGCGGTAGGTAGTGGTGGGGAGGAGGAGGAGGAGACGCAGTGGCACGGAGCGGGAGGGAGAAGGGGGAAGGTCTTCGTTCCTCCCGGCCCGCTGCTCCCTACTTTCCTGTCTGCGCGTAGTACGGATTGCTGCCGGCGGCGTGGTCGGTGATGTCCCTGATCCCCTGCACCCCGGGGACCATGCGCTTGAGGGACGCCTCGATGCCCTGGCGCAGCGTAACGTTGGCCATGCCGCAGCCCTGGCATCCGCCCATCATGCGCACCACCACGACACCGTCCTCGACGTCGATTAGGTCGACTCGGCCGCCGTGCTGGGCAACCGCCGGATTGATCTGCGTCTGGAAGATCTCCTCGACCACATCGAACACGTGGTCGTCATCTATCACGCCCGGACGGGGGGAGAGTCCTTTGTCTGCCATGGTCGAAGCCTAATGCACGAGGTGAAAAGGGAAAGGGGAAAGGGGAAATGTGCGGGAGTGGCGCTGGGCACCGGATCGTGCCCACCCTTCATCGTGCCTGTCTCCCCGACTCCCTTCCCTTTTCCCCTTTCCCTTTTCCCGTTTCCCTTTTTCCACTTCTTCCCTCCTATTGCTCCTCCCTCTTCGGCCTCTCCACCTCGACCGGCTCCAGGTTCTGGCCCCGCAACAGGTCGTTGAGCCGAGTGAGGTCCGTCTGCACCGCCGCGTTCAGCTGGTCCAGCTGGCGCTGGAGCAGCGAGTCCAGATGGGCGTACACCTTTCGTGACTGGTCGGTGGGGCTGGCCTCACCGCTTTCGACCACGCCCATCAAGGCCGCGAGCTTGTTGTTGAGCTTGATCGGGAAGTTGAGCGGGTCCTGGTTGCTCTGGTTCCGGACCTGATAGATCTCCCCTTCCACGGCGCTCAGGCGCTCCTTCACCGCCGTGGCCTGTCGCGTTACGGCTCGATCGGTCGTCTTCTCGAGCCGCTCGTCGATTGCCGCTTTGATGTTCCGGATCCAGCTGACGGCTTCGTTGGCGTCACTCACGCGGTCGCGGATCCGGAGCGCAAAGTCGAACCGCTCCTGCAGCTGAGCGACGGTCACCTGGTCGGCAATCCGTGGATCGATCGTGATCTCAAACTCCTGCGTCTGGACCACGTCCCCCACGGTCAGCCGGACCTGGTAGCGACCCGGCACGGCCGACGGCCCGGAATTGCCCGCCGCCCAGAAGATCCGGCCCTCGAAGTCGGTGTAGCCGGGGTAGCGCAGGTTCCAGGTGAACAAGTGGGACCCCGCCGTGACCGCAGGCGTCCGGGCGCGACCACCGCCAAAGAACGACGGTTGCTCGTCCTCGTCGGCGGCGCGCTGCGCGCCCTTGGTGCCCGTGTACTTCTGGATAACCGCGCCCTCTGGGTCGAGAAACTCGAGCACCAACGTGTCGACCGCCTCGGCCAGGTAGTAGAACACCTCGACCCCGGAATCCACGTCGCGCACCGGATCGACGGGATCGAACAGATGGTTCGTGGCACCGGCCACCTGCGGCGTGAGTTGCCTGAGTGGCGCGATGTTGCGCAGCGTCCAGAACGAGCGTCCGTGTGTCGCGATGACCACGTCGTTCTCCTCGACCACGAGATCGGACACCTGGACCGTAGGGAGGTTGAGCGAGAGCGGCTGCCAGTTGGCGCCGTCGTCCCAGGAGACATAGACAGTGCGCTCCGACGTCGCGTAGAGGAGGCCCGGCCGCTTGGGATCCTCACGCACCGCCCGCACGAAGTCGTCCGGCGGGATCCCGGTCACGATCTTGGTCCACGTCGCGCCGTAGTCCGTGGTCTTCCAGACGTACGGGGCCCGGTCATTGTCCACGAGATACCGGATGCCGGCCACATAGGCCTTGCCGGGCGTGGTCGGCGACGCCTCGATCGTGTTGATCCGGATGAAGGCTGGCGCGTCCCGGGGCGTCACGTTGGTCCACGCACTCCCACCATTTCGCGTCACGTGCACGAGTCCATCGTCCGACCCCACCCAGATCACGTCGGGATCGTGATACGAGGGCGCGATCGCAAACACCGTTGCGTAGGTCTCCACGCCGGTTTGGTCCTTGGTGATCGGGCCGCCGGACGCGCCCATGGTCTCGGGCGCATGGCGCGTCAGGTCGGGGCTGATGGCGGTCCAGCTCTGCCCCTCGTCGGTGGTCTTCCACACCTTCTGCGACCCCACATACAACACGCTCGCGTCGTGATGCGAGAACACGATCGGGAAGGTCCACTGGAAGCGCTCGATGAGATCGATGGACGACTGCCCCATCGGGTTCTCGGGCCACACGTTGACCGCGCGCTCCTGGCCGGTCGTGTAGTCGAAGCGTGACAGGCTCCCGCCGTAGCAGCCGGCGTAGAAGACGTTCGGATTGGCCGCGCTGTTGGCGATGTACCCACTCTCGCATCCGCCCGCCGAGAAGAAGAACGGTCCCGATCCCCCACCGCGGGTACCGAGATGGTTCCAACCCCTGCTCGGGATGCACGCGGTGCTGTTGTCCTGTTGTGCGCCGCAGATGAAGTAGGGCTGGTGGTGCGTGGTAATGACGCGATAGAACTGTGCGGTAGGATAGTCCTGCTCGGTCCACGTCTGCCCGCCGTTGAACGACACGTTGGCGCCGCCGTCGTTCGAATTGATCATCCGGTCGGGGGCGTTGGGCGCGATCCATAGATCGTGATTGTCGCCGTGCGGCACGCGGATCGGCCGGAACGTCTTGCCGCCGTCGCGCGACCGGTAGATCCCGGTGTTGAGCGCGAACATGACCTCCGGGTCCACGGGGTCGGCGTACACCCGGGTGTAGTAGAACGCGCGCTGCCGGAGACGGCGTTCCTCGTTGGTGCGCGTCCACGTCGTGCCGCCGTCGTCGGACCGGAACACCCCGCCCTCATCGTGCTCCACGATGGCCCACACCCGCCACGGCGCGGCCGGCGAAACGGCCACACCGATCTTGCCCACGATGCCCTGCTGCGGCAGACCCGCGTTGCGTGTGATCTCGGTCCACGTCTCGCCGTAGTCGGTGCTCTTGAACAGCCCGCTGCCGGGGCCGCCCGACGACATGCCCCACGACTTGCGCCACGCCTCCCACAGGGCCGCGTACATCACCGCCGGGTTGCCGGGATCGAGCGTCAGGTCCACGGCACCGGTCTGTGGGTTACGGAACAGCACCTTACGCCACGTTTCCCCACCGTTGGAGGACTTGTACACGCCGCGCTCGGCGTTCGGGGCGGAGTGCACGCCGAAGGCGGCCACCCACACCATGTTGCAGTCGGTGGGATGGACACGGATGCGCGCGATGTTCTGGGTCGCCGCGAGGCCCACGTGACGCCACGTCGTGCCTCCGTCGATGGACTTGTACACGCCGTCGCCCTGCTGGATGTTGCCGCGCAGCTGCGTCTCGCCCATTCCGATGTACACGACGTCGGGGTTTGCCTCGCACACCTGCACGGCACCCACCGAGGCACTGTTCACCTGGCCGTCGGTTACCGGCTGCCAGGTCTGGCCCGCGTCCATGGTCTTCCACAGTCCGCCGCCCGTGGCGCCGAAGTAGTACTCCAGCGGCCGGGCCGCGCTGCCCGCGACGGCCGTGGACCGGCCCCCGCGATCGGGACCGAGGCTGCGCCATTGGAGAGCATCGTAGAGCTTGGCCTCGAAGCCCTGACCGACCGCCGTGGCCGGCAGAACGCTCAGCACCAGGCCGACCGTCAAGGCGAAGCTGGGAATCCGCATCGCGCCGCGTCGTGACATCGCGCGCTCACTCCTGCTCGGGGAATCGATATCGGGGAAACCGCGGGATGTTATCCCGCAGGACGGCACCCCGCCAGAGACAGCGCGCGCGGTCTCGGCCCGCCGAACTTGCATCACGCCGGTCGCGGGTTTCCTTTTTACGCCGACACGGGGTGCGGCCGCGCCTGATGCCCTTCCGCGGTCGGACCAGCGTACCGACGACATTCCGAGCCATACACGGAGGTTCCGTCCGATGACGACCCTGGCACGTTCGACCACGTCCGTCCTGATTGCGGTCCTGCTGCCGCTGTTCGGCGCCGAAACCGCCGCGGCGCAGGTCGACTTCGACCGACTCAAGGGCATGACGGCCCGCAGCATCGGCCCGGCGGGGATGAGCGGACGGATCGGCGCCATCGACGCGGTGGACGCCAATCCCAACGTGATCTACGTGGGCACGGCCACCGGCGGGCTGTGGAAGTCGACCACGGGCGGCGTGACCTGGACACCCGTCATGGACGATCTCCCCGCCTCGTCCATTGGCGCCGTGACCATTCACCAGCCGGCGCCGGATCTCGTGTGGGTGGGGACCGGCGAGCGGAACCGCCGCAACTCGGCGGGCGTGGGCACCGGCGTGTACAGGACGCTCGACGGTGGGAAGACCTGGGCCAAGATGGGGCTCGACAACACGGGCGCCATCGACGCAATCCTCATCCATCCAATGAACCCCGACGTGGTATACGTCGGCGCACTCGGAAACACGTGGGCCGACAGCGAAGATCGCGGCGTCTACAAGACCAGCGACGGCGGGAAGACATGGACCAAGATCCTCTATGTGAACCCGCGCACGGGTGCCGGGGATCTCGTGATGGACCCGTCAAACCCGAACCACCTGATCGCCTCCATGTGGGAGCATCGGCGCTGGCCGTGGTTCTTCACGTCCGGCGGGCCGGGTGGCGGGCTCCACGTCACGTACGACGGCGGCGAGACCTGGAAAGAACTGGGACCGTCCGACGGGCTTCCCCAAGGGGAGCTGGGCCGGGTCGGGCTCGACTTTGCGCGTGGCAATCCCGACGTCGTGTACGCGGTGACCGAGGCCAAGCGGAGCGTCATGATGCGTTCCGAGAACGGCGGCGACACGTGGACCATCGTGAACCGCGAGCGCGGGATCGCGGAGCGACCGTTCTACTACGGACAAGTGCGCGTCGATCCGACCAACGAGAACCGCGTCTACAACGTGCACGGCACGATCGACCTGAGCGAGGACGGCGGCAAGACGTTCCGTACGCTGTTGCCGTTCGCGCGGGTCCACGTTGACCATCACGCGTTCTGGGTCGGTCCGACGGGCGAGCTGTTGATCGACGGCAACGACGGTGGGGTGTACATCTCGCGCGATCGCGGGCAGGGCTGGCTGTTCGTCGAGACGCTGCCGCTGGCGCAGTTCTACCACATCAACGTCGACATGGCCGTTCCGTTCAACGTCTACGGCGGGCTCCAGGACAACGGGTCGTGGAAGGGACCGAGCCACGTGTGGCACAACGGGGGGATCCGCTACTACGACTGGAGCGAGGTGGCCTTCGGTGACGGGTTTGCGACGGTCGTCGATCCCAAGAACGGCCGCTACGGGTACGCGATGTCGCAGGGCGGGTTCATCGTGCGGTTCGACACGCTGACGGGCGAGCGGAAGTCCATCCGGCCCGCGCACCCCGACGGGGTCGACCTGCGGTTTCACTGGAATGCCGGCATCGGGATCGACCCGTTCGACGGGTGCGTCTACTACGGCAGCCAGTTCGTGCACCGGTCGTGCGACATGGGGAATTCATGGACCATCGTGAGCCCCGACCTGACGACCAACGATCCCGAGAAGCAGCGGCAGCTCGAGAGCGGCGGCCTCACGTACGACGTGACGGCGGCCGAAAATCACACCACGATCCTGACGATCGCGCCGAGTCCGGTGGAGCGAGGGGTCATCTGGGTGGGCACCGACGACGGGAACGTGCAACTCACGCGCGACGGTGGCGCTACGTGGACCAACATGGTCGGCCGCATTCGCGGTGTCCCGGCCGCTACCTGGGTACCGCACATCGAGCCGTCCAAGTTCGAGCGTGGCACGGCGTTCGTGGTGTTCGACGACCATCGGCGGGGCAACAACCGCCCGTATTTGTTCCGCACGACCGATTACGGCCGCTCCTGGAGCAGTCTCGCGACGGCGGACATCGAGCCGTACACCTTCTTGCACGCCGTGGAGCAAGATCCTGTGAACCCCCGCGTGCTCTACCTGGGAAGCGAGTACGGGATGTACGTGTCGCTGGACGGAGGCGCCAAGTGGACGTTGTGGCGCCACGGTCTGCCGCGCGCTCCGGTGCGTGCCCTCATCGTGCACCCGAGGGACCACGACCTCGTGATCGGGACGCACGGCCGGGCGGCATATGTGCTCGACGACGTGCGCCCGCTACGCGCGCTCGCGTCGGATCCGGCCATTGCAGGTCGGTCGCTCCACCTGTTCGAGATCCCGCCGGCCATCCAGTACGAGGTCGCCCAAGTGGGCGGCATTCGCTTCTTGGCGGATGGGAAGTTCGAGGGTGAGAACCGGCCGTATGGGGCGCTGCTCAGTTACTGGATCGGCGGGGCAGCCGCTGCCGATACCGCAGCGGCGGAAGGAGACTCCGCGCGGACCACCATCGAGGTGCTCGATGCTGCGGGCGAGCTGGTGCGGCGTTTCCGCGGGCCCGCCAAGGCGGGCCTCAATCGCACGTCATGGAACCTGCGAATGGACGGGCCGCGGAGCTTGGGCGACGATGACACGCCTGCCGAGTTCCTGCCGCCCGGGCCGAGCGTCCTGCCGGGGAGTTACACGATCCGGGTGAGCGCCGGCGCGGACACCGTCACCGGCACCGTCGTGGTGCAGGACGACGATCGGCTCGCGTACCCGATGGCCGAGCGGCGCGAGAAACTCGAGGTCCTGAAGCGCGCGATGCAGCGGCAGAACGTGGCGGTCGAGGCCGTGACCCGCCTCCGTGCGGTGCGGAAAGGCATCGACGCGGTGCTCGAGCGGACCAAGGGAAAGGAGGAGCTCGACGCCCTGCACTCGGCTGGCGACTCGCTCGGCAAGCGGCTAAAGGAGGTCGAAGAGACGTTCACCGGTCCGCAGGATCTGCAGGGCATCGCCGGGCGGCCGGATGCGGTGGTGGCGATGCTCGGGCTCGCCTACGGGCAGCTCGGTTCCTCGCAGGACGCGCCGACCCAGAGCGGCATGCTGTATCTCCGTCAGGCGGAAGCCCGACTTGAGGAAGCGCTCGAGGCCGTGAACGCCGTGCTCGGCGCCGTCGGAGGCTACAAGGACCGCGTGCGCGAGGCCGGGGTGGAGCTGCTCGAGGCGCCCGACGAGATCTCGATGGACTGGAGACCGGACGAGCCGTAGACGAGAGCGGACGTTAGCGTCCGCCGCGGTGCCTGAGCAGGAGCACGGCGAACCACTTCCGGTCGTCGGTGAATGCGTGGCGGACGTCGAACCCGAAGACGTCGAGGTAGGCCTTCAGGTGCTCGAGCACGAACTTGCGGCTGATCTCGGTCATGATCAGCTCGCCGGCATCGACGTCCACGGTCAGGCCCAGTGGTCCGAGCGCGATCCGCTGGGCCGTGCGGAACCGCGCAAAGATCTCGATACGCTGCCACGCCTCGTGATAGCGGGCAGTGTGCTCGATCTGCGTCACGTCGATACCGGCTGCCAGTTCCCGGTTCATGCGGACAAAGAGGTTGCGCGTGAACCTGGCCGTCACCCCGGCGGCGTCGTTGTAGGCCGCCTCGAGTACCTCGCGCTCCTTGACCAGGTCCACACCGAGGAGAAAATGGTCGCCGGCTGCGAGGTGGCGCGACATGCTGCGCCAGAAGCGAAGCGACTCGGCGTGATTGAAGTTTCCGATGGTCGACCCGAGGAACAGCACCATGGCTGGTGAGTGCTCCCGAAACAGCGGGAACGCCTCTTCGTACCGTCCCACGAGCCCTGCGAACTCGACATCGGGGTGGTCCGCCGCCACGCGCTGCCGGGCGGCGGCGATTGCGGCGTCGCTCACGTCGACCGGGACGTAGCGAACCTCTCCCGGCGCGTCGCCGAACGCTGAGAGCAGGAGACTGGTCTTCTCGGAGCTCCCGGACCCCAACTCGATCAAGGTGACGGGCCCCGTCAGCGTGCGGATCTCCGCAGCCGCCGCCCGGAGGATCGCGGCCTCGGTGCGCGTGGGGTAGTACTCGGGCTGCCGGGTGATCTCTTCGAACAGCGCGCTGCCCTGCGCGTCGTACAGGTACTGACTCGGGAGCCACCGCGGGGTATCGGTGAGCCCGATGGCGGCAGCCGTGGCGAACTCCAGCAACTCACCCGAGGGCGCCGGCTGGGTGCCGCGCTCCACACGCAAGCGACTTCCTGGTAACGATTTACGAGATCCAGCCTGACGGGAGGAAACGAGGCACCTCTCGGGCATTGGGAGCGATGGCTCTGGCAGGGCGGCGGCTGCCGCCAACCTACGGCCAACCGGCTTCACCTGCAAGCGAAAACGCGGGCTCGGGGGACCGTGTTCCGAGGGCTCCCGGGGGCCCCTGGCGAGCTGCCGACGGATGTGCACATTGTGAGTGAAGGTCCCGTCCCGCTTGGCCTGGCGGCCGTGACGAAGCCGACTACACGGTCGGTGTCGTCGCCGCCGTCGACGAGGTGATCCGGATCGCGCGCGAGGCCGGCGTGCGGGGGGTGGCGACCCATCTCAAGGCGCTGGGACCGCACGTCTGGGGATTCGCTGCCGCGTTGGCCACGCGTATCGATCGGGCTCGGGCGGAGGGCGTGGAAGTGTTTGCCGACCAGTACCCATATACGGCGTCCGCGACCGGCCTCACCGCGGCGCTGGTGCCCCGGTGGGCGCAGGCTGGGCTCGCTCGCCGAGGCGGCGCCGACCGGATCCAATTCCGCTACCATGACGCCGATCGATCCATCGAAGGCCGCACGCTGGCGGCGGTCGCCGCCGAACGTGGGCTCGAGCCGGTGGATCTCGCCATCCAGCTCGTGCAGGCCGGCGGGGCGGGCATCGTCTCGTTCAACATGAGCGACGCCGACGTCGAATACCTCATGCGTCAGCGCTGGATGATGACCTCGTCGGACGGCGACCTGGTCCCAATGGGCCGAGGCGTTCCCCATCCGCGGATCTACGGTACCTTCCCGCGCAAGATCCGCGTGTACGTCGTCGAAAAGGGCATCATCGACCTCGCCGATGCCGTACGGAGCATGACGACGCTGCCGGCGACGGTGTTCCGAATCTCCGACCGCGGAGCCCTCCGGCCCGGGATGGCGGCCGACATCGTGGTGTTCGACCTGGGCCGGCTGGCCGACCGCGCCACGTATGCGGACCCGCACCAGCTGAGTGAAGGCATGAGCTACGTGTTGGTGAACGGGCAGGTTGCGATAGACGGCAGCACGTTTTCCGACGTACGCGCCGGCCGCGTGCTGCGCCGCTAGACGCGAGCGTGCAACGGATCGGCTGACCGCGATCGCTTTGACATCGGCCCGCAGCCCCGTTATCGGCTTAGGTCGACGGTGCCACGTCCCACGGTCACTGTCCGACTAGACTGACAAGCATTGACGCTCCCAACGGCCCATCTCCCGGACTCGAGGAACGGATGAGACATGTGAGCCACGGCCTGGCGCTCCTCGGTGCGCTCCTGCTCGTTCCGGTACCGGCTGTGTCACAAGAGGACCCCGGCCAATCGACCAGCGGTCGCATCGCCGTGTTCCTCGACTGTCACACGGACCTCTGCGACTCCAGCCACTTTCGGCGTGAGATCACCTTCGTCGATTGGGCGCGGGACCGGCAGGATGCCGACGTGCACCTCCTCATCACGCAGCAGCAGACCGCCGGTGGTGGCTCGCAGCTGAGCCTCAGCCTCATTGGCCTTCGCGCGCTGGCGCCGCGCCGCGACACCATCGTAGTCGTGACCAATGCCGACGACACCTTCGAGGAGGAGCGTGCCGGACTCACCCGTACCATCAAGCTGGCGCTCGTTCCCTACGTATGGCACACCGGGGTGCTCGACCGCCTCACGCTCAGCTATGCCGAGCCGGCAACCGAAGCCGAGTTGTCGGCGGCCGGACCGATCGACGACCCATGGAACTTCTGGGTGTTTCGGATCGGCCTGGAGGGCTCCGCCGAGGGGGAGAGCCAGGAGCGGTTCGTATCTGGCGAAGCCTCCGTGTGGGCGAGCCGCATCACCGAGGACCTCAAGATCGAGCTCGACGCGGAGGCGGATGGGGACCGCTTGGAGTTCGACGTGGTGGACGAAGCGGAGGGAATCGACACCACCTACGTGAGCACCCGACGCTCATACAGCTTCGATGCCCTGGTGGTGTGGAGCCTCAACGCGCACTGGTCCGCCGGCGTGATGGCGGAGGTGGAACGCCGGAGCACGCTCAACTGGGATCTCGCCGTGCAGGGTGGACCGGCGGTCGAGTACAACATCTTTCCGTACGACGAGTCCACGTGGCACCGCCTCACGCTTCGCTACGTCGTGGGGGTTGCCGCCTTCGACTACACCGAGATCACCATCTTCGACCGCACGTCGGAAATCCGCCCGGCACACGTCCTCGAGATCGAGGTCGGCGTGCAGAAGGCCTGGGGCTCGATCCACGGCTCGATCGACGCATTCCAGTTCCTGCACGACCTCTCGAAGCACAGCGTGAGTCTGGGCGGGGGCTTGAGTCTGCGCGTCTTCCGCGGTCTCGACTTCAACGTCAGCGGAGACATCGCGCGCATCAAAGACCAGCTCTACCTGTCGCAGATAGGGCTCACGCCGGAGGAGGTTCTCCTCCAACGGCAGGAGCGCGGCACTGATTTCCGTTACGAGCTGGATCTCGGTTTCAGCTTCCGCTTCGGCTCCAAGTTCAATAACGTCGTGAACACGCGCATGTAATCGCGGTGGCGGGCGGTCAGGCCGGCACGTCGCCCTCCCGGTAGAGCCATCCGCCGATCAGCGCGGCGAGCTGGACTTCGACGAACGTCCACACGATGGCCATCCCCCACATCCAGAGCGACAGGGTGTAGAACCCCGTGGCGACGTCGACCACCATCTGCCACAGCCACCCCAGCGACCAGACCACGAGGCCAGCATACAGCGCGGTCTTCGGACCGGGGCCGAACCGCGGTCGCATCGCGGCGTATGTCCAGGTGAGAATGACGCCGATGGCGAACCCGCCGACCACGAGGGCCACGAGGGAGCCCGTCCCCATCGGGGGGAGGTTGAGGCCGGCGAACATCTCCTCGTACTGACCGCGGAACACGTTTGCGCTCAGGATTTCGGCAGCGTTGATGACGAGACCGGCAGCGAGCCCACCGGCAACGACGCGACCGTTATTGATCCGTGCCATGCCCGACCTCCTTCGGGAGAGAAGCTGACGAGAGGGATACTGCCACTCCACATGGGGCATGGATCCTTACCTGTCAACCTTCCGAGCACCACCCATCGCGCGATGCCCGCTGGAGCCGTAGCTTTCCCCTCGCCATGGCCACCGGAACACTGGAAGCGATCTGGATCAAGCGAGCCCATCGCGGGCCGATGGATCCCGTGGAACGCGCGACCGTCGTGGCCCACGCCGGACTAGTCGGCAACGCCGATCGCGGTGGGCAGCGCCAGGTGACGCTCATCGAAGGCGAGGTTTGGGACGACCTGCGTGCTCGCTTCGGCAGCGATCTCGAGCCCACGGCCCGTCGGGCAAACCTGATGCTCCGCGGCATCCGGCTCGCCGACAGCCGCGATCGCGTCCTGACGATCGGCACGTGCCGGTTGCGGATTCGGGGGGAAGCCAAACCCTGCGAGCGCATGGACGAGGCGTGCCACGGTCTCCGCACCGCGCTGGCATCCGCGTGGCGCGGCGGTGCCTACGCCGAGGTGCTCGGCAACGGAGAGATCACGCGCGGCATGTCGGTCGCTTGGGAGGAAAACGACCAGCGCGCGCCTGACACCGCCTGACTTCAGCCCGCATGACGAGGGATCATGGCCGACAAGATGGTCAAGACCGATGCCGAGTGGCGCGAGCAGCTCTCGCCCGAACAGTACCACATCACGCGGAAGAAGGGGACCGAGCGTCCGTTCAGTGGCGAGTACGTCCACTGCGACGAAAAGGGTGTGTACCGCTGTGTCTGCTGCGGGAACGCGCTCTTCGATGCGCAGACCAAGTTCGACTCCGGCACGGGATGGCCGAGCTTCACCGACGTCGCCGGTTCCGACACGGTCGTGCTGAAGCCTGACAACAGTCTATTCATGCGGCGGACGGAGGTGTTGTGCGCCAGGTGTGACGCGCACTTGGGACACGTCTTCGACGACGGCCCCGGGCCGACCGGCAAACGGTACTGCATCAACTCGGTGGCGCTGAAGCTCGAGCCCGGCGGCGACTGACCCGACAGGCCGTGATCGTCTACACCGACAGTCCTCAGTTCGGGGCCGATCTCCTCGGCGAACCGGAACCGCGCTGGACGGGGGCGGCGGCACCCGCCGACGCCGGTCTCGCCATTCTCGTCGAACGGCTCTATGCCGACCGACCCATATATGCAATCGACATCCCGGGTCACGAGACTTGGAGCCACGTGTTCGCGGTGGAGGCGGCCGAGCGCTCCCAATACGACATCCTGGTCGAATTGAGCCGGGCTGGATTGCCCCTTCCCTCCGGTGTCGCCTGTATCGCCGGGAGGGGGCGCGGATTCCATGGCTTTCGGGACCGTCCGTGGTTGGCCCTCGCCGGGAACATTCACTTCAGCGCGCATCTCTCCATGCCCCCGAACATTCTCGACTCCGTGGCCGACGTGATCGCGTTAGCTGCCGTATCGGTGGTCGAGGTAGTCGACGGGATCCCGGGTCTCGAGGGGCTGGCGGGCATCAAGTGGGTGAACGATGTCCTCATCGACGAGGCAAAGGTGTGTGGGATCCTGGCACACCTCGACGCATCCGAACACGGCGTGACGTCGGTCGTCGTCGGCATCGGGCTCAACGTCGAGACGACGCCGGACGTACCGCCGACGCCGTTCGTGCCGCGAGTGGAGGCACTCCGAGCCCAGGCCAGCGATCCGGCCCAGTGCGATCGGCGCGCCGTGCTGGCGGCGCTCTTGGCCTCGCTGAACCGCAATGTCCACAGTCTGCTCGACCGCGGCGCGTCGGCTCTTCGAGAGCGCTATCGGGAGCGGTCGCTGGTCGTGGGGCGCACCGTGGCCGTCTGCGCCGAGGGCACCGGGCCGGAGCCGGAGGTACTTGTCGAAGGTACGGTCGCGGAGCTTGGCGAGCGCCTCGAGCTGGTCGTGCAGGGCTACCCGCATCCGTTCGTCAACGGCCGCCTCATTCTGCGCCCGATTGGACAGCGCGAGCGGGCACCGGGATAGTTGCGGAACCCACACCCGTGCTGCTTATTGGGGGACGGGACGCGAGGTACGTGGCGGCACTGGGTCCAATCTCTCCTATCCGATCCGCAACCGGCACGTCCGTGGGGGTGAGCATGGGATCGCCGGACCTGCTTCTCATTTGCGTTTTTTCCTTCGCCGCCGTGTTTCTGTTGCTCTCGGTGCTCGCCTTGGTTATGCGGGCACTGATTGCCCTCTTCCCTCAGCACACTGGCCTCACTGACGCCGCCGTGCTCGCCGCCGTCGCCGCCGCGGTCTCCGCGGCGCACCCGGGAGCCACGATCACGAGGATCGAGGAGACACGATGATCTTCACCAAGAATCCGAAGAGGATCCGGGTGATGTTCACCCCGTTTCGAGACGGGCTCCAGAGCACGTTCGGCGGGAAGGTGCGGCTCACGGATTTCCTCCCGGCCATGGAGCTGGCCGCCCGGTCGGGCGTCCGTCACTTCGAGTTCGGTGGCGGAGCGCGGTTCCAGGCCCCGCTCTTCTACCTCGGCGAGGATCCGTTCGAGGACATGCAGAAGATGCGGGAAGCCGTCGGGCCGGACGTCGATCTCCAGATCCTGACCCGGTCCGTCTCAGGCGTCACCCTGACCACCCAGTCGCTCGAGGCGCTGCGGCTCCAGGCCAAGCTCATGAAGGCGAGCGGGACCACCTGGGACCGTAACTTCGACTACATGAACGATGTCCGAAACCTGGTGAATACCGGCCGGCCCATCGTGGATGCCGGCATGCACCATCAGGCCGCGATCGCGCTCATGGGACTCCCGTTCTACTCCGAGACGGTGCACACCGCAGAATTCTACGTCGACATCGGCCGGCGACTGCTGAAGAGTGACATCCAGATCGACAGCATCTGCCTGAAGGATGCGAGCGGCACCACCGATCCGAAGACCATCTATGACGCCGCCGTTGGGCTCAAGAAGATCATGCCGCCCGAGATGCCGCTCTGGATGCACACGCACGACACGGCGAGCACGGCGGTGAGTTGCTACATGGCAGCGATCGCCGGTGGCGCCGACGGCGTCGACGTCTCCGTACGCCCGCTCGCGAGCGGCACCGTGCAGCCCGACGCGCGCGCCGTCGCGCACGCCCTCAAGGGGACGGGATATTCCCTCGATCTCGACATCGGCAAGATGCCCGAGATCGAGAGCATGCTGGCGGAACTCCTCACGGACTACGACTTCAATCCCACGACGACCACCGCCGACGCCCGCGTGTTGGGGTTTCCCATGCCGGGCGGCGCCATCGGACCGAACGTCCACATGATGGCGAAGGCGGGGATCCTCGACCGCTACGGTGAGGTGTTGGCCGAGTTCCCGGTGGTGGTGGAGGCCGGCGGCGCGTGGACCAGCGTGACCCCCGGGAGCCAGCAGTACTGGCTCCAGGCGTTCAACAACGTGCTCTACGGGCGGTGGAAGAAGATCGATCCCGGGTACGGCAAGGCGGTGTTGGGCTACTTCGGCAAAACCCCGCTGCCACCCGATCCCGAGGTGGTGAAGCGAGCGTCCGAAGAGCTCAAGCTGAGCGTGTTCGAGGGAGATCCGCTCGAGGCCGCACCGAACAACATCGGGCCGGCCAGGCAGGCGCTCGAGGAGCGCGGGCTCCCCGTTACCGACCAGAACGTCTTCTTGGTGGTGGCGTCGATGGTGCCGGGAAAGAAGATGGACCTGAATGAGGGGATTCGCCTCCTGAGCGGCAACCCGAAAATCGACGTCCCACTCAAGAAGAAAGAGACACCGGCGGCGCGAGAGCCAGCGACTCCCCAGGGTCCTCCCATGGCGGCCGCCACGCCGATGCCGACAGGGCCGATCGTCACGCGCTGCACGGTCGAGGAAAACGGTACCAAACGCACGTTCACAATCACGCTGGAGCCGGCTGGTGCCGCAGCGTCGTCGCCGTCGGGCGGGACAGCCGCATTGGCCACCACCGCACCACGGTCGGCAACCGGGCAGCTCACACCCGTGTATTCAACGTTCGCGGGATCCGTCGAGATCGTCGACATCAAGGTGAAGGTGGGCCAGACCGTGACCGCCGGCAGCGTGCTCGCTCAGGTCGAGGCCATGAAGGCGACTCACGATATCAAGTCGCCCTGTGCCGGCACCGTGGCGGAGATCCTCGCGAAGGTCGGTGACGAGATCGATTCCTCGAAGCCCATCGTGACGATCGCCTAGGGCCGACGCCGATGGACACCCTGGTCGACCTCGTCCAGCAGTCTGGGCTCGCCAATCTGCGGCTCGGCAACGCCGTGATGTTCGTCGTGGCCGGCGTGCTGATCTATCTCGCCGTCCGCAAGCAGTACGAGCCCCTGCTCCTGATCCCCATCGGATTCGGCGCGCTCTTGGCCAATCTCCCCCTGGCGGACATGGGGTCCTACGGGGAGGGGATCATCGCCCTGATCTACGAGTCGGGTATCCGAACCGAGCTCCTGCCGCCCCTCATCTTCCTCGGGATCGGCGCGCTCACGGATTTCCGGCCGCTGCTGGGTCGACCGCTCACCTTCCTGCTCGGCGCCGCGGCCCAGCTCGGAATCTTCGCCGCTGCCTTGATCGCCGCCTTCCTGCTCGGGTTCACACCCAAGGAGGCGGCGTCGATCGGCATCATCGGCGGCGCGGACGGCCCCACATCGATCTTCCTCGCCTCACAGCTCGCGCCGCACCTCCTCGGCCCAATCGCGGTCGCGGCGTACAGCTACATGTCACTCGTGCCCATCATCCAGCCACCCATCCTGCGGCTCCTGACCACGCGGGCGGAACGGGCGATCGACATGCCGCAGGCCATCCCAGTCTCGCGCACGGCGGTGGTCCTCTTCCCCATCGTCACGGGGCTCCTGGCGTCGCTCGCGGTACCGACCAGCGCCCCCCTGGTCGGCATGTTGATGTTCGGCAACCTGCTCCGGGAGAGCGGCGTCACCGAGCGGCTGCGAAAGACGGCAGGCGGCGCGCTCATCGACATCGTGACCATTTTCCTCGGTCTCGCGGTGGGCGCGACCATGGACGCCGAGCATTTTGTGAACTACCGAACGCTTTTGATCCTCGTCTTGGGCGCGGTGGCGTTCGCGTTCAGCACGGCTGGCGGCATCGTCTTCGCCAAGGGTCTGAACCTGGTGCTGCGCCACAAGATCAACCCGTGCATCGGGGCGGCGGGCGTGTCGGCGGTTCCCATGTCGGCCCGGGTCGTCCAGCGGTTCGTTTCCGAAGAGACCGACGGTCGGGTGAACCCGCTCATGCCCGCCATGGGGCCCAACGTGGCGGGCGTCATCGGCTCCGCCGTGGCGGCAGGGGTGTTCCTGGCGCTACTGCAATAGGCCTCAGATCTGACTCCACGTCGCCCCGGGGAGGCCGGCGCGGTCTCCGGGACGTCTATGAAGGCTTGTTCAGCACCACTTCCGCTTGCGCTTACCCCCCGGTACGTAGGTATGAATACTCTGGTGGGTCTAAGGGCTCACCGTGACCGCGCTCATCGGCGCACTCGAACCGTTCTTCGTTTCGCAGACGAGATCATCTATGACAAAGACAGGAAAACTCCCGAAGCGCTTTCCTAAAGGCGTGGAACTGCTGCAGGATCCCCGGTTGAACAAGGGGACCGCATTCACCCAAGACGAGCGCGACGAGCTCAAGCTGCATGGCCTGCTCCCCCCACGCGTGAACACGCTTCAGGAACAGGTCGACCGGGTGCTCGAGAACTTCCGCCACAAACCCACGCCGCTCGAGAAGTACATCTTCATGATCGGCCTGCAGGATCGGAACGAGACCCTCTTCTATCGCACCGTGATCGACAACATTCACGAGATGATGCCGATCATCTACACCCCCACCGTGGGAGAAGCGTGCGCCAAGTTCGGACATATTTTCCGCCGGGCGCGAGGCTTGTACATCACGGCCAACGATCGCGGACGCATAGCCAAGATCCTTCGCAACTGGCCCACGCGGGACGTGGCCATCATCGTCGTCACCGACGGGGAGCGCATTCTGGGCCTCGGCGATCTCGGCGCCGACGGCATGGGGATCCCGGTCGGCAAGCTGTCGCTCTACACGGCCTGTGCCGGTGTCGATCCCAGCCTCGCGCTTCCAATCACGATCGACGTCGGGACGAACAATGAGGCGCTGCTCAAGGATCCCCTGTACATCGGGCTCAAGCAGGAGCGCCTGCGGGGGAAGCCGTACGATCAGCTCATGGCGGAGTTCATTCGCGCAGCGAGAAAGACCTTCACGGGTACGCTGATCCAATTCGAGGACTTCGCCACCGGCAACGCGTTTGGGCTGCTGAAGAAGTACCGCGACAAGATCTGCACCTTCAACGACGATATCCAGGGCACCGCCGCCGTGACGCTCGCGGCCCTTCTCGGTGCCACCCGGATCACCGGCCAGGACCTCAAGCAGCAGCGTCTCCTGTTCCTCGGCGCGGGGGAGGCCGGCACCGGTATCGCCGATCTCGTGGCGTCCGCCATGGTACGGGAGGGCGCCGATCCCGACGAAGCCAGGGATCGCATGTGGTTCTTCGATTCCAAGGGATTGGTGGTAAAGTCGCGGAAGGACCTCGCGTCCCACAAGAAGCCCTACGCCCGCAAGGGTGATTTCCTGACGGATCTTCTCGCGGCCGTCCGAGAGAGCCGGCCGACGGCCCTCATCGGCGTCTCCGGCAAGGCACAGTCGTTTACCGAACGGGTGGTGCGGGAGATGGCGACGATCAACGCACGACCGATCGTCTTCGCGCTTTCCAACCCTACGTCGCAGGCGGAATGCACGGCCGAGCAGGCGTATGCCTGGACGGACGGACGGGGGATCTATGCGAGCGGCAGCCCGTTTGACCCCGTGATCACCCAGGGGAAACGGCATGTGCCTACCCAGAGCAACAACGCATACATCTTTCCGGGGCTCGGGCTTGGGGTCATTCTCTCGGGCGCGCGCCACGTCACCGACGAGATGTTCTACACGGCGGCACGCAAGGTGGCCAACATGACCACCGAGAGCATGCTGGCGCAGGGGTCGACCCTGCCACCGTTGGACAAGATCCGCGACGTCTCGGCGACGATCGCGACCGCCGTAGCGGAGTATGCGTGGGACGAGGGCCTAGCGACGAAGAATCGTCCCGCGGACATCATGGGCTACGTTCGGGCCAACATGTACGGCGCACAGTACGACACGTACGTCTGAGGTGCTGGACGCCGTCTCAGCGGCATCCTTCCGAACGGAGGCAGTCGTAGCGGCGGCCGTCAGAGGACGGCCGCCGCTCGCATCTACGGCTGCAATCCAACCTCGTAGCTGAGCAGGAACTCCAGAAACCGCGAGACCTCCAGCATGTCACGGCCGATGAACCGAATGCTGTGTGCGTCGGTTCGCTCGACCTGCGGCAGGTAGGCGAGGAGTTGGGACGGCCGATAGCTCTTGAAGCGCACGTCCAGCGTGACCGGGCGCTCGAGTCGCCACGGTCGAAACTCCGCTCGGCGCCGGACGGCCGCCGCCACCCGCTCCTCGATCAGCCGAGCGGCCGCGGCTGGGGTGAGCGTGCGCGCCGAATGAAAGCCATAGTTCCACTTGACCTCGACGGTTTCTACCCTGCCCAACAGGGTCTGCGCTTCGGCGACGGCGGCGTCATCGCCGGTCACCACGAGCACTGGCACGCCGAACTCGCCGGCAATCGCTGCGCTGAGCCCGGCCTCTGGCACCGAGCGCCCGTTCACTCGTACGTCGGCGAGGTTCGCACTGGAGAGCGTGTGCGCCCGCACACCGTCGGGGTTCGTGGTCCCCGCGTGGTAGCCGATTAGCACGGCACCCATAAAGGTGGAATCGAGGCCTTCCATCATCATGAGGGGCCGTGGCCATGACCGCACCACCGTTACATCGTCTGGTAACAGCTCGAGCAACAGGTTCTGCCCATTGCCATGGGAGTCGCTGATCACGATCTCCCCGACGCCCGCCGCGCGCGCTCCGCGAATGGCGGCGAGCACTTCCTGCGTCATGAACTCACGGAACCGCTCGTACTCGAACCCGCCGGGCCCGAGCTGCTCACCGGTGACGACGCCCGCCAAACCCTCCATGTCGGCCGAGATGTAGAGTTTTGGCTGGACGCTCTGTGCCGCGAGCGTCTGCGATCCCAGGAGCAGACACCCGACGAGCGCCTGCCACCGCCGAATCCGTCCGTCGAATCGCACGTCAGTCCTCCAGCGTGAATCCGACCTTTAGGATCACCTGCCAGTGCTCGACCTCCCCCTTCTCGATATGACCTCGGATCTGCTGGACCTCGAACCACCGCATGTTCCGGACGGTACGCTTGGCACGAGCGACGGCATTCTGAATCGCGCGCTCGAGGCTTTCGGGAGACGTGCCCACGAGTTCGGTGAGCTTGTAGACGTGATCGGTCATGGCGAGCTCCTGCGGTGAGGGACGAGCAAGCGGATGCGAGCCCAACTTACGTCCCACCGTCGACGCCGGCCAGGACGGGTCCAGCCGGCTTGCGACGGTCCCGCTGCCTCCGCTACCTTCGCCGAGCACTTACCATCGGACGGGCATGAACCAGCGCCGCTCCAGCTCCGAGACCAGCAGATGAGTCGTCGCGACCCACGGATGCGCGCTCCGCAGCACCGCATGCGACGCACGCTCCTCCGCTTCGCGCTCGCCTACCTGTCGGTGATCGCGGCGGGCACCGTTGGATACGTGATGATCGAGGGGTGGAGCGTCGTCGAGTCGGCGTACATGACCGTCATCACGCTCTCGACGGTCGGATTTGGGGAAGTACGACCACTCTCGCTGTCGGGACAGGTCTTCACGGCGGCGCTCATCGTAGCCGGGGTGGGTGCCGTTACCTATCTCTTTGCCGCGATCAGTCAATACATCATCAGTGGCGAGCTTTCGGGCTCCCTACGGAAGGCACGCATGCAGCAACGCATCGATGCCCTCTCGGGGCACTACATCATTTGCGGATACGGGCGCGTGGGCCAGCAGGTCGTCGACGACCTCGTCGAGGCCGGCTCGCCGTGCGTGGTCATCGAGGAAGACGCGGACGCCATGCGGGAAGCGCCGGATCGCATGCCCCACATACTGGGTGACGCGTCGGACGACGATACGCTCCACAGCGCCGCCATCGACCGCGCCAACGGCCTGGTGGCCGCCACGGGCAACGATGCCACGAACCTGTTTATCACCCTGACGGCTCGAACGCTCAGTCCCAACCTGTGCATCGTGGCACGCGCGAACCAGCCGGCCACCGAGCCCAAGCTCCGGCGAGCCGGGGCGACCCACGTGATCTCACCGTACAAGATCAGCGGACGTCGGATCGCGCGGCAACTTCTGAACCCAATAGTCACCGACTTCCTCGACGTCGTCATGCACCTCGGCAATCTCGAGCTGTTGCTCGAGGAGTGCACCGTGCGGCCGGGGAGTCGCTTGGCAGGCAAGACAGTTGCGGAGGCCGAGGTCCGCAGGCACACGGGAGCCAACGTGCTCGCGATCCGACGCCACGACGAAGAGGGGGTCCTCACCAATCCGCCGGCCGACATGCGGTTCGAGTCCGGGGACGTGCTCTTCGCGCTGGGTACCCAGGCGCAGCTCTCGGCCCTGGCCACGATGTCGGGTCAATGAACTGAGGGCGTCCGGCGCTCCGCCAATACGAACGGCCGGATCCCAAAGGAACCCGGCCGTTCGCGTGTGCCTGAGGCGATCGCTACTGGCTGATGGACCCCGTAAACAGGTAGTCGTTCGCTGCCTGCGACGCATGGCAGCCCTGACACCCCGGCACTCGGCCCGACGCTTCGACCGTACCGCTTGCGAGACGTTTGACGAAGAACCAGTTGCCGAAATCCGGATTGTACCCAGGCGACTTGTACATGATGGTGATCGCCGCCAGCGTGCTGTCAGGCATGTAGTTCTCCTTCACGACCACCGCGCCCGCCGGCATCCGTCCCGCCTTGTTGGTGACGGCATCCAGGGCCACGGAATTGAGATAGGTCGTCAAGAGCATGCCATGCGGCTCGGTGCCCTTGTACAGCTTGGCCTTTCCGGGCCACAGCGGCCAGGTGGTGCGATAGCCCGCCTGCTCGACGTGGGCCCACAGCGCACTCGCCGTGGTATCGGGGCTCGCCACCTGCACCTGTGCCGGCGGCGGGGTCCCCTCCTGCGGCTCAGCCCGCTCGTCCTGGGCGCACGCGCCAAGTCCGAGCACGCCAATGGCTGCCACTGCGGTGATGAATCTGGACATGCAATTCCCTTCGCTGATGGATGAAGTGCAAGCACTCGTTCAATTCCGCGCGCGAGGGAGCGGCACCGGCAGGTCGGCGACCACATAGACCATAACCGCCATCGCCGCCACACACTCGGCCATCTCGCGCGGATCCAACTTGTCGATCGTGTCCGCGTCGCTGTGATGGTACCAGAAGTATCGAGACCCCTCCACAGACAACCCCATGCCGGGCACACCGGCCCGCATGAGCGGCCCGATGTCGGCTCCCCCACCGGGACGGGTCACCCGCCCCGCATCGATGCGCGCCAGCAGGCCGCCAATCTCCGCCACGATCGCATAGGCCGCGTCCGACCCGCCAAAGCCGAACCCCAGTGGCTTGAACACCCCTGCGTCGGACTCGATCGCCAGCACATGCCGGTCGACCTCGTCGCTGTGGGCCTCCCGATAGGCCTCGCCGCCGCGTAGCCCGTTCTCCTCGTTGGTCCAGAGCACGACGCGGACGGTACGCCGGGGACGCAACCCGAGACGGTGGAGCAGTCGGACAGCCTCCCAGGCCGCCACACTCCCACCGCCGTCATCCATGGCACCCTGCCCCACATCCCACGAGTCGATGTGCCCACCCAAGACAACGATCTCCTCGGGGTGTTCGGTTCCCGTGAGCTCCGCCACGACGTTACGGGAGGGGGCGTCGGGGAGCGTCTCCGCCCCCATGATCAGCCGGACCACGATCCGCTCGCCCCGATCCGCCATACGTTGCAGCAACATCGCGTCTTCGACGGTGATGGCGGCAAAGGGGATCTGCGGGACGTCGGCGGCGTAGCTCATCGCGCCGGTATGCGGCGTCTGCAGGGAGTACGGCGTGACCGACCTGAGGAGGGCCGCCGCGGCGCCGGCTCTGGCGGCAGCGATGGCCCCGAGCAATCGGTACTGCACCGTCCGCCCGTACCCGGTGAACGGCACGTTGAAGAGCACGATCTTCCCGCGAGCTTCCTCGGCGCGCGCTTCGAGCTCGTCCCAGCTCCCGACCACCACCACTTCGGCTTCGATCCCGCCGGGCGGTGTCCCGACGCTCCCGCCGAGACCCGACATCGGGAGGGCGCGGCGGCGGGGCTCGATCAGCTCGGCCGACTCCGCTCCCCGTACCCAGTGCGGCACCATCACGGGCTCGCCCCGCACGTTCTCCAGGCCGTCGCGCTCCATCTCATCCACGATCCAGTCCAGCGCGCGCTCCAGATTCGCACTCCCGCTCAGCCGGTGGCCAAACCGATCCACGAGCTTCGACAGGCGGGCATACGCCGAACTGTCGGCCAACGCCGCATCGATGATCCGATCGGCGACGCCGCGGTACTGGGCATCGATCGGCGACTGCGACCATGCCGTGGTCGCCGAAGCACCGCACGCGGCAACCGCGAGCGCAACTGCCCAGAGGTGGCGAACTCCCCTCATCGTATCAGCCTGCCAGTCACGGCAATTCCTTTCGCTTTCATGAGGTCTACGTGGTCCGTCGCCCCGCCGGGCCGCTCAGCGTGTCGGTACTCGCAGGATTGGGTAGTGTTGCGCCCCATCGAGCACCTCATCCAGCACGTTCCAGTTCACCAGCCCATCGTCCGACCGGGGCTCGAGGAGCGCCACGATCAGCCGGGCCAACGGTTGCGCGACCGGCACCAGTACGGCGCTCGCGGGCACGTCGAGCTCGACGTGTTCGTATCGACCGTACAACGTCCGCTCGGCGTGGCCCTGATACTCGCGGCCGGCGACAGACGTGGAATCGATGACGAAGCGGTCCACAGTCGCCTGCATCGACCGAGCGAGAGGTCGTCTTTTCACACCGTGAGCATCGAGCAGCGCGAGGACACTGGTGAGATCGCCGGGAACGACGTATGCCGTCGGGACCCGCACGACCTCCGTACCCCGGAATGAACCGAAGTCCGGCATCCGTTCCCGATGCACCACGTCGACCCGCCGGTACATGGTGCGACCGGTGTATGGGTGGCGTTCCTCGGCCACCTCTCCCAGGAGAATCTCCACCGAGTCGCCCCGTTGAACGGTCGCGCGGAGTGCCAGCTCACTCCCCGTGAGATCGGTGCTGTCGGCCGCAGCCACGATCGCTCCGATGAGCGAGGCGTTCCGATGGGCATACTCGACCACTTCCTCCACGAACCGAAGGGTGCTCGCCACACGCTCAGGGAAGCTCGCGTAGGCGTAGGCCTCACTCAGGATGGCGAAGCGGTTTCTGAGCCCCACGTAGTTGGTGGTGAACCGCGGCCGATGATCGAAGGTGTACCACCCGCGTTCCGCCGATCCGGCCCGAAAGGGCACGTTGCCGTAGTAGTAGAAGTCCCAGCCGCTCGTCTCCTTGATCCGACGCGTGACCGCGGGCAGCCAATCGGAGCGCAACTGCTGCACGATAGCCGAGTCGGTGTTCGGGTGGAGCGGCGGCGCGTAGAGCAAGTGATAGGATCGGCGGGTCCCGTTGGTGGTGTGGAGATCCAGGAGGACGTGCGGGTCCCAGCGCCGCAGGGCCGACACGAGCGACCGCGCTTCCGGCGACTCGAGCTTCATATTGTCCCGATTGAGGTCGAGATCCTGCGCGTTCGCCCGCTGGCCCATCCCACCGATCGGCCCGTACTGCCCGGGCCGGTTGGTGAGCCGCACCCGTTCGTTGCCGTCCGCATTGTAGATCGGGGCAATGAGCAGCACGAGCGAGTCGAGCCAATCGTCGTGCGCCCCAGCCGCCAGTGCCCGGATCAGCATCAACGTGGCCTCTTTGCCGCTGACCTCTCCGGCATGGATGTTCGCGAGCACGAACACGCGCGTCTTTCCGGATTCGCGGACTGCTCTGGGATCGGGTCCCGCTACATCACCGATCACCACCAGCGGAAGCGGCCGCCCCTCGAACGAGTAGCCGAAGGTGGTGAGGTGAATCTTCGGGGAACGCTCCGCCGCCAGACCAACGAATGCCATCACATCGGCGTAGCTGCTGGTTTCACGAAAGTCGGTGCGTTCGGGACGCGTCGGCGGATCGGTCCTCGGTGCCGTTTGCGCGGCCAGCGGCGACCAACCAGCGACCGACAAGCCGATCAGCATCCATATCGCGAGCGCATGCCGGTGTG
>JAOTVV010000009.1 GCA_029863245.1 Gemmatimonadota bacterium
CCAGCCGCACCCGGCGTGGGGGGGTCGAACAGCAGATTATCCGTCTCCCGCTGGTACACGTCGATGACCAGACTGGTGGAGCCGCCGAAGAACTCGAGATCCAGACCCGCGTTGATCGACTGGTTCTCTTCCCACTTCAAGTCGGGGTTCCCCAACGACGTCTGCCGAAATCCGGCCGCGATTGTGTTGCCTCCCTGAATGGCGTAGAAGGTATCACCCCTGCCGCCACCGAACTGGCTCACGATGCGCCCGGTCGGGATGCTCTGGTTTCCGGTCAGGCCCCATCCGAACCGCAGCATGACGTTGGTGAAGAACTGGTTGTCCTGCATGAACGGCTCCTGAGACATTCTCCATCCCACACTGAATGCCGGGAACGTTCCCCACCGGTTGTTCGGCCCCAGTCTGGACGAGCCGTCTCGTCGCACCGTGGCGCTCAAGTGATACCGCTGCGCGTAGTTGTAGTCGACCTTGCCGAAGAAGGACAACAGCGCGCCCGTACCACCGGAGCTGCTCACATTCTTGGTGTCCGGATCACCGATGGCATCCTGAATGTATCTGGCATTGATGTCGGTGGTGATCAGGTTGTTGATACTGGAGGCGTTGAATCTGCTCCGGTTCTGATTTGCTTCCTGCCCGAGCAAGACGTCGACTTCATGCCGTCCGGCAAGCGTCGTCGAATAGCTCAGGGTGTTACTCCACGTCCAATCTCTGAACGTACTGTAGCTCTCGTTGATCCCATTGGAAAATGACGGCTCGGAGAGCTCAGGGTCGATGGGATCGTATCCTGTGATCGACTGCTCGTTCAGGTTGAACCCGAACTTCGTCGTGAGCTGTAATTCCTCCGCGAGTGTCACGCCCGCAAAGACGTTTCCGAAGACCTTGATGTTCTTGCCAATGTCGTCCTTGTTGGCCCACGCCTCCTTGAGCGGATTCGACTGATTGCCCAGGGTGACGGCCTTCCCGGCGGCAAAGTTCCCGCCAACGTCATACACGGGGACGACGGGCTGCATCAGGATGTTCTTGCCGAGAATGCCGCCTTCGGCGAAGCCACCCGGGTCGCCCGCTCCACCGACAAACTGCTCGAACGCGACCGCGAGATTCTCACCGACGGTGAACCGGCCGTGCTCGAACTGGGTGTTGACGCGAGCACTGCCGCGCTGGAACCGGTTGAACGCTGCGGTGCCCTGCTGATTGAGGTAATTGAGAGACACGTTATAGCCGTGACCCTCACCACTCCCTGACATACCCAGGTTGACGTCCGTGACGACCGCGGGATCGAATACGGCATCCCACCAGTTCGTCCCGGCGCTGCCGGGCATGATCAATGTGTTCGGAAACGAATACGTATTCTCATCCACGGTCGTCGTTTGATTGACGCCGTCGTTGGGCCAGATGTACGCAGGTACCGTGGGATTGTTGGGATCTCCATACACGTTGGTCGGCACGGGCAATCCCGCGTTCTCGTAGCTTCGCTTGACGATCTCGTGGTAGTCCAGCGCATCGAGGATCAGGAAATCGTCATAGCCGCGGACAGGGGTGGCCATACCCGTCTTCACATCCACCGTAAACCGGGGCGTGGTCGAGCTTCCCCGCTTCCGGGTTTCGATGATGACGACGCCATTCGTCGCCCGAGACCCATAGATGGAAGCAGCCGATGCGTCCTTCAGGACCTGTATCGACTCGATATCGTTCGGATTCAGCCAGTTGATGTACGTGTCCTCGGTTGGCGTGCCATCGATGATGTACAGGGGGTCGTTGTTCTGAAAGGAACTGACGCCCCGAATTCGCACGGTGGTTCGTGAGCCGGGCGAGCCACTGGCATCGACCGTGACACCGGCAACCCGGCCATCCAACCTCTGGAGCACACTTGCCGACGACTGTTTGGCCATGCTCGCCACGTCGACACTCGAAACCGCACCGGTGATATCGGCCCGCCGTTGCTCTGTGTACCCCGTCACGATGAGCTCATCCAGCACCGCCACCGCCGGTTCCAGGACGACATCGACAATGCTGCGCCCGGCGACGTTGAGCGCGAGCGCGCGGTACCCGATGAACGAGAAGACCAACACTCCATCTGCAGGAGCCGTGATCGCGTATCTCCCGCCCGCATCGGTCGTCACGCGGATATCGGTCCGCTGGACTCCTACGTTGACCCCCGCAAGGAATTCACCAGAAACGGACGTGACGATTCCGGAGACCTGCACCTGCTGGCCGAGCGCAGTTCCGACAAGAACCAGCGCGAACAGCAGACTCATCCCCACACCGCGGAAGAAGTCGAAACGGCCCTTCCGGAATGGGGGTCTTCCCTGTGGCATTCGTTGCATGGCAAACGCCTCCCTCATGCTGCGGGTCATGGCCTGGCCTTCAGGCCTTCCTTCGCGATCTGTTCGCGATACGTGATGAACTGTCGCTTCCGCGCCTCAAGGACACCGGTGAGCGTCATGGATACTAGCGCACGAGTCCCGATCTGTCAGATCGGGCTCTTGGACGGTCAGTGACGACAGGTTGTAGACGCAATTGCTCGGATACGACGGTTCCGGCGAATTCCCGGGCAACGCGGAGGGTCCGCTCGTTGCCCCACCCAATACAGGAAGACCCGGTCGTTCCGCCAGACGTACCCCTGCCACCACCACAACAGTCTCGTCGTCGCTCGCGCTCACACCGCGATGCGCGTCCAGCGGCGGGACCCCGGGCCTACCGAATCAAAATACTATCGATCCTGTTTATACGTGATCTGGCAGGTCATGGCAAGAGCCCCCCAGGGCGAAAATGGGAGTGAAGTGATCCTATATGTTTGGGAAATAGTCATTCATCGGTCGCCCGGACGCTCGCAGAGGCCGCGTCTCCGTGCCGTCGACTCGATCCTTGTCGGAGACCTCACCGGACTGACCACCGACACCCTCCCACCCACTTCCTCCACCATCACGTCCCTGGCGCCAGCAAGGACCTCGCAGCACCTTCGAGGAAACCCAGGAGTTGCCCATGCTGAGACGTGACGTGATTCGAGCCGTCGCCACCGGGCTCGCCCTTCCCACCATCGACGCGCTCACGCCGGAAGCCATGTGGGCGGCAGCGCGGGCAGTCCACAACCGGATTCGCCGCGCGCGACAGGATGGGGCGCTCCTGGCGCTCTCGGAACACCAGAACGCCATGGTGAGCGTGCTTGCCGAGTTGATCATCCCTGAGACGGACACCCCCGGCGCAACGGCCGCGCAGGTCAACCGCTTTGTGGACGTCATGCTGGCAGAGTGGTTCGACGAGGATGGGCGAGAGGCGTTCCTGCGCGGCCTGGTGGCCCTGGACGCCCGCAGCGTGAACACGTTCGGCACGCCGTTTCTGGAGTTGGACGAGGTCCAACAGAGCGTCCTGCTCCGCGGATTGGACGCCGAGTTGGCCGCGCTGCGGCAGCTGGACCGGCCGACGAACGATCACTTCTTCCAGCAAATGAAGTGGCTCACGTTGTACGGCTATTACACCTCGGAGGTGGGGGCGACCCAGGAACTGGAGCAGGTGATCGCTCCCGGTCGCTACGACCCGTGTGGGCCGGTGAGGCGGGAGGCATCGGGACAATGGGAATGAAACAAGCAGTGTACGACGCCATCGTGGTGGGCTCCGGGGTATCGGGTGGCTGGGCCGCCAAGGAACTGACCGAAGCCGGTCTCGAGACCCTGGTGCTCGAAGCGGGTCGGGCAATCGACCCGGCAACCGACTACGTCGAGCATGAACCCGCCTGGCATTTCCGGTTCCGCGGCCTGGGCGACCGTCAATCCCTGGCTCGGCGACAGGCCGTGCAACGCACCTGCTACGCGTGCGATGAAGCCGCCAGCAAGTTCTTCGTTGACGATATCGACAACCCGTATTCCGTGCCGGACGACAAGCCGTTCCTGTGGATTCGCGGGCGGCAGGTGGGCGGGAAATCGATCATGTGGGCTCGCCAGTCCTATCGCCTGAGCGACCTCGACTTCGAGGCCAACGCACGGGACGGCCACGGTGTCGATTGGCCCATTCGGTACGACGATATCGCACCCTGGTACGATCACGTCGAGCGCTTCGCCGGCATCAGTGGAGAGAGGCTCGGCCTGGCTCAGCTTCCCGACAGCCAGTTCCTGCCGCCAATGCCGATGAACTGCGCCGAACAGTTCGTGAAGGAGGGCATCGGTCGTGCGTACGGGCGGGAACGCGTGATGACGATCGGCCGCGCGGCGGTATTGACCGTAGACCACAACGGCCGCGCCGCGTGCCACTACTGCGGACCGTGTCATCGTGGCTGCATCACACGCTCCTACTTCAGCTCGCTCACCGCCACCCTGCCGGCAGCCGCGGCGACAGGGCGTCTGACGCTCCGACCCGACAGCGTGGTCGCGGAGATTCTCTTCGACGCGGACACCGACCGGGCCCGGGGTGTGCGGGTGATCGACGCCGTCACGCATGAGGAGATGGAATTCCGCGGCCGCGTCGTATTCGTCTGCGCGTCCACACTCGAATCCACGCGCATCCTGCTGAATTCTACCTCGCCGCGATTCGGCACCGGACTCGGCAACTCGAGCGGTGAGCTGGGGCGCAACCTGATGGACCACACGATGGGCGGAGGCGCGAGCGGCACGGTCCCCGGTTTCACGGACCGTGACGCCTTCGGACGCCGGCCCAACGGCATCTACATTCCGCGCTTCCGTAACGTGACGACCGCGCACCCGGACTTCTTGCGTGGCTACGGATTCCAGGGTGGTGCAGGGCGCAGCGGCTGGGGACGGGGCATGTCCATGCCTGGATTCGGCGCTGACTTCAAGCATGCGTTGCGTGAGCCCGGACCCTGGCGCATGCGGCTCGGCGGATTCGGGGAATGCCTGCCGCGGCCCACCAACTACGTCGAGATCGACCGGGACAACAAGGACAAGTGGGGTGTCCCCACGCTCCGCATCCACTGTGTGTGGAGCGACAACGAACGGGCGCTGTTGCAGGATATGGCGGTCACGGCAGCCGAGATGCTCGAAGCCGCGGGAGTCCAGGAGGTCGAGTCGTCCATCGTGGACAACCCACCCGGCCTCACGATTCACGAGATGGGCACCGCGCGGATGGGTCGTGATCCACAGACCTCCGTCCTGAACGGATACTGCCAGTCTCACGACGTGCCGAACGTGTTCGTGACCGATGGCGCCGCGATGGCCTCGTCGGGGAACCAAAACCCCTCGCTCACGTACATGGCGCTCACCGCTCGCGCCTGTGCCTATGCCGTTGACCAGATGAAACGCCGAGAGCTTTGAGATGACCTGTCGCAGAGACTTCCTGAAGACCATCGGTGCCGCGGGCCTGGCTGGGGCGGGACTCGCTGCAACGGGATGCGGCGCGGCGTCAGCCGCCCGACGGCTGGATCGGATCGGGACGCAGCTCTACACGGTCAGATCCAGTATGCAGGACAACGTGGAACGCACGCTCGATCGTGTGGCGCAGATCGGGTATGACGAAGTGGAGTTCGCGGGATACTTCGGTCGGTCAGCGCAGCAGATTCGCCGCGTCCTGGACGACACGGGGCTGAGCGCGCCTGCCACACACATGCCGCTGGAGCCGCTGGAGAACGAGTGGGAGGCAACGGTCGATTTCGCGGCCCAGGTCGGTCACCAGTATATCGTAGTCGCCTGGATTGCCCCCGCCAATCGCACCAGTCTCGATGACTATCGAAGTATGGCCGACCGCTTCAACCGCGTGGGTGAGCGAGCCAAGGCAGCCGGGCTCACGTTTGGCTATCACAATCACGACTTCGAGTTCGAGCCGTTGGAAGGCCGGATGCCGTGGGCCGTCCTCATGGAGGGGACGGATCCCGCACTGGTCAAGCTGGAGTTGGACCTCTACTGGATCACCAAGGCCGGCGGAGATCCCTTCAAGACCTTCCGGGAGCACCCCGGTCGGTTCCCGTTGGTCCACGTGAAGGACATGGCTGCCGACGGCTCCATGGCGGATGTCGGGGCCGGCACCCTCGACTTTGCGGCCCTCTTCGCCCACAGCGACCAGGCTGGAATCCGGCACTACTTCGTCGAACACGACAACCCGGCCGACCCGTTCGCGAGCCTCGCAGCCAGCTACCGTCACCTGCACGCTCTCGAGTTCTGATGCGGGGGCGCGGTGCGAGCCGTCGCGAGTGGCTTCTCGGCACGGCTGCTGCGGTGGTCGGTGCCGCAACCAGTCCTGGCGTCCTGAGGTCCGATTCTCGTATGCCAAGTGGCCGCCTCAAGCAGTCCGTCTCCCGCTGGCCGTTCGCGAACGTGCCGTTCGATCGGTTCTGCCAAGAAGCCGCCACCATGGGCATTCGGGCGATCGACTTGCTCCGGCCCAAGGATTGGGAACGCGTGCGAGCTCACGGCCTCGTCTGCTCGATGGGCGAGCCGACCGATCGGCAGGATTTCATCGCAACCGGATTCAACGACCGCACGCACCACCCCATGCTGCTCGCGGAGCTGGAAGAGACCATCCCGCTGGCGGCTCGGCACAACGTGCCGAACGTGATCGCGATGTTCGGGAACCGAGAGGGTCGCCGTGACGGGGAGTCGATCGCGGCCTGCGTCGAAGGGTTACGGGAGATCGCCCCGCTCGCCACGGAGCACGGCGTCACCGTGTGCGTTGAGCTCCTTAACAGCAAGGTCGACCATCAGGACTACCAGGGCGATCGCACGTGGTTCGGCATCGAGGTGATCGACGGCGTCGAGTCACCGCACGTGAAGCTGCTGTACGACATCTACCACATGCAGATCATGGAAGGCGACGTGATCCGTACCATCCGCGACACCATTCAACACATCGCCCACTTCCACACCGGCGGCGTCCCAGGCCGCCACGAGTTGGACGAGTCGCAGGAACTGAACTACCGGGCGGTCGCCACGGCGATCGCCGATCAGGGATTTCAGGGGTATCTGGCCCACGAATTCAACCCCACCGGTGACCCGATGGCGGCGCTGCGTCAGGCCGTCGAGACCTGCGACGTGTAGGAACAGGGGTTTTGTAGGTCCCGCCCGTCCGATCAGGGTACGGCAACATCCCAGCGAGTTGAGCGCAACGGTGTGTCAATTGCCTTCACGCGAAGCCTGACGAGACCTTCTTCACTCGTGCTTAGCGTGAGCATGGTAGAAAGACACCAAGGCGGGTACGTTCCGACATGAAAAGGCTCTATGTCGTATCCGTCGTGCTTATCATCATCCTCCAAGGGTGCGAGGAACAAGGTCCTGGCATCAGAGAGGAACAAGGTCCCGACAGCAGTATCGACAACCTCTTCAGTGTAACTGCCCGTCCGGCCCTTGCAGCACTCCAGAACCGATGGACAGCAGCTCTAGAAGTGTCTGGGGATGAGACATTTGGCACCAATAATCATCATATCTTGAAAGACGGCTCCCCCTTCTTTGTGAAAGGGGTCGTCTATGTTCCGGGATATCCAGGATACGTACCCTGGGACATCGAGAATGCCCGATCACTTCCTCACAAACTGAGGAACAGCATTGACAGGGATATTCTCCAGATCAAGTCTATTGGAGCAAACACCATACGTTTCTGGGGTGCGCCTGCTTATTGCTACGAGTCGTTGAGAAACGCAGGAGGTCTATTCTTTATTCAGACGATCTGGGTCGACACTGAGGTTGCTGACCTGCACGACCCGGCATTCAAAGAATCCACAAAGGCCTACACACGGAGCGTGATAGACAGAATCTACTCAGTATACGGGGACACAAAACCACCCATAATCGCGTACCTAATCGGGAATGAAATAAGTGAATCATCTATCAGCTCCACAAACGCCGCTCATCCTGACATAGACCACTATGCTGGAACTTTCATCGATACAGGGCCAAACATCAATGCGGCAGAGGCTTTTGTTGCCGAAATGGCTGACTATGTGAAGGAATACGAAAAGGACACCTATGGATACGTTTCGTTGGTCTCCTACTCAAATGACATTCGGACTGCTGATCTGATAGACACGCCCTTCTTGGATTTTCGCAGTCACAATGCGTATTCCTACGCGGTTCCGTACTATCGTCCTTCTACACTGCCGGGCAGCGGTTCCGGGACACAGTTTCAGGGTTGGATTGAGGAACTCAAATCCAGGTTTAGTGATAAACCGTTGTTAATCACCGAAACGGGGTTGAGCGTTTCCCCCAACGCGCTTCGTGTGGGCCCTCCAGACTACGGCTATGGTGGAAACACGGAGACTGATCAGGCGCAAGGCCTATTACAGAACCTCGATGACATCGATTCCTCTCTGACACCTACTGCTGGTGTCATTATCCACGAATTCCTCGATGCCTGGTGGAAGTTCGGACTTGCTGATTCATTCTCACAAGATCCTGACGACATTGAAGAGTGGTTTGGATTAGTCAGGATTGTCTATTAGTGAGATGCGTAGACGGAAGTCTCCCACGCACCTCGCGCCCCTCGTCCGCTCAGGGGAGCGAGTCCAGACACATCGTACTCCCCCGCTACCCCCTCAAGGCACCTGCCGACATTTCAGCAAAATCTCGCGTTTGGCCTTCCGTGAGTCATTGATGATCTCGTAGAACTCATCGAAGTACTCCAGGGTGCGGTCGAGGCGACGCTCCTCCAACCCTTCCTGCTCGCGCCAGATCTCGTAGATCGCATCTCGGCGGTCGTTGAAGAGAGCGAAGACGGGCTCAAACTCCTCTGGTGGACGGCAGATGCCCCAGTACCGTCGGTCCCGCACTCGGCTCACGCCGACTTTGGGATCCGGTTTGGCATAGGGCGCGGAGATCACGCCGGACCAGTCGAAATCGTACGGTACCGGAATCACCGGTCCGGCCATCGTACCAATCAGCTTGGCGTTGTGACAGCAACTCGCGCCTGCCGCAGCCTGGAAGGCACTCCAATCCGTATTGCCAATCAGGAATTGAAAGACCTCGAACAGCAGCAGGCTGGGAGCATGCTGCTGATCCGGCGGGACGACGGGAACCTCGATCACTTCCCACCCGTGCCTGGTGGCCAGCATATCGAACGACTCGAGGATGAACATGTATTTGGTCAACGAGTCACGCTTGGCCTCGGTATCGATGTAGGTCGCGCGGGTAAGCCGCACGCGGACACTCTTGTCAGTCAGCTGATTGAACGTGCGGTAGATGAGATACTCCTGTAGCGTGAACTGCTCGTATTCGGATTTCGTGTCCTGACAGTGAGCGACGATCGAGAGCCGATTCTGGCCGGCGAACACCGTGTTCTCGACCTGCTGCCGACGGAAGTTGACGTGGAGATTCGGAAACCCGCAGGTTCGCTTCTGAAGCCGAAACTTGCCGCGGGTCCGCACCCGCACGTCGAGTACGACCGAATCCCCGCTCTCGTCGACGTAGGAAAGCGTGCCGGGATGGTACTCACTTTCCTGGTCCCGGTCCTTCAAGATCGTGTTGAACGGGGCCTCGATCCTCAGCTCGAGCACGTCGTGTGAGGCGAACAACGGAGCCGTCTCCGACACGCCACGCAGCGAGTCGACCGCGGCATCGGCTTGCGCCTCGAGTCCAGACGCGGCCAAGAGCGTGACCGCCAACACGGTGCACCAGCGCTTCATGTGTCCTCCTCGGCACCCTGCGATCCGCCGCGAGACAGGGGCAGCGGGCCTCCTGAAGGCTCATACAAAACGAAGATGGTCTCGTGGAGCGGCACCCGCCAGCGGAAGGGCACTCCGGTCAGTCGCCAAGACCCAAGGGCCGGCCCGCCGGTGCCGCGTCCTTTGTGTCCATCTCGTTTTCGGACTATTGTATCAGGTGAGAGATGTTGGGGCTCCTGTGGCGGATGGTGTCTCGGGTCGCTGCAGCTGCAGGAGGTGGTCGTGCACGGACGCTGGACGAGGCTCGCCGTACCCCTCGTGTGTGCCGGGATAGCGGGGTGCGGGGGGACGATACATGAGGCACCGATGCCGCCGTTGGGGCCGACACTGGAGCTCGTCAACGAGAGCGGGCTAGTGTATCGGGTGACCGTGAGTCCAGGAATCGTCGTGCAGCTCTACCCGGGTGACAACAAGTGTGTCCGGTTGGGCAAGATCCACCGACAGCGGTCGATCGAGTTCTTCGCCATGGCGGGCGGCGAGCGATACTACACGCCGCCTGAGAATCTCATGAGTGAGTCGGGCTGGGTCGTCGAGATCGGCGTACTCCCACAGTACGACGTCCTCTCCCTCCGCCCGGCGTATCCGTGCGGAGCCTAGCGCTACATGGGAATCATACCTTGATGAAGATCTGCTTCCGGTACAAGGCGTACGCCGGAATGTAGATGATGAGCATGTAGAGGACGGCATACCCCAGAGACGACAGCTTTGGCGCAATGCCAACGCTGGTCAGTCCATCCATCCAGAGTCCGTTCAGCGAAACACCCCCGAATATGTCGGAATAGAACACCACGGTGAGCATGCCGGCGAGCACATATGACGCAATGGCGTTCGCTCCATAGACTCTGCCGAGCATAGTGCCTCTCGCATACCCGAGCATGTCCACGATCAGAATGCAGGCCGCGAGACCCATGGTGCACATGCCCGCGGTCCACAGCGTATACGAGCTCGACCACAGGTTCTTGTTCAACGGCATGGACCACCCCCATGCCCCGCCGACCAGATACAGGGAGAAGCCGATGAAGAAGACCCACGTGAGCTTCCTGTAGGGATCGTCGATCGTCAGCAGCACTTTCCCGACCAGCATCCCCAGCATTCCGGTGACGATAGCCGGGAACGTGCTCATCAGTCCCTCGGGATCCCAGGTCACCTGCCAGAAGCGACCAGGGACGAGGAGGCGATCGAGCCACGCGGTGATGTTCACACCGGGCTCGTAGTTCGCCGCGATGAACGCATCGGAGATCTGGCGGATCTGCCCGATCTCCAACATCCCCCCGCTGTACTGCACCTGTCCCGTGGCCAGCGCATCGCGAATGACGTCGTCGATGGGAACGGGCACGAGGGCCATTAACACCCAGTAGGCGAGCAGGGTCGCCGAGGCGATCCAGATCTGCTGCTTCCAGGTCGTGTTCAGAAAGAGCACGGCGCAGACGAGGAAGACGATGGAGATCCGGGGTAACACCCCAACGTACCGCATGCCCTCGAGACTGAAGTTCGGCCAGAGCCAGAGGAACCACCCCAGCAGCATGATCTTGACGGCTCGGGACACGATCTTTCTGTAGAGGTCCTTCTTCTCCGCTCCAGCCTTCAGTCGCTTGGTGTAGGCGAGCGTAATCGACACGCCGACGATGAAGAGAAAGAACGGAAACACCAGATCGGTCAGGGTGATCCCATGCCACTCCGCGTGCAGCAGCGGCGGGTACACGTGGCTCCAGGACCCCGGGTCGTTGACGATCACCATGACGGCGATGGTGTAGCCCCGCAGGGCGTCCAGGGAGATGAGTCGCTTTGCCGGATCGAGCGAGTTCGTCATCGTGTCGGACTACCGCGCTTGAGAAGTGACGACGGTGGGCAGGCTGGATCTGCCACGGGGATCGAACGTGCTGAGCATGACGGTCTCGAACGTGGCGTCCAGGGGCTCGGTGTACCGTGGTGAGGCGGCCGTGGGCACGGATCCGTCGGTGGTGTATCTGACCACCAACCCCGGGTACGCCGTGTTCACGACCAGGCGGCCATCCTGCACCTTCGCGCCGGGAGGGGCAAGTCTGTAGTTGTAGCCACCGTTCAACCGATCCAGCCGCGGCAGCTCTCGCTTGCCGAGCGTATTGGCAAACACATCCCACGCTGAGTCTACTGCGTGGCCCCGCTCCTCCCGATCTGCGATGTTTCCCCATTCTGCTTGCCCGTACCATGCCCGTTCCGCCAGGCCGAGCATCTTGGGCAGGTAGTAGTACTCCAGCATGTCTTGGCCCTTCAAGGTCTCCGACCACAGTTGGCCCTGGAGCCCGAGGATATTGCTTCGACCCTCGACAGTGAGCATCTCCTTGCCTGCGAAGTCGGCATTGGTATACGGCTTGCCATCCGGGGTCGTCTTGATGGATTTGAAAACGTCATACGGAACGAATTCGAATGCATCTCGCGTGTTGACGAAGCCGCCCCAGTAGAGCCCGGGCTCCCTGGGATCCTTGTTGTATGCGAGATCGAAATAGAAGTTGGTCACGTTGCACAGGACCACCGGGTAGCCGGCGTTCGCCAGACGGTTGCCCAGATCTTCGGCGCCCCAGAGACTGTTCCAGATGTAGGGGATGACGTTCCCGGCTGCGAACTCGTCGTTCGGGGTCCACGAGCCGTCCTCCCTGAAGTTCATGGCGATTTCTTCCCAGCCGGCGGCTTGGACTCCTTTGGATGCGAGATACGCCTCGATCCGCTTGAAATAGACCTTCTGCAGGTTTCTGGGATTGTCGATCTCCGGATGTTCCTCGAGATACGTGGCGCACAGGGGTGACCTGGACCAGGCGCCCGTCGGCACTTCGTCTCCGCCGGTATGGAACACCCTGAGCGGAAAGCCGGCTTCCTCGTGCATCTCGATGAAGTCATCGATGACCGTTTCCAGGAATGTGTAGGCCGATTCCCGGCACACCGAGATGACGTTGTCCGTGTACCATTGTGCGGATCGGTACTCGGAGGCGTCGTCGGGATCGATCAGTCGATATTGCTCCGCGTCGGCTTCCCCGCCCCGTGCCATCAACCGTCGGTAGCGGTTCTCCATGGCCTTGACGGCCGCTCGTGCGTGTCCGGGGACGTTCACCTCGGGAATGATCTCGATGTGTCGCTGCCCGGCGAAGCGAATGAGATCGACGTACTGCGCACGACTGTAGAAGCCGCTGCCGTACCCGATCGTGGAGTCCGGGAACGGCCCCGACCCGTAGGACGGTTGGAGAATCTCCGCATCGTCGGTGGTGTGACCGCGGAATGCCCCCACCTGTGTCAACTCCGGGAGCTCCTCGATCTCGACTCGCCAGCCCTCGTCCTCGGTCAGGTTGAGATGCAGCTTGTTGAGCTTGTAGAACGCCATGGCGTCGATCAGGCGCTTGACGCTTGTCGCCGAATGGAAGTTCCGGCCCACATCCAAGTGCATGCCCCGATACGCGAACGCCGGTGCATCCTGGATGCGCACCACCCGCACTGGGATGGACTCGTTCGTGCGGCCGAGTGATTCGGCCGGGATCAGCGCCTTGAGACTCTGCGAGCCATAGAACACCCCGCTCGCGTCGCCCGAGATGACTACACCGTCGCTGCCGGACACGGTCAGCTCGTACGAGCCCGGGAGATCGACGTCCCGATTTTGCAGATGAATGCCGGCCCCGCTTGGTGAGCGCGATTCGGTCGGCGTGACGGATCGACCCAGGATGCCGCCGAGGAAGTCCGCGAGCAGTTCCGCCTCGGACAGCAGCCCGGGTTCGTACGTTACGGACGTCGAGTGCGTGATCTCGAAATGCCCGTCACCCAGAACCGAGGACCGCGGCGTGGGAATGAGCCGCGGTACCTGCTCGTCGGGCAGCTCCGTGATGATCGCATGCTGATCGAACAGCCATGCCGCCGTCGGTATCGGCTCCGTGTCTCCCGGCCCGCGATCCATCTGCTCGGGCCCAACGAACGGGGCTATCGAATACTCGCGCACCGGATAAAGCCGATACGAACCGTCGTCCGCGTACAGCACCGAATACAGGCCTGCCGGCGCGTCCGTTTCCTTGATCACCGCGTAGTCGCCGCGGTACGCGATCTCCATGGCCCGGCCGGGCGGAAGCCTAAAATCGTCGGTCGGCTTCATTCGGTAGAAGTCGCCGTTGATCCACTCGATCCTGACCGGCCCGGTGATGCTCTCCGCATCCACCGTCCTGGGCGACATGTTCCAGTACAGCTCCCAGTTGGCGGCCGTCAGCTCGACGTCGCTGTCGTTGCGGATGGTGAACTGCGCCCTATGTCCACCGCCTTCTGCGAAGTTGGTTTCGAGCTTCCAGACAACTTGGACGTCCAGCGTTTGCATCTCTACCGGTCCCCGGTAACACGAGTATCCGAGCACAAGCGGAATTGTCGCGAGAACCCACACTAGTCTCCTCGTCATTGCCGGACCCTCTTTGCAGTGTCGTAGGTAGATAGTAAAGGCGATAGAGGTATATGGCGGCAACGCGGTGAGACCGCCAGCATCTGCCAGCCTGCCGCCGTTGCCGATCCGCCCACCACAAATCTTGCCGATATCACGAACGAAGCCCCGAGCGCGTCGTGACGCCCGGGGCTGAGGAGTTACTCGCTCCGGCCCCTACTGAACAATGAAGGCGAGGTCGCCGAGGATGCACCAACCCAGCGCCCTCGCTCGGTCCCGCTCACTCATCCGGCCGCTTGGTCTTGATGACGATGACGCCGTTGGCGCCCCGCACCCCGTACAGCGACGTCTCGGGCGGGTACTTCAGCACCTCGATTGACTCGATGTCGTACGGGTTGATACCGGTCAGGGCCCCACCCGGTCCGGGGTTGAAGGGGATGCCGTCGACCACATACAGCGGTTCGCTGCTGCCGTAGAACGACGCCGCACCTCGAATGCGGACGGAGATGGAGCCGTTGGGATTCACTGCCACCTGGACCCCAGCAGTGCGGCCCTGCAGGAGGTTCGCGATGGACTCGTAGGACCGCTTCTGCACTTCGCTTGAGGTGATGGCGGAGGCCGTGGCTCGGTCCTCCTGCGGGGCAGCTTCGGGCTCGGCTTCGCTCGTGGTGGCGGGTCGCGCGCATCCGGACACGAAGCCGAGTAGGATACCGGCGAGCAGGGTGCGGGCCAGCAGGGCGCTGCCAGGAGACTTCTGCGAAAACCAGAGCATCGGGGGCTCCGATATTGAGGCTGTCAACCACAACATAACCCATCCGCGTTACCTCCGCACGCACGGATTCGGTCCGCCGGGTGCTCGTGTCCCGGCTGATGGTCAGACGTGTGGCGCGGCTCTTCATCTGGAATGCCGATCGACGTACCTTCTCAGCCTGATCGGTTCAACCGAGAATTCGAGACGCTGGAGCTCACCAAATGAGACTGTGCCGCGCGGCTAGCCGATTGACGATCGTCCTCCTGCTGGCGTCGAGCCTTCCCGGAGCCGCCAGCTCGCAGGCCAGCGCCATCGATCAACGCATAGACGACCTGCTTTCCCGCATGACACTCGACGAGAAGGTAGGCCAGTTGGTGCAGTACAGCGATTTCAGCGACGACAGGGCTGCGGCTGTCAGAGAGGGCAGGATCGGCTCCCTCCTGAACGTGACCGGCGCGGAGAACTCGAATCGAATTCAGCGTATCGCGATCGAGGAAACCCGCCTCGGCATTCCACTCCTGTTTGGACTCGACGTGATTCACGGATACCGCACCATCTTCCCCATTCCGCTTGCGACCGCGTCGAGTTGGGATCCCGAATTGGTCACCACCATCGAGGCAATTGCTGCGAGGGAGGCCCGCGCCTCCGGCGTCCACTGGACGTTCGCGCCGATGGTCGATATCGCGAGAGATCCCCGCTGGGGACGGATGATCGAGGGAGCGGGCGAGGATCCCTACCTCGGCTCGGTGATGGCCGCCGCGCGCGTGCGGGGATTTCAGGGGAGCGACGTCGCGTCTCCAGACCGCATCATCGCCTGCCTCAAGCACTACGTCGCCTACGGAGCGCCGGTCGGAGGACGGGACTACAACTCCGTCGATATGTCCGAGCGAAGCTTGCGGGAGATCTACCTGCCTCCGTTCAAGGCGGGCGTCGCTGCCGGAGCCGCGAGCATCATGAGCGCATTCAACCTGCTGAACGGCGTGCCGACGACGGCGAACACGTTCACCATCAACCGCGTCCTGCGCGACGAGTGGGGATTCGATGGGTTCATCGTGAGCGATTGGAACTCGGTCGGTGAACTCGTCGATCACGGGTACGCAGCCGATGGCCGCCACGCCGCTCGTCTCGCGCTCAACGCCACCATCGACATGGACATGATGGGTGGTATCTACGCGGGTCAGCTCGCGGACCTCGTTCGGACCAATGTGATCCCGGAGAGGTCGCTGGACGAGTCGGTCCGCAGAGTGCTGCGGGCCAAGTTCATGTTGGGGTTGTTCGAGAATCCATACGTCGATCCGGCCACCGAGGCAGCGGTCATTCTCCGTGACGATCATGTTGCGGCCGCGCGGGATGCCGCCCGGAAGTCGATGGTCCTGCTCAAGAACGACGGGGCGCTCCTTCCGCTCTCGGGCGACGTGGGTTCCATCGCCGTGATCGGTCCGCTGGCGGACAACGGACAGGATCTACTGGGAGCGTGGCACGCGCTGGGTCGAGCCGAGGACGTGGTCACCGTGCTCGAGGGTATTCGGCGCCGTGCCGCCCAGACCACCACCGTCACCTTTGCGCGGGGCTCGACCGTTGTCGGGCCGGACCGAGATGGATTCGCTGAAGCAGTGGAGGTTGCGCGCAATGCCGATGTAGCGATTGTCGTTGTCGGTGAACGAGAGGGAGAAACGGGAGAGGCTGCCTCGCGCGTCGGACTCGCGTTGCCCGGTGTACAACAGGAGTTGATCGAGGCCGTCCACGAAACCGGCACGCCGGTCGTGGCGGTCATCATGAGCGGTCGGCCGCTTGCCATTCCCTGGCTGGCCGAACACGTGCCCGCCATCCTGCAGGCGTGGCATCCCGGCATTCAGGGCGGCAACGCCTTGGCGGACGTGCTCTGGGGAGACGCCAATCCCAGTGGCAAGCTCACGGTTTCGTTCCCGCGGTCGGTCGGTCAAGTCCCCATCTACTACAGTCGAGACGTCACGGGACGTCCACGATCCGAATCCAAGTTCACCTCCAAGTACCTCGACTCACCCAACACTCCGCTGTATCCGTTCGGCCATGGACTGAGCTACAGTACATTCGAGTACGGCGATCTCGTGCTGAGCGCCGACACGATTGCACCGGATGGAACCCTATCGGTGAGTGCGACGGTGACGAACACAGGACGTGTCGCCGGAGCCGAAGTCGTGCAACTCTACATCCGCGACCTCGTGGCCAGTGTGGTCCGACCCGTCAAGGAACTCAAGGGCTTCACCAAGATCTTTCTCGAGCCGGGCCAGCGGCAAACCGTTCGGTTCACGCTCGGTCCGAGTGAACTCGGCTTCTACAATCAGGACATGCAGCGGGTGGTCGAGCCCGGGACATTCGCCGTGTGGGTCAGCTCGAGTTCCGATGCGGGCCTGGAGAGCAGCTTCGTCGTGAAAGGGAACTAGCGGCATCCAGCCGACGGAGGACGCATGCGCGCTATTCGGGCCACAACGATTCTCGTCCTGCTTCCGGCTGCCCTGCTCGCGCAGGGGATCTCCACACCCTCCGCCGCGAACCTGGAGGCCCGTGCTTGGTTCCAGGATGCCAAGTTCGGCATGTTCATCCACTGGGGCATCTCCGCCCTCCTGATGGACGGCGAGTGGGTCATGGAAAACCGGCGGATCGACGTCGCCGAGTATGAGCGTCTCGCGGCGAACTTCGATGCGCGGAACTTCGACGCGGATGCGTGGGTCGCGCTCGCCCGTAGCGCCGGCGCGCGCTACATCACCCTCATCACGAAGCATCATGACGGATTCGCCCTGTTCGACTCGGACGTCACCGATTGGGATGTCGTGGATCGAACGCCCTTCGGACGCGACATCGTGCGGGAGATGGCGGAGGCGTGCCGGCGCCAGGGGCTGCGGCTGTTCGTGTACTACTCGCAACTCGACTGGCACCATCCAGACTATTTCCCACGCGGCCGGACCGGCCGTCAGACCGGTCGGCCCGATGGCGGGAACTGGGACCGCTACCTGGAGTTCATGGACGCTCAGCTGCGCGAGCTGTTCTCCAACTACGGTCCGCTCGGCGGCGTGTGGCTGGATGGGATGTGGGATCGTCCCGACGCCGACTGGCACCTGGATCGGACGTACCAGATGATCCACGAGCTGCAACCGGCGGCGCTCATCATTCCGAACCACCACCAGGATCCGCTCCCGGGTGAGGACGTGCAGACGTTCGAGAAGGACCTCCCTGGGGTCAATACCGCCGGCTGGAATAGTGCGGCTGTGTCCACCGCCGTACCGCTCGAAACATCGGAGACGATCAGCGATTCGTGGGGATACCGGATCACCGATGGAAACTTCAAGTCCGTCGCATCGTTGGTTCGCATGCTCGTCGAGGCTGCAGGACGAAATGCCAACCTCTTGCTGAATGTGGGGCCGATGCCCGATGGAGCCATCCACCCCGAGCATGCTGAGCGGTTGCGCGGCGTCGGGGCGTGGCTGGAGCGCTACGGTACCAGCGTATACGGAACACGGGGCGGCCCGATACCGCCGCGGCCCTGGGGAGTCACAACCCAACGCGGTGATACCGTATTCGTGCACGTGCTGAACTGGGCCGATCCCGAACTGTCGCTGCCCCGTCTACCGCGGAGCGTGCGGACCGCCCGACTGCTTTCCACCGGAACGCCGGTGGACTTTCGCGTGGGTCGTGACGGACTCACGCTGCGGCTCCCGCCACGCGACGCCGGAACCGTAGACCAAGTTGTCCGTCTCGAACTCGCGCCGTTGCCGTAAGGGCGCACGGCCGTCGGGCACGCTCAAGTCCACCACCCATCGAGAGCGGAGTTGAACGAGCTCGCGTTGCACGGCTGGGCCGTCCGCTCCGAGTTCGCCCTCGCCGTCGTCACGGTGGTGGCCCTGCAGTTCGTGCCAGCACCCTACGGCCGGTACGAGCGTACGGGCTGGGGCCCGACACTTCCTGCGCGAGTCGGCTGGGTCCTGATGGAACTCCCGGCGGTGGCGCTCTTCGCTCTGGTCTTCTTCGCCGGCGACCATCGCTTCGACGTGGTCCCTCTCCTGTTCTTGGGCTTGTGGCAGCTCCACTACCTGAACCGGACGTTCGTCTTCCCCCTGCGCATGCGCGCCCCGGGCCGGAGGATGCCCGTCCTCATCATGTTCCTGGCCATTGGATTCAACACGCTGAACGCCTACATCAACGCCCGGTGGATCGGACACCTGGGACGCTACGGGATCGCGTGGCTCACCGACCCTCGCTTCCTGCTGGGCGCCGCGCTGTTCCTCGTCGGCTGGCTCGGGAACCTCCGTGCAGACGCGGTGCTCCGGAGCCTCCGGCAGCCCGGCGAGGCCGGGTACCGGATTCCCCGCGGTGGTCTGTACCGCTGGGTCTCCGTTCCCAGCTACCTGTGCGAGATCCTCGAGTGGTTCGGGTGGGCCATCGCCACCTGGTCGACGGCCGGCCTGGCCTTTGCCCTTTACGCGGCTGCCAACCTCGGACCCAGGGCCGTGAGGCACCACGTATGGTACCGGGAGCATTTCGCAGACTACCCGCCGGAGCGGAAGGCGCTGATCCCGTACCTGCTGTAGGGTCTCCCGGTGGGGCTGATGGCACGACCGGCCTGGCGTCGATCCTGAACCCGTCACGTCACATCGGTGTAGATTGACGACCGCGGAGGACACCGAGTGGACCGACTGAGCGAACAACTGGATCACGCGCTGGGCAGCGCGTACGCCGTCGAGCGGGAACTCGGCGGCGGCGGGATGTCGCGCGTGTTCGTGGCCCACGACACGACGCTCGATCGACGGGTCGTCGTCAAGGTCCTGGCCGAACATCTGCGCGGTGACGTGTCGGTCGAGCGCTTCAACCGCGAGATCATGGTGGCGGCCGGCCTGCAACACCCCCACATCGTGGGGGTGCTGAGCGCGGGCGTGGTGGACGAGCTTCCGTATTTCATCATGCCGTGGGTCGAGGGGGAGTCGCTCAGGCAGCGCCTGGCGACGGGTCCCCTTCCGGTCCCCGAAACCATCAGCGTGCTGCAGGATGTCGCCCGCGCCCTCGCGTATGCCCACGACCGCGGCATCGTGCACCGCGACGTGAAGCCCGACAACATCCTCCTGTCCCACGGGGCGGCCGCGCTCACGGACTTCGGCGTGGCCAAGGCGCTGCGGTCGGCGCGGGAGACCGACGCGACGGCGGCCGCCGAGACGCTCACGCAGGAGGGCACATCACTCGGGACGCCGGCATACATGGCCCCCGAGCAGGCCGCCGGCGACACCGAGATCGACCGGCGAGTGGACATCTACTCCCTGGGGATCACGGCCTACGAGATGTTGGTCGGGCAGCCGCCGTTCCACGGGAGGCCGTTTTCGGCCCTGATCGCTGCACACCTCGTCGAGGCCCCACCCCCCCTGAAGCGGCCGGACGCACCGGCGGGTCTGCGGAACCTCGTCATGGCGTGCCTGGCGAAAGACCCGGGCCAGCGTCCGCAGAGCGCCGGGGCGATCGTGACCGCGCTGGACGATCCCGATATCCGCTCGGGGACGTGGGGCGCGGCCGCGCGCCGCCGCCGCCACGTGGGAGCGATCGCGGGGGTCCTGCTCGCCGCGACCGTCGCGCTGACCGGGTACCTCACGCTGCGTTCGCGGCCGGCCGGCCCCGCAACGGTCGAGAAATCGATTGCGGTTTTGCCGCTGGTCAATGTCAGCGGCGATACCGCTGACACGTATTTTGCAGACGGCATGACCGACGAGCTGATCGGCGCACTTCAGCGGGTGCCGAACCTGCGCGTGGCCTCTCGCACGGCCGTGTTCGCCTACCGGAGGGAGACCGCGTCGCCCGAGCAGATCGGCCGCGACCTCAGGGTATCGACCCTGTTGGAGGGAACGGTGCGGCGGAGCGGCAACCAGCTGCGGCTCACGGCGCAGCTCGTCAACGCGAACGACGGATTCACGATGTGGTCGGAAACCTACCAGGCCGGCATGAGCGACGTGTTCGCCGTTCAGGACAGCATTGCCCAGGCCATCGTCGCGGCGTTGCGAGAACGATTCGGCGATAGCGACCTCGCCGTCGCATCCCGCAAGGGAACGCGCGATCTCGAGGCGTACGACCAGTACCTGCGCGGTCGGTACTTGTTCGCGAAACGGGGCCAGCAGTCGCTCCAGCAGGCCATCGAGTACTTCCAGAGCGCGATTGCCCGCGACTCGGCGTTTGCCGGAGCCCATGCCGGATTGGCGGAGGCGTACGGCGTGCTGCCCTACTACGCGCCGGTGCCACCGGACTCGATCCTCCCCCTCGGCCTCGAAGCGGCCGATCAGGCGATCGCGCTCGACTCCACGCTCGCTGCCGCGTTCGCCTCGCGCGGTAGCCTGCTGATCAACGCCTGGCGCTGGAGCGAAGCCGAGCGCGATTTCCGCACCGCTATTCGACTCGATCCCGAATACGCCTCGGCGCACCAGTGGTATGGCGAGGAGTTGCTCATCCTCGGCCAAGTCGACTCGGCCGTGGCCGAAATGCGGCGGGCCACCGAACTGGATCCGGTCTCCGCGGTTATGGCGGCATCGTATGCCATCGGGTTGGCCGTCGCCGGACACGCCGAGGACGCCCTGCGGGCGGGACGCCGAGCGGTGGAACTCGCCCCCGATGCCTACGTTGCGCATTGGCTCGTCGGCTCGGCGCTGCTCAACCTCGATCGGGACTCGGCGGCGGTAGTGGAGCTGGAGGCCGTGCGAGCCGCTGGTGCTCCACCACACACGCACGGTCTCCTGGGGTTCGCGTATGCCCGCGCGGGTCGGCGACGCGAGGCGCTGGAGATCTTACACATGCTCCAGGCGCTCCCCGACCGGACGGGCGCCGACATCGAGATCGCGCGCGTCCACCTTGGCCTGGGCCAGATCGACTCAGCCTTCGTGTGGCTCGACCGCGCAGTCGACAACCGCGACTTCAAGCTCAATGCAGAGAGCCTGTGGTCACCCATCTGGGCGCCGCTGCACCGCGATCCCCGATTCGCCGCCATCCTCGCACGACTGAACATCCCGGACGGGCGGTTAGGCGGTTGAGCGGTTAGGCGGTTGGATCACCACCCAACCCTACCAGCCTACCGTCCTACTATCCTACCACCGAAGGTACTTCCCACTCAGCTCGTCATAGAGCTTCATGAGATCCGTGACGTTCCCCTCCCTGTCAAACAGCCCGGCTTCGCCATCCAAGCGGTTCCCAGATGGCCGTGCCCTTTCCTAGATCATTGGGAAGGTTGAAGACGATGTCGTGAACTTCCCGCTTGAAATCCGAGTACTCCACGATGTTGACCGGCTTGTTGTAGCGATCGATCAGGTCATGAAGGTTGCTGTAGAGGTCTTCGAGTGTTCCGTGCCAGCGCGGATAGTAGGAGATGCCAATGATATCGAACGTCACGCCCCTGGCGATCATGTTGTCCAACCAGAACCTCGACTCGGCATTCTGCCCGCCGAGCGCGATGTGCATCATGACCGGCATGTCGGGATTGACAGCGGAGGTCCCTTCCACACCTGCCTGAAGGAGGCCGGCCAGCTGATCCAGGTTGCCGATATGACCTTCCGGCCAGAGGAGCCCGTGGTTGATCTCGTTCCCGATCTGCACCATGTCGGGCAGGGTGCCCTGCCATTCCATGGCTCTCAGGACTGCCGTGGTGTAGCTCCTCACGGAATCCTTCAACGTCTCGTAATCGAGATCGGCCCACGCCAGGGGTTTGTTCTGTTGCTGGGGGTCCGCCCAGTAGTCGCTGTAATGGAAATCCAGCAGGAACCCCAGGCCGGCATCCTTGATTCGCCTGGCCACGCTCAGCGTGGAGTCCAATCCGCAAAATCCCACCCCGGGGGAGTACCCCTTCTCGTTCTTCGGATTGACGAAGATCCTGAGGCGGATGGAGTTGAAGCCATGGTTCTTCAGTAACTCGATGGCGTCAACTTCTTGCCCATCTTCGAAGAACTTCTCTCCTCCTTGGAAGAACCTCCCTGCACCGTTCTCGATCTGCGGCAGGAAGGAGATATCCGCACCGATCATCCGATCGAAAGGCTTCGTGGTGGTTGGAAGTTGTGCCGCAGTGGGGGTCAACAGTCGGACATCGCCGGGGATAGTGTGGATCTCGTGCGATCCCGGGAAGAGCGTACCGGAACGGGCTTCCACCTTCACGCGGTCGGGTGACGTTCCGGCCTTGAATGCGAGGGTACGGACTCCATCCACCAACCTCGCCGGGGTGTACGGTACACCAGCCGTATCCGTCAGCACGGGCAGGCTCGTGCCATCCAACTCGGTGATCGTGCCATCGCCGCTCACGTAGACGCGACCCGAATCGGTGGCAGACGTGATCTCTCTTCCCACACTGTCCGATACGGCGATCCTCAGCCGTGTCCCATCGTCCCCATTGGCCAGAAGTGTGGTGCTGTAGCTCGTGAGCATGACCGAGACGGCCGTACCGGAGTCCACGCGGCTCACGGAAGAGAAGTCTGGAGTCTGACGCACATCCGTTCCGCACTGGACAAGCACGAGACCCGCGATTGCGGTCAACACGATCGACAGTGTCCTCATGAACCGTAATCTCCATTGATCTGATTCATCGTCGTTGCGGCGTGCAGGTTGCCGTGCAGATCGTCGACCCCCTCGGGCGGGCCCCGACGACTCAATGTCCGCCTCGGCCTTCGTCTTCGTTGGTCTGCCCGAGCCCCGTTCAGTTCTGGCGCATCACGACCGGACCAAGTGTCCTGTCGAGGAAGGCCTTGATCGGTGGGATGTGCTGCTCGACCGGGGGGTGATGCCCCGCACCGTCCACGAGCACAAGCTCCTTCGGTTCCCGCAGCAGGTTCCATAGCGGCAGGGCCCTGGTATTCCATGGATGCTCTTCGTCGAGCCGGCCGTTGACCACGAGCTTGGGCGGCTTGATGTATGGCGCGAAGTTGAAATTGGCCGCTTCAGGAAGCGTGGGCTGCATTCGCTCGTCAATGCCGGCGCCGATGAGGACCACGCTCCGATAGCGATCATCGACGGCTGCGAACGACAGTCGCGAGCCCGCCCCAAAACTCAACGCCACGTATGCCAATCGCTCCATGTCGATCTCGCCGCGCGTCTCGAGATAGTCGATCGCAAGACGCAGTTCCGTCGCATGCAGGACCATCAGATCCCGGAATCGCACGGAGGGGGTCGGTGGAAGAACGAAGTCGGCCGGCCACGCACGCCCCACCATCCCCTTGAAGACCACGGCGAGCACGGCACGCCCAGTCTTGATATGCGGACCGAGCACATCCTCGGCTTGCTGCCAGACCGGCTGGAAGAAGAAGGCACCCGCACTTGCCACGTACACCAGCGTCTGGAAGGGTGGGGCGGCACGCTTCGGCAGGTACAGGTACGCGAGGATCGAGTCGCCCCCGACACCGTTCAGCCACAGCTGCTCTCTCGACCAGTCCGCCGTCTCGACGACCTCGACGCCGCGGGCGCCACTCGGTTGCCGATCGTAGCGGTAGAAGCTCAACAGCGTTTCGTAAGTGGCGGCATCGACCGGGCGATACACGGGGGTGGGCGCATCGAGCTTCAGGCGACCGGCGCCCCGCTCGCCCGCGGCCGGCCCGGCGGCCCGCGCACACCGGAACCCCAACGCCGACGTCGCCGACACGCCCGGCAACGATCCGATTCCCGAGAACACATACGCCGGATCCTGCCACGAACCCCCAACGACGACGAAGCCATCACCTGCAGGGTTTGCGAGCCATTCCTTCACGTTGCCCGCCATCGCGTACGCGCCGTACGCACTGATGCCGAACCGCATGCTGTCGACCGGCATGGTACCCGCGCCCGAGAAATTCGCTCTCCGCTCCGTCTGCGCGGCGGCCGACATGAAGCCCCACGGCATGATCACGCCGCGGCGTGACGACACCCCATCGCGAGCGGCCTTCTCCCATTCGAACAACGTGGGCAGGCGCTTCCCCACCGACGCGCAAAAGGCCGCAGCCTCATACCAGGAGACGCCCGCCACGGGATGGCGGCCCTCCCCGCTCGGCGCCTCTTGACTCGTCCATGTCCGGGGGCCCGGCAATGCCGTCCGATCAACGAATTCGCTCGGGTCAACGCCATCCGCGGCGGCGTGCTGCCAGAACGCCGGTGTGGTGAAGCCGGCGGATCGCACGAACTCGCCGTATTGGTGATTCGTCACTTCGAACCGGTCGATGGCATATGGCTCGAGATCCGCGCGGAGTCCGCGGGGCACGTCGGGACTCACGAGCTCATACGGCCCTCCGGGTACTGCGACCATATCGGGCGGAATGGCGTCGGCCGCCGAGAGCGTGAGCAGCAATTCGACGGCACGGCCGTCCGTACGCAACTCGGACCGGCCGAAGGCACTCGACGCAATGCGTTCGAGCGTGGCGTACGCGTCCTTCTCGACCACGACGCGGTACTCGGCGCGCGCCATGCGCACATCTTGCAACGGCGTCGTGCCGATAAACACACTGTCGGTCCGCGTCTCCTCTCCGCTCGACGCGAGGCGCTGGAGGTACACCCTGGCCCCGGCCGGTTCCGTGCTGATCGTCAGGAGGTCGGAGACAGTCTCGAAGAGCCGGGCCAAGGTCGTATCACCGGAGAGGCGCCGCTCGGCCTCGACTGCCAGATCGAATGCCTCGATGTAGTTACCCTGGTCCGCGAATTCTTCGATCACAGGGAGTAGTGTCCGAGCCCGGGCAGTCTGGCCGCTGCGCCAGAGCGGTAACGCCACCGCCGCGACGAGCGCGATCGCCATTGTGACGCCCACGAGTGACCAACGTCGGCGTTTGGGGAGCGCCGGCGATGGCGTACAGGCATCGAGGAACGCCCGTGGCGTGTCGAACCGGGCTTCGGGCTGCTTCGCCAGCGCTCGCGTGAGTGCTGCATCGATCTCGGTCGGCAGCTCTTGACGCAGCGCGCGCGCGGAGCGCGGGGCGTCCACAAGACTGTGCGCGATGACCGCTTGAGCCGTGGGGCCCGTAAACGGTGGCTCGCCCGTCAGCAACTCGAACAACACACAGCCCAGGGCATAGATATCGCTGCGCCCGTCAATGGCCTGCTCGCCGCTGATCTGTTCGGGACTCATGTACGCCGGGGTTCCAATGGCGAGTCCGGTGGCGGTGAGCCGATCCCCGCTTACCAGTGAGACCGCGAGCGCGATGCCGAAGTCCGCGACGAGTCCCTCACCATCCTTCACGAGAATGTTCTCGGGTTTGATGTCCCGATGGACGATGCCCTGAGCGTGCGCGGCGGTGAGGGCTGCGGCCACGTCACCGATGATCGCGAGCGCTTCGTCGACTGGGAGCCGACCCTCCCGATTGAGCCGGTCGCGCAGGGACTCGCCCTCAACGTACGGCATCACGTAATAAAGGAATGAATCGGCTTCGCCCGAATCGAAGAGCGCGAGGATGTGGGGGTGTTGGAGGTTCGCGGTCGTCTTGATCTCCTGCACGAAGCGCTCGGCGCCCAGGACCGCGGCGAGCTCAGGGCGCAGCACCTTCACGGCGACCTTGCGGTCGTGTTTGACGTCGTGCGCGAGATACACGCTCGCCATGCCGCCGGCGCCGAGTTCCCGCTCGATGGTGTAGCGGTCAGCGAGGGCGATCGAGAGACGGGTGATCTCGGACATGGTCGGTTAAGATAGAACCCACAAACCGACACCGCGAGGAAGTCGCCGGTGTTTCGCACACCATTCGCACACCAACGCGAGAAAACGAGGGAATCCGTAAGGACACCCTCGTCATGCAAGTGCTTAACGTACTTCAGTTTGCGCGAGTCGCGACGGCGGAGTCACTTCGCCCGTTCGGCCAAATACGCCCGGCACTCGAGGGCCTCGAGCGTCCGGGACTCATCAGTCTGAATCACGAAGTCGCCCCACTGCCCTTCGGGGGCCGGCTCGAACGCCTCGACGTTCTCCACCGGGCGGAGCATGACAATCATGCGCGAGGTCCCAGGCCGGTACGCTTCGAGGTGTTCCGGCGTGCCGGTGCCGCGCGCGACGTGGAACCCGCCAACCATGTGCAGCACCAACGCGTCCGGCCGCGCCGCCAGCGACTCCGAGATCCAGTAGCCCATGGATGCGTCCCACAGTACCTGGCTGTGCAGCTGGTTCCCCATGGCGTTATGCGAGCCGACGGGTGCCGGTGCCTCGACCGCCTCCTCCCCTTCCGTGGGCTTGGGGATGGGTAGGCCGCACTTCATGCCTTCCTCCTCCATCACCTCCATGATGGTCTGCATCCACTGGCTCCGGTATTCCGGCGACGGCTGGCCATACGGAAGCGGAGGAAGGCTCTGCCACGCGTCGGGGCTCAGGTCGCTCAGCGATTCGCGACCGTGCAACGTCACCCGCGTGGTGTAGCGGCGTGGAGCATTGGCCGCAATCACCGGTATGCCGTTCTCCTTGGCAAACTCGATCAGCGGACGATAGTCCGTCTCGTATCGGGGCCACGGCCGGCTGTCGCCGCGGAACGACTTCTCGCTGATCAGGTCGGCCAGATACTCGTCGAGGATCGGCTGCACGTCGCGCTGGAAAAACTCGAGCGACAGCACGACGGGGCGCGGGGCAGCGTACGTCTCGTATGCCCGCTGGAGCAGCGTGGCCTCGAGCATGTGGCCGGTCGGGTCGTCGTGAGCCTCGCCCACGAACACCACCTGATGCCGCCCCATCTCGGCCACGATGTCGTCGATCGAGGCGGGCTCTCCAGCACCCGTGAACACACGGTACTCGCCCGCCACGTAGGCGGTGTCCTGTACCGCCTGAGCCGCATCCTGGGCAGAGAGCGGCGGGGCGAGCGTCAACACGAGCGGCAGTGCCGCGACAATCGTCAGTTTGGTCATGGTGAGGAGAAAGATAGGTGGTTGAGCGGTTAGGCGGTTAGGCGGTTAGGCGGTTGGATAGATCGATGGGTCCCCTCCGCCCGCATCCACGCGTGCCACATGCGGGCCACCGTGGAGCATTGACGCGACGTGTCCGAGCGCCTTGTATCAGTGACAAGGTTGCCGCCCATCCGCCCGGGTGGACGCGACTCCGTTGCCCCGTCACACCCCAACCGGAGACCGACCGTGAGAGTGACCGCGAGTGTCACCGTCCCCATGGCAACGGCAGCCGCGCTGGTGCTCCTGCCGGCCGCCATCCCCTGCACCCCGACGGGATCACGTTCCGTGCAGGAGGCAGCGGCGGACTCGCTGAACGATGGGCCACACGTCTACTGGGAGACTCCGTCAGAGGCCGTGGTCTTCTACCTGTGTGACGGGGTGGTCCTGCTGAAGCGGTTCGAACCGCGCGATACGCTGCGGTTCGCGGGCCTCTGCGGCGACTCGACGTGGCAGTACGTGGTACCGGTTCAGGCTCCCGAGATTCAGCCGCATACCTACGACAACGTGTCGAAGATCTTCGCGATCAGCGACATCCACGGCGAATTCGAGCCGCTCGTGGATCTGCTCGAGGCGTCGGGCGTCATCGACGAGGAACTGCACTGGACGTGGGGTGACGGGCATCTCGTCATCAATGGAGACACCTTCGATCGCGGCGACCAGGTGACGGAGTGCCTGTGGCTGCTCTATCGTCTCGAGCTCGAGGCGCGAGCCGCGGGCGGCCGGGTGCACGTGCTGCTCGGCAACCACGAGACCATGGTGCTGCGCCGCGACCTTCGCTACGTCAACACGAAATACACAGACGGGGTGGTGCGAGCGACGGGCGTCAACTACACCGACCTGTTCGGACCCGACATGGAGCTGGGACGGTGGCTGCGCACAAAGCACACCGTCATCAAGCTCAACCGGGTGTTGTTCGTGCACGGCGGCATTCCACCGCGGCTGGTCGCACTCGGTGCAAGCCTGGACCGGGTGAACTCGTTGGCGCGCGAGACCGTGGACGCCAGATCGTACGTGATCGCGTTCGACGACGAGCTCAGGAACTACTACGGGCACAGTGACGAGGGGCCGTTCTGGTATCGGGGCTATCACCGGATCGAGGAGGGGCGGTACCCGCAGGCGACGGTCCCGCAGGTGGATTCCATCCTCGCCGCCTATGGCAGCCGCGCGATTGTCGTCGGCCACACGGGAGTCGACCAGGTCACAAGCCTGTATGAGGGGAAAGTGCTCGCGCTGGACATCCCGCTCGAGACGCTCGGCACATTCCAAGGACTCCTGTGGGAGGGCGGCCGGTTCTTCCGCGTCGCTGGTGACGGCTCGCTCGAGCCGCTCGACGGGTCCGGCGGTTAGGCGGTTGGGCGGTTGAGTGAGAGAGAGCATCTCTGTCATCTGAATGCATGACTGATCCGGTCGGAACCGGGTTCCCCCGTCGCCGAGCGCCGGTGTCTCGGGTGGTGTCCCGCCTGCTGCTCGGCCTAGCCGGCTGGCGGGTGGAGGGCGAGTTGCCCGCCTGCCCCAAGTTCATCGTAATCGTCGCACCCCACACGTCCAACTGGGACTTCTTCCTCGGTATCCTGGGGATGTTCGTCACGGGCGTCCGGGCCAGCTGGCTGGGCAAGCACACCATCTTCCGGTTCCCGCTGTCACCCGTGCTTCGCTGGCTGGGCGGAGAGCCGATCGACCGATCCGCCGCGCAGGGCACGGTGGGCATTGCCGTCGAGCACTTCCGCACCCGGCCACAATGGGTGCTAGGGCTCTCCCCCGAAGGGACCAGGCGGAAGGTGGACCGGTGGAAGACCGGGTTCTACCGGATCGCGCTCGGGGCCGGCGTGCCGATCGTTCCCGTGACGCTCGACTTCCGACGGCGGGTCCTGGGGATTGGGAGCCCTGTCACCCCTGGGCCAAACGAGGCGGTCGAGGTGGCGAAGCTCCACGCGCTATTCCGCAAGGAGATGGCGAAGTACCCGGAGAAGTTCGCCGAAGCGACCACCGGACCCTAGCGTCCCGTACGGTCGACGTTTCCACGGTGGTGTGTGGGCGATGCCCGCGTTCTTGTTTGCGCGATGCAGAGTGACTTGCCAGATTGCCACCCTGGGTCGCAATATCAGCAGCCGGAGGCGTCGCCGCCGTCGTCTTCATACTGTCGGCCTTTAACCACGCGTCCCATCGGTCATGACACCCATGTCGGAGCATTCGTGATGCCACAGATGGTGGCCCCCGACTTCATGGACTTCGTCATGCCGGACGGCGACAACGAGTAGCAAGGACGGCAGAGGCAACCACGACGGCACGGGAGTGACATGGCCTATGACTAGAGTCGGATTCGTCTGTTGTCTGGTGGCGGCCGTCGGTGTGCTGTGGACGGATGTCAGTGTCGCCCAGGGCGGCGAGCGCCATCTCCGGATCCTCGTCTTCGGTGCCCACCCGGATGATCCCGACAAGGTGGGTGGGACCATGGCCAAGTTCGTCGCGCAGGGTCATGCGGTCCGACTTGTCTCGTTGACCAATGGAAACGCGGGCCATTACGCGATGGGCGGCGGCCCGCTCGCGCAGCGACGGTACGCGGAGACCCAGTGTGCGGGCCGGGCCATCGGGGCGGAGTACATCGTCCTCGACCACGACGACGGCAAGCTCATGCCCACGCTGGAGAATCGGGAGGACGTGATCCGTCAGATTCGTGAGTTCCAGGCGGATGTCGTCATCAGCCCCCGTCCCAACGATTACCACCCGGATCACCGCAATACGGGACTCCTGGTGAGGGACGCGGCCTACATGGTCACCGTGCCGAACATCGTCGCTTCGGTCCCCCACCTCATGAAGAATCCCGTCTTTCTGTACATGTCGGACCGCTTCACGGAACCCTCGCCCTTCGTTCCGGACATCGTGGTGGCCATCGACGATGTCATCGAGAAGAAGATCGACATGTACCATTGCCACGAGTCGCAGATGTATGAATGGCTTCCCTACAACCGAGGGGATCTCGACTCGGTGCCACGGGATCCATCGCAACGGCGCGAGTGGCTCGCCGAGACTCGAGGATTCCGCTCGTCCCAGCCCGGAGAGACCTACCGAGAACTGCTGATCCAGCTGTACGGACAGCAGCGGGGGAGCCAGGTGAAGCAGGCGGAAGCCTTCGAGGTTTCAGAGTACGGCTCCCAGCCATCCCGTGACGAGTTGAAGACGCTCTTCCCGTTCTTCGATTGACTGCCGTCTGAGTGGCCTTCCAGTAGGGTGCTGGCGGCGCACTTGGCACGAGACCTCAGACTACCGATAGGAGGGTACGCCAATTCGTAGAAGCTACTATGTCGTCGGCCTCATCTTCCTGATCTTCTTCGTCATCTCATTCCTGACAAACATCATTGGCCCTCTCGTCCCCGAGATCATCGATGACTTCGATCTGAGCCTCACCCTCGTGGCCGTGCTGCCGTTTGCGTTCTTCATTGCCTATGGTGTCATGTCCATTCCGTCGGGACTGCTGATCGAGAAGTTCCAGGAAAAGCCGGTCATGGTTGCCGCCTTCGCCGTGGCGTTTGTGGGCTCCTCGATGTTGGCGTTGTATCCGAACTATCTGACCGCCATCTGGTCTTTGTTTCTCATCGGCTCCGGCATGGCCATGCTTCAGGTCGCGATCAACCCACTGTTGCGGGAGGCCGGTGGAGAAGAGCACTACGCGTTCAATGCCACCGTCGCCCAATTGGTCTTCGGCTCCGCTTCCTTTCTCAGTCCCCTCGTATACTCGTCTCTCGTGCGCAATCTCGAGAGCCGGTCGGCCGATTCGAATCTGCTGATCACGACGTTATCACGGGTCGTTCCTGACGATATCCCCTGGATATCCCTTTATTGGCTCTTTGCCGTGATTGCCCTGCTCATGATCGGCATCGTATCCGTCTCGAGAATCCCAAAGGTCGAACGGAAAGCCGAGGAGCAGGTCGGCGCTTTCACAACACACATGGGCCTGCTGAAGAATCCCACCGTCATATTGTTCTTCCTGGGGATTTTCACCTATGTGGGGCTCGAGCAGGGTATTGCCAACTGGATGTCCCAATTCCTGAACACCTACCATGGCTATGATCCACAGACAACCGGCGCGAGAGCTGTCGCTTGGTTCTGGGGTTTCATGACCATTGGCGGTATCGCGGGCATCGTGCTGTTGAAGCTGATCGACAGCAAGATCGTGCTGGTGTTCTTCACCATTGCCGCGATCATCAGCTTCACCGCGGCCCTCTTTCTGTCCGGGCCCGTGGCTCGCATAGCGTTTCCATTGGTCGGCTTCTTTTCCGCTGTCATGTACCCGGTGATATTCTCCCTTGCGCTCAATTCCGTTGCGGAGCACCACGGCAGTTTTTCAGGGATATTGGTTAGTGCCATCATCGGGGGCGCCGTTGTGCCACTGATTGTCGGTGGACTCGGCGATCTGTTTGGACTGCGGGGCGGCATGCTGTTCCTCTATCTGACCATGGGCTTCATCCTCAGTATCGGTTTCTGGGCCAAGCCTCTGATCCCGAATGTCACGATCGCATCGCGCAAGAAGGAAGCTGTGTGAGCGAGGACCCGACAATGGTCACCTACCGATTGGAGGACAATGGCAAGAACCACCATTCTTGGAGTTGATCTCGGCGGCACCAACGCTCGCGCTGGATTGGTGCGCAATCAACAGCTCGGCGAGGTGTCGTCAATACAGATCAATTCCTTGGGGTCGGAGGAGGAGGTGCTGGGCCAGCTCTGTGGGCTCATCGATCGGACGACACGACAGGATGTTGACGGCATCGGGATCGGTGTTCCCAGCGTGGTGGATCTCGAATCGGGCATCGTGTACGACGTACAGAACATCCCATCCTGGAAGGAAGTGCCCCTGAAGTCCATACTCGAAGAGAAGTACTCAGTCCCCGTTTTGATCAACAATGACGCCAACTGCTTTGCGTTGGGTGAGAAGCATTTTGGGAAGGGTGTCGGACATCAATCAGTCATTGGACTCATTGTGGGGACGGGTTTCGCCGGAGGAATCGTCGTCGATGGCAAGTTGTATCCCGGGAGGAATTGTGGGGCGGGCGAGTTCGGCATGATTCCGTATTTGGAAAGTATCTATGAGCATTACTGTTCCGGGCAATTCTTCACTCGTCATGTGGGGCAAACGGGGGCAACGGTTTTTCAGCGGGCCGTAGAAGGTGACCGGGAGGCCGAGACGATCTTTGCAGAGTTCGGTCATCATCTGGGTCAGGGTATCAAGATGGTTCTCTATGCTTACGATCCGGAGATGATCATTTTGGGTGGATCCGTTCGTAAGGCTTTTCGGTTCTTCCAGAAGGCGATGTGGGAGTCGATACGCTCCTTTGCCTTCTCGGATTCCATCACGTCGTTGGAAATTGAAGTCTCAGAACTCGAGCACGCCGCAATACTGGGTGCGGCGGCGCTTCATCACGATGCTCAACTGGCCGTCAGGTGATGGATCGCCACCCCGGCGGCCCAGCAACCCCTTTGGCCTCATCAACTCCCCTGCGTCGTGCTGGCCAGGTCTGCAACCCTGTCATTCGTGACGTCAGCGCAGGTAGATGCTGAGAAGTCGGTTGGTCGCATCCAAGACGGCCAGCACCGCACCATGCGCCGGTTGCTCTTTGATGAGGCAAGACCCAACGAGACGCTCGGACCGTTGATCGACGCGGCTGGACAGCGAGACGACGACCAGAACCGTCTCCAATGTCGTGAGCGCCTTGACGGCGAGTACCGTCAACTCCACTTGCCCGTGCGTCGCGGCCTCCAGCGCGCGCGCCGTGGCTTCGGCAGCCGATCTCAGCTGGCCGTGGGGTGAGTCCTCGCCTTCGGCGGTGCCCACAAACTCCTCTCCAGGATGCCAAGCCAGCACCACGCGCGCCGAACACTGGGTGTCGGACAGCTGCTGAAGCGCGAAGTCCTTGAACCCGATTCGCACCTCGGACTTGGTCGCTCTTCGGTCAACCCCACTCATGGGCACCTCCGCGAGGGGCTTTATCCCAAAGTAGCACCCACCGGGACGCGGGAAAAAGGCAGAGGAGTAGTCGGAATACTCTCGACCGACAGCCACGAACGCGACGCCCGGCCGGGTTGCCGCGCGCCAATCCTCGTGTCAGTGCAACGGGGCTTGGCGGGCCATGGAGGACGCCCAGTCGCCACGACACGGCTTCCGAGGTACAGTCCCACATCGGTCATACCGCGACGGCAGGCCAGCGTACCGAGATTGGCTGGCGACCAAACCCATTGGCTGGTAGCGATAGATTCTGCAAGTTCATTGAGGAGCGGCGACGCAGGGGACCTTTAGCTGTGCTGAGCTTGAACGGCGCGCCGACATATCCAGCGAACGAGCGATTTACCATGCCCCAGTTGCTCCCCACCAGACGAACGTGCACGGTTGTGTTGCTGGCACAGTTGGTGCTCGTCCCTGTCGTCTGGGCCCAAGGATCGGAGCGTCTCGTCTTGCCTCGTCTCGACGGGCCTATCCAGCTCGATGGGTTGAGCGACGAACCGGCCTGGGAGGCCGTCCAACCCTGGCTGCCCACGCAGTACGAACCGGACAACGGCGCGCCGCCTACCGAGCGCACCGAATTCCTCGTGGCCTACGACGACGATTACATCTACTTCGCGCTGCGAGGGTACGATCAGGACAGCACCGGCATTCGCTCCAACACCCTCTATCGCGACCGGCTCAGCGGAGACGACCACTTCGAGATCCTCCTCGACACCTTCAACGACAATGAGACGGCTGTCCTCTTCACGACCACGCCGGGGGGGATCCGCAAAGACGCGGCCATCTCCAACGACGCCAGTGGCGGGGGCATTGCCTCGGGCGGATGGATCAACGGGGATTTCAATACGTTCTGGGATGTCGAGACGGTAGTAAACGAGGAAGGCTGGTTTGCTGAGATGCGGGTGCCTTTCACCAGTCTTCGCTTTCAAGACGAAGACGGGCAGGTGGTGATGGGCATCACCTTGCAGCGTAAGGTGGCGCGCAAGACTGAGCGCCTGGTCTTTCCGCCCGTGCCGTCGATCGCCAACTGGGCGTTTCTGAAGCCCTCGCTCGCTCAGAAGATCGTTCTCGAAGGTATTCGCGCGCGCAAGCCGCTCTACGTGACGCCGTACGGACTGAGTGGCCTCGGGCAATCGTTCCCGCTGAACGACACCGGGACCGGCTATCCCCGCCAAGACGACCTCAAAGGCGAGGCCGGCGTGGATCTCAAGTATGGCCTCACGAACAACCTGACGCTGGATCTGACAGTCAACACCGACTTCGCGCAAGTCGAAGCCGACGATCAACAGGTCAACCTGACGCGCTTTTCGCTGTTCTTTCCCGAAAAGCGGCAGTTTTTCCAGGAACGGGCAGGCATTTTTGATTTCAGGACCGGCGGGTTGAGCCGCCTCTTCCACAGTCGCCGCGTCGGCCTGACCGAAGACGGGCAGCCGGTTCGAGTACTCGGCGGCGCGCGCCTCGTAGGCCGTTGGGGTGGCTGGGACGTCGGCTTCTTCGACATGCAAACCGCCGAGAGTGACTCGCTCCCATCTGAGAACTTCGGCGTGCTTCGCCTGCGGCGTCAGGTCTTCAACGCCTATTCGTATGCCGGCGCCATGGTCACCAGCCGCGTCGGAACGGATGGCAGCTATAACCTGGCCTATGGGCTCGACGGCGTCGTTCGCCTGGCTGGGGACGATTATCTGACCCTCCAATGGGCGCAGACCTTCGACCATGAACGGATAGACGACGGCGACCTGGACCTCGTCAATAGTGGGCGGTTTACCGCTGAGATAGAGCGACGACGGCGGCGCGGATTGGGCTATACCGCCGTCGTAGCCTGGGCCGGACCTGCGTACGATCCGGGCATTGGCTTCACCCAGCGCAACGATTTCACGCTGCTCGAGGACGCGATTTCCTACACCTGGCTACCTGGTGAAACGTCGTCGCTGATCTGGCATACACTGGGGCTGGCCGGGTTCGCCTTCGTGCGCAACGGGGATCGGTCCATCGAGTCGGCTGAGGTGGGACCGGAGTGGGAGTTCGCCGCCAAGTCGGGCGCGGGCGGCAGCCTGGAGGCAAAGGTCCTTTTCGAAGACTTGCTTGTTCCGTTCGCGCTTTCTGATGAGGCTGTGGTGCCCGCCGGGAGCTACACGTTCTTCCAGGTCGGCGCTTCGTACCACGTCTCGCACACGCGGCTGTTTCAGCTGCGCCCGCGCGTCGAGGTCGGCACGTTCTTCGATGGGTGGCAGATGACGGCCGAGGTCTCTCCGATATGGTACGTCTCGCCTCACCTGGAACTGGCGGGTTCCTACCTCTTCAACCGGATCCGCTTTCCGGATCGGGATCAGCGCTTCGACGCGCACCTGGCCCGCCTCCGCATCGGCACGGCGCTCAACACCAAGGTATCCACCAACGCGTTCATCCAGTTCAACAGCGCCACCAACACCGTATCGGCCAACGTTCGATTTCGCTACAACGTTCGCGAAGGCAACGATCTCTGGATCGTCTACAACGAGGGCCTAAACACCGACCGGCATCGCCTCACCCCGACGCTACCGTTCACCGACAGCCGGACGATCCTGGTCAAATGCACCTACACGTTCCATTTGTGATTCTTGACACGCCAAGATTCGTGGGCGTATGAAGGAGACCGCGAAGGCATGTTCCGAGCTGCGGCGCAACCCACTGTGAAGGAAACGATCATGAGAGACTTCCAGCCTCAACGAGCTCTTGCATATGCGTTTCTCATTGTCTTGACGCTCGTGGTGCCGAACGGCTGTTTCGACAGCACTCCCAGATGGAGCGAAACGGAATCCGGCACGATCAGAACGGTCAGCAACAGGGGTGGTCGGACCCTGGGGTACGCGACGACATCGGGTGTCAGCCTGCTCACCGTTGACCGGTTCGCCTTCAAGGACCTGAACCGGAATGGAGCGCTGGATCCGTACGAAGACTGGCGCCGCTCCGCCGACGAACGGGCCAAGGACCTCGCCTCCAAGATGTCGGTCGAGCAGATCGCCGGCCTCATGCTGTACAGCGCCCACCAAGCGATCCCGGGTGCCGGTGGGTGGTTCCGCGGTACCTACGACGGAAAGCCGTTCGCCGAGAGCGGTGCCAACGCCTGGGATCTGTCCGACCAGCAGCGGGACTTCCTCGCGAACGACGACCTGCGGCACGTGCTGATCACGTCGGTGACGAGCCCCGAGGTGGCGGCACGTTGGAACAACAACGTGCAGGCGTTGGTGGAAGGCATCGGGCTCGGGATCCCGGCGAACAACAGCTCAGACCCGCGCCACGAGACGCAGGCTATTGCGGAATACAACGCGGGTGCCGAAGGTGACATCTCCCAGTGGCCCGGCGCGATCGGCCTCGCCGCGACCTTCGACCCCGCCATCGTCAGGCAATTCGGCGACGTCGCGTCCAAGGAATACCGTGCGCTTGGCATTACGACGGCCCTGTCGCCACAAATCGATCTCGCCACCGAGCCGCGCTGGTTCCGATTCAGCGGTACTTTCGGGGAAGATCCACACCTCGCGACCGACATGGCCCGCGCGTACGTGGATGGGTTTCAGACCTCCGAGGGTGACGCGGCCATCGCGGACGGCTGGGGCTATGAGAGCGTGAACGCCATGGTCAAGCACTGGCCGGGTGGAGGGTCGGGTGAAGGCGGCCGAGATGCGCATTTTGGCTTCGGTAAGTATGCCGTCTACCCCGGCAACAGCTTCGATCTCCACCTGCTGCCGTTCACGGAGGGGGCGTTCGCGCTGGAGGGCGAGACCAGCATGGCGGCGGCGGTCATGCCATACTACACCATCTCGTTCAATCAGGATACGGCGTATGGCGAGAACGTGGGCAATGCCTACAGCACGTACGTCATCACCGACTTGCTGCGAGAGAGGTACGGCTTCGATGGCGTGGTCTGCACCGATTGGGGTGTGACGCGCGATCATGCTGAGATGGATCAGTTTGGCAGCACTCCCTGGGGTGTGGAAGGTCTCTCCGAAGCCGAGCGGCATTACAAAGCCCTGATGGCGGGGGTCGATCAGTTCGGCGGCAACAACGACGCCGGTCCGGTCATCCAGGCGTATGAGATGGGTGTGGCGGAGCACGGCGACGCGTTCATGCGCGCGCGCTTCGAGGCGTCCGCCGTCCGGCTGCTCAGAAACATCTTCCGTACCGGCCTGTTCGAGAACCCCTACCTCGATGTGGAGGAGACCGCGGCCACGGTGGGCCAGCCCGCCTTCATGACCGCCGGGTACGAGGCGCAGCTCAAGTCCCTGGTGCTGCTGAAGAACCAGGACGACGTCCTGCCGCTACGGCAAGGTGCCACGGTGTACATCCCCCAACGCCACGTGCCGGAAAGCCGGGACTTCTTCGGAAACGTGGTTCCCGCCCGGGATGAGGATCCCCTCAACATCGAGATCGCGAGGAAGTACTTCGACGTGACGGATGATCCGGATGCAGCAGATGCAGCCGTCGTCGTCATCAACGGTCCCGGGGGTATGGGACTGTTCGGCATGGCAACGGGGTACGACAGAGCCGATGTGAAAGCGGGCGGCAACGGGTACGTACCGATCAGCCTCCAGTACGGCACGTACACGGCCACGCACGCACGCGCGGTGAGCATCGCCGGCGGGGATCCGCTCGAAACATTCACCGACCGTTCGTACCGGGGCAAGACGGTCACCGCCTCGAACGTGAGCGACATGCACGCGGTGCTCGATGCCCACGCCGCGATGAACGGCAAGCCTGTGATCGTCGTCCTCAACCTGTCGAACCCGACCGTTGTGTCGGAATTCGAGCCGAGCGCGAAGGCGATCGTCGTCAGCTTCGGCGTGCAGGACCAGGCGATCCTCGACATTCTGACCGGTGCGGTTGAGCCTTCCGGCCTCTTGCCTCTCCAGATGCCGGCGAACATGCAGACCGTCGAGGAGCAGCACGAAGACACACCGCACGACATGCAACCCTACGTCGACGCCGAGGGCAACGCCTACGACTTCGCCTTCGGGCTCAACTGGGCCGGCGTCATCGAAGACGGTCGAACGGCAGCCTACGGGAAGGGAAGCAGAGCGATCGAACGCAACTAGCCCTCCACGATCCGCAGACGCATGACGTACTGTACGTCGAGGTCGTCACGCCATACGCCGTGGATCTTGCCGCCGAGGATGATGCGAGGTGTGAAGCGGGGCGGCATTTTCACCACACCCATGTATCGGCCGTCCGGATCCAACACATCCTAGTCACGAGATCCGAGATCCTGGGTCATGTCGTAGGTCTCCAGCAGGCCGCACTCCGTGTGTAAAGTTGGGGGAGTTGAGGCTATCGTGGTAGCGCAGCACCGCGTTGGCTCGCCACCGCATCTGAAGGCGCGACCTCCACAACCTTGCTGGCCGAGATGCGCGACCGTATGATCGAAGTGCTGATGGCCAGGACATCGGCAGATGCGGGCTGGAGCGATCGGGCATTCCCTCAGAAGGGTGGGTATTCACCATGCCACAAAAGAAGAAATCTTCGAGAAGGGACTTCCTGAAGGATGTTGCTCAGGGATCATTGGCCGCGGGAGCGTTTCCCTTCATCGCAACAAGGAGACCCTCACAGGAACGGGTGATCCTGCCGCGAGATCCTCACCCGGATCGAGATAAGAGATTCGCTGCCAACGACACGGTGCGGTTAGGCGTGATCGGAACCGGCATCATTGGCTTCTACAACATCAGGTCTGCACTGACCGTTCCGGGCGTTGAATTGGCCGCCGTGTGTGATCTGTATGATGGCAGACTCAAACGGGCGAGAGAGCTATTCGGTCAGGACGTTGTTGCAACCAGAGATTATCGTGAAATCTTGGGTAGGGATGACATCGATGTCGTGCTGATTGCCACACCGGATCACTGGCATGACATCATCAGCATCGATGCCATGAAGGCGGGGAAAGCCGTCTATTGCGAAAAGCCCATGGTACAGGAGGTCGCGGAAGGGCATCGGGTGATACAGGCCGAGAAGCAGTATAACGCAAAGTTTCAGGTCGGCAGCCAAGGTGTCAGTTCGATTGTCATGAAGAAGGCACAGGACTTGTATCGAGCTGGTGACATTGGGGATCTGATCCTCGTTGAAGCGACGAATGACCGTCATTCATCCCTGGGCGCCTGGCAATACTCCATTCCTCCCGATGCGTCACCGCAAACGGTCGACTTCGACACGTTCCTCGGCGATACGCAAAAGGTGCCTTTCGATCCAATTCGCTTTTTCAGGTGGCGCAACTACCAGGCGTATGGCACCGGCATTGCAGGGGACCTGTTCGTTCACCTGTTCTCGTGGCTGCATTGGGTCATTGGCTCCGACGGACCGACGAGAGTCTACGCTTCCGGTGGATTGCGATACTGGAAAGATGGCAGAGATGTGCCGGATGTCTTGACCTGTGTTGTGGACTATCCCCAGGCGGCAACCCATGCACCCTTCAACTTGCAGATCCGAGTCAATTTCGTGGCCGGTGGGGGGGGAAGAAACTCATTGAAGCTGGTCGGTTCGGAGGGGACACTGACGTTCGCAGGGGATACGTTGACAGTGAGCCACACCCCCTTCTCTGCCAAACCGGGGTATGGAGGATATGACTCCCTATCGACGTTCCCGAAAGACGCCCAGGATGAATTTGTCAGACAGTACCATCTGAGATACTACGATGTGCCCCCCAGCATCACCGAACCCAGTGAGATCGTCTATAGCCCACCGGACGGATATGATGACCGTGATGACCACTGGGCCAATCTGATCGCAGCGGTGCGGGATGGGAAAGCCATCATCGAAGATGCCACGTACGGTTTGAAAGCAGCCGGACCGTCGCTGGCAGCCAATGAAAGCCATTTCACGAATAGGATCGTCACCTGGGATCCTCGAAAGCTGGCGTACGCTTGAGGGTGCCCACCCATGCCACGCATAGTCCGATGGCTCACGCTCGGTATTCTCGGGTTCGTTGCCGCACCCGCGTGCAGTGACGCGTTCGGGGTCGACGACATCCTCGGGATCTGGAACACCGCGTCGATCAACGGCTATGCCGTTCCGGGCACCGTGGTATACGAAGGAAACAGCCACGACACACAGTACGTCCGTTGGGCATTGTACGATGGAGGACTATGCACGCTTACCCAGCAGGTCGATGGCAGTACCGAGACGTACGATGAGTGCGACTACACCGTGAACCTGGAGCAAGAGACGATTGCCATTGCGTTCTTGTTCGAGACGTGGGACGGTCGCTTTGACGGAGACAGTATGACGCTCACCGACCCGCAGGACGTCGTCTGGATACTCCGCAAACAGTGAGTCTCCGGATGACATCCGTGGGTTGTGGCTGCCCGGCCCCGTGCCGCGCGGATTCCGCTCTTCCGTCTCGACGTCCCGCTGGCCGTCTACCGGTCTAGACGTCTACCTTCCAAAACGATGTCTACCGTCCCCGAATCCCTCCGTCGCTTGCTGGGCGGTCGGTACCAATTGGAGAAGATCATCGGCCGCGGCGGCATGGCCACGGTGTACCGTGCTCACGACCCGAAGCACGGACGTCGTGTAGCGGTGAAGGTGATACGCGCCGACCTAGGCGAGGCGATCGGCCCGGTACGGTTTCTCCGCGAGATCGAGATCGCCGCCCGCATGACCCATCCCAACATCCTCCCGCTCTACGACTCGGGCGACGCCGAGGGTCAACTCTACTATGTGATGCCGTTCATCGAAGACGAATCGCTGCGGGGACTGCTGAATCGCGTGGGGCTGATGGATACAGACGGTGCGGTAGAGATCACCCGTGGTGTGGCCGACGCACTCGACTATGCCCACCGGCAAGGGATCGTCCACCGAGACATCAAGCCTGAAAACATCCTGCTGCCGGGAGGGCGGCCGGTGGTGACAGATTTCGGAATCGCCAAGGCTGCGATTGGTGCCACCAGTGACGCAGGACTCACGCGCACCGGATTCGCCGTGGGAACACCTGGCTACATGAGTCCCGAACAGGCGGCGGGGGTGCTCGACGTCGGACCCACCACCGATGTCTACTCGCTGGGCGTGGTCACCTACGAGATGCTGGTTGGAGCCCTGCCACGCGCATGGGTCACGCCGGACTACCTTGCCGAAGGACGATTCCTCGACGCCGAACCCGGACACCGTATGCAGCTCGATCGGCTCCCGCCCGGGATGGAGCGAGCGTTGCTCCGCGCGCTGGCGTTGCGGCCCGAGGAGCGATTCCCTTCCCCCGGTGAGTTCGCCGCCGCGCTGGATTCGCCGGAGACGCTCACCGCGCCGGTGCGACCGCTCCCGGCACCCGCCGCAGCGTCTGGCGGTCTCGCTCCATCCAGGCAGTGGGACGCCGAACCGACCGGCACGCCGTTTCCGATGACCCACAGGACACCTGCCGCCGCGCCGGAGTCCGCGGGCGGCTTTCTCGGCGCGCCGTCCAGGCTCGTTGCCGAGCGTGTGGTGGAGGGCGAAGTGTTGCCGGAAGACTGCAATGATCTGGTGGAAGAAGCTCGCGCGACGTTCCGGGCGGTGGGACACACCGCGAGGACCGAGCGGACGGTGATCTGGACTGCGCGTCGACCCAAGGAAACCGGGAAGGGATTCGACTGGGACAGCATTTTCGACTCGGACGATGAGGTATCTGACATACTCATGCGGGTACGCGCTGGCCGCGGCCAAACGCACATCCGCGTGGAGCAGCGCTTGGGCGGGGCGGCGGGAGGGATCTTCGGGGGGGTGATGGGCGGAGGAGGGGGCGGCGGGTTGGGAGTCGTCTTCGGCGTCGGGCTCGGCGCGATGGGTCTTCCGGTGGCGCTGGTGTTGGCCGGGGCGGCCGGATGGGTAGGCGGAACCTACCTCTTGGCGCGTGGCATCTACCGCGCCGTCGTCCACAGTAAGCAGCGCTGGCTCGAGAGCCTGGCAGACCGATTGGCCGAGCTGTGCGAGGAGGCGGTAGGGTGAGGCGCAGAGGGCTCGCTACACGGTGTTCAACCTAGCCTTCCGCTCGCTGGTACACCCGCACGTAGTCCACGTTGAGCCGTTGCGGTGACATGTTGTCCGGCGGCAAATACGGCGTGTCGAACCAGCCGCCTACCGCAAGGTTGAGGATGATGAAGAATCCGTGCCCTTCGTCGAACGGCCAATAGGCGGGGCCTTCTCCCGGCGTCTTGTCGACCCCCAGGTACGCGACGTCGTCCACGTACCAGCGAACGCGCCCCGGTTCCCACTCGACCGCGAATACGTGCCATTCGTCGTGAAAGCTGCCGGATGCGAGCCGGTATTCCCCCGCGGTGATCCGGTTGCTGGGTGGATCGGGACCGCGATGGAGTGCGCCGGACGTCCAGTCGGGGAGCCGCCCCTTGCCCTCCATGATGTCGATCTCACCACACCGCGGCCACCCAACCTGGTCGATGTTGCCGCCCAGCAGCCAGAAGGCGGGCCACATGCCTACCTCCCCCGGCTGCCGGATCCTCGCCTCGAAACGGCCGTAGCGGAACTCCTGCTTGCCCTTCGTAATGAGCCGTGCCGAGGTGTGCTTCCGGTGCGCGAAGTCCTCGCGGCGCGCCTCGATGATCAGTGCACCACCTTCCAGCCAGGCGTTCGCGCCTGGCGCGGCGTCTATCCGGTCTGTGTAGTACTGGAGCTCCTCGTTGAACGGATCCGGCATGACCTCCGGCGTCCAGATGCTCTGATCGATCACGCTGCCAGCGAACTCGTCGGCCCACACGAGCTCCCAGCGGGGCACGGGGATGTCCTGACCATTGGGTTGCTGAGCAATCTCGTCGGCTGCGCAGCCGGCCAGCAGCAGAGCGGCGAGCAGCAACCTGAAGCGTACCTGTGTCATGACGAAACCTCTCTAAAGCCAACGGGGGAGGAGGGAGACGGTCACCTGTCCTTCACGACGGGACCACACCGCCACCTCGGTGTGGGCAATGCCTCACCTGTCTCTCATACATCTAATCAATACCATCTTCCACCCCCGACAGGGCACTCACCGAACTCGAGCGAGCCACGCCTCGAAATCGTTGTGTTCCTCGAGAAAAGAACTTCCGACAATGTGGGTGACAAGGCCGAGCATCATAGAAGAGTAATCGATGCCCTGGATTTCCCCTGCAATCCAGGAGGGATCCGACACACTGTAGCGCCACAAGAGGTTCCCGTTCACGCCGTCGATCGAGCGCAGTGCTCTACTCATCGCCGCATCGTGCCTTCTGAGGTCGCTCATTCCGTTCGAATCGACCGGAAGGAATCCCGCGACGATGTGAGGAGATACGATGTGGTCCGGATTGTTGTTGATGGCATCTGCGTGATACGCCATCGTGCGGCCGCTCCCCGCTCCCAGGCCCCACTCGTAATCCAGTGCCGCGGTCGACTGCTGCCACCACGCACGGTCCGCACGTTGAGCGCTGCGCATGAAGGCACGGTACCGCTCACCCGTCGTGAATGGATGACACAGGTAATACGCTACCTGAATGACGAAGCTGGAAAGGAAAGCGCCTGGCCGGTCGGTGAGGACGACATGTCCCGCAAAACTGGACGTTGGCAGACTATCGGCGTTCGCATAGAACCGATTCCAGAGATCTGTGGCCTGTCCAGTCCCCGCTTGATCGGCCAATGTGGCCAACCACGCGACCAGCATGTATTCATTGAACGGTAAGGTGACCGATCCCGGTTTTCCGGATCCATCTCCCAACATCTCGAGATAGACCGCCCCGGTCATGGGATTTGCTATAGCCTGTGACCAGTCGATCGATTCCCATAGCGCCACCACGAGCGAGTCGAGTTCGGCGTCTCCAGCAAGACAGGATGCCACGAACAGCGCACCGCTCATGAGGATGGCGGTATCGATGCTCGAGTATTCACTGTCCCCCGCTCTACTGCCGGTTTCCATGTCGAGGAAGTGGTAGTAAAAACCTGCCGCGTTCCGAGCGTGCCCGATTCCCAGCATGGTGCGCACCGTCGTTTTTGCCTGTGCCGTCGCGTTCGTGCTCAACCCCATGCGGCTACCGATGCACAAGGAGATCAATCCCATCCCCGTCGTGGCCACTGAGGCCGGCCCGTCGTGGGCGCCGTCGAAGCGCAGCCGGTCACGATACAGTCCGTTGTCGTTGCGGGATGCACGGTACAAGCTCACCGCACCGGCAAGGAATTGGCTGTCGGCGGGTGGTTGCGTCGATAGCGGTCCACTTGGACCATGGCAGGCACTCGTGCCAATGAGCGCCACAATGCACAGGGTCAGTCGCATAGAACACTCGACGAGGTCGGCAACGGCAGACTCCTCCAAACTGCGGACACCGGTGTCCAAGAATGCGAACTGCAAGACTGAGGCCCGCTCCCGGCCGCCCGTATGGAACTCGCAACCCTCAGCAGGCTGGAATCGGGTCAGGTCGCTGCTGCAGCCGCAATGCGGTCGAGAACGCGAGCGTTCAGGAGTCCCTCGTCTGACTTCAGCAACGGTGCGGTGCCGCCGCGAATCGCCGTGCAGAAGTCCTCGATCTCCATCTGAAAGGTGTTCACCGGCTCGAGTTCTATGACCTCCTCGGTCTCGCCAACGTGGACGGAGAGACGCGGCGGACGCGCCCACGTGATGAACGGCTCGTTGAGCTCGAGCACGCCCTCCGTTCCCACGAGCGCCGCTCGCTGATAGAGGCCACTCTCGAATCCGCAAGACAGGGTAGCATGCTTCCCGGACTCGTATTCCAGGACAGCCTGGACGCTCGTGTCGACACCGTGCACGCCGTCCATGGTTGCCCACGCGTGGACGTCTCGCGGAGCATCTCCCAGGAACAGTCTGGCGAAGTTCACGCAGTAACACCCGACATCGAGGAGCGCACCGCCACCCCATTCCGGACGCAAGCGCACGTCGTTCGCGTCCGCCAAGTGAAACCTGAACGACGCCTCCACCACCATCAGCTCGCCGATCACGCGCTCCTGCACCAACTCCTGTGCACGTTGGATCTGCGGATGGTGGCGATACATGAAGGCTTCTACGAGTAGGCGCTGCGTCGCGTTGGCGGTCGCGAGCATCTCGTCGCACTCGGCGGCCGTGCAGCCGAGGGGCTTCTCACACAGCACGTGCTTCCCCTGCCGGAGGGCCTCGATCACGAAGTCCTTGTGCAGCCCGTTATGGGTGGCAATGTAGACCGCGTCCACATCCGGATCTCGCAGAAGCGCCGCGTAGGAATCATAGGCCCGTTCGGGACCGAGGGCCTCTGCCTGGCGTATGTCCCTGCTGGCCGCCGCCACAAGCACCGCATGCTCCGTGCTCACCAGTGCTGGTGCGAACCGCTTCCGGGTCACTCGGCCCACGCCGACAATGCCGAATCGTACCTGGCTTGAATGCATGAAGACGGTCTCAGAGTGGAGGCATTGTTCTACATCGTAGCCGGCCAGGAGGCCCAGCTCAACTCGTGGGGACACGTGTCGAGTGGATAACAACCAGTCGGATCCGCGCCGGATAGGTGTCCACTGCGCTAGGTGCCTGACCGTTTTTGGGGTATCGTATTATGGGATGGGCTCATCGCTCATCGCGGTCGAGGGGCTCCTGGGCGGATGGTGTCTCCTTTCGACGTAGGTGTAGAGGGACTGTCATGAACAAACCTTGGGCAGGCGTTGCTATGATCTCGGCATGTGCCTGGGTGTCTGGGTGTCTTGGGCGGCATCGGGAGCCGATGCCTCCCCTGGGTCCGACGTTGGAGATCGTCAATGAGAGCAGTCTGGTGTATCGGGTGACGGTGAGTCCTACGATCGTGGTGCAGGTCCATCCCGGTGAGAGCAAGTGCGTTCGGGTGGGGATGTACCATGAGGTGCGGACGATCGAGGTCATCGCGCTGGCGAGTACTGTCCCGTACTATACGCCGCCCGAGAACCTGATGAGTGCGTCGGGGTGGGTTGTCGAGATTGGGCAGCTCCCGTTGTACGACCTGCTTTCGTTACGCCCTGCCGAGCCGTGCAAGGCCTAAAGCCCCGAGGTCTGACCCGCATGCTTCATAGGCTACGCGCAGGTGCCGTCCACACTCTTGCCCTCGCCTGCCTGATCCCGCTGGCCGGCTGCGACGGCAATCCGGCAGGCGTCGGGGAGCCAGACCTCGATTTCATCACGACCCTGTCGATCACGCCCAACCCGTTCGGCTATGCGCCACTGACCGCCGAGGTCACGCTGACCACGAGCCGCCCGGTGCAGGTGGAAGTCTTCGTGGCGGGACGTCACGGGCCGGCGAGCGACGTGCGGCATCGCTTCGACACCGTGAGCCGGCAGGCTCGGTTCCCGGTCTTGGGCTTGTATCCGGGATGGGCGAACACGATAACCCTGCGCTTCTTTGATGCGAACGGCGCGGCGCTTGGCGACACCAGCCGGACCATTACCACGCCCCCGCTCCTCGCGGATCTTCCCACCGTCACGATCGACGCTGCCATACCCGCAGCCATGACGTCGGGCATGAACCTGGTGAGCTACTTCGGGCATGCCAGCGCACTCACACCGCAGCGGCCGTTCATGTTCGATGCCACCGGGGCGATCCGCTGGTATCTCGATTTCACCAATCATCCGAACCTCTCGAACCTGTTCTACGACGACGGGGTCGAGCGTCTGGCGAATGGCAACCTGTTCTTCGGCGACCGCAGCACGGGGCGCATCATCGAGATGGACATGGTGGGCCGCATCGTCAACGAGTGGACGATGCCGGGATACGACTTCCATCACCACGTCCTCGAAAAGCCGAACGGCAACTTCGTGCTGACGGTTGACAAGCAGGGCGCGGCCACCGTCGAGGATTTCATCATCGAGATCGACCGAGCGACGGGGGCGATGGTCCGCGAATGGGACCTCAACCAGGCCCTCGACAACACCCGCCGGGCTTGGCCGACCAATTTTGCGGACCTCAACGTTGACTGGTTTCACGCCAACGGCCTGGCCTACGATCCCAGCGACGACACCATCATCGTCTCGGGCCGCACCCAGGGCACGGTCAAGCTCACGAACGACAACGAGGTGGTGTGGATTCTCGCGCCCCACGTCGACTGGATGACAGCAGGCGACGGGACGGACCTCGCGACGCGGTTGCTGCAACCGCTGGACGCCGCCGGGCAGCCGATCACTGAGGCGGCTGTGTTGGAGGGCATGACCAACCACCCCGACTTCGAGTGGGCCTGGTACCAGCACGCCCCCGAACTCCTCCCAGACGGCACGTTGCTGCTTTTCGACAATGGCGACAACCGCAATTACACGGGTCAGCAGTTGTACAGCCGCGCCGTCGTCTACCGCATCGATCCGAGCGCGATGACCATCCAGCAGGTCTGGCAATACGGGAAAGAGCGCGGGAGCGATACGTTCTCGCGTATCGTCTCGGATGTCGACTACCATGCGGCAGCAGACAACATCGTCTTCATGCCGGGGGCGGCTGGGTTTGGCCCGGGTGCGTACGGCAAGGTGGTCGAGGTGGACTACACCACCCGCGACGTTGTGTTTGAAACCACCATCACACCACCCACTGCCCCGTTCGGGATCACGTTCCACCGCGTCGAGCGCCTGCCACTCTATCCGCCCGACTGATCCCCTCATCGAGGACAGAGAATGGCCTGTGGTGCGACTCCTGCACTCGGGCCACGCATGAACGACACGGGACGCTCTGACGTGTTTCCGTGGCTCCTCTGTCACCGCCTCGCCCCACGACGTACCTTCTCGGACGGACCCGCAGGAGCAGGTACGATGGCCAGACAGCGGCAGCAGGACGCATACGACGTCTGTATCGTGGGCTCGGGCGCCGGCGGCGGGATGGCCGCCAAGGTGTTGGCCGAGGCGGGGGCAAGGGTGGTGATGCTCGAGGCCGGACCGATGTGGGACAACACCACCGATTCGGCCATGTTCAAGTGGGCCTACGATTCGCCGCGTCGCGGGGCATCCACGCCAGAGCGACAATTCGGGGAATTCGGGGCGAACCTCGGCGGGTGGTCACTCAAAGGCGAGCCCTACACGGAAGCGCCGGGCACGACATTCGACTGGTTCCGGTCGCGCATGCTCGGGGGGCGGACCAACCACTGGGGACGCATCTCACTGCGCTTCGGCCCCGACGACTTCCGCCGCCGTACGTTGGACGGCCTGGGCGACGACTGGCCCATCGGGTACGACGACATCGCTCCCTACTACGATCGCGTCGACCGGTTGATCGGCGTGTTCGGGAGCAACGAGGGTATTCACAACCAGCCTGACGGGATCTTCCAACCGCCGCCGAGACCGCGGTGCTGGGAGCTGGTGGTGCAACGGGCGTCGCGACGTCTGGGCATTCCGTGCATTGCGTCGCGCCTGTCGATCCTGACCCGTCCGCTGAACGGCCGACCGGCGTGTCACTACTGCGGGCAGTGCAACCGGGGATGTACGGTCAACGCGAACTTCACCTCCCCCAACGTCCTGATCCTCCCTACGCTCGCGTCCGGCAACCTGACGTTGCGCACAGGCGCGATGGTGCGCGAAGTCACCCACGACCGACGCGGCCTCGCGACCGGTGTCGTGTTCATCGACACGGAGACCGGACGCGAGGAGCACGTGCGCGCCCGTGTGGTGGTGCTGGCCGCGAGCGCCTGCGAGTCGGCACGGATCCTCTTGAACTCGCGGTCCGCAATGTTCCCCGATGGCCTTGCCAATTCCAGCGGTACGGTGGGGAAGTACCTCACGGACACCACGGGCACCGACGTGATAGGGTTCGTCCCCAGCCTCATGGACGGGATCCCCCACAACGAGGACGGCGTCGGCGGCGCGCACTTGTACATGCCCTGGTGGCTCGATAATGCGTCGCTCGACTTCCCGCGCGGCTACCACATCGAGATGTGGGGCGGCCGAGGGATGCCGAGTTACGGATTCATGGGGAACATCCACGAGTTCCCGGGCCAGGAGGGGGGCTACGGGATCGCCCTGAAGAACGATTACCGTCGCTACTACGGATCGCTGGTCGGGTTCTCGGGGCGAGGCGAGATGGTGCCCAATGCACATACGTACTGCGAGCTCGATCCCGACACGGTGGACCAGTGGGGCATTCCGGTGCTGCGGTTCCACTTCAAGTGGTCCGACCACGAGTACCTGCAGGTGAAGCACATGCAGGAAACGTTTCGCGCCTTGCTTCGCGAGATGGGTGGAGAGCCGTTTGGGGTGATGCCCTCGGCCGACGACGGGTACGGCATCGCTCCGGGCGGAAGGATCATTCACGAGTTGGGCGTCACGCGGATGGGCGACGACCCGGCGAGTTCCGTGCTCAACGCACGGTGTCAGGCACACGACGTCAAGAATCTGTTCATCGCCGACGGTGGGCCATTGGTCTCGCAGGCGGACAAGAATCCCACGTGGACGATTCTGGCGCTGGCCTGGCGGACCGCGGACTACATCATCGAGCAACGACGCACGGGGGCCCTATGACGGAGCGACCGAGAACGGACACGGCACAGAGGACTCTCGACGCTCAGGTGTCGCGGCGGGACGTCGTTCGGGTCCTCGTGGCGGCGACCACCACGGCCGCCTTCACGTGGACGCCTGACGAGGTCGCTCGGGCCGCACGCGTCCTCCAACCCGGCAGGCATCCCCGCGACACGCAGACCCCCGGCTTCTTCACTCCCCACGAGTGGGAGACGGTGCGCGTCCTCGCGGACATCATCATTCCGCGCGATACCCGGTCGGGGAGTGCCACCGATGCCGGCGTCCCCGAGTTCATGGACTTCCTCATGCTGGACGGAAACAACGAGCGCCGGCAAACGGCGATGCGCGGCGGGCTGGCGTGGCTCGATACGGACTGCCGCGAGCGGTTCGGCCACGATTTCTTGTCGTGCACGGAGGAGGAACGCACCGCCGTCCTGGAGGACATCGCGTACCCGGATCGTGCCGTGGCGGATCGCTCCCAGGGAGTCGCGTTCTTCACCAGTTTTCGGGATCTCACCGCGAGCGGATTCTGGTCGAGCAAGATGGGCGTGATGGACCTCCAGTACATCGGCAACACCGCCATCGCCGAGTGGACCGGCTGTCCGCCAGCGCAGCTGCGGAAGCTGGGTGTCGAGAGGGGGTAGCCGGAGACCGCGCCGGCGCCCCGAGGGCCTCGCTCTCAACATCTGAGAGCGCTTCCACGTATACCAGACGACGATACGCCATCCGCCCGCCACACAGGAGAACCTCACGATGCGCAACCGCCTGCCCCTGCTTTTCGGCGTGCTCATGGGCATGGCGTTTGGACCGCTGGCGCATCGCGCCGCCGCCCAGGACCCGCAGCGTCCGACACTGCGGGTGGGCCGGATCACTGGGCCGATCACGCTCGACGGCAGGCTCGACGAGCCATCCTGGGGCGAGACCGACTCCATCCCCGTCCTCACGATGATCGAACCCGTCGAGGGCGGCGTGTTGGTCGGGCGCACGACGGTCCGGGTGCTCGCCGACGCCGATGCGCTGATCATCGGGATCGACTGCCACGATCCCGACGTCTCCGGCATCGTGAGCTTCTCCAAGGCCCGGGACTCCGAACTCCAGAACGAGGATCACGTGAAGCTGATCCTCGATACGTTCCTCGACGGCCGCTCGGGATATGTCGTTGCGGTCAATCCGAGTGGGGCGCGGTATGACGCGCTGATCGCCGATTACGGCGAGGGTGAGAACAGCGCGTGGGACGCGGTGTGGGACGCCGGCACGGCGCGTCGCATGGACGGCTGGTCGGTGGAAATCCGGATCCCGATTCGGAGCCTGAGTTTCCGGTCGGGCGTTTCCGAGTGGGGATTCAACGTCGAGCGCCGGCTCGAGCGGCTCCAGGAGGTGAGTCGCTGGGCGAGCCCCGTCAGGGACGCGAAGGTCACCCAACCCAGCCGCGCCGGGCGGTTGCAGGATTTGCCCGCCTTCTCGCTCGGCCTCGGCCTCACGGTTCGGCCAGCCGTGGTTGCGGGGTTCGAGAAACCCGCATTCGACGCCGAAACGAAGGCGACCGGCGAGCCGAGCCTGGACGTATTCCAACAACTGGGCTCCGACGCCGTTGCGTCGCTCACGGTGAACACCGATTTCGCCGAAACCGAGGTCGACACCCGGCAGACCAACCTCACCCGGTTTCCGCTGTTCTTCCCGGAGAAGCGGACCTTCTTCCTCGAAGGCGCCGACATTTTCGACTTCGGCATCGGGCTCGAGACGTTCCGCCGTCCGGACCTCGAGCCGTTCTTCAGCAGGCGGATCGGGCTCCTCTCGGGCCAGGAAATTCCGGTACTGGTGGGCGGCAAGATGAACGGACGGCTCGGGCAAACGAACGCCGGCGCGTTCGCCGTGCGGACCGGCGAGGAGACGATCACGCTCGACGGCGACACCACCGTCGTGGCGCCCGCGACCTTGGGCGCGGCGCGTGTCAAGCAGAATGTCCTTGCCGAATCGTCGATCGGTGCCATCGCCACGTTCGGGGATCCCGAAGGTCGATCCGCCAGCTGGACGACCGGTGTCGATGCGACGTTCCAAACGTCTCGGCTCTGGGGAGACAAGAACCTCCTTGTGGGCGCATGGGGCCTCGTCACCGATCGCGAGGGCCTCACGGGAGATCGGACCGCCTTTGGCGGGGCCATCGACTTTCCCAACGACACCTGGGACCTATCCCTCACATACAAGCGCATCGGCGACGGATTCGACCCCTCCCTGAGCTTCGTCCCGCGCCGGAGTGTGCAGCTGTGGAGGGGCTCGGCAGACTGGCGCTACCGTCCGGCGTGGACGTGGGTGCGGGTGATGTTCTTCGAATTCCGGCCGACGGTCGCGTTGGATCTCGATGGTGGGTGGGAGAGCTACCGATTCCAGATCACGCCGGTGAACTGGCAGCTCGAGAGCGGGGACCGCGTGGAGGTCAACGTCGTCCCGGAGGGGGAACGCCTGGTCGAGGCGTTCGAGATCGCCGAGGGCGTCGTGATTCCGCCCGGCTCGTATCGGTGGACGCGCTATCGACTCGAAGCCGAGATCGCCACCAAACGTCCTGTCAGCGGGCAGGTCACGTGGTGGTTCGGGAGCTTCTACGGGGGCACGCTGCACCAGGTCGAGGGGACCCTGCTGACCAAGCCAACCCCGTTCCTGACCTTCGAGGTCTCCGGCGACTACAACGCGGCGCGGCTTCCGGAGGGAGATTTCGATCGGTATCTGTTCAGCGGCCGCCTGCAGGTGAACTTCTCACCCGATCTCCAGTGGAACGCGCTCGTGCAGTACGACAACGAGTCAGACATCGTGGGCGCCAACAGTCGGCTGCGTTGGACGTTTCATCCTTTCGGCGACCTCTTCGTCGTCTACAACCACAACGTGGCCGATCGCGTCGGTGCGTGGCGTCTCGAGTCCAACCAGCTGCTCGTGAAGGCCCAGTACGCGATGCGTCTGTAGCCCGACGGACATCGAGGGAGTCGTGAGTGCATTACCTCATCGACATCATGACCGACGCGCGTTGGCCGAACGGCCGCGACCGGAACCCGGAGCGGCCCGGCCGCGTTACCGAGCGGAATCCACACATGGAGCGCCCGAGATGCACAGACGTCTGTTCGCTGCGCTGACCGCGGGTCTCCTTTCGGGGGCTGCCGCTCCGGCCTCAGCCCAGATGATCCCCTGGAGCCAGTACGGGAGCGTGACCCAATGGCTTGGCAACATCGAGATCCAGATCCGCTACCGGCGCCCGGTGGCTCGCGGACGGGACCTCTTCGGTGCCCTGGTGAAGTGGGGCGAGCCTACCATACGCCGTACCCAGAAGGCGAAGACGCCCTCCGGTTCACGACCGCACCAGGCACCGGGCAACACATGGAGACCCTCACGTTCCACTTTCCCACGGTCGACGGACCGGAGGCGACGCTGGCGTTTCAGTGGGGGACGACCATCGTCGAGATCCCGATTGCGATCGAGGAAGGGGAGGCGTTCAGCCTGTCGCCCGGTACGCTCTCACGCTACTGTATCACCCCGGAGTGTGCATGATGAAGCGTCGTGAACGATTTCTCATCGCCACGGCCACTGCCGTCTTGATCCTGTCTTGTCCCGGCACGGCTGTCGGGCAGGTGCTCGACGCCGGACCGCAGGTCCTGACGTTCCATTCCGACGTGGATGACAGCGAGCAGCCGTACGCGCTCTACCTGCCGCCGAATTTCGACACATCGCGGCAGTACCCGCTCGTCATCAGCCTGCACGGTGCCGGCTCGAACCACCGGTTGAACCTCCGGCGGATCTTCGGAAGGAGCAACGCCGACGGCGAAAACGACGTGGAGGCCAGCCGCTACTTCCCTGAATGGGACGACGTGGATTTCATCGTGGCGTCTCCCTACGCACGTGGTACCATGGGCTATCAGGGTGTTGCAGAAAAGGACGTCCTGGACGTGCTGGCCGACGTGAAGCGGCGTTTTCCCATCGACGAGGACCGCGTGTACCTCACGGGGTTGTCGATGGGTGGCGGCGGCACACTCTGGCTTGGGCTGACCCGCCCGGACGTCTGGGCGGCGATCGTGCCGGTGTGCCCGGCTCCGCCGGAAGGCACCAACGCATTGGCTCCCAATGCACTGAACCTCCCGGTGCGCATCCTTCAGGGTGGGGCGGACCCCGTCGTGCGTCCCGAGAGCGTGCGGGTGTGGGTGGAGCGTCTCAAGGCGTTGGGCACGCACATCGAATACGACGAGTACCCCGGTATCGGGCACGATAGCTGGGTACCGGCCTATGCGAACGGCCAGATCTTCGGCTGGTTTGCCCAGTTCGAGCGCAACCCCCATCCCAACCGTGTGCGCTTCGTGAGCGATCGCTACAAGTACCACTCGGCCTACTGGGTGCAACTCGACGCCCTGTCGCCGGGCACCCTGGCAAGCATCGACGCGCAGCTCACCGCACCCAACCGCATCGCGGTGACGACCTCCGAGCTGGAGGGCTTCACGTTACATCTCGCGGGACATCCGCGCTTCAGGGCACAGGGGTCTCTCACCGTAGAGATCGACGGAACATCTATCCGGGTCCCGGCGACGGATGCGCCGTCGTTCAACCGCCAGGGAGGGAAGTGGAGAGCCGGCAAAGCGGTGGCACGGGCAAAACGGCCCGGGGTGGAAGGCCCGATGGCCGAAGTGATTGCGAGCCGGCATCTCTATGTTTACGGCACCGGCGGCGATCCCTCGCGCGAAGATCTAGAGGCCCGCCGGGCACTGGCGCTGAAAGCCGCCGAGTGGTCGGTGGACCGGGGACCCTTCTGGGGCCGCGTCATGGTGTTCCCGCGTATCGTGTCCGACCGAGAGGTACGGCCCAGCGATCTCGAGAGCGCCAACCTGGTCCTGTTTGGCACGAAAGAGACCAATGGCATCATCGCTCGGTTCGCGGACCGCCTGCCGATGCATCTCGACGGCGCGTCCGAGGCCTTCGGCCTGGTCTACGTCTTCCCTCTCGATGGACGGTACGTCCTCGTCAATTCCGGGCTGCCGTGGTGGCATTCGGACGGGTCGTTTCAAACCCGCTCGCCGTTTCGAAGCAGTGTGCCCGCGTTCGGCCTGATCGGTCTCGGTGACTATCTCCTGTTCAGCGGATTCGTCGAGAACGTCGTGGCCGAGGGGCGGTTCGACCACGACTGGCGCATGCCGCCCGCAGAGGCAGAGAAGCTCCAGGCGACAGGGGTGGTGAGCCTGTCGATCATGTGAGCACCACCCGTGGGGAGGTGAATCGCGCGACCGGTGTCGCCGGACCCGACTCACCTCCCTCGGCTCGTCCGTTCCTCTATCGGCACGTGCGGCACGAGGACGTTCTGCACCTGCTGAACGATCACTTCCTGCGGAAGAACGAACGCCGCTTGCTGCCTGATGGCGAGCGCCGAGCTCCCGATCTTCACCGTATACGTTCCGGCCTCCGCGATCCACGCAGCACGCTCGGTGTCGAACGAGGCCAGATCACTGCCGGTCAACGTGAAGGTGACGGTCTCCGACTGACGGGGTTGTAACAGGCCCGTCTTCGCAAATGCCCGGAGTTCGATCTCCGGCTTGTCGAGCGCATCTGCCGGTGCGCTCACGTACAGCTGGACGACCTCTCGGCCCTGGGTGGCACCGACATTGCTCACCACGACCGTCACGGTGATTGGGTCGTCGAACTCGGACGCACTCAGCCGAAGGTCGCTGTAGTCGAAGTTGGTGTACGACAGGCCGTATCCGAAGGGGTATACGGGCTCGACGTCGAACGTGTTGTAGTAGCGGTACCCGACGTAGATCCCCTCGTCGTATGTGACTTCGGTCGGCACCCCGAAGAGCGACGGCATGGCCGGATCGGCCTCACCTGGAAGAACCTTCCCGGGGAAGTTGTCGGCGGACGGCACGTCGGCGTAGGTCATCGGGAACGTCATCGGCAACTTTCCCGACGGGTTCACGGTGCCACGCAGGACGTCGGCGATAGCGTTGCCGCCTTCCTGCCCGGGCTGCCACGCGAGCAGAATCGCGTCGGCATGGTCACGCCAGCTCGCCACTTCCATCACGCCAGCCACGTTCATCACGACGATGACGTCCTTACCCTCGGCGTGGAACGCCCCGGCGACGTTGCGCATCAGCGCGTGCTCCGGATCCGAGAGGAGGAAGTCATTCTCCACTTTCCGATCGATGAACTCACCGGAGTTCCGGCCGACGGTGATGACAGCGAAATCCGCCGCGCGTGCAAGCCGGGTGATCCGATCTGCGGCCACCACGAGTTCGGGAATCGGCGGGCGTGGCATGAACGGGATCGGCGACTCCGGCTGCTGCGCCTTCTGCTCCGCGACATAGCGACGGTATTGGTCCCGGAGCGAAACGTCGACGACGTATCCGGCACTCGCCAGCCCGGCATCGAGCGATACGGCATACGCTTCGTTGACGTCACCGCTTCCGGTCCCACCCACAATCAGGTCGTACGAGGCATTCCCAAAGAGGGCAACCGTTCCCGATGCTGGAAGAGGCAAGGCATGGTCGTCGTTTTTCAGGAGCACCATGCCCTCGGTGGCCGCGCGGCGCGCGATGATGGCGTGGGCAGCGAGGTCCGGCCGGTCCGAGTACGCGTACTCCGTGAACGACGGCGACTGCAAGACGATACGGAGCACCCGCTCGACGTTCTCGTCCAGTTGCATCTCGCTCAGCGTGCCACTCGCCGCGGCGTCGACGATGTCGTTGGTCTGTTGCAGATACCCCGGCATGAGGACGTCATTGCCCGCCTCGAGCTGCGCCACGGCGTTGCGGCCCCCGAACCAGTCCGTCATCACGAACCCTGCGAAGCCCCACTCGTCACGGAGGATGGTGGTCAGGAGGTCGCGGCTCTCCGACGCGTACGTGCCGTTGATGAAGTTGTAGGACGACATCACCGTCCACGGTTGCGACTCCCTGACGGCGATCTCGAATCCCCTGAGGTAGATCTCCCGCAGTGCCCGCTCACTGACCAGGGTGTTCGACTGCATCCGGTTGAACTCCTGGTTGTTCGCGGCGAAGTGTTTGGGAGACGCGCCCACGCCCTCAGACTCCACGCCGTCGATGAAGGCGGCAGCGAGACGGCCGGACAGCAGCGGGTCTTCGGAGTAGTACTCGAAGTTGCGGCCGCCGAGCGGGTTTCGGTGGATGTTCATGCCGGGCGCGAGGAGGATGTCCACACCGTACTCACGCACCTCTCGGCCGAACGCGCTGCCGACGGCTCGCACCAGCGCGGTGTCCCACGACGAGGCCATGAGCGTCGCCACCGGAAACGCGGTCGCTGGATACGCCCGCCCGGAGTCGCCTTCTCGGACCGGAGCGATGCGGAGGCCGGCCGGCCCGTCTGCCAGGGTCAGCGGTGGGATGCCGAGCCTCGGAATGGCGTGCGTGCGTCCCGCTGCTCCCGGCACCTTCTCCGGCACCCTCGCATCTTCCGGGTCCATCAGCGGGAGGAAGGGAAGATCCATATGGAAGCCCATCCCGACCAGCAGCCGGACCTTCTCGTCCACCGTCATGGCACCGACGACGTCGGCCATGGGATTCTCGCCGAGTCGAGGAGGATGTTGCGCCGTGGCGGAGGACATGGGAACGAGCAGCAGCACGACAAGTGTCGGGAGCTGCAACCAGCTCCCAACGGATTCGGTGTGGTTCCACGCATGCATGACCATCTGACACGATCCTCCCATCTCCGAGTTGCCCGTGACCTCGTCGCCAGACGGGCGACACCGGCCTCGGTACAACTACATCACCTTCCGAACCTGGTCCCACGACACCAGCGTGATGTCATGTGCCGCCAACAAATCTCTGAATTCCCTGCTCGTCACGAAGTCCAGGTCCTTCTGCCGCCACGCCGATCCGAAATCCGGATGGTTGACGGTAACGGCCTGCATCTCGGTGTCGTCGATTGCCAGGTGGACGATGAGCTGGTTCAGCCCGGGTCCGATCGTGGCGAGCATCTCGGCGTACGCCTCGCTCCACGATTTGGCAGGATCATCGGCGAGCATCATGTACAATCCGTCCAGCAGCGGCTTTTCGGCGGCAATGGCGTCGCGGATGTCGTCAGGCGCATCCTGTAACCAGCTGCCGGAGATCACCAGCACGGGGAGGTCGTATTCTCTCCCGAGCTTCAGGTAGATCTGTACCAGCTCGGGCTTGGCCATCACGCTGCCCATGTGCGTGTCCAGGTGCGTCGGCCTGATCCCCAGCGCGAGGGCGCGTTCGATCTGCGCCCTGATCTCCTTCTCGACCTCCACCGGGTCGGCGTGCGTCCCCACCTCCTCCACGGTCGAGTAGAAATGCCCGTGCTCGTCCAGGAGGCTCGGAATCTCGCCGGCCGGTGAAATGCCGCCCCACTTGTAGTAGTCCCATTCGGCCGTCAGGGTTATGTGGATCCCGACGTCCAAGGGCTGGTGTTCCCGATAGTACGCCGCGAAATCCGGGAACCACGGACAGGGAACCATGACGCTCCCCGAGGTGATCCCCCCGCTCTCGAAGGCTCGTGCCGAGGCGATGTTCACGGACCGGGCCACCCCGATATCGTCCGCATGGACGATCAGGAGCTTCGCGTCGGCGTCGTAACCCAGCTTTTCGGCCAGGGTCTTCTGGCCCTCCGCGACGGAGGGTGCCACCAACGAGATGAATCCACCTAGCATGGCTGCAAGTATGATGATCTTCACGGTCACCCTCCCAAACGAATCCTTCCCAGCGAGGCTTCAGCGAGCAGGTTCGCGATCGGCCGCCTCGAGCAGACACCGCAGAACAGCGAGATGCTCTTGCAGTGTCGGGGCGTCCGCCGCGCGGCTTCCGTGCATGTGCGCCACCACCTCGCCCACTAGGCGTCCGTAGCCTTCCATCCATCCGAGGCCGTGAAACGGCGCCGGACGCGCCGGCAGCGCCGCGTCGGAGCGAACCTGTGTCGAGCGCGACCCGGCGTTGCCCCAGACGATCACGTCGGGCCTCTCGAACGACCAACTCGCCGACGCGCGTTCGCCGATGATCTCCAACTCCAGCCTGTTTCCTGTCCCGTGCACGGTCTTCGATATCGAGCCGAAGCTGACGAGATCGCCGAACTCCATCGTGAGGTGGACGTGGGTGTCCCGATGCGGTGCCGCCGCATTGACGAACCATCTGCGTACCGATGTGTTGTCGGGCGGGCGTCCGTAGAGGTGAGTCACCAGATCGGCCCAGTGCGTGGCCAGGTCGAGCAGCACATCGAATCGTCCGCCGAGGTCGGGAGAGTCCTTCCAAGAACCCCCGGTGGGCGTCCGGGTGGCGCTCGATTGCCAGTAGCGACCCTCGATCGAGATGAGCGTGCCGAAGCGCCCGGCGGCGATCGCTCGCTTCAACTCCTGAGGCCCCCACAGAAGACGGTATCCGTGGCAGACCCACGTGGCCATGGGGAGCCCGTCGAGCGCCTCGATTTGGTCGAAGTCGACGGCGGCCGGCTTCTCGCAGATGGCAAACCGGTATCCGCGTTCGGCTCCCTCGCGCAACCGAGGCGCGTGGAGCGCGTGGGGGTTTGCCACGACGAGCAGTGCCAGGTCCGGGTGTTCCGGCCTGGGGAGGGGAGCCCCGCGCTCATGCCATGTCGCCGGTGCCACTTCGTCGGGGTACATCGCGAGGGCATGGAGGAGAGCCTTCCCGGCCGCGCCCCGGCCGACAATCAGTGGCCGGACTCGTTGGGGCGGTGTCGTCACCATCCCGAGATCTCCCGCACCCAGATGTTCCGGTAGCTGACCGGATTGCCGTGGTCCTGCAGCAGGAGCGGAACCCGGTCGGCGTGCACGTCGTACGGCGGCTCGCCGATGTAGCTCGTGGGTCCGCGGAGCTCGACGTGGTTCTGGATCAGCACGCCGTTGTGGAGCACGGTCATCGAGGTGGGGCTCACGAGTGCTCCATCCGCGCCGAAGCGCGGAGCGGTGAACACCACGTCGTAGTGCTGCCACTCGCCGGGCTTTCGGGACGCGTTCACCAACGGAATGCGCTGCTTGTAGATCGCGCCCGCCTGCCCGTTGGAATAGGTGCGGTTGTCGTACGAATCGAGGATCTGGACTTCGTAGCGCTCCATGAAGTAGATGCCGCTGTTGCCCCGGCCTTGGCCATCGCCCGACACCTCCGCCGGCGTGCGCCACTCGATGTGGAGTTGCAGGTCGCCGAACCCCTGGCGTGTACGGATGTTACCGGCCCCGGGCACGACGGTCATGGCGCCTCCTTCGAGGCGCCATCCCGCGGCACTGCCATTCTCGGCGCTCCACGCCGAGAGATCGCTGCCGTCGAACAGCACGATGGCATCCGACGGGGGAGCGCCGTTCCGGCCGGGCACGACCACCGGTGGCACCGGTTCCCAGACCTCGGTGTCCTCGGGACGCGGCGCTCGAGATTCCACTTCCCCCTCCAACGAAGGCGTGTCCGTCGTGGCGTCCGCCGCATCCGGCGCGCGGTTGCAGCCGCCGATCGCCGGCAGGACGGCGAGGAGCAGCGCGAGGCCGACGCTCCTCGTCCTCATACCGACGGGAGTCTCCACGGCGCTCGATACGTGGGCCGGAGCAGCGCATTCGCTTGCGCGTCACCCGGGAACGATTGCGTGGCGTCGTCCCATGTCAGCCGGCGTCCCGTCTTGAAGGCGATGTTGCCGAGGTGGGCTGTCACGGCTGCGCGCGCGGCCACGGAGGCGTTGCACGTCGGCTGCGCCCGCGTCTTGATGCACTCGACGAAGTTCACCATATGGGCATCGAGCCCGCCGTCATCCCGTCGCTGCTGGACGGGCATCGGTGTGGTCAGGTATGACAGCTTGCCCTCGACGACTTCCGTCTCGGGGAGAAGCTCCCACTTGCCGCGGTCCACGACGACCGTGCCGCGATTCCCGATGAACGCGACGCCGTGGTTGCGCTCGTACGGCCCGAGATCGATCCCCGTCGCGTGTTCCCACAACATCGAGTAGTCGGCGAACTCGAACGTGGCCTGCAGCGTGTCCGGGGTCTCGGACGCATCGTCGGGGTAGGCGAACTTCCCTCCGCTCGCGGCCACATGTCGCGGGCCCGCGTCGCCCATGGCGTAGTGCACCATGTCGATCATGTGCACGCCCCAGTCGGTCATGAGCCCCCCGGCGTAATCCCAGAACCAGCGGAAATTGAAGTGGAACCGGTTGGGGTTGAACGGGCGGGCCGGGGCCGGCCCGAGCCACATGTCGTAGTCTACGCCGTCGGGGACCGGTTCATCCGGCTTGACCGGTATCGCCTTCATCCAGCCCTGGTACGCCCAGGCTTTGACGAGGCGGATGCGCCCGATCTCTCCCGACTGCACGTACCTGGCCGCATCGCTCCAGTGCGATCCGCTCCGCTGCCACTGCCCGGCCTGGACGACCGTGCCATATCGCTGCGCCGCCGCGACCATCAGCGCGCACTCGCCAATGGAATTGGCGAGCGGCTTCTCCACGTACACGTCCTTCCCCGCCTCGCAGGCCATCACCATCATGAGGCAGTGCCAGTGATCCGGCGTCCCGATGATGACCGCATCGATGTCCGGATCCTCGAGGAGGCGGCGGAAGTCGTCATGGAGGGCGGGTCTCACCCCGGCAGCGCCTTCGACGTCGCCCGCGCGCCGATTCAGCACCGAGGCGTCGACGTCGCACAGCGCCGCGCACTCGACTTCGGGGATCTTGAGGATGGAGCGCAGGTTCTGGAATCCCATCCCGTTGCAGCCGATTACCCCGACACGGACCTGGTCACTGGGGGCCACCCGCTTGACCCGGGCCCGCAGGACGCCGGGGACCATCATTGCCCCGAGGACAGTGCCGGAGTCACGCACGAAACGGCGTCGCGAAGTCATGGCTTGCTCCTGTGCGGCTGGGACTGCCTTACGATAGACCGCGAGGAGTGAGACGGCTAGAGCCCCCCGAGAGTTGACGCCATTTGCTCCACGCGACTTCTTCTGCTAGTGGCCGATCACGAGCCTGTCCCTGGACCGAAAGGTGCGTGGCTATGACGAGACGATTGCGAATGGGTATGGTTGGCGGTGGACCCGGAGCGTTCATCGGTGAGGTCCATCGGAAAGCCGCGCGGATGGATGGCGGGATCGAGCTCGTGGCCGGAGCGTTTGACGCCATTCCGCGCCGGAGCAAGCAGATGGGGCGCGAGCAATACATCGATCCGAGGCGGGCCTATCCCGACTATGAGACGATGATCGAGAAGGAGCTGAAGCTCCCCGAGGACAAGCGCATCGACTTCGTCTCCATCACCGTTCCGAACAATTGGCATTTCCCCATGGCGAAGGCGTTTCTCGGAGCGGGCTTTCACGTCATGTGCGAGAAGCCAATGACCATGGACGTCAAGGAGGCCCTCGCACTGGAGAAGATCGTCAGGGAACGCAGAAGGGTCTTCGGACTGCTGCACACCTACACGGGCTACCCGATGGTGAAGCTTGCCAGGGACATGGTCAGACAGGGTGATTTGGGCAAGGTTCTCAAGATCGTCGTCCAGTACCCCCAAGGCTGGCTGATTCGACCCATCGAGCGCGAAGGGCATCTGCAAGCATCATGGCGCACCGATCCCAAGCAAAGCGGGGCCGCCGGCTCCATGGGTGACATCGGGACGCATGCCTGGCATCTCGCCGAATACGTGTCAGGACTCGCGGTGCGACAGCTCTGCGCCGACCTGACGACGTTCGTGAAGGGGCGCAGACTCGACGACGACGGCAACTGCCTGCTTCGCTTCACCAAGGGCGCCAAAGGTATCCTGCACGCCAGCCAGGTCTCCATCGGTGAGGAGAACGATCTCGCCATCTGGGTCTATGGGGAGCAGGCGAGCCTCGAATGGCACCAGGAACATCCGAATTACCTCTACGTCAACCGGATCGACGCTCCACAGGAAGTGTGGAAACGCGGGAACAACTACGTTGCCGAGAAGAGTCCGGCGGCGGGCCGAGCCACACGACTGCCCTCGGGGCACCCGGAAGCGTTCCTGGAAGCGTTCGCCAACCACTACTGCAACTTCGCCGATACCATACGCGCGAAGATGGCACGAAGGAAAGCCGATCCCCTGTTTCTGGATTTCCCGGGAGTGGCCGACGGTGTTCGGGGCATGAAGTTCATCGCGGCCGCTGTCAAATCGTCAGGTAAGGGCGCCACGTGGGTGAAGATGTAAGGAGGAACCATGGCCAGGCCGGTCACACTATTCACGGGGCAGTGGGCGGATCTCCCTCTCGAGGAGGTCTGCAAGAAGGCGTCGGCGTGGGGGTATGACGGGCTCGAGCTCGCCTGCTGGGGAGATCATGTCGAGGTCGACAAGGCGGCCAAGGATAAGCAATACGCCAAGAGCCGCAAGGAGATGTTGGCAGACCACGGGCTGAAATGCTGGGCCATCAGCAATCACCTGGCCGGCCAGCTCGTCTGCGATCCCAATGACGACGCACGATCCGACATGTTCGCGCCGGAGGAGTGTCACGGCGATGCCGAGAAGAAACGCAAATGGGCCATCCAGGCGATGAAGCAGACGGCAAAGGCCGCGCAGAACATCGACGTCAAGGTCGTGAACGGCTTCACGGGCTCGTCGATCTGGCACATGCTGTACAGCTTTCCGCCTGTCGGCCAGACGATGATCGACGATGGCTTCACGCAGTTCGCGCGGCTGTGGAATCCCATACTCGACGAATTCGACAAGTGCGGAGTCAAGTTTGCTCTGGAAGTCCATCCGACGGAGATCGCCTTCGACATTCATACCGCCAGACGCGCACTGGCCGCCGTCAAGAATAGGAAGGCTTTCGGCTTCAACTTCGATCCGAGTCATTTGCATTGGCAGATGGTGGATCCCGTCAGGTTCCTCCAGGCATTTCCCCAGCGGGTCTATCACGTGCACATGAAGGATGCGGCGATCACGCTCGATGGCGAGAGCGGCATCCTCTCGTCACACCTGAATTTCGGTGCACCGGGCCGAGGCTGGGATTTCAGGAGCCTGGGCCGCGGCGAGGTCGACTTCGAAGCGATCATCCGCGAACTGAACGTGCTCGGCTACCGGGGGCCCCTTTCCGTCGAATGGGAAGACGCCGCCATGGACCGCGAACACGGTGCCAAGGAGGCCTGCGACTTCGTCCACGGCATCGATTTCGAGAAATCGGATCGAGTCTTCGACGAAGCGTTCGACCGGTAGCCGCCCGCGGCCACATCCTCTCCGGGAGCGGACCTACGCCGTTCCCGGAACCGGGACGACCGCCCGCACCAGCGCCGACGGCCCGAACTCCATCCGGTCGGGACCCAGGCGGAGCGGCGACTCCATCATCTCGTCCCACGTGAGCGCTTGGCCCGTGTAGCAGGAGATCCGTCCCATGATCGCCGTCATCGTCGCCACGGCCGTCCTGGCGGCCTCGTTGACCGGCTGATCGGTGCGAATGGCCGTGACGAGATCGATGTGCTCCTGCACGTAGGGGCGCGGATCGATTTCCTTACCGTCGTCGTCCACCTCGTAGGGATAGCGCCACTGCGCGCGGCCGTCCGGGCTCCAGATTTCGTCCCGACAATTCGTGTAGCCCTCACTACCCCGCACGAACTCCGAGACGTTGTCGGCGCAGCCCGCGATCTGGCGGCACATGCTGTGGACGTGGACGTCGTTCGCGTAGGTGAAATCGATACTGAAGAAATCGTACTGATCTCCGCTCGGACGCCGCCATCGACCGCCAAAGCCCACGGCCTTCTCGGGATGGGCATCGCCGAGGAACCAGTTGACGACGTCCAGGTTGTGCACGTGCTGTTCCACGATGTGATCGCCCGAGAGCCAGGTCCAATTCACCCAGTCACGCAGCATGTACTCGATGTCGGTCCACCCTCGCTGCCGATCCCGCCACCACGGCACGCGCCCGTTCCAGTAGCAGTTGGCGGCGACCACGTCACCGATAGCGCCGCGCGTGACCTTCCTGAACGTCTCGAGGTAATTGGCCTGGTGGCGCCGTTGCGTCCCCGTCACCACGCACAAGCGCAGTCCGTCCGCCGTCCGGGCGGACGCCATTACGGACCGCGCGCCCACCGGGTCGACGGCCACCGGCTTTTCCATGAACACGTGCTTGCGCGCGTCCACGCAGGCCTCGAAATGCTGAGGCCGGAAGTAGGGCGGCGTCGCGAGAATCACAATGTCGACGTCCGTCTCGATGAGCCGTTGGTAGGCGTCGAACCCCACGAAGCACCGTTCGTCCGAAACCTCGACACCCTTGTTCTCCCGCAGGCTCTTGCGACACTCGTCCAACCGATCCTGGAAGACATCGGCCAGCGCCGCGATCTCCAGGTTGGGGCCTGCCGAAAGGAAGTCGGTGGCGGCGCCCGTGCCGCGCCCACCACAGCCCACCAGACCGGCCCTGAGTGCCGGGCCATCGGGCGCCTGATCCAGGAGTGGCGGCCACCGATAGTGCGCGTATTGCTCACGCGTACGGCTGCACCCGGCGACCAGCGCGCCCACGGCGCCTGCGGCACCGATCAGCCCCACCGTCTCGATGAACTCCCGTCGGCTCGGTCCTCCCGCGGTCTCACTCATCGTCTTCCTCCCTCTCTCGTTCCTCATCGCTCGGTTGCGCCACCGCTCGCACCACCCGCAACCCGATATCCAGACAGTCGGAATACCACCACCGGCTCTTCGGAACCTGCGGATCGGTCATGAAACATGCGCGACTCCGCGTGTGATCGCGAGCGGCCGATCGCACATCGGCCGGATCACTGCGGAACGATCCGCCTCGCACCACCCGCTCGGTCCCGGTATCCGGTCCGCGGGGATTCGGGACGGCACCATCACCGGCACCCCGCTCATAGGTGTCGGCCGCGTACCAATCCGCCGTGAACTCGCGCACGTTCCCAAGCATGTTCCGGAGCCCAAATGGGTTCGCTGTGACGAGCGACGGCGGCTGCGTCCGGCCATTGCTGTTGCCACGGTGGATCACGAAACTGTCGAGCACCACGGTGTTGCGCCCGAGTACCCGGTTCCGCCACCGTCGCTCCGTGTACTTCGTGGGACTGCCCTCGAAGAAGTACGGACCGTCGCTGCCGCCGCGTGCGGCATACTCCCACTCGGCCTCCGTGGGCAGCCGATAGTGCTTGCCGGTCACCTGTGAGAGCCAGCGACAATACTGCTCCGCGGCGTGGTACGTCATCGTAATGGCCGGCCGGTCACCCTTGCCCCACCCCTGATCGGGGGGCACGTAGGGCGGCGTGGCACCGGTGATGGCATCGACGCCTTCGTCCTCCATGAGTCTCGTGTCGCTGCGGCCCTCGGACCGCGTGGCGCGGTACCAGGCCTCGAACTCGTCCCACGTGACCTCGATGCGTCCCATCCAAACGGAGTCGACCGCGACCGAGTGGACGGGACCTTCGTCCGCGCGACGATACGGCTCCGACTCGGGACTTCCCATCCGGAACGTGCCGCCCGGAATCGCCACCATCTCGAACGACACCGTGGTGCCGGGGATATACTCGGTGTAGTCGGTGAAGCCTTCGACGATCGCGGGGGCTTCGTAGACCTCGTCACTCGCCGCAGCGACCAGCCCGAAATCGATCTCCTCCGCGTCGGGATCGAAGTGGCCGACCTGCATATGGCACTTGATGCACGGGATCTCCTCCACATTGTTCTCATAGTGGAGGTGGGCCTCTTCGCCTTTGTCGGTCAGCTCGACCGGGAACAGGTTCGGGTGGCAGGCGACACACGACTCGCCAAATACGAACGTCGTCGCGTGCTCGAGCTGCGATCGCTCCTCCCAAAAGAGGCTGTCCTGCTCTCTGAAGATCGTTCCGACCACATCGCGGACAGCAAGGCGGGTCTTGTGCGCCGCATAGGCGACCCCGCCGGGCGGCAGGTGACACTCCACGCACTGCACCACCGTGCCGCTCTTCGTCGCGTAGTGGGTGGACAGCCTCCATGATGTCGTCGCCTGCGGGTGCACGTGGCAGGCGCCACAGAACGTGTCGGTGGACGTGACGTCGTTGGCGCCGCGGACGCCCGCGACCAGGACGATCCCGGTTGCGAGCCCCCAGGCGTATGGCCGTCTGAGCAGCCGTCGCACGGCGTTCACTGCCCTCGAGATCCAGCTCATCCGGCGCGACGTTCGGTCGTGACCGTCACGTGGCGAGGAACGTCTGCTTCACCAGGGTGACGTTCGTGCGGGTGTCTTCCAGGAACCGGCCCTCGCGACCGCTCGTCTCCAGCACCAGCCACTTGTCGTAGTAGATGTCGTCGAGCGCCGCCGCGACCGCCGGCATGTCCACCATGCCATCGGCGCTCCCCAGCAACGGTGTGTTCCAGTCCTTGAGGTGCACCTCACAGATCCGGTCGTTGCCGAGCATGCGAAGCTCGCCGGGCACGTCATAGCCGTTGCCGGTCGAGTTCCCCACGTCGTAGTAGACCCACAGGGACTCGGACCCGACCCGCTCCATGATCTCGAGGTTCTGCCGTGCCGTGATGGTGTTCTCCAGGCCCAGGATGACGCCGGCGTCTTCCGCTCGGGGCATGATTTGCCTCAGGGCCTCCACCACGTTGGTGACTTTGGCATCGTCCAGTCGGTACACGGAGAACCCGTCTTCTGGCTCATTGACGAACTCGCCGTTTTCGTCGCGGAACCGCAGGTCTCCGCTGCCGAAGAACGCCATGAGCACGTTGCTCGCGCCGAGGGCGACCGCTGCCTCGATGGCGTCGATCACCCAGACCGCGGCACGGGGCTGTTCCGCCAGCGGGTTGCCGTTCAGCAGGCCGAGCGCGATCGAATGGAACGCGATGTCGTGCTGGCGTCCGAGCTCCCCGTATCGCGCGCGCACCGCCGGATCCCGCAGGACGATCTCGTCCGGGTTGCGGCCCAGACTCACCTGGATGCCGTCCAGGCCCGCCTCTTGTGCGCGCGGAATCGCCTCGGGGTCGCACATCTCGCCCAAGTTCCAGTCACACATCCCAATGCCGGCGGTGCGCTGGCGACCGGTGGAGGGATTCGCGCACGCCGCCAGGACGCCCGCAGCGGAGACGGCGGCCAACGCAGCACCGGTGTGCTCGAAAAAGCATCTGCGGTCCATGGTGGGATCAGCTCCTTCCGAGGTCAGATCCGAGTTCAGCCCCTGATGGCCATGCCATAAGATGAACGTTGGGTCGGCGCGAAACCAGCAGATACTGGCATCGCGCTCTCGACCGGCGGCGCTTGCTCCCGCCAGGCCCGTCAGTTATGACAGGTTGGACACGCCGATCGGAGAGGGGTGCATGGGCTCTCGACTCAAGGACCTGCAATACCAGCGTGCGGCACGGGATCCTCACGTCATGCTGGAGCATCTGCGGCGGGACTTCGATATGAAGATCTCGGTGGGGATCTGGTATTTCACCCCGGGTGGCGGGCGGTTCCATGACCGGTTCGTTCCCGAGGCATCCATCGAGCAGCGCATCGACATGGCTGCCGAGATGGCCAAGCTCGGTATCACGGGAATCGAGGCCCATTTCCCCGATGAGGTGAACGAGTCCAACGCGCACCTGTACCGGCTGCTCGAGAACGAAACCGGCATCCGCCTCGTGGCGGTGCCGTTCTCACACTTCTTCGATCCGAGGTTCGAGTTCGGGTCGCTGTCGAATACGGACTCCCGCACACGCGACCGCGCGATCGAGATCGCCGTGGGTGGCCTCCGTCTGGTTCGGGATCTCGGTGCGGACCTCGCCATCTCCTGGCCGGGCATGGACGGCTATCGCTATCTGCACGGCAAGCCGTTCATGCACATGTGGGATCTGTTCGATGGAGCGATGGCCGAGGCTATGGACGAGGTCCCTGGCGTGCGGGTGGCGATCGAGCCCAAGCCCTACGAGCCGGCGGCCAACAACATCTATCGCACGACGGCGGAGGGGATTCTCGCCGCGCAGCGTATCGAAGCGAGACTGCGGAATCCCGAGAACCGGCGGATCCTGGACGGCGGTGGCACGCTGGTGGGCCTCAATCCGGAGGTCGGGCACGTCAAGATGGGATTCGAGATGCTCCCGGCGGCCTTCTCGCTGGTGGCAATGGAGTGCCGGCTCGCCCACACGCACTGGAACAGCCAACCTGATGGGAACTACGATCAGGACAACAACGTCGGGGTCGTGAACGTCCACGAGACCGAGGCGCTGTTGTACGCCCTCTGGGGCATCGGATACCAGGAGTACGTCGGGATCGACATCAATCCCGAGAACATGCCCGTCGAGAAGGCGGTCGAGCTGAACGTCAGGGCCCTGGAGAAGATGCGGGACCGGGTGAGCCGCATGCCGCACGAGCGCATTCTGGAGTGTCACCTTCGCCCGGGTGACCATCGCGGGGAGTTGGAGGAGATCCTGATCGAGAGCTGGTAGGAGCCGTCACCATGGAAGGACTCTTCGCAGGACTGGACGTGTCCACGCAGTCCTGCAAGCTAGTTGTGATCGATCTCGGTGAGCGGGTGACCGTGCATGTCGACGCGGTCAGCTACGATGAGGACCTGCCTCACTACGGCACCCGTGACGGCACGGTCCAGGGACCGGACGCGGGAGCATCCGAGTCCGATCCCGCCATGTGGATCGAGGCCGTCGCACTGCTGCTGCAACGACTCGAGGCGGCACCGAAGGTCGAACAACGCCGCATCCAGTGCCTCGCGGTCTCGGGACAGCAGCACGGGCTGGTGGCACTCGACGAGGGCGGCAACCTCGCCCGTCCACGCGCCAAGCTCTGGAATGATTTCTCCACGACCGAAGAGTGCCGGCTGCTCACGGAGCGGGTGGGCGGGACGGAGCGGATGATCAGCGAAGTGGGCAACACGCAGCGGACCGGCTACACCGCCCCGAAGATTCTCCACATGTTGCGCCACGAGCCGGAGTGTTATGCGAGGGCAACGACGCTGTTCCTCGTTCACAACTACATCAACTGGTACCTCACGGGTGGCGCCAACGGCGGTGTTGCCGTCATGGAGCCCGGTGACACGTCGGGTACCGCGCTGTGGCATCCGTTGACCGGTGCGTGGTCGCAGCGGGTGCTCGACGCCATCGATCCGGGACTGGCCCGCAAGCTGCCGCCGGTCGAGCCGTCCGACCGGACGATCGGGACCCTCGCCCCGAGACTGGCACAGGCGTACGGGCTGTCCACGGCGTGCGCGATCGATGCCGGCAGCGGCGACAACATGTATGCCGCGATCGGGACCGGGAACTTCGCGCCCGGCATCGTCACCGTCAGCCTCGGCACGAGCGGGACCGCGTACACGTTCCTGAAGGAGCCGTACGTCGATCCCGAGGGAGAGATCGCGGCCTTCTGCGACAGCACCGGCCACCACCTCCCGCTGGTCTGCGTCTCGAACATGGCGAACGGATACAATGCCGTGTTGGAGCGGTTCGGCATGGGGCACGAGGAGTTCGACGCGGTGATCGCACGCACCGGCGCGGGCAACGGTGGCCGGCTGCTCATCCCCTGGTACACGGGAGAACGCACGCCCGACCTGCCGAACGCCGCACCCATCTACTTCGGCTTTGCCATGGACGACTTCGACAGGGAGCGGCTCAGTCGGGCCGTCCTCGAGGGTCATGTGCTGAACTTGTGGAGTGGGTTCCGGAAGCTGCCGGTGCGGCCGACGGCAATCCATCTCACGGGTGGCCTGTCCCGCTCACCTGCGTGGTGCCAGATGATCGCCGACATGTTCGAGGCGGAGACGGTGCCGGTCGAAGGCGAGGGTGCGGCGCTGGGAGCGGCGATTCACGCCGCCTGGGTGTGCGCCAAGGAGCAGGGACAGAAGGTCTCACTTGCCGAAGTGGCCGAGCCGTTTGTGGTGCTCGATGTGGCGAGGCGCAAGACGCCGATCGCTCGCAACGTCGAGATTTACCGGATACAGAAGCGGCTGTATCTGGCATTGAGCGAGCGGGCGCGCGGGATCGACACCGACGATGATCCGTTTGCGCTCAGATGGCGGTTAGGCGGTTAGGCGGTTAGGCGGTTGGCGCGAGGAACCGCCGGCGGGATCACCATGAAAGGCGGTAGCACGGCAAGTGGAAGCGGGCAAGGCTCACTGCTCTTCAGGAAGCGGATGATGCACAAGGTCTCTCTCGTGGTTGTGCTTGGCGCGCTGACCATCGTCGGCGTGGGTTGTGATTCGGATTCGGGGCTGACGCCGGTCATCGTTGCGCCAACGTCGCACTTGGGGCGCGGCATCAATCTGGGTAACAAGCTCGAGGCGCCCTCCGAAGGCGAATGGGGCGCGCCGGTCGAAGCTTGGATGTTGACCACGATCGAGCGGGGAAGGTTCGCGACGGTACGCATCCCGACCCGCTGGAGTGCCCATGCCGCCGCAGTCCCACCGTATGCGATCGACGCAGCCTTTCTGGATCGCGTGACCTGGGTCGTGGATCAGGCGTTGTCCGCCGGATTGATGGTGGTGCTGAACATGCATCACTACCAGGAGATCTTCGCCGATCCTCATGGGCAGCGCGATCGGTTTCTGGCCGTGTGGCAGCAGATCGCCACGCATTTTCGAGACTATCCGGATAGCCTGGTGTTCGAGGTGCTGAACGAGCCGAACACCAACCTGACGCCGGAATTGTGGAATGCGTTCCTCCTGGACGCCCTCGCCGTGATACGCCAGAGCAATCCGGACCGCTACGTCATGCTCGGCACGGGAGAATGGGGCGGCATCGGCGCGATGCAGCGTCTGCAACTGCCGGACGACGACCGGCTGATCTTCACCTTTCACTACTACAGTCCCTTCGAGTTCACGCATCAAGGCGCCGAATGGGTCTCCGGGTCCGACGCCTGGCTGGGCACCACCTGGGGCACGAGTCAGGATCGCGCGGCCGTACAGCGCGACTTCGATACCGTCGCCGCGTGGGCCGTGCAGCACGACATCACGGTTTTCATGGGAGAATTCGGCGCCTACTCCCGCGCCGCCATGGACGACCGCCTCGCCTGGACGACCTTCGTGCGAAGCGAAGCCGAACGCCGAGGCTTTTCCTGGGCCTACTGGGAATTCGACGCCGGTTTCGGCGCCTACAGAAACGGGCAGTGGAACGAGCTGCATGAGGCGTTGATTCCGTAAGGCGGGAGGACGGAAGGGCGGTAGGGCATCCCTGCTGTCGGAACGAACGGCGTCGCACTATTGTGGCTGAGACTTAACGTCCGGGATGTATGGCTCACGCGCGTTCTGGAGTGACGCTATGAAGAGCTCTTCGGTTTCAATCGTTCTTCTCCTGCTCATGGGATGCGGGCAGCGGCCGGCCGGTGACGCACGCCTGAGCCGCGCAGACGTCGATCTCGACGTGGCCGGGAGGAGCGCCATCGTCCACACCACCGCCGAGGGCACGGCGTTGAGGCTCACCCCCACCGACACCCTCACGTTCGCGGCATCGGAACCCACGTCGGAAGGAAGGATGTATGTGTTCGTCGATCCGCGGACGACCTTCCAGACGTTCCTGGGAATCGGCGGCGCGCTGACCGATGCCTCAGCGGAAACCGTTGCGAAGCTTCCCGAGGCACGACAGGAAGAGCTGTTGCAGGCCTATTACGACACCGAGAGAGGCATTGGGTACACCCTGGCTCGGACGAACATCAACAGCTGTGACTTCTCGAGCGCGAGCTATACCTATGTCGACGAAGGCGACAAGGACCTGACGTCCTTCTCGATCGCACACGACCTGGAGTTCAAGATCCCGCTGATCAGGCAGGCCATGGCCGCCAGCGGCAACACGCTTCAGCTCTTTGCCAGCCCGTGGAGCCCGCCGGCGTTCATGAAAGACAACAACGACATGCTGCACGGTGGGAAGCTGCTCCCCGAGTATGCCGATTCCTGGGCACGCTATTACACGAAGTTCATCACGAGCTACCGGCAGGAGGGCGTGCCGGTATGGGGGATCACGATCCAGAACGAGCCCATGGCCACCCAGATCTGGGAGTCGAGCATCTATTCCGCCGAAGACGAGCGGGATTTTCTCAAGAACCATCTTGGTCCGGTGATGGCGCAGGAAGGGCTCGGCGACGTCAACATCATCGTCTGGGATCACAACCGCGACCTGATCGTTCAGCGGGCCCAGGCGATCTTCGACGATCCGGACGCCGCAAAGTATGCGTGGGGTATCGGATTTCACTGGTATGAGGACTGGTCGGGCGGTACGCAGATGTACGACAACGTGGCCCTGGTGAACCGACTCTACCCAGACAAGCACATCCTCTTTACCGAGGGCACGCCGGCGAGCTTCGACTCGACAGGGTACGACCGATGGGATCTTGGCGAAGACTATGGGCAGTCCATGATCCACGACTTCAATTCAGGTGCCGAGGGGTGGACCGACTGGAACATCCTGCTCGATGAACGGGGAGGACCCAACCACGTGGGGAATTTCTGCTTCGCGCCAATCCACGCGGATACGCGTACGGGGGAGCTGATCTACACGAATTCCTACTACTACATCGGCCACTTCTCGAAATTCATCCGTCCCGGTGCCAAGCGGATCCTCGTCTCACCGAGCCGCAGCATGATGCTCGCCACCGCCTTCGTCAACGAAGACGGCACGGTGGCCGTGGTGGTCCTGAACCCAACGGCAACCGGTGGGCAGTACTATCTCACCGTCGGCTCTTCCTCGGTGGAGGTCAGCTCGCCGCCGCACTCGATCCAGACGGTGGTGTTTTAGGCGGTTAGGCGGTCAGGCGGTCAGGCGGTTCGAGTCGTGTGATCGTGGGATCGAGGGATCGGTCAGTCGTGAAATGTCCTTCCGTCGCCGAGGCGCTCACCCACCCACCGTTGGCGGCGTCCGCAGCCGCGGCCGCGCGACAAGGAAGATCGAAGCGACGCAGACGAGGCCCGCCGGCACGATCGCGAGCGATACCCTCAGCCCGAACGCATCACCCAGCACGCCGGTCACGTACGGTAGGGCCGTTCCGCCCATCAGCGCCATGACCAGGACCGCGCCGAACGCCGTCCCCGACATCCGCTCGTAGCGATCGCCCACGTGGCCGAGGATGACCGGAAAGACCGCCGCGAACCCCACACCCGTCAGCAGCGTCCCCGCCCCCGCCGCGCCGGTCGTCCGGGCGCCGATCAGGATCAGCGCGCCAGCAAACGCGACCCCCAGCGATACCAGTAGCACCGCCGACGACGACACGCGCGGGAGCAGCCACCCCAACACCAATCGCCCTCCGGTCATGCCCAGCCAGTAGAGCGACAGCAGGTACAGCGCCCGCTCCGGCGGCAGCGCCAACTCCTCGCTCACGTACGTCGCGGTCCACCCGCCGACCGTGATCTCCATGCCGCTCTCGAAGAACAGGGCCACCCCGAGCAACACGAGGACGGGATCGCGGAACAGCCTGGCCGCGTTCCGCAGCGGGAATTCCTGCGGCTGCTTGGGCTCGGGGAAGCGGATTGCCGTATAGTATGCCAGCAGGGGTAGTACCAGCGCGCCGATCCCCGCCACGACTTCGGCGTCGCCGAATCGCTCGCGCAGCAGTCCGAGCACCAGCGGCATGCCGAAGGCGCCGATGCCGAAGAACACGCCCAGGTAGGCGAGCCCCGCTGCGCGGCCCTCGACGCTGATATCGGCGACCAGCACGTTGGTGCCGCCGTTGATCACGCCGCCGCCGAAGCCGATGAGGATCGCCGAGCCGGCGAGCAACGCGATCGACGGCGCGAAGGCGATGCCCTCCAGACCCAGCGCGACCAACACCGCGCCAGCCAGGAGCATCCCTTTGTAGCCGCGCCGGTCCACCACCGGTCCGAACACCACCGAGCCGGCGAGGATGCCCAGGCTCATCAGCGCGAGCAGCGAGCCCGCCCCCGTGCGGTCGAGTCCCAGACGCTGGATGATCGAAGGGAGAACCGCGCCCAACGTAGTGAGCGCGATGCCGAACAGCAGCATCCCGGCGCACGCGGCGGCGAACACCAGCCGATGTCTGTATGCGTTCATGTCGGCGCGGTCGGGCGCGCTGGGAGGCGGTTGAGCGGTTAGGCGGTTAGGCGGTTAGGCGGTAGGAAAAATGACTCACTCCACCTCCTACCGCCCTACCGACCGACCCACCTACCGCCTTTCGCGGATCTTCACGTTCCGGAACCAGAACACGCTGCCGTGGTCCTGGATCACGATGTGCCCGGTCGCGGCGCTGCCGTAGTCGGGGGCGTCCTGCCACTTCCCCAAGTTCTTGAGCGTCTCCCACGCGTCGGTCCAGCGCTCGAACTCCACCACCTTCGCCCCGTTGAGCCAGTGCTCCACGTGGTTGCCGTGCACCACGAGGCGGCTGGTGTTCCACTCACCCACCGGTTTCAGAGGCTTGTCCGCGGCGGCCGGGTGCATGGCGTAGTTGGCGGCAGCCTTCTGCCACTCCTCCAACCCCTCCGGAAAGCCGACGTCGTCCACGAGCTGGTACTCGGGACCCGTCTTCCAGGCGGCGTCGTACTGCGCGTCCTCGACCACGCCGTACATGAGGCCGCTGTTGCCGCCCTCGGTGGCCTTCCAGTCGAGGCTCAGCTCGAAGTTGGTGTACTCGCCGTCCGTGACCAGGTCGACCCGCATGTCGCTGCCGTAGTTGGCTTCGGTCCCCACCGACTTCATGGCGCAGTCCTCGATCGTCCACGACTCCAGGGCACCGCCGTTGTAGCCGTGCCATCCGGACAGGCTCTTGCCGTCGGACAGCAGCGTCCAGCCCTCGGCCCGCTCGGCGTCGCTCAACACATTGACACCCGCGCAGGGATCGGCGGCCTGGTCGGCCTCGTCCGACGCACAGGCGAGGGTCGCCACCAGCATTCCCGACAGGAGCCACCACACTGTTCTCGCGTTCACGATTCGTCTCCGTTTGGCGTGTTGTAGCAGAGTGCAATTGCCCGACGCAAGTATGTGTCGCGTGACCGGAATCGTCCACCGGCCGCCCCCGGCGAGTCCCTACGGTGATCGCGCCCGGACGCGGACGAGAAAGGCCGAGTCGGGGTCGACGACGGTCAGTTGGTGGATCTCTTCGTTGGTGAAGCCGGCGGCCTCGAGGGCTGACAGGAACTCCGTGAACAGCGTGTCGTACTGGCGAAAGGTCCCTCCACCGGGTTCGCCGACGTGGTACCAGCCCGCGTCGTGCGACACGAGCACGCGGTCGAGCAGGCCCTCCGGTTCAAAAGCGGGAACGTCGGTCGGGCGGCGGGGCCACGACGGGCCGTCGGCGTTGACCATGGACTTCACCACTGCTGGTTGCGAAACGGCCTCGTCGTATGGCGGGCGTCAGACGAGGTTTACCGGATACGGAAGCGGATGTATCTGGCATTGAGTGGGCGGACGCGTAGGACCGTGACGGATGAGGATCCGTTCGAACTCCGCTCAGTCCTGGACGAATGTGCGGAGTGAGGTCAACGCTCTGTACTCCCGGCCTCGCACAACGCTTCGGCGAACGCCCGCACGGTCGGAAACCGCTCTGCGGGGGTCTCGGCGAGCGCTCGCACGACCACTCGCTCGATTGCTGGAGGGATCGTCTCACTGAACAGACGCAGACTCCGAACCGGCTCCACGGACTTCCGCGCCAGGGCCGCGCGCGCTCTCGGGCCGGTGCAGCGCGGCTCGCCCGCCAGCATTTCGTAGATCACGCAACCGAGCGAGTACAGATCGGAGCGGCCGTCGAGATCCGTCGACCCCGCCACCTGCTCGGGACTCACGTACATCGGAGTGCCCACCGCGATGAGGCCCTCGAGGAGCCCCGCTTCTTCTGCCCGCACGATTGCCCCAGCCACTCCAAAGTCGGCGACCACGGCGTGCCCGGCTTCGAGCAGGATGTTCTCGGGCTTGATGTCACGGTGCAACACCCCGTGTTCGTGCGCGAAACCTAGCGCATCTGCCACTTCACGGGTGATCGTCAGGGAGTCGTCGATCGGGATCTGCTTCTCCCGGTTCAAACGATCCCGCAGCGATTTCCCCTCCACATACGGCATCACGTAATACAGGAAACCATCCGCTTGTCCTGAGTCCAAGAGCGGCAGAATGAGCGGATGATTCAGCGTGGCAGTGATCTTGATCTCCCGGAGGAACAGCTCGGCACCGAGTGCATCGGTCACCTCCGGACGGAGGGCTTTGACAGCGACCCGGCACCCGAGCCTCAGGTCACGAGCGAGGTACACCGTCGCCAGCCCACCGCTGCCGAGCTCGCGCTCGATGATGTAGCGCAGCCCAACGACGGTCGTCAACCGCGCGAGCGGATCCGCTGCGATCTCGCCATGGGACAGCGGCCGGCTCCGCAGCCGCTCGGCATAGGCAGCCGTGTCGGGCGACGGCTCTGCATCCAGATCGTCACGGAGCCTCGCCGCGTGACGGGCCGCCTGCTCCAGCGCACCGGCCCGGTCCCCCGCAGCGTCCAGGGCCGCCATCAAGCGCAGCCTCACCTGCGTGCTGTAGGGATCGTGATCCACGAGCTGGCGCCACCACGCAATCTCCTCCTGCCGCTCTCCCCTCTCAGCACACGCTTCGGCCAACCGCTCGAGAGCACGAGCATATGACCGCGACAGTTGGTCACGCTCTCCATCCAACCACTGCTCGAACGCCACGCTCGTCCCGAACGTGCACCCGCCGAGGAGGGATCCCCAGTACAGGGCCGCGGCCTCCTCGAAGTTTCCTGCCTCAATCGCCTGCCGAAAGGTCCACACGTCGCACGACACGACGTCGGTGTCGAGGGCCACCTCGCCCGCACCCCGTGTGACGACTGCCGCGTTCCCGAGGACTTGCCGGAGAAAGTAGAGCGCCTGGTTCAGGGCGTGGCGGGCATGGCTGGGATCGGCGTCGGGCCAGAGCAGACCCATTAAGACATCGCGACGCTGAAACCCCTGTGGTTCCGCTGCCGCGAGATACGCCAGAAGGGCAAACCGCTTGGGTTGACGGAGCAGCTCCTCCAACACCCGCCCGTCCGCGTCCCTGGCCTCCTCCGCACCCAACAGCCGGATGGCAAGCACAGACCACCTGCCGCCAACAACAAACGACACGTCCCGGTGACCGCCAGGTGATCACCGGATCAGTGCCACGTGTCGGGCCTGAAGTACTCTAGGCAACGTACGACGTACCGGCCGGAACCGCCAGCAGCATTGCGACCGGTGCGGTCGCCAAACCGCCTTGAAAGGGGGGAGAGCATGCGACGGATCGCTGGATGCATTCTTGGGGCTGCAATCGTCGGGGCGCTGGCGTGCTCGGACGGTCCGGACATCACCGATCCCTGCGAGGGGGTCGGGGTTGGGTGCGGTGTCCAGCAGATCGATGGCGCGGCGCTCTTCTCAGAAACCTGCAGCGGGTGTCACACCCTCGAGCTCCCAATTTCCGCTTCCATATCGATGCACGATGAGGCGTGGGCGTTGATTCGGGAGATGAACGATAATGGCGTCTCCCTCTCCGAGGCCGAAGAGGCAGCCATCGTCGGGTACCTGTGCACCTTGAAGGGGTGTGCGGACGGGCGTTAGTTACTGGGGTGGAGGAGGTCGGGGGAGTGGTTGGTGGGGCCCGAGTTCGGCTTAGGGGTTGAGCGGTTAGGCGGTTAGGCGGTTGAGCGGTTAGGCCTGCCCGGACTGCCGAACCGGGTTATCCACGACATCACTGGAATCATCGGGCGAGGAGTGGGGGCGCGCCTTTGGTCCCGTAGATGTAACTGCCGATCCGCCGGACGCGGGCCATCTCCTCCTCGTCGAGGGGCCCGGCGTCCAGGGCCGTGAGGTTGTCCTCCATCTGCGCTGCGGTGGAGGGAGCCGTGAGACAGACGTTCACATCGGTATGGGAGAGCACGAAGCGGTAGCACTCGGCGGCGGTCAGCGGGCGCTCGTTCTGCGGCATGAGCTTGGGCTTCATGAGCTTGCGCCAGCAGGTGGCGGTGTAGATCACGATGCCCGGACGGTTGTCAGGCCGCAAGTGCGGGAACACGTCCTGTTCGGCTCCCGTGTGCACGGCGTTGTAGCGGGCGTGAAGGAAGTCCACCGGCGCCTCCACTGCCCCGCTCGCGATACTGCCGAGGAGGGGCCGCTTGTGGCTCGAGATCCCCAGGAAGCGCACTGTGCCGCTGTCCTTGAGGCGCTGTACTCGGTCAGTGAGCGTCTCGCTCGGAGCTTTGCCCATGCCCTGGAACAGCAGGTCGACCCACTCGAGCCGGAGCTTCTTCAGCCAGCGCTCGACATACCGCTCCAGACGGAATCCCCGGAGGATTGGCCGAGCCAACACGATACACAGGTCGTCGCGGTGGCCGGGTGCCAGGTTGCGGATGGCCTGCACCATGTTGCCGAGGTGGAGTAAGGGGGAGACGTAGAGATAGTTGATCCCGTGCTCGTGAACGGCCTTCTCGATGGCGGCCGCGGGGACGCCGTAGCCCGACGCCAGCCCCAACCGACTCACCATCAGTCCCGTCCTGCCGAGGGGAACTCGCTGCTTGAAGTCCATTGGCGTCGGCTCCACTTAAGGCGGTAGGATGGTAAGGCGGAAGACGGTTTATTCGCGCGGGACGCCGCCCTTCATGACCCAACGCACTCGGCGCGCGTTGGCGATGTCCTCGGTGGGGTCGGCGTCGAGAAGAACGAGATCGGCAAGCTTTCCCTCCTCCACCGTGCCCAGCTCCTGCTCGCGGCCCATGGCGCGAGCGCCGATCTTGGTGGCCGCCACGAGCACGTCCATCGGGGCGAGTCCCGCTTGCTGCAGCAACTCCATCTCACGATAGATGGAGGGCCCGTGCAGGGTGCCCGGATTGCCGGCGTCGGTGCCCACGGTGATGGCGACGCCGGCGTCGTGCAACCGCTTGGCGTTCTGCTGGCCAATCTCCGTCCGTCGCTGCGTGGCCCGAGCGCTCTCGGGAGTCAAACGGTTTTGGGGAAGGCGATCGGCCGCTGGTGGCGACGCCACGAGAGCGCGAGATCGCTGGTCGGCGCACTCGAGGGGATAGAGCGAGCCATCCACCGTGCCGCGGGCGGCGTGTTCATACCCTTCCAGCACCGTGAGGGTGGGCGTGTACACCACGCCGCTCTCCCGTGCCAGGTCGATGAACTCGTCGTCTACCGGTTCCGACCACACGCTGTGGACCAGCAGGTCGGCGCCCGCGCGGATGGCATCCTTCGCCTCCCACAACCCCGTCGCATGTACGATCAATTGCAGCCCCTGTGCCGTCGCCTCGTCGGCCGCCGCCCGCACCAGGCGTTGCACGCGAGCCGTGTCAGGGGGTTGGGGCGGCATGATGTACCAGATCTTCACCGCATCGGTCTCGAACGCGGCGTGGCTCTGCACCGCTCGGCGCACCGTCTCGTCGTCCGCCATGTAGATGAACTGCTGTTGGCCGGGCAGGTTGAGCCAGAAGTCGACGGTGGAGAGCAAGGGCCCGGCAGCGGCGATCCGCGGTGCGCGGTGGTCGTCTTGGAACCGGCGACGCAGCGACCAGGTCCACGGGTAGCCGCCGACATCGAACACCGATGTGACTCCCGCGCAGAGATAGGCGTCAAAGAACCGTTCCGGGTGCGCTTCGAGATCGGCGATCACTTCGGGGTACGGATACTGGTCGCGAAAATCCACGGCGTCGGGACGGCCGTCGTACCACCCTGTCTGACTGAAGTGCACGTGCGCGTCAATCAGTCCGGGTGTGAGCCACGCTCCGGCAGCGTCGATCGTCTCGGCATCGCCAGGGACCGTGCAGTCGGCACGCGGTCCCGCGCAGAGGATCCGCCCATCGCCCACCACCACCACCGCGTCCTCGACCGGTGCGGCACCCGTGCCGTCCACCAAGGTTGCCCCGACGATGGCGTAGCGTGAAGCCGAAGGGGTTTGGCACGCTGCGACCACGCACAACATCAGCGGGAGCATTATGTGGCGCACGACGACCTCCATCAGAGGGAACCGCGGAAACGTAGGGCGAGCCTGCGCCGTCACGGGGACTCGGATAACCCGAGCTTCCGCCGCACGAACGGCCGCACGAATGCCGCTGGTGGATTGTGCGACGTCGCCCGGTCGTACGCCTCTCGATACATCGCTTCGGCCTCGTTCTGCCGGCCCATGCGCTCGAGGGTCATGGCCAGCAGGCACCGCATGAACGCATCGCGCTGGTTGCCGGGCGCCGTGATGGCCTCCGTCAGCGCCGCTTCGGCGGTGACGAGGTTGCCGGTGTAGAGCGCCACATAGCCCACGAGATACGGGAAGTACCGCTCCTGCTGCTCGGCCATGGTCGGATCGCTGTCCAGAATCCGCCGCGCGTTGCCGATCTGCCGCTGGGCCTCGACCGCGTTGCCGCGTCGTGCGGCGATGCGGCCCAACGCGTGCGTGAGGCGATAGTCCCAGAGGCTCCGGGGGTGGGTCGGCGGCGCCGGCTCCTTCACGCCCAGCTCATAGCCCAAGCGGTACAACCGCTCGGCCGCATCGAGGTCGCCGGCATCGAGGCATACGCGCCCACCCTCATTCGCCATTTCACCCTGCTGATAGAAGGCGTTCTGCGGCTCCTCCGCTTCGCGCGTCATCCAGTAGGCGATGACCATCATCTCGTATTTCGCGGTATTCGCGCAGTCGCCGTCGAACGCGTACGACATCGCCATGGCGCGGCGGGCACTGGCCTCGGCTGCCGGATCCGCCGCCGAATCGATCATGGTCTGAAAGATCGCGCGGGCTTCAGCCGTGGCGCCCCGGGTGTCGAGCTGCGCCGCCTGCCGCATCGGGCCGGCCGCGCCGGCTCCGCCTTGCGCGGAGGCTGGTTGGGCGAGGAGCAACGCTGCGGCGAACGCCGGCACCGACACGGCGACAGAGCGGAGACGGAATGGGATGGTCATGATGATCTTCCTTTGGTTTCGGACACGTCCGGGGCTGGTCGATGTCGACCCATTGTTGAATATCAGGCTACACCCACCATGCGCAACGCGGGCATTGTCAACATAACACTGATGGGCTGTGTTCTTTTGACGGTTAGTCGGTTGAGGGGTTAGGCGGTTACGGGGACCGGAGCGGCTCTTCGTGGTGGGTCCCGCCCTGAGAGGGCGGGCTCGGCCCGCCTGCGCGTCCTTAGAGGACGCACTTCCCTGCCCTACACAACCGAGCCCGGGCTTCAGCCCGGGACACCTCACTAGCGGTTAGGCGGTTGAGCGGTTAGGCGGTTAGGATCGTTGGACCACGTGGCCCGGGGCTGTCGAGTCTCAACACGGGGCCGCATCGCACAGCTCGAGCTTCCACAACGCGCCGTTCATACCGCGACTGGCGAGCACGAGCCAGTTCCTCTGCGGCCAGTATTGGATGGTCACGAACTCTTGATCCGCCTCGGCTACGGTTTTCCACACCGCCAGATCCCGGGTGAGCAGGATCCGCCCGTCGCTAGAAAGTGCATACAGATAGCCGCCCGCCACCGTGGCCCAGTTGAGGCTCAGTTCGCCTATGGTGAACGGTAGCTCGCGCTGCAGCGCATCCCCCTGCCCTGTCACGACGTGGAGCCTGCGGCGAGTGGAGTCCACGGCGATGAGCGCGTCACCAAATGGTACCAAGCGGTGATAACAGGCAAGTCGCTTGTCGGGTAGCACGGGCATCCAGGCAGTTCCGACCTCCGGTTGTGCCACGAGCGCACACGAGTTTCGACTCTCGGCGCTCGTGGCATAGAGGCGCCCCCGATGCCCCAATACATCGTACGTGCGATAGTCGCCGACACCGTCATCGTTGGTGGCTATTCGTGCCCAGTGCACACCCAGGTCCGCGGTGCGCCAGATCCCGCCGACTGATACGGAGTCGCCGCGGTGCGAGCTGGCGGCGACATAGACCACATCATCCGCGCCGTCGTACCACACACCCCAGGCGTGGAACACATTGGGAAGGTTGCGCCATTTCGTCAGTCCGGCGGAGGGCGCGTACGTATAGAAGTTGCCGGCTTCCCACCCATCCGGGCAGCATGGATCGACACCGGGTATGAGCAGCATCCCTCCACCAGTTGCCATGTCGAGCATGCCTTGCTCATCCAGCGGCGCCACCGCCCGGATGCCTGCGTCGTCGAACGCGCCCAGGAGCGCACCGTCGGCGGCCGCCGGTAAACCCGCACCGAACCCCAGATACAGCGTGTCCGACACCGGGAGCATCGCGTACGCGCCGAAATCGTCGGGAACTGGGTCGAAGCCGGTGTGTTCGGCAAACCAGGACGCATAGGGAAATGCGGGGGCAAGCTCTTCCAGTTCCGCCGGTACGACCTCGTGCGCCGTCTCGCAGTGCAGAACGAGACCAGACGCGACCAGAAGGAGCCCGATGCGTCTCACCCAAACGCGATCGCTGGTTCGCAGCAGCGGACGAGACGATTCGCGAGAGGCGGTATTCTGGATGGGATCGCTCACCGGGCACCCCTAACTCAGTTCCCGCGAGAATGCCGGTCGAAAGCGGAGATGTCCAGTAGACGGTTTGGCGGTTAGGCGGTTAGGCGGTTAGGCGAAGCGGCGGTAACGGTCGAGCGCCTCCGCATCTATCTTTCGCCGATGCCCGATCTTCCCACAGCCTTCACCGACGCCATCCGCGACCGCTATGTGGTGGAGCGGGAAATCGGTGCGGGTGGCATGGCCACCGTACACCTGGCCCTGGATGTGCGGCACAACCGCCACGTCGCGGTCAAGGTGCTCAAGCCGGAACTCGCCGCGTCGTTGGGTGCGGAGCGGTTCCTCAAGGAAATCAAGATCGCCGCTCGCCTGACGCACCCCCACGTCATCCCGCTCCATGATTCGGGGCAGGCTGCCGGATTCCTGTACTACGTCATGCCGTTCATCGATGGTGAATCGCTCCGCACGCGACTCCGTCGCGAGAAACGCCTCGACACGGCGGCGGCCCTCGGCATCATGGACGATGTGGGAGACGCGCTGAGTTACGCCCATCGGCAAGGCATCCTCCACCGCGACATCAAGCCGGAGAACATCTTGTTCTCCGAAGGCCATCCCATGGTCGCGGACTTCGGCATCGCGCGGGCCGTGAGCACGGCCGGCGGTGCGAATATCACTCGGACCGGCTTGGCCATCGGCACCCCGGGATACATGAGCCCCGAGCAAGCAGCGGGTGATCGTGATCTCGACGCCCGGAGCGACGTGTACAGCCTGGGCTGCGTGTTGTACGAGATGCTGCTTGGCGAGCCCCCGGGCATGTGGCAGACGGATGAATCCCTCAGGCTCGGCATGCTCACCGACTCGCCCGAACGACACCGTGCCCGCATCCGCGAGATCGGCAGGACCATCGAGCGGGCGCTCGTCGGCGCCCTCGCCCTGCGCGCGCGCAATCGATTCGAAACCGTAGACGCGTTTCTCCTCGCACTCCGCGCTGAAGAGGGCGCGGTGCGGCGCTACAGTGACAGTGAAGTCGAGGAGATCGTGCGGCAGGCAGCCGAGGAGCAGGTGGCACACCCGACCGAAGAGGGGATGTCGCTCAAGACCGTGCAGCAGATAGCCGACGACGTCGGTATCTCGCCGGAGCGCGTCGAACGAGCGGCGCGCAAGCTCGAGGCGCGCAAATCCGTCTCGCCTCCAGCCGAATCCGGCCCGGGCGCCTTTTGGCTCGGCAGTCCGACGGTGATCGCATACGAGCGCGTCGTGGCCGGCGAGCTGACCGAGGCCGTGTACGACGACATCGTCGCCGAAATCCAGGCGTCGCTCTCGACGCCGGGAGAGATCGACACGCTCGGTCGGTCGCTCACGTGGCGGACGACGAAGCCCGTTCTTGGCAAACGGCGAGCGGTGCAGGTGCACGTCACGTCGCGCGGCGGACAGACGCGCATCCACGTCCAGGAACGGCTCGGTGAGATGGCCGTCACCCTCTACAGCAGCATCCTGGTGGGCGGTGGCATCGGTGGCGTCGCCACGATCCTGGGCATGGGCCTCGGATGGCTGGGCGTCCCCCTCGAGGCCGGACTGCTCTCCGCGGTGTGGTTCCCCGGGATGTACGCGCTCACGCGGGCGATCTATCGCGGCGTCGCCCAGAAGAAACGCAGCGACTTGGAGGAGCTCGGCGATCGCATCGCAGCGATCGTCGCTGAGTCAGGCGGTTAGGCGGTTGGGCGGTTAGGCGGTTGAGCGGTTAGGCGGTTAGGCGGTTAGGCGGTTGGGCGGGATCGGAGAGCGGTGAGGACGCTCGCGGCGAATCTCCGCCGCACCTGGCCCTACCGGCCCTTCCCCGGTATCCTACGCGGTCCTTCTCCCAGCGATGCGAATGACCAATCCCGTGGACCGCCTGACTACGGCCCTTGCCGGCCGCTACACCGTTGAGCGCGAGCTTGGGGCCGGCGGCATGGCCACGGTCTATCTCGCCGAAGACGTGAAGCACCACCGCAAGGTGGCGCTCAAGGTCCTGCGGCCAGAGCTGGCCGCCATCCTCGGCGCCGAGCGGTTCCTCAAGGAGATCGAGGTCACCGCCAACCTTCAGCACCCGAACATTCTGCCGCTGTATGACAGCGGGCGGGCGGCCGGGCCGGCGGGCGAGGCGGGCAGTGAGTTCCTCTATTATGTCATGCCCTACGTGGAGGGTGAAACGCTGCGGGACAAGATGACCCGCGAGAAGCAGCTCGGGGTGGACGAGACCATCGCCATTGCCAAGGACGTGGCGGATGCCCTGCACTTTGCCCACCAGCGCAGCGTGGTCCACCGCGACATCAAGCCGGAAAACATCCTGCTCCAGCAGGGGAAGCCCCTGGTGGCGGACTTCGGGATCGCGCTGGCGGTGTCGCACGCGGGCGGCACGCGCCTCACCGAGACCGGTCTCTCGCTGGGCACGCCGCACTACATGTCGCCCGAGCAGGCCACGGGCGACCGCGAGCTGGACGCGCGCTCCGACGTGTATTCCCTGGGTGCGATGGTCTACGAGATGCTCTCGGGTGAGCCGCCGCACCACGGCAATACCGTGCAGGCCATCATCGCCCGGATTCTGTCCGAGGACCCACCGCCCGTCTCGCGGCAACGACCGGCCGTCCCCGCTCACGTGGACGCCGCCGTCCGGAAGGCCCTCGACAAGACGCCGGCCGACCGGTTCCCGACCGCAGCGAAGTTTGCCGAGGCGCTCGGCAACCCGGCCTTCACGCTGTCACACACGGCGGCCACCCCGGCTGCGCCCGCCGGCCCGCGGGCCCGCCAACCCGCCATTGCGATCGCTCTTGCCGCGGTCGCCGTGCTCGCCATCGGTGCCGCCGTCGCGGGCTGGCTGCGCACCACGCCCAAGCAGGTCTTCCGCGTCTCCATGGCCATCCACGAGGATGCGGCGCTGACCGAGCAGTCCACGCTCCGGATCGCGATGTCTCCCGACGGGCGGCGGATCGTCTACGTCGGACCGGCGGCGAGCTCGCCGCTCAACCGCCAACTCTGGCTGCGAGAGTTGGATGCACTCAGTGCCAGGCCCGTCCTCGGCACCGAAGGCGCCATGTCGCCGTTCTTCTCCCGCGACGGAAGCGCGATCGGGTTCTTCACCGGCGAGCCCGGCGACCTCCGCGTGGTGCCGACCGACGGTGGACCGGTCCGGACCATCGTGACGGGCGGAGCCGATCCCTGGGGCGGCGACTGGGGCCCGGACGGTCGGATCTACTTCACCGGCCCGGATGGTCACCTGCTGCGCATCTCGCCCGGCGGGACGACGATCGACACGGTGGCAACCCCCGACCGTACGAAAGGCGAGCTCGAGTACGACTTCGCACACGTCCTCCCGAACGGCAAAGGCGCGATCGTGGAGATCTGGCACTCCTCGGTGGACGACGCCACCATCGCCGTAGTGGCGCTCGCGACTGGCGCCGTCACGACGCTCGCGCAGGGCGTGAACGCCCGGTACCTGCCGACGGGGCATCTGGTCTGGGTCACGTCGGATGGCATGCTGCTGGCCGCTCCGTTCGACATCGACGGGATGACGTTCACCGGTTCCTCCGTGTTGATCGAGCAGGGAATCGCGGTCGATCCCGATGCCGGCGCGGGGCAGTTTGCCGTGTCCGAGACCGGGAACCTGATCTACGAGGCCGGCTCCGCAACCGGTGTCGCCCAGCTGCATTGGGTGACCCGCCAGGGTGAAGCCACCCCCGTCGATCCCGACTGGTGGGGAGCGTTCGGATACGTCGCACTTTCCCCGGACGGGAGGTCGTTGGCACTGACCCTGAGCGGCACGGATGGCACGCACGTGTGGGTGAAGAACCTGGAGGGCGGGGGCCTGCTGCGCCTGGCCCTCGGCGCCGGCACGTTCGACCGACCGACCTGGACCCCGGATGGCACGTCGGTGACGTACCGGGGCGGGAGTGCCTCGGAGCGTGGCATCTGGACCCGCCGGGCCGACGCCAGTCAGCCCGCCGAACGCACGGCTGCGCTTCCGGAGGGCTTCTATGCGGATGAGGCCGTCTGGTCGCCGGACGGCACGACGCTCGTGATCCGTGGCCAGCGCCCGGGGACGATGCGTGACATCCTCGTGCTGCGTCCCGGCACGGACACGGTGCCACGGGAACTCATCGCCACCGCGCAGGAGGAGTACAGCCCGATCGTCTCCCCCAACGGCCGGTGGATCGCGTACACCTCCAACGAATCCGGCCAGGAGGAAGTGTACGTGCGTCCCTTCGAGAATCCGGGCCGCGCACGCTGGGCGGTCTCGGTGGGTGGCGGCACGGAGCCCCTGTGGGCTCGGAACGGCCGCGAGCTGTTCTACCGCCAGACGGCTGGAGACCTGGTGCGTCGCACCGTGACCGACACTCCGAGCTTCGGCCTCGGGCCGGTGGAGAAGCTCTTCGATGCGCGCGGGTTCCGGGCGGATCACTACCACCGCGCCTACGACATCACGCCGCGCGGCGACCGCTTCATCATGGTGCGTCGGCAGGGACTCGTCTCCGAGCTGGTGCTCGTGGCCAATTGGTTCGAGGAGCTGAACGCCAAAGTGCCGCGATAGGCGGTTAGGCGGTTAGGCGGTTGGGCGGTTAGCCGACCGCGGCGATTGCCCGACCCTGCTCGGCTCGAAGCTGATGTGAGTCGGAATTCGCTTACAGCGATCGCCTAGGGGAAGACCTTCCTTTCTCTGCTGCGGAGCGCGGCCAACACGCCGGCGGTGAACGGATTCTGCCCCGCCCGCAGTGATGCAACCCAGGCAAGACGTTCCGACCGTTCCTGCTCGCTCATGGTCCAGGTGGCAACCGCCGACAAATCGTCAATGGCGCCCCGGGTATCGCCGGTCAGGGCTCTGGCGATGCCGCGCGCCTCCCTGGCCCACGCCTGAGTGGGAGCAATGGCGACCACCTGGTCGCAGGTCCACAGCACCTCGGCCGCTTGCTCCCAGAGGCTTCCGTACCAGCACAGCGGAAGCCAGAAGGACGCAGCGCGCGCAGGCCGCGGGTCGAGGGCTTGTGCGATGCGGTATGCCGACATCGCCTCGGCAATGTGGCCGTCTCTTGCCAGACGCTCTGCTTGCATCATCTGGCTGGCGGCCGCAGCACTGTCCGCGGCGGTCACGGCCTCGTCGTGCCGAAGCTCGAACTTCACAGGAACCCGAACGAGGATCGGGGCAAGCTGGCCGCCGACGCGACCAGGCTCGAACCGGGATTCCCGTAGCATGACTACGGCGGGAGCCTCGAACGCTTCGTCCGACGAGCCGATCACGCGGATCGTGCCTGTGACGACGTTGCCAGCGGTATCGACCGTCGCCTCGAGCAGCACGGAGCCCTCGATGCGCGCCGCGACCATGGCTGGTGGATAGGCGAGCGGTGGGCTCCACATATGTCGGGGTAAGGTGGAGTTCGGTGGAACGATCGATCCGGGCCGAGCGCACGAGGCGAGTACGAGTGGAGCGACGATCGCGATGGCGGTCGAGCGGGCCAACGCGTGGATCCAGCGACGCTGGCGCTGAACAGCGCGATCGCAATACTGCCGTCGCCGGGAAGACATGGTGTCACCGCCGTTGAAGACCGCTGTGAACAGTCTCCCATACCCCCAGCCGGAGCGGCCGGTTCCGTTGGGCGGTTAGGCGGTTAGGCGGTTGGGCGGTTGGGCGGTGGGCACGATCCGCCGAGTCTCTCCGTGTCGCGGCACGTGCAGCAGCGGCTCTTGGAGTGCGGCGTCGCGCCACGCGCGCCGGAGCCGCTCGGGCGGCTCGAGCAGCGGCTCCTCAGTGAGCTTGAACGTGCCCCAATGCATCGCTACCAGTTGGAGCGGGCGTCCCGGCTGCCGGCTCGCGACGGTCGCGTACGCGCGCACGGCCTCCTCGGGATCGAGATGCGCCGGCCGCATGAACCAGCGCGGATCGTACGCGCCGATCGGCATCAGCACGGCATCGAACGGCCCGCACCGCTCGGCAATCTCGCCGAAACCGGGAAAGTCCCCCGTGTCTCCCACGAAGTACACCGCACGGTCCGACGCGGCCGCGCGGAGCGTCCAGCCGCACCACAAGCTCCGGTTGCGCCTGGGGCCCCGACCGGAGAAGTGCTGGGCCGGCACTGCGCCCACCCGTACCCCCGCCACCTCCACCTCCTCCCACCAGTCCAGCTCCCGGACCCGCCGCACCCCTCGGCGCGCGATCCAGCCCGACAGACCGAGCGGGACCATCCATTCGGCCTTGGGAAACCGAGCCGCGAGCGCGCGCACCGTCGGCAGGTCCAGATGGTCGTAGTGGTCGTGCGACTGCACGACGATGTCGATCGGCGGCAGATCGGACAGCGCGATCCCCGGCGGCATGAACCGCCGTGGGCCCACCACGCGTACCGGTGAGGCGAACTCGCTCCACATCGGATCGGTGAGCACGTTCACGCCGCCGATCTGGATCAGGAACGTGGAGTGCCCCACCCAGGTGAGCGTCAGCGCGTCTGCCGGGGCCCGCGGGCAGATCGGGGCCGGCGCCGCCGTCGGCAAACTGCCGCGTTTGGTCGGATCGGGTCGCCGATCGTAGGTGGCCATCCAGCGCAGGAACTCACCCAGACCGTGCGACTCGGCGGATGCCCAGGGATTGCGGAATCCACCCTCGGGATCGTGGTGCTCCGGGTTCGGCGGAGCGGAGGACGCGGTCATGTGGCCGCAATGTAATGCTGGGCGGATTGACGGTTAGGCGGTTAGGCGGTTGGGCGGTTGGGCGGTTGGGCGGTTTGGATCGGTGTTTCGCTCATCGGGCGAGTTGATGACTGAAACAAACCTCAATATCCCCTACGCGAGTATGTGCCGTGTGGAACGGTGTCGTCCACCGGCCGGACCTTCGAGCAGCAACGCCCTGACACCGTGCTACCGCACGCGCGCTCGAACGCGGACGGCAAAGGCGTCGGCGGGGTTGGCGGCCGTCAACTGGTGGATCTCCTGGTCCGTGAAGCCTGCGGCCGTCAGGGCGGGCAGGAATTTCGTAAACAGCGTGTCCAACGGGCGGAACGTGCCTCCACCAGGTTCGCCCACGTGGTACCAACCGGCGTCGTGCGAGACGAGCACGCGATGGAGCAGGCCCTCCGCTTTCATGAACCCCACCCGCGCCACGTAGCGCTCGACGTTGTCGGGGGCCAGTCCATCGAACGAAATCCAGGCGCCGCTCCGCGCCGCGCGCACGTGGATCGTAGAGTCGTCTTCGGCCTGGGCGTGAACCCAGATCCAGGCGCTCGGATCGACGCCTTCCGCCTCCAGCACGGCCAGCTGCTCCAGGGCGCCGGCGGCCGGCCCCGTGTGGGCGGCGATCGTGAGGCCGGTGCGCAGGTGGGTGCGCGCCGCGGCCTGAATCAGTGTGCGGTCGATGTCGGACAGCGGGCCGGGGTCCACGCCGATCTTGATGAAGCCGGGCCGGATGCCGGTGCCGTCGATGCCCGTGGTCCACTCGCGAATCCAGCGCGCGGCCAGCGAGTCGGCCGAGTCGGTAAAGGCGTGACGCGGTAGGTGCTGGTCGTCCCGGGCGCCGTAGTAGCCGGTGCTCACGAGCACGTGCATGCCGCTGGCGTCGGCGAGCTGCTTGAGCAGGAGCGGATCGCGTCCCAGGTACGCCGGCGTGGCTTCGACCAGGGACTGTGCGCCGAGTGTGCGCGCTTGGTGCAGGTACGGCAGCACCGTCTGGAAAACAGCGTCCCGATCGTAGCGGTCGGGGCTCACCACCTCCGCGCCGGCGAAGTCGACCAGCACGTGCTCGTGCGGCAACGTGGTTCCCATCCGGTCCGGCGCGATCGGGCCGTTCACGGTCATGACGGATCCGGGAGCGGGACCGTCTGCCGTGCAGCCGGGGAGCGTCGCGACGATCGCCAGCAGGGCGATCGACGTAAAAAGTGCGTGTGCTGGTTTCATGGAGCCTCCGGTGTCGGAGCGTTGGTATATATTGCGCTCCCCAACGCACCGTACCAAGCTGACACTCACGGACCCCTGTGGTCCGGGCGTGGCGCGAACACCAGGGAGCGACCGTGACGGGAGTGTTACTGACACCGATCGTGCTGAGCCTGGTGGTCCTCGCCGCGCACTTTTCTCGGCACGACGTGCCGATCCTCCCATGGGTGTTTCTCGCGTTGCCCTTACTCCTCTTCGTGCGGCGGCGGTGGGTGGCCCGGCTGCTCCAGGTGACGCTCATCGGGGGCGCGCTGGAGTGGGTCCGCACCACCGTGGTGCTCACGGGGCAGCGGATGGATGCCGGCGAGCCGTGGGCGCGGATGGCGGTGATCCTGATCGTGGTCACGCTGGTGACGGCCGGGTCGGCCCTGCTGTTCGAGACCCGCCGGCTGCGGCGTTTCACGAGCGGGGCCGCGGGCCGCGCGTCTGCGGGATAGACGCGCGCACGCCACCAACCACTGCATCCTGGGGTGCGGGAGCCGACAGGCATCGTGCCGGACCGGGGGCCGGGTAGTGTCAGCTCGAGACTGATCGCTCGATCACCTACCGTCGGCGATCGCGACCTCGAGCTTGTCGGTGATGTCGCTCATCGGGCGAGTTGACTCCGGAGTGCGGTGAACCAGTGGTCCACCCACACGAGCTGCGGCCCCGACTGGACGTGCCCCGCGAAGCGTGGACTGTTGAAGATGAAGTGCCGGCCGTCGGCGGTGACGGCGTACGATTGGTGAAAGCCGTCGAACGTGAGCGCGGACGCATCGAACAGCGGACGCAGCTCGCTGACGAAGAAGTTGCCATCGGCATTCACCTGTGCCGCCATCAGCTGGCCAGTCGGCGCGGCGTAGAAGATCTCGCGCCCGTTGGCCGACCAGACGGGCTCCGTCCCGCCCCCATTCGACACCTGCCAGCGACCCGCGCTCGTGTTGGGGAACGGGCGGACGTAGACCTCCAGGATCCCCGACTCGTTGGACGAATACGCGAGCCAGCGTCCGTCAGGTGAGAGCGCCGGGTGCAGCTCGGAAAACTCGCTGGCGACCAGTGGCACCGGAGTGGTATCGCCGGTCGTGCGGACACCCACGAGGTCGCCGGCACCCGCGGCGCCGTTGTCCGTGCGGAGCAGCAGCCACCGGCCATCCGCCGACCAGAAGACCTCTTGGATCTGACGGTCGAGCGATGCCATGAAGCGGTCCGGCCCGCTCCCGTCCACGGGCCGAGCATACACGGCGCTGGTGCCCACGGTGTCCCGGATGAACGCGACGGACCGTCCGTCCGGCGACCACACGGGACGACGATCCGCGTTGCCGAACGACAGTCGCGTGAACGGCCCACGATCGAGCTGCTTGATCCAGATGTTGAGTCCCGTGCCGATACCCGAGCCCACCGCCAGACGCCGCCCGTCCGGCGACAGGGCCAGGGAGTTGAATGCGCCCACCCAGGTGGTGTCGATGGGCACGGCGACGCCGTCCCGTGTCACCCGCACGATCACGTTGCCGATCGCCGGGCCCCGACGCTGGACGTAGACCAGAGTCCCCGAAGCCGACCACGCCAGCGGAACGAATCCCTGCTGGGCCTGCGCATCCACCTCCTCGAGGACCGGCACTGCCTCACCCGTGATCTCGAGCGCGTCGAGGTCAAAGGGCGCCGCCAGGACCACCCCATCCCGCCGCGCATACATTAGGTGCCCGCTCGGCATGTACCACGCCTGAAGAACGTCCTCGAGCAGCAGTTTCTGCCGGCCGGTGCGCAGGTCCAGCACGTGGATGCGCATCGTCACACACGAGGACCCGCAGTACTGGAACAGGACCCCGCGGGCGCCTGGCAAAGCCACGGGATAGCCCATCCCGCCTCCCACCAGCGCCGTGTCGCGCAAGGCGACCGTGCTCTCGCCACCCGACGCGCTCACCCGGCGGAGCTCATTCAGCGCCGGCACGACGTAGACCAGCGTGCCGTCATCGAGCCAGGTCGCGCCGCCAAACACCCCTGCCACGGTATCGGCCAGCGTGACGGCCGCCCCTCCGGACGCGCGCACCTTCCGGAGCCGCCCGTCCGCGACGAACGCCACCCACTCGCCATCGGGCGAGAACACGGGGATATTCGCCCGCTCCGTGCCGGGAATCGCCGTGGGACGGAGTTGCCCCCGCTGCTTGACCCAGAGCAGACCGTTGACGGCGTTGTCCTTGAAGACCAGCGTGTTCCCGTCGGGCGACAGCGCCAGGGCGGGAAACAGCATGCTCAGCCGGACGCTGTCGCCCAGCGAGATGTACTGCCTCGTCACCGGCTGGCGGGATGCGGTGCGGGCGGTGAGCCAACCCCAGAGCGCCACCGCCCCCAACGCCGCAAAGGCGGCGACGGCGGCGGCGCGCCCCACCCGATGCCGGGCGGACCTCGTCACGGCGAGTGGCGCTGTGCGGTGCATGGGAGTGTCCACCATGCCCGGACGCGCCAGCGCCTCGGCGAAGCTCGCGGCACTCGCGAACCGATCCGCCGGCAGCTTGGCGAGCGCTTTGGCAATGGCCGCGCTCACGTGCTCGGGCACCGTATCCCGGAGCGCGGTGACAGGCGGCGCCTTCTCGGTGATCACCTTGGCGACGATCGCCTGGGCCGTACTGCCCGTGTACGGCGGGTCGCCCACCAACATCTCGTAGAGCACGGCGCCCAAGGAGTAGACGTCACTCCGCGCATCCGTCTCGCGGTCGCCCATCGCCTGCTCGGGACTCATGTAATGCGGCGTGCCGATCGACAGGCCGGTCTCCGTCAGCCGGTTGCCACCCGCGTGGGCGAGCGCCAGCGCGATCCCGAAATCGGCGATCAGCGGGTCACTGTCCCGCAGCAGGATGTTCTCGGGCTTGATGTCGCGATGGATCACGCCCTGCTTGTGCGCGTGTTCCAGCGCCCCGGCGATGCCGCGTGCGATGGCGATCGCATCGTCCACGCCGAGCTGCTTTTCCTTGTCCAGCTTGGTCCGCAGCGTCTCCCCTTCCACATAGGGCATCACGTAGTAGAGGAACCCTTCGGCGGCCCCCGAGTCGTACAGCGGCAGGATGTGGCTGTGCTGGAGATTCGCGGTGACCTTGATCTCTTGCAGGAACCGTTCGGCGCCGATCACGGCGGCCAGCTCGGGCCGCAGGACCTTCAAGGCCACCTTGCGGTCGTGCTTGACATCATGCGCGAGGTACACGGTCGCCATGCCACCCTGCCCGAGCTCGCGCTCGATCACGTAGCGGCCTTCCAGGGCGGCCGAGAGGCGGGAGGTAATGTCGGGCATAGGCGCTGAAGATAGACGGGGCCGAGCGAATATGCGAGAACGCACGGTGCAGTTGGCACGCCGTTGGCCCACAGGCGCAAGCCATCATCGGCCGTGTGCCAGCCGCTCGTTTCGTACCGGCTTGTAGTTGTGGGGCTTACATCGGTCGGGACGGCGGGATATTACGCGGTGCGACCCTGAGGCGGCGTGAGCGACGGCGAGCACGAGTGCGAGCATCAATGCGGATGCATCGGCCCGTGCGCTCAACCGCTTGGCCCGGTGGGATCCGGACTCTCACCCCTTGGCGTCAGGCGTCAGACATGCACCGCTCGCAACCGCAGCGCATTGCCGATCACCGACACCGAACTGAAACTCATGGCGGCTGCCGCGATCATCGGGCTCAGTAGGACGCCGAAAAACGGGTACAGCACACCCGCAGCAATCGGGACGCCGAGGCTGTTGTAGACGAACGCGAAGAACAGGTTCTGCCGAATATTGCGCATCGTGGCCCGGCTCAAGCGACGTGCCCGGACGATGCCGCGGAGGTCGCCCTGTACGAGCGTGACGCCAGCACTTTCCATCGCGACATCCGTGCCGGTGCCCATGGCGATCCCCACGTGCGCCTGTGCCAGCGCCGGCGCGTCGTTGATGCCGTCGCCGGCCATGGCCACGATGTGCCCGTCGCGCTGCAACCGCTTCACCACCTCGGCTTTCTGGTCGGGGAGCACCTCGGCAACGACATCGTCGATACCCAAGCTGCGAGCGACCGCTTCGGCCGTCGTGCGACTGTCGCCGGTGAGCATCGTGATGCGCACACCCTCGCGATGCAGCTGCTCGATCGCCGCCGCCGTCGTCTCCTTTGTCGGGTCCGCAACACTCAGGATGCCGGCCAGACGACCGTCGACCGCCACAAACATCACGGTGTGGCCGTCTGCACGGAGCGTTTCGGCTTGGTTCGCGAGCTGCGCGACGTCGACGCCGATCGCGCGCATCAGCGTGATATTGCCGAGTGCCACACGACGACCACCGACGGTGCCGGTGACCCCCTGACCCGTCACCGACTCGAAGGCGCTGACATCCACCAGTTGTGCGCCCCGCTGCGACGCTCCCCGGACGATGGCGTCGGCCAGAGGGTGCTCGCTGGCGCGTTCGAGACTCGCCGCATAGGAGAGCAATTCCCCCTCGCTCCAGTCCTCTGCCAGCACGACGCCGATCAGCGCTGGTTTCCCGACGGTCAACGTACCCGTCTTGTCCACCACCAGGGTGTTCACCTTGCGGAGCACCTCGATCGCCTCGGCGTTCTTGAACAACACGCCGACGGTGGCCCCCTTGCCGGTCGCTACCATGATCGACATCGGCGTCGCAAGTCCCAGTGCACAGGGGCAGGCGACGATGAGCACGGCAACCGCGTTGATCAGCGCGAATGCCATCGCCGGCTCCGGTCCGACCAACGCCCAGACGAGGAACGTGGCAGCGGCGATCAGCACCACCGCTGGTACGAAGTAGGCCGCGGCGACATCGGCCAGCTTCTGAATCGGAGCGCGGCTGCGCTGTGCCTCGGCCACCATCCGAACGATCTGGGCCAACACCGTGTCGGCCCCAACACGCTCGGCCTGCATCACAAGCGAGCCGGTGCCGTTCACGGTCGCACCGATCAGCCGGTCTCCCTGGGCCTTTTCAACGGGAATCGGCTCGCCCGAGATCATCGATTCGTCCACCGCACTCGCGCCGTCCAGCACCACGCCGTCGACCGGCACCTTCTCACCGGGACGCACGCGCAGTCGGTCGCCCGGTCGGACTTGCTCCAGAGGCACATCCGTTTCCGTTCCGTCGTGCCCGATCCGCCGGGCCGTGTTGGGCGCGAGGCGGAGCAGCGCCTTGATCGCGGCACCCGTCCGGCTGCGCGCATTCAACTCGAGCACCTGACCCAACAGGACCAACGTCACGATGACGGCCGCGGCCTCGAAGTAGACAGCCACGCCGCCGGCATGGTTGCGAAACGAGTCTGGGAAGAGGCCCGGGAACACGGCCGCCACCACACTGTAGGCGTAGGCAACCGCGACGCCGAGACCGATCAGGGTGAACATGTTCAGGTGGCGCGTGACCACCGATTGCCAGCCGCGCACGAAGAAGGGTGCCCCTCCCCACAGGACCACGGGGGTGGCCAGGGCCAACTGGATCCAGGTCAGCGCCCCCTGCGGGAGCCACCCGGCGCGCGGGCCCCCGCCGGGCAGCATCTCGGACATGGCGATGGCAAAGACAGGAAGGGTGAGTGCCGCGCTCACCCAGAACCGCCGCCGCATGTCCACGAGCTCGGGGTTCTCCGGCTCTTCCAGCGTCGCCGTGCGCGGCTCGAGCGCCATGCCGCAGATGGGGCATGAGCCCGGCGCTGTCCGCACGATCTCCGGGTGCATGGGGCAGATGTAGGCGGTTCCTTGCGCCAAATCTGGTGCGGACTCCACCCCGCCTCGGAGAGGCGCCCCGGAGACGTACCGGGCAGGATTGTCTCGGAACTTCCGCAGGCAGTGCTCGCTGCAGAACACGTACGTCGTTCCGTCGTGCACCTCCCGCACCGCACCGTCCGGCGGCACGGTCATGCCGCACACTGGATCCCGCTGTTTCACGCGTGCCTCGCCGTGCGTGCTCTCGGTGTGATGTGTGTGTCGCGCGTCATGCATCATCTCGGGTTCTCCCCTATCGTCGTCGTCGAGAAACTGGCCTTGCCTTGTGACACAGTGGCACTCACTTCGCGGGCGTGGTCACACATCTCGCGGCCAGCGGGCCGGCTCACCCAGGCAGACGGGCGAGGGCCATCTTCATTACACCAGCGATCGGTCCCGCAGAGACATCAGTCGTCGTGGTGGGGAGAGGGGCCGCAGGTACAATCGAGGCAGCCGTGCTCGGTACAGCTGCCGCAACTCAGCTCGAGCTGCTTGCGGAGGGCGGCACGCGCGCGGTGGAGCTTGACGCGCACGTTGTTCGGCGTCCAGCCGGTCTCGGCGACGACCTCGGTGATGCTCGCGTCCTCCAAGTCCACGCGTCTCAGCAAAATCGCGTAGTCCTCAGGGAGTGTGGGAAGAAGATCGTGCATGCATTGGCAGATGGCCCGTTCCACCTCAAGCACGAGTTCGTCCGCCTCCTGGGCGAACCCCGCGGCACGCTCCAGCGCCCGGGCCTCAGCCCCGCGGTGGCGGTAGTAGTCCGTGATCGCATTGCGCAGCAGGCGGTAGAACCACGCCACGACACTCTCGTGCTCGCGGACCGCGCTCCCCTTCTCCACGCCCTTCAGGAATGCCGTTTGGAGAATGTCCTCGGCATCAGCGGCGTTCTCCACACGCTGCTCCAGGAAGGCGCGGAATCGCCGATGATTCTCCACCAGCATGTCGACCAGTTCGGGGCTTGGTTCGGACATATACCGCCATCATGTGGAAGTCGGCGGCAATCCTCAACCGGGATTCGGTACACCAGTGGACACACCCACGAAAGACGAGCGGCCACTCACTGCCCGCTCATTTCGTAACCGCTTCAAACGATTCGATTTACGACACACCCCAAGAACGAGCACGGCGGGATTTGACGCGGTGCGGGCGGGGTTCTCAGCTCGGCGTCAGCGAGGCCAGGCCTCGTACTCCGATCGCGCCGCCGTTCCCGACAACCAGACGAGCAGGAACACGGGAAACGCGAGGAGGAGCGCGGCCGCGAGGCCGAGCGCAAACGGCACATACACTTCCCACCGGACCGCCCCAATTCCTGGCAGCTCCCCACCGTGCTGCGCGAGCCACAGGGTTCCCCGTCCGATGACCACCACCACCCATACGATCGCGAGCCACGCCCAGAGCCTGCACAGCGACACCCCGTGACGGGTGCGACGTCTCAGCGCCACGGACCCGACGATGAGGAGTGCCGCGAGTCCGATCTCAACGGCGGCGGAGACCGCGCGCCAAGCGGCCGGCGGCATGGAGCGCGCGATCAGATCGGCCAGGTCCGGTGGGAAGATCCATCGCCACTCCGCTGCCGTCCACCGTGCCGTTATCAGGTCGTCGACCGAGTCGAGCAGGAGGACGATACCGAGGACGATACCGATCGTGCCGACTACGTTGGGCCACTGCGGGCGATGGTCCACGACGGTGTCTCTCCGTTGCATGAGCTGCTCGGACTACGATAAGGCCCGACGCCTGGAATGGCCAGACGAATGCGCACCGCCATGCGAAGCGTGTTGGTCGGATTGCGTGACGAACCGCGCTTGGGAGCTCTCTGAGGCCACTGCTCATGGTCGCCAGCCGCCGTTGGGCTCAGTACCTTGACCCTACGGACCCAAAACCAGGAGAACGGTGCATCCGTAGGGTCGGATGCGGACGCAGGCGGCACTCAACACGACAGAGGGAAGCGTATGCCCCCAGGACTCGCCGAAGCCATCGGCCCAGTTCTCGCGATCTTCGGTGTCGGCAGCATGATCTTGATTGGGATGAAGATCCGCTACACCCACCTGCGGCAGACGCGCCTTGGCCAGGGCGGGCAGGAGGAGATGGAGCACCTCACCGAGGATGTTGCGACCCTGCACGACGAGGTCCGTCTCCTGCGGCAGGACTTCGCCGAAATGTACGAGCGGGTCGAGTTCGCGGAGCGCCTGCTGACTCGGGGACAAGCCGAAGCTGCGGATCGCGCACCCGGCGAGCCGCAATGAGTGACGCCGGAGTTTCCGGGCTGGGCTGGCGCGGCCTGCGCGGCGCCCGACGGTCAGCGGATCACGAATCATGAGGTTGTGCACCGTCGGAATGCTCTTCGTGTCGGCGGCCCTCGCAGCTGCCGCCTGCGGCAGCACCACCGAGCCGGGGTACGGCGGCGGTGACTTTGCGACCAGTCTCACGTCCAGCGGAAGGGTGCGTACCTATCGCATTCACGTGCCGCCCACCATCACGCCGGAACAGGTGGTACCGCTGGTGATCGTGCTGCACGGGGCGGGCCAGGACGCCAACGACATCCGCGTGCTCTCGGGCTTCGACACCGTGGCCGATGAACGCGGTGTGTTGGTCGTGTACTTGGACAAGGCAAAGGACAACACCCCGACCTGGACCTACTACGGCTTTCCGGGATCCAACGGCTTCGACGACGTCCAGTTCGTGGTGGACGTGATCGACGCCATGGCCGCGACATTCACCATCGACCGGGACCGCGTCTACGCCGCCGGTTTCTCCAACGGCGGACTCTTCACGCTTCAGCTTGGCTGCCAGCTCAGGGGCCGGCTGGCTGCGGTCGCCAGCGTCGCCGCGTCCCTGAGCCTGGTGACCCGGCAGCTGTGTACCTCGGAGACGGTGATCCCCGCCGTGTTCGTCCACGGCACGGCGGATGAGGCCTTCCCGTGGAACGGGACACCGGACTTCATGGCGGTCGAAGAAATGTGGCGGCTGTGGGCGGATCTGAGTGGTTGTAGCTCGGGACCGACCGTCACCGATGTGGTGAGCCAAAGCACCACCGTGCGGCGCCACGATTACGCCGTTTGTGCCCGGAGCGATCGCATATCGCTGTACGCGATCGAGGGCGGCGGCCACGCGTGGCCCAGCTCCGTAGACTTCGCGGCGAGCGAGGTGATGATGGACTTCTTCGAGCGGATCAGTCGCTGAGCTGCGCACTCGTCAGAACAGCATCACCAGGAAACGCCAGCGTCGGCAGACCCCACGCGTTCTCACCCAGCCAGTGCAACAGTGACATGAGAGTGTGTTTGAATGCCGGCAGGTATGCCTCGCCGAGGTGGTCTCGCCCGTCTGTAGCTCCGTCACGAGTTCCCCGTGATTCTCCGGTGGCCGGCAAGCCGCGTGTACTAGCAGCTCTACCGCAGCGCGCACACCGTCTTGGGCCCGAATGCGCTCGCCCAACGATCCCGATCGCGCCCTCATGGCGTCGCCGCCGGTGGTGGCTTGGATCGCACGTGCCGGTCGCTGGGCGGTGATCCTCTTCTGCGGGACGGGCGACGGGCCCACGCGCAGCGTGCCACTCGGTGTGCCCAGAACGGTTGGTCCGCAAAGAACGGCGTGAGAATTGACGGCACGCCAGCCCGGAGTCCTGCCGCGGTGGTGCCGGCACCGCCGTGATGCACGCAGTCCGATCGGACCGTGCTCGTGAAGCTGGGATACGCGTGGGTGCTGTGAGGGGAGCGGTGTCAAGCAGGAGTGTCAGTCGTTCTCCACCACACTCGCGCGGCCCTACATGCCTGAACCTCGGGAGTGAATCGACGGGCGCTCCAGACTCCACAATGTGAGCTGCTCAACGTCGAGTTCATCCAACGTCACCCCAAGCACATAGTCCGGCCCGATGTCCAACGGACGCGTCCGCGGAGGCATCGTGAGCCGCCCGACCGCCCAGCCATCGGCATTCACGATCGTGTAGGTACGGCTGAGCTGACCGGGCAGGAGGTACTCACCGATCCACAGATGCTGCAACGCGTCCACCACGACGTGGTTGTACGGTGGAACCCACTCCGGAATCGGAACCTCGGCCATCTGCACGCGGATATCTCGCGCAACCGCCTCGTTGCGCGCGTTCGCGATACGCTCGTCCACGTACGCTTCACGGAGTTCCGCCGTCACTGGAAGTCGGGCTCGGTCAAACCGCACGATGCGCATGAGCACGGCATCCAGCGTGTAGGCACGGATCTCCCACGCGTCTCCCGTACCGAGCCAAATCCGGTCGGCCGCGGCCGCGGCCGCCGTGACCCGGCCAAAGGGGAGCGTCGACGCCTGGAACATGCCACCACTGCTGCGGGCGAACATCTCGGCCGCAGGCACGTCGCCGAAGTCGCCACGCACGCTCCCGTTGGGCGTCAGCACCACGTACCGCGAGTTCGGTCGCACCGCGCCCGTCGGGAATCCTGCCTCGCTCGAGAAGAACATCCCGCCGCCCATCGCGAGGCCACCATCCGCAGTGATGCCAATGGCCACGGGGTATCCCCCGCCCTCCTCGCCAATCGGATAGGACCGCGCGTAACCGGCATCGACGTGGAGTATCGACACCCTCCGCAACTGGCTGTCGTGCACGATGACGCTGTCGGACCCCAGCAGACCGGCCAACTGCGGGGACTCGAACTCCCCGGGGCCTTCGCCTTTGCCACCAATCGTATGCTCCAGCTGTCCCCGCGCGCCGTAGATCCGAAGCTCGGCGTCGCCACCATCCACGACCGCGATCCGTCCGTCGGGAAGACGCCGCGCCCCGCCCACACGAAAGACCTGCTGTGAGTCCGGCACATCGACACCACCGATCGTGAGCGTCGGCGTGCCACTCAAGACCCACCCGGCTCGGATACCGAGGGTGTCGATCCGATTCTCCACGATCACGATCCCGGCGCTGTCGCGCGTGGTTACGGTCACTGGGGGTTGGCCGGGCGGGTCGGTGCAGGCGACCAGGATCATGGCGGCCGCCACCGCGACATTCGTCGTGTTGGACACCGTGCTCATCTTGCCTCCCACATCTTGATCCGTCATCCACGACGGCCACAGACCACAGACGTTAGGCGTTGGGCGTTTGGTGTTAGACCCCCAACCCCCGACGATCACACACCACGGACGGGGCGCGGATCGGCCAGAAGGCGCCCTGGCCTCCAACCAAACCCCATTCAGCGCGCACGCCGTGTCGGAGCTTGCGACGGCCGGCCGGGTCGCTGGCCCCGCGTATCGCCGCTACCGCCGCGCGGTCAGCTCCGTCTGCTGCGTGCCGCTGCCCATCATGGCCGGCAGCTTGAGCGTGCCGCGCACGGCCAGGTGCGGCGCGTCCCGCGTCACGTTGAGGGTCGCCGTGCCGGACTCATCGCCGTCGAGCGGCGACAGTGTCACGATCCAAGTCTCGAACGTGCCGGCGCCCGTCGTGACGGTCTCGCTTCCCGTGACGGTGATGCTGAACGGCCGGATCTTCTGCGTGAGCAGTGCGAGCATCTGCATGCTGCCCACGTAGTTCTCGCCGAGTGGCAGCCCCGCGAGGAGCACGTCGCGGCTGGCACCCTCGCCGAACACCGCGCCCGCGAGTGCCATGTCCACCGGTATGGACTGTGGGCCGATCTCGAGCGTACCGGTCACCTTCGTCTCCGTGAACCGGAGCGTGACCGTTGCCCCGCCGGTGGCGTCGCGCCGCACGGGCACGAGCGTTGCCCGGTCCACATCGAGCGTGTCCGCCACCGTGACGCCCTGGACCTGGCTTTCATCCACGATCCGCCACACCGGCCGATCGTCGAACGCGGCCGCGGTGACGGTGCGCGTGGAGCTGTACTGCTGCTCCCGACCCATCGTCTTGATCGTCGTCGCGTAGGTGAGCGTCATCGGCGCCAGCGCATCACCGTTGCCCGCCGCGATCATCGCCCCCGCCATGGCCGCGCCACCCGGTGGCGCCTTGGTGACCGTGACGGTCCTCGGGTCCACGGTCAGGGACGCGAGCTTCGCGGCGATGTCCACCGGCATGGACTCCTGGTAGCGCCCGCCCAGATGCGTGGCGAAGAACTTCTCCATCGCCACCGCGAAGGCGAGCCGATTCCCGCGGCCCGCGAACCCGTGGCCCTCGTCCGGGGCCAGCAGGTACTCGACCGGCATGCCGCGGTCCCGTAGCGAGACCACGATCTGCTCGGACTCGGCCTTGTTGACGCGCGGATCGTTGGCGCCCTGGATCACGAGCAACGGAACCCGGATCTGATCGGCCGAGTGGATGGGGGACATCTTCTGCAACAGCTCCAGATCCTCCGGATCGTCCGGATTGCCGAGGCGCACGTTGAAGATCTTCTTGATGGGCGCCCAGTACGGCGGAATGGACGCGAGCAGCGTCAGCAGGTTCGACGGACCGACGTACGAGACACCGGCCGCGTAGAGGTCCGGCGTGAACGTGAGACCGGCGAGCGTGGCATAACCGCCGTAGGAGCCGCCGAAGATGCCGACGCGCGCGGGATTCGCGATCCCTTCCCTCACGAGATACGCCACCCCGTCGCTGATGTCGTGCTGCATGTCCCCAATGCCCCACTCCTTGTTGCCGGCGTTGAGGAACTTCTTCCCGTACCCGGTGGAGCCGCGGAAGTTGGGCTGGAGCACGGCGTAGCCGCGGTTGGCGAGAAACTGGGCGTACGGGTCGTAGCCCCACGAGTCGCGCGCCCACGGGCCGCCGTGCGGCAGAATCACCGTCGGCAGGTTCGTGGCCTCGACCCCGCGGGGCAGCGTGAGATACGCGGGAATAGTGAGTCCATCCCGTGCCGGGTAGCGTACCGGCTTGGAGAAGGCCAAATGTTCGCTCGGCAGGCTGGGTCGGGACCGGTAGAGCAGCGTGGCGGTCCCGGTCTCGCTGTCGAACAGGTACGCCGCGCCCGGATCCACGTCACGCGAGACCGAGATGATCCAGTAGCGCTCGTCCGACGTCTGCGAGCCAACGCCGAGCTCGCCGTCCGGCAGCGCCGCGCGGATCCGCGCCAGGTCGCGAGCGAACTGTTCCGTCTTGGGATAGATGCGCACGCGGTCGCCCACGTACACCGTAGCGAGCAGGTCACCGGTGACGTCCGAGAAGGCGGCCCCGCCGAAGTCCACCTGTCCCTCGGGGTCCGACTCCACCACTTCGAGCGCTTCGGTCACTGGATCGAACAAGGCGAGCCGCGCGAGGTCCACGTCGGGGCCTTTGTTGGTGATCATGTATACGCGGCGCCCGTCCTTGTGTACCCGCATCGGCCCGCAGCTCTCTTCGTTGCTGCACTCGTAGACCGGGGTGAGCGCGTCACCGTCCACCCGCAGGATCTCGGTGCCGCCGTCGTCCGTGACGCGCACGCCGAGGCGGAGGTTGCCGGCCCGATCCGCGAAGAAGCCAGCCACGCGGTCCCGGTTCTCGAGCACCAGCGTGCGCTCGCCGGTCGTGAGGTCGACCGTGTGCACGTCGTGCCACTGCGGATCGCGGTCGTTGAGGCTCACGACGATCGTGTTGGGCGTCTCGCGCGGGACCGCGTTGATCCGGGCCTGAATGGCGCCGTACGGCGTGAGGTCACGCGCGGGCGGCACGCCGGTCGCGGCCTCCGGCGGCGCCGCGGGATCCACCGCGTAGATGTGGTAATTCTCGTTGCCGCCCTTGTCCTGCACGTACAGCAGGTACCGGCTGTCCTGTGACCAGAAGTAACCCGAGACCGGCCGCGTCGTATCGGCCGTTACCGGCTTCGCCGCGTCGAACGGCTCCGGTGTGCGCTTGACCCAGATGTTCATGACCGTGCGGTACGGCTTGCGGAAGGAGATGAACCGGCCGTCCGGCGAGATCTGGGCACCCGAAATCTCGGGATCGCCGAAGAACAGCTCGCGGTCAATCAGGGGCGGTTGCTGTGCGG
>JAOTVV010000032.1 GCA_029863245.1 Gemmatimonadota bacterium
GGGCCGTCGTCGCGTTCGCAGGGATCGGGATGGAGATCGTCCGACAGACTGACACTCAACTCGTGATCCGCCACGAGCCGTGGGCCGCCTGGCTGCTCACGAGCTTTGCCGCATTGATCGGTGTGCTCGTGACCGCGTATGGCACACTGGAGCGGCAGCCGCTAGTGTTCGTGCTGGGGCTGGCACTGATCGTGGTGCCGCCCATTCTGGTTGGCATTCGAGCGCGAGTGGTGACGGCGACGTTCGACAAACAGGCGGACGAGGTCATTGTCTTGCGACGCGGGTTGATGGGCTCCGAGCGGGTGACCGTCCAGATGCGTGACGTCGTCGAGGTCGATTTCTCAGAGTTCCGGTCCCGCATGCCCCGAACGGTGGTGGAGCGGTGGCTGCCGAAGCTGACGCACCAGTGCTTCGTCGTTCGCCTGGTACTGAACTCGGGACGAACGCTCTCGCTAATCGGCATGCGGAGCGGCGAGATGAGCCACCACTCGCAGCTCGCGTCGGTCATGCGGTCGTTCCTGGGTCTCAGGGCATCCGGCGAGCTGCGAGTGGCGACGAATCAGTAGGCGGCTCGTCGCTCGCTGGCGCCGCTTTCGATCCCCCGTATCTTCACCGAGACGCTCCCGGAGCCTTGGCCCGGTTCGGGCGCCTCTGATCTCTTTCCGGCAGACCTCCTCATGGCCGCGGATGCACCGTCCGTGACGGCACGTTCCGAGCGCTCCCCCGGCCTCCTCGCCCGCATCGGTCTCCGCACACCCGAGCAGCGCGCGTGGGCGATGTACGACTGGGCCAATTCGGCCATGATCGTCATCGTCGTGACGGCGGTGTTCCCGATCTTCTTCTCGTCCTACGCCGGCGCCGACCTGCCGCGCGCGACTGCCACGTTCCGCCACAGTATCGCGACCACGATCGGCTTGACGATCATCGCGCTGCTCTCGCCGCTGCTCGGCGCCATCGCCGACTACAAGCCGCTCAAGAAGAAGATGTTGGGCGGGTTCCTGGCGCTCGGCGTCGTCGCCATCGCGCTCATGTTCTTCATTCCCCGTGGCGGGTGGCTCATTGGCGCGGTGCTCTTCGTGCTGGCCAACATCGGCGCGAACGGGAGCTTCGTGTTCTACGACTCCCTGCTCCCGCACGTCGCGGACACGAGGGAGATCGACCGGGTGTCGACGGCGGGATACGCCCTGGGATACGTCGGCGGCGGACTGATTCTGCTCGTGAGCCTGGTCGCCATCCAGCGGCCGGATCTAGTCGGGCTCCCCTCGGGCGAGGGTCTCACGCCCGCGGAGGCGTCGCTACCGGCGCGGCTCGCCTTCGTGGCGACCGCCGTGTGGTGGGCGCTGTTTGCCATTCCCCTGTTTCGGCGGGTGCCGGAGCCCAAGGTGCGAGTCGTGGACGACTCGGAGCGGCGGCTGGGCCCGGTGCGGGCCGCGGTTGGCCGGCTGCGAAGGACCTTTGGCGAGCTCCGGCGCTATCGGAACGCGTTCCTCCTGCTCGTCGCGTTTCTCATCTACAACGACGGCATTGGCACGATCATCCGGATGGCGGCCATCTATGGCGAAGAGATCGGGATCGAACGCGGCGCGCTGATCGGGGCAATCGTGCTCGTCCAGTTCGTGGGGATCCCGTTTGCGTTTCTGTTTGGCCAGCTCGCCACCCGCATTGGCTCGAAGTCCGCGGTCTTCATGGGCCTCGCGGCGTACGTGGGCATCACGGTGGTCGGGTATTTCATGCGGACGGCGACCCACTTCTTCGTACTGGCCGCGCTCGTCGGCATGGTCCAGGGCGGCACGCAAGCGCTGAGCCGGTCGTTGTTCGGGAGCATGATCCCACGACACGAGTCGGGTGAGTTTTTCGGGCTGTTCGCCGTGTTCGAGAAATTCGCCGGGATCTTCGGTCCGGCGATCTTCGGCCTCATGCTGGCGCTTACCGGATCGAGTCGTAGTGCCATTCTGTCGATCGTCGTCTTCTTCGTCGTCGGAGCGATCCTGCTCACCCTGGTGAACGTCGACGATGGCCGGCGAGTGGCGCGGGAGGCGGAGCGGTCGGTCGCTGTGCCCCCAAGCCCAACGACCGCCTAGGCGGCGTGCGGCGCTCGTCGCACGCTGGTCTCACCGCGGCGACGGGATATCTTCGAAGCACCAGGCCCTCATTCACGACGTGAAGGTGGCGCCATGACTCTCGAGCAGGGATTTCTCTGGGTAGTTGCCGTGGGGTTCGCGGCCATCGGGGTGGGCTTTCTCTCGGCTCCGGTGGCGTGGGCGCGCTACATCGAGATCCTCGTCCCAACGCCCACCGCGCGCACGGACCTGCGTGCCACGTATGGCGGGTTCGTGCTCGCGTTCGGGGTCTTCCTCGGCGTGAGCGCGCTGTGGCCCGACTGGACGCGTGCGGGCTTGGCCGCTGCCGGCCTGGCCCTTGCCGGGGTCGCGGCGGGTCGGCTCATCGGCATCCTCGTCGAGGGCGTGGCGAGCCGACTGATGTATGTGTTTCTATTCATCGAGATCACCGGGGCGGTACTGGCGTTCTACGCGCTGGTACACCACGGGCGGCTGTGATCGTCCCCGCGCGGCCACATTCGACGCGGCCCATGGTCGCCGGCTAGGCCGCGCGGTTAGCTTAAGGAGCAGTCCGGCGTGACGCGGACGGGATTCCGGCGCTCCGTCAGTGCGCTCTCACCCCAAGCACTCACATCGTCGTGACGAAGCCCTCATCGATGTTCGGCAAAGCCCGAATCCCCTACGGCACGTGGGGCAGCAGCTACTTCCCCGCGTGGCAGACGTCCGCCCTCGCCGAGGTCAATATCGGGCAGTTCGCGGGCGAGGCGATGAACCGGATTCTGGGTCTGCGGCAGGTTCCGACCAACACGCTCGATTATCTGGTCATCGGCTCCACCATTCCCTGGCACTGGAAGTTCTGGAATGCGCCGCTCGTGGCGAGTTGCATGGGTCACCGGGTTCCGGGCTTTCACATGGAGCAGGCGTGTGCCACGGGACTGCAGGCAGTGCTCCTCGCCGGGGCGGAGGTCGATACGGGTGCGCACGACGTGGTGGGTGTGCTCACGTTCGACCGCACCAGTGATTCGCCGGTTGGTGTGTTTCCCGAGCGACGGGCGCACGAGCGGACCCTGCCGATCAGCGACGTGTGGGACAACTTCGGGTTCGATCCCGCCACCGGGAACGCCATGATCACCACGGCGGGCTTGGCCGCGCGCAAATACAAGATCGATCGCCAAGAAGTGGACGAGGTCGCGCTGTACCGGCACGAGCAGTACTTCGAGGCGAAAGGGTCGGGCTTTCTCGACCGCGTGCTCGTGCCGCTCGAGGTGTTGAACCTCCAGGGTCGCCCGCTCGGACGAATCGACGACGACCTCGGCGTGCGGAAGCTGACGCTCGAGGGGCTGCGCGCCATGCGGGAGCTGGACACCTGCGTGACAGGCGGTACGCAGACCCACGCGTCCGATGGCATGGCGTCGCTCCTAGTGACGACGCGTGGGCGGGCGAAGGAGCTGAGTCCGCGACCGGAGATCGACATCCGGTTCGTGGCAAAGTCGGTCGTGCGCACCCAGCCGAGCCTGATGCCGGAAGCGCCGGCCCTGGCAGTCAAAAAGCTGCTCGGGGATACGGGTCTCACGATGGCCGACATGATCGTGGTGAAGAACCACAACCCGTTTGCCGTGAACGATGCCGTGTTCACCCGCGTCATGGACTTCGATTGGAAGAAGATGAATACGACGGGTAGCTCGCTGGTGTGGGGTCACCCACAAGGTCCGACGCTCACACGCATCGTGATCGAGGCGCTCGAGGAGGCCGTCGACCTCGGGGGTGGCTACGTGCTGGTCTTCGGGTGCGCCGCCGGGGACGTGGGTATTGCGGCGATTCTGAAGGTGTCGGAAGGAGCGTGAGGGGATGACCACGGGGATGAGACAGCCGACCCTCCAGACGATTGGGCTGGGAAACGTTCTCGACCTGTTCAAGAACGGTCGGCCGCCGGCCGACGTGGGAGAATTGGTGGACCGCGTGTTCGGGCCGGCCGCGGGTCGCGGCGCCATGGTGATCTCGGGTGCCAACGGGATCGTCGGCGCGGGGAAGACCATGCAGTTGGGCTCTCGGCTCGAGCCATACGGTGTGCGAATCGTGGCGCTCGACTTTCCCAACGCCCCCGACGGGATCGGTGGGCAGTATCCCGGCCTCGTGCAGGCGTTCGGACCCGACGGGGCGGCGCGCATCATGGCCAACATCGTCCGGCTCACGTACGACGGGAAGCACCTCCCGCCGGAGCTGGCCAATCTGAAGCCGCGCTTCCTGCTCGAGGCGATCCCGGAGATCCTCGAGGTGAAGCGCGCGCACTACCGAGTCTTCCGGGAGGCGTTTTCCGAGATCGAGATCCGGTCGGTGACCTCGGGCTTCCCCAGCGCCGAGTTGGGTGTCGGGATTGCGCATCCGGCGTTCCCCCACGAGATCAACAAGGTGTGGGAGATCGTCGAGCCCAAGCCGTCGGCGTTCACGCAGCTGCTCTGGGCGCTTGGGCTCATTCCCGTGCCGGTGAGCGACCACTGGTCGTTCGTGTTGGACGTGTTGTTCTGCGGGTTCACGCTCGCGGGACTTCGGTATCACCACGCGCGCAACATGCCGTACTGGAAGGTCGACAAGTTCGCGCGCAAGCTCGCAGGACCCAACCCGTTTCGCGCGCACGACGCCATCGGTGCCAAGGGTGCGAACTTCCTCACGTGGTCGTGCCTCCATCACTTGGCGGAGCAGTACGGTGAGGTGTTCCGGCCGACACCGGAGCTGGAGGCGCACAAGGACAGCGGGCAGGACTGGTATCCGCCCAATCACTTCCGCCCGTTGGTGAACTGGTCGTTGGACGACGACGACGAGGAGGAATTCCGCACGTGGCTCCTGGGACCGGTGTACCAGATGACGAGCCTCATGTTGCACGAAAAGCGGGCACACCTCGCGCATCTGAACGCTATCGGGGAGCTGTGTGCCCAATTCCGTCGCGGTGTGCTTGCCCTGATGCGGGAAGCCGGGCCCGACGGTGTTGTCGAGACCGTCACGGCCTATCATCGCCTCCATCCCGCGGCAGCGAAGAGCGCGTGGCATCCCAAGGCGATTGGCGGCATGGACACCCCGGACTGGCAGCAGCTCTACGTGAACGCCGAGCACGACGGCACCGTCGGGCTGGTGACGATCAGCCGGGAGTCGTACAACCGCGACGTCGATGCGGAGTTGAACCGGGCGCTCGACTGGCTCACCGCCGCGAGGATCGACCGGGTGATCGTGACCGGCGATTTCCACCTGTCCACGCAGATGGTGGGCGCCGACACCGCGGAGTTCTATCCCGCGCTGGAGCGCGAGGAAGACGGTGAGCGGATCGCCGGCGGCTGGTCCCGCACGGCGCGCAGACTCCACGACGACTTTGCCGTGTCGGTGGGCTTCATTGCCGGCAAGCGAGCGTTGGGCGGCATGCTGGAACTCCTGGCGCATTGCCACTTTCTCGTAGCGGTCGAGGGCGCCTCCCTGGGGTTTCCCGAGGTGACCCTTCCGGTCGTGCCCGGAATGGAGGCGTGCCACTGGCCGTTCCGCAGAGTGGGTGAGGCCGATCGGCACAAGCTGGTGCACCTCCTCCTGAGTGGGCGTCCGGTGCGCGCCCCCGAAGCGGTAGGATGGCTGATCGACTATGCAGGGCCGCTGGACGAGGCCCTTGGCACGGCCTGGAAGATTGCAGGCGGGGGCAAGCACGGCGTCACGCAGCGCAAGCTCGTGGCTGGAAAGGTCCAGGTGCCGGCTGACGTGAGTGGGCTCCCGCCGGCTGGTGCCCCGGAGACCGATGCGGGTCGCAAGGCCATCATGGAGTGCATCCAGCGCTCCTGCGGGGTTCCGCTCGACGAGGCGCTGGCGCTCCAGGCCAAGTTGTCGGCGGAGTTCATGGTGTCAGACGCGTGCCGCTCGGGTGTCGTAGGAGCGGACTACCAAAGGACGGTCAACGTATGAGCAGATCGAAACCGAGAAGCGGCTATCGGCGACCGGCCGGGCTGGTCGGCTGCGCGGTCCTCCTAGCTGCTGTCGCGTTCACCGCGTGCGGTGATGACATCGCGGGATCGGGCAACGCGCCCGCCGATCACACGATCAACCAGAGCGGCGCCATGCACAGGCCGGGGCTCAACGATCCCGTGGTGAACTGCACGGCGTGCCACGGTGCCGACCTCATGGGCGGCTTGAGTGGGCAACCGTCGTGCTTCACCTGCCACGGGAAGCGGTGGAACTGACCGAGCCACTGCCGCCAAGTCGAGCCCTCACGGACTCGACGACGTCGCGTCCGGTAGTGCGGTCGAGCCTCCGGCCCGCGTGAGGGCGGTACGGCCGGCCGCGAACGCGCGGCGATTCAACTCGAGCAACCGGGTCGGAACGCGCTCCTCGAGCGTCCGTTCCCATACCTCGCCCGGGATCTCCAGGAATTCGGCCAGGGCGCCCAGCAACACCGCGTTGGCCGCGCGGTAGTTGCCCAACTCCAGCGCCGTGCGGGTAGCGTCGAGCATGACGACGCGGAAGCCCTGTTGCCCGAGAAAGCCCATCGCGTTCTCGGGGTAGGGACGCTCGTCGGCCACGCGGATCGGCTCCACCCGATGATCGTTGACCAGGACCGTGCCGGTGGGCTTCACGAAGTGCGCGTACCGAAGTGCTTCGAGCTGCTCCAGCGCGAGCATATAGTCCACGCTGCCACGGGGGGCCATGGGGGAGTAGACACGTTCCCCGAACCTCACGTGGCTGAACACCGAGCCGCCCCGCTGGGCGACGCCGTGAAACTCCCCCTGCTTGACGTCGTAGCCAGCGGTCATTGCGGCCATGGCAAGGAGTTCACTGGCCAGGATGGTACCCTGTCCGCCGACGCCGGCGATCAGCACGTTGGTCACTGGCATCTCATGCCACCTCGGCGGCGACAATGGCGTCGACCGGGCACAATTGTGCGCACAGCGAGCACCCGACGCACTCCCAGTCATGGATCCGAGGGCCGTCGTCCTCCCACACGAGGGCGGGACACCCCGACTCCATGCATTCCTCACACACGATGCACTCGTCGAGCACGACCGTGTACGGTGTACGCTGTTCCGCCTTCTCCACCGGGAGCAGCCGGCAGTGGCGCCGTGCGATGATCGCCGCCGGCCCCGAGTGTTCGAGCCCGGCGCGGATCGCGCGCTCCGTGGACTCCAGATCCCACGGATCCACGACCTCCACGTGCTGCACCCCGATGGCCCGAATCAGCGCTTCGTAGTTGACCGCGGGAGCCGTATCGCCCTTGAGCGTGTGACCGGTGCCGGGGTGTTCCTGGTGCCCCGTCATGCCCGTGGTGCCGTTGTCCAGCAGCACCATCGTCGTCGGGACCCGATTGTAGACCGCGCTCACCAGGCCCGGCAGGCCACTGTGCAGGAACGTCGAGTCTCCGATCACCGCTACCACCCGTTCTTCACCCGCGCGGTGGAACCCCGTAGCATTGGCGATGCTGGCTCCCATGCAGAAGGTGGTATGGATCGCTTCGTAGGGCGGGAGACATCCGAGGGTATAGCAGCCGATATCTCCCGTGACCAGCACTCCGAGCTTCTTGAGCGCGTTGAACACGCCGCGGTGCGGGCACCCGGCGCACAACACTGGTGGGCGCGGCAGGATGGCGATGTCCGTGCTGAAGTCGGGTCGCACCGGCGCCCCCGTCAGGCCCGCCTTCACCAGATCGGCGCTCAGTTCTCCGACGTTGGTGAACCGTGCCTTCCCGATCACATTGCGGATCCCGAAGCTCGCCAGCTCCTGTTCGACGAAGCCCTCGCTCTCTTCCACCACGAAGACGGTGTCGAACCGGCGACAGAACTCCTCGAGTCGGCGCCGAGGCAACGGATAGAGCATCCCCAGCTTGAAGACCGTTGCGTTGGGACACACCTCCTTCACGTACTGATACGGGATCCCGTGGGTAACGATCCCGATCGGGTCGCTGCCCTCGTCGACGACGTTGCCCTGGAACTCCTCCGTGAATTCCCTGAGTCGGGCGAGCTTGTCCTCCAGTTCCACGCGGCGGAAGCGGGCGTATACCGGGATGGCGAACTGACTCACCTGTCGTGAGAACGGCTGTCGGTCCGCCTCGCGCCGCTCACCCGGCTCCACGCGGCTGCGTGTGTGGGCCAGGCGGGTAGTGCTCCGCAGCATGACCGGCGTGCGAAACCGTTCACTCAACTCGAATGCCGCGGCCGTGAACCGTCGAGCCTCCGCGGCGTCCGCGGGCTCGAGGATCGGCACCTTCGCGACCTTGGCGAAGTAGCGGCTGTCCTGCTCGTTCTGTGAGGAGTACATGCCGGGGTCGTCGGCAACGAGCACGACGAAGCCCGCATTGGTGCCGGCGTAGGGGAAGACCATGAAGGGATCGGCGGCCACGTTGAGGCCCACATGTTTCATGGTCACCATGCTGCGGGCGCCGCCCAGCGCCGCGCCCATCGCTTCCTCGAAGGCCACCTTCTCGTTGGTGGCCCAGTGGGCGTCCACTTCCTCGTATTCGGCCAGCCGCTCCAGCACCTCGGTGCTCGGCGTGCCGGGGTAGCCGGCCGCGAACGCCACGCCGGCTTCCCACGCGCCGAGGGCCATGGCCTCGTTGCCGGACATGAGTCTCACGATCCAGATCCCTCCCGTCGGTCCACGGCGTAGACGCCGTCCGAGACGAGCGCCGGGTAGTGGTCCTCGAAGGCGGCGCGGAGCCGATCCAGGGGTAGGTCCGCGCACTGCCCGCGGTCGCACACGTACTCCATGTAGCGCTTCCCGTCCCGATCCACCTGCTGGAACAGGCTATCGTGTCGTCCGTTGAACTCCAGGGGTGCCACGCCGAAGCGTTCGCACAGCGCCTTGTTGAACGCCGGTGTGACCTTCACCCACCGCCCCTGGAGCCACAGCTCTGCGTAGCCATGGAAGACAAACAGATCGGTTCCCATCGCACGGCGCATCGATTCCGTTGCGAGGTGGTTCCTGACATCGGCGAACCCGAGCCGGCTGGGGATCTCGAGCGCTCGGGCGGCCGCGGCGAGCACCACGGCCTTGGCAACGCAGAAGCCCGCTCCGCGGGCGAGGATGCTGCTGGCCCGCATTGCCTCCGGGCGAAGGTCGATGTCGTGGGCGTCGTACCGGATGCGGTCACGTACGGCGTAGTAGAGTGCCGTGGCACGCTCGATAGCGTCCGCTGCGCTCCTCGCGGCTCCCGTCGCAAAAGCGACAACGGCGGCGTGATCCGCGTCAAGGAATCCGGTGGGGACCAGGTACGCACGGTGCTCGACTGCCGGGGAGTGCATGGCGCCTCCCGCCTGCCAGGGTCACGGCTTCGCTGTCACTGACTCCACCGCTTCGAGGATCTCTTCCTTGGTGAGCAGCCGCTCCGACTTCTTCGCGACCGCGAGTACGGCTTGCACCACGTGCTGATTCGTGGCCAGACCCCGACTCTGGAGGTAGAAGATCACGTTCGACGCGCCTGACATGTGGCCGATCTCGATCTCCTGCCCTCGGCCCACCCAACTCGCCGGCACGCCCGAGTAGACCCGGTCAGCGAGCCAGGCCGCACCCTTCCGTTGCGCCTTGATCACGGCCGCGGCGTGCACGCCCGTCGCCGTGCGGAACGCATCGCGGCCCACGATCGGCGTGTTCACAGGGATGGGTACGCCGACTGCCTTCGAGACGGTGTCGACGTAGTCCGGCAGCGCCGTCAGATCGTCATTGCGCCATCCCAGGAGCCGGAGGTTCACGAGGAGCTGCTCCATCGGAGTATTCCCGACTCGTTCACCTACCCCGAGCGCGGTTCCGTGCACGCGGGTGGCGCCGGCCTCGAGCGCTGCCAGGGTGTTCGCCACATCTAACCCGCGATCGCGGTGACCGTGCCAGTCGATGCCGACCCGGTCGGCCACGCCGAGCTCTGCGGTGAGCTGCTTGACCCAGGTGACGAGGTTGCGGACCCCTTGGGGAACGGCGGCGCCTACGGTATCGCAGAGGCACAGGCGCTTGGCCCCCGCGTCGACGGCGGCGGTGAGCAGGACCCGCAGATCCTTGGGGTTGGCGCGGATCGTGTCCTCGGTCACGTACATGACATCGAGACCCTCACCCACGGCGAACGCCACCGCTTCCCGCGACAGCCGCAGGATGTGATCGATATCCCACTCCTCGGCGTACTGCCGGATGGGACTCGAGCCGATGAACACGCAGGCCTCGATCGGAACGCCCGTCTTCTGCGTGACGTCGGCGATCGGCTGAATGTCGACGACCATGGTGCGCGCAGCGCAGTTGGCCTGGATGCGCAGCTTGTTGTCGGCGATCTCGCGGCATAGCCGTTCCACCGCCTCGCGCTGCCGGGGACCCGATCCGGGAAGGCCGATGTCGGCGGTCTCGATCCCCAGGCTGTCCATGAGATGGAGAATCTTGATCTTGATCCCGAGTGGCGGATCGATCACCGAGGGACTCTGTAGACCGTCCCGCAACGTCTCGTCGTCCAGCATCGCGAGGCGCGGGGATGGTGGGTCGTCGCCCCCTTGGCTCGACCAATCGTAGATCAGTTGCTCTTCAGTGAGACCCGTCCCCATAGCATCCTCGTGGGTGTGTGTCAGACTCCGTATTGGGAAAGATGCGCTCCGGACGGGGAACTCACAACGCGCCGACGGGAGCAGGGCGAGAGCCTTGGCCCTCGCGCGCCGGCAGCCCGCGGCGCAACTTTGGGCATCGTCACAGCGAGTGAGGGGGCATGACGTCTTACGACATCGGGGTGATTCCGGGTGATGGCATCGGGCCGGCGGTTCTCAAAGAAGGGTTGAAGGTGCTGGAGGCTGTGGCCGCGGTTGAGGGGTTTGCGTACCAGCTGATCGAGTATCCCTACAGCGGGGAGCACTACCTCAAGACCAAGGATCTGGTGCCGGACCGGGTGATCGACGAATGGCGCACGCTGGACGCCGTTCTGTTGGGAGCGATCGGTCACCCCGACGTCGAGCCGGGGTTGGTCGAGCGGTCGGTGATCTTGGGACTCCGGTTTGGGCTCGATCTGTACATCAATTTGCGTCCCATCAAGCTGTACGCCGAGCACCTGTGCCCGCTCAAGGGCAAGACGCCCGCTGACATCGACTTCGTGGTGGTGCGGGAGAACACCGAGGGCCTGTATTCGCAGATCGGCGGACATCTCAAGAAGGGCACCCCTGACGAAGTTGCGCTCGTGAACGGCGTCTACACGTGGAAGGGATGCGAGCGGGCCTCGCGCTACGCCTTCGAACTGGCGCGTCAGCGCGCCGGTCAGCGTGGGACGGGAGGTCGGGCCAAGGTGACGCTCGTCGACAAGGCCAACGCCCTCCGGCCGCACGATATCTGGACCCGTGCCTATGCGCAGGTGGCGCGGGACTTCCCCGAGGTCGAGACGGACCACGCGTACGTGGACGCCTGCTGCATGTGGATGATCAAGAACCCCGAGTGGTTCGACGTCATCGTCACGACCAACATGTTCGGCGACATCATCACCGATCTCGGTGCCATGCTGCAGGGCGGGATGGGGATCGCCGCGTCGGGCAACATCCATCCGGGGAAGACGTCCATGTTCGAGCCCATTCACGGCTCGGCACCGAAGTACACAGGCAAGAATGTCGCGTGCCCTCTCGGTGCGATCAGTGCCGTGGGGATGATGCTGGACTTCCTGGGTGATGTGCAAGCGGCAGCGCGGGTAGAGCAGGCGGTGGCCGACCTGTTGCGCAGCGGTGCGGTCCCGTCGGCGGATGCGCGGAGCGGGGTTTCGACGTCCGCGATGGGCGATATGGTTGTAGAGCGTCTGCGTCGACGCTGACCGAGGCGGTTAGGGCGCGAACTTTGCCTTGCGGGTGTAGATGGTCTTGAAGTCCAGCAACATGAGGAGTCGGCAGTCCGCGCAGTCGTCACCGACCTGCTCGGGCGTGATCGGATCGGCGCACACCTCGAACCCCAGGTCGCGATAGAGCGCCATCATTTCCTTGGCTCGCTGGCCATCGGCGATGAACCGCCGCTCCCATCCGTCGGCCACACGGGCGGGATCCGGGGTCAGCTGGGTCTCGGAGAGCATCCGCCGCGCCTCTTGTTCCACGATGGGTCCGAGCGACCTGGCGGTGTGACGGTCGGTTGGCGAGGCGTCACCGTCGCGAGGTGAGCGCCTGGTGGGATCGTCCGTCATGAGGTCAACACCAGTCGGTCGTCACGACGCCGCTTCGCTTCCCTTGGCGGCGAGCTGCGCGAGCCGGCGGTGGCCCAGCACGGCCGCGCCGAGCGCCGAGGTGAACTGCACGAGGTCGCCTTCGGGGACGTTCACGTCGGTCCCCAGCTCCTTCCGAATCACGTCCACCATCCGGCGGAAGCGCAGGATCCCGCCGATCAGTGTGAATTCCGGCTCCATCCGCACGCGCTTCATGAGCTGCACCGATCGGCCGACCAGGGAGACGATTGCGCCGTGCATGATGTCGGCGGGCGCCACACCTTGCGACAGATGATTGATCACTTCGGATTCCGCGAACACCGCGCAGACGCCGGAGATCGTAATCGCCTCCTTCGATGTGGCCACCAACGGGCCAATCTCCTCTGTCGAGTACCCCATGTAGCGGGCGGTCTTCTCGAGGAACGCCCCGGTGCCGGCGGCGCATTTGTCGTTCAGGCGGAACGACTTGACCTTGGCTCCGTCGCCCAGGCGACTCGCCTTCATCGTCTGTCCACCCACGTCCAGGATCGTCTGGGTGCCCGGGAAGAGCAGGGTGGTCCCCCGCGCGGCCGCGGTGATGTCGGTGACCTTGACGTCGGCATTTGAAACTTGGTGGCGTCCGAACCCCGTGGCGACGACGTATACCGCATCGTCCGGCGTGAGCCCCGCGTCGGCCAGCGCGTCCTGTTGCACACGCTCGGCGATCTCGGTCAGCTTGAAGCCGGTGGGTAGCATGGTACGGCCCACGATCGCCTGATCGTGACGCAGGATGACCGCCTTGGTGTACGTGGATCCGACGTCGATACCTACCGTGTAACTCATGCGTCCTGCCTGGCTGGTGCCCGTGCGGCGAGAATGTGGTCGAGCGCGAACAACGCCGCGCCGAGCGCGCCCATATAGTGGGAGTCGTCACTGACGTTGACGGTGAGGCCCAGGCTCCGGTTCAGGGCATCGACCATCGCCACGTTCCGCGCCACACCACCTGTGAAGGTCACTTGCTCGTGGATGCCCACCCGCCGGAGAAGGCCTGTCGAGCGGCCCGCGATCGACTGGTGCACGCCGAGCAGGATGTCTTCGATCTTCTTCCCCTTGCCGAGCCACGACAACACCTCCGACTCGGCGAAGACCGTGCACGTGGTGCTGATCTTGACCGCCTTCTCGCCGCGGAGCGCCGTCGGGCCCAGTTCGTCGAGCGGGATATCGAGCGCACTCGAGGCCGCCCCGAGGAAGCGTCCGGTGCCCGCCGCGCACTTGTCATTCATGCAGAAGTCCACGATCTCGCCCGTCGGGGACACGCTGATGGCCTTGGTGTCCTGGCCCCCCATGTCTACCACGGTTCGGCTCTCAGGGAACATGTGCACCGCCCCGCGGCCGTGGCAGCTGATCTCGGTGACCTGTGTGTTGCCGAACGTGACCTTGTAGCGGCCGTACCCGGTTCCCACCACGTACTCGACCTCTTCTTCCCGGAGGTCGCCAGCCTGCAGGGCCTCATGGAAGGCCTGCTCGGCCGCCCGGATCACGTTGGCCCCCGTATCGGTGAGCGACCGGGCGACGATGTTCCGGTCCTCATCGATGATCACGGCCTTTGTCTGGGTCGATCCGACGTCCACTCCTGCTGCATACGCCATGGAGTACTCCGTCCTCTAGGCTTACGGATCGCGGATCGCCGCCTGCTGTCGGCGGGCGGCGAGGCCCTCGAAGAAGGCGTCGATCCGGTTCTTGAGCTGCGCCTCCGACACGACGCGGCGATCCATCATGTCCGACTCGATGAACAAGCTTGGCACGTCGCGCTCCTTCATGAGGGCACGCCGGTTGTCGGCGAGCCCCGTGGATACGGTGCGACAGCTCTTGATGGGATGATAGACGATACCATCGGCGCGAAAAGTATCGAACATCTCGAGCAGGATGCCGGTTTGGAAGAACATGTTGTCCATCGCATCTCGCACGCTGATCAACACGCCTTCGGCCAGACTCTCGATGGGGTGGTCCAGGTCGTACTCGAACCCCCAGCTCGTGCCGCCCGAGGCAAATCGGAGGTAGGTGGAGGTGACGAAGTTACCGCCCAGCTCGGTGAACATCTCCGAGAAGCGGCGGAAGATTGGATAACACGGAACGCCGACGAAGATGAGGCGGTACTGCTCGTCGGTGAGTGTCCCGATTCCGTTGGCGCTCTTGTACTCCATCTCTTCGACCAGGTCCTCGAAATAGCGCGCCCCTTCCGGCGAGCCGCGGAAGCCGTTCGCCACACCGAGGAAGATCGTACCGTCGGTGAGCGCGTTGAATACGGAGGGCCGGGCCTGGTTCAGCTCCAGCACCCGCTTCCAGGCGCGACTCATCGTGTTCGCCTCGCGCATGCTCTCGCGTAACCGGTCGATGTCGAACGCGATGCCGGTGACCGTCTCGAGCAGCGGGATCAGCTCCTGGAGTTGCGCCTGCACGTAGCGGCAGTCGTTCTCGAAGTCGGGGTGGCCGCGCCAGGTCTGTGCCCCCTCCCCACGGGTGCCAGGGACGTCGAGCGTGAAGGTCGGCACGTGGTACATCCGCTCCCAGATCTCCGCCCACTTGATGTAGGTGTTGCACGCGTTGGTGTAGACCGCGATCGCCGGCTTGGGGATCCGACCCATCGGCAACTCTCCTCCGCGGAGCTGCGTGGCCACGTCGGCTTTGACGTACCCACAGATGTCCGGTGAGTATCCGTAGTCTTCCGCCTCGTTCAGATACTCATGAGCCACTCGGCGCACGGCGGTCTGGAGCGAGTTGATCTCGGGAAACACGATGGGGAGATCGAAGGTGCGGAGCAGCTCCACCAGGCTTCCCATCACGAACACATAGGCTCCGCCGCGTTCCTCGGCGGCAGCCTGGGTGAGCCCGTCGAACCACTCCCGGAAGAGCCGCGCGCCGTCCTTGTTGCCCCGTCCGACAATCGTGGTATCGGTGGTCAGGTCTGCCATAGCAGTCGGTCCTCTCTCAATCGAACAGGATGTTCTCGACGAAGGTTTCGAGCTGCACCTCGAGGTGCTCGAAGCTCGTCATATTTTCCTCGAACTCGCTCACGAAGTACGGCACGTTCTCATCGTCGAGCGCGCGAGTGTAAGCGACCTGCTCCTCGAGCCCCGGCTCGCACATCTTGGCGGCGGTAACGATCGCGGCCTGGGCGTCGGCCGCCCGGATCCGTTCGAGCAGCATGCGCTCCTTGGGTTTTCGCAGGTCATGCTGGACCGGGCTGTAGGACGACCGCTCGAGATACGCCTCGGCGAGACTGAGCAGCGGGTCGCGATCGGCGGTGATATCGGCGAGGATCCACCGCAGGCCGATCAGGAGATCGTCGTCCACCACGTAACAGGAACGGCCGATGGCCCGGATCAGGTCGAGGGGCGGCTGCTCGCAGAATCCGCCTTCGTACACCACGCGGATGCGGTCCTGGCGCTTGGCCGGGCGTTCGCGGATCTGTGGCAACACGGCCCTGAGCAGCACGTTGTGTTCCTGCCGCGGGATCATGCCGCCCACCGCCATCAGCGCATACGCATCCTCGGCCGCGACGAGCCAAGGAGACTCGCGCTTGATCTGATAGAGATCGCGCAGGAGTGCGCGGTTCTCATTGAAGACCGCGAGGGACGTCCGCAGCCGCTCCTCCGTGATCTCGGTGCCTGTGACATCCTGTACCGCCCGGCGCAGGCGGTCGTATTCCCCGCGCAGGTACTCGACGGCATGCGCGGAGTTGGCATTTTGCGGGAGATACAGGATCTGACACGGGTACGTGAAGTTGCGGCCCCAGACGGCCGCCAGGTTCCGGGCGGCGTCGCAGATGGGATGCGTAACGAACATCTCCAGCTCGATGTGACGGCTCAACACCAGCTCGAGCGAGGTCTTGACGATCGAGCAGAGATACGACCCAAAGCGCGACTCGGCCTGCGTGGCTTCCACCGGCCCGCCGCGGACCTTGAACGGCAAGGCGCCGGCGGCGTGCACGATCTCTTCTGGGAAATACACCTGGAAGTGCCCGATCACCTTGCCGCCGGCCTCGCGCCAGCGGCGCACGGTGGGGTAGCTCGGATCGTCGAGCAACTCACGGCACTGGAACAGGATCTCATCCAGTGGCTGGTCTTGCCACTCGGGGAACGTGATGACGTCGGTCATTGGTCCGCCCACGTTGGCTGCTGCTTCTCCAGGAATGCCGTGAGCCTCTCCAGTGCATCGGGCGTCGGCATCCCGACTTCGAAGGTCACCTTTACGGTCATACGCTCATCCATCACTTCCTCTTCGCTCTGCGTGCGGCTTGCTGCGAGCTGTGGGGCGCGGATCCCGGCGCCAGCCGCGTCAGGCGTCTGCCGCGGCCGTCGACCAAGTGGTGCCGGGGCGCTCCAGGGTGTAGTAGACCTTGATCTCCTCCAGCTCCTCGAGAATTCGCGGGACCAACTGCAGCTCCATCCCGATCGCGATGTCCGCTTCGGGCACGGTCTCGCCCAGCCAGGCGAGGGCTCGTCCACCATCGGCGAGATCCAGCACGCCGATGTTGTAGGGAGCCACGTCCTCGAACCCGGTCGGTGCTGCGACGATCTTGGTGAACGTGACCAGGGTGCCGGCGCCGCTCACTTCGACGAACTCGAAGTCGCCGCTCATGCAGGCATCGCAGTCAGCCTTCGGAGGGAACGACGTCGCTCCGCAGTGTCTGCAGCGGGAGCCCATGAGACGGCCGTTCTTGAGGTGTCGGGCAAAGTCCGAGACCTTCGTGTACGGCGTGTAGTTGACCCTTCCGAACCACTTGAACATCGCTCAATCCCTCGTGAGTACCTGGACGAAGCAGTATTGTCCGATGCCACCCACGTTGTGCGTGAGGCCGACGTCGGCATCGGGTACCTGCCGCTCTCCGGCTTCACCGCGGAGCTGCTTTGCGATCTCGTAGGTCATCGATACACCGGTCGCGCCGATAGGGTGGCCCTTGGCTTTCAGGCCGCCGTCCACGTTCACAGCCACGGTGCCACCGATGTAGGTTTGCCGGTCGGCCACGAAAGGCCCGCCTTCGCCCTTCTTGCAGAACCCCACGTCTTCGTACGCCATGATCTCGGCGATGGTGAAGCAGTCGTGCACGTCCGCGACCTTCACGTCCTTCGCCGTGATGCCCGCCATCGCGTACGCCTGGGCCGCCGCCGCTTCGGCGCTGGGAAGGCCCACGAGGCTCGGGCGCCGCAGCACGGACATGCTTGCCGTGGCGCAGCCCATACCGCTGAGCCACACCGGCGCGGACGAGACTTCCTTCGCCACCGCTTCACGCGCCAGGATCACGCAGGCTGCTCCGTCTGCGTTGGCGCAGCAGTCGTACACCTGGAACGGCGTCGCCACGTCCTCCGACGCCGCAACCTTCTCCTTGGTGATCGCCTTGCGGAACAGCGCCTTGGGGTTCATCGCCCCGTAGAAGTGGTTCTTGATCGCAACGTCGGTGAGCTGGTCTCTGGTCGTGCCGAACTCGTGCATGTGCCGCTTGGCGAACATCGCGTAGTAGCCCGGGAACGTGGTGCCGAAGCCGGACTCCCATTGGACTTCGCCTACTCTCCCCATCAGCGCGAGGATCTCGGCGGTCCCGAGTTCCGTCATCTTCTGGCAGCCAACCACCGCCACCACGTCGTGCACGCCCGCCTTAATGGAAAGCCAGGCGGTGCGGATGGCAGCGCTGCCCGACGCGCAAGCCACCTCGGTGAGCCAGGTGGGTTTGGGCACGAGGCCCAAGTACTCCTGCACGACGCCGGCGAGCGAGCGTTGTTTGTGGTACTCGGGTACGGCGCCGATCACGGAGGCGTCGATTCGGGACCGCTCGATGCCCGCGTCCTCCATCGCTTCCCGGAAGGCCTCGAAAGCCAGCTCCTGGACCGTCGCGTCGCTGCGCCGCCCGAAGACCCCGTGTCCGAGGCCGATGATCCCCACTCTAGTCATCGCGTTCTCGCATCCCGTTACATGTACTGGCCACCGTCGATCTTGATCACCTCGCCCGTGATGTGGCGGGCGCGGTCGGAGCAGAGGAAGGCCACCAAGTCGGCGCACTCCTCGGGCGTGGCAAACCGGCCCAGCGCCGTCTCGTCCATCGCCTTGGTGAGAAACTCTGGCGGGATGTGTTCCGCCATCTCGGTCATGACCATGCCGGGGGCGATGGCGTTCACGTTCACGTTGAACTTGCCCAACTCCCGGGCCAGCGACTTGCTCATGGCAATCTCGCCACCTTTGGACGCGGCGTAGTTGGTCTGGGCGAACTTGCCCCGCATGCCGTTGATCGACGAAATGTTGACGATCTTGCCACCCTTCTGGTCTTTGAAGACGATCGCGGCGGCCTTGTTGTAGTTGAAGTAGCCCTTGAGGTTCACGGTGATCACCGTGTCCCACTGTTCCTCGGTCATCTTCCAGATCACGCCGTCCCAGTTGATGCCCGCGTTGCACACCAGGATGTCCAGCCGTCCCCACTCGCGCACCACGGTCTGCACCATGTTCTGGGCATCGTCGTAGCGGGCGACATCGGCCTTCACCGCCAGGCCCGTGCGGCCGGCGGCCTCGATCCCGGCAACGACCTCCTGCGCCTCGGCATCGTGCCGGCGGTAGTTGATCGCCACGTTGCAGCCTTCGCGCGCCAGGGTCAGTGCGATCGCCGCCCCGATGCCGACGCTGCCACCGGTCACGATGGCGTTCTTACCTTCCAGGCCTAGGTCCATGGAGTCAGTCTCCTCGTTGCGCAACACGCTTGCGCGTCTCGTTGCCGTCTCACCGTATCCGGCCGGCGAAGCGCCGCTGTCTCTCGCCGTCACCCGCCCTCCTGGTACTGGGGCGAGATCGCGTGGATCAGCTCGTCATCCCACGGATGTCCTTGGGCCAACAACTGGCGCAGCTTGATGAAGTCCACCTCGCGTTTCCCCTTCGGTCCCTCGTTGAAGGCCCGGAACCCCGCCTTGGCCTCGGTCATCATGTTGAGGCCGAGCCATTCGCGGTTCGTGACGCTCGTGTTGTCCCAGTGCCACTGTTTGTGCTTGCGCAGGCTGTTCACGGTTTTCGATACGCAGTCCGGCATCAGCATCAGGATCTTGGTGCACAGCGCCTCGACCGCCTCGTCGAGCTTCGAGAGGTCGGTTTCGGCTTTGGCCATGATCGCCTTGGCCGCCTCGCGCTCCTTACCGCTCTTGAAGTCGCCAAACACGATGTTGCCCCACTCGTCGGCGTACCGGTCGATCACCACCATGGGATTCGGAATCCAGCGACCATCGTTCTTGAGCACCGGCACGATCTGATCGATGAGGCCAATCGCCAGCGCTTTGTGCGCGCTCCACATCTCGCACAGCACGCCGCTCTCCATGGCGCGGGAGAAGCCCACGTATAGAGGAAGAAAATCGGTCGATCCGCCGTCTGGTGCAGAGCCGTGCTTGGGGCCGGCTTGGCCGAACCGTGCGGTGTCGGCGGCGATCGTGAAGTCGCAAGCCATGCCGATCTCCTGGCCACCGGCGATCCGCATGCCGTTCACGCGGTTCACAACTGGCTTGTCGCACCGAAGGATCGAGTCGATCATGTCGTTGAACAGCCGCATGTACTGCTTGTACTCCTGCGGGTTGCCCGTGTAGTACTCGGCGTACTCCTTGGTGTTGCCACCCGTGCAGAACGCCTGGTCACCGACCGCCGTGAACACCACGCAGACCACGCTCCGATCCATGCTGGCCTGGCGGAACGCGAGGATTATCTCCTTGACTGCGTGCGTCGTATAACTGTTCAGTTGCTGCGGGTTGTTGAGCGAGATCCAGGCGTTGTGCAGCCTGTCGACCGGCCTGCCCGCCGGGTCCTTCACGGGACGCAATTCGTAGAGGATGTGCTCGAACTCGACGTCGGGGACCAGTGTATGGCTCTTCAGCATCGTCGTTCCCTCCACTCCCATGACCCGCTTTGATGACGGGGTCACCGCGATCAGTCCGGAATGAGTATGGCTCGCTTGGTGATCTTATGATCCGCGACGCGGGCGATCACGTCCGGCCCGGTGCTCAACGGGAACGTCTCGATGAACGGCCCAAGCGTGATACGCTCCGCTGTGACCAACTCGAGGGCAGGCGGATATAGCTCCGGCTTACAGCCCCACGTTCCTTGGATGGTGGCGTCGAATGCCATCGCGTTGCTCAGGCGTATTTCGGTCTTTGCGAGTGTAAATCCCACCACCATCAGCGTCGAGGCGTATGTAAGGAGCCCGTACGCGGTCTCTTGGCCCTTCGGATGTCCCGAGCATTCGAAGATCTTCCAGCTGTGCTCGGGTGAGCCCGAGGTTTTGGCGAAGTCGCGAACCTGTGTTCGCAGCGTCTTGAAATCGGTCGTGGCCGAGTTGACCGTGAGGCCGGGGCCGTGCGGGGCCACGGCGGCCAGCCGCGCGTCGTCCACGTCGATGGCGATCACGTGGGCGCCGAAGGCAGCGGCGATCTGCGCGCAGTATGATCCCACGCCGCCCACACCGACCACGATCGCGAGGTCGTTCGCCATGAGCCCGCTGCGGACCACGGCCTGGTACGGCGTGGTCACGGCGTCGGCCACGACGCTGAGCTGCGCCAGGCCGTAGCCGCCCCGGTCTTCCACGGGGCACAGGCCGCGACCGGGCACGAGAATCCGGTCAGCGAACCCGCCGTCGATGTCGTTCCCCGGCATGAGCTGCGCGCGGCAGACGTTGGTCCGCCCCTCTCGGCAGAGGTCGCAGGATCCGCATGGGATCACGGCTGGAATGATGACTTCCGTGCCCACGAGGTCCGCGTAGTCCCCGCCTGCCTCGACCACGGTGCCGCTGATCTCGTGTCCAAGGGTGAGCGGGAACGGCTTCTTGGTGGGGACGCCGTCGTTCCAGAACCCGATGTCTGTGTGGCAGACCCCGCATCCGGCCACCTGGACCACGACCTGATCGGTGGCAGGAGCGGTGGGGGTCTCGACCTCACGCAGTTCCAGCGGCTGCCCGACGGCGGTGAGCTGAACAGCCTTCATCAGCGTGCCTCCGGATTGGTGGGGGGATGAAGGACCGCAGTCCTTGGTCTCATCCGCACGTGAGTCCTCCCACGAGGTGTTCGGCAAACTGGCTGCCGAGCTCAGTGGCGTGAAGCGATCCCTCGGGGCGGTACCAACGGGCGATCCAGTTGATGCTCCCGAGGATGGCGAACACGGCGATCTTGGCGTCCACGTCCCGGAACTCCCCGTCGGTGATGCCCCGGGCGATGATGCGTCGCACCGCACGCTCGTACCGGTCGCGGGCCGCGATGATCGTGCTCTGCCGCTCCGGAGAAAATGCCCCCACTTCGAACGCCAGCGGGGAGCCCTCGAGGGTGTCGGTCATCACCCGGACGTGCTCACGGACGACGTACGCCAGTTGGTCGGACGCCGTCTCGAGTCTTGAGACACCCCTGATGATCCGGTCCAACTCGGCGAGCGATTCCTGGTGGCATTCCCACAGGATCGCCTCTTTATCGGGGAAGTAGTGGTACAGCGCGGTCTTCCGGAGTCCCAGGTGTTCGGCGATATCGTCCAGGGTCGTGGCGTGGAATCCCTTTTCGCGGAATGCCCTGAGGGCCGCGTGGAGGATCTCCTCGCGCCGTCGCCTCCGCTTCTCGCGGACGTGGGGGGAACGGGTGGTTGGGGCAGGATCGGGGATATCCCGGCTCCGGGTCGGGGTTCGAACTCCTGTTCAAATTTTGAACGTGAGGTAAGGAATGTCAAGGGAGGGAGCTATGGAGATCTCCCGGGCGTCTCCAGCAGATGCGTGCTCCTGTTACCCCGGTCCCTCGATCCCCGGAATGATCTTGTGCGCGTTCTCGTAGTACAGCTTCCGCAGCACCTCGTCTGGGAGGTCCAAGCCGTACAGCTTCCAGAACGCGTGCCGTTTCCGGTAATAGTCGAAGTACTCGTCCGCTGTCTCCAACACTCGGAAGTAGACCGGGTACTCCGACGGTTCCCACACGTCTTTGCCGAACAGAATGCGGTCCTGGTAGCGGATGAAGAACTCGCGCGCAAACCGGGGCTGGCGGCCCGGATCGTAGATCACGGCACCGATCTCGGTGTAGACGTTGGGCAGCTCGTCGAGCAGCATCCCGAGCCGGGCCAGGTCGCTTCCCAACCACGCCAGGTGGGCGGCAATGAACGTCGTGCCCGGGTGCTTGCGGAACACGTTGAACTGCTCCGCGATGAGCTGCTCCCACGACGGCTCGGGTGGCCGCCGCCGATTCGGGCGCTCGGTCAGCTCGAGCCACCGCTCGTTGTGCTCGTCGTACGGCAGCCAGAAGGCGCCCGGATCGGCCGTGTGGATCAGTACGGGGATGCCTAGCTCGCCGGCCTTGGTCCACAACGGGTCGAGCCGCGGGTCGTTCACGGGCACGCGGTTTCCCGCGCCATCCCGCACGTACATGCCGAGGTCCTTGAAGATCTTGAGCCCCTGAGCTCCCGCGGCGACGTCTTCCTCGAGCTGGCGGGCTGTCCGATCGGGCCAGCCGGGCTCGTCGATCCCGGAGTACGACGGGTTGGCGAAGACCACGAACCGGTCGGGGTAGCGTCCTTTCAGGTTCGCGACGATCTGCTTCAGCCGCTCGCCGCTGCGCCCGCTCAGGTTCACCATCACGGCCATGTTGAGCGCGTCCATGGCGCGCACCGTCTCGTCCACCTCCTCGGGTGTCATCAGCCCGTTGGGGTGGGTGTGCACGTCAACAAACGGGTACCGCGCCCGTTCCACGGGGTGTTCGGGAACCACGAGCATCGAGCGCGGCTCATACTCGGCGAAGCTCATGGCGTTCACGTCCTGCGCCACGGCCGGGCCAGCTGCGAACGAGAAGAGCAGCGCAGGGACGAGGGAGAGGACATAGGGTGTGGGAACGTGTGCGCGCAGGGATGTGGTCGGGAGGTGCGTCATCTTGAGAATCCGCGTTGGATGATGGGGCCGCGAAAGATGGTTGCGAAACTGGAAAGGGAGAAGGGGACGGCGCGGAGCCGGGGCAGGCCGGCTCCGCGCGTAGGATCGCGTGACGTGTGGTTCGATGTGAGGCCGGCCCCTACTCCTTCTTCACCAGTGCCTGGATCTCCTTCGGCAGCCCGAACACTGACGGATCGACGGTGTCGAACTCGACGGCGGTCACCGTGATGATTTGGTCGACCCCCATCGTGGTCAGCACTGTCGTGGTCGGGATGAGGATGCCCCCGAAATCCTCGAAGTCGGACAGGACGGTGGTGGCCTCCACCCCTCCCATCGGGGACTCCTGCGTACGAATGACGCCCACGGGAAGCCCGGTCGCGACGTCGTAGAACTCGAAGTACTCCTCACCCCACTTGGTCACGAGCCGGACCTTTTGGCACATCTTCCCGGCAAACTCCGTTTCCTCGACGACCCTGGCGGAGTCAATGTAGGCCTCCATGTTGAGCGGGCCGAGAAAGTCGGCCTGCTGGCGCATCTGGTTCAGCATCGTGCCTTCGAGCACCATTGGTCCCACGGCCGGGTTGATGCTCCATCCCACCTCGCCGTCGAAGCCATTCCGCACCATTCCGAACCCGGGGATGTTCACCCGGATGAACAGCTTGTTCGGAGCTGCCGCGAACACCTCCAGGTCGCCGCGGAGGCCCTGGGCGGGCATCGAGAACTCGCCGACGGCGCGGGTTGACGCATATCGCTCGAGCGCGGCGCGCCCCCCCGTGACCTCGATGAGGCGTGTGTAGACCGCGTGCGCCTCGAACCTCGGTGTCACGGGGGGTGCGGCCGCGCGGCCTGCGGTACCCCCACTCGCGCATCCCGCGAGCGCGGTCGCCACTGCCAGGGTGAGCCCAGCGGTGATTTGCCTTTTCACGTGATTCATCCCGTGCCTCCCTCTGTGTCGTTTCACCTGCATTCTCACGGCGCGTCGCGTCGCTGATGGGCGATCCATCGTAGTGCAGCTTCCAGTACTGCGTCCCGGCCGGCAAGCAGGTCCGGCCGGGTGAGCGCCACCGCCTCGTCCGGCACGACCCCACGCCCTTCCAGCCGAATCCCTGTTACGGTTTCGAACTCGCCGAACGCGTGATAGAGCACGTCGCCGTTGGGCAGCCGATCCATCGATGCCGGCAAGACTGCGCCGGCCGTGGCAGTGCCGAACACGCGCACGCGACTGACGGCCTGCATACCCCCAGCGAACACCTCTGATGCGCTCGCGGACAGCCGATCCGTGAGCACCGCCACCGGGCCGGCGTAGGGGGTCACCCGCTCCCCGGCCGTGCTCACCCGGCGCGGGTTGGTCACGAACTGAAGCGTCGTCGTCCTGGTCCGCATGACGCCGAGCGATTCGCGGTCATCGATGAAGTGACCGGCGAGACCCATGATCATGGCCCCCACTCCCCCGCCGTTGCCGCGGAGGTCGATCACGATCCCATCCGCGTCGCGGTATTGGTCCACTGCCTGGTCGAACTGCCGCATGATCGGCATCATCCACGCGTTGAACCAGAGTAACCCCACCGATCCGCCGTCGGGCGTCGGGTGCCGCTGAGCCCCGAAGCGCGCGAATATGGTCGGTAGGTTCCCGAGCTTCACGGCATCACCGGGGGCCGGCCGGCGTGTCAGCTCGCGTACCGTCGGTGCGTCACCCGCATCGAGGAATTCGACCCGCGCGGGCGTGTGCGGCGGGCCTTGGAGCCGTCGCTGCACGGCGCCCCAGACCAGGAGGTCGAGTGGGCGTCGGCTTTCTGCATTCCGAACGCGCTCCATGAGATCGCTCACACGATCGTCGTTCACGGCCGTCACGACCCATCCCGGACGGACGCCCGCGCGGTCGGCAGGGCCGTCAGGATCTACGGTCGTTACCACGAGCTGATCGCCGACGAATCGCATCTCGAGCCCGAGATCCCCCACCTCCGCCGAGGGGTCCCCCTTGGCGGGATCCAGCGTGTCGGCCACTTCCTTCGGGATCAGCGCGAAGTGCGACTGACCCAACCGATCGAGCATTTCGCGGATGGTACCGCGCAGCTCGCCCAGCGCAGAGGCCGACTGGACGCGGGGTCGCAGCTCATCGCGGAGCGCCACCCAGTCGACACCGTTGAACGTCGTGTCGAAGTGCGTGTCGTACACGATCTGCCAGGCTCGGTCGAACGTTTCGAGTGCGAGTGTGGCGTCGAAGGGGACCTGTGCCGGAAGCCGCTGCGGATGGAGGATGGAGCACAGCGCGGCGGTCACGATGCCCGCCATGTGCAATCGCGTACGCATCGACACGAGCCTCACCTCCCTGCCGTGGTCTGGAATGTCGGGACTTCCTACACCATATACCCGAGTCGGGTCGAGTTCTTCATCCGGGTCACTGCCTCGGCACCCATCAATCTAGGCCTGGCGGCAAGCCGGCCTTCCTCGGCCGACAGGTCTGGATTGCACGCGGACGGCTCCGGGTCTCTAAATCGCATGCTAGTCAACAGCTTAGGGTTCGGCGTTCCGGATGGCTGCTCCGAGGCGAAGCCGGCTTCCGGCGAGGCAGGGCAAGCCTCCTCCGCCATAGCGTGAGGCGGCTCCGTGCCTGAAGCTTCCAGCTCCATTGATGATCGGACGTACTGGGCGCAGCTTTGTCCCACGAGCGTCTCGAGCAGCGACGTGACCAGAGCCCTCATCTTCGTGGTTGTGACCGCCGCGCTGGCCTACCTGTCCAGGGCGTCGCTCGCCGATCCCCACTCCCATGGATTCCACCGGTTCTTCGCGTGGGAGCTGATCGTGGCGCTGGTCCTGGTCAACTTCGTCTCCCTCAGACAGTGGTTCGGTGATCCCCTGTCCTTCAGGCAGTTCGTCTCATGGGCGCTCCTGTTCGGCTCCCTGGTCCCGGTCGTCTCCGGGGTGCATCTCCTCCGCACCGCGGGGAAGCCCGAACGAGGACAGCGCGTCGATGAACCCCTGCTGGAAATCGAGAAGACGACCCGGCTCGTGACAACGGGCATGTTCAAGTATATCCGTCACCCGCTCTACAGCTCGCTGCTGCTGCTCACATGGGGTGTGTTCTTCAAGTATCCCTCGTGGCTGGCCGGCGCCCTGGCATTGGGCGCCAGTAGCTTCCTGCTGGCCACGGCGAAGACCGAGGAGCGCGAGAACGTCCGCTACTTCGGCCCCGCCTACCGCGCGTACATGCAGAGGACGAAGATGTTCGTTCCCTTCGTCTTCTGACGCCGGCCGCAGAGGCCTTGCCTCTCCGGAGGCATGCCGGTAGGTTAACCGCCGCCCTCGACAACTACGGAACACACCCAGTGACCAATCTCATTTCGGAGGTGCAATGCGCCGTTTGACCCTCATTTGTTGTGCGGCCCTGCTCGTCGGCTGCACGCCGGCGGACGAGCAGGCCGCGGCCGACACCTACGCTGCCGCGCCCGCCACGCTGTCGCTGGCCGATGTGGCTGGCACGTGGACCATGGACGCCAAGAACGCGGCCGGTGATAGCACGCTCGTTCAGTATCAAATGGTCGCCACGAACACCATGGATGGCTGGACGGTCACCTTTCCGAATCGCCAGCCTCAGCCGGCGCGGGTCGTCGCCGTGGCGGGTGACAGCGTCGTGGTGGATATCGGACCGTACGAAAGCATGTTTCGCCCGGGCGTCATGGTCTCGACCCGCAGCGTGAGCCGCTTGGTCGACGGGAAGATGGTCGGCACCTTCAGGGCCCGATATGAGACAACAGCGGCCGACTCGGTGCTTTGGGGCACGCACGAAGGCATGCGCGTGGCCCAGTAGCGAAGCGGCGATGGCGGCCAACTCGCGTAGGTCGCCTCTTCACCCCGCGGGTGCCTGGCCAATCGTGCCGGGCACCCGCGGCGGCATCTGGGGGGCTCCCGCCCTCCAGCGAGGCCGGGGTCTCCCCACCGCTCTTGACGCCCCCCACGGCACCCCCATGTTATGAAGTTTGACCGGCGCTCCGGGCGGACGGGCCGCCCGACCGTCGGCCGTACATCCCTGTGAGCCAACACTATTCATCGGAGGCGTTCATGCGTATTCCCCTCGTCGTCATGATGGCGATCGCAGCGGCGACCACCAGCGTGTCGGCTCAGGCGCTCCGCCTGTCGGGCCGTGTGACCGATACTGCAGGTAATCCGCTGGGTGGGGTGCGGGTGGAGGAGCGTGGGACCCTGAACGGCACGGTCACGGGAGCCGATGGCAGCTACGAACTGCGATACAGCTCGGCCAATGCGGTCATCGTCTTCGCACAACTCGGCTATCGTCGGCAGGAGTTCTCCGTTCGCAACACGGCCAACCTCGATGTCGTGCTGGAGGTTGCGGTCCATGTCATCGAGGGCATGGAGGTGGTCGGCACGCGACGGGCCGACCGATCGGCCGTCGAGACGCCGGTCGCGGTCGACGTGATCGACGTACCGGCCCTGATCCAGTCGGTGGGCCAGCTGGAGGTGAACCAGCTCCTCCACTACGTGGCGCCATCCTTCAATGCCAACCGGCAGTCCGGCGCTGATGGCAGCGATCACATCGATCCGGCCACGTTGCGGGGACTGGGTCCCGATCAGACCCTCGTGCTGATCAACGGGAAACGCCAGCACCAGTCGTCGCTCATAAACATCTTCGGCTCCCGCGGACGAGGGAACACGGGTACCGACCTGAACGCGATCCCGCTGGCGGCCATCGACCGGATCGAGATCCTGCGGGACGGCGCGAGCGCCCAGTACGGCTCCGACGCCATCGCCGGAGTGATCAACATCGTGCTCAAGCAGTCGGTGGACGAGTTCAGTGGCAGCGTCGCCGGTGGGTTCAACAACGCGAAGCCGCCCTCGGAGTTCGCCGTCCTTCGCGACAACAGTCGAGACGGGGAGCACGTGCAGCTGAGCGGGAACTACGGGGTTCGGGTCGGCGAGCTGGGGTTCGTAAACATGACCGCCGAATACCTCACGAAGGAACGCACCAACCGGCCGGCCGACCCCGCGCAGTGGGACATTTACCGTCGCCAGTTCGGGGATGCCTCACTGAACAACTTCGGCACGTTCCTGAACTCCCGCATCCCGATTGGTGAAAACGTCACATTCTACGGCTTCGGCGGGTACAACTTCCGGCACACCGACGCGTTCGCCTGGAGCCGAGATCCAGGATCGGATCGCAACGTCGATGCGATCTATCCGAATGGCTTCGATCCACACATCACGTCCGACATCACCGACCAGTCGCTGACGGCGGGTGTGCGGGCCAGGCTCGGCGAGTGGGACGTTGACGTCAGCAACAGTTGGGGAGGCAACCGTTTCCACTATATCATCGATGGCACCGTCAACGCTTCGCTGCTGGAGCAGTCCCCCACTCGATTTGACGCAGGTGGGTTCGAGGCCTCGCAGAACACGACGGGCGTCAGCTTCACGCGATTCTTCCCGACGGTGCTCGCCGGACTGAACGTCGCGTTCGGCGCCGAGTATCGCATCGACAACTACCAGATCTTCGCCGGCGAGGAGGGCTCGTACCGTAACTACGGCATCGTCGACAGCGTGATCAACGGTATCGTGGTCCCAGTCGATACCCTGGGTCGGCCCGGCGGATCGCAGGGCTTCCCGGGCTTCCGGCCCGCGAACGAGGTGGACGAGAACCGGACGAACGTCGGCACCTACCTCGACCTGGAGCTCGACCTCAACGACCAGGTGCTGCTCAGCGGGGCCGTACGGTACGAGGACTACAGCGACTTCGGCAACACGCTGAACGCGAAACTGGCAGGAAGGGTAGCGCTGACCGAGGGTGTAGCCCTACGCGGATCGTTCAGCACCGGATTCCGCGCTCCATCCCTCGCGCAGATCTACTTCAACTCGACGTTCACGGACTTCGTGTCGGGCGTAGCGGTGGACAAGCTCATTGCGAAGAACAACAGTCCGATTACGCGGACGCTGGGGATCCCGCCGCTCAAGGAGGAGACGGCGACCAACGGCAGCGTGGGGATCACCGCACGGGTCGGAAACTTCACCGCCACGGTGGACGGATACCTGGTGGACATCGATGACCGGATCGTCCTGACTGGTGCCTTCGAGGATACCGATCCCGACATCGGTGCCGAGCTGCAGGCACTGCAGGTTGGGGCCGCCCAGTTCTTCACGAACGCGATCAGCACCCGAACGCGTGGCGTCGATGTGATCCTGAGCTACCGGCACGGGTTCGGACCGCACCGCCTCGGAGGCTCGCTCACGGCGAACTTCAACGACATGGATCTGGGTGCGGTCAACACCAGCCCGCAGCTTCAAGGCAAGGAAGACATCTATTACGGGACGCGTGAGCAGCACTTCCTGCTCGCGTCGGCTCCGGACACCAAGTTTGGCCTGATGCTCGACTACGGGATCCGGAACATCGATGCCACGGTCCGACTCGTCCGGTTTGGCAAGGTCACGCTCATCGATTGGCTGGATACCGAAGACATCTACGATGCGCGATTGATCACGGACGTCTCGGTCACCTACCTGCTTTTGGGGAACGCGAGTGTCACCGTTGGCGGACACAACATCCTCAACCGCTATCCCACGCAGCAGGACACCGAGACGGAGACGGGTGGTCTGTGGGATGCCGTCCAGATGGGGTTCTCCGGGGCGTACTACTACGCCCGTCTGAACTTCAAGCTCTGATTCACGAGGCAGTCAAGAGCGCGGTGACTGGAGGGGGCCCCCACGGGCCCCCTCTGTTCATCGCGGTTCCACGGGCTCGACAGCGCGCAGCACCCAACCGTCAGGATCGATCACGACCTCGGCACCCTCTCGCGCCGGGATGCGCGCCGACCCGTCGGGCATCTCCACGCGCCGCGTCACGGTGCCGATCCGCACGTCGATCGGCATTGGGAACGGCGCACCGCCCGGCACCTCCCACGTCAGCTCCAACTCGGCGGCCGTGCGCCGACTCACCAGTCGCGGCAGTGCTGCCTGACGGACGTAGACCTCGAAGAGCCAGTCGAGGCGCCGACCGGCGAACCGGTTCACATGGAGTACGAGTTCGTCGGTGCTCGTGAGCCGGCATTGGCAGCTCCCCGTGGCGCCCGCCGCCGCCGGATGGGGATAAGTCCAGCGGCGCAGCATCGTGAAGAACGCGTCGTCGCCGAGGAGAAACCGGAGCGAGTGGAGGACGAGCGCTCCCTTGAAGTAGATATCGCCCGTGTACGCCTGGCGGCTCGTCAGGGTGTCACGGGGCGCAACCGGTTGGCGGTTCGCGACTCGCCGCCGATAGATGGCAAGCAGCTCTCGCGCCTTCTGTTGGCCAATCCGTGATTCGGCATACAGCGGCTGCGCGTACTGAGCAAAGGCCTCGTTGAGCCAGAGGTCCTGCCACGCGGCGGGCGTCACCTGGTTTCCGAACCACTCGTGGGCCAGCTCGTGCTGGTGCAACCCGTCGAACCCCCAGTCGATTCCCGCCATGGCATCGTTCCGGAAGTTCGCGCCGTAGGCGATGATCGTCTGATGCTCCATGCCCAGGTATGGCGTTTCCGCGAGCCCGTACTTGTCGGCCCGGAACGGATACGGCCCGACGAGGTCTTCGAGATGCCGCATCTGCTCGAAGAACTCCCTGAGCGCTCGCCGAGCGCGTTCAGCGTTCTGCCTGAGCACCCAGAACGTCACGGGGATCGTGTCGCCACTGACGCTGCCGTACGGTTCGACGACCTCGACGTAAGGGGCGATGTTGAGGCTCACGCCATAGTTGTTGATCGGGGTGGAAACGAACCAATGAAAGGTCCGGCCGGCCGGCGACTCGGTGACGGATCGCAAGCGTCCGTTGGCCGCCACGACGAGCGGCCGCTCGACGGTGATGTTGAGGGCCATCGAGTCGGGCTCGTCGGAGAGGTGGTCTTTGGTGGGCCACCAGAGATCGGCCCCGAACAGCTCGCAGGACACGGTGACCCACGGGAGGCCGTCCGGCGTTTGGGTCCAGATGAAGCCGTCGAATCCGCCGCGGCGGACCGATCGCGGCTTGCCGGCATACGCCACCCGGACGGCCAGGCGCTCCCCGGCGTCGAACCGATGGGGCAGGGAGATCCACAGCTGCCCACCTCGCCGCTCGTGGCTGAGCGCGGTGCCGTCGATGCTCGTCTCGATGATCCCGAACACGGTGTCGAGATCGAGCACGAACGCTTCGAGCGGTGCGATCACGTCGGCGTGCACGACGATCGCTCCGGTGATCGAGCTATCGTCGGGACTCACGGCGACGGCGAGGTCGTAGAACCGCACGTCGTAGGCTGCCTGCTCCGGCGGTAGCGGCCCGCCCGACGCGCGCGGGTCCGTTTGGGCCTGGATCGGGTGCCAGCTCATTGCGCCCAGCATGACCAGTGTGGCGGCGAGTCGTCGGTCGGGCATCAATCCTCGCTGAGGCGATCGGTGGTTTGGCGCAGCGGTGCGATGTCTCCTATTCTATACCCTGATCCAGTCACGGGGGACCTCCGTCATGTCAAATCGACCCGATAGAGTCAGGCGCCCGAGTGACCCCAGGGTCATCCCACACGCGCATCATGATCGATGGAGAGGGGGGACCTCGACCGGAGTGCGTCTGACGATCCTCGCTGCCATGGCGCTCACGGTCTCGTGCGCGGGTACGCCGGAGCCCCAGTGGTGGAAGGGCAATCTGCACACCCACTCACTGTGGAGCGACGGTGATGACTACCCAGAGCTGATCGTCGATTGGTACAAACGGCACGGCTACGCGTTCATCGGGCTGTCTGATCACAATGTGTTGGCAGAGGGAGAGCGATGGGTGGAGGTGATCGAGCATGCGGGAGGCGTCGCGAACCTCGACGCATACATTGCCCGCTTCGGCCGTGACTGGGTAGAGGAGCGGGAGGACCCGGAACGTCACGTCGTGCGGCTCAAGACGTTGAATGAGTACCGCGATCTGTTCGAGGAGCGGAATCGGTTCCTGGTGCTCCAGAGCGAGGAGATCACCGATCGGTTCGATTCGAAGCCCATTCACGTCAACGCCACCAACATCCTGGAGCTGATCGAGCCCCGGGGTGGGGGCAGCGTGCGCGAGGTCATGCAGAACAACGTGGACGCCGTGTTTGAGCAGCGTCGGCGGACCGGGCGGCCCATGTTCCCTCACATCAACCACCCCAACTACGGCTGGGCCGTCTCGGCGGAAGATCTGATCCATCTGGAACGCGAGCGGTTCTTCGAGGTCTACAACGGGCATCCGGCGGTGCACAACGAGGGAGATTCCCTCCATCCGAGCGCCGAACGCCTCTGGGACATCATTCTGGCAGAGCGGCTGAACGGCGGCCGAGAGATGATGTTCGGTGTCGCGGTCGATGATGCGCATAACTATCGGGCATTGGACTCGGCGCACAGCAATCCGGGACGTGGATGGGTGATGGTGCGCTCATCTCTGCTGCGTGCCGACTCGCTGGTTGCCGCGATGGAGCGCGGTGCCTTCTACAGCTCGACGGGCGTCGAGCTTGCGACCGTCACGGTGACCAGCGAGGGCATGTTCATCGCGGTCGAGCCCGAAGCAGACGTCGGCTACACGATCCAGTTCATTGGGACGCGGGGCGGCTACCCGCCGCCCATGCCCATAGAAACACCGGGAGACGGCGCGTCGGTCCGGTACCTGTACGATGCGGCGATTGGAGAAGTGCTCGCGGAGGTGGCCGGGACCTCGGCATCTTATTCGTTCGTGGGTGAGGAACTGTACGTGCGTGCCAAGGTCATGTCGTCCAAGCCGAAGGAGAACCCCTACCGTCCCGGTGAGGTGGAGGTGGCGTGGACGCAGCCGGTGCGTCCGGAACGCCGCTGAGCCTCGCCCTGACATCGAGGCTTAGGAGATCCGCAAACCACCTAGCAGCAGGTCGCTCACGGGTTCGGCGCGGGACGCCAGGCGGATATTCTTGCGTGAGAGCACCCAGTCAGTGGCCATTTCGTCCAGCACTCCGAAGACCACCTTCGCCGCGAGCAGGGTATCCACCTCGGGCCGGAACACGCCCTCGTCCTTCCCCTGCTGCACCACCCGCGCGATGAGCGCCAGGTAGTCCCGAATGCGACTCCGTGAGAGCAGCTCCAGCACATGGAGCGTGTGGCGGAACTCCACTTGGAAGATCACGGCCAAAT
>JAOTVV010000033.1 GCA_029863245.1 Gemmatimonadota bacterium
TCGGCGCGCACGCCACAGCGCCGTGCGCGAGCTGTCACGTGATCCCCGGCTATGCGCCGCTCTTCACCACGACCGACCAGAACGATTGTGTCGCGTGCCATCAGAGTGATCACGACGCCCAGCACGGGGCCGGTTTCCCCACCGACTGCGTGAGGTGTCACTCCCTCGATACCTGGGTTGGCGGGGCGTTCGACCATATCACCGCGTCGGCCGGATTCAACCTCGTCGGCGCGCACGCGCTCGCGCCGTGCGCCAGTTGTCACGTGATCCCCGGCTATGCGCCGCTCTTCACCACGACCGACCAGAACGATTGTGTCGCGTGCCATCAGAGTGATCACGACGCCCAGCACGGCGCCGGTTTCCCCACCGACTGCGTGAGGTGTCACACCCTCGATACCTGGGTCGGCGGGGCGTTCGACCATATCACCGCGTCGGCCGGATTCAACCTCGTCGGCGCGCACGCCACGGCGCCGTGCGCGAGCTGTCACGTGATCCCCGGCTATGCACCGCTCTTCACCACGACCGACCAGAACGATTGCGTCGGATGCCATCAGAGTGATCACGACGCCCAACACGGCGCTGGTTTCCCCACCGACTGCGTGAGCTGTCACACTGTCGAAACCTGGGTTGGCGCGACGTTCAACCATAGGACGGCGTCAGGCGGCTTCCAGCTCCTCGGCGCGCACGCCACGGCGCCGTGTGCCAGCTGTCACGTGATCCCCGGCTATGCGCCGCTCTTTACGACGACCGATCAGAACGACTGTGTCACGTGCCATCAGAGTGATCACGACGCCCAACACGGCGTTGGTTTCCCCACCGACTGCGTGAGCTGCCACACCGTCGATACCTGGACGGGTGGAACGTTCGACCACGTTAGTGCCTCGACTGGATTCGCTCTCGTCGGCGCGCACGCCACGGCGCCGTGCGCCAGCTGTCACGTGATCCCCGGCTATGCGCCGCTCTTTACGACGACCAATCAAAACGACTGTATCGGGTGCCATCAGAGTGATCATGACACCCAACACGGGGCCGGTTTCCCCACCGACTGCGTGAGCTGTCACACCCTCGATACCTGGGTCGGCGCGACGTTCGACCATATCACGGCGTCGGCTGGATTCGCTCTCGTCGGCGCGCACGCCACGGCGCCGTGTGCCAGCTGTCACGTGATCCCCGGCTATGCGCCGCGCTTTACGACGACCAATCAAAACGACTGTATCGGGTGTCATCAGAGTGATCACGACGCCCAACACGGGGCCGGTTTCCCCACCGACTGCGTGAGCTGTCACACCCTCGATACGTGGGTCGGCGCGACGTTCGACCATATCACGGCGTCGGCTGGATTCGCTCTCGTCGGCGCGCACGCCACGGCGCCGTGTGCCAGCTGTCACGTGATCCCGGGATACGCGCCGCGCTTCACGACGACCAATCAAAACGACTGCATCGGGTGTCATCAGAGTGACCACGACGCCCAACACGGGAGTGGTTTCCCCACCGACTGCGTGAGCTGTCACAATCTCAATACCTGGCTCGGCGCGACGTTCGACCATGCGACGGCGTCGGCTGGATTCAACCTCGTCGGCGCGCACGCCACGGCGCCGTGTGCCAGCTGTCACGTGATCCCGGGATACGCGCCGCGCTTTGCGCCGACCAGTCAAAACGACTGTATCGCGTGCCATCAGAGTGATCACGACGCCCAACACGGGAGTGGTTTCCCCACCGACTGCGTGAGCTGTCACAATCTCAATACCTGGCTCGGCGCGACGTTCAACCATACGACGGCGTCGGGCGGCTTCCAACTCCTCGGCGCCCACGACGTGGCGCCGTGTGCGAGCTGTCACGTGATCCCGGGATACGCGCCGCGCTTTGCGACGACCAATCACAACGACTGTATCGGGTGTCATCAGAGTGACTATGACACACACCACGCCGGAACGGGGTTTTCGACCGACTGCCTGACGTGCCATACGATCAACACGTGGGGCGGGGCCACGTTTAACCACGACGCACTGTACTTCCCCATCTACTCGGGCAGACATGCCGGCAGGTGGAGTAATGACTGCACAATCTGCCATGAGGTGCCTGACAACTTCCAGCAGTTCACGTGCTTCAACTGCCACAAGCACAATAAGAGCTCAATGGATGACGAGCACCGAGGCGAGAATGGCTACGTGTACGAAAGCACGGCGTGCCTCCGGTGCCACCCAGACGGGAGAGGGTAGGCGACCGTGCCACTGAGGAGTCTGGGATGAAGAGACTTGCGGCCTTCGTGGCCCTGCCGATCATACTAAGCCTGGTCGGGCCTGCTGCCCACGCGCAGCAAGGCCTCGACGTGGTGGTCGAATTCATTGCCGGATCCAACCTCTATATCAACGCCGGCACGGAGAGTGGAATCAGCGCTGATGATACGCTGCTGGTCTATACCGAGGCGAACGGCGTGTTGCTTGGAGAGATCGTGGTGGTGAGCGCGACGCGTGAACGTGCCGTCGTCGCCTTCGCCGGCAGCCCATTCCAAGCCACTCGTGGAAAGGGGCTGTACGTCGTGCCCAAACACGCGTTCGTCGCCCCACCCCCCCAACCAGTCGCGCCGGCGGAACGCCAACGACTGCGGCGTTCGTCTGAGGCAGGGATGCAAATCAGTGGCCGCCTGTCGTTGGATGTCAACGCGCTCCAAACGTGGAGCACGGCGCCTGAGATCGGTTCTACCGAACGCACGTTCACGACTCCGACCGCCCGGCTACGTGCGACGTTGACACACCTTCCCGGAGATCTGCGGCTTCAGGTCAACATGCGGGCATCCAGCCGCTACAGCTCCGGTCTGGTGCAACCAGACCAGTCGTTCCGGGTCTACCAGGCTAGTTTGGCACGGGATTGGAAGGGTGTTCAATTCCAACTCGGTCGCTTCTACAACCGGTACGAGACGTACAGCGGCTACTGGGATGGCATGCTGCTGCATTTCGGCGGCGACGGAATCGGCATTGGCAGCGCAGTCGGATTTCAACCGGCAACTTCAAACCAACGCTTCTCGGACCAGCTACCCAAGTATACGGTGTTCGTCAACGCTGGGCATCGCGGCCGGTCGGTGCGATACGCCACTGACCTCTCATTCCACGAGATCCGGCCCCGCAACGGTCTACGGAACCACATGTATGCCGGATGGTCGCAGCGTCTACAGGTGGGGGGATTCCAGCTGAGCCAGAACATCCAGGTGGACCGTGACGAGACCACCAGGAAATGGGTGGTGACCCAACTCCTGGCGCGCTCGGCCATACCGCTGGGGAGGTGGGTCAGCCTCCAGGTTCGGTACGCCTTGCGTCAACCCTACTCCATGACACTGCTCGACAACCTGATCACGACACGACGCGACCAGGGATCCGTCGGGCTCCGTGTCTGGCTTGGCAATGGTTCGCTCGGTGCCGACGCGACCGTCAACCAGGTCAGAGACGAGAGCAGGAGTTACACCTATGCCGGTTCCTTCAGCTTCCCCAATACGGCCATACTCGGGTTGGGGTTCAGTAGCTCGATTAGCTATTGGGTGCTCGAAGATAGGAAGGCCGTCTACCTATCGGGTGCCCTGAGCCGCACGTTTGGTCGCGTCCACCTACAGGCATCGTATTACCGCTATCAGACGGATGGGATCACCACCGTCCTCGCGCACACCGGCGACCTGTCGCTCACGTTCCCCCTGACGAAACGGCTATACTCATCCCTTCAAGGCCGGATCCAACGGGGTGAGAACTTGGAAAGTAATTTTCTCTTCGGCGGCTTCTGGTTGAACTTCTAATGTCCAGCGACTCTCTCATCATCCTGGCCATCGGCGTCGTGCTCGTGACGTCGATTTGGATCCCCGTGCTTGTGCGCCATCGGAAGGTCGAACGGGAAGCCGCGCACGCCGAAGAACGCGCGCTTCGTTATGGTTTGCACGAACCGGCGTCGTTGCACCCGCTCGTGCATCCCGGGGCTTGTATTGGCACGGGAAATTGTATTGCCGTCTGCCCGGAAGACGATGTCCTCGCACTGCGTCACGGACAGGCACGCCCTATCAGTCCCGCACGATGCATCGGCCACGGCCTCTGCGAACGCGCCTGTCCAGTGGAAGCGATTCAACTCGTGTTCGGTACGGCGAAACGCGGAGTGGACATCCCGCGTATCAAGAAGAACTTCGAAACGAATGTACCCGGCATATACATCGTCGGGGAGTTGGGCGGCATGGGTCTCATTCGGAATGCGTTCGAACAGGGGCGGCAATGCATCGAGGGCATCGCCAAAGAACGCAAGGGACCCGCCAATGTGTTGGACGTCCTGATCGTCGGCTGCGGTCCTGCCGGACTCTCAGCAGCCTTGAACTGCCGCCATCACAAGCTGCGCTTCAAGACACTCGAGAAAGAGGACATCGGTGGTACCGTCCGATATTATCCGCGGAAGAAAGTCGTCATGACCTCACCGGTGCAAGTTCCGGGATACGGAAGGCTTGGATTTCGCGAGATTCTGAAAGAGGAACTCATCGCGCTGTGGGACGAAATCGTCGCCAAGACCGGACTGACGGTCAACACGCGTGAATCGGTCGAGCGGGTGACGCCGACCGCAGACGGCTGCTTTGAAGTGTCCACCAACAAGACTACGTACAAAACCAAACGCGTGGTGTTGGCCATCGGCCGGCGGGGCGTGCCCAGGAAGCTCGACGTTCCCGGAGAGGAACTTCCCAAAGTCATCTATTCGCTGCTGGAGCCGGAAGCGTACCAACGGGACCGCATCCTCGTGGTCGGCGGTGGAGACTCGGCCATCGAAGCTGCTCTGGCGCTGGCCGACCAGCCCAGCAACCAGGTGAAGATCTCGTACCGCAAGGACGCATTCAGTCGCATCAAGCCCCGAAACCGTGAACGGATCGAGGAAGCCGTGGGACGGCGGCATGTGGAGATCCTCTGGTCAACGAACGTCAAGGAGATCAAGCCCAAATCTGTCGTCTACACAAACGGTCGTGACGGGCCCTTTGAAGTGGAAAACGACGTCATAGCAGTCTTTGTGGGTGGCGAGCTGCCCACCAAGTTCCTAAGAGATTGCGGGGTTGCGATCGACACCAAGTTCGGAACACCCTGAGCTCGTCGTTGTACTCGGAGATCAATGACGGGAAGTGGTATTCGCGTGGGTGTGCTTCTGCGAGAGCACCCAGTCGGTCGCCATCTCGTCCAACGCGCCGAGAGCTGCCGACCAAGTTCCTCCAGAGCTGCGGCGTGCAGATCAACCGGAAGTTCGGAGAACCGTAACCTCCCGCAAGGCGCCGCGCACGGGGCCGGCCCGCGGTCGGACCCACCCGCCACAGCATCACCTTGATGTCGCGCGGTTCGCGTGTTGATTCCGTCATGCCGCAGGTCGCGGGTGAGATTGTGGTGCGCCACCCGCGACTCCGAAGCCGGGACCCCCCGGCGCCACGTTGTGCCCCGGTGTTCCGGGACCGCCGGCCCCCCAGGAATCCCCGCCCCCCCGCTTGCGACGTCGTGACCGGTTACAGCGTTTCGAGAAACCGCAGCAGCTGTGACCGCTTGCGGTGTGACAGCTCCAGGAATCGATCTCGCGAGCCTGTGGCTTCTCCACCGTGCATCTCAATAGCTTGTTCGATGGTCGTGGCTCGGCCGTCGTGCATGTAAATGGTCGAGAACCGCAGCCCCATCAAAGGCTCCGTACGGAACTCCGATGGCAAGGCCTCGCCGTTGCAGATGTCGGACAGCTCCTCGCCCATGTCGTGAAGCAGCAGGTCGGTGTACGCGAAAACCTTCTTACGGCTCATAGCGCGAATCGGGTGGCGATCGGTTCGGAGGGCAGGCACGTGACACGAGGCGCAGCCGATCTCCGAGAACACCCGCGCTCCCCGAACCGCGTTCATTCCGCCATGCACCCGTGACGGCGGAGCGAGGAACTGCACGAAGCGAATCGACGCTTCCAGATCTTCTTCGCTGATTTCCGGATCCAGCGTCGGATCCACACCATCGGGCAGTGGTTCCCCGGCAATGGTCTGTTCGTCCGGCTCAGCCTCACTCGTGATCCCTTGTTCGTAGATCCAGGCATCGGTGATGAAATCGGTGAGATTGGAAACCTGTCCCTTCCGCCCGAACCGACCGATACCATCATCAGTCCAGTGCGGCCGACCCGAAATGCCGTCGTGGTCGCGGTCGTCAGGATCGGCGTGTCGCAGGATCTCATGCTCTGCCACCGCTTCCAGCAAGCCGAACCCGAAGAGATCGGGCGTGGTGCGCAGGCCAACGCCAGTCACACCAGGCGGTAACGGCTCCTTGGTAATACCGGCCTCCCGTAACAGCGGTGTCACGCTGTCCTGCACGACGGACCCGCCATTGATGTCAGTGAACCCCTCTCAAGTCTCGCCATCAAACGCAGTAGCGTGGGTTTCAATCTGTATGCCAAAGCCACCAGTTACCGGACCCGAGTGACAAGTGGCACATGAGTTCGAGTTGAAGAGCGGACCCAGTCCCGTCTCCGGAGTGAAGATGGTCTGAAACACCACACTTCCGAGCTCGAACTCGCGGCGCTGAGAGCGATTCAGGGACGGCAGCGGACGTCCAGCCCGTACTGCGTTGAGAAACGCGGTGAAGTCTAGACCGTCCGACTCCGACGCATCGGGACCGGTCAGCTCGTCCGTACACGCGACAGTCGCGGCCACGATGCCCGCCAGGAGTGCGGGAAGAGCGCGCCGGTGCACGTGACGTTTGCGGCTGCGACAGATAGACATCGATACCTCCTTTTGGAGTGCAGCGCGACTCGCTGGAGGGCGCGATCGTGACGGGTGGGTCTCTTCGGCATTCGATCCCGTACCCACCGAAGGTTCGGCGGCAGCGCCCCGTGTCGATATACGACATGTCGAGCTGTGTGGGGCGCTCACCCGGGTCGCGCGGGAGAACATGCATGCCTTGCAGTGTCGCCAACCGTGGCAGTCACGATTGCGACGGAGGGAGCCTGCGGCCAATATGCTGACATGGCGTAAGACGATCCGTGAGGTGGGTCACTTGCACCGCGTGGACGTTGTCCGTTTTCGGTCAACGGAAGCCACGATCAGACGGCGCGGACGTTCTCTAGCAAGATTCTATCGGCGCTGAGTGCGTGGAGGTCATGGCAGCCACGTCGAAGGCAGCACCCGCCCGCCGGCACGCACACCTTGATGCCCCGCGGTTCGCGTGTTGATTCCTGCATGCCGCCTGTTCATCCGCACCCGGCCTACGGAGATCGACACCATGCGCCGCACCACCAATCGGCTCACCCTCCTCACGCTGCTCGCCACCCTGACGGCTCCGCTCGTCCACGCAACCCGTGCAACCGCTCAGGCACCTGAGCCTGCGGCCACCAGCGCGCTGCGTGACACCATCGAGCTGATCGCCGCGGATCAGCGGGCCCTGTCTCGCCGCTACGGGGTTGCCTACTCACCCGCTCAACGCGAGCGCATGCGGGAGTTCTACACGAGCTGGCGCGCCCGCCTCGCGGCCGTGGATTTCGAGGCACTGAGCCAAGAGGGCCGAGTGGACTACGTGCTGCTCGACACCGAGCTGCGCTACCGGCTCACCACACGGGACCGAGAGGCTCGGCAGTACGAGGAGATGCTGCCCTGGCTCCCGTTCGCACCTACCATCATGGACCTCGAGGAGACGCGGCGGCGCCTGGAGCCGATCGATCCGGCCCAGATCGCCGCGACCCTCGCGCGGCTGGCGCAACGGATCGACAGCACTCGGCAACATGTGGCAGAGGTGTGGAGCGGGAACGCGGGACGACGATCCACGACACCCACACTCGCGCGCGTCGTCGCCCGCCGCACCGGGATGCTGCTCCAGGAACTGCGCGAGACCCTGCAGCACTGGAACCGGTTCTACGCCGGATACGATCCGATCTACACCTGGTGGACCGCCGAACCCTACGCCAAAGCCGATTCGGCACTGGCGTCGTACGGCAAGGTCCTCCGCGAGACCGTGCTCGGCATCCGCCCGGGAGCGCCCGAGCCAATGGTCGGCGATCCCATCGGCGCCGACGGCCTCGAGATAGACCTCGCGCATGAGATGATTCCCTACTCCATCGATGAGCTGATCGCCATCGCGGAGCGGGAGTTCGCGTGGTGTGAGGCGGAATACCGGAAAGCCGCGCGGGAGATGGGCTTCGGTGACGACTGGAGGGCCGCGCTCGAGCAGGTGAAGCAGCGCTACGTGCCGCCCGGTGACCAGCCGCGGCTCATCCGCGATCTCGCGAGAGAGGCGGAGGCGTTCGTCGAAGAGCACGGCCTCCTAACCGTACCGCCGCTCGCCAAAGAGGTCTGGCGCATGGAGATGATGTCGCCGGAGCGGCAGCGCGTGGCGCCGTTCTTCCTGGGCGGCGAAGTCATCCAGGTATCGTACCCCACCGACGGCATGACCCACGAGGAAAAACTCATGAGCATGCGGGGCAATAACCCGCACTTCTCCCGCGCCACCGTGCACCACGAGCTGATCCCCGGTCACCATCTCCAGGGGTTCATGACCTCACGCTATAACGCGCATCGCGGGATGTTCTCCACGCCGTTTTGGGGCGAAGGCTGGGCGCTCTACTGGGAGATGCTGCTCTGGGACCTCGACTTCCCACGCAGTCCGGAGGATCGCATCGGCATGCTGTTTTGGCGTTCCCACCGCGCGGCGCGGATCATCTTCTCGCTCCGGTTCCACCTGGGCACCATGACGCCCGACGAAGCGGTGGACTTCCTGGTGGAGCGCGTGGGACACGAGCGGGCGAACGCCGAGGGGGAGGTGCGCCGGTCGGTGGCGGGAGATTATTCGCCGCTGTACCAGGCCGCGTACATGCTCGGCGGTATCCAGTTCCGCGCGCTTCACCAAGACCTCGTGGGTTCCGGGCAGATGACGGACCGCGAGTTCCACGACGCGATCCTGCACGGGGGCCGGATGCCGGTGGAGATGGTGCGGGCTCGGCTCACCGGTGAGCCGCTGACGCGCGACTACTCGGCCCGCTGGCGGTTCGCAGGGGACCCGCTCTCACGGCGGTAGTGGACAAGATATGAGCACTGATGACGCGGGGGGCCAGATGCTGCACCGCAGGCTCATCCCATTCATCGCGGTGGCAGCGCTCATCGCCTCCGTTGGCTGTGCTGGCGCGCCAGCCCAACAATTCAAGTACGAGGCGGACGTCGGCGTGGTGGTCCCGGATGGTGCTGGCGGCCACTGTCTCGTCATCCCACGAGAGGCGATCGACTCGGGCACAGCACTTCAACTCGTGTCCACGTCGTTCGCCGGGTCCGGAGAGGCGCCGTCGGTGGGCCGGCTGCGTGTGACCGGCGACGAAACCGGTGGTTGCGGGGAGATCCACGCCGGCCCGTCCGACCACCGCTACCGCGTCGCGCTCCCGGACGGATACTCCACGTGGGGCGCACCGCACGTGGCGCTGTTCGAAGCCGGGTCCGTCACCATCCAGGACGGCGAGCCGGTCGGGGACCTGGACGGCGACGGAACGCCGGAGCGGTTCCGGATGTGCGCCAGCATGGAGGGCCTGCATCTCACCATCTGGTCCGGCGACCTGCTCAGCGGCACGCGCCGGTGGCATTTCTACTACTACCTCGGCTACGACGTGGAGCCCGACTGCACCGAGGCGGAGTACGCGATTTCTCCGTAGCACGGACTGGGGCGTCGTGGGGCCGAATCGGAGCGATCTTGTTAGGATTCCGTGAGACGCACATACTTGGTCCGGTTTAAGGAGTCTGTAGCGGCCTCACCGCGACGGCGCCGTCGCGTTCGCGCTGTCGCGTGCAGCAGCCGCGTGGGCGCCCGTAGCTCGACCCGGCATTGCCGGCCAGGCCCACGTCGAACCGACTGGTGGTGCTGGTGACGGATGTCTTCCTGGGGATCGATGTCGGATCGACGACGGTCAAGGCCGTCGCCGTGGACCGAACCACCTCCATCCTCGCCCAGCGGTACGTTCGCGCGCACGGGCAGCCCCGGCCGACCATCCGGGGAGCGGTTCGGGACGTCCTGCAGGTCGTCGATCCCTCGGATATCCGCGGCGTGGGGCTCACCGGCTCCGGCGGCGGGCCGACCGCGGCGCTCATCGGGGGCTCTCACGTCAATGAGCTGATCGCCCAGACTCGAGCCTTAGGCGAGCTTTACCCCCAGGCGCGTACGGTAATCGAGATCGGCGGACAGGACAGCAAGTTCCTGTCGCTTCAATGGGACGCCGACATCCGCCGCATGACCCTACTGGATTTCGCGATGAACACCGTCTGCGCGGCGGGGACAGGATCGTTCCTCGACCAGCAAGCCGAACGGCTGGGCATCACGATCGACCGAGAGTTCTCGACCCTGGCGCTCGAATCCCGGAACCCCGCCAGGATCGCCGGCCGGTGCACGGTGTTCGCCAAGTCGGACATGATCCATTTGCAGCAGAAGGGCACACCACTCCCGGACATCCTTGCCGGTCTCTGTCTCGCCCTGGCGCGCAACTTCAAGAGCACCATTGGGAAGGGTAAGGCGTTCATCCCGCCAATCCTGTTCCAAGGAGGCGTGGCATACAACGGCGGGGTGGTGCGGGCCTTCGAGACCGCACTGAAACTGGAGTCGGGCGAGCTGATCGTTCCCGAGCACCATTGGCTGATGCCCGCCATCGGCGCCGCACTACTGGCGATGGACGAGGTAGACGACGGCCGATTCACCGTGTTCCGCGGCCTCGATCCTCTCGAGACGGCGGTCCGCACGGCGCCGTCGAGTCGCAAGAGCCTGGCTCCGCTGTCCGCACCGACGCCGTCAGACGCGGGAGCCGCTTTATCGCCACTCCCAATACCATCCTCTCGGGAAACCGTGTACGTCGGCATCGACGTCGGCTCGATCAGCACCAAGGTCGTGCTCATCGACCGAGACGCACGCGTGCTGGCGCACCGCTACTTGCCCACGGCCGGCGCGCCCCTCGACGCGGTGCGTCGGGGACTCCGCGAGGTCGGGATGGAGGCCGACGGCTGGGCAGACGTGAGGGGCGTCGGCGCGACCGGCTCGGGACGGTACCTGACCGCGGATTTCGTCGGGGCCGACGTCGTGCGCAATGAGATCACCGCGCAGGCGCGGGCGGCCACCGCCATCGATCCCACGGTGGACACGATCTTCGAGATCGGCGGGCAGGACAGCAAGTATGTGCGGCTGGACCACGGTGCGGTGGTGGACTTCGCCATGAACAGCGCCTGCGCCGCCGGTACCGGATCGTTCTTGGAGGAACAGGCCGACCGGCTGCGGATCGACATCGAGCGGGATTTCAGTCGCCTGGCCCTCTCGTCCGCCGCGCCGGCATGTCTGGGCGAGCGATGCACCGTCTTCATGGAATCCGACCTCGTGCACCACCAGCAACAGGGTGCCGGGGTGAACGAGCTGGCGGCTGGCTTGGCCTACTCCATCGCGCAGAACTACCTCAACCGGGTGGTCGACGGTCGCGCGGTGGGCCGCAACGTGTTCTTCCAGGGAGGTGTGGCCGGAAACTCGAGCGTCGTTGCCGCCTTGCGGATGCTCACCGGCCGCCGGATTACCGTGCCGCCGCATCACGAGGTCACCGGCGCGATCGGTGTGGCGATCCTCGCCTTGGAACAGTTCGAAGTGCGCCGCGAACAATCGTCGCAGGATGGGGACCTCCACCTGCCGACACGGTTCAGGGGATTCGATCTCTCCACTCGCGAGTACGAAGCCACGACCTTCGAGTGCAAGGCGTGCGCCAATCTGTGTGAAATCAGTCAAGTGGTCATCGACCACGAGGCCCCGATCTTCTATGGCGCCCGTTGCGACAAGTTCGAGGAGGCCGGGCGTACCCCGGCGCACGGCGGCGCGGCCGAGGTCCCTGACCTCTTTGCGGAGCGGACCGCGCTGCTCCTGGGCGATTACGCGGCGCCCAACGGGCGTCGCAATGGGCGCCGGCGCGTCGCCATCCCGCGGGCGCTCGTGTTTCACGACCTGTTCCCGTATTGGCGGACCTTCTTCGGGAACCTGGACATCGAGCTGGTTCTCTCGGACAGCACCAATCCACGCATCCTACGCACTACGTTGGAGGCCGCTTCGGTCGAGACATGTCTGCCCGTGAAGCTGGTGTACGGCCATGTGCTCGACCTCGTCGAGCAGGATGCCGACTTCATCTTCCTGCCCAGCGTGATCAACCGCGAAAACGTGGCCCCGGGCCAAGCCGCGAACATGTACTGCCCGTTCATACCGGCCGCGTCGCATCTCGTGAGGGCTCACGTGGAGTCCAACGGCGGCCGACACCGCGTGCTGCACTTCCCGCTCCACCTGCTGTGGGACCAGGTGGGACGTGGCGAGTTGAAGCAGCTTGCCGGTCAGTTGGGGGTGGCGAAACGGCGCATCGGTGCCGCCGCGGCCGCCGGCGCGGCCGCGCAGCGCGAATTCTACGCAGACCTGCGACGGCGTGGTCGCGAGGTGCTGGAGCAGCTCGACCGCGGGCGACCGGCGGCCGTGTTGGTTGGCCGGCCATACAATGCCTGCGACCCCGGCGCCTGCCAGGACTTGCCGCTCAAGGTGCGCAAGTTGGGCGTGCTCCCGATCCCCATGGACTTCCTGCCGCTCGAGACCGTTGACGTCTCCGCTCGGTACGGCAACATGTTTTGGCGCAGCGGGCAGGACATCCTCGCGGCAGCAACGCTCATCAGGGACGATCCCCGGCTCCACGCCATCTATCTGACCAACTTCAACTGCGGACCCGACTCGTTCATCATCAGCTTCTTCCGGGAGATCATGGGCGACAAGCCGTTCCTCGAGCTGGAGCTGGACGATCACATGGCCGACGCGGGCGTGGTGACCCGTTGCGAAGCGTTCTTCGAGAGCCTGGGGGTGGGACGCGGCCGCCTCGGAGCGTCGACGTGAGCACCACGGCGTTACGCAAGACCGTCCTCATCCCCCGCATGTGCGATCACGCCCTCACCGTCGGGGCCGCGATGCGAGCGCAGGGCGCCCGGGCCGAGGTCCTGCCGCCGCCGGACGACGAGACGCTCGCGATCGGGCTCAACCTGTGCGCCGGACGCGAGTGTTCGCCCTGCTTCACGTGTACGGGTGACATCATCCGCCGTGCCCGACAACCCGGATTCGATCCCGCGACGTCGGTGTTGTTGATGCCCACCACGGCGGGACCGTGTCGCTTCGGACAGTACAGCACCTTGTTGCGGAACGTGCTGGACGAGCAGGGACTCGGCGACATGGAGATCGCCTCGCCGTCGGGCGAGAACTCCTATCGCGGGTTCAGTGACCACCCCGCCAAGCTCCGAGCCCTCATGTGGGAAGGCGTGGTGGCCGTCGACCTGCTCCAGAAGCTCCTGCATGAGTACCGGCCCTACGAGACGGAGGCGGGAAGTGCCGACCGACTCTACGCTCGACGCCTCGATCTGGTGGTGGAGGCGACCGCGGCCGGTGGCGGGACACACACGGTGAAGTCGTTGCGCAACGCCGCCGCGGAATTCGCGGCGCTCCCGGTCGATCGCCGTGAGCTGAGACCCCTCATCGGCCTCGTGGGCGAGATCTACCTCCGCTTCAACACCTACAGCAACCAGGACGTCGCGCGGCAGGTCGAGAACGCGGGCGGTGAAGTGACGGTGGCCACGCTCATGGAGTGGTTGTACTTCACGAACTGGCAGGCCAAGCGTCTCGCCTCCTCCCGCGGGGCGCACACCGAGTTCTTGAAAGTGTCTCTGGTGGATCTCTATCAGCAGCGCGCAGAACACCGTCTGCTCAACGCGGTGGCCCACGCGCTGCGGTACCCACATGAAGCAGCGGTTGCGCAACTCATGTCGAACATCCGCCCGTATTACGAACCCATGCTCGGCACCGAGGCGGTCCTGAGCATGGGGAGGGCCATCGAGTACGCGCGGAACGGATTGAGCGGCATCCTGAACATCATGCCCTTCTCCTGCATGCCCGGAATCATCGTCGCCGGGATGGCCCCGCAGATCCGGGCCGACCTGGATAACGTGCCTTGGCTCGACGTCATCTATGCGGCACAGGGTGGAACGAATATCCAGACGCGTCTGGAAGCGTTCATGCACCAGGCCCACCAGTTCCAGCGGCGCCGGTCCGCCCAGGCCGGCAGCAACTCTCACGACCGGTCTGCCGCGCGTTCATCCTCGCCGCTAAGTTAGGCGTTCGGCTCGACCGGCGATCCCGAACCCCATCCCACCTCCCGGATGTCCACACCCACGCGCGCGCCCAAATCGTTCGACCGCTCCATCGTGGAGGGCCCCATCCCCCGCGCGGTGTGGAAGCTCGCGTGGCCTACCATGCTCCAGAATGTCCTCGGTGGCCTGCAGGGAATCGTGGACCACGTGATGGTGGGTCGCTACGTCGGCTTCACAGGCAACGCGGCTATCGGCGTGGCGTGGCAGATCTTCCTCGTCGTCATCGTCTTCATCGCCTCGCTGTTCACCGGCATGGGTGTGCTGGTGGCGCGGTTCGCCGGCGCCAACGATCCCAAGAAGGTGAACCGCACCGTCTACCAGGCTTTCATCACGGCAGGGGCCCTGTCACTCGGCGTGCTCGCTCCCCTCGGCTACGTGCTGTCGCCATCCCTGCTCGGACTGGTGAACGCCACACCGGAGGTCCAGGCCGAAGCGCTGCCTTACCTCCGCATCATGTTTGTGTTCAGCCTCGGCATGCTCGTCTTCTTCATGTTGGGAGGCGCGCTGCGCTCGGCCGGCGACGCGCGTACGCCATTGCGCTACGGCATCGCCCTCACCGCACTGAACATCGTGCTCAACATCGTGTTCATCCGCGGCCTCGGGCCGATCCCGGCATTCGGTACCGCGGGTGCCGCGATGGGCACCGTGACGGCCGGCGGCATCCTGAGCGTCGTCGCGCTGCACCGGCTCTTCTTCTCACACCGCTGGGTGGTGCAGTTCCACCGCGGCATGCGGCTCTCGCCCGATTGGCGGATCATCCGCTCCCTGTTCCGGTTCGGCATCCCCGCCGGCATCCAGGGCGTGGCGATGAACATCGGCGGCGTAATCCTGCTGCGCTTCATCGGCTCGCTCGCGCGGAGCGCGGAGGCCCAGGCCGCCTACGCCGTGGGCTATGCGGAGCTGTTCTCCCTCATTACGTGGACCTCGGCCGGTCTCATGGGTGCGGCGGCTGCCGTGGCCGGTCAGAACCTGGGCGCCGGCCGCCCGGACCGCAGCCTCCACGGCGTGCACGTGGCCGCATTCATCGGGCTCGGCGTGGCCGCTGCCGTCGGCGCCGCGTTCCTCACCATCCCGCGCACCTTGCTCGGAGTCTTCGGCATGAACGATCCGGTCGTGGCCGACTTGGGAGTGCAGCTGCTCGGGTTCCTGAGTGTGTCGGGGTTGTTCGTGACGGTGGCGCTGGCCTACACCGGCGGCCTCCAGGGCACGGGCGACACCAAGAGCCCGCTCTACATCTCCATCGTGTCGCAGCTCGTCGTGCCGCTTGGCATGTGCGGCGTGATCGACCACTTCGGCACGCTCAACGCGGACGACATCTGGCTCGCGATCGTGCTGGGGCACGTCACCCGGGCCACGCTCAGCGTGGCGCGGTTCCGGCAGGGCCGGTGGCGGGATATTCGGGTAGAGATCGAGCCGGTCGGGGGGTAACCGCCCAGCGTTCTGCGTAACGTGTTGCCCCACAACAGCTTTCGACGATGTGCCGTACGGTTGGGTGCGACGGTGCTCACGGTTCCGTGACGCCGCTGTGGTTGACCAGGTATCGTTGCTGAAGGCGCCGGTGGCCCCCGTTCCCGGCGGCTCGATTCTGCGACGTGGAGAATGTTGCTTCGATGCGCACACCCTGGTTGCTCACGCTAACCCTGGTACTCGGCTGCGCTTCAACGGTCGGGCCGGACCTCAGCGGTACGTTCGCTGTGGCCGCCAACCTGGGCGAGCCGTTCACCCTCAAGGTGGGACAGCGAGCGCGGATCGATGACGCGGATCTCGCCGTGCGCTTCGTGGAGGTAGTGGGCGACTCCCGCTGCCCCAGCAACGCGCTCATCCTGTGCGTGTGGGAAGGCGACGGCGCGATCCTCGTGGAGATCGCCCCGCTCGGCGGTGGGGACGCGCGCGCCGACACCCTGCACACGACGCTCGATCCCAAGTGGGTGCTGATGGGCACCGTGTTGCTTGAGCTGCTGCAAGTCGACCCGTATCCCACGGACTTTACGCCGATCCCGCTCGACGCGTACGAGGCCACGTTCACCGTGAGGATGGTTCGGTGAGGCACCGCTGGGGTCTCGGGGTCGTTTCATTGGTCGCTGCCACCGTGATGGTGTCGGCCGGCGGATGCGACGGCGCCGCAGGGCCGGATAACGTGAGCGTGCGGCTCGAGAACGCCTCCCCGGCGTCCTTTGCCGAGGCGACGCTGTATACGTCGGAGGGGCCACAGACGTCGTACGATGTCGGAACCGGAGAGTCGACGCCCTACATCGCCGTTGCGACCGCGTATCGCATCGCCACCACCGAGGTAGTAATCGAGGACGACACGCTCCGGCTCCAGGTGATCGACTTCGTGGGCGAGGAGCCGTTATCGGCCGGCCGGTACACCTACGTGATCTCGGTGGTCGGCCTTGGTACGGCGAGTCCGTCCCTCACGCAAGAGATTCGCAAGGACACCTGAGCGGCCGACCCTTCCCCTGCCTGGCCGAGCGCGAAGTTTGTCCCCATATTTCATCATAGACCGACATCGAGTCGCGATGCTGTTGCGCGTGCTACGTACCTGTTTTCCCCACCTCCCCGGTGGCCGGTGCGTCCCGACGACGGGCGTGCCCGGACCGGGGTGTTTTCCCGAGCCTCCTCTGCGCAAAGAGCGCGTCGGGCTGCCGGATGATGACCGCAAGCGGCATCCGTTCGGTGGTGGCAGGTCAGGACGCACAGATCGGGTCCGACACCGGTTGTCGAGACCGGCTCGCTGAACCCGCCACCTTCATTCACGAATACCCGGGCGGACTCTGTGTCGGCGAGGCCGTTCCATGTCTGATCGACCGTGTCCGACCCCGGATTGCCAAACTCATCTCGAATCCGCAACCTCGCCGCGACTGAGCGATTCGCGAACCCGATGTCGACGCCGCTGATCGTCTCCACCACGCTCATTACGCTGGCGCTCGTCTTCTACTCGCTCGGCGTGTGGTCGGAGCGGATCGCGCGCTATCTCAAGCCATGGCACGTGTCCGCCTTCTGGACCGGCTTCGTGTTCGACGTCTCCGGCACCTGGGCCATGCACCAGATGGCCGAAGGGCGGTTCGACCTCACGGATCCGCACACGCTCACCGGGCAGATCGCCCTGTGGCTCATGCTCGCCCATGCCATCTGGGCGACACGGGTAGCGCGGAAAGGGACCGAGGAGGCCCGCATCGGCTTCCACCGCTACAGCCTCGTGGTATGGCTGATCTGGCTGGTGCCCTACGCCAGCGGCGCATACCTCGGCATGCGGGGGTGAGGTGCGGCGCTCCCCGCGCCGAGCGGAACACCGACGAGGCGGCAGGGCTGGCGTTGACCGGTACGGCGGATATGATGCTGTTGGCTCGACGAAGCGTGAGACGAAACCACTGAGGACTGAGAGTCCACTGTTCCTTCCAGAAGCTAGGAGCGTTCCAATGCCACGCAACACAAGAATGACCGGCCTGCTGCTGCTCGGTCTGCTCGCGGCTGCCTGTGCCCCTGCGGAACCGCCGGCGAACCCTGACGAGGTGCTGCAGCAGTACGACGCGTACAACGCGGCGTTCGGGGCCAACGACGTCGAGACGGTTCTCGCGTTCTACACGGACGATGCCGTTCGGCTGCCGTCCGATGGCTCGATCATCACCGGCCTCACCATCATCCGGGACTCGATGGTGGCCTTCCGGGGGCAGAACGACTACGTACTCGACGAGTACAGCACCCCCGAAATCCAGATATCCGGTGACCTCGCCGTGACCTACTCGACCTTCGACGAGCACTGGACCTCGAAAGCGTCCGGCGAGTCGACACGACAGATGGGGCGATGGCTCGTCGTGTGGGAACGCCAGGATGATGGCAGCTGGAAGATCGCCAAGGAGATGTGGACGGCCGAGGGATCCCAGTAGCCTTCCGAGGTCCGCAGATGTCGGTCTTCACCAATCCGGCCTCACGATCGGCCGAGCAGGCCAGCGCCTATACCGCGGCGGTGTTGGATCTCCTCGGTGCGCGGGACCCGCTCGAGGTCCTGCGAGAGACCGAGTCTGCGCTCCGGGACGTGATCGACGGGCTGTCCGAGGAGCAGCGGGTCCGACCCGAGGCGACCGCGAACTGGTCGGTGCGACACGTGATCCAGCACCTGGCCGATTCCGAGCTGGTGTGGGGCTACCGGCTCCGGATGGTGCTGGCGCACGATCGCCCGGCGCTCACCGGGTACGACCAGGACCGGTGGGCGGAGCGCCTCAGGTATAGCGACGTGGACGCGGAGCAGGCACTGCGTGATTTCGCCGTGCTCCGCGACGGGAACCTTCGCCTGTTGGCCCGCGGATCGACCGACGATCTCGCGCGCGTCGGGGTGCACGCCGAACGCGGCGAGGAGAGCGTGGCCCACATGATCCGGATGTACGCCGGGCACGATCTGCTCCACCTGAGGCAGATCGATCGGATCCGACGCGGCATGACCACTGCGACGTAGCGGCCGGCGCCCCATGCCATGCCCGGACCCGGATTGCCGTGTCGGCCTGGTGCGCGCCCGCGATGCCAAGCCGTGACGCCCGCCCTACGCAGCGGGTATCACTGCTGAAGGCGCCCCCACACCGAGGACACATGCGTCTCCCCAGTATCTTGCTCGCCACGGTCGCCCTCGCGTGCACCGATGCCATCTCCTCGGTGCCCGAGACGATCCGGCTCACCAACAAGACCGCCGGCGACATCGCGTACGTTGCCGTGGAGCAGGAACTGGCAGCGCTGGTCGATCCGGCGCCGCAGCTCATCGGACAGACGGTGCGCGACCGGGCGGTGCGGGCGGGCGAGACCGTCGTCGCGGACGACATCATGGGCTACGTACACGGCAGCGGCGTGGTGTTCTTCATCTACGAGGTCAACGGCTCCCTGGACGATCCCGGGGTCACCGCCGATTTCGCGACCACCGTGACGGTGACGGGCGATGCGCTGCGGGAGAGCCGCAGGCGGGTGGAGATCACCAACCTCGGTCCCTGATTCCTCGGCAGCGCCCCGCCACCACCCTGCTTCACACCCCACCCACCAACCCGTAGCTTGTAGGAGACTGCAACAGTCCCCTATAGTCCTAGGACGCTCGTCTTCTTCGGGTTCTGGGTGAGGATCGCATGGTGACACAGACAATCACCCTCGCGGATATCACGCTCACCTCGTCACGGTTCTGAGGCGGAGTGCTGGACCTCAACCAGCTGCCCGCTCTCTTTCCGCGCACCGGCCTTCAGGTGCGGCTACTGGTGCCGCCGGACCAGTTCCTGAAAAGCCTCAGTGGCGAGGTCACTCCGAACGGGTCTGAGCAGGGCCGTGGAGATGTTCTCGTCGGTCCGGTGGCGGCGGACGCGATCCGGATTCGTCGCGTGCGGTCGTTCTTTCGTAACGACTTCGCACCCCAGTTCAGCGGGAGTCTCTCCGAAGACGGCTCATTGTTGGAGGGCAGCTTTGAGGCCGCCCTCATCGTACGTCGCTTCCTCACGCTGTGGCTTGCCGGTGCCGTACTGTTTGTGGTCCTGAAAGTCCTGCCCGGCGTCGAGATGGAGGGATCGGTCTTGGTACCACTTTTCATGTTCGTCGTTGGTGCGATGGTGCCCCGTCTGGGGTGGTGGTTCGGTCGCGGTGACCGTGACCGCATCGAGGCAGCGCTCATTCGCGCTGCCGGCCACGGGGACAACTGACCCCGGCGTCGGACCCGTCCCGCTCTTGTCCGCCGGTCCGGCCGGGTGCAGCTTTGGCGCCAACCGTTCCCTGCTTCAGGTGATCCCGTGAGCACCTCCACCAAGCTCGCCTCGATCATGGCGGCGGGCTGTTGCAGTGAAAGGATCGAGGCAGATGTCGACGAAGCACACCGAACGTCATCGGACCGAGCGGATCGGCTGGCTGCGCGCCGCGGTCCTGGGCGCGAACGACGGGATCGTCTCGACCGCCAGCCTCGTCGTGGGGGTCGCCGCCGCCAACGCGACCCGCGGCAACGTGCTGATCGCCGGTGCCGCCGGTCTGGTGGCGGGGGCGATGTCGATGGCCGCGGGCGAGTACGTGTCCGTGAGTTCGCAGGCCGACACGGAACAGGCCGATCTCGCACGCGAACGCGGTGAGCTCGACACGGACGCCGAGCACGAACTGGCCGAACTCGCGACGATCTACGTCGGCCGCGGTCTAGAGCCGTCGCTCGCGCGGCAGGTGGCCGAACAACTCACGGCCCATGATGCCCTGGCAGCGCATGCTCGGGACGAACTCGGCATCTCCGAGGTCATGAGCGCGCGGCCGCTACAGGCGGCGCTCACCTCGGCCCTGACGTTCGCCGTCGGCGCCGGACTGCCGATGCTGGTGGTGCTGCTCGTGCCCGAGCAGGCGCTCGTCTTCGTCGTCGCGGCCTTCTCGCTGGTGTGTCTCGCCTTGCTCGGGGGCCTGGCGGCGGCGGTGGGTGGCGCTCGGATCTCGACGGGCGTGGCCCGCGTCACCCTGTGGGGCGCGCTGGCCATGGCTTTGACGGCGGGCATCGGGAGACTGCTCGGGACGGTGGTCTGACCGGCTCCGGCGACGGGGGCGGGATCTCTTGCGGAGACGACCGGCGCGGTGCAGTTTCGGCGCCAACCGGTGTGGGCGCGCCAACGACACACGTGACTGCCCACATCCACCTCACCTCCACAGGACCTCCACATGAATCGCCGCACCTTCGTCCGGAAGACTTCACAGACCGCCATGGGCTTTGGCATCCTGCGCTACGCAGCCGCCTGCCGCCCCGCCGGCACGGGTGATGACCGATTCGCCGAGCTGCGCGATCGGTACTTCGTTCGCACGCTGGAGCTGAACCCGGTCACGTCCACCTACCTCGGCGGCGACGGGTATAGCGACGCGCTGGCGGGGGTGAACGGCCGGCTGCGCGATTTCTCTCCCGACGGCATCGCCACCGAGGTCGCGTTCTATCGGGACACCGTGCGCGAGCTGGAGCGCTTCGACCCCGATTCGTTGAGCGAAGCTGACCGCATCGACCATACGGTCATGGGCGCGCAGATCGCGTACATGCTGCGCCAGCTCGACCAGCGTCGCTATCACGAGCGCTGTTTGGACACCTACGTCGCCGAACCGTTCCGCGGCGTGGACTGGCAGATGCAGCAGATGCAGACGCTCGAGGGGGGCCTGCTCGGCACCGAGGACGAATGGGCGTTGGTCGTCAGCCGCGTTCGGGCCGTGCCGCAATACCTCGACGTAGCACGAGGCAATCTCCTGGCCGGCAAGGCGGCGGGGAACCGGCCCGACTGGCGCATGGTGGAGGAAGACGGCATCACCGCTTCGCGCGCGGCCGCCGAGTACTTCAGCAGGACGCTGGGGGACACGGCGAGAGGGTATCTGGGTGCCCGGCCGTTCGCCGCTCGCATCGCGGCCGACATCGACGCAGCCGGCCGGAGCGCGGCCGACGCGTTCGAAGCGTTCGCGGGGTTCCTCGAACGCGAACTGGACCCAGGCGACCGCACCGACCGCTACGCAGCAGGCGAAGAGGAATACGCCTGGCGGGTCCGCCACTGCCTGCAGGACACTCGCACGCCGGCCGAGCTGTACGAATACGGCGCGGCGCAGGTGGCGCTTTACGAGCACCAGATCTTCACGGTCGCTGAGGAGGTGGCGCGCGAGGCCGGGCTCGGCCTGTCCTTCGCCACACCGCCCGAGCGCCGCGCGAGCGTGCGCGCGGTGATGGAGCACCTCTCCACGGATTCGCCGACGACGGATGACGAGCTGCTCGGCTGGTACCGCGACGCCGCGGCGCGGGCCGTGGCGTACGGTCGGGAGCATGGGCTGTTCGACATCCCGGCCGATTACCGGTTGGACATCGTGCCCACGCCGCCAGTGCTCCAGGGGACGATCGGCGCGGCCTACTATCCGGCGCCGCCGTTCAAGACGTCGGGCGTGGGACGGTTCTATCTCTCGCCCACGGGGAACGACCCGGCTGCGCTGCGCGAGAACAACCGCGCCTCCGTGGCCGACACCGCCGTGCACGAGGGATTCCCGGGGCACGACTGGCACTTCAAGTACATGACGCTCCATGCAGCGGAGATTTCACCCATCCGCTGGCTCACACCCGGCGCCGTCGAAGACTCGTTCTCGATGTGGGAGGACTCGATGGCGTCGGAGGGCTGGGCGCTCTACTCGGAAGAGCTGATGGCCGAGCCGGTCGCGGACCGCCCACACGGGTTCTACTCGGCGGGGGACTACCTCTACGAGCTGCAGGGACAGCTGCTCCGCGCGGTCCGCGTGCGCGTGGACGTCGGGATCCACACCGGCCGCATGACCTTCGACGAGGCGGTGGACTACTTCGCCGAACACGTGAGCTTCTATCCCGGCGCCTGCGCGCGCGCCGGCGGGGACGCAACGGCACGCGCGATCTGCGACGGCGCGCGGAAGTCGATGTACCGCTACTCGAAGTGGCCGACCCAGGCGATCACCTACAACCTGGGAAAAAACGCGATCGTCGGACTGCGGGAGGCATACCGGGAGAAGCTGGGCGCAGACTACTCGCCCACGACCTTCCACGAGCGGTTCATGGCGATGGGCACGATCCCGGCGGGCTACTTCCGGAGCGTCTTCCTGGAGCGCGCCTAGTCACGCGAGGGGGCGCGTGCGCGGCGGCTTTCAGACTCCGGTCGCACCGCTGGCTGCCGGCGTCCAGCTCCCCCGCTGCAGCTGCCGGATGCGATCGCCGGGCCCGAGCACGAGCAGCACGTCGCCGCTCCTGAACGTGTAGTCGGCCGGGGGCGATGTGGTCAGGCTCTGCTTCCCGTGCTCGTCGGAGTGCCGGACCATGAGCACGCTCACCCCGTAGGTTCGGCGCACGTCGAGTGCGGCGATGGACTTCCCGGCGAATGCCGGCGGAGCCGGCACCTCGGCCACGACCGCGCCGCCGGCACCGGGAAACAGCTCCCCGTCGGTATCGGGCTGCACCGCCGTGGCCATGTTCCCGGCCATATCGCGCATGAAGACCTCGGTGTTGTACCGCTCGATCACGTCCTCCGGCCAGATCACGCCGACCAGCCTGCCGTCGTCCATGACCGGCACTTCCCCGCGATAGCTCTCCATGGACTTCATCACTTCGGCGAGCGAGTCGTCGGGCCGAACCCGGGGGATGTCGCTCTTGACGCAGAGATCTTCGGCGATGACGAGCACCTCGAGGACCGACGGGTCCCGCATCACGGGACGGATCTCGTCCGCCGTGATGATCCCCTGCATGCGCCCGTCTTCCCCGATCACGAACACTGTGCTGCCGGGGTGATCGATGAACGTCGCGAGGAGCGCCGGCAGCCCGTCCTCGGGTGAGGCGGTGGCGAAATCCTCCCGCATAACCGCCCGCACCGGCACGTTTTGCAGGACGTTGAGCGCCTTGCCGCGGTGGATGTCGATGCCGCGCCGCAGGAGCTTGAGCGTGTAGATCGAGGCACGCTGCATCCGCGTTGCTAGGAGCGTCGCGATGATGCAGCTGATCATGAGCGGCAGGATGATCCGGTACTCGCCCGTCAGCTCGAAGATGATCAGGATGGCCGTGATGGGGGCGTGCGTGCCGGCGGCGACGACGGCACCCATGCCAACCAGGGCGTAGGCTCCCGCACCGGCCGTGGTCGCCGGCCACAGCGTGTGCACCACCGTTCCGACCGCGCCACCGAGCATGGCACCGATGAACAGCGACGGCGCAAAGATACCGCCCGAGCCCCCGGAGCCGATCGTGATCGAGACCGCCAGGATCTTCGCCACCACGAGGAGCGCCATGAACTCCCACACCAAGCGGCCGTGCAGCGCTTCGTTGATGGCCTCGTAGCCCACGCCGAAGATCTGCGGCAGCCAAATCCCCATGAACCCGATGAGCAACCCGCCGAGCACGGTGCGCAGGGGCGGGAAGACCTGAAGCCGATCGAAGGCATCTTCCATACCGTACAGCGCCCGGATGAATCCCAACGCCACGATCGCAGCCAGGATGCCGAGCCCCGCGTAGGCGAACAGCTCGCCCGCGTTCACGAGCGCGTAGGCGGGGACCTCGAAGGCCGGGAAGTTGCCCAGGTAGTGCTGGCTCACCACCGTCGCCGCTACCGACGAGATCACGATCGGCGAGAACTGCGACACGCCGAAATCTCCCAGGATGATCTCGACGGCGAACAGCGCTCCGGCGACGGGCGCGTTGAAGGTGCCCGCGATGCCGGCGGCGGCGCCGCAGCCGACCAGCGTCCGCAACTTGCGCTGGTCGATCCGGAGCCACTGGCCCAGTGTGGAGCCGAGGGCGGACCCAATCTGCACGATTGGTCCCTCCCGACCCACCGATCCGCCCGATCCGATGGAGATTCCCGATGCGACGAGCTTCGCCAGGACCACGCGCGGGCGGATGCGGCCGCCCTGGAGGGCAACGGCTTCCATCACTTCCGGCACGCCGTGCCCTTTGGCCTCGCGGGCGAAGTAGTGGATGATCAGCCCGACGATCAGCCCGCCCGCGGCCGGCGCGAGGAGCTTCCACCAAAACGGCAGCGACTGGATGTACTCGAGGGTGTACGGCCCCTGATGCCAGGCCACCCGGTTGACGAACTGGATGAAGAGCCGGAACCCCACCGCACACAGCCCACCGAGCAGCCCGATCACCACGGCCACCAGGACCATGTAGATCTGTTCGGTCTGGCGCATGCTGGCGTGGAAACGCCGCAGCGGTTGGAGCAGAGCTGGCATCACAGTTCGCCAGCAATGTACGACAGGGACGTTGCTGTCCGTAACCGTCGGCGGGTGAGAACGCTATTCCTTCCTCTTGTGGCCTCGCGCCGACTCATCGGGGCGCATTGCCTATACCCTCCCGGTAGGAGCAGGTGGCGCGGTTTGCCGGCTGGTGCCAAGTTGGGTGGGGAGCAGCCGAGCACCTACTGTGTGGAAACGGAGCACTCCATGAGCAGCGCACGCCGTGTTCTTTCAGCCTCGGCCATCGTCGCCGTCCCGGTCGTCGCCACCCTGCTGGCCCACGCGCCGGACCCAGCTCCCGCGCCGATCATCGGCCGCTGGGACCTGACCGTGACCGGCCTCGATTTCCCTGCGTGCGCCTGGCTGGAGGTCAAGCAGTCCGGCGACCGGACGCTCGTGGGGCAGTTCGTCGGATGGTGGGGGAGCGCGCGGCCGGTCTCCAGGGTCGAGGTCGCGGACGGCGTGGTGCGCTTCGCGATCCCGCCGCAGTGGGAGCGCGGCGACGCGGACCTTCGCGTGGAAGGCACGCTGCGGAACGATACGTTGAGCGGCACGATGCTCGATCCGGCGGGCAACCGGCTCACATGGACCGGCCGGCGGGCACCCGCCCTGCGGCGTCCCACGCCGCCGCCATGGGGCACCCCCATCACGCTGTTCGACGGGCGCGATCTCTCGCGCTGGCAAACCCCATCCGCCAACTGGCGCGTCGTCGACGGCATCCTGACCAACGTCGAGTCGGGCGGAAACCTCGTGACGCGCGACTCCTTTCGCGACTTCAAGCTGCACATCGAGTTCAAGTATCCTACGGACGGCAACAGCGGCGTGTACCTGCGGGGCCGCCACGAAGTGCAGATCGAGGATACGCCGCCCTCCCGGGTGCGCACCGAGGCGCTCGGCGCCATCTACGGCTTCCTCGCGCCGAGCGAGGACGCGGCCAAAGGGCCGGACCGGTGGCAGGCATACGACATCACCCTGATCGGGCGAATGGTGACCGTGGTGCTGAATGGCACCACCGTGATCGGCAATCGCGAAATCCCCGGTATCACCGGCGGGGCCCTGTCGTGCGATGAGGGCGCACCCGGACCGCTCATGCTGCAGGGCGACCACGGGCCGGTCGCGTTCCGGAACATTGTCCTGACCCCCGCGGAGTAGAGAAGCGAGCCGCTGCTGGGCGGCGGCCGGGCATCCGGGACGTCGCGAAAGAGCTGCGCTGGCGTCACCTTCTTCGATACCGCCGAGGCGTACGGTCCGTTCACCAACGAAGTGCTGGTGGGCGAAGCCCTCACGCCCTTCCCGGGGGCAGGTCGTGATCGCCACCAAGTTCGGCTTCGAACTTGATCCCACGGCGGTGCGAGGGTTGGGTGGGCTGGATAGCCGGCCCGAGTCGAGCGCGTACGTTTTCAAAGGAAGTCGTTGAGAAGTGCGCCTGGCACTGATACGAGTTCGTTCACCGAGACGCGCGCCTAGCGAGTTAAGCCCTCGCAGGTCATGCGCTAACCGTTATGCCGCATCCGTGGGTAGTAGGCTCGGGCGAGCGGTCAAATCTCGACATCGGTAGAACGGTATCATCCGAGACGCTTCCCAGCAGCGTCGTGCGCGACTGAGCATCAACCCGCCATGTCCGGTGGCGCCCCGCCCTCCTCCGACTGTGGGCCCTCCCGAAGCAGCGCGATTCCAGAAGCAACCAGCGGCACGATGAGCAGCGTGGCGACGGCTAGTAGACTGGGCAACTTGAAGTCACGCGCCGCCCAGGCCGGAGCGAACATCAGGAGAAAGAGCGCGGCCACGGCGAGAAGCGCCACGCCCGTTCCGCGGGGCCGCCGGCCGGCCATCCGCGCGAGCACGAAGAACGGGACGACAACGATGGAGCCCATGAGCGATGCCAGCAGCATATTCACCACAGTCGCATCCTGTGACTCCGTGCCGATGATGGATGCGAGGACGAACACAGCCCAGAATGCACCGAATACGCTCAGGATCACGGACGCCGTCTTTCGTGGTCCCCAGTAGGCTAGCAATGCGCTGAACAGCCAGGTCGTCCACAGGGCGACCAGGATGAGCATGACCCAATCGGACGAGTCCTCGAGGGTCGCCCCGCGTGACCGAAGCGCTGAGACAACGAAGGCCGTCGCGAGGCCTCCGATCAAGTAGGCATGGTATCCAGCCCGATGCGCCGCTTGCCGTTGGAACTCATCGTGATCCCTGAGCCAGCCCAACTCGCGGAGGATGCCTGGCCCGAACGCACCCAGGCCCGCCAGGGCCAGGAAGCCTTCGGCTACGAACATCCAGAGGAGCACCCCGAGGATCACAAGGCCGGCCGCGACCAGTCCGGGCAGCGGGGGAAGTGCTATTCTTCCAGCCTGTCTAGCCATGGTCTTCCTCCCGGTCAATCTCGAACAACGCCTCCACAGGGACGCCGAACGTCTGCGCGATCCGTATTGCCAGACCAACGGAGGGATTGTACCGGCCCTTCTCGATGGAGAGGATCGTTTGGCGTGTGACACCGACCCGATCAGCCAACTCCTGCTGGGTCATGTCGTGGAGTTGGCGTCGGTGGCGCCGCACATGATTCCGGACATCGTGAGGTGGCTTCACTCAACATGTATACAGGTAGCTGTACATAATGTCAAGTCACCTATACACAGCGATCCACGCTGACCTCGGGTTTGCTTGGCGGAAGAGTGAGGATGATTGAGATACCGTGAGTCTTGCGAGGAACGTGACTCGCAGGCCTTCAGATCCACGGCCCCGCCGCGTTGGAAAGCGGCATAACATGGTCTTGAAGCTGACGCCGGAACCTCCCTCACTTTGGTAGACACTTTCACCTAACCAGGGGAGGTGTCGAGATGGTACGCGCCGGGCCACGGAAGATCCGCGAGTACAGTCTCGAGTTCAAATTGACGGCGGTGCGGCTGAGCCAGCAGCCGGGGATTCAGGTGCAGGCGGTCGCCGCGGCGTTAGCCTTCGCCATCATGGGGTGCGTGCGTTCCGTCCCGTACCCGGACCATGAGGGCGTCGCCGGCCTCAGCGGCGACCAGGCCGCCGCGCAGGTCGCCGGGTGCTACACGCTCCGCATCGGTCCATGGCGCGAATCCGACGGCACGGTGCTTCACCAGCCTCGCGTGGACGCACCAGCCTTTCAGCCTCCTCCGCTCGTGCGGCTCGACGCCGAAGACAGCCCCGTGCCGGTGTTCGGGCATTTCCGCCTCACGCCCCAGCCGAGCGCCGATACCGGATTCATCTACGGATCGTGGCGCGGCGGGCCAGACTCGTTGATGCTGGAATGGTCGCGGAAAGGCGCCATGGAGCCGATGTATGTCCTCGCCTTGGGACGCCACGATAGCCGGTGGGTGGGGCAAGCTGTCGTGAGTAGCGATGTCGTGTACGCCCACCCATTCCGCGAGGCCGAGGCACACGCCGTGGCGTGTCCACCACTGGGGCAACCTCCTCCGTGACAGGCAGGTGGACTTTGTCGAGCACGCTTCTAGCCTGAGGAATCCGTTGATTCAACCACAAGGCGTGGATATGAGTTCGTTCACCGAGAGGCGCACCCCGCGGGCCGAGCGCTCACAGGTCATGCGCTGACCATTGGACCGACAAGGAGGCGCGGTTACATGACCCCCCTGGCAGTGGCTGACGCCTTTGTGGCCGCCATCAACGCGGGCGAAGCCGACGGCCTGGCCAGTCTGATGACCCCGGGCCACATGTTCGTGGACGCCGACGGTTCGGAGCATGTCGGCCGGGACAAGATGAAGGCCGGGTGGCGAGAATACTTCGAGTCGGTGCCGGACTTTCAGATTGAGATTTCCGACCGGCTCGAGACGAAGAACACGGTGGTTCTCTTGGGCCGGGCCAGCGGGACGTTTGTGCAGGACGGAGAGCTGAAGCCAGACAATCACTGGAGCGTTCCGGCGGCCTGGAGAGTCGTGGTCGACAGGGACTTGGTGGCTGTGTGGCAGTTGTACGCGAACCAGCACCTGATGCACCAGATCATGGACCGCATCAGGGTGGCCTAACTAGGCGCCCTGCGACTGGCGGTCTGATGATGCTAGCTTTCATGCGTGGCGGTGATATTCGAAAGGGAAACCCGCCAAGGCACCACAGAACCTCGCCAAGCACGGATCGACCTTTTCCGAGGCGGGTGACGCGGTTCGGCGGTCCGCTGTCGCTCGGCACGGCGATGGGAGTAGATGTCGTCGTGCTCGACCCAGACGTTGCTGCGCTATTTCCCACGGCGAGGGCGGTTAACGACGCCCTCCGGAAAGTTACCGGTCTCAAGTAGGACCAAGCATGCGAGCCCGCCGGCACCCCGATACTCGCCTGTGCATCCCGCTGGTCGCGGCGGTTGTCCTGAGCTGTCAATCTACCAGCGCCCCGCGTAGGTTCGACGTCGTACGGCGGCTCCCCCACGACACCGCCGCTTACACCCAGGGTCTCGTGTACGCTGGCGGCCAGCTATACGAGAGCACGGGGCGGCTTGGACGGTCGGAGGTCCGCAAAGTGGACCTGCTCACCGGCGGCGTCACCGCGGCTGCCTCGCTCGCTCCAGATCGTTTTGGTGAGGGGCTCGCCCTACTGGACGGGAGGCTGTTTCAGCTCACCTGGAAGAGTGGGGTTGGGTATGTCTACGACGCGGCGACGCTGGCGCGCACTGACTCATTCTCGTACGCCGGCGAGGGATGGGGCCTGACGACCGACGGCATATCGCTCATCATGAGCGACGGAACCGCCACGCTCCGGTTCCTGGATCCGAGCAGCTTCGAGATCCTTGCGGCGCTGACCGTACGGGACGGAGGCTCGCCTCTCACCCAACTCAACGAATTGGAGTACGTGAAGGGTCAGATCTACGCGAACGTGTACCAGAGCGATTGGATCGTGCGGATTGATGCGCGCACGGGCGAGGTGCGCGAGTGGATCGATCTCGCCGGCCTGCTGCCGAGGAAGGACAGGACGCGCGCTACTGACGTCTTGAACGGCATCGCCCATGACGCGGCCAGTGGTCACTTCCTTGTGACGGGCAAGCTCTGGCCGACGATGTTCGAACTCCGCTTGCATCAGGCACCCGGTGACTCCGGTTCACGTCATGCCGGTGACCGTGATCCGTAGGAAGTACGCTATCTAACCCCGCCTTACGCTACTACTCTCGATCCTTTGGGGGGTCCGACCATGCGCCGTTCGATAATCTCCGCCGCACTTCTCCTTCTCACCGCATCTGCAGGTCTGGACAGTCAGGAGCTCCAGTTCGCCGAAATGGGTGACTGCCAGCTCGAGAACGGGGGAATCATCCGAGACTGTCGCATCGGCTACCGCACGGTAGGCAGTCTCGGCGCCGACCGCTCGAACGCCGTGCTGTTCCCGACCTGGTTTGGGGGGACCAGCGAGCAAATCCTTCCGCTCCTGGGGCCGGACGGCATGGTTGACCCATCGGAGCTCTTCGTGATCGTGGTCGACGCCTTCGGCAATGGCGTCTCCTCGTCGCCATCAAACAGCACTGTTCAAAGCGGACCTGCATTCCCCAGGATCACGATCCGTGATATGGTCCGTCACCAACATCGGCTTCTCGCCGAGCGGCTCGGGGTCTCCCAACTGAAGGCCGTCGTCGGGATATCGATGGGCGGCATGCAAGCATTTGAATGGGCCGTGAGCTATCCGGAGTTCGCGGACAAGATCGTCCCCGTTGTCGGCTCGCCTCGACTCGCGGTCTACGACGTCGTCCTCTGGGAAACGGACCTCAGGATTCTGGAGTGGTTTCTCGATTGCAGATGTCAGCCAGCAGCCGCCCTTGAGCAGGGACTGTTCTTCTTGATGGGAGGCCCGGACTACCAGTCGCGTGTCTTCCCCCGGGATAGCCTCCCAAAAGCGCAAGCTGAGCTGGAGGCGGCGTCTCTGACAGAGGAGAGGGCACGCGATCTGAGCAGTCAGCTCCACGCAATGATAGACCACAACGTCGCTGCGCCGTTCAGCGGCTCGCTGGAGCGGGCTGCGTCTCAGGTTCAGGCGGAGGTCTTCGTCGTCGTAGGCCTCACCGATCACGTTGTGACGCCGGGCCCGGCCTTGGAGTTCGCCCGCCTCTTGCAAGCACACACGCTCCAGTTGACCAGCGACTGCGGGCACCAAGCTCCATGGTGCGAAGAGGAGGAATTCAACGCTGCCGTCCGAGAGTTCCTCCGCAAGTGAGAGCGCACCCGCCCCGAAAAGCCGGGCAGATAGGTAACAGATAGGAAGCGCTGATTTGTGCGCGTGGCAGATTCCAGATACGTTCACCAACCTGGGAGATCCGGCGGCGTGAAACTGCTTGCGTTGGTCGGCGCCACCATCGGTGGGGCGGTTGGGTGGTGGCTCGGCAGTCTCCTTGGTCTCATGGCCGCGTTCTTCTTCAGTGTCATTGGCACCGCCCTTGGCGTCTACGGTGGCGCGCGTGTGGCGCGACGATACTTGGGATAGACGGTGCCACATACGAGCGCCTCAAGCTGCCGCGCGCATATCCTCTCACTGCCCGGAGGCATCCATGCCCTCCGACCCCGCCGCTATCGCTCACGCCGTACTCGATGCGTGGAACACCCATGACTTACCCCGGTTTCTCGACATGCTGACCGAGGATGTCGAGTGGTACGATCCGGCCATGCCCCACCCACCCGCTGTGGGTCGACCTGCCGTCCGCGCCTTTGCCGAGTCCGTGCTCCGGGCCTTTCCGGACTTCCGTTATGACATTCGCGAGCCCCTCTGCGTGTCCACTGATGGTACGCGGTGTGTGGTTCCGTGGCGTATTACCGCGACGCACGTCCAGCCACTGACCCCACCGGGGTATGCGCCCACGGGGCGACAGCTCACGATCGATGGCCTCGACCAGCTCGACTTGCGCGACGGGCAGGTGGCGCGAATCCTCACGTGCTTCGATGTCATCGTCGCGGCGGAGCAACTGCTCAGCATTACGCTCCGTCCCAAGGCGCGCAGCTGGCGTCAGCGGTTCCTCGTGGGGCTGCAACGGGCCGCAGCTCTTCGTGCGCGCCGGCTCACACGCGCCTGAAGCTGCGGCGCGCTCGGGTCTCGTCGGCGGCGGGCGTCGTGCTGCAGCGTCTACGGCGGCGGCGGCGGGCGGGAGGGCCACCGACGGGAAGATCCTTCTCGCCAAGGCTGACGGCTGATGGCCCGCTACCGCAGAAAAACGTGCCGCGTCGCATCGATGTGGTTAGCTCGACCGGCGCTCTCATGACGACGTTCCCGTGTGCCCACTTGCATTTCCCCCAGCGCCGAGCCGAGCTTATGGGTATGGCAGCCTCTTCGTTCTACACGGCCGAGATGGTCCGCGCCCTCCCGGAGGACGGCAACCGCTACGAGACGGTGTACGGGGAGCTGCTGGTGACGCCCGCACCGCGGGCGTTCCATCAGCTGGTTGCACAGCGACTCACCACTGCTCTGTCGCAGTACCTGGATCACCAGCGTGTTGGCCAGGTATTCGCGTCACCCGCAGACATCTCGTGGACACCGGACACGCTAGTGCAGCCGGACGTGTTCGTGGTGGATCTCGCCGAGGCCCGGACCCTCGACTGGAGCCAAATGCAGCATCTCCTGCTCGCACTCGAAGTGTTGAGCCCGTCATCCGTCCGCGCCGATCGGTTCACCAAGCGCACGCTGTATCAGGACGTCGGTGTGCCGACGTACTGGATCATCGATGCCGACGCACACGAAGTGGAAGTGTGGACGCCCGAAGACACCTTCCCCACCGTCGAGCGTGAGCGCGTTAGGTGGCAGCCCACGGGAACTGCTGAGGAGTTCGTTCTCGAGTTGAGAGAGTTGTTCCGGCCAATTTGACGGACGGTATTGTGTGAGGTCTCAGTAGCGTTTTCGCCACGCCAAGAAGAGCCGAGGAGTATCATCCCCTCGGCTCTTCATTTGAGCTTCACATGTTTCGAAAATGCAGCCATATGGATCTCAGCTGTTAGCTGAAGGCTGACAGCTGAAGGCTGAGGGGAACCTCCCTCACTTTCGTAGACACTTTCACCTAACCAGGGGTGGTGTCGATGGCACGCGCGGGACCACGGAAGACCCGCGAGTACCGTCTTGTTACCCATGTGCCCGGTCCGTACCCGATGAACGGCCGGGCTGATAGGTAACAGATAGACCGGGATATAGGTAACACATCATTCCCGGGGTTGGCGGAAGCGATTGCGGTTGTGCGCGCCGATGATCGCGCGTGTGCGTTCGTGAAAGCGTCCGA
>JAOTVV010000010.1 GCA_029863245.1 Gemmatimonadota bacterium
CCGCTACCGACGCGTTCGCCTCCGCTGTCCCCGTGATTGTCGGCGTATTGTCATTCGTCGTGCTGCCATTCGTCGGCGCCGTGATCACCGGCGCCGCCGGCGCCTGCGTGTCCACCGTGAACGTGCGCACCGCCGATGCCGGGCCTGTCCCTGCCGCAGTCGTCGCCGTCGCCGTCAAGCTGTGCGCACCGTCCGCCAACGTCCCGGTCGTCAGCGCCCACGCCCCTGCCCCATTGGCGGTCGTCGTTCCCAATGAACTCACCCCGTCAAACACCTCCACCAACGCGTTCGCCTGCGCCGTCCCCGTCACAGTTGGCGTATTGTCATTCGTCACGCTGCCGTCCGTCGGGGCCGTGATCACCGGCGCCGCCGGCAACGGATCATTGTCCGTGATCGTCACCGTGTGGGTCGTGGGCGCCGTCAGCGTCGCGTTCGTCGGGGCGCCGAGATTCAGTATCACGGTCTCGTTGGGCTCGTTAGTTGGATCGTCCACCACCGTCAGCGTGATCGTCCCGTTCGTCACCCCCGCCGCAATCGTCAGCGGCGACGGCGTGCTCAGGCTGTAATCCGCCGGGCTCACCGCCGTTGACCCACCCCCTACCGTGAATGGCACGGCCACCTGCACCCCGTACGCCGCCGACAGTTGCACCGTCGCAGTCACCGGCGTCACACCCTCCCCGTTGCTCTGGCCCGCCACACTGAAGCGCACTGTCGGCAACACATCGTCATCGGTGATCGTCACCTGCACCGACGCCGGCGTCCCCGCCGTCGCGTTGGTCAGCACCCCCAAGCTCACCGTCACCGTCTCCGCCCCCTCCACCACCGGCGCCGCGTTGTCATTCACCGCGCTCACCGTCACCGTCCCCGTCGTCGCCCCCGCCGCAATCGCGATCTGCGTCCCACTCCGCGTGTAGTCCGTCGTCTGCGCCGCCGTCCCCCCAAACCCGAGATTCACCGTCACCGGCAACCCGCTCGGCCCGCTCAACGTCGCCGTCACCGTCGCCGGATTGTCCGTCCCCAGCTCCGCCAGCGTCGTCTTGTCGACGCTCAAGCTCACCGTCGGCGGCGCATTCACCACCTGCCCACCCGCCAGCGTCCCCGTGCTCGCCGCGAAGTTGCCCCCCGTCGGCGTGTACTCCGCCGTGATCGTCCGCGTCCCCACCGCCAGCGTCGTCGTCGCGGGGCTCGTCGCCGAGCCGGATATCAGCGTCCCCGGCGTCCCCAGATTCGCCGCGTCCACCTTGAACTGCACCGTCCCCGCCGGCGTGCCGCCGCTCGACGTCACTGTTGCCGTGAACTGCACCGACTGCCCAAACGTGGAGGGGTTCACGGAGGAACTCACCGTCGTCGTCGTCGACGCCACATTCACCACCTGCCCACCCGCTAACGTCCCCGTGCTCACGAGGAAGTCGGCGGAGCCGCTGTATTCCGCTGTGATCGTTCGGGTCCCCACCGCCAGCGTCGTCGTCGTCGGACTGGTGGCCACCCCCGCCGCCAATGCGACCGGCGCTCCCAGATTCACCGCATCCACCTTGAACTGCACCGTCCCGTTCGGCGTGCCGCCTGGCGACGTGACCGTGGCGGAGAATGCCACCGCCTGCCCGAACGTGGACGGATTCACCGAGGAACTCACCGCGGTCGCGCTCGCGGCAGCGGTCACCGACACCGCATTAGAGGTCGTGCCCGCCAGACCGGACGCCGAGAAGCCCAGCGTGCGGTTGCCGACCGGTCCCGCGATCAAAAGGTTCGTGAACGCGCCCACGCCGCTCGCATTCGTCGTCGCCGAAAGCGTCCCATCCAACGTGCCCGCGCCCGTGGCGATGGCGGCCGTCACCGCGACGCCACTCTGGGCCACGGCGTTCCCACTCACGTCAAGCAGTCGCACCACCGGCTGCTGCGCAAATACCACCCCGCTCTGCACCGTCGTCGACGGCTGCGTCGTCACCGCCAGCTGCGCCGCGACCCCCACCGTCACGCTGATGTCCCCAGAACTCACCGACTGATACCCGTCGGCCGCGAAGATCAGCCGCCGCGTCCCGATCGTCCCCTGGATCGCCAGATCGGGGAACACCGCCGCCCCACCGGCATTGGTCGCCACCCCCGTCATCCCCAACAGCGACCCACCTCCACTCAGAATCGTCGCCACCACCGTCACCCCGGCTTGGCTCACCGGATTCCCGCTCGCATCCTGCAACTGCACCACCGGCTGCTGCGGGAATGCCACACTGTTCTGCACCGTGGCCGACGGCGCCGTTGTGAGCGCCAGCTTCGAACCGGTCCCCGCCCCCAGCGTGATCGTGTTCGACGTGACCACCGTCAGCGGCACCGCCTCGAACCGCACTGTGTACGCACCCGTGGAACCCGTGATCGACAGGTTGCTGAACGTCGCGGCGCCGCTCGCATCCGTCACCACGCCCGCCGCGCCGCCCAACGTGCCGCTGCCGGAAGCCAGGACGGCGGTGACGAGCCGGCCGGCCTCACTAACGGCGTTGCTGCTCCCGTCCCGCAGCTGCACCACGGGCTGCTGCGGGAACGCGACCCCGCTCTGCGCGTTGCTCGACGGCTGCACCGTCAGGCTCAACGCGACGGGCAGGCCCGGCGTGACGTCCACGGGGTTGGAAACCGCGGCCGTCAATCCCGTCGCCGTGAACCGCAGCGTGCGACTGCCAAGCGTTCCGGCGATGGACAGATTGGCAAAGGTGGCCACGCCGCTCGCGTTGGTCGTCGCGGTGAGCCCCCCACCCAAGCTCCCGCCGCCCGTGGCGATTGCCGCCGTTACCACCACCCCACTCTGGCTTACCGGGTTGCCGCTCGCGTCCCGGACCTGCACCACCGGCTGCACCGGGAAGGCGACCCCGCTTCGCACCGTCGCCGAGGGCTGCGTCGTGATCGACAACTGAGTGGCTGTACTGGCAGTGACGGTGATCGTGCTCGAGGTCGCGCCCGTCAGCCCCGTCACCGCGAAACTCAGCGTCCGCGCCCCGATCGTGCCCGTGATCGTCAGGTTGGCGAACGTCGCTACGCCGGAGGCATTCGTTGTCGCCGTGAGCGTCCCGCCCAACGCCCCGCCGCCCGACGCAATCGCCGCCGTCACCACGACCCCGCTTTGACTCACCGCGTTCCCCGCACCGTCGCGGAGCTGAATGGCCGGCTGCTGCGGGAAGGCCACCCCACTCTGGACCGTGGCCGAGGGCTGCGTCGTGATCGACAACTGAGTGGCCGTACCGGCAGTGACGGTGATCGTGCTCGAGGTCGCGCCCGTCAGCCCCGTCACCGCGAAACTCAGCGTCCGCGCCCCGATCGTGCCCGTGATCGTCAGGTTGGCGAACGTCGCTACGCCGGAGGCATTCGTTGTCACCGTGAGCGTCCCGCCCAACGCCCCGCCGCCCGACGCAATCGCCGCTGTCACCACCACCCCGCTTTGACTCACGGCGTTCCCCGCACCGTCGCGGAGCTGAACGGCCGGCTGCTGCGGGAAGGCCACCCCACTCTGGACCGTCGCCGACGGCTGCGTCGTGACAGTGAGCTGGGTTGCCGCGCCCGCCGTGAGGGTGACGGTGTTGGAAGTCGTGGTGGAAAGGACTCCCGACGAGAACGTCAGCGTGTACGCACCGACCTGTCCGGTGATCGCCGTTCCCACAAACGTGGCGACTCCGCTGGCACTCGTCGTGGCAGTTGCGTTCGATAGAGTGGGCGTTCCACCGGGCGTTGTCGCCAAGCTCGCGGCAATCGTGACTCCACTCTGGCTCACCGCGTTGCCGCTCGCATCCCGGAGCTGCACCACCGGCTGCTGCGCAAACGCTATCCCGTTCTGCGCTGTCGCCGAGGGCTGTGTCGTCAGCGTCAGCTGTGTCGCGGTGCCAGCCGTGACGTTGATCGCGCTCGAGGTCGCGCCTGTCAGCCCCGTCGCTGTAAACGAAAGCGTCCGAGTCCCGACGATCCCCGTGATGGACAGGTCGACAAAGGTGGCAGCGCCGTTGGTGTTGGTCGTGGCGGTCGGTGTTCCCCCGAGGATGCCCCCACCCGACCCGATTGCGGCTGTCACCACTACACCGGACTGGCTCACGGGATTGCCGGCCGCGTCCCGCAGCTGCAGCACCGGCTGCTGCGGAAAGACCACCCCGCTCTGCGCGGTCGCCGACGGCTGGGTCTCGATGGTGAGCTGGCCAGGCGCGCCGGCCGTGATGCTGATGCTGTTGGAGGTCACGGCCCCCAATCCCGGCGCGGCAAACGAGAGCGTACGCGAGCCCTCGGAACCGGTGATTGAGAGGTTCGTGAAGCTCGCCGTGCCGCCGGCATTGGTGGTCGCAATTACCGTCCCGCCCAGCGTACCCCCGCCGGTCGCGATCGCTGCCGTTACCACCACTCCAGACTGACTTACCGCATTCCCCGCACCGTCGAGCACTTGGATCACCGGCTGCTGGCCGAAGGGCACGCCGCTCTGTGCCACGGTGGGCGGCTGCGTTACGATGCCCAACTGCGTGGCAGCTCCCGGCGTGATGGTAATCGCATCGGTCGTCACTCCGAGGAGCCCCGCGGCACTGAGCCCGAGCGTCCGATCGCCCACGCTGCCACTGATACGGAGATCGGTGAAGGCCGCGACACCGCTCGAGTTCGTGGTGGCGCTCGGGGTGCCGCCCAAGGTCCCACCACCGGTCGCGATCGAAGCGGTCACCGTCACACCAGCCTGCGCGACCACGTTCCCGCTCGCGTCCCGTAGCTGAACGGCCGGCTGTCGCGCGAACGCTACTCCGCTTTGCGCCGTCGCAGATGGCTGCGTCGTGATCGTGAGCTGTGTCGCGCCTCCCGCCGACAGTGAGATCGTTCCGGACGGCGACGTGCTCGTGAGGCCGCTCGCGGCAAACACCAGGACGCGATCACCTGCCACCCCGACAATGGCGAGGTCGGTGAATACGGCGCGACCATCGACATCCGTCGCGACGGGTGTCGTTCCTGAGAGCGTTCCTCCGCCAGAGAAGATGGATGCGCCGACGGATATGCCGCTCTGGGCTACTGGGTTGCCGGCGGCGTCCTGCACCTGGATGACGGGCTGTTGAGCGAAAGGAACACCGCTCTGCGCTGTGCTCGACGGCTGAGTCACAATCGCGAGTATCGCAGCGCCGCTGGAGGAGAGCGTGATGGTCTCCGACGTAGCCCCGGAGAGACCCGGTCCAGTGAAGCTCAGGGTGTAGGTGCCAACGGGGCCGCTGATCGCGAGTCCCGAGAACGTTGCGCGCCCATCGCTTCCCGTAACGGCCATGGTGCCGCTCAGCGTCGCCCCGATCGGGCCACTCGCAACCGATGCCGAAATGGTCACGCCTGCCTGGGGTACGGGGTTGCCTCCCGCGTCCCGGATCTCGACGACCGGCTGTCGCGCGAAGGGCACGCCGCTCTGCGCCGCTCCCGATGGTTGAGTCACGAGGGCCACTGTCGCGCCGGATCCCGGGGTCACATCGAACGTGCCACTCGTCGCCGGCGGCAGCGTGTCGGCAGTCGCCGTGAGCCGGTACCCCTGTCCAACACGATCGACCGTGAGGTCGGAGAACGTGGCCGTCCCACTCGCCGCGTTCTGGGTCCGAGTGCCGCCGAGCACGGCCCCGCTCGTCCCCGTCCCGGCCGCCAAGGCCACCGTGACGGGGCCGGCGAAGTTCACATCCACCGCTCCGGACGCTTTCCGAATCTGCACCCGCACCGCCGGGGAGATCGGTGTACCCACTACGACCGCGCTGGGTTGGGTGCTAAAGGACAGTTGGGTCGCAGGCAGCTGCACGCGGAAATCGGTGTCGTTCTCCGAATTGCCGCCGAACGGTGTCCAAGCACTCGCCCGACCCGTCTCGTCGACGGCCCGGCTCTGCCAATGAAAGTCCCGGTCGTCTGTCAATCCGGTCGTGACGACGAGCGCCGGGCTCCCGGTAGCGACAAATGCGCCCGAATCGGTGGGCACGTTGGAGAACGGCTGCCCTACGGGCCGCACTTCCACCTGGAGTCGCACCTGAGCGCCGGGGTCGGGATCGGTTGCAGCGCCGCGGAATACGATTACAGCCTCGCGCAGTGTGTCGCCCAATGCGACGCTGGTAGTGCTGTCCCTCCGCAGCTGTGCCAACGCCGTCGGCGCGACCGGGGGCTCGGGGACGGCAATCGCAAAGTCCGCGTCCGTCTCGGGGTTGTTCCCAAAGCTCACCCATCCACTGGTGAGCCCCGCTGCGTCGACGGCTCTCGCTCGCCAGCGATAGGCCGTATCGTCGTCAAACCCGGCTATCGTTGCAGATGCCGTTTGCCCTGTCGCAACGGCGACGCTCGAGCCCGTGGGCGTGCCGGTGAACGCCACCCCCACCGGCCGGACCTCGACCTCGAGACGAAGCTGATCGCCTTGATCGACGTCGGAGAGGGTCGCCTTGAAGACGAGGTTCTGTTCCGGCACGACGCCGCCGACCGGCACCACCGTCGTCTGATCACCGCGGAACTGCCCCAGGGCCACGGGCTCGGCAGGCGGCTGCGGCGTGGCGATACGGAAATCCGTTTCCGCCTCTCCGTTACCGCCGTATGCCACCCAGTCGCCGCTGCGACCGGTCTCATCGGTGGTCCGCGCCTGCCAGTGATAATCGGTATCGTCTGCCCCACCCCGAAGCCTCACAAAGGCCGTTGTGCCGGCAGGCACCTGGGCACTCGAATCGGTCGGGGTCCCAGCAAACGGCGTCCCGATGGGACGGACCTCGACCTCGAGGCGCACACGGTCGGTGGAGTCGGGATCCGTCACCAAGCCGCGGAGAACCACGATCGAGTCGGGGACCGACCCGCCAAGCCCGACCAGGCTCGCACTGTCGGCACGGAGCTGCGCGAGCCCGGTCGGCACTGCGGGTGCGCGCGGCGTGTTGAGCCGCAGGGTGAACGCGCCGACCTCGCCGGCAGCAGCGCTGGTGGCCTCGATCAGATGGGTGTCGGACCGCCGCAGGAGCAGATATGTCAGACAGGCATCGCCGGTCGAGCCACCGCAGGCATCGGTCTCGACGAACGTCGCCCCCACGGGCGTCGACGAGCTGTCGACGACGAGATACGCGTCAAACACGCTCGAGGTGAGGCGCACGGAAACCGAGTCCCCGCTGGTCCCGGCAAAGCTGTAGAGCTTCGCGAAGTGCCCAGACCGGTTGGGGGCCGCGCAGTCGCGGTCGGTGAGCGAGTCCTGGACCGCGGTGTTGGGGGCGAGCGGAACCACTCGGCAGGGAAACACCGTGAACTCCACCGGAACCCTGACTTGCGCCGCAGACGCGCCGCCTGCCGTCACCACCACTGTGTCGCGATGGACCCCCGCTGAGAGGCCCACCGGGCTCAGCGTCGCCGTCACCGTCGTGGGAACAGTGCCACTCGAAGGACTGATCGAGAGCCACGAGCTCGCTTGCGCCCGCACCGCTGACCACGAGAGAACGCCCGGGCCGGTCTTGGTGACCTCCGCTCGGATGATGCGCGGCCCTACGCTGCCGACGGCGGCAGAGTCGCGCACCTGAGCCGGGGTCACCACAGGCGTCCCACCCCCACCGGTGGGACTCAGCAACTGATCGACTTGACAGGTGGACACCGCGACGGCGGTAGTGAGTACGGCGACGGCGGATACCAGGCGCGATCGTCCCCGACGGTTCTTCCCCGTCAGAGCAGCCGGTGACGTCCGCTTGAACCTAGAGCCCACTGGCACCGCCGAGGGTTGGTGGTGCATCCGCCGGAATCCCGAGACACATCGACCGACAGACCAGGTAATCCAGCGGGGCAATCCATGTGCCCATCCACTGGTCCGCGAGGGGCTCGAGAGGGGTCGCTATTCTAGCACCGAAGCGACCACCGCACAATGAGTTGGGGTTTGGGGCTCATGCAGCGCGAGAGCGCAGGTGCGCCTGCGAGGACGGAGGTGTTGCAGTCTCGCTACAGTGGTCCGTTGCCCTAACCGGTACACACTTGCGCAGACACGGTGGCTCGACCCTCTACAGAGTCTCTTGGATCCGGTGTTCAGTCGTCCGCCGGTCGCGGTCTGTCGCAGCGCCGATCCACGATGCAGAGGAACCCGAGCGCCGCGCCGCGGTCTGCCCGGAACTGATGGGCGGCGTCGGGTGCCACATACACGCAATCGAACGGCCTGATCGCGTGATCGGCGCCCTCGAGCTGAACACTCCCGGCTCCACGGATCACCACGACGGCATGGGCATGGCCGTGCCGCTCCAGCATCGAGTATCCCCCCGGTTCCACCTCGAAGTAGCGGGTCTCGAATGAAAGACGCTCGTCTTCTCCGCTCCCACCAAGGAGCACCTGCTTGACCACGCCCTGATATCGGTCCGGTCGGTCGCGATAGGGGAGCACCGGCACACCGACCCACCGGAACTCCTCGCTGCGGACGACCCTCGATCGATCATTCATTGCTGTGTCCACGAATCGCTTGCAGGAGCGCTCGCGTCGCTGGCTCGAGCCGCTGTCGCGCGTACAGGCTGCTCCCGATCAAGAACATGACGTCGCGGCCGTACTCCCTCATCCACGTCGGGACAGTATCGACATCGATCCCACCTCCGGGGACCGGCATGGCGGGCCGGTGGGTACCCGTCTCACGCAGCCGCGTCGCGATGGCCTGGCACTCCGTTTGCCCAACGGGAAAGCGACCTCCGATGTTCAGGAAGATCACGCCGTCGGCACCCAGCGTGCGCAGCAGGTATCCGAACAGCAGAGCGGGCGCGATCCCCTGACCACCGCGGACCAGGCCACCGGCAAAGGTCGGGTGCGCCAGCACGATAAGTCCCGACTCCTCGGCCAGCCAGCGCAGCACGTCGAGCCCAGTGATGAACGGACTCACGACCACACCGCGGCATCCGATGGATGTGGCGATCTCGACCCGTGAGGCAAGATCGTCAAAGGGGGCAGTGACGTTCGGGAAGTAGAGCGTCCGATTTCCGGTGGCGAGGTTCGCCTCGTGCACCGCCTCCTGACAGCGCACGACCCGGTCCCGAAACGGTGCCATGCGCTGATCTGTCACGGAGTGATCGTCCTTGATGACATCCATCCCGCCACGGGCGAACGCCGCGCACCGTTCCGCGAGCTCCTCGCTCGTGAGACCCACGGGCTTTGCCGCCGTGCAGACCAAAGGGCGATCGGTCACTCCAACGGCTGCTCTCAGCCCGTCGATCCCGAACCGAGGGCCCTGGAGGACGCCGTCAAAGCTCGCCGGAAGCTGGAGGTCGAGCACCTCGACGTCGGCGAAGAAAGAGACGTTGCCAAACAGGAGATTGAGGAGCTGCGGCACCTCACCGCCGACCGACGCCGCAGGATAGGAGATGGTCACCCGCGTACCGCGGTCTTCGATGGCCTGCACGGACTCGACGCGGCCCACGATCTCCCGCTCGACCCGCTCCGGGTAGCAGCCATCCGGCAACTCGACCGTCTGCTCGAGCGCGATCCGCCGCGCCAGGTGCTCGGCGTCTGCCTTCTCGCCGGCATGCAGCCGGTAGGTGATACGAATCCGATCGCTCATCGACCGGAAATCTATCACTCCGCCGGACGCCCCGGTTCGATCGCGAGCCCGATGCTCGTGGGGCCGCGGCAACCTGATGGCGTCACAACACAAACCGCCCCGCCAAGTGGCGGGGCGGTTCGATGCACAATCATCGTGAGAATCGAGCTACAAGAGATCCGGGCGACGGAACCGTTGCGGCGATCGCTGGCCGCGCGGCTGCGCCCGCATACCGCGCCCCATGCCCACCCGACCGCGAGCACCCATCCGGGCGCGCTGCCCTTCAGCGAGTCCGCGCACCTTGCCAAGCTGCTCCGGCGTGAGCGCGGCTTTTGCGCGCGCCGCAGCGTTCAGCGCCTCGAGTTGGACCACCTCGTGCGCACGCATGGCCGCCAGGGCGTGCTCCCGAATCAGCTTGGGGTCGGGCTTGTCGGCCTTCCACGCCTCCGCCAGCGCCTCATCGTGTGACTTGGCGTCGGCAAGCGCCTTGTCACGGGCCGCCGTGACTGCTGCATCGAGCTTCTCGAGCTCGGCCACCTGCTGATCGGAGAGCTCCAGGAATGCGCGGCGATTGACAAGGGCGCGCGGGCTGAAGGCGCGGCCGTCGAACCCGGTCCTGCCCATTCTGCCCTGCTGGGTGCCCCGTTGGAGCCGCATGGGGGTCATTCCTGACTGCAATCCGGTCCCAGGGGCGTGAAGCCGCATGCGTGCTTGCGGTCGATCGGGCTGGGGTTGCGGGGCTTCCTGCGCCGCGAGGGACGCGGCGGCCACGAGCACCACCATTGCGCCGCCAAGCAGTGTGTATGTCTTCATGGTTCGTTCTCCCGGTGACACCCTCATTCGGGGTCGGTAGGCCTCCGACCCGTTCTACATGATAGACGAGTGCCGAGCCGGGTTTGTTAAGTGCACCGCCTGGTCACCAGACGCACGCAGCCCAGCCCGGGCTTCCACCCGGGCTCATACCGCTCACCAGCCATCTCGCCTATTCTGCGCTGATGTTGAGCGATGCCAACTCCCGATCCAGCATGAGGAGCGCCGGACCGTGGTCGCCAATCATCTCGAGCTTGGCGATGATCTCCGTGACCGTCTTTTCCTCTTCCACCTGCTCGTCGACAAACCACTGAAGCATGAGCTGGGCCGGGTAGTGCTTCTCCTTCATCGCCGACTCGTACAACTTGTGAATCGACGCCGTCACTTTACGCTCATGGGCCAGCGCCTTCTTCATCACGTCCAGCGCCCCCTTGAACGTAACCGGCGGCTTCGGGACCGCCTGCAACTGGACCGCCTCTCCCACCTCTCCGAGGAAATCGAAGAGGCGCAGCGCGTGCGTGAGCTCCTCTTCGTACTGATGACGCATCCACGCCGCGAACCCTGGGAGATTCTGGGTCTCGAGATACCCCGACATGGCCAAGTACGTGTATGCGGCGGAAAACTCCATCGCGATCTGGTCGTTGATGCCCTTCAGTGTGTTCTTGCCTGGCATATTCGCTCACTCCATTCGTTCGAGGTTGAGTGTATGGGAAAGATATCCGCCCGAGAACGGGCCGATAAGGCCGCGGGGACCGAGTCCGCCACGTGCCCATGGCGCCGGGGGGGCATAGTTTAATACTATTAGAACAGTCGCAATTCCGCTCGTCCCTCTCCGGATCGGCCCGATCACGGCCTTACCAGGAGCGCGCTCCGCACCATGACCGAACCGCATCGCTCAAGCTCACCGGACTCCGGCGGCGTGCTCGCCCGTGAGGTCCGGGACTCCGTGGTGATCCGCTTCGCCGGCGATTCCGGCGACGGCATGCAGCTCACCGGCTCCCAGTTCTCACTCGAAGCCGCGCTGGCCGGCAGCGACATCTCTACGTTCCCCGACTACCCGGCTGAAATCCGAGCCCCAGCAGGGACCACCTACGGCGTCTCCGCGTTTCAGATCCATTTCGGAGGCGACATTGCCACGGCCGGCGACGAACCAGACGTGCTGGTGGTGCTCAATCCCGCGGCGCTCGAAGTGAACCACCGAGATCTTCGCATCGGCGGACTCGTGGTGGTCGATTCTGCCAGCTTCACCAAACGGAACCTCGCCAAGGCGGGATTCACCACCAGTCCGCTCGAGGACAACACTCTCGCCCCGTACCAGGTACTGCCAATCGACATCTCGCAGCGCACGCTGGATGCCGTCGAGGAGTTCGGCCTGAGCCAGAAAGAGGCGCTCCGCAGTCGCAACATGTGGACGCTCGGCTTGATGCTCTGGATGTTCGGGCAGGACCGGAAATCGACAGCCGAATGGATCGGCCGAAAGTTCGCAAAGCACCCGACGATCGCCTCGGCGAATGTTGCCGCCCTGAACGCCGGATACGCGTTCGGCGAGACCGTCGAGATGCCGAGCGACGTTGTGGGCTACACGGTGGCCAAATCGGACGTGGCACCCGGCATCTACCGGACCGTGACTGGAACGGAGGCTGCCGCCTGGGGACTCGTCGCCGGCGCGCGAGCGGCGAGCATGGAGACGCTGGTGCTCGGCACGTATCCCATCACGCCCGCGACCCCGCTCCTCCACGTCATGGCCACGATGAAGGAATACGGGGTGCTGACGTTTCAGGCCGAAGACGAGATCGCCGCAATCTGCGCCGCGATCGGAGCCTCGTATGCGGGGGCCCTCGGCCTCACATCGAGCTCCGGGCCCGGCATCGCGCTGAAGACCGAGGCTCTGGGCCTCGCGGTCGCCACCGAGCTTCCCCTGGTCGTCGTGAACAGCCAGCGTGCTGGCCCCTCTACCGGGATGCCTACCAAGGCCGAACAGGCCGACTTGTTCCAGGCCGTCTACGGGAGAAACGGCGACGCCCCGCTCCCCGTGGTCGCGGCAGCCACACCCGTCGACTGCTTTGAGGTTGCCATCGAAGCTGTGCGACTGGCCACGAGATTCATGACCCCCGTCATGTTTCTCATCGATGGCTACCTGGCAAATGCCGCCGAGCCGTGGCAGCTCCCGGATCCCGCCACGATACCGAGTTTTCCGGTTGCATTCCGCACCGATCCCGAGGGATTCCATCCCTTCGCCCGCGACCCCAAGACTCTGGCCCGCCCCTGGGCAATCCCCGGAACACCGGGATTGGCGCACCGGATCGGCGGACTGGAGCGCGACTTCGACACCGGGCACATCTCATATGACCCGACGAATCACCAGCGGATGACGGATGTGCGGTTGGCAAAGATCGCTGGAATCGCCGACGACATTGCTCCGCAGGAGCTGCAGCTGGGACCGGACCACGGTGACGTGCTCGTCGTCGGCTGGGGATCGACCTTCGGCCCGATCTTCCAGGCGGTCAAGCGGCTCCGCGCCGATGGATATGCCGTCTCACACGCGCACGTGCGGCATCTCCATCCCCTGCCCCGCAACCTCGGCGACATTCTCGCGGGATTCAAGACGGTCCTCGTGCCCGAGATGAACACAGGCCAGCTGGTCACGATCCTCAGGAGCACGTATCTCGTACCGGCCGAAGGGTTCAACAAGATCACCGGAAAGCCGTTCAAGGTGGCCGAGATCGAGCAAGCCGTCCGCGCCCGACTGGGAGGTACGACATGATCGACGCAACCCAACTGGTCGAGCTCACGGCAAAGGACTTTGCGTCCGACCAGGACGTGCGCTGGTGTCCGGGGTGCGGGGACTACGCGATTCTCAAGGCCGTGCAACGGGCCCTCGCAGAGATCGGGAAGAAGCCTGACGAGACGGTGTTCGTGTCGGGGATTGGGTGTGCGGCTCGCTTTCCCTACTACGTGTCGGCCTATGGCTTCCACACCATTCATGGCCGCGCGCCGGCTATCGCCTCGGGCGTAAAGCTCGCGAATCCCAACCTGGACGTCTGGGTGATCACCGGGGACGGCGATGGGCTGAGCATCGGCGGAAATCACATGCTGCACGTCCTCCGCCGCAACGTCGATCTCCAGATCCTGCTGTTCAACAACGAGATCTACGGCCTCACGAAGGGACAGTATTCCCCGACCTCGAAGCGCGGCACGCGGTCGCCGTCCACACCGCAGGGATCGGTGGAATCACCGGTTGTGCCGGCCGCGTTTGCGCTAGGTGCGGGCGCCCGTTTCGTTGCTCGGTCGGTCGACACCTCGATGCCGCACCTCGTCGACGTCCTGGTTCAGGCCCACGCCAATCGCGGGGCGTCGTTCGTGGAAATCTTCCAGAACTGTCTCGTGTTCAACGACGGTGCGCACGGGGCGTTCACCGACAAGACGGTCGCCTCGGAGATGCAGATTCCCCTCGAGCACGGCAAGCCGATCGTGTTCGGAACAGCGCCGCAACGCGGACTGCGGCTCCGCCCCGGAACGCTCGAGATCGACGTCGTGCCGGTGGGCGATGGTGGCGTATCGATCGATGAGATCCTCGTGCATGACGAGCGGAATCACACGCTCGCCACGATGCTCGCCAACCTGCGACCGCCGGAGTTCCCAGTGGCGATGGGCGTGCTGTATCGCAACCCGGAGACGAGTTACGAAGTGGCGGTCCGTGAGCAGGCTGCCGCTGCGGGCGCGGTCCCCGTCCACCGGGCCGACATGGAGAAACTCCTCCGACGCGGACGAACATGGACGGTGGAGTAAGGAGCGAGGCACCTGACGCCTCTCGATGGGCGAGTGCCTCTCAGGAGCTCACCGTCGCAAGCTCCAGTGTCCGCACTCGGCGCTTCTCGGGCCCGCGCTCGAGGACAAGGTAGAGGGCCGGCGTCACGGTCAGGACGAAGAAGGTCGAGCTCGCGAGACCGCCGATCAGGGCGTAGGCCAGGGCATTCCAGATGTTCTCGTCCGCGTACTCACTGCCAAGCACCAGCGGGAGGAGCCCCAAGATCGTGGTGGTGCTGGTCATCAGGATCGGCCGGACTCGTTCCAGGGTGCCTTGAACGATTGCCTCGCGGAACGGCCGTCCTTCGACCCGACGCAGTCGGTTGATGTGATCGACGAGCAGGATCGCATTGTTGACAACGATGCCGCCCATCATGATCACGCCGACATACGCTTCTCGCGAAAAGCTCGCGCGTGAGTAGAAGAACGCCAAGAAGACGCCCACCAGGGCCATCGGAACGGCCAGGAGCACGCAGAGCGGTTGGCGCCACAGGGACTCGAACAGGGCCGCCGTGACCATGAAGACGAGCGCCAGGGCCACCGCCAACACGGTCCAGATCTGCCGCTGCTCGTCGGACGACCAGTCCCACTCCTGCTCTCCCTCGATCTCGTACCCTTCGGGCAACCGCGTCGCCCCGATGACCGCGTCACGGGTCCGGTCGCCCAGCTTGGTGGGGCCCCGGAACTCGTAGCTCACATATCGCCGGTACTGCTGATTCTCCCGCTCGATCCGCGTCAGAACCTCCCGCTCCTCGGACACCGCAACGTCAGCCAACCGCACCCCCTGACCAGCTGGGGTCTGAATCAGCAGTTCCTGGAGGGCCAGGACATCGACCTCTTCGTTGCCCTCGATCTTGACGTCGAACCGGACCTCCTCGCCGGCAATCCGGATGTTGCCGCGGCGAACCTGGCCCCACACCGCCGCCGCCACCTGATACACGACGTCCTGCGCCGTCAGACCGTGGAGCCCAAGCCGCTCGCGGTCGAGCCGCAACACAAACTCGCTTGCCTTGTCTCGGGTAAACCACCCCCCGGCGGAGTTCACGTCTACTTCCCGAATCCTGGAGAACCGGGTGAGGCGACGTCCGAGATCTTCGGCAATGCTCCGCACCGTCTCGTAGTTGTACCCGAGGATCTTGATCGAGTAGTTGGGTGCACCGCCGCCACCGCCGTAGAACGAGGGTCCGTACCCATAAACACGGACCTCAGTCCCACCGAACAGATTGGAGTGCGCCACCATCTGCTCCTTGATGGCAACGGGAACCCACGTGTTCTCGAGGGAGTCCGGGAATGTCACCGTGATGCGCGCGAATTGCGGCCACACCCGAGTGACGAACCGCTCCAGCTCGGGGGTACCCCGGAGCTTCGTCTCGAAGTACCTGGCCAACTCGTCCGTCCGCTCGAGCTCGGCCCCCCGCGGCAGGCGGATGATCACCTCGATGTAGGTCTGCTGCGCCGACCAAAACCGCCACAACACGTCGCGTGTGACGTACTTGTTGAAGAGGTGCCACGATCCGGCGAGGACCAGTCCCGCTGCGAGTACGGTGAGAATGGGGAACCGGAGCGTGACACCGAGCAATCCCGAGTAGAAACGGACATACGCCGGAGTACGTGCCGCAATCATACCCTGCGGAACGCCTCCCGCTTCCTCCTTTCCACTTCCCCCAACTCGCGCCCTGCGTTTCGGGCTCAGTACCTTCGCCGCCAGGGCCGGAATGAATGTGAAGGCTACGAAGAGGCTCGCCACCAGACTCATTCCCACGACGATCGCCAGCGGCACGTAGTAGACCCGCAGCTCGCCCTGCAGATAGACGAACGGGATGAACACGATGACAGTCGTGAGGGTCGCCGCGAGAATCGGGAGCACGACCTGCTGAGCACCGGTCGCGGCGGCCTCCTCGGTACTCGACACACCGACACGTCCCGACTCGTCGGTCTCGCCACCCTCCGCCGCTCCGCGGCCACGATCCCCCGCCCGCACCTTCCGGTAGATGTTCTCCAGAACCACGATCGCGTTGTCGACGATCAACCCAAAACCCATCGCGAGGCCCATCAGTGTGAGCACGTTGAGCGTGAAGCCGCTGAAGTAGATCAGGTTCAGCGCGATGAGGACCGAGAAGGCGATCGTTGCGAAGACGATGCCCGCCGACCGGAACGAGCGCAGGAACACGAGCAGGACAACGAATATCACCGCCGCCGCGATGAGGGCGCGGACCCGCAGGTCGGTCAGCTGTGTCCGGATCGCCTCACTCTCGTCCTCGTCCAGAATGACCCGGACACCAGTCGGGTGGGCGCTCTCGAGCCGCGCCAACCGCTCCTTGGCGCGGTCGGCCACCTCGACCGTGTTGACACCGACTTCCTTGTGGAGCTCGAACGAGACGGCGGGCTGGCCGTCGATCCGGTAGTAGTTGGTGGGCTCCTCGTAGGTGTCGTGCACTGTCGCCACGTCCCGCACCCGGACAATCCGGCCCCGGTCGGTGAGCAGGGGCGCGGCGCGGATCTCGTCCGCCGACCCCGTGCGGTGGCGGATCGCCAGCGTGCGGAGCATGCCCCCGGTGCGCACGACACCCGCCTCGCTCACCGCCTCCAACTCCATGATCTTCTGCCACACGCGGCCCGGATCGAGGCCGAGGGCGTTCACCTTGCGTTCGTCGAGCCCGATCTCCACGAGCCGGTCGCGGCCGCCGCTCACCTCGATACCCGCTATGCCGTCAACCAGCTGGAGCTCGGGCACGAGCTCATCGTCGACGTGCGCGCGGAGCGCTTCCAGAGTGTACGGTCCGGTGAGTGTGTAGCTCAGGAATGCACGCTGCTGCTGGCGAAACTCCTCCGGCACATACGGCTCGATGCGCGGCTGGCGCACCTCGGCAGGCAGAGCGTCGTCCATCGCCGCCAGCCGTTCCGACAGATCCAGCCGAGCAAAGTCCATATCTGTGCCACGCGCGAACTCGACCTCGATGCGTGCCTGGGCCGTTCCCCACTGCTCGCTCGATGTGGACTTGACCTTCTCGACCCCCCGCACCTGCTGCACCGCCGCCTCGAGGGGAGCCGTGACGAAGGCCTCAGTGGCTTCCGGTGAGGCGCCGCGCCATTCAGCAGTGACGAACAGCTTCGGCAACTCGGTATCGGGGAGCAGCTCGATGGGGATGTTACGCCATGCGGCAACACCCAGCAGGGCGACGGCGACATAGGCCATCGAGACCGCAACCGGTCGCCGGATGGAAAGGCGAATCATCGAACCGACGCCGTGCTCATCCCTTGATCAACGCGTACGAGCGCACGTGTTCGACATGAACCGGCGCTATCGCGCTCAACGAAGGCCCGCCCCGGTCTATTCCGTCGATCACGACCGGACGCGCCCGCGAGGCACGCCATCCGCGTCGCGACGAAGAGGTGGCGACTCATCGTGTCACCCGCGCCGCTCGAATCGATGAGAGACCAGCCAGTGCTCGAAGTTTCCCGCGCGCCTCCTCCAACAAATCGTACGCCACGGGCACTACGATCAGCGTGAGGGCTGTGGCGCTGATGAGGCCGCCGATCACCGCGATGGCGAGTGGGGCCCGGAGGTCGGCCCCGCGCCCGATGCCCAGCGCCATCGGCGTGAGACCCAGCACGGTGGTCACGGTCGTCATCACGATGGGCCGCAGCCGCACGCGTCCCGCCTCGAGAATCGCCTGGCGAAGCTCCAGCCCCTGCTTTCGCATCTGATTGATGAAATCCACCTTGACGATCGCGTCATTCACGACGATGCCCACGAGGATCACGAGTCCGATCAAGCTCATGGTATTGAGTCCTTCACCGGCGATCATCAACGCGACCGAGGCGCCGATCGTCGCCAGCGGCACCGAGAGCAGAATGGTGAACGGGTGCACGAACGACTCGAATTGCGCGGCGAGGATCATGTAGACGAGGAGCAGGGCGAGCCCAAACGCAAAGGCGAGATCACGGAAGCTCCGATCACGCTCTTCGTTCGCGCCGCCTATCTCGACCCTGAGACCCCGCGGAACGGGCAGATCGCTGGTCGCCGACCGCACGTCCCCCACCGCGCCGTCGAGCCCGCCTTGGGCCACGTCGGCAAACACCGTCACGATCCGTGCCTGCTCCAAGCGTCGGATCTCCGACGGACCGACCTCCTCGTGGGTGTTGACCAGCTCTCGCAGCGGGATGCCGTTCACTCGCAAGAGACGCAGGGTTTCGAGCGATCGGCGCTCCGATTCCGGGAGCCGCACGAGGACGGGAATCTTCTCGTCGAAATCGAGGAAGTCCGTCGCGATCTCCCCGCGCATGTACTGCTCGACGGTGGTCGCGATGAGCCGGGGCTCGACCCCGTACGCCGCCGCCCGCTCGCGATCGATCTCCACGCGGATCTCCGGCTGTCCTTCGCCGGTCCCGAGCCGGACGTTGGTGAGCGATTGGACGCTCTGGAGACGCGCTCCGATCGCCTGAGCGTGACGGTAGGCGGCATCGAGATCCTCGCCGCGCACCCGCACGGCGAGATCGGCTTCGCTGCCCCCCAACAGCCTCCCCAGGGCCGTGGCCCCACCGGTCTCGACACTGAGCGCCGCTCCACCGGCCGACGCGAGACGTGGGCGGGTGCGAGCCAGCACCACCGCCGTGTGTGCGCCGTCGTGCAGACGTACTTCCAACGCCGCCGTGTGCAGCCCGCTCTCGTCGTCCTCGACCCCGGCAATCGCCTCCTGTCGGCCGACCCGCGTAAAGACCGCGTCCACATCTGGGTCGGCAAGGAACACGGCTTCCACCCGAGCGGCGGCGGCGGTCGTCTCTTCGAGCGGAGTGCCCCGCGGCAGATCGAGACGCACGGTGAACGCCCCCTGATCGACATCCGGGAGCACGTCCCGTTCGAGCAACGCTCCGAGGGCAACGCCGGCGAGCAGCAACCCCACCGCGACCGCGACGACTCGGCCCCGATGGGCGAGCGCGCGCTCGAGCATGCCGTGATACCACAGGGCAAACACCGCGAACCGCCCATCGAACCAATCCAGAAACGGACCGAATACGCGCCCGAACCCGCGAGCCGCAAGGCGGGCACCGCCCACGGCCACCCGCCGAAGTCGCGTCGCCCCCCGGAGATCGACGGCGGCTGCCCACCGGGCCGCCATGGTCGGCAGCAGCGTCAGCGCCACCAGAAGGCTCGCGAGCAGCGCAAAGGCCACGGCAAACGACAGATCGCCGAACAGCTCGCCCGCCACGCCTTCCACGTAGATGATGGGACCGAACACGGAGATGGTGGTGAGCGTCGAGGCGGTGATCGCCCCCTGCACCTCCTCGGCCCCGCGCACGGCCGACTCGTTGGCCCCCCTTCCCTCCTCACGGTGCCGAAAGACGTTCTCGAGCACAACGATGGAATTGTCGACCAGCATGCCGACCCCGAGCGCCAGTCCGCCCAGGCTCATGATGTTGAGTGAGACGCCCGCGAGGTCGAGGAGCGAGAAGGTCGCGACCACCGAGATCGGAATCGCCAGGCTCACAGCGATCGGGTACCGTGGGTCCCGCAGGAACAGGAACAGCACCAGGAAGGCAAGGATGCCGCCGTACACCAGCGCCTGCACCACGTTCGAGATCGCCTCCGTAATGAACCCGGCCTGGCTCATCGCGACGTCGATCCGGAGATCCGGGTACTGGGCGCGGAGTTGGTCCAGGATCCGGGCCACTTCCTCCGCCACGCGGACCGTGTTCGCGCCGGATTCCTTGAACAGCAGAAGACCCACCGACTCGGTGCCGTTGTAGCGCGCCACGGATTCCCGATCCTTGAAGCCGTCTTCGACCCTGGCCACGTCTCCGATCGTCACGAGCCCCGTGGCCGCCGTGTCGGCCGCGGCGCCCCCGCGGCCTCCGAGCGGGACGGCCGCGATCTCGTCGACGGTCTGAAACTCGCCCAGCGTACGGAGCGCATAGCGATAGCGCCCACGCAGGATGGTGCCGCCCGGTGCACTTTGGTTGGCCGCGGCCAAGGCGTTCAAGACGTCCTGGACGGTGAACTCGTAGGTCTCGAGCAGTCGCGGATCGACCTCGACGTGGATCTCGCGCTCCAGCCCGCCCGCCAGTGCAGCCTCTGCCACGCCGTCGATCTGCTCCAGGCGCCGCTTGAACACCGATTCGGCGAGATCCTTGAGCGCGCCCAGCTCCACGGAGCCGGAGACCGAGATCGCCATGACGGGCTCGGAGTTCGGGTCGGTCCTCAGCACGATGGGTCGGCCGGCGAGCTCGGGCAGCTCGTCGCGCAAGTTGTCGAGCTGCTCCCGCACGTTGAGCGCGGCGAAATCCATGTCGGTGCCCCACGAGAACCGTACAGTGACGAGCGACACCGCCTCCCGTGAGACACTCTCCACGCGCTCCACGCCGGACACCCGGCTCACGCCGCGCTCGATCGGCTCGCTCACGAACCGTTCGACCTCCGCCGGACCGACATCCGGATACGGCGTGTACACCACGAGGCGCGGATAGGCGACGTCGGGAAGGAGATCGATGGGGATGCGAAAGAACGAGATGAGCCCAAGGAAGACGACCGCCAGGAACAACATCGCCACGGCGACCGGACGGCTCACGGATCGAGATGGGATGGACATGCGGCGGCGGGCGCTCAGCCAGACTCAGTCGACAAACGACCGATCGGTTGCCTGGTTGCTCCTGACGGTGCCGCGGGTCGCTCCATCATCGCACTCCCGCACCCGCCAGCTCCGCCAGCGTCACCAGGGCACGCGCGTACTCTCCCTCGGCTGAGAGGAGCTGGCGGGCGTCCTGCGACGTCTGTGTGACGATCTGCTGGAAGTCGGTGAACCCAATGGTGCCGAGCTGATACTGCTCCTGCGCCATCGTGAGACGCCGGCGGCCCAGATCCACAGCCCGCTCCGCCAACTCGAGCCGGCGTTCGGCCGTGGCCAGGTCGATGTAGGCGCTCCGCACCTCGCGCTCGAGTGCCATGCGCTGCTCCCGGAGATTTTCCTCAGCCACCCGCGCATTCGCCGTGGCCTGCGCGACCGCGAGTGACGTCTGAAACCTGGTGAACAGCGGGACCTGCACATCGATCCCGAATCCGAAGCTCCGGTCGCGAGGGTCGAACTTGAACAGCGCGTCGTAACTCGAGAGACTCACGGCGCGACCGAAGCTGGCACGGGCACTCACCGTCGGCCAGCGGCGCCCTGCTGCAGCGCTCGCGGCGAAGTCGGCCTGCGCCGCGTCGGCTTCGGCGCTGCGAATGCGCGGGTTCTGCGCGAGTGCCTGCGCCGCTAGATCATCGACGTTGAGCAGAGACCGATCGACCGCGGGGGGTAGGTCCCCGGACACCCGAAACGCGATGGTCTGGCCCAACCCGATGAGCTCGGAAAGTCTCAGGGCGGCCTTTCGCGCGTCGCCGCGCGCCTGCTCCAATGCCTGCTCCTGTTGCGCCACCTGCACCTGGGCGCCGAGCACATCCACCTCGGTCCGGGCCGCGACCCGGAACAACCGCTCGGTGGCATCCAACTGCCGGCGGGAGACCTCGAGCAACTGTTCCTCGACGTCGATCAGTCGTTGCGCCTGTAATGCGGTGTAGAAGCGGCGCTCGACCTCGGCCGTGAGGGTCGCTTCCGCCAAATCGACGTTGGCCTCCGCGGAGGCGGCACCCGCCTTGGCCGCGCGATAGTTGCTGAGGTTGGCCAGGCCGTCGAACAGCGTGATTCCAGTCGACAGCCCCTGGGAGGCAGAACTGCTCCGGAACGTCAGCGGATCGGGGAGTGCGATGGGTCGGCCAAAATCGTCTTCGCCGGTCAGGATGGTGCGGGAATTCCCCGACCACGACAGCGACCCAGTAAGCGACGGCAGGAAGGCGCCGATGCCGGCGCGGACGTCGGCACCGGAAGCATCCGCCCCGGCACTCGCCCGCAGGTACGCCGGATTGTTCCGGCGCGCCAACTCGAGGGCCTCTTCGAGAGTCAACAGCGTTCGGGGCTCCTGCGAACTGGCCGGATGGGCCGCGGCAACCAGCACCACGATCACGAGCACGGTGACCACTTTCATCACGGCCTCCCACCTTCGGCCTGGACGCTCTCCACCCGGCGAACCCGTGCATCGTGAATGAGCGTGAAGTGCCCGTCCGTGAGCACCCATTCACCCGGTTCCACCATTTCGGTGTCGGGGTTGGAGACGACCTCGACCACCGAATCGTTCGCCATGCCGATGGTGACGTACCGCCACTTGGCGAGACCCACGGTGCCTTCGCCCTGGAACACGAAGAGCATCGTGCGTCGGTCCCGCTCGAGCACCGCCGAACGTGGCACGAGGATCCGGTCGGGGAATTTCCTCGCCTCGAGCGCGACCCGGGCATACATACCGGGCAGGATCCGTCCGTCGGGGTTGGGGATCATCACCGTCACCCGGGCCGTCCGCGTCTGGCGCTCAACCAGGGGGTTGATCGTCTGCACCCGTCCGAGGAACTCCTCGCCGGGAAACGCGGCAAACGTCACCCGCGCCCGCCGACCTTCGGCCAGCAGCCCAACTTCGCCCTCGAGCACCTGCACTTCGACCTTCACCGGATCCAGATCCACGATCGTGAGGATCTCGTCACCGACCCGCACGGTCTGACTCTCCACCACACGCAACGACGCGACGCGGCCGGGAAACGGTACACGAATCTGTGTCCGCGACAGTCGCAGCTCCGCCTCCCGCAGGGCGATCTCGGCATCTTGGAGACCGCTCTTGGCTCGTGCCACCCCCGCACGTCCGGCCCGAATCTCCGGATCCTCGATTTGATCGTCGAACAGCGTCAACTCGCGGTAGGTCGCCGCCGCCTTGTCGACCTGCGCCCGGGCCCGTGCCGCTGTCAGCGCGTACTCAGTGGTGTCGATTTCGACCAACACCTGACCTCCGGCGACGGAGGCGTTCTCGCGGACCCGCACCCGCATCACTCGGCCTTCGACCTGTGACAGCAATCTGGTCTGCCGGAACGCCGCCGCTTCGGCCGCGGCGGCCACGGACACGACTAGCGTATCGCGTCGAACCCGTGCGGCCTCGACCGGAATGGGCACGTCGGTGGAGAAATTGTCGGCGGAGGAGACCTGGCTCGCTCCACCTTCCGGTACGGCGGCGACTGACGAGCCTCCGGACCCGCCGTCGTCCTTCCCGCTGAGCCGGAGATAGGTGCCGGTGGCCAACGCCGCGATGACCAAGACGACCCCCAGAATGCCAAAAGTTCTACCGGCGAGCGCCATGCTCCAAACGCCTCAGAATTCGAGGTACCGTTGGCTCGAACCCCATCGTGTGCGGGGTCGAGAGGGTATGACAATACACCATATATATGTAGCGACAACACTGGTCGCCAGAGAGGACGCGCGGGCTGCGTGGAACGTTGCAGTCGCTGGCCGCCGTAGCTGCAACGGGGCTCTTGTGCGACGCCCTCCCAACGATGAGCATCTAAGCGTGCGAGGTTCAACAAGTCGTCAACCGTGATCGCCCTTGCGTCACGGTCCCACTGTGCAAAGGAGCTTCAGTGACCCGGACCGCCTCCCCAAGGATCGGCGCCATGTTTCGCCCGCTGGCACCACTCGCCATGATGCTGGCCATCGGAGCCTCGACCGCCAGGCCACAGGCCACGCCACAGCGCATCACGCTGTCCACACCGAACGCCGCGTTCGTCGAGCCGTTCAGTTCCGTCGCAGGTCTCAGGGAATTGCGGGACGGTCGCCTGATCGTCGCCGATCGAATCGAACAACGCGTGGTGCTCGTGGACATCGCCGGCGCTACGCAGACTGATCTGGGACGCCGGGGCGAAGGACCGGGCGAGTACGAGATGCCGGGCGCCCTGTTCGCGCTCCCCGATGACTCGACGCTGATGATGGACATGTTGAACCGCCGGTTCACCCTGATTCAGCCGGATGGAAAGCTCAGCACTGCGACGATTCCGCTTCGGCACCCCGATGGATTCCCCATATTCCCACGGGGGATCGACCGTCACGGCCGCATCTACTTCGATCTGGCAGGCATGATGATGCCGGGCCTGGAAGAGACGGCCACCTCTGGCATCGCCCCGCTCCTGCGCTGGGATCCGGGTTCCGGGGCGGTGGACACCCTGGGCACCGTGAACTTCCCACCCATGCCCGGCTCCACGGGTCCGGGCGAGATGCGGATCTCCATCGGTGGCGGTACCCCGTACGCCGGTCGGGACGAGTGGGCCGTGACACCCGACGGCCGAGTGGGGATTGCGCGCTACGCGCCGTATCGGCTGGAGTGGGTTTCGCCGGGTGGCGCACCGGTCGCCGGCCCGGTCGTCCCGTACAAACCCGTGCCCGTCACCAAGGACGAGAAGGACTCCTGGGCGGACGCCATGACCAGCCGGGGCCTCATGGTCGAAGTCGAGAATGGAAGGCGCCGAGTTCGGCGGCCACCCCGCCCCGACATCGACCGGCAAACGTGGCCCAAGGAGATGCCGCCGTTTCTGAGCGGCGCCGCCCGAGCCACCCCGGAAGGCGAGCTATGGATCGAGCGGGCGCAGCCCGCCAAGGAGCCGCGTCGCACCTATGACGTGTTCGACGCGAGCGGCCGCCTTTCGCGACAGGTCGTCCTGCCGGACGACCGGCGGCTCATCGGGTTCGGGAACGGAGTGCTGTACGCGGTGCGAGTCGATCAGGACGACCTCGAGTGGTTGGAGCGCTATAGCCGATAGGCGTGAGCGGGGAGCGGCGCGCGGACGATGGACTCCACGCTCCGCTCCCACTCCCACTCTCTCAGCCTTCCGCCGGCCCGTATCGCGCCATGTACCCCTTCACGTCGTATTTCCTTGCCGTGTTCTCCGAGGTCATGTAGCGCACTTTGCCAAAGACCGGGCGCTCGGGACCCCACGCCCGATCGTAGCGCCCGAGCACCCAGAAGATGCCGCTGTAGGAGTTCGGATCGCGACCGTCGAGCGCGTACTTGTTATTGAGGTGGATCATGGTCTCGAGCGCTTCTTCCGGCGAAGGGGACCACTCGAAGATCTTCTTGCCCCAGAGCATCCGCAGGTAGTTATGGATGCGACCCTCCCGCACCAACTGCCGCTGCGCCGCGTTCCACAGCGGATCGTGCGTTTCCGCCTCCTCGAATGCCTCGAGAGCATACAGGTGCGGACGCGGGTCGCGGGCGTGCTCGGCCAAGGTCTTTTTGGCCCACGCGGGCAGGGATTCGTATTGGTCGTAGTCAGGTCGGAGCGCGCACATGTTGAATCCCACCTCGCGCCAGGTGACGAGCTCGTCGAGAAACGACTCGGCGGAAGCGCTCATCCCCCACCAACCGGCCCGCCTTCCCCGTGCCGCCGGATTCACCCGTGCCGGCGACCACTCCTCGACGTCCGCCACGGCGTCTACCACTTCGTGAGCCGAAATGTGGCCGAAGTGCAAATATGGGGACAGACCGCTGGTCACCTCCTCACCGGGCTGGTTGCGGTCGTCGGCGTATCGGGCGAGGCGCGATTTCAGAAACCGCCGCAAGACGCGGCCGGCGGTAGCGGGTCCGCCCCGCAACCCCACTGGTTTCACCGCGTGGTCAATGGACAACGACTCGACGAGCGCCCCAGAGACGGCGCGGCTCAGATCGGCCACTTCCCACTTCTTGGTGATCCCCGCGGGCAGGCCGCCACTCAGCGTGGGGAGCTTTAGCCGGGCCAACGGGTTCGGCGTCGGGGCATCCGAGTGGTGGTCCGGGAGCACCTGGTGGAGATAGCGCCTGAACTGATGGGCGGTCGTGAACACCTGGTCGGTCGCGCGGATTGGCAGGAGTCCATTGGAGTCCACGGCCTCAAACCGAACAGGCGTTCGGTCGGCCGCCACCCGGATCATCCGCGGCAGGAAGAAGGCCGGGAAGTCATCCGTCACGACCACCGCTGACCGCGCGGCCAGTTCGCTCAGCAGGCCCTGCCCTGCTCCAGGACTCGGTTCTATGTATGGGTAATAGGCAATATTTGCCTTGCCAAATCGGCTTGCGTTGTCTGCCATCCCATCGATCACGAATTGGTGAATCCGCTCGGAGGCCCACCGGTACCCAGCGCGCAGCGGCTCCAGCACGACGAGCGGTTTGCCGAGTTCGCGGGCCCAATGGATGGCGCGATCGAGTCCGTGGTTCCAGGATGTGCGACGGGCCGCGATCATCCAGTAAAGGATGAAGTGGCCCTCAGCCGATGGTTGAGATTCAGTGAGTACTCTTACTCTGTGTGACATCATACAATCGAATCTATGACATTTGTTTCAAATATGTTACAAGCAACACTTCGTGCACTGTATTAAATGGAGTCAGTGTCGGACGTCGAGTAGTTTGTCGCGCGGGATGGGCTCCTATCCACCGGCATCCATGGCAGCACCGGCCCCGACTGAAGACAACTTTTCCACAATCACTTGTATTATCTATGTACTGGACATAAATTCGACAATATGCAAACCAATAGCAAGCACATTTTGCTCACCGGGGCCACCGGGTATGTGGGCGGCCGGCTCCTCCGAGCACTCGAGGTGCGCGGGCATCGAGTCCGATGCCTGTCACGGAACCCCGACTTCCTCCGTTCCAAAGTGGGACGCGATACTGAGGTTGTTCAAGGCGACGTGGGTGATCCCGATTCCCTACCCGCGACGCTTCGAGGCATTGACACGGCGTACTATCTCATCCACAGCATGGGCACGACCGGGGACTACGCCGCCCAGGATCGGCAGGCCGCGGCTGCCTTCGCGGCAGCTGCTGCGCGGGAGGGAGTCAGGCGCATAATCTACTTGGGTGGACTCGGGGAGCCCCCCGGTCTTTCGAAACACCTGGCAAGCCGCCAGGAGGTCGGACGGATCCTCCGGGAATCGGGGGTGCCAACCATCGAATTCCGAGCCTCGATCGTGATCGGGTCCGGGTCGCTCTCGTTTGAGATGATCCGGGCCCTCGTGGAGAAGCTGCCGATCATGGTGACTCCCCGCTGGGTACGGGTCATCGCGCAGCCGATCGCCATCGAAGACGTAATCGACTACCTGGTGGCCAGCCTCGATCTCGGCGACCCAGGAAGCGCGGTGTTCGAGATTGGGGGAACGGACCGCGTGAGCTATGGGGACATCATGCGGGAGTATGGGGCACAACGGGGCCTGAGGCGGCTCATGATCCCCGTACCCCTGCTCACACCGAAACTCTCGAGCCTCTGGCTGGGATTGGTCACCCCGGTCTACGCCCGGGTGGGCCGGCAACTCGTCGACAGCCTCAGAAACCCCACCATGGTGCGCGACCCGAGCGCCCTCGAGACCTTTGCGATCAGGCCGCGAGGCCTCACTGACGCAATCGCGCGAGCCCTGCGAAACGAGGACCGATCGATCGCCGAAACGCGGTGGTCGGACGCCTTGTCCTCCAGAGGAGCCACGCCCCAATGGGGGGGAATCCGCTTCGGCTCCCGAATCGTCGACTCGCGGAGCGTCACGGTACCCCTCAGCGCGAGGGACGCATTCAGGGCGGTCCGCCGCATTGGTGGCGCCGTTGGTTGGTACTGGGGCGATTGGCTGTGGCGGCTGCGCGGCTTTCTCGACCTGTTGGTGGGCGGCGTGGGCACCCGCCGCGGCAGGCGGGACCCGGAATGGGTCGTTGCGGGAGACACCGTCGATTTCTGGCGGGTGGAGGCGGTGGAACCCGACCGGCTGCTCGGGCTCTTCGCCGAAATGAAGCTGCCTGGTCGTGCCTGGCTCCAGTTCGAGGTCCAGGAGACGCCCAAGGGATCGACCATTCGTCAGACGGCCATCTTCGATCCGGTCGGGCTCCTGGGCCTCCTTTACTGGTATGCCCTCTACCCACTCCACACCCTGGTTTTTCGCGGTATGCTTCGGGGTCTCGCACGGGCCGCCGTCCGGGAGGCCAATCCTGACGGGGTCGGGACCAAGCCGGCTTTCCGTTCCGGGGCGCCGGCTTCGCCGATCAACACCTGAGCACACCATGGCCACGCACCCGCGTCCAATCCTCGTCATGAGCAAGTGCCTCGAGCTCCAGGCGTGTCGCTACAACGGTCAACTGATCCGCGCGCCCTTCGTGCTCTCGCTGCCGCCATTTGTCGAGCTCGAGGCCGTGTGTCCGGAGGTGGAGATCGGTCTCGGGATCCCCCGTGATCCCATCCGATTGGTCTCGCTCAAGGGAGCGCTCCAGCTCGTGCAGCCTACCACGGGACGCGACGTCACCGCCGAGATGCACGGGTTCGGCGACCGCTATCTCGGATCGCTCGGTGCTGTGGATGGGTTCATCCTCAAGAGTCGATCGCCGTCGTGCGGCATCAAGGACACGAAGATCTACAGCGGCGAGGGAGGCACGCAGCCCTCGGACCGCGGGCCCGGACTGTTTGGAGGTGCGGTACTGTCGCGGTTTCCCCACTCGGTGATCGAAGACGAGGGGCGCCTGACGAACTTCCGCATCCGCCACCACTTCTTGACCAAGCTATTTGCGCTGGCGGCTCTGCGTGCCGTTCGGGCGTCAGGGTCGATGGCTGAGCTGGTCAGATTCCACACCGAGCAGAAACTCACTCTGATGGCGTATCATCAGGCTCAGCTTCGCATTCTGGGCCGTGTCGTGGCAAACGCCGATCGGAAACCGTTCGCAGAGACCATCGCCGCCTACGAAGAGCATTTCGCGGCGGCAACGGGACGACCGGCGCGCTCCACGTCGAACATCAATGTCCTGATGCACAGCTTGGGTTACTTCTCCAAGGGACTGGGTAGCGGGGAGAAGCGGCATTTCTTGGATCTGTTGGAGGAATACCGGACAGGCCGCACCACGTTGAGCGGCCCCCTTGCCCTCATACAGTCGTGGATCACCAGGTTCGACGAGAACTACCTCCGGCAGCAACGCTTCCTCCAGCCGTATCCGGCCGAACTCATGAATCTCCAGGATTCGGGGAGGGGGAACTAGTCGGGCGCGATCCGGCCAGGAGTGCCTGTACGGGCTCGCGGTACACGATCTCGTACGGCGAGCGTTGGGCCAGGCCTTCGAGCCACCCTCGCGCCTCATCGTCCCGGCCGAGCCGGTGTAGTGCCAGCCCCCGCAGGTACCGCTCCTGGGCGAGCCCGTAGACCGGCGACGCCAGCGCGTACTCAAACCATCCTCCCAGCCGAACGCTCTCGAGCTGAGTCAGCACGTCCGCCCAATCGCCCCGCTCCATCGCAACCCGAGCCCGAATGCCCGCCGCCAGGTTGCGCGGCAGGGCCGCGCCGCGATCCGGCGGCGCAAGTCGCTCGCATCGGTCCGCGTGTTCCAGTGCCCGGTCGTAGCTTCCGAGACGCGCATAGAGCTGACCGAGCAGGTACTCGCGCAAATGGTGGTGAATCGGATCGTGGACGGCGAGGGCGAGATTCGACCGCTCGGTCGGTGAGCCGGACGGGAGCGCTGCCGCTTCGAGATCGGTGAGCGTCTGGCGCAGAACATCTTCACCAGGCTGCACGACCGGCAGTGCCACGAGGAGCCCCCGGTGCTCCAAGGCGCTCAGCGAATCGAGCTGTTCGGCCTCCCGCATCGCTCGCCAAGCTTCGTCGAGCGCGCCCCGAGCCACGGACACGTAGGCCACCATCACGCGCGCCACGGCACCGACCACCCCGACCGGGGCCAGTCGGGAGATCCGTCGCGCCAGGTCTTCGGTCGTCGCGAGATCGGCGGTGTAGAGCGCGATATCCGAGAAGGCCGTAGCGATGACCACGGGCGGCGCGACGGCCAGGGCGTGCACGACGCGCTCACGCTCCTCGGCATCGTCGCTCGCAAAGGCTTTCAGGCCGCGCATCGGGAGCGCCTGATCGCCTGTTGGACTCAGTGCGAGGTGCCGTTCCACGAGGTCGTGGACCGCCTCCGAACGCCCTTCGATCGCGGCGATCCGAGCGAGGTGCGCCAACGCCGCCACGTGACTGGGATCGAGCGCCGCAGCGTGCTCCAGCGGACGCTTCGCCTCCAGTACCGAACGCCCCCGGTAAGGATTCAGATCGAACAAGAGGTTTCCGAGAAGGAACCACGCCTCGACGTCGTCGGGACGCACGCTCAGAAGCCGGAGGTAGACCGCTTCGGCGCCACCCGGCTCATCTCCCAACCAGGCCGTCTGCGCCTCCACCAGCATTCGGGCGTGGGGTGCGAGCCGATCCCTCACCTCCCACGCGCATGCCGACGCCTCGCGGGCTCCGTCTGGCAGCGCGCACGCCACCCGGGCCGCCGCCAATCGATATTGACCAAGGGCGAAGCTCAGGTCCTCGGCCACCGCGCGCTCGTAGTGCGTGACCGCTTCGAAGTACCGGCCGCCCCGAAACGCGCGCTCTCCTCGCAAGTAGGACTTGAGGGCGTCGAGTGAATCCGTGGTGGTCGCGGCCAGCCGTCCAATCTGCCCTCCGAGCGACGTGCTCCGTCGGGCCAGCAGCTGCCGCACCAACTCGTCGACGGTCTCGAAAAGGCCAGCCTCCTGGTCCGCCTCGACTTCCGCGCGCACGTGCCGCTCACGGTCCGTCTCGTACAGGGTGGCTCCCAGATGGAGACGAGTCTTGGCCGCCACGATGCTGCCCAGCAGGTACGCACCGGCGCCGAACTGCGCCGCGATGTCCCGAGCCTCGTCTGGATCGGGATCCCCGGCGTCCCGGGCCTGTACAAAGCGCAGCAGCGCGTGGGGATCGACGGACCTGATCTCTCCCGCGCCGTCGAGCTTGGCGCTCAGAATGTCGACCATACCTTCTCGGAGATACCCGAGCTCCTCGCTGCCGCGAACACTGAACGGGAACACGGCGATCAAGTTGGGATTCGGAGTGGCCGGCTGCCTGGGTGCTGGCGCAGGCCGGTGAACCGGCTGCTGCGATCGGATCTCGTCGACGAGCCGGAGCATCTCGGTCGAAGGCTCGAGTCCGAACTCTTCGCTGAGCCGCGCTGCGAAGTCGTCGAACGCCTGCACCGCGGCCGTTCGGTCTCCCGCGCCATCCAGCGCGGCAACCAAGAGCCGCGCCGCTACCTCGTCGTCGGGCGCGAGCTGCACGGCCCGCCGCGCCCATCCGACCGCCGCCGTGGGATCGGCGGTCGCATTCTGCTCGCTCAGTGTTCGCGCCGCGACAGCCGCGGCCGACCGAAGCGCCGGCCGCTCCTGGCCGAGCCAGCGCTCGAACTCCGGAGCAGATGAAACGAAGAACCCTTCCAGCAGGTCGCCCCGATACAGCGTCAACGCGTCCTCTGGAGCCCCGGTTGCGATTGCCTCGCGGAATGCTGAGACATCACACCAGAGAGCGGCAGCGTCTACGCCCACCTCGTCCCCTCGACCCGCGACCGCCTCACCAACGTGACGGCGAATGAAGTGGAGGGAACGGCGCAGCGCACCACGCGCATGCGAATCGTCCAGCTCGGGCCAGAACATGGCGAGCAACGAGTCGCGCCGATGAAACCGAACCGGTGTCGCCGCGGCCAGGTAGGTGAGGAGGGCCAACCGTTTGGGCTGTCGCAGCAGGTCGGTCAGCTCCGAGCCGTCGGCGGCACGGAGCTCGGCGGCACCCAGCAGCCGCAGCCGTATCACCGGCGGGGAGACGCTCACGTCACTGGCGTGGAGGGGGGGAGTAACGATCGTGCGACACTGTGGGAACGTAAGCGCGTCGGACAGGGGGTCAATCCTCGTGCCCAATGGGAGTGGTCATCACGGGGCGACGACAGCCCGACTGACCCACGATCGACCTCACGTGGCATCGCCGCAGCTTGCCCGCGGTCACCAAGCACTTCCATCTTTCGGCGTCCACAGCCACGACGGTCGATGACCCCGAACACCGCTGCCTGCCCCAGTTGTGCCAGCCCACTCCCTCCCGAGGCGGTGTTCTGTCCGGGGTGCGGTACCCCAACGCGGGGTGCCGAGGGCGGCACCGTCGAGCCGCACGCCGCAGCCGCACCTGGCGCCGACGCGCTCGAGCGACTGCGGACCGCGCTCGCCGACCGCTACGTGATTGAGCGGGAGTTGGGTCGAGGGGGGATGGCCGTCGTGTACCTCGCGCAGGACGTCCGACATCACCGCCGCGTGGCGGTCAAGGTCCTCTCGCCCGAGCTCGCCGTCTTGGTTGGCCCCGAGCGGTTTCTACGGGAGATCGAGATCACGGCTGGGCTCCAGCACCCGAACATCGTCCCGGTGCACGATTCCGGACGCGTGGACGAGCTGCTGTTCTACGTCATGCCGTACATCGAAGGCGAGTCGCTGCGCGTGCGTCTCGACCGGGACAGGCGGTTGCTGCTCGACGACCTGCTCCAGATCGTGCGCGAAGTTGCCGGCGCCTTGAGCTACGCGCACCAGCGCGGGATCGTGCACCGAGACATCAAGCCCGAGAACATTCTGCTCTCTGACGGACACGCGCAGGTGGCGGATTTCGGCATTGCGCGGGCCATCAGCGCAGCCGATCGGGGCAACCTGACCCGAAGTGGCGCGGCCATCGGCACACCGGCCTATATGGCACCGGAACAGGCCGCCGGTGCCTCGAACATCGATGGACGGGCCGATCTCTATGCACTGGCGGCCGTGGCGCACGAGGCACTCACCGGGGAACGCGACGAGCCGCTTGCGGGCACCAAGCATGCCGACCGACAGCTCCTCAGTGCGCGACCCGATGTGAAGCCACGCGTGGCCCGAGTGCTCGCCGCACCGCTTGCGCTGGAGCGGGATCGCAGGCCGCCCACCGCGGACATATGGCTCGCGATGATCCGTGCGGCGGAGCGGCGTTCGCGGTCATCGGTGCTGCTGGGTGTCGGGGCTGCCCTGCTCGTGGTGCTCGCCCTGATGGTCGGCTGGTTCGTCCGCGACCGTCAGCCGGCGGCGCTCAGCTCTGCGCCAACCATCGCCGTGCTCCCGTTCACGACCACCGGCCAGACAACTGCACTCGATCTCGAGCGAGCCTTGCCGGAGGCGTTCGAGTTCCAGTTGCAGTACGTCCCGGGCTACCGCGTCGTGAGTCCGGCGCGCGTGCGCCGCCTGATTGACGAACACTTCGGCGGCGTACGTCCCGACCGCGATTCCCTGGCGGCCTACGTCGCGGCGGAGTTTTCGGCGTCGGAGCTGCTCAGCGGCTCGGCGGAGATCACCGCGGCTGGCGCACTCAGCATCGATGTGGTGGTGCTCGACCCCGCGACCCGCACCGTGATCGGCGGCGCGCGGGTACAGGGTAGCGTCGGGGAGTTCACGACGCTCGTCCACGATGCCGTGCTCGAGGCCTTCGCGGCCCGTGCCGTGCAGCGGCAGCTCGGCTGGAGCCCGGCGCTGCCGGCCAGCCTCGACGCCGTCAACGCCTTCTTCCTCGGCGAGACATCGTTTCGGCGCGGAGCGTATGACGCGGCCGCGGAACAGTTCACCCGGGTCATTGAACGTGACTCGACGTACGCCCCGGCCCACTTCAAGCGGATGCTGACCGAAGTCCTGCGCACGCCCCCGACGCGGGTCAGCACCGCGGTACGCGATGCGCTCGGGGCGGCGCAGCGCTACCGGGACCGGCTCGACCCGCCAACCCGCGAGCTACTGGAGGGGTACGAAGCACTGGTGCTCCGCGGAGACCTCGAGGGGGCGATCGATCGATTCACCCGCATCGTCGAGAGCAATCCCAACGCCGTCGATGCGTGGTTCATCCTTGGGTATCTCCAACTCAACTTCGCCGGCCTCCTCGGCACGTCGCGGACGACGGCACGCGTGGCATTCGAACGGGTGCACGAGCTGGATCCGAACTTCGCCGCGGCCACGGCCCATCTGCTGCGCATTGCGGTCCTGCAGAATTCGGAGGCGGCCGCGCGGCGTTACGTCGACCAGTACCTCCGGATCGACAGCACCTCCGCGACCGCCGAGTTGGTACGGATGGTCGACTCACTCCTCTACCGCGGCAATCGCTCGGCGCTGCGTGTGCTCGGGACCTTCGAGTCCCGCACGGCCGTCGCGCTCGAGATGATCGCCCTCGCCGCCGGGGAATTCTCACAGGGCTTCCTCGACCGGACCGCCGCGAATCGGGCCATCGCGGTGCTGTGGGCCCGGGCCTCGAGCCCGCCAGACCGTGTCATGGCCTTCCGCCTGCGGATGGCATCCACGTTGGGCGCAGGGCGCCACCACTCGGCCGATTCCCTGCTGCGGCTCGGCAGGCAGATGGACGTGCCCACCGTCGAGTTGGACCGGTGGCTGTTGCTCACCGCGGTGACCGGCGTCGCGTCACTCGGCACAGACGAGGAGCGGGAGTCCGCCGCTCGACGCCTGGCCATCGCCACCGACCCGACCACATTGTGGCTCGTCGCGCGCTGGCGGCGACAGCGCGATGCAACCAGCATCCCCGCCCAAGAGCGGGCGCTTCGCAGGCTTGCCGCCCAGGCCGGCGACACCGTACCGTTGTTGCGGAGCCTGCTGCAGGATGTGGACGCGCGCGAGTATCTGCGGCAAGGTGACAGCGCACGGGCGCTCTCGCTGTGGAGGGAGGCAACCCGACACTACGCCATCGATCGCGTGACGTTCGATCTCGCGGCCTCGCTGTGGCCGCTCGACCTGGAGCGGGCTCGAGTTGCGGCGGCGCGGGGCGACCCTGACGAGGTGATCGCTGCCACGAGACTCTTCGTCACAATGACGGGATTCGTTGATCAAATCGCGTGGATCGAGGTGTGGCGCCTGCGAGCCCGAGCCCTCGCCGCGTCCGGCGATCGGCTCCGCGCCGTGGAGGCATTCGATCAGCTAGCGGCCGTCCTGCGCGACGCCAACGGTCGCGGGCGCGCGGTGCTCGACTCGATTCCCGGCTGGCGCGCGGACGCGCGGGTACCGCAATCCGGCACCTGACCTCCATCTCACAGGGGGGGTGGTCGTACATGGTTGGACTTGGTGCAAGGCACAGCGCCGCGGGAGTCGCAGCGCCGTCGGGATCAGATGATTGCGGTCACTCGGCCTGCCCGCGCCACTCCATGTGGCGGAACACGACGCCACTGCCGCAATGATCGCAACGGAGAATCCAGACGGAGTGCGCCTGTCGGTCCCCGACGATCGGATTGAGATCGGCCCGGCACGTCGGACAGACGATCCGTTGCTCGTGCCGCAGCGTCGTGCGGAAAACACGTGCGGCATCGTCCAACGAGAAGCCGCCGGTGTTTCTGGGGGCATCGGGATGGATCTTCATTGGCATTGCCCCCTTTCGGGATCGGGTGATCGGTTGCCTCCCCCCCGACTGCCGCATCCTAGGCGGCGTGTCAATATGCCCGGCACCTGCTGAAGATACCGTGAACTCTCGGTGAAACCTGGGCCGCCGCTAGCCTATCCGGCGGGCGACCCACTAGCTTACGCACCCCATGACTGACGGCGAACCGCGCATCCCCCACCTCCCCGATCGCATCGGCGGTCTGGCTCACATCGCCACCAATCTCTGGTGGAGTTGGAGTCGGGAGGCGCGTCAGCTGTTCCGCAGCATCGACGAGCTTCTCTGGCAGCGTACCCGTCATAATCCGATTCTGTTCCTGCAGCTGGTCGATCCGTCCCGCCTGGTGGCGCGCGCACAGGATCCCGAGTTTCTCGAGGCCTACGATCGGGTTGTGGCGAACCTCGACGGGGCGCTCTCGGGTCGCGATACCTGGTTCCGGCGTGCATACCCCGACCTGGCCTCCCGTCCCGTCGCGTATTTTTGCGCGGAATTCGGACTGCACAATTCGGTTCCCATTTACTCCGGTGGTCTCGGAGTGCTCGCCGGAGATCACTGCAAAGCGGCGTCCGATCTGGGCGTCCCACTTGTGGGCATCGGGTTGCTCTACACGAAAGGGTACTTCGACCAGCGGATTCGCCTGGACGGGTGGCAGGAAGACGCCGACGACCCGCTCGATCCGACGATCACGCCGCTGGCGCCGGTGCTGGACAAGACCGGCCACCCCTATCTCGCGACGATCCCCGTGGGCGACCGGACCTTACATGTGGGCGCCTGGCGCATGATGGTGGGCTCGGTTTCGATCCTGCTGCTCGACACCAATCTCGAAGTGAACGACCCGCAGGACCGGAGCCTCTCCCTCAAGCTGTACGCGGGCGGCCCCGAGATGCGGCTGCGTCAGGAGTGGGTGCTCGGAGTCGGCGGGGTTCGGCTGCTGCGTCGGTTGGGTGTGGACCCCGGTGCGTGGCACGCCAACGAAGGCCACGCCGCCTTCATGTTGGTCGAGCGTGTGCGGGAGCAGACCGCCGCCGGCACGCCGCTCCAGGACGCGATTGCCGCGGTGCGCGCCACCAGCGTCTTCACCACGCACACGCCAGTCCCGGCGGGACACGACGTCTTCACACGCGATCAGATCGCCAGCTGCATCGGTCCGTTCATCGACGATTCGGGCTTGGATCGCGACCAGTTCTATGGCTTCGGATGGCATCCGGGCCATGACCACGGCACGTACCACATGACCGTGACCGGCATCCGGCTCTCGGGCAGAGTGAACGGCGTGTCGGAGCTTCACGGACAGGAAACCCGCCGTCTGTGGCGCGTCCTCTGGCCCGAGCGGGAACCGAGCGGTGTGCCCATCACCCACGTCACCAACGGCGTGCACCTGGCGACGTGGATGGCCCATCCCATGATGGACCTGCTGGACAGACACCTCGGCGTGGGTTGGGGCAGTCAGCTCGACGACCCGACCGTCTGGGATCGCGTGCTCGCCTTGGACGACGCGCAGTTCTGGCGGGTGCACCTCGAGGTCAAGGACCGGCTGCTCGAGTACGTCCGTGAGGATGCGCGGCGACGCTGGCGGGACCGCTGGAAGGAGCCGGCCCACCTGATGTCCGCCGGGACCCTCTTGGGCCGGGACGCACTCACCGTGGGGTTTGCCCGGCGGTTCGCCACGTACAAACGGGCCGATCTCATCTTCCGCAACCCGGACCGGCTGCGGCAGATTCTGGTGGATCCACGGCGACCCGTGCAGATCGTGTTTGCCGGCAAGGCGCATCCGGCAGACGAGCCGGGCAAGCGGATGCTGCAGACGGTGTACAACGCCGCTCACGATCCCAGCTTCGAGGGCCGTATCGCGTTTCTCGAAGATTACGAGATGCACCTCGCCCATCGGCTCGTACAGGGTGTGGATCTGTGGCTCAACCTTCCGCGGGTGCCGATGGAGGCCTGCGGCACCAGCGGGATGAAGGCGGCGCTGAACGGCGTGCCGCAGTTGGGGACACTGGACGGGTGGTGGGCTGAGGGCTATAACGGCAGGAACGGCTGGGCCATCCCGCTGGGAGCAAAGGACAGCCAGGACGAGCACGACGCCGAACACGTGTATGAGCTCCTGGAGACGGAAATCATCCCACTCTACTTCGAACGTGACTCGCGGGACGTGCCCACCGGGTGGATGGAGCGCATGCGGCATACGCTGCGGGAGGCGCTCAAGCGGTTCACCGCACGGGCCATGGTGCAGCGCTACACCGCCGAGCACTATCTCCGCGCGATGCGGGCGGAGCCTCCATCAACCGACCCTCCCACCGCATAGGGCTGCGTCGTGCTCCAACCGGACTCCTACGATATCGTCCCCTTCGAGCGGCAGCGAGTCGTGCATTTGACGGCGGAGTACTGGCCGTTCGCACGTACCGGCGGTCTCGCCGAGGCTGTGCGGGGTCTGGCCGAGTACCAAGTGCGCGTCGGTCAGGACGTGGCGATCGTGATGCCGCTCTATCGCTCGGTCCGCGAGCACACAGATCGATTGAGCCCGGTCACGGAGCGGTTCACCGTCCCCATCGGCGATCACGTGGAAAATGCCCGCGTGTACCGCTATACGGGCACGGATTCCGGTGTGAGGGTGTTCTTCGTCGAAAACGATGTGCACTTCAACCGCGAGGGCCTCTACGGGACGGAATACGGGGACTACCCCGACAACCTTCGCCGGTGCGCGTTTCTGTGCCGGGCTGCCCTGCAGGTGCTCCCGACGCTCGTGCCCAACGCGGCCATCCTCCATGCCCACGACTGGCACACGGCGCTCTCGATGCCCTACCTGCGGTACAGCTTCGCCGGTCAGCCGTTCTACGATCGGTTGGGTGCGGTGCTCTCCGTCCACAACGCGGCGTATCAGGGGCATTTCCCGGACGTGGCCCTCTCGGCGGTCGGCCTGCCACCGAGCATGTACGATTGGCGGATCATGGAGTGGTACGGGCGGATGAACGTGCTCAAGGGTGGTCTGTCGTTCACCGATCTCGCCACCACGGTGAGCCCCACGCATGCGGCGGAACTCCGCACCCCGGGTGGCGGGTTCGGACTGCACGATCATTTCATTGGGCTGGGCGACCGGTTTGTCGGCGTCCTGAACGGGATCGACTATGTGATCTGGGACCCCGGGGAAGACCGGGAGATCACAGCACAGTACACGGTCGATCACCTCGCGCCCAAGCGTGGCTGCAAGACGGCGCTGCAACGTGCGTATGGCCTTCCACGCCGGGCCCGGACACCGGTGTTCGTCATGAGCGCGCGTCTCGTGGAGCAGAAGGGATTTGATCTCGTTCTCGAGCCGGGTCTTCTGGCCCAGTTCGACGCCCAGTTCATCTTTCTGGGCCGGGGTGATCTGCGCTACGAGCGGTTGCTGTCGGAGCTGGCGAGCACGCTGCCCGACCGGGTGAAGGTGCCTCTCACGTTCACCGAACGACTCGAGCACCGTCTGCTCGCGGGAGCCGACCTGTTGCTGATGCCGTCCCAGTTCGAGCCCTGCGGGCTCACCCAGATGCGGGCACAACGCTATGGCGTGCTTCCACTCGCGCGTCGCGTTGGCGGTCTCAGCGACACGATCGCCGACGGCGAGACCGGGTTCCTCTTCGATGAGTACCGGCCGACGGGCCTCGCGCGTGCCCTGCGCCGCGCCATCGTTCAGTATCAAGATCGCGAGGCGTGGACCGCTCTGATGACCAAGGCCATGCGCCAGGATTTCAGCTGGGGACCATCCGCCTCCCGCTACCAAGAGCTTTATCACCGAGCCAGTGCGCGAGCACGGCGTCAACGCTGACGGTATTCATGGATTTCGTCTTTGCGCTCCACAGCCATCTTCCCTACGTGCTCAATCACGGCCGCTGGCCGCACGGGAGCGACTGGCTGTGTGAAGCGGCAATCGATACCTACCTGCCGCTCATCGAGGCGCTGACCCAGCTGGCGCGCGAGGACGTCCATGCGCCGGTGACGATTGGGGTGACCCCGGTGCTCGCGAACCAGCTCGCCCACCCGTCGTTCGCCGCAGAGCTGGAACACTTGTTTGACGAACGGCTCAAGGCCTGCGCCAGGGCACCGGCGGAGTTGGCGGAAACCGGTCAGGACGACCTGATTCCGCTCGCCACCTTCTGGCGCACGCGGCTCGAGCGGCTCCGGCGGTTGTTCCGCACACACGGCGACATCATTGCCGCCCTGCGGCGGTTCGAGAGCGCCGGAAGGCTGGAGATCATCAGTTCGGCGGCTACCCACGGCTACCTCCCCCTCCTGGGGACCGAGGCGAGTATCCGACTGCAGCTGCACGTCGGATATGCCGAACACCGTCGGCTGTTCGGCCGGCCACCCCGCGGGTGCTGGCTCCCTGAATGTGCCTACCGCCCGCGCGGGCCGTGGCCCGTGGGCGGACCGCATGCGGTGGAGCGACCCGGTATCGAGGAACATCTCGCGGCCGTAGGATTCCGATACTTCTTCACCGATTCCCATCTTGCGGCGGCTGGGACCCCGCTCGGCGCGTACCACGACGTGCCTCTTGGCGCAGAGCGGTTCGACGCCGAGCGCCACGGTGACGTCCCGGCCAAGAGGGATGGCGGCGTGGCAGCACACCGCTCCCCGTATTGGTCCTACCGCATCTCCGCGCCTGGCGCCCAGGAGGTGCGCGCATTCGTCCGCGATCCGCACTCGTCGATGCAAGTGTGGAGTCGGGATCGCGGCTACCCGGGCGATGAGTGGTATCTCGAGTTCCACAAGATCCGGTGGCCTGGGGGACTCAAGCTGTGGCGGGTGACCGGTCCCCACGTCGATCTCGGAGGCAAGCTGTCGTACGCTCCCGACGTGGCGGAATCCCGCGCCAGTGAACACGCCCGTCATTTCACTCATGTCCTGCAGGGCCTGGCGGCCGAACACGCTACCGTGGGCGACGTGATCGTGGCACCGTTCGATACCGAGCTGTTCGGGCATTGGTGGTTCGAGGGCATCCATTTCATCGCCGATCTGTACCGCGCACTCGCTCGGGTTCCAAGCGTGCGACCGGTGACCGGAACGGCTCATCTCCGCCGGCACCCGCGACCGCCTGGCATTCGGCTCTCCGAAGGCTCCTGGGGAGCCAACGGTGACCACAGCATGTGGCTCAACGACAGCACGCGCTGGACCTGGGATCGACTGTGGCCGCTGGAGCAGCGGTTTTGGCGGGCGGCGCGCGCGGCGATCGGGATCGAGGCACTTCGACCGGTCGTGGCTCAGGCCGCGCGTGAAATGCTCCTGGCGCAGTCGTCCGATTGGCAATTCGTGATCTCCACTGGCGTGGCCGCCGACTACGCCGAGCGTCGGTTCGTCGGCCATTGCGAGGCCGCCGAAGGGCTCATGGATGCCATGGAGCCTGACGCAACCCCCGAGGTGCGCCGCCGCGCGGAGGATGCCGCCGCGACGCTTCGCGTGCGGGACGACGTGTTCCCCGACGTCCTGGCATCTGTTCAAGCGGTCCTCGATGCGGAGCTGGATCTGGCCACGCGATGAACTCGCCGCGCTCCGCCATCATTCACGCGCACTTCTACCAGCCACCCCGCGAGGACCCGTGGCTCGACGAGGTGCCGCGCGAGCCATCGGCTGCACCCCACCACGATTGGAACGAACGGATCGAGCGGGAGTGCTATCGCGCCGTGGTGGCGGCGCGTGTTGCGACCCAGGACGGCCGCATCGCGAAGGTCGTGAACACCCTGCACGCGGCGAGCTTCAACGTCGGACCCACGCTCCTCCGCTGGTTGGCGCCGGCGGCGCCGGCCACGTACGCGGCGATCCTCGAGGCCGATCGCGAGAGCTGCTCGCGCCGAGACGGGCACGGCAACGCGCTGGCCATGCCCTACCATCACCCGATCCTCCCACTGGCGTCGCGCCGCGACAAGCACACCGAGGTCCAGTGGGGAATCGCCGATTTCCGGCATCGGTTTGGCCGCCGACCGGAAGGAATGTGGCTCCCCGAGACCGCCGTAGACGCCGAGACACTCGACGTGCTCGCCGACGCCGGCATCCGCTTCACCGTGTTGGCCCCCCATCAGGTCCGCGCAGCACCGCCTGGCGGGCTGCCGGGCCTCTACCGCACGCCGTCGGGCCGCACGATCGCCGTATTCGTGTACGACGGCTCGATCTCCCATGATGTGGCGTTCGGCGCCCTGCTGCGCGACGCCCGGGAGTGGGAACACCGCATGGTGGACGGCACCGATCGCGGGCTGGTCGCGATGGCCACCGACGGGGAAACGTACGGCCACCACCACAAGTTCGGTGAAATGGCTCTGGCGGCGGTGCTCGAGAAGCTCGCGCACCGTTCCGATGTGCAGGTCGAGAACTTCGCCTCGTTCTTGGCTCGTCACCCGCCTCGACACGAGGTGGACCTCGTGGCCCCGACGTCGTGGAGCTGTGTGCACGGGGTCGAGCGATGGCGCACGGAATGCGGCTGTCGGATGCATCCCGATCGTCCCACCCAGCAGCGGTGGCGATCGGCGCTCCGGGAGAGCCTGGACTGGCTTGCCGGAGAGGTGCACGCGGCATTCGTGCGCGAGGGTACGCCGCTCTTTGGAGATCCGTGGGCCGCCCGCGACGAGTTTGGACAGGCCATTGCAGCGGGCAGCGAGGCGTGCGCGGCATTCGCCGCCGACCGCGTGCGCTCGACCGACCCCGAGAACCGCATCCGGGCAGCCGAACTCCTCGACATGGAGCGCAACGCGCTCGGGATGTTCACCTCGTGCGGCTGGTTCTTCGACGACATCGGGGGCATCGAGACAAGACAGGTGCTGCGGTATGCCGCGAGAGCCATCGATCTGGCGGGCGACGAGCGAATTCGGCTCGAGGATGGGTTGCGGCAGCGCCTCGCAGCGGCCAAGAGCAACGACGCCGCCGTCGGAAGCGGTCGTGATGTCTACGACGCCGGGCGGCCCGCAGTCCCGGCGGAGGCCCGCGTCGCCGCGGGAGGCGGTGCCCGCCTCGCCCTGGGACTGACCTTGCCTCTGGCGGTCGGGCCATTCGATCTGCGCCGCGCAGCGGACGGTCACCACGACACGACCGTCCAAGTGACCGATCGTCGAACCGGCAGGAGCCGCACGTGGCGGATCGACACGACTCGCCCCAGCACAGGGCGCCTGCACCAACGCCTTTCGAGCACAGACCTAGATGTGACCCACACAGCCACCGTATCCGACCTGCCATTCGCCATCCAGCGCGAGGTGCGCCCCGTCCTTTACGCAGATATCGTGCGCTTGCGGTACGTCGACGCGGAGCGCCAGGCCCTGCTGTCGGGCGCGGAGCCGGTGGAGGTGGCGAGGGGTGCCCTGCTTCGGCTCGTCGAGAGCCTGGCGGCCGGCACCGACGATTGCGAACCGGTTCACGACGTGCTCGACCTCTTCGATTTGTTGGAGCGTCACTACCCCTTCGATGCCCAGACGCGCCTCTATCGGGTGTGGGAGCACGCGGAGGGGCCACGACAACGCATCCTCGGATCGATCGCTCATCGGATGGGCTTCGCCTAGGCCATGGAACCTCTGCGCTTCGTCTTCGCGATTCACGTCCACCAGCCGGTGGGGAACTTCGACCACGTGTTCGAGGAGCACGTTCGGGACGTTTACCTACCGTTCCTCTCTGCGGTCGCCGAGCGGGACTTCCTCCCGATCGCCCTGCACGTCTCTGGGCCGCTGCTCGAGTGGCTGGAAGACCACGACTCGCGCTATCTCGATCTCATCGGCCGTCTGGCGGCAGACGGCAAGCTCGAGCTGCTGCTCGCTGGGTTCTACGAGCCGATTCTCGTTGCGATCCCCCGAGAGGATCGCCTGCAGCAGATCGGCTGGATGCGCGAGGCGTTGCACACGCGATTCGGCATCGACGCCACCACGCTGTGGCTGACCGAGCGTGTGTGGGAGCCGGGCCTGCCCGCCGACCTGGTGCACGCCGGCGTGGAATGCCTCCTCGTTGACGATCGCCATTTCTTGGTGACCGGGTTCGAGCGCGACGATCTCCATGCCCCGTACCGGACGGACAGTGACGGGCGCACCGTGGTGGTCTTGCCGATCGACGAGCGGCTCCGATATCTGATTCCGTTCCAACCGCCGAGCGACACGGCGGCTTACCTTCGCGGCCTGCGGGAAAGCGGACGGCCGCTCGCGGTGTTTGCGGATGACGGCGAGAAGTTCGGTGGCTGGCCGGGTACCAAGGCGTGGGTCTACGAGCGGGGCTGGTTGGCCTCCTTCTTCGAGACCGTGGGGCGACTGGTGGACGAGCAAATCGTGCGGCTCGTGACGCCGTCACAGGCCTGGCATGAGGTCGAGAGTGCGGGCCTCGCGTATCTCCCCACGGCGTCGTACCGCGAAATGGAAGGGTGGTCGCTCCCCCCGGGAGCAGCGACGCGCCTCGAGCGCATCGAGACCGAGTGGGGCGAGGACCGCATCAACGGTGCAGACGGTGCTCTGCTCCGCGGAAGCCACTGGCGGAACTTCCTGACCAAGTACCCCGAGTCCAACCGGATGCACAAAAAGGCCCTGCATTTGTCTCAGCTCTGCCGACAACGGGGCGATCCGGCGGCAGTGCGCCGCGACATCGGTCGCGCCCAGTGCAACGACGCCTATTGGCACGGTGTCTTTGGCGGGCTGTATCTCCCCCACCTGCGCGCGGCTCTTTGGCGGCATCTCGCCCGAGCCGAGTCGCAGCTGCGGGCTGGCGAGCCCCTGGCGTATGACGTGCTCGATCTCCACGGGGACGGTCACGACGAACTGTGGATTCACTCGGATAGGTTTTCCGCCGTCGTGAGTCCCAGACGCGGCGGGGCCATCGAGGAGTACACGCTCTTTCGGAACGAATTGAACTACGCCGATACGCTCACGCGCCGCATCGAGGCCTATCACCGAACCGTCCCTCACGGCCAGGCGTGGGACGCGGCGGCACAGGGCAACAACGCCGAGCAGCACGGGATCACCTTGCACGAGAGCCCGCCGCGGGATCACCATGATCGGGCATTACTCGTCGACCGGGTGATTGGTCACGATCTGGGCGAAGCCGAGTATGCCCGCGCCGATTACGTGCCGGTCGCCTCGTGGGTGGCGTCGCCGACGACTTTCGAGATGACGCGTGAAGCCGACGCTCTGCTCGTCACCCTTGCGCCGGTCGCTGACCATCGCCTGATCCGCAAGGAACTCCGATTTGCGACCGGCGGTCAGTTGACCGTACGCTATACGTGGCGGCCGGAGGCGTTCCCGACCCACTGCTGGTTCGCGCCGGAGATCTCCGTGTCCGCTGATCCGTCGCTCGTCTGCGCGCCGAGTGCCACCGTGTGGCGGTACCCGATCTCGACCGTGGCCAAGTCCGAGCGTGGATTGGAGGAGACCGTGCAGGGGCTCTCCTATACACCGTTGTGGCCTGTGGAGCTTGGCGAGGCGTCGTTCACCCTTTTCTGATGGACCGCATGGACTGTCCCTACTGCCAGCATCCCGTCAGCTCCCAGTCGCGCTTTTGCGAACAGTGCGGCAAACCCATCGTGACGGACAACGTGTCGGTGCAGAACGCGATCTCGACCGACCAGGTCGACATCAGCGCTCTCGCGCGACTCCGGAAGGAGAAGCACCAGCTCGCGCAACAACTGAACACGCTGCTCGAGGGCGCCTTGGGACGAGTGCTGACCGCCGAGGAACGACACTCGTGGGAGGTGCTCTACACGCATTGGAAGACGATCACCGACGAGCTGACCGCGCGCATGAACTTCCTGGAAACGCGCCAGGAAACGGATCGGCGTCAGGCCGAGCGGCGCCAGCAGGAGCGGCGGAAGCAGTATAGCGCCCTCGATCTCCGAGACCGTCGGGTCGCGGCCGATCGGCGCGTGCGCGACCGGCGGAGCGGTCCGGATCGGCGCGATCCGTTTGCAGACCCGGATTCTGGTCCCGGTCCCACCCACACCCCGATCCCTGACGGGGGCTGACGCCTCGAAACACCCTTCCCCTCGCCCCCGTAGTGCCACCAAGGGACGCGACGGTTCGCGACTGTCGTGCATCGCTCCTTGAAGAGGAGCCCATGACATCTTGGCTCTGGACATCCGTGGCGGTGGGACTGGGGAGCCGCCTTGCGCGTCTGCAACGCCTCTGGGGTCACCACCGCACGCTGCTCGTCCTTGGCACCCTGGTCGGGGTGCCGCTCGTCGTGGGCTCCGCCGTCGCGCTCGAGGCAGCGATCCGGGCGCGGCTCACCGCCTCGATGTTCGACGGCGCCGCCCGGATCTACGCCCGACCGCTCGTCATCGAGCGGGGCCAGGAGCTCGATCGGGCGCGGACCGAGGCAGCGCTCGTCCGTCTGGGATATCGCTCCACGCATCGCGGCCGCGTCGACGTGGGCGAGTACGCCGCCGGATCCTGGGAGTGGGTGATCGGCCGGCGGCCGTTTCGGTTTGCGGACCGGCTCGATCCCGGCGGGATCGTAACCGTCCGCCTGGGCTATTGGGGCGAAGTCTCGGACATTCACGATGCGGACGGTGTCCGCCACGACCACGTGGCGCTGGAGCCCGAGCTCGTCCGCACGATTGGCGGCCCGACACGAGCCGATCAGATCCCCGTGTCGCTAACCGAGGTCCCGCCATCATTGGTCGATGCGATCCTCACAGTCGAGGACCAGCGCTTCTACGAGCACCACGGCCTCGACCTCAAAAGGATCGTCGGCGCCTCGATCGCGAACGTCCGGGCACGACGAGTCGTCGAGGGCGCCAGCACGCTTACCCAGCAACTGGCAAAGAACCTGTTCCTGTCATCCCGACGTTCGGCCGTGCGCAAGCTGCGCGAGGCGGCGATGGCCGTAGCACTCGAGCTGCGGTACACCAAGGATGAGATTCTCGAGGCCTACCTCAACCACGTGTATTTGGGACAGGACGGAGGGCTCGCCGTTCGCGGGGTCGGCCGGGCCGCTCAGTTCTACTTTGGCAAGGACGTGAGCCAGCTCAACCTGTCCGAGTCGGCGTTGCTCGCCGGCATCATCCGCGGGCCGAGCCTCTACTCTCCGTTCCGTCAGGCGGAACGTGCCCGCCAACGCCGTGACCTCGTGCTCCAGCTCATGCGTGAGCGCACGTCGATCACCGACGGGGCGTATCGCCAAGCCAGCACTGCGCGACTTGGCGTGCGGCCACAACGCGAATCGGCAGAGGTCGGTCGGTATTTCGCCGACTACGTCGCCGGCCGTCTCGCAGCGGCGCACGGTGCTACGATGCTGGATCGTGGAGTCGCCGTGTTCACCACCATCGATCTCCGACTCCAGGAGCTCGCCGAAGCGGTCGTGCGAGACGAGTTGCGGCGCCTCGAGCGGCAGTACCCGCGACTCGCCCGTGACGACGCGCCACTCCAGGCGGCACTGGTGGCGACGAACCCGCGGACGGGAGAGATCCTGGCCATGATCGGCGGGCGGGACTACGGCGCGTCGCAGTTCAATCGCGCCGTGCTGGCCCGGCGGCAACCGGGAAGCGCGTTCAAGCCAATCGTGGCGCTCGCAGCGCTGGCACGCCCCGAGGGCGGTCAGTGGGACGATCCGACCTTCACGCTGGCATCGACCCTCCGGGATGAGCCGCTGGCGGTGGAGACGCCGGCCGGCGTCTGGGAACCGGTGAACTATGACCGGCAGTATCGCGGTCCGCTCACCCTGCGCGATGCACTCGAGCGATCGCTAAACGTCCCATTTGCACGCCTGGGCCTCGCTATCGGGACGGAACGGATCGTGCGCACCGCCCGCAAACTCGGCATCGAGAGCCCGCTTCCCGAGGTTCCCAGCCTCGCGCTTGGCGCCGCCGACATCACGCCGCTCGAGATGGCGCGGGCCTTTGGGGTGATCGCTGCCGGGGGGTATCGGGCCGACCTGCAACACACCCTGGCCGTGATTGACGAAGACGGCACGGTGCTCGAGCAACTCACACCGGGCGGGGAGCGCGTGTACGACGATGCCGACGCCTACCTCGTGACGTCGGCGCTCCGTGGTGCCGTGGAGCGCGGAACCGGGCGCGGACTCCGCTCGGTGGGTGTGCGCGGACCCGTGGCCGCCAAATCGGGCACGACCAACGATTTCCGTGACGGTTGGTTCATCGGATACACACCGACCCTGGCCGTCGCCGTGTGGGTGGGATTTGACGATGGCCGCAGCCTCGGACTCCCGGGATCGCGGGTGGCCTTGCCGATCTTCGGCCGGTTCCTCAGCGGCGCGGTGCACGACGAATACCAGGATTTCCCGATGCCCGATGGGCTGGAGGTCGTGGAGATCGATCCTGAGACCGGCCTTCGGGCCGGGCCTGGATGCTGGGGCGAGCCCGAGGTGTTCCTGCGTGGGACCGCACCGGCCGCGAGCTGCTCGCCCTACTGGACCGCCTCCCAACGTGACCGATCGTCGGAGTCCGGACTTCGCACCTACGTGCGCACGCTGATCCGAGAGTTGACACGTCGCCTGAACGGCGAGCGTCGATAGCCTCCCACGGCGGCGTTGACGTCCGGAGACTCTTCGAGCGTAATTCAGCGCATCTCCACTCTCGGAGCGTACCAGTCGATGCGCCTCAAACAGACACTCGTGATCCTTGGAGTCCTCGCGGCGGCCACTGCGGCGGCCTTCCTGCTGCTCGGCACTCGCGCGCGCGGGGCGGCCCTTGGCCCGATAGACGGCGCCGACCTCCCACCGACCGAACTGAACCGCGTGGCCGTCGGGACTCGGGCTCCCGACTTCAGCCTCCGGGCCGTAGACGGGACGACGGTCGCCCTGTCCGATTACCAGGGTGAGAAAGACGTCGTGCTCGTGTTCTACCGGGGTCACTGGTGACCGTACTGCGCTGCTCAGCTCGGGAAGCTGAGGGGACTGCTGACGAAGGAGCAACGAGGATCGAGTGAGATCCTGGCGGTGTCCGTAGATGCCCCGGAGGATCTTCGGAAGATGGTCGACCGGATCTCGAAGGAAGACGGCGTGCTGCCGGACTTCCCGTTTCTGTCCGATCCCGGCCACCACGTCATCGATCGCTACGGCCTGTTCAACAAGGACGACCCACGAGGCCGCGAGATCACTCACCCCGCCACGTTCGTGATCGATCGCTCAGGCATCGTGCGGTGGCGCTTCGTGGAAGTCGACTACAAGGTCCGACCGAGCAACGAGGAGATCCTCCGTGCTCTGGCGACGCTGCGAAGCGGGCTATAAGCTCCCACGCCCTTCCTATCGGCTGCGCAAATCGGGGGCGATGCCTTGCCCGGGATTCGGCCCGTAGCCAACTTGGGCATGACTCCTCCCTTGCCGGGGTACCCATGAACGCGCTGGCCGACACCTACACGCAGCTATCCGGCACGCTGCGCGCGCTGCTCGAGGCCCGGGGCTTCGAGGTGGCCGAAGAACATCACCACGCCGACGCGTCGGGAGCGAAATGCCTCCTGCTGACGAGTGGAGCGGAGTCGTTCCGCCTCGCCTGGGCAGGTGGCACGAGCACGTTTCGCGTGGACTATTGTCCCAAGCGGCGCGACCGCTCCTGCCCCGCGTGGCAGACGCTCGTGGAGGCACCATTCGCCCCGCGGGAGACCGCGTCCCAGCAGGCCGAAGACCTGGCCCGGCACGTCGAGCAGGCTCTGGCCCGACATCTGGGATCGCCGCCTCGGGAGGCCCCCGGAACCGACACGTGATGCGGATCATGCTCGACCCGTGAGATACGTCACAAGTCGTTTAATCACAATAACTTACGCTTGACAAGCCCGCTGCAGACCCCTATCATTCTGGTGGTCAAGCGTCTGACGCTCTGAACCCAGGGGGCACCACCCTTACGGCCCGAGCGTCCTTCCGGCACAAGGAGTGTGCGATGCGGTTCAACCGAGGATGGAAAGGGCTGGCGCTCCTGGCCGGGCTGTCCCTGGCCGTCGCGTGCAGCGACACCGGGGCACCGTCGGCCGAAGAGGAAGCCCAAGTCACGCAGGACGTGATGGCGTATGCGGCCGACGTTACGTCGGACGACGTCATCATGATGACCCTGCTCGCCGACGGCGTGTTGGGATCGGCACCGTCAGCTGCCCCGCCGTTCGACGGGACCATCAGCTACTCGCGCAGCGTGACGTTCTACGGCGAGGGCGACGCTGTCCAGGACGCGTATGATCCGTTGCTCACGGCCAAGGTGAACATGGTCGTGACCTTCGAGGGATCTCGGAGCTGGACGGGCGACCGCGGGACGATGTCCGTCACGGTTGCGCGGCACCGCGACATGACCGTCTCGAATCTGTTGGGTGAAGAGACCGAGCGGATCTGGGACGGCGATGGGAACTCCGATGTGAACCGTGTGCACCAATCCGACCAGTTTGGTGAGCGGGTGTACGACTTCACGGCGACCACCGCCGTTGCCGCCGTCGTCATCCCGGTCCCCCGTGGAAGCGGATGGCCGGTCTCGGGGACCATCACCCGTCAGGTGACGGTCGAGGTGGTGTCCGGACTCGGCGACACGGTGACCCGCATGCGCACGGTCATGGTCGAGTTCAACGGCACCCACTTGGTGCCGATCACGATCAACGACTTGTCCTGCACGCTGGACCTGGCTCTGCGCTCGGTGAGCTGTGGCTGAGGTCCAATAGCACCGTCACGCACTGTGCGAAGCGGAAACGGGTGGGCGCGAGCCCACCCGTTTTGCGTTGCTGCATTTGCAAACCCCGCCTGGCTGCATACCTTTGCGCAGCGGCAATGGCGAGTGCGCTCACCGGGGCAAGACATGGCGGGACAGCCGAATGAATCCGGAGAAGTACCCAAGCGGTTTCTGCCGGAGCGGCGCGTTGCCGACCGGCGGGGGGCGGGCAAGCGGCGTGAGGCCGACCGTCGTGTCATCGACATGGCCGTCGAGCGCGAGCGGCGCCGCGACGGCGATCGGCGACACCTTCGCGAGCGGCGGATGGTGGCCGAGCGGCGGTTCCCCTCTGCGGCGCAGTTCTCGTGGGACGACACGCTCACGATCCACCGCATGCTGACGGATCCCACGCTCGACGTCTCCTGCCCACGGTGCCACGGCCGGCTGCTACTGGGGCCGCCAGACAGGAACGTGGAACTCCCCACCCGCGAGGTGCACTGCACCTCGTGCCGGTACAGCGTGGCGATCGTCGACGAGAGCTAGGGCGCTCCCGCGTCACCCCCCAGTACGCGATTCAACACTCCCGCCAATCGAATGCCAGCCTGGAGCAGGCGCCGCTCCATGATGGGGGTCATCTCGTTGACGAAATCCCACCGCAGATCGGGTACCTGCTCTTCCGTTACTCCAAGGCGTGAGTACACGTCCTCCCGCACTAACCGCGACTCCTCGATCCAGTCCACGTAGCCCGAGGCAAGCCAGTCGCGCATCTCGGCAGCGGTGGCACGATCGAGGAAGTCCACGTACTCGGAATAGCTCAGCGCCTGATGCTCCAACAGGTGGGTGTCCCACACGCTGTGGAGATTGGACGGCGTGCCGAACCACTTCACGCCTACGAGGTTGCCGCCCCGGTCCGAGGCCAGTCCGGCGTGCAGCGGCTGGTGCGTATCGCCAATGAAGTGGACGAGGAACTTGAGCGCCATGGCCCGCTCGTCGGCGGTGCGCGCGGGATCCGCCAACAGGCGCTCGTTGTAGCGTAGAGCCTGTACGAGGTCTCCGGGGACCTCGAATTCGGTCTCGCGATACGCCTCGCCCGTGGGGATGTTCACGTAGTGCCACGGCGCCGTGCGGCTACCTTCGGGCGTGCCTCGATACCAGTCCGCCCAATTACTGATTTGTGCGAGGGACCTGGGACCGAGCAGACCCTGAATGCGTGCCCGCGCAGGGGGAGTGAGGTGCCGCTCGGCGATGGTCGCGATGATGCGGTGCCCGTTCAACCCCCACAGTTCTCGCGCGCGATCCACACTGTGGCTGGACGTCTCGCAGGGTAGCGGCTCGACTCCGGGTGCGGCGAGGGGGAATACGATGCATGCGGCGAGAGCCGGAGCGCTGAAACGCGTCAGTCGACTATTGAACCGTTGGGACATACGGCTATCTCGGATTGGAGTGTCTGGTGAAATATGGCCCCGCGGACCCAAGACACGGAGAGCCCGTGCTCACCCCTGGTCGCCGCCAGTCCCGTACGACACGTTTCCAAGAGCCCGCACAGGGGGAGCACCGCATGTTCCGTGGACTCGTTGTGTCCGTCGCCGCCTACCTCATGGCTGTCGTTCCCGCCCACGGGCAGGAACCAGCCACCTTCACCGTGGGGCCCCTCAGAGTCGAGCGGGGTGCGATGGTGTCCGGGCACATCCGGGTGCCCGACGGAATCGACAGCGGGACGACCATTCCGGTCACCGTTGCCCACGGCGCCCGACCCGGGCCGGTGCTCGCCGCCATAGCCGGCACACATGGCTACGAGTATCCCCCCATTCTCGCGCTCCGGCGCGTCCGGAAGGCCCTCGACCCAACGCGCCTCTCCGGCACGGTGATCCTGGTGCACGTCGCCAACATGCCGTCCTTTCTGGGACGGACCATCTACTACAGCCCGACAGATGGGAAGAACCTGAATCGCGTGTACCCGGGAAACCCGTCCGGCACGGTGAGCGAGCGGATCGCCCACGTCATCACGACCGAGGTGATCGACCGAGCGGACTACGTCGTGGACATGCACGGCGGCGACGGGAACGAGGCCTTGCGTCCGTACAGCTACTGGATGCTGAGCGGCGACGCCCGGATCGATTCCCTCACCAAGGAGATGGTGATGGCGTTCGGGCTGGATCACATCGTTATCGATCGCGACCGGCCGCGCGATCGCAACGCGTCGGTTTACACGTCCAACACGGCGCTCACCCGCGGCAAGCCCGGCATCACCACCGAAACCGGTCAACTTGGCTCGGACGACCGATACTGGGTGGATCTCGCGGAACAGGGACTCTGGAACCTGCTCCGCCACTTTGGGATGATCGATGGCGACGTCGAGCGGCCGCAGGGCATCGTCTGGCTCGACACCTACGAGGTGCTGCGGAGCCCCGTGACCGGCCTCTTCCGGCCGGCGGTGCGCGATGGGTACGCCATCGCGGAGGGAGGACTGCTGGGCGTGATCGAAGATTTTTTCGGGGATCGGGTTCAGGAGGTGCGCGCACCGTTCGCCGGGATCGTCAACTACGTGCTCGGGACGCCGCCCGTGAGCGCCGGCGAGCCGCTCGCCATGGTGAGCCACATCAAGCGCGACCAGTAACCGCCGCTCCCCTCGCCAACCGACGGCCGGACCCCGTCGCGGTCCGGCCGTCCGGTTAACGATGGCCGTTGCCGCTACAGCTTGTTCTCGAGCATCTGGCGCAACAACAATGCGATATCGAGGATCAGCAGTACCACCGCCCAATCGAGGAGCTGCCGCGGAAACACATCGATGAAGGGGATACTCGCACCCAGCAGGTTGAGCGCCTTCTCGACGATCGCGACGCAAAACAGCAACACCGCAGTGGCGAGAAACACCGGTGCCGTGAACACTTGTTCCGCTCGATCATTCATTCGTGCCTCCTCTTGCCCGCTGGTGCCAACGGTGCCGCGACCGGACCACCGACGCCGAGTCATCGTATCCCCCCATTCGCCTCCGCGGCGGGCTCCGCCACCACCCAACTCCGCTCGAGCTTGCGTTCCGTAGGCCAGACCTCGTCCAGCGTATTTCCGTCGTAAAGTCGGTTTTTCATCAGGCGGCATACGGTATTCGTGTTGCGGGTCGACCGGTCGAGCGTGCACATGGTGAGCGATCCTCCGAGATCTTCCGCGGGAATCGATGCAAGGGTGCAAAGATGACCCCCGGGCGGCCCGGGCGGGAGGGTGCTCCCGACACGGGGATAAACGCGGTGGGGCGCCGAGCCGTGCCCGGCGCCCCACCCCAGCGCCAGCGATGGTGGCCTACTTCACCAGTTCCAAGCTCACCGGCTGTCCCGCCGGAACCATCTTGACCACTCGGCGTGGCGTGTCTCGGGTGACGTAGAACGTCGCGGGCTGTTGGCCACCCGTCATCTCGATCCTGAACACCGAGAACGTCCCTGCCGGAACCGTCACGTCCTCGACCGCGGCCACTTTGAACGTGAGCGGCGCCACCGAGCCTTCGCCGCCGCGGAACACGTTGACCGTGAACTCCGCTCCCTCGGCGAGCGGGAACGCGGGGAGCAAGCCCTGCACGACGTTGTCGTCCAGCACCCCGGCCAGCACCTCCGTGTCGATCTCCGCCGTTTCGATCTCACCGGTGGGCTGCGGCGTCTGCGCCGTGCCGGAGACTCGGCCGCCGGCATACACTAGGTGGGTCTCCGCCTTCTGGCCGCGGAGGTCCATGGTCTGATCGACCGTCTTCATGACGATCGGGCCCACCGCGAGGGTGGCCCGTGACTCCTGTCGCATCCCCATGACAGCCAGCGACACGAGCTCGCTGATGATCACGTCATCTCCGTCCCGCACCGTCTCAGTCACGACGCTCCCCATCGCGTTTCCCTGGACCACCATGGCGAACGAATCGCGGCGCGAAACCACCTGGTCGAGATTCAACGCGAGCGCGGTCGCCTTGGGCGTGAGGTTCTCCGCCGCGAGCGGCTTGCCCTCGACGTCGATGACCGTGACCGGGGCGATGGCGCGCAACTTGTCGTACAAGGCCTGGCCGTCACCGACCACCACGACCACGGCCGAGTCAGGCCGGAAGACCCGTCGCGCAGCCGCCATGGCCTGGGTTGGGGTCACAGCATCCACTTTCTGCCCGTAGGTGCGCACGAAATCGATGCCGCGATCGAGGAGGATCGCGCTCGCGACCTGACTCGCGATCTGTTGCGGTGTCTGAATGTCGAGCGGATACGATCCCACGAGATACCCCTTCGCCGCCGCCATCTCGGAGTCGGGAATGGCCTCGGTCCGGATGCGGCGGATCTGACCCATCAGCTCCACCAGCGCGCTATCGGTGACCGTCGTTCTCACTTCGGCGCTGGCCTGGAAGTACCCTCCGTCCTTCCGCGTCGGAACGCCCGAGTAGGCGCCGTAGGTCCAACTCTTCTGTTCACGGAGGATCATGAACAGGCGAGCGTCCACGCCCCCGCCGAGCACCTTGTTCGCCACCTCGACGGCGTAGTACGTGCCGTCGCCAATGGGACGAGTGGCGAGGTTCCCGACTAGAATGTTGGACTGCGACGATCCGGGACGGTGCACGAGCGTGATTGCCGTTGGGCGGGGTGGTGGCGGCGACGCATAGCGCACGGTCGGTGCCTTGCCGCGCCAGTTACCCAGGTACTGCTCCGCCAGGCGCCTCCCATCAGCCAGCGTGATGTCACCGGCCAGCACGAGCAGCGACCCCTCGGGCCCGAGGTGAGCACCGGCCCAGTTGCGGACCGCCTCGCGGGTGAGGTCCTTGGTCGACTCCTCTGTGGGCTGGCGGCCGTAGGGATGGTCGCCGTAAAGGGCCTGCTGGAAATACCGTCCTGCAAGGGAGCCCGGACTGGATTTCTCGACCTGGAGCGCCGAGAGCGTCCGCGTCCGCGCCAGCTCCAGCTCGTCCTCGGGATAGGTGGCGTTGAGCAGCACATCGCTCATCAGGTCAAACGCCATCTCGGCGTTTTCGCTCAGCACGGTGGTGAACACGGAGAAGAAGTCGGCACCCGCCGCTGCCGAGAGACTCCCTCCAACGCCCTCGATCTCGGCCGCGACCTGGTCCGCCGTGCGGCGTGGCGTACCCTTGGTCATGAGCTCGCCCACCATGGAAGCGAGCCCTTCCATACCCTTGGGATCCTCGCGACTGCCGGCCCGCATGCTGAGCCGGATACTCAGGATCGGCAGACGGCGGTTCTCCACGACGAGTAGCGTGAGCCCGTTCCGGAGCTTGACCTGCTGCACCTCGGGAAACGGTAACGGCCGGAGCTCGCCGCCTGGCGGCGGCTCGGTTGGGAACTGTGCGTGTGCCACGGGCGGCCCCAGGATCGCGGCGGCCGCCAGAAGGAGCGTGAGCCCCGCCAATCGGAATGCGTTCGGCAAACGGGACCTCATCGGTCACCTCCCTTTGGCTGCGGGACGACGACGATCGTGTGGCTGTTCTCTCTGGTCAAATACGTGTGGGCCACCCGCTTGATGTCGTCGAGCGTGACCGCCATGTAACCGTTCAGATCGGTGTCGATCTCGTCGATCGCATCGTGGAAATGGGCGTAGTGCTGCAGCGCTTCCGCCATGCCGAAGGCGGTCTGCCGCGAGAAGACCTGACCGCTCCGGTAGTTGTTCTTGGCCTTGCGGAGCTCCTCTTCGGTCACCCCTTGCTCGGCGAGCTTGGCGACTTCGGCCCGGAGCTGGGATTCGAGCGTGTCGGGATCCGCTCCCTGATTGGCGATCGCGAAGGTGAGGAGCAATCCGTTGCTACGACGGGACTGCGTCCCTGCCCCGGCTTGCAGGGCCGTCTTCGCCTCACGCACCATGGACACATTGAGACGCGAGCTCTCACCACCCCCCAGGATCGTACCGAGCAGAGCGAGTGGCCTGGTGTCGGCCGCGCGGTGCGACGGAATCGGATACATGACGATGACGGCTGGCAGGTTCGCCAGCTGATCCTCGACGACGGCCGTCTTGCCGAACGTGCCGTAGGTGAGCGCACAGGAAACGGGCTCGGGGTCGTTCCCGCGGGGAATGTCCCCGAAGTACTGCTCGATGAGCCGTCTGGCCGACGCGGGCTGGAAATCGCCCGATACGACGAGCGTGGCGTTGTTGGCGGCGTAGTACAGATCGAAGAACTGCTGCACGTCCTCGGTCTTGGCGGCACCGAGGTCTTCCATCGACCCGATCACCGTGTGCGCATACCCAAAGCAGCTCGTGGAGTCGAACGGCTGTGTCAAACCGTCGGTGAACGCCTTTGCGTACGGCTGGTTGTCCACGCCCAACCGCCGCTCTTCCTTCACCGTTTCGCGCTGGTTCTCGAAGTTCTCGTCCGTGACCGCAAGCGAGCGCATCCGGTCGGCCTCGAGCCACAGCGCGAGGTTCATCCGGTTGGACGGGACCGTCTCGAAATAGCTGGTACGGTCCTCGTTGGTGGTGCCGTTCATGTCCCCGCCGGCCCGCTCGATGAGCTGCATATGCTCACCCTTGCCGACGTTCGCCGAACCTTGGAACATCATGTGCTCGAACAGGTGGGCGAATCCTGACCGACCCATTCGCTCGTTGGCGCTGCCGACGTTGTACCAGACGCTCACCGCCACGACCGCCGCCGAGTGGTCTTCCGCGAGGATGACGCGGAGGCCGTTGGGGAGCGTGTACAGCTCGTAGCCGGTTTGCCCCTGCAGTGGTGCCGGCGCCAAGGCGAGCGCCGCGGCTGCAAGAGAGGCGAAGACGATCCGTGGCATGATAATGACCCCCTGAAGTGCCGTAGCCACGTAGGCTACGCAGCGAACCCGGCCGGGTCAACGTCGGGCCCACATGAGGTCTTCCCCGGCGCGGTTGCGCCAGCGTACTTTTCCAACACACGACATTCGGAGGAACCAGTCATGACCCGGATCACGCTCGCGGTACTCGCGCTCGCCGGTGCGCTCGCTGCCTGCCAGCCCGTCGAACGGGAACTCACCGAGGAGCAGCAGCTTGCGCTCATCGACACGCTGATGGGCGTGCAGCGCGATCTGTTCAATGCTGCCAAAGCCGTGGATGCGGACGCCGTGATCGCGTTCTTCGACGGCGATGCCGGAGTGATCATAGGAACCGAGGTCGTTCCCTACCCCATGTTCGTCCAGCAGGTGCGAGACAGCTACGCGGCGATTGACGGGCAGACGGCGAGCTGGCACCCTGCCAAGGTGTCGGTCATTTCCCGCGACGTGGTGGCGCTGACACTGGCGGGACGAGTGGCCACGATCGTGGCCGGCGATACGTCGGAGGCCGTGCCGGTAGCGTGGACGGAGGTGTTGGTGCGTACGGACAGCGGCTGGAAGGTGCTTCACGCGCACCAGAGCATGGGATCCCCGGCGTCGGGCCGGTAGCCGGCACCTACTCTAGCACGCCACACGCCCGACCGGCCACGCCCACTCGTCGCGAGACGGTGGGCGTGGCCGGTGCACCCTCACGGGCGGCTGGCCTGCACCGGGATCAGAGCCGCCGGCTTCTCACGCGGAAGTCGACGTTCTCGCTGATCCAGTTCCAGAGATGCCGCTGGGACTCCACGTCCATGCCCGGCTCGGTCTGCTCCCGCCATCCGGTCATGACCTGATCGTCGACGGTCCACATTCGTACCCGCTGGCGCTCAATCTCGCGCTCCCATGCAACGGACGCGGTGGGCGAGCTGTAGAGCAGCCGCACGGTGACGCTGCGCGACAGATACTCCAGCGGCTTCAGATCGATCATGGCGTACGCGCTGGTCGTGTCGGCCGATGCCCGCCGCGTGTGATCGGGAATCCCGTCACTGAAGATCACCACGTTGAGCGGCGCCAGCACCAGTCCCTGTCGCTTGATCAGCGTGGCCACGCGTCCGAAGAACGCGTTGAAATCAGTGAAGGCATCTTCGGGCGGAAAGAACTCCCGCAGCTGCGTGCGGATCTCCGCCACGGTCTTGTTCTGGAACGCGTGGATCGGCTGGAACGACTTGGGCTCGCCGACCCGCGCCCCACCCACCGAGCCCACGAACACCGCCGACGGTACCCGCAACTCACCGAGACCGTTCAAGTGCCCATACAGATAGTGGGCGGCGAAATCGATTGCGTCCTCGTACTTGCCTCCGGCCCGAAACGAGCCGCTCACGTCGATCCCAATGACCATGCTGGACCGGGCCGGCCGGGCGCCCTCTTCTGGCAGGCACGCGGTCGCGAGAAGTACCGCCAGGCCGGCAGCGATGGAGACGACTGCGGGGCGCCGCATCATGCGCCTCCGGCTTCGTGCGCCGGCTGCGTTCGCGGCGGCGGGACCTTGTTCGACGGCTTCATCCCCGCCATGCTGGGCGTCTTGGCCAGGATCTCGTCCAGGTTGCGGAACGGGAGCGCGAACATGGGACGCGATCCGACCGCCACGACCGCGAAATTGACCGCCGCAGCGACCATCTGCAGCACCGGAAGCGAGAGCAGCTCGAACACCTGCCGCGCCTCGCGCCTGAACCACTCGGTCTCGTTCTTGAGCGCCAGGATCGGCCCCTTCCAGAAATCCGGCTGCGGCGACTGGAACCCGGTGGTGATGCCTTCCTGACTGATCGTTTCGCGCGCGAGCACGGCGACCAGCGCCGGCGTGCCGTAGCGGCCGAACAGGAACCAGGTCATGCCGCGAACGCCGACCCACCCGAACGATGCCAGCGCGAGCGTCGAGACCAGGCCGAGCTGCACCTGCTCGCTCGTGGTCTGCGCGATCCACGGGGTGATGGCGTCGATCAGCTCCCGATACAGGAAGATGACCTCGAAGAACATCACGAACAGCTCGACGGCCGACATCTGGATGATCTGCGCGATATCCTTGGCCCGAACGGCGGCGGCCAAGGCATGAATGCACGCGAAGCTCCCCAGCACCAGGAAGAACAGGAAGATCCAGAGCAGCGGCGCAACGAGCCGCGGATCGGGCTCGAACCCGGTGATCCCCGCCAACACCTCCGTCAGCGTCGGCTGGAGCGTATACATGAAGATCACGGCCTCGACGGCTGACCACAGCAGCAACGCGAGGAACGCGAGCCACGGCACGCCCGGCTTGAAGTAGTTGCGTGACGTCCAATCGAGCAGCCTGAGTGGGCTCTGGAACGCCGCCTTCACGGCCGCGACGGCAATGCCGAACCCCAAACGCAACAGCCCCCACACCCAGCCCACCAGCACCACCGCCAACCGCACGATCCCCGCCCAGTAGAACCAGGCGGTGCGTCCCGCGTCCCACCACGCCACGAGCATGGCCGTGACGAACCGACCGCGGTTGGAGCGGAACGGGATCGTGTAGAGTGATGCCATCGTAATCCAGACCCCCGAGAGGAGCAGCAGCATCGGCAGGAGGATCACGATGCGCTTGAGTGCCACCTCGGCAACGGTGTCACCATACCAGGTGAAATTCATCATCGCCGCGTGCCAGCCCGGGATCCACGCGAGCGGTGCCGTGAGGACCTCCGCGGCGCCACGCCACTCGGTGGGAACGAACGCTTGGACGAGCTGCATAAGGTCCACTCCGTTGGAGTATTGGAGTACAGGAGAACCGGCGGGACGCCCTGCACCCCGCGTCCACTCAGGATCACACTCGTGCCGTTCTCAGGATGCGCCTAGCCTGGGGCTTGGGACCAAACGCAACGATGATCCAGGTCACACCAACCCCCGATCGGCGCTGGCGCTGGTTGGGTCGCGCAGTCTGGCAACAGCCGTTAAGCCCAATCCCATAGCCGCTTTATGGCACCTCACTTCATGTGTCTTCTCGGCAGTGGCGACGTGGGGTCGGGACGTAGCCCCGATCACTCATCCGGCGCGCGGATTCCCCCTCGGCGCCGCACGGCGCGGATTGTGGCCAAGTGCTCGCCGTAGGTGCGGGAGAACACGTGCCGGCCGTCGCGGCGCGCGACGAAGTACAGGTAGTCCGATGGAAGCGGATAGAGAGCAGCCTCGAGGCTCGCCAGCGACGCCTGGCCAATGGGCGACGGCGGCAGGCCGGCGACGCGGTACGTGTTGAGTGGCGACGCGAACCCATAGTCCTTGTTGTACAGGCGCCGCCGCTCGCCAAGGGCGTACACGACGGTCGGATCGGCCTGGAGCCGCCGATCGTCGGCGAGGCGGTTGTGATACACCGACGAGACGTACCCGAGGTCGGCATGGTGCGGGTCCTCCCCTTCGATGATCGATGCGAGGACGACGATCTCGTGGCGCGTGAACCCGAGTGACTCCGCGCGCGCGTTCCAGGCTGGGCGCCACCGCGCCTCGAACGTGTCGACCATCTGGCGCACGATCTGCTCCGCACTCGCGCCAACCGGGATGTAGTACGTGGCCGGGTAGAGATATCCCTCCACACTCTCGCTCGTGGCAGCCACACGCGTCCGAAGGCTCGAATCTCCGGTCGCCCGGCGAAAGCTGTCGGCTGGCACCCCCATCGTCTGCTCCACGAGGGGAGCCAGCTCGGCAATCCAGATGCCGCTCCGCACCTCCAGACGCAGCTCCGGCGGCCGGCCGCGCCGGAGAACGGCGAGCACCTTACCCATGGGTGTCCCCGGGACCAGCGGATACACCCCCGGCTTGATCCCGAGGTTCTTGCGACCCATCCGCGCGAAACGGGCGAACGATTCCGCTGACCCGACGATGCCGTGTGCTGCGAGCGATTCGGCGACCGCTTCGACCGGGCCGTCCGGAATCGTCACGCGAATGGCGTGGGGCGAGTCGGACACCGCGCACCCGACGAGCCCCACCATGAGGAGGCCAACGAACGCGACTCGGTGCCGTCGCAGGCGGTGCCAGAGGGCGGTCGTCATCCTGCGAGCGTAGCTCCAGGGTGACGACCCCGGCTGTGACCTAGCTAACACTCCGGACCCATTGGTTATCATTCGTACCGTTTCTACTACCAAAGCGGAGCCCGGAGATGATGCGGATAGGCGTGAGCGCAGTCGCGGCCATCGGCGTGTTGTCGGTGATCCCAAGCCAGGACCTCGGCGCGCAGGCGCGTGGTCGCGAGCTCTATGAACTGATGGGGAGCACTCGGCTCGCGGCGACGACCGGGACCCCAATGGTGCGCTGGCTGCCGGACGGCCGCGGCTACTACACGAGCCGCCGCGACGCCGAGCGCGGACTGCAGTTCTTCCGGGTCGATGCGGGAACGGGGCGCGAGTCCCCGCTGTTCGATCGCGCCACGGCTGATGCCATCAGGACACAATACGCCCAGCTGACGGGCTCGTCGGTCACCGGACTGCCGTTCACCACCTTCGAGTTCGTGCAGGACGGGCGCGCTTTGACGTTCACGACCGAGAAGAAGCATTTCCATTACGTCTTCGAGACGCGACGGCTGCGACAATTGCACCGACCCGAGATCGAGCCGCAGCCGTACACGCAGGACCTGATGCGCGGCATGGCGGGGAGCCAGCTGTGGAACGGCACGTATTCGCCGGACTACGCGCAGTTTGCCTTCGTCAGAGACTTCGACCTCTACGTGACCAACACGCTCACCGGCGACGAGAAGCGCCTCACGGCGGACGGGAACCTCGACACCTTCAACGGCAGGCCCAACTGGGTCTATCCCGAGGAGTTCAACCAGCGAGACGCCTACTGGTTCTCTCCTGACGGGACGAGGCTCGCCTACTACCGTTCCGACGAAGGCGAGGTGCACAAGTACCCCATCGTGCACGACCTCGCCGCCGAAGCGGAGTTGGAGCTGCAGAGCTATCCCAAGGCCGGAGAGCCGAATCCCACCGTCGTGCTTCGGATCGTCGACATCGCGTCGGGGGAGACGGTCGAAATCGAGACCAACAGCACGCCCGACAACTACATCGTCAGGCCCATCTGGCTGCCCGACGGCAACGAGGTGCTGCTGCAGCGTCTGAACCGCCACCAGAGCGTGCTCGAGTTGCTCGCGGCCGACGTCCGGACCGGCCAGACCCGCACCATCCTGACGGAGCGAGAGCCGGCATTCGTCAACGTCCATGACGATTGCACGCTGCTCAAGGACGGCAAACGGTTTCTCTGGAGCTCCGAGCGCAGCGGCTGGCGCCATCTGTACCTGTACGCGCTCGACGGGACCCAGCTCGCGCAGCTCACCAACGGGTCGTGGCCCGTGTCCAGCGTCACGGGCATCGACCGGGACGAACGGTGGGTGTACTTCACCGGTAACGACACGACCGGACTGGAGACCCGTTTCTTCCGGGTAGGGCTGGACGGCTCGTCACTCCAGCGTCTCACCACAGCGCCCGGCACCCATCGCATCAGCATGGATCCCGCAGCGCGGTACTACGTGGACTCGTACTCCTCTTTCACCACGCCGTCTACCGCCAATCTGCACCGCACCGACGGCACACTCATCCGGAACCTCATGAGCACCGACACGGCCAGGCTCGACTCGCTTGGCCTCGAGCCGCCCGAGTTGGTGGTCGTGACGGCGGCCGATGGTGTGACCAAATTGCACGGCATGCTCTACAAGCCTGCTGGATACAACCCCGCCGTCGCGTACCCGCTCGTGATTCCCGTCTACGGCGGACCCCACTCCAAGGCGGTCAGCAACCAGTTCTATCACGAGAGCAACGACCAGCGGCTCGCACAACTCGGGTTCGTGGTATGGCGGGTCGACAATCGGGGCCTCAGGAACCGTGGCAAGGCGTTCGAGGCCGAGACATATCTCAAGCTCGGACAGGTCGATTTGGACGATCAGGTGGCGGCGCTGAAACAGATCAGCAAGCGACCCTACATCGACGCTACCCGCGTCGGAACGTACGGCGGATCGTACGGCGGATACATGACGGTGCTGGCGTTGCTCAAGGAGCCGGACCTGTTTCACGTTGGCGTGGCGCACGCACCCGTCACCGACTGGCGGAACTACGACACGATCTACACCGAGCGCTACATGCGCACGCCGCAGGAAAACAAGGAAGGGTACGACCTCGGCTCCCCGCTGCCATATGCCGCAAATCTCAAGGGCAAGCTGCTGCTCACCCACGGGAGTGTGGACAACAACGTCCATCCCGGCAATACGATCCAACTCATCAACGCGCTCATCGACGCCGGCAAGCGCTTCGATCTCATGTTGTATCCCGAGAATCGGCACGGGGTGCGTGGCGCCGCCGGCCGACATCTGAGCGAGCTGCGCATCGACTATCTAGTGGAGCACCTCAACCCACCGACGTACCCCTGGTAGGCACGGAGAGGGAGCGACGGGTCATCGCGGAGACCGACGATGCGGCTGCTGCTCCTGAGCAACTCGACGAACCACGGATTGGGGTTCCTCGAGCACGCGGAGGAGATGCTGCGCCGGTTCTTCGGCACACGGGTCCAGGAGCTGCTGTTCGTACCGTACGCGGCCGTGCGGTTTCCGTTCGATGCATTTGCCGACCGGGTGGCCGATCGGTTCCGCGCCCTCGGCATCAAAGTGCGGGCCATCCATCGGGAGCTCGATCCGCGGCGGGCGGTCGAGGTGGCCGAAGCGATCGCGGTGGGCGGCGGCAACACCTTCCAGTTGCTGACCCAACTCCAGGAGCTGTCGCTCATCGAGCCAATCCGTGACCGGGTGCTGGGCGGGGTACCCTACGTAGGGTGGAGCGCGGGGACCAACGTTGCCTGCCCCACCATCAAGACCACCAACGACATGCCCATCGTGGAGCCGAGCAGCTTCGCCGCCCTCGACCTGGTGCCGTTTCAGATCAACCCGCACTTTACGGACGCGCGCCTGCCGAACCACGGAGGAGAAACACGGTCGGAGCGCCTGTTGGAGTTCGTGACCGCGAACCCCACCGTTCCCGTGCTCGCGCTACCCGAAGGCACCGCCCTGCTCGTCGAGGATGGCAAGACGACGTTGCTGGGCGCGGCCGCCGCAACCCGGTTCTCGGCCGGGAGCGACCCCCGTACGATCGACCCCGGACCGCTCACACTGTAGCGACCGAGCCGGCGTTACGGCTCGGGAATGCGGCGCACCACCTGGGACTGCGGATCGCCGCCGCGACGGACGACCACCGCGATCGGCTCCCCGCGCACGAGCCACCAGTTGCGCGGATCGAGCGTCGAGGGCGTGGCCACGTGCAAATACAACCCGCGCACGTCGAGGGTGTCCATCGCCTGGACCTCGTGGAGATCGCCAATGTCACCGATCAGCAGTCCGCGCTGTGCCACGGGATCGTCGTAGCTGAGGGCCAGATCCACCGGAAGCGCGCTTCCGTCGGGCAGCACGACTTGACCACCGAGAAGGAGGAGATCGTTGGCCACCCGGTGATTGACCGGGAGCTGCTCGTACGTTTCGGGGTCGGCCTCCACATAGCGCTCGGTGGCGATCGCCTCGAGCGCCGACAGCAACAGCGCCACGTTGAGCCGGCGGAGCTCCTGCTTCTCGGGGTCGTCCGGCAGGGCGCCGCTCTCGATGAGCACGGTGCTCGTGCCCCATTGCTGGATCAGGTCCCCGAACGCCCGCGGGGTGAACGTGTCGTCGTACTTGGCGACGCGACCCGGAATGCGTTGGTGAAGGCCCACGGCCAGCTGGGCTGCGAGCTGCCGCGCGCGGCTGCGCACGGGACCGTATGTGCGAGCCGAATCCGCTGCTGGGGCGAGCAGCGCTATGGCCACTTGAAGCCCGCCCGGTCCCGCCGCGGTCCGTGCCCCCTGATCGTGCAGGTTGAACCCGAACGCCGGTTCCAGGCTGTCACGCACGGCCTTGAGGGCCGCAGCCTCGGGCGTCGCCAACCGACGCGCGTCGCGGTTGATGTCCACGCCAGCCGCGTTGTACCGCTGAAACCGCTCCGCCCCGTCCGGGTTCAGCATCGGGATCATTGTGACCGTGAGGCGCTCGTCGATGAGCGACCGCAGCGGATCCGCGCCCCCCTCGGCGAAGGCCCGGATCACGTCGGCGAGCGCCATCGTCGCGGTCGACTCGTCGCCATGCATCTGCGACCACAACAGGACCCGCACGGGACCGGAGCCGAACGTCACCGCCCGGATGGCCCGGCCCTGCACCGAATGACCTACCGTGGTGACGCTCACGCCGGCCCGATCGAGATATGGCGCCAGGGCCACCCACAATTCCGCGTGCGTGAAGCGGCGGTCCGCGATCGCTCCCACGCGGAAGCGGTCGGCAGTGTCGCGGCCCGCGAGTTCACAGCACGGGTTCTGCGCGATGGCAGCGTCTGTCGCCGCGACCGCCGAGAGGACCGCGGCCACGAGCAGCCGCGCACCGCTAGCCCGGAACGCCGTCATGGCCGCAGTGCCGCCGGGACCGGGTGGGCCTGGTCCGGGATATCGTTCAGCACCGCGGCAATCCGCCACCGCCCGTCCTGCCGGATCAGCTGAAAGCTGTCGACGCCTTGCTGGGGCGGCCTGCCCGACCCTGGAATGCTGGCCTCGTAGAGCACCAGCACATGGGCCATGTCCTTGAACACCATCGTGTGCGTCCGGAGGATGTTCTCGACGAATCCAGCCTGTTCCACGTTGGCCCGCTCAATGAATTGCACGAAGTCGTCTACGAAACCGTCCACCGTGAACACGGTGGTGGCCGTCCGACTCGTGCGTAAGACGATCACCGCCTGGGGCAGGAACAACGATCGGACGGCGTCCCAGTCGGGCGTGGTCCCTGCCTCGAACGTCACGAGATCGTACAAGGCGTGGACCACTGCTTGGGCGGTGGGGACGGTGTCACCTTCCGACACTGGACGTGCCTGCGCGGAGGCCTCGAGACTGGTGAGCGGGAGTAGAACGCCTGCAAGCAACGCGAAGGAATGTCGGGCGCAAGTCATGTGGGCCAATCCCGGATCGTCAGAGTAACGTGCGTCATCAGTGAAATAGCGGTCATGATGGGACCATTCCCGGATGGGTGGATACTGGAAAGATGCGTTGGAGGGTCGGCACGCATCAACACACGAGGGGCGCCGTGCGGTGTGAGGCGCATGCCTCGGGGCGTCTCCAAGGCACGCACCCGAGTATCATGGGTATCTTGTACCATGACCATTCCAATAACGGGAAACTCTCGATCATGAAACGACTCTGCGGCATTATGCTGCTCGCCGTCTTCGTGGGCTGCGGGGAGCGCGCCGCCGATGCGGTGACACCCGACCCAACCGCCTGCCAAGTGGAGGGAATGCGCAACTGCGCCGTGGCTGGCGACGTGCTGTTCGGCAGCCAACCGTCGGACGCGGCACTGGAGCAGCTGGCCGCACAGGGCTACACGACCGTCGTCACCACGCGGGCGGACGGCGAGATCGACTGGGACGAGCGGGCCAAGGTCGAATCGCTCGGCATGACGTTCGTGAGCATCCCGATGCCAAACCCCGTGTCTACGATTACCGACCAGCAGGTGGCCCGGCTCGACTCCGTGCTTGGAAACGGCAGCGGTCCGGTGGTGCTGCATTGCGGCTCGGGCAACCGCGTGTCCGGGCTGTGGGGTGCCTGGCTCGTCGAAAAGAAGAATGTCGAGCCCGCGGAAGCACTCCGCCTGGCCGAGCTGGCTGGCATGACGGGTGTGCGCCCTGTGGTGGAGCAGCGGCTCGGCGTGGCCCCTCCGCCGCGATAGCCGGCTTCGCGGTTGCGCCGGCAGCGGCCATCTTCAGAACCTGAAGGCCACCCCCAGCGCAAAGCCGTCCGGCGTCGGGTGAACAGCCACCCGGGCTCTCCCGAGTGGGACGTCACGCCATGCATCGCGCGACGACAGCGCACCGATCATGGTGCCGACGAGACCTCCGGCAAAACCGACAGCCACCGCTCCCACGACGACAGCACCGATCTTTTCCCCACCGCTCTGCGGACAGACCCAGCTATCATCACAGGCCGCATAGGCCACTCCGAGGAGAAGGCCGACCCCACCACCGACCAGTGCACCCGCCCGGGCACCCTTGTCCCAGTTCGACCGTCTACCAGCCGGCGCCTCCAGCCTGGAGACCATGGCGAGCGGCACCGCGACGGCAGGAGAATCCACCACCACGCCGCCGTGGTCCAGACGCTTTCGAGTGAAGTCGAGGTGCAGACTACCGGACCGCATCGCCCGAAAGGTCGCCGGCGTGCGACGAAGGTCGTACGCGGGTGCGGTCACTCGGACCCGCTCGCCCGGCTGCAGATTCGCGACCTGTCCCAGTGCCGAACCGAGCGGACAAGCGAGCATCACAACACAGGGGAATAGGACGCGACGCATCGGGACCTCCGGTGCCGTGACTGGGCTCACGATCCCAGGGCCGCGCCAAGCGCGCGTCAAGCGGTCGGGCGGGAGCTGCTACCGGGTGTGGTCGAACACCTTCACCCCGATCGCGACGTGGTCGGCGGGAACGGCGTAGACCTCGCCTTCGTCCACGTTCACCACCCGCTGGCCGTCGCGCGTGGATACGAGCAGGTGCCGAGGTCCAACCCACCGGCACCGTACCGTCGCGGCCACGACCGCCGACTGGGGCTCCCCAATCACCTCGTCGAGCACGACCCGCTCGCCGGCGCCCTGCCGTACCACCACTTGGCGCGTGGCATAGGCCTGCTGGCCGCTGCTGCGCGCGTAGGTGCGATCGTGCGCAATGCGCCGCCCATCGGGTGACCAGCACGCGTTGAAGTCGTTTGGCACGCCGAGTGCCTTCTCCTCGGCGATGTAGCTGTAGTCGTCGGTCGGTACCGCATACGTGATCAGATGGGTGGTGTTGGCCCAGCGGCGCGATACCACCTCGTACACGACGTGCTCGCCATCGGGCGACCAGCGGCTATTGCGGGGTCGGCTCTGATAGTCGGAGATCACGCGCACCGCGCCCCCGTCGTAGTCGGCGACCCACAGCTCAGGGACGATCTCGGGCTGCGGTCGGTTGGCGCGTGTCACGGACCGATTTTGGTAGTAGGCCATCCGCGTACCGCTTGGGGCGTACTGCGGTTCGATCTTCCCGGTCTTGCTCACGGTGATGAGCGTCCCGCAGTCGGACGCACCGACGGCGTAGAAGTTCAAGCGGTCGTGCACGATCGCCTGCGAGCGTGACCGCCACGCCGCGAAGCGATTGGCGGCCTGACACCCCATGTCCCGCACCGTACCAGCCTCGGCCACTTTGATGCCATCGTTCCCGTCACCCTGAATGCCCACACCGAGACGACGCCCGTCGGGCAACCACGCCATCGAGTGCATGGCTCCACCCGATCCGTCGTGCACCACTGTCACCGCTCCGGTGTCGGTGTCGATTGCTACGACATGCGTGCTGTCACCCCGACGAAAGGCGATCCCAACCCCATCACCCAACGCACTCGCCTCGCCGAGCAGCACCTCGTCAACGCCGTGCACGATTGGCCGGTCCCGGCCCGTCCGCGTATCGAGGTGGCGAATGGTGCCACCGGTCCAGTACACGATCGCGTAGTTGTCGCCCGGCAGTGGGCCAGCGACGGTCGGCGCGGGCTCAGGGGTGGCTCCGGGCCCGCATGCTGCGACGGCAGAGAGAACAATCGGTGCCAGAATGCGAGTGACTCGACAGACCATGACGAACTCATCCGTGGGCAGAGAGGAGAGCGGGCATCGACCGGTGGCAGTCGGCCGGCGATCATAATCGCAACACCGACCGAAAAAGAAAAGCGCGCGGTGACGGAGGCGCTGGGTGACTCCAGACGCCGGAGCTGCTGGGCATCATGCCGGTGGGTCGGTAGGGGCCTCGCTGAGGAGTCCTTTGGCTCGCGGTCTCAGGTTCCCGACCGCGCGGCGGACGCGGTGTCCAAATAGGCTACGATCTTCGCCTGCTCCTCCGGCGTGAGCGGCTGGTTCAGCATGGTCGCCAGGTACCCGTCCATCCGCTCCACCACCGCCTGCCAATCGGCGGACGGATACTGCCTCGGGTCGGCGAGCTCGTGGCAGCGGCTGCACACGGCCACGTACACGGCGCGGTCGGGTCCTGGTGGGAGTGTCACATCACTCACCCGGATCGCGTGCTCGATGAAGTAGCGCAGCATCACCGTGCGCTCTGCGGACGAGGGAATCGGCACTCGATTGGGTCCCGGAAGGCCTTCCATCCTGAGCCACATGCGGCGGAATACCCGGGGCCAGTCGGCCGCCGAGTGAATCTGGGGTGTGGCGAGTGCATGGCACGCGGTGCAGTACCGCTCGTGGAGCTCCGCCGCTTCGGAATCGGGATCCGGAAGGTCGGCCCACGTGACGCCCGGCGGGGGAAGCGCGACCTTCGCCGAGGCGAGGAGGAGCGCGTCCTGATCCGTCGACACCACCGGCTCGCCCGGAGAAGCGTCGGCGGGCCTCTGCTCACCGCAGGCGAGCAGACACAGCAGCGCCAACGGCGGAACGCACCAGGATCGGCTTAATGACGCGGACGTCATGGATGCTCCCCTCGTCGGACGGAGGCCGCGCGACTCGGCGCAGGCTGGACGGTGCGCGCGCGATGTACTATGAAAGCGGAACCACCCCGCGTCAAGCGGCGTCGCACGTCTACAACCCGTGTTTTTCCATGCGGTACCGCAGGGTGTCACGGGTAAGGCCGAGCAGCTTTGCCGCCTGCGTGACGTTGCCGTCGGTCCGGGCCAGGGCCTGGCGAATCAGGCCGAGCTCGAGATTCGTGAGCTCCACCCCCTCGGGTGGGAGCGTGACGAACGCGGCCGCGTCATCCGTCGCCGTCCCGTGGGCGGAGAGTTCAGCTGGGAGATGCTCCGGCCGGATCTCCAATGTCTCTTCGAGAATGAGCGCGCGCTCGAGCACGTTTCGCAGCTCGCGGACGTTGCCTGGCCACGCGTACCCCTCGAGCACACGCATGGCGTCCGGCGTGAGGCGTGGCGGGTCTCGCTTGAGGTCGCGGGCGAGCTGTCGCGCGAAGTGCTCGGCCAGCGGTGCGACATCCTCCGGGTGGTCCCGGAGCGGCGGGATCGTGATGGGCACGACGTTGAGTCGGTAAAACAGATCACTGCGGAACGTCCCCTCGGCCATCGCGGTCTCCAGGGCGCGGTTCGTGGCGGCGATCACCCGAACGTCCACCGTCACATCGCTCGTTCCCCCCACCCGCTTGAACCTCGAGTCCTCCAGGAACTGCAGCAACTTGGCCTGAGCCGCCAGCGGCATGTCCCCGATCTCATCCAGCAACAGCGTTCCGCCGTCGGCAAGCTCAGCGAGGCCCTTCTTCCGCTCGCGCGCGTCGGTGAACGCGCCGCGTTCGTGGCCGAAGAGCTCCGACTCGACCAGATGCTCCGGCAGCGCCGTGCAATTGATCTGGAGAAACGGCTGATCGCGGCGATCGCTCTGGGCGTGGATCGCGCGCGCCAGGAGATCCTTGCCGGTACCGCTCTCGCCGCGCAGCAGCACCGTAGATCGCCCGGCTCGTGCCACCTTCCCCACTGCCTCGACGAGTCCCCGCAGTACCACCGAACGCCCAACAACCTGAACGTCGGCAAACTGCCAACTGTGTTGCTCCTCCAGCGCGGTGACCCGTTGCCGGAGTCGCCGGGCTTCGAGCCCCTTGTCGATCGTGATCAGGAGGTCGTCGAGATCCGGCGGCTTCTGCAGAAAATGGTAGGCCCCCGTCTTCACGGCCTGCACCGCCGTCTCGATCTCGCCGTAGGCCGTCACGATGATTACCACGAGCTCCTGATCGAGCTCGCGGAACCGCTCCAGCAGCTTGAGGCCGTCGCCATCGGGAAGCCGGAGGTCGAGCAACATGAGGGCGGGAGCCACACGCTCTACCAGCGCGAGAGCCTCCTGGCCGGTCGCCGCGCCGTGCACCGTGTAGCCCGCAGCCCCGAGATGCTCGGTCAGCCACGTGCGGGTCAGCTCGTCGTCGTCCACGACGGCCAGCACGGGGCGAGCCGTCATGCCGTCGCTCCCCGGGGTGTCGGAATCCCAAACGCGATGGTGAAGGTGGAGCCTCGACCGGGCTCGCTCGTGACCTCCATGGTCCCCCCGTGCCGGTCGATGATCCCGCGGGAGATCGCCAACCCGAGGCCGGTCCCCTCATGCTTGGTCGTGTAGAACGGTTTGAACACCTTCTCCAACTCGTCCTTGGGAATACCGGTGCCCGTGTCGGAGATCCCGATCCGCACCTTCTCTCCCACTCTGGCCGCGGAGATGGTGAGTACGCCACCGGGACTCATGGCCTGAACGCCGTTCAACGCGAGGTTGATAAGCGTCTGCGTCATGAGGTCCGGGTCGATCTCGATCTTCGGCACTTCGGGCGCCAGGCGCGTCTCCACCCGCACGCCCGCCGCCTCGGCCTGCGCACGGATGAGTCCTACCACCCGGTCGATCAGCCGGCCTGGATCCGTGAGAATCGTGCGAGGGTCCTTGGGTCGCGCATAAGACAGCAGATCCCGTATGGCAGCTTCGATGCGGTGCAGCTGCGCATGCATCTGCCCGATGATGTTCAGGACCGCCGGGTCCTCACCCACGCGTTTCGAGAGCAGGCCCAGCCCGCTCGTCACCCCGATGAGCGGGTTCTTGATCTCGTGCGCGATTCCGGAGGCCAATTCGCCGACCGACGCGAGCTGCGCCGCGCGACGCATCTCCTGATCATGCAGCTCCTGAATCTGTTGCGTGGAGGCCTGGAGTTCGCGCGACATCTGGTTGAACGTGCGCCCCAGTTCACCGAGCTCGTCCGGTCGGTCGATCCGCACCTCCACACCCAACTCCCCACCGCGGAGGCGCTCGGCCGCGTGCACGAGGCGGCGCAGAGGCGCCACGATCGAGCGGGCCACGAGCCACACGACCGCGACCAGCAGCAGCGCGAACCCGGCCTCCAAGACCGCGGCGAGAAACGCGAGCCCGTGAAGCTGGCCCAACACGCTGGAAACGGGCGCCTCCGCGATGTACCGCCATGACCGGCCAGGGACCGGCACCGACGCCGCGATCACATCGACCCCCTCATAGTTGGTGTAGCGCTCGGTGGGCCCCGTCCCGATATCCGCCAGCGGCGACGGCAACCTCACCGAATATTCCAGTCCCGGGCGTGCGTGCGACGCGAACAGCGGTCGCCCCTCGCGGTCTACCACGAACGTCTGAATGTCCCCCGCCAGATGCGGCGAGATGCGCAGAAACGCCTCCAGCCCTTCGAATCCGATGCTCGCCGCCAGCACGCCGACGGCGGTACCGCTGGCGTCCCGCAGAGGGGTGCCGAGACGGTAGACCGGGCTCACTATGCCGCCGACGGCCTCGAGATCCTCACTGAAGAACCGCTCCCGACGGCCCACCTGGTGAAGGGGTGTCCCCGACCAATCGGCGCCAACGCGGCCGGGCAACGTGGCGGCGAGAACGATGCCCTGTGTGTCCAACACGAACAGCTCCGTGACCGGCGGGATCCCAGGGAGCAGTCGAGCGAGATGCTGCTGCAGAGTTTCGGGCGTAGGAGGATCAGCGGGCGCGTTTCGGCGCTCGGCACCGGCCTGCGCGACGGCTTGCGCGAGATCAGCGTTCCCCGCGACCACTGCGTCCAGGTTGCGTTGGTGCCGCTCCACCTCGGTGGCCACGAACCGGGCTTCCACCTCGGTGATCGCGGTGAGGTAGCGCTGCACCTGGCTCTCGAGGATGCGGCGCGTGACTTGGTAGCCAACGGTGTTCGACAGAAACAGCGGAACCAGCGAGAGCACGAGAAACCAGGCGAGGATGCGCCGGCTGAGCCCGCCTGTGAGGGGCATGAGTGTGATGACCGCGGCCCGCCCCTACGGCGCGCGATCCGTGCCGCGCTCGCCTCGCTGCAACGCGTCGAGCAGGGGTTCGTGCCCGGATGCCTTCACGATCCACAGCACCTCGCGCGGCACGGGTCGCACGTAGTCGGTGGGGGGCGTCGCACTGTAGATCACCATCCGCGGTGTCCGATCCGCCGCACGCTCGACCTGTTCCAAGAGGGCAACCCCGTCCATGCCTGGCATCCGGAGGTCCGTGACCACGATGTCGGGCTGCACTTCGACGGCGATGCGAACCGCCTCGTCGCCGCGATCGGCCGTCCAAACCCGGTAGCGCGCGTCACGCAGCGCCGCCGCGACGCTGCCAAGCACCAGGCGATCGTCGTCTACCACCAAGATCTTGGCTCGAGCAGGCATCGGTCTCGCCTCCCGGCCTTTCGGCTGATCCCATTGGGCCGGGGCTGTCGCAGGACCGCCAACCACCGACACCAAAGAGGTGGGTCATATCCTCAACCGGTCGCAACGCAAGATCGATACCCCATCGAGAGAGGCGCCTTCTGCCTGTATCTTTGCGCCCGAATGAGATTCTTGTCAACCACGATTGGGTCAAATACACAATCTCATAGGGGCATATACCCAAAGCCATGGCGGTCGTCGCGTGGCCGAAGACGGTTAAGCTATTTCACAACAATGGGTTAGGGTGACCGGCCGGCACCTGGCACATCCTCTGCTTCAATGTGGAGTCGGTCGCCGCGGGGCGCGGCACCGGTCTGGGGCGCGCAGGGCGCCCGTGATATGCGTCGCCCGACGATCCTGGAGGTGTTCATGCAGGTTGTCACTCGAATCGTGGCGGTGATGGTGGTCCTCACCCTGGTGGCATCAGCCCCGGTGTCCGCTCAAACGGACGCCGCCACGACGTACGCCCAGAAATGCGTTATGTGCCACGGGAAGACCGGGGCGGGAGACGGTGTGGCCGCCGCGGCCCTCAACCCCAAGCCCCCTGACTTCACCACCGCCGAGTTTCACAAGGCGAGGACGGACGAGGCGCTCATTGAAGTCACCACGAATGGCAAGAGCGGCATGATGCCAGCGTACGAGAGCCAACTGTCGGCGGACGAGATCAAAGCCATCGTCGCGTATCTCCGCACCTTGAGCAAGCCTGAAGGCACGTAGCTCTGTGCCGGTGCGCGGGAGGGGCGTGATCGCACAGCGGCTCCGAGATACCCGTGGACGCGTGCGGCCATATCTGGTGTTGGCCTTGGGCATCGCGCTCATCGCGGCCGTGGTGCTCCCGGTGATCGCGCTTGGCAGCTCGCGCGTTCCCCAGCCAGTGGCCTTCAACCACTTGAAACACACGCAGGATTTGGGTCTCGGGTGCGAATTCTGTCACCCCTATGCCCGGACGCGCGCGCATTCCGGCCTGCCCGATGTGACGACGTGCTCGATGTGCCACACCAGCCCACAGGGCACCTCGGCCGAGGCTGCGCGTGTCACGGAGCTCATCACGGCCGGCGACCTGCTGCGGTTCAACAAGCTGTTCCGGATGCCCGACCACGTTTTCTACACGCATCGCCGTCATGTCGCGATCGCGGAGCTCAGCTGCGAGACGTGCCACGGGGACATCGCTCACACCGAGCGCCCCCCGGTCCGCGCGTTGGTGAAGGTCGACATGGACTTCTGCCTGGACTGTCATCGGAAGCAGGGCGCGACGCTCGACTGCAATGCCTGCCACCGGTAGGAGGGAGTGCGCGGGATGAGACCCACACGACGCGAATTCCTCTGGGCGATGGGAGCGACCGCTGCGTCCGTCGGCCTGCGCTGGTCGTCCGACCTCGTGTGGGCTCCCCAGGTGCCCGACGACCTGGGATGGGCTCCCGGCACCGAGCAGTTCGTCAACTCGGCCTGCTTGATCTGCCCTGCCCGCTGTGGAATCCGTGGGCGGGTTGTGGACGATCGGTTGGTGCGCCTCGGCGGCAACCCGTTCCACCCCATGAATGCCGGCGGGCTTTGTCCTCGGGGTATTGCCGGTGTTCAGATGCTCTACCACCCCGATCGCATCGCGTCGCCGTTGCGACGTGTCGGTGAGCGCGGGGCCGATTCGTGGGAGGAGATCGGCTGGGACGAGGCGCTCGGGCAGCTGGGCGAGCGTCTTCAATCGCTGCGCGCGACTGGCCGACCCGAAGCGCTCGCCCTCATGGCGGGATACTGCGCCGGGAGCATGCACGACCTGTGGCGACAGTTTCTGCGGAGCTACGGATCGCCGCACTACGTGGCCGAGGACTACGACGACGGCACCTCGGCCGTCATGGAGCTGATGCACGGGATCGCGCGCCGTCCCGGGTTCGACCTGGAGCGTGCGGGGTTCGTGCTCTCCTTCGGCTCGCCCTTATTCGAGTCCTGGTGGTCACCGCTGCAAGCGTTCGCCGCGTTCGCTGGCCCAGACGGGTCGGACGACGGACGCACCCGCTTCGTGCAGATCGATACACGCTTCTCGCGGACAGCTGCTCATGCCAACGACTGGGTTGGAGTTCGCCCTGGCACCTTCGGGGTGCTCGCACTCGGGATCGCCTACGTCCTAATCCGGGATGAGCTGTACGACGCCGGTTTCGTGGAACGGCACGTCTCGGGATTCGAGGACTACACCGACAGGGAGGGTGAGCGTCGGCAGGGCTACCGGTCCCTCGTCATGCGCAACTACCGCACCGAGGAGGTCTCGGCGCTCACGGGGGTACCGGTCGCGCGGATCACCGCACTGGCCCGAGCGTTCGCGCAGGCGGAGCATTCGGTGGCGGTGTTCGGCCACGAGGTCACCCACGCCCCGAGTGGGCTTCTCTCCGGGCTTGCCGTCCACAGCCTCAACGTGCTGATGGGGAACGTCGGTCGTGAGGGTGGCGTGCTCTTCGGCAACGACCCACCGCTGGACCCGCTTCCGGACCCGCGCATTGACGCGGTGGCCCGAGCGGGGCTCGAACGGGGATCGCTGGCTCGGACGCCGGCACCGTTCGGGGGTGGAGACCCAGCATCGCGGTTCGCGGCAGCCGTGGGCGACAGCCCCAGTGAAACGATCGACACGCTGCTCCTCTATTACGCCAACCCGCTGGCGTCGTCCCCGCGTCCGGACGCGTGGCGCGAGGCCCTCGAGCGGATTCCGTTCGTCGTCAGCTTCTCGCCGTTTCTCGACGAGACGACGGCCCACGCCGACCTGATCCTGCCCGATCTGCTCGCCTTCGAGCGGTGGCAGGACGCGCCGACCCCCGTGTCCTACCCCTACCCGGTCTGGGGCGTGGCGCGTCCGCTCGTGGCACCGCCCCCCGGCGGCAAACATGCCGGCGACGCCATGCTGGCGGTGGCTCGCCAACTGGGGGGCAGCGTGGCCGCAAGCCTCCCCTACGACAACGTCGAGCTGCTGCTCAAAGCGCGCGCCCGTGGGCTCTTCCGGGCGCGGCGCGGCATGACGCTGGGCGACGCGTTCGAGCTGGAGCACCACCGGCAGATGGAAGAACGCGGCTGGTGGCTGCCCGAGCACACCGAGTTCGAGGCGTTCTGGGACGAGCTGGTCCAACGTGGCGGGTGGACGGACCTCTTCTTGGACGAGACCGACCCCGCGCGGCTGGCGCGCACCCCGAGCGGCCGCGTTGACCTCACGCCCGCTCCACTGCTCGCCACACTGGCGGCGGCCGGTCGAGGAGGAGCCCTCTATATGGACGTGGCGGAAACGTCTGCTGCAACGACAGACGAGTTCCCGTTACGGCTGCTCCCGTACCGCGTCTCCACCCTGTCGTCGGGCACCGTGGCCCTCGAGCGCTGGCTGGCAGAGACCCCGGGGTTGTTCCCGGAGGTGCACTGGGATCCCTGGATCGAGGTGGCACCAGCGACGGCTGAAGCGCAGAAACTGGGCGACGACACGATGGTATGGGTCGTCGCCGCGTCGGGCCGATACCGTGCGCGCCTCAAGGTGTTCCCGGGCACGGCACCCGAGAACGTCTGTGCGCCGTACGGCCTCAGGCACCCGGACGGCGAGCTCGCCAACCCGCTGCAGCTGCTGGACGGGTCAAGCGATGCACTGACCGCACTGCCGAACTGGTCCACCACCTTCGTGCGCCTCGAGCCGGCGTGAGGGATCGGGAACGATGACACGTTGGGGCATGGTGATCGATCTAGACCGGTGCACGGGCTGTGCGGCGTGCGAAGTGGCGTGCAAGAGCGAGAATAACATCGCCACGGTCCCCCCACACCAGGCCGAGATGGGTCGCGTCATGAGTTGGATGCGCGTCCTGGCGCACACGGTCGGGGACTTCCCCGACACCCACCTCGAGTTCTATCCGCGACCCTGCATGCATTGCGACAACCCTCCCTGCATCAAAGTGTGTCCGGTGCGGGCGACGTACATCGATCCCGAGGGCATCGTTGGACAGATCTACCCGCGGTGCATCGGCTGCAGGTACTGCGCCAACGCCTGTCCCTTCACCGTGAAGTACTTCAACTGGTACGGGCCGGAGTGGTCGGACTCGGAGCGTCAGCACCTGAACCCGGATGTCTCGCCTCGGACCAAAGGCGTCATTGAGAAGTGTTCGTTTTGCCACCACCGCCTGCAGCGTGCCCGGGAGCAGGCCCGGGCCGAAAACCGCGACGTGCGCGAGGAGGACTACCAGCCCGCGTGCGCCGAGATCTGTCCCACGAGGGCGATCGTGTTCGGCGACCTCGACAACCCGACGCACCACGTGGCCGAGCTCAAGGAGGATCCGCGGGCGATGCGCATCATGGAGGATCTCGGAACCCAGCCGAAGGTTTACTACCTCAGGGCGAGGAGGTGAGATGCGCCGCGAGGTAGCGGAGAAACTGGCAAGCCTCCCCCCGGACGAGCGGGTGCTGCTCCGGCCGCTCGTCGACACGTCGCGGGGATTCTACGTCATGGCGGGCGTGTTTGGCGCCATCAGCCTCCTGGGCCTCGTCTCGTACATCCTGCAGGTGCGCTACGGACTGGGCCGCACTGGACTGAACCGGCCCGGATACTGGGGCATCTACATCATCTGCTTCGTCTTCTTCATCGGGATCAGCCACGCGGGCACCCTGATCTCCGCGATTCTCCGCGTCAGCAAGGCCGAGTGGCGGCGCTCTATCACGCGCTCGGCGGAGTTGATCACGGTGCTGGTGATCGGGTTCGGTGCCATCCAGCCGGTCATCGACCTCGGCCGCCCCGATCGCGTGCTCAACGTGCTCCTGCACGCGCAGTGGCGGTCACCGCTCCTGTGGGACGTAATCAGCATCGGGCTCTATTTCATGTCCTGCACGATCTACCTCTACCTCCCGCTGCTACCGGATCTGGCGATCATTCGCGACTCCGGCATCAAGGCGCCGCGCTTCTATCGTTTCCTGGCGGCCGGCTACACCGATACGCCGGTGCAGCGTCATCGCCTGGAGCGCGCCATTGGCGTCCTTTCCATCGTCGTGATCCCGATCGCCGTCTCGGTACACACGGTGATCGGGTGGATCTTCGCGATGACACTGCGGCCGATGTGGCACAGCACCATCTTCGGGCCGTACTTCGTGATGGGGGCCATCTATTCCGGCATCGCCGCCATCCTCGTGGCCATGGCGGTGCTGCGCCGCGTGTATCATCTGGAGAACTACTTCAAGGTCGTGCACTTCGACTATCTGGGCCGTCTGCTGCTCATCCTCAGCCTACTGTGGTTCTACTTCACGTTTGCCGAGTACCTCACCGCATTCTACGGTGGTGAGCCTGGCGAGATGCGCACGTTTTGGGCGAAGCTGACCGGCACATTTGCGATTCCCTTCTGGGCGATGGTGCTCGGGTGTTTCGTCATTCCCCTCGCCCTGATGTCGCGGCAGGCCACGCGGACCCCGGTCGGCACCACGATCGCTGGCATCGCCGTGGTCATCGGGATGTGGCTCGAACGGTACAACATCGTGGTCCCGACGTCCGTGAATCCCCGCTGGGAAGTCGAGAGCATCGGACACTACCTGCCGTCGTGGATCGAGCTGTCGATCATGGCCGGCACCTTCTCGGGCTTCATTCTCTTGTACATGATCGCCACCAAGATCGTGCCGATCGTCTCGATCTGGGAGATCAAGGAAGGTCGCGCAGTGGTACAGGAGGTCGCTGACCGGGTGGCCAAGTACTCCGAGAGCTACGCATGATGCCGCCCGAACGGATCCTACCGGTCCTCCGCGTCGGGGCTGCCGCCGTGTTTGCGGTGCTGTGCCTCATGGCGGTACCGTCCCTCGAGGCCCAGTCCGAGCAAATCTATCCGGGCGATCCCGTGGCCGGCCGGCGGCTCTTCGTCGAGCGGCGGTGTGTTCGCTGCCATGCCATCTGGGGCAATGGCGGTACGCTGGGGCCCGATTTCGCGATGGTCGGGGCCGGCCGTAGTCTCCCGCAACTCGCCGGCATGTTCTGGAACCACACGCCGCAGATGATCGAGACCGTCCGTGACCGCGGCTTCGAATGGCCGAGGTTCACCGAGACAGAGCTCGCGGACCTGATCAGCTACATCTACTATGTGAAGCTGTTCGACGAGCCCGGCGACCCCACGCTGGGAGAGCGGTCCTTTCGCGACAAGCGCTGCGTGGACTGTCACGCCGTCGGCGGATCCGGCGGGACGTCCGGTCCGGCCCTCGACGGGTACGCCAGGTTCGTCGCGCCGATCGCGCTCGCCCAGGGCATGTGGAACGCCGGCCCCAACATGCAGGCCTTGCAGAGGGCACGGGGATTCGGCCAGTTGGACTTCATGGGTCGCGAGATCGCGGACATCCAGGCCTACATACGCTCGGCGTCGCGCATCGGCGATCGCGAGATCGTATTCCTGCAGCCCCCCGATCCCGACAACGGGCGGCGGCTGTTCGTCCAAAGACAGTGCGCGCGGTGTCATGGACCTCAGGGCCGCGGGACGTCTGCCGGCCCGAATCTCCGGGCGGCGACGGAACGCCTGCGGGTGGCGCAGATCGCCGGCCAGCTGTGGAACCATTCGTCCCAGATGGCGTCGGCAATGCAGGCCGGCGGCATGAACTTCCCGCGGTTTCGCGGCACCGAACTGGCCGATCTGATCGCCTTCCTCTATTATCTGCGATTCTATGAAACCGCGGGCGACCTGAAGGTCGGCGAGCAGCTGTTTCTGACGAAGGGCTGCGCCGCGTGTCACCCGACTGGAGCAGAGTCCGCGTCGGGCCCCGATCTGTCGCAATCGGAGGTGCTGCGCACTCCCCTCGGACTCGCAACGGCCATGTGGGACCATGCCCCCGCGATGTATGCCCAGATCCGGTCAGCGGACGTGGAATGGCCTCGCTTCGAGGGCGACGAGATGCGGGACCTGTCAGTCTATTTGCGAACCCTGGCCTCGAGAGGGCGGGAAGGGACGACGGGACGCTAAGGGCAGGAGTCGCTTGCAGCGCGAGAACCCAACGTTCTGCGCGCAACGGAGGGCTCAACCATGCGATCGCGCCTGTTGGACCGACGCCGTTTGGCACAGTGGTACCTCATCGGCGCCGCATGCCTCGTCCCAGTGCTCGCGTGCCCCGCGACGACGCTGGCGGCACAAGAACGTCCGCTCCCCACGCAGAACGCGATGGCGGGGGCTCGCGTATTCGGCAGCGAAGGATGCGTCAAGTGTCACGCCATCGACGGACTCGGCGGCACCGAGGGACCTGATCTGGCGAGCTTTCCAACGTCGCGCACCTTTTACGACCTGGCCGCGGCGATGTGGAATCACCTTCCCGCGATGGTCACACGGATGCGGGAACTCGGCATCAGCAAGCCCCACCTCTCGGAACGTGAGACCGGCGACCTCATCGCCTTTCTCTTCTCACTGAACTACTTCGATACCGCGGGCGACACGGCCAGCGGCCGTGCCCTGTTCGACGAGAATCGCTGCATTCTGTGTCACCAAGTTGGAGGGGTCGGCGGCGTGGTGGGCCCGAACCTCAGCATCTCCGGTACGATTCAGGCGCCGATCGAATTCGCAACCGCGATGTGGAATCACGGTCCCGCAATGAGCGAGGCCATGCAGGCCCGTGGAGTCGCCCGACCGCGGTTCACCGGCTCCCAGTTGCGAGATCTGATCGCCTATATCAAGACGGACAAGGAGGGGTTGCCCTCCGGGCCCCTGTACGTGCTCCCGGGGCTGGCCGGAGAAGGCCGACAGGTGTTCGTCGAGAAGACGTGCAACAACTGCCACGACGTCGAGGGACTCGGGGCTCATGCGGCACCCGATCTGGCAGATCGGGGGGTCAGCGGCAGTCTCCTCACGTTTGCCGCGGCCATGTGGAACAAGGCACCCGCCATGACGGCGTCCATGCGAGCCAAAGGGCTCTCGGTCCCCAGCCTCACGCCAACGGAGATGGCCGACCTCGTCGGATATCTCTACTCCGTGAAGTACTTCACGCAGTCGGGTGACGCACGACGGGGACGGCAGCGGGTCCGCACTCGTGGGTGCCTCGCGTGTCACACCCTGGACGGCCGCGGCACCGGCGGGGCTGGTGAGTTCCGGGACATGCCGAGGTTTACCACACCGGCCGCGATCACCGCCGCCCTGTGGAACCACGTGCTCCTGGGCGAACAGGGCGGCACGGCTGTCGACTGGCCGGTCCTCAAGGCCGGCGAGATCGCCGACCTGGCCGCCTTCCTGATGTCCCTGTCAGCGGGGCGGTAAGCCAACCTTGTCATGCCGCGTCGCCCGGTTGAGGCACCGGAAGACGCATCGGGTTCGGTGACCACCACAACTGACCTAACGCCCGGCTACCACGCGGTGGCCGGGCGGTTCGGATGCCCTGCACGCCCGTCATGACCCCCGCCCGACGATCACACTGTCGACTTGCGCCCGCCGCGCCCCCGTGGGAGACTTCCGCTGTTCTCCCCAAACATGCAAATGCAGGAGCGTGGCCCATGAAGCTCTCGATGCTATGGACATCGGCTGTCGCCGTCCTGGTCGCGACACCGCTCGCAGCCCAGCAGCAGGACGATCCCTATCTCTGGTTGGAGGAGGTCGAGGCTCCGCAGGCCCTCGAGTGGGTCACGGAGCGGAGCGCGGAGACCGCGGCAAAACTGGAAGCGCATCCCGCGTTCCAAGACATCTACGAGCGGAACCTCGCAATTCTCAACTCCACCGACCGGATCCCCTACGTGTCGATCATGGGGAGTTACGTCTACAACTTCTGGCAGGACGCCGACCACGAGAAGGGCATCTGGCGCCGCACGTCGCTCGCCGACTACGTGTCGCCATCTCCTACCTGGGAGGTGGTCCTGGACCTCGACGCTCTCTCGGCCGCCGAGGGTGAGAACTGGGTCTGGAAGGGTGCCAATTGCCTCTACCCGGTCTACACCACGTGCGTCGTCGACCTTTCCCGGGGCGGCGGGGACGCCACCGTGGTGCGCGAGTTCGATGCGGCAACGCGGCAATTCGTGGAGGGGGGCTTCTACCTGCCCGAGGCCAAGGGCGGTGTGTCGTGGCTCGACGACAACACGCTCTACGTCGGCACCGACTTCGGCGAGGGATCGCTGACCACATCGGGATACCCGCGCATCGCCAAGCGCTGGCGCCGCGGCACGCAACTCGGCGAGGCAGAGACCGTGTTCCAGGGCGCTGTGACCGACGTGGGGATCTGGGGCGGCGTCCAGCACACTCCCGAAGGCCGCTACGAGATCGTCACGCGGGCCGTGACGTTCTACACCAGCGAGACGCACCTCCGGCGGGGGAACGAAATGGTGAAGCTCGACCTCCCGGCCGACGCCACGCCGGTCGGCGTGTTCAAGAAGCAGCTCCTGGTGCAGCTCAAGTCCGATTGGATCGTGGGCGGGAATACGTATCCTCAGGGGGCGCTGCTCAGCATCGGTGTCGATCGGTTCCTTGCCGGATCGAAGGACTTCACGGTGATCGTGGCGCCGGACGAGCGCTCGTCCATCTCGGGCGTCAGGACTACCAAGAACCTGCTGCTCGTCACGATGCTCGAGAACGTCCGGAGCTCGCTGCACGAATACCGGCTTCAGGATGGTGTGTGGACGCGGACGCCGGTCGACATGCCGGCGTTCGGAACGATCCGGCTCGGCGGCGCCGATGAGAACTCCGATACGTACTTCATCAACTTCGAGAGCTTCCTGATCCCGAGCTCGCTCTACGTGGCCACCAACACCGGGGGACCAACGATGGTCAAGCAGGTGAAGAGCCTGCCGGCCTTCTTCGACGCCGATCCATTCACGGCGCAGCAGTTCGAGGCCACCTCGAAGGACGGCACGCAGATCCCGTACTTCGTGGTGCACCGGAGGGACCTGAAGCTCGACGGCACCAACCCCACCCTGCTCTACGGCTACGGCGGCTTCGAGATCTCCATGGAGCCCTCATACTCGGCGACCATTGGGTCGGCATGGCTGTCGCGGGGCGGCGTGTACGTTCTGGCGAATCTTCGGGGCGGCGGGGAGTTCGGGCCGAGATGGCATCAATCGGCGCTCAAGGAGAACCGGCAGCGCGCCTACGACGACTTCATCGCGGTGGCCCAGGATCTCATCGCCCGGCAGATCACGTCGCCGGCTCGGCTCGGTATCCGAGGCGGGAGCAACGGCGGGCTGCTGGTGGGCGCGGCCTTCACCCAGCGACCGGACTTGTTTGGCGCGGTGGTGTGCCGAGTGCCGCTGCTGGATATGAAGCGCTACAACAAGTTGCTCGCCGGTGCTTCGTGGATGGCGGAATACGGCAATCCGGACGTACCGGAAGAATGGGAGTACATCCGGCGCTACTCGCCGTACCACAACGTGCATGCCGACCGCGCGTATCCGCAGGTGCTGTTCATCACCTCGACGCGGGACGACCGAGTACACCCAGGCCACGCGCGCAAGATGGTCGCGAAGATGACCGACCAGGGACACGACGTGTTCTACTACGAGAACACCGAAGGCGGGCACGCAGCGGCGACCACCAACCGGCAGCGGGCCTACATGAGCGCGCTCGAGTTCGCATACCTGTGGCAGCAGGTGGGCGGGAACTAGCGCGGCCCAGAGATTCAACGACGACCGAGGGGGGCCGGGTCTAGCACCTGGCGCCCCTCGCGTATCCAGACCTCGCAACCGCGGGACCGACGAACACCACCCCCGGCCGGCACCACCGACGTCGGGCTCGAACCCCGTGACAAAGTCACCGTTGCACGAGCGTGACCAAGTCACGGAACGGCACACCCTTCCCTGCTAGACTTTGGCAGATCCCCAACGCGTTCCCCTCCCAAGGAGGTCACCATGAGGACCAGTTGCAGAGTCGCCCTCGGCGCATTCGCCTCGGCGCTGCTGATCGGTTGCGCGGAGCACGACACTGCCGCACCGGCACTGGACACCGAGGCGGTGTTCGCACACCGCGCCGATCCGGCCGCAGCCATGGGTGAGCCAGCCGCCCAGCGCAACTTCGTCGCCGTCCTCTCGAGCGCCGACGCCGGCACCGACAGCAAGGGGCGGGGCGTCGCGATGTTCCAGCTCTCCCATGACGGCACGATGCTGCGCTACCGGCTCAACGTCGCCAACATCGAGAACGTGCTCATGGCGCACATCCATATCGCGCCGGCGGGCGCTAACGGCCCCGTAGCGGTCTGGCTCTATCCCTCAGGACCCCCGCCACAGCTCCTCCCGGGCCGGTTCCAAGGCGTGTTGGCAACCGGCACCATCACCGACGCCAACCTGGTGGGCCCGTTGGCGGGCATGACCCTGGCCGATCTGGTGACTATGCTCGATGGAAACATGGCATACGTGAACGTGCACACCCACCAGCACCCCGGAGGTGAAATCCGCGGGCAGATTTCCGTTCCGCACGGCCGCTGAGTCTGCGGCGATTGCTCGTCCCCTCCACGGGGCCTCCTTCGGAGGCCCCGTTTGTTTGACGCGCCCGTCGCAGAGCGGCATGTTTTCCGCGGACACTGATATCGGAGGTGCCGCCGAATGCAGAAGGAAGAAGTCCTGGAGCAGTTCCGGGCGTTCCACCGCGCGGCAGGTCCGATTCGCCAGGAGATGGTGCGGGCCGGAGTGCGGCAGCGATTCCCGGCGGGAGCCACCCTGTTCCACGGTGGCGAGGTCGTAGAGCAGTTCGCACTCGTCGGCGCCGGACGGATCCGCGTGTACAAGGCCGGCGGGACAGGGCGGGAGATCACACTCTACCACGTCGCGCCGGGTGAAGTGTGTCTCCTCACGGTCGCGAGCATCCTGGGGCGGCGGAGCTATCCGGCAACGGCGGTGGTCGAGGAGGCGGTCGAAGCGGTCGTGTTTCCGGGCGATTTACTGCACCACTGGGTCGCTGTGAGCCCTGCCATCCGGGAGTTCGTATTTGGGCTCTTCACATCGCGGCTTGCCCACGTCATGGCCCTTCTCGAAGAGATCGTGTTCCGGCGCGTCGATGAGCGGCTGGCCGAGTTCCTCGTGACGCGGTTCCGTGAGCGCGGCGGATCGCCGCCCATGCTCCGAATCACTCACGAGGAGATCGCCGCGGAGCTGGGGACGGCGCGGGAAGTGGTGAGCCGCTTGCTCAAGGAGCTGGAGCGTCGTGGTGCGGTGCGGCTGAGCCGCGGCCGAATCGCCCTCGGCGATCCCGCCACATTGAACGAGTAGACAGGCGGGTCCGGCCAACGGGCACTTCCTCCTGCGCGCCTCCCATGGCACATTACGCGCCCATGCCCGACGTCCTGACTGGTCTCGAGGAAGGTCTCCGCAGCCGCTATGCGATCGAGCGCCAGCTCGGCGAAGGCGGCATGGCGGTCGTGTACCTCGCCAAAGACGAGCGGCACGACCGGCACGTGGCATTGAAGGTGCTACAAGCCGCAGCTCTCCCACGAGATCGGCGCCGAGCGGTTCCTGCGCGAGATCAAAATCGCTGCGGGCTTGACCCACCCCCACATCCTGCCGCTCTACGACTCGGGTGAGGCCGCGGGCCTCCTGTTTTACGTGATGCCGAATATGGAGGGCCAGTCACTCCGCGAGCGGCTGGATCAGGAACGCCAGCTCTCGCTGGACGAGGCCCTCCGCATCACCCAGGAGGTTGCGTCGGCGCTCGAGAGTGAAGTAGCACCAACCCGACCCCTATGGGTCGGGATTGTCCCTCAGATTGCTTTGCGCCATCGGACGGGAGTCCCGACATTGGCACGGGACTGTACTCGCCACGCTCGCAGTGGAACGACGGCAACCAAAGGTGCGCGGAGGTGACAGGAGAGCCGAGAGGCGATGGCCTTCCGGCTCTCCGCACTACGCCAAGGGATCTCTTTGCTTGAGGTTGTTCTGGATCTCCCCCACGAGAATTCGGCGGGCGAGCTCGTAGCGTGCGCCGATGGTGCGCGCGATGTTCCCCATGACGACGTACCCCATCCGGGGATCGGTATCACAGCAACCCTGCAGGTCGGACTGCTTGATCCGGAGCAGCTCCGAATCCTCCACCGCATGGGCGGTGAGCGTGTACTTGTGGGGAGGGATCATCGCCGACCAGCCACACGCTCCGTTGGCCGTGACGGTATCCAGCGGATACTCATCGGTAGCACCAGCGTACACCACCTGAAACCGAAGCTCGACCCGTCCAGAGCGGACGAACAGCAGATACTGGGCTGATTCACCGGCCCTGAAGACCGTCTCGCCCCGCTTGACGCTCATGATCTCACACTGCTCCCCGACCGCGCGCAGCTGGTCCCGCGTCAGGCCTTCGAAGATCGCGAGTCGCTCGAGTCCCTCGACCATGATCGATTCCTCTCAACGTGAATTGGCGCCTCCGCAACAGCTGCGCGAAGACGATAGGTACCGTCTCCAGGTCAAGCTGCGAGCAATTCCTCACTGTCGCAAGGTACCGGTTGACCGGAGAGCGCACCCGCGCTCAGACCTTCCGCAGCGCCTCCAGTACCCGCTTGGGTGTCATGGGCAGTCGCCGGATGTGCGCGCCGGTGGCGTCGAACACCGCGTTCGCGATCACAGCACCCATGTTGATGATCGCCGGCTCGCCACCACCCGTTGGCGGCAGCGCGTCGTTCTTGACGAACACCGTCTCGATCCGCGGCACCCACGAGAAGCGCGGTAGATGGTAGGTGTCGAAGTTGGCATCGAGCACGTTGCCGCCCTCGAAGCGGACCTCCTCGGAGAACACGTAGCCCAACCCCATCACGATGCATCCTTCCATCTGCATCCGTGCACCGTCGGGGTTGACCACCACGCCCATGTCCTGCGCGCACACCACGCGGTCTACCGTGACGGCACCGGTCGCCCGGTCCACGGTGACGTCGGCGGCGAGTGCGACGTAGGTGTCCGCGTCGATCCCGCATGCGACGCCGCGGCCACGCCCGGTCTTGCCGGGCGGAACCCGCGGCTTCCACCCGTACGCATCAGCCACCGCCTTCAGCACCGCCGTCATCCGCGCGTCCGTCGTGTTCTTCAAACGGAACGCCAGCGGGTCGATCCCTGCAGCGGCCGCCATCAGGTCCATCTGCTGCTCGGCGGCGAACCGGTTGGTGTTGGCCGCGGGCGCGCGCCACGCCCCGACCGCGAACGGGTGGTACCCATCGGGACCACCACGCCATTCGCCGTACACCTTCACAGTCCGATTGGGCACGTCGTAGAACACGTCCGAGCCGCGCGATCCGGCCCCGTACACGTGGTAGTCCCACAGCAGGAGCTTGCCGGCCGCGTCAATGCCGGACACCAGCTTCACCACAGCCGCGGGACGGAACGTGTCGTAGAAGAACTCCTCGGCCCGGGTCCACATCACCTGGACCGGCTTGCCGGTGATCTTGGCGAGCTGTGCCGCCTCGACGGCCTGCTGTCCCGGCACTTTGCCCCCAAACCCACCACCCACATAGGGCGTGATCACCCGCACGTCGTCGGCGCGGAACCCGATCTCCCGGGCAATGTTGGTCTGCTGGCTGAACGGCGCCTGCGTGGACGACCAGACAGTGGCCTTGCCGTCCTTGACCTCGGCCACGGCCGTGTGTGGCTCCATCGGCGCGTGCGCCACGTAGCCGTTGTAGTACGTGACGTCGAACGTCTTGGCGCTGCGACGCCGGCCGAGCGCCAGATCGCCTGCTTCATCGGGAGTGGCCGGTGCGGGCGCGGCCTTCACTAGATGGTCGAAGATGCTCTCGGTGTCGACCGTTGGCCCGGGCACGTCGAACTCGGCCGTGACGAGCCCGAGCGCCTTGCCCGCCGTCTCGGGATCGGCCGCGAGCACGGCCACCAGGCCGTCCTGGTTCACCACGGTGACGCCGGGCATCGCCCGTGCCGCGCTGGTGTCGACCCGGGTGAGCGTGGCGCCGTGCGCCGGCGGCCGAAGAATGCGGGCGTACAGCATGCCGGGAAGCCGGATGTCGCCGGCGTACTTCGCCGCCCCGGTCACCTTCTCGTGCCCGTCCAGGCGTTTTGGCGACCCGCCCACCACGGTGAAGTCCTTAGCGGCGCGGAGCACTGCCCGCTCGTCTACCGTATGCGTGAGCTGCTTGCCTTTGGCCAACTCACCATAGGACACGCGTCGCGAGCGGTCGGCACGCACGTAGATCACGCCGTTCTCGACCGTCAGGGCGTCCCGCTCCACGCCAAAGTGCTCGGCGGCGAGATCGGTCAGCACCAGACGGGCCTGGGCCGCCGCCGTGCGAACGGCCGGTCCGAACATCCGGGTGGTGAGGGACCCGAATGTGCCCATGTCCCACGGGCACGACTCCGTATCGCCCATCACGATGTAGACCGTGTCGAGCGTGACGCCCAGCTCTTCAGCCGCCATCTGCGACAAGGAGGTCATGATCCCCTGCCCCATCTCGACCTTGCCCGAGTAGAGCGTAATTGTCCCGTCTTCGGCGATGTGGAGATAGGCATTGATGTCCGTGGGGTACTGGCGCTGGCTGCGCGCCGGTACGCGCGGATCGAGGATCATGTCGAGCGGAAGCGTCACGACCACGACGATCCCACCTCCCAAGACCTTCACGAACTCGCGTCGGTCCATCCGGGTCGCGTCAGTCATTGCGCCCTCCCATCTGCGCCGCAGCGGTCTCGATCGCCCGGACGATCCGGGTATGCGCGCCGCAGCGGCACAGATTCGGCTCCATGCCCTCGAGGATCTCGTCGCGCGAAGCCCGGGGATTCTCGAGCAGCAGGCCGTAGACGCTCATGATCATGCCGGGCGTGCAGTAGCCGCACTGGTACCCGCCGTGCTCCACGAACGCCTCCTGCACCGGGTGCAGCTTGCCATCAGGTGCCAGCCCCTCGATCGTGGTCACATCTTTGCCGCTCACGAACCCGAGGGTGGCTTGGCAGGAGCGCACGATCCGGCCATCGACAATCACGGTGCACGATCCGCACACGCCCTCCCCGCACCCGTACTTGGTGCCGGTGAGGTCGAGATCGGTGCGCAGCACCCACAGCAACGTTCGGTCGGCAGCGGTGTCGAGCGTCACTGGTCTGCCGTTCAGTGTGAAGCGGATGGTTTCCCGCATGTGTCCTCCAGGGATCGCGCCGCCCCGCCTTGGGGCGCTCCGGATCTGCCCAGTGGGAGGTGGTCGGCTCACGATCACGGACCGAGTCGATCGGGATGTTCAGTTGTTCATAGAAGGTGGCCTGGGGGCGCCAGTGTCAAGGCTCGCGGTCCCCGCGCATGCCGGACGGGACCTGGCGTGGCCGATCACCGAGCGCGTGACCACCCCCAACGATCGCCAGGAAGCGCTCAACTTGACGGTCGCTTCCTCCGGCCCGTAGCATAGAGGTATCGCGGTCCCGACCGCGAGCCTGGAGTTGCGCAGTGCCGTCGATCCTCTACCGTGTCTGCGAGGCGCTCCTACCGGAGTTCGAGGTCGAGCGGGAAGTGGCGACCGGCGGTATGGGCACCGTCTTCGTCGCGCGCGAGGTGGCGCTCGAGCGCCTGGTTGCCATCAAGATCATCCGGCCCGAGCTGGCCACCGCTCACGCCACCGAGCGCTTCCTGCGCGAAGCGCGCACTCTGGCCAAGCTGCAGCACCCCAACATCGTACCCATCCATCGGGTCGGGGAAGCTGGCGGGTTCTCCTTCTACGTCATGGACCTGGTCGAAGGCGAGACGCTGGGCGAACGGCTCCGGCGGGGGCCACTTCCCGCGAGCGAAGCCGTGAAGATCGGTCGCGACCTGCTGGACGCACTGGAAGCGATTCATCGCCTCGACATCGTGCATCGTGACATCAAGCCCAACAACATTTTCCTCAAGGAGCACCGCGCGCTGCTCGGCGACTTCGGCATCGCCATGGCCTCGGGTCCGCAGACCGCGGCCAGGCGCGGCGAGCTTGGCGCAACCGGAACACCCGGCTACATGCCGCCGGAGCAGGCGTTCGGCGAGAACGTCGGCGCGCATACCGACCTGTACGCCGTCGGGATGGTGCTGCACGAGGCGCTCACGGGACGTCACTGGGAGGTGCTTCCTCCGGACGTCCCGGCAGACTGGTCCGGCGTGCCCCGACCCCTCGCCTCGGCGCTGCGCCGTGCGCTCGCCTGGGAGATTGCCGACCGCTGGCCAACCGCCGCCGCGTTTCGCCACGCGCTGTGGCGCACGCGGGCCGTGAAGTATCGGCGGCGCGCGGTGATGTGGGCGGTGGGGGTGGGCTTGGCGGCGCTGCTGGGGGGGACGTTGCTGATTCCGCGCGGCGGCACCGCTCGCGCCGACATCGCGATCCCCGCCTTCGAGGTGCGGGGCACCGCCGACCCGAGCCTCGGCGCCCAGCTCGCCGCGCGCACCTACGCGCAGCTCCTCTACACCCCGGGCATCATCGACGTGGGCGCGCAGACGACGCCGTACATTGTTCCTGCGGGCGACCGAAATGAAGCGTTCGACGAGTTGAACGCGGAATCGTACACCGAAGGAACCATCGAGACGTTCGGTGACAGCCTGATCGCCACGGTCCAAGTCGTCTCACGTCGTGGTGAGCCGTTCCGCGCCGCCCCCGTTCGCGGTCGCGTCACAGACCTCGAGGGCGTGGCCTGCCGGCTCGGATCGGAGATCCTGCGGGCCCTCAAGCCGGCGGCGCTCAACTACAAGTGCATGCCGGCGGTGGATCTGTTCCTCGCGGGTGAGGACGCGTTCCGGCGTCAGGCATGGCAGCGCGCCGAGACCCTCTACGCTGCGGCTCTCGCGATCGACTCGTCGGTCGCGTTGGCACGGTGGCGCTGGATCAACGCGCGGCGCTGGTTGCGCTATCCGACCGATCCCGACCTCGCACGGTTGGCACAGGAACAGGGCGACGCCCTGCCCGAGATCGACCGCATGCTGCTCGAGGCCTGGCTCACACCGCTCGGCCCGGAGCGGCTCCGGGTGTACCGAGACATCGTGGCGCGCTACCCGCGCGACCCCTACACGTGGCTCGTGTACGGCGACGATCTGTTCATGCGCGGCTCGCTTGCAGGGATCGGTCTCGACAGCGCGCGGCGCGTGCTGGCACAAGGGGTGGCCCGCGACTCCACCATGGGACCGTCACTCTTGGCGCTCACCTGGATCGCCATCCGGCTCGGCGAGCGGGACGTGGCGGCGCAGTGGCTGGAGCGCCTGCTCCAAAACACCGAGCGCGAGGCGTTCATTCCGCCCGACTACTTCCAGTTGGCGTTTGCCGAACGGTTCGACACGGGGCAACACCGGCTTGCGGCTCGGGCCCAAGTGATAGCTGGGAGCGCTCAGGACCCGGCAGCGGTGAAACAGTTTGTCGATTTCGGGTTGCGGTGGGCGCTGTCGTTCGACGTCGCCGACGGTCAGACGGCCATAGCAGAGCTGCTGCTGGCGCAGCCAAGCTTGCCGAGGGCGGCCCGACTCGACGTGCTGCGCGCCAAGGGGTTGGGCCTCGTGGCGCTGGGCCGGGTGGAAGACGCGATCACGGCGTTCGACTCGGTGGCCACGCTCGACGGCTTAGTCGAATCGCGCCTCCAAGCGGCGCAGTGGCGGGTGATGCCCCAGGCGCTCGAGATCGCACCCATGCCCGAGCAGATGCTCGCGGACGGCCGCCGCCTGCTGGAGGGCCTGGCCGAGCACGACTCCGTGGGGCCGCGGGCCGCGTGGACGCTCGCCGTCGATGCGTACGCAGCGGGCGATGCCGTGCGGGGGCAACGCTGGCTGCGCGCGATTCGCGAATCGGACGCGCCAGAGGGCCGCTTGCTCGCTCGGCACATCGAGGGGCTCCATCGCGCTGCGCTCGGGGATCTTCCCGGCGCGCTCAGAGTCACCGACACGCTCGTCCCACTGGTCGCGGCCCAGGTGCCCGACGCCTTCGCACGCTCGGCGATCTACCTGGCGCGGGGCCGCTGGCGCCGCACACTCGACCCGCCGGCTACCGACGGGGATTGGCTGTGGTATCAGAACGCCGATCTGGTCGTCTGGCCTCGCGGGATCCCCGTGGCGGCCGAGATCGATTGGGCATTTGGCACCGCCGCGCGGTTCCTCCGCTGGCGCGACGCGATCCCGCGACGCGACCGCCGCGAGGCATGCCGCGACCTCAGGCGCGTGGTGGAGGTGTGGCACCATGCCGAGGGCGGGTTCCGCTCGCTGCGGGAGGAGGCGGAGGTGATCGTTGAGAGGGAGTGCGGGCGAGTAGGCAGTTAGGCGGTTGGGCGGTTAGGTCCCCCCTGGCGTACAACCGCCTAACCGCTTAACCGCCCAACCGCCTACGTTCACTCAATCTTCACTTCCCTTTCACGGCGCTTGCGTGACCGTGGGAGTGTCATGCCACACCAACTCACCAAGTCCCGGTTCATGGACGGGTGGCACTGTCCCAACCTCCTGTGGTGGCGGGTGCACGAACCCGCGTCCGAGGAGCTGGACGTGTCCCCCGCCCTCAAGTTCCGGTTCGCGCAGGGGCATGCGGTGGACATCGCCGCGCGCAAGCAGGTACCGGGTGGGGTGGCGATCGACTACCCGCACGACCGGGCGAACGAGCGGCTCCGCGCGACCAAGCATGCGCTCGCGATGAACGTCCCCGCCATCTACGGCGCCACGTTCCTCGCCAACCACGTGTACGTGGTCGTCGACATCCTGGAGCGCGCACCGGACGGCTACCACTTGATCGAGGTCAAGTCGACTACCAGCGTCAAAGCGGAGCACGTCCCCGACGTCGCGATCCAGACCTATGTGGCGCGGGCGAGCGGGATCAAGGTGCGGCGGTCGGAACTGATGCACCTCAACCGAGCGTGCCGGTACCCCGACCTGTCGAATCTGTTCGTGCGCGAGGATCTCACCGAGCACGTGGAGGAGATGGTCCCCATCCTCGCCGAGGAGGTGATCGCCCAGCTGGAGACGCTGGAGGGACCGTATCCGGCGCTCGCCATCGGGGAGCAGTGTTACGAGATGACGGACTGTCCCTTCTTCGACCGCTGCTGGCCCGACCGATCGGGCCATCACGTCACCACGCTGTATCGCCTGGGACTGGAGCGCGCGCACGAGCTGATGCGGCAGGGCTACGGGCAGATCGAGGATCTTCCGCTCGACGTGAAGCTCCCCAAACTCGCGCATCGCCAGCGCCGCGCGGTACACGAGGGCAGCACGATCGTGGGCCCCAAGCTCGCCGAGGCGCTGGAACCGTTCACAGGTCCGATTGCGTTTCTCGATTTCGAGACCGTGAGCCTCGCCATCCCGGTGTGGGACGGGTGCACGCCGTGGCAACAGGTGCCGGCACAGTTCAGCTGTCACGTGGAGGACGGGCGCGGCGGCTATATCCACCATGCCTGGCTCGCCGATACGGCGGACGATCCTCGGGAACCGATCGCGAACGCGCTGATCGAGGCGTGTGTGGATGCCACGAGCATCGTGGCCTACTACGCGAGTTTCGAGAAGGGCTGTCTCGACACGCTGATCGCGGCGCTACCACATCGCGCTGCCGACCTCGAGTCCATCAAGGCCAGGCTCGTCGATCTCTATCCGGTGGTGCGGGACCACGTGTATCACCCCGACTTTTACGGCAGCTTCAGCCTCAAAACTGTGATCCCGGCCCTCGTGCCGGAGCTGGATTACGATGACCTCGGCATTGCGGAAGGGGAGCTGGCGAGTACCGAGATCGCGCGGATGCTGTTCAAGCCCGAGACGCTCTCACCCGCCGAGCGCGAAACGCTACGCGACGATCTCCTGGCCTACTGTGCGCGGGACACCGAGGTGATGGTCGCGTTGCTGGAGCGGTTGCGGGGGATGGAAACGGCTGAGTGATGCCGCAATGCGGCTGCCGTTGCGTCGAGCATACCTGAACGCTGACGACTCAAGACCCTCTCCGCTCGTCCTCCGCCACTTCCCCATCCACCAACCGCACCAGCCGGCGTGCCCGCTCCATCACGCGTGGATCGTGGGTCGAGAAGAGAAAGGTGACTCCCTGCTCGCGGTTGAGTCTCTCCATGATCCCAATGAGGGTGTCTGCCGTCTCAGAATCGACGTTTGCCGTGGGCTCGTCGGCCAGGACGATGGCAGGACTGGCGGCAATGGCCCGCGCAATCGCAACCCGTTGCTGCTGGCCGCCTGAAAGCTCCGATGGCTTGCGGTGCTCGAGCCCCTCCAGCCCCACGGCGGCGAGGAGGTCCATCACGCGCCGTCGACGCTCCTCCACTGCCACCCCTTGCACCCACATCACGGTCTCGGCGTTCTCATAGGCGGTGAGCACCGGCATCAGGTTGTACGCCTGAAACACGAAGCCAATGCGATCGCGCCGCATATGGCTCAACTCCCGACGACCGAGTCGACTGAGATCGTGGCCTTCCAGGACCACCGATCCGGACGTCGCCCGGTCGAGCGCACCGATCAGGTTGAGTGCCGTGGTCTTGCCCGAGCCTGACGGACCGCAGATCGCCGTAAACTCTCCCTTGGCGACGTCGAGCGTGAGCCCGCGCAACGCGTGGACGTCCACCGCCCCCTGGCGATAGACCTTGGTCACGTCATTGAGCGCGACGATTGCGGAGTTCCCGTCAGCGACCATGGACCGACCTCACACGAGCTTGATGGTTTCGACCGGATCGACGCGACCCGCCTTCCACGCCGGGTAGAGGCCGGCCAACAGCGTGGCGACGAGAGCGGCAACGGCAATGAACACGGCGTGGGCCGGAAAGATGCCCACACGGAACGTGGTGGGCATCGCAATGCCCGAGACCTCGGCAGTGTTCTCCCCCATGAGGCCCGATACGTCGATCCCCTTGGTGGCCAGGTACCAGTACGGAACCACCGTGACCAGCACCGCGCCGAGGAGCCCCAACACACCGAGCCATGCGCTCTCGAGCACCACCAGGCGGAACAGCCGGCCCGGACTCCACCCGATCGCCATCATGATGCCGAACTCGCGCTGCCGCTCCATGACACTCACGAACAGCGTGTTGAAGATCCCAGCCGCCACGAGCACGGCGATGAGCGCCTCCATGAACCGTGCGCCCCCAACCTTGATGGCGATGAACGCCGCCAGTTCCCGTTGGATCTCGTGCCACGGAAGCGCCACGACACCGGGTCTCACCTCGACGTTCAGCTGACTCGCAATGCGATCGGCATGGCGCTGGTCTCGGACGAAGACGGCCACCTGCGTGGCTTCATCGGCCGCATAGCCGAGCACCTCGCGCACGGCATCAATAGGCAAGAGACACAAGCCCCCATCGACGCTCGGGGCACCGGTTCGCACGATGCCCGAGACCCGGGCCAGGCCGCTTACGATCTCGCCGGTCCTGTCAGTCATGGTATAGACGATCTTGTCGCCCATCCCGACATCCAGATTCGCGGCCAGACGCTCACCGAGAATGATTCCCTTGTCGCGGCTGGTGGTGAACGGTGCACCCCTCACCACGGCGCCGAGTACCGTGAACGTGGTCGAGTCCTCCACGAGTGGATCGATGGCGATGAACCCGGCGCCACGACTCTCGCGCGCGGTATTCAGCATCATTTGGCCGACGACGCGCTCGACCGCCCGAGCCACTCCGGGCTCGGCGCGTGCCAGCTGTTTCAGGGCATCCACCCCCTGCACTGTCTTGGATAAGGTCGGCGCTTCGAGATAGTCGCTGTGCTGCAACGTCACGTGTCCGGCTCCGAGGCGCGCGGCGAAGTTGATCATGTCGGTCCAGTTGCGATCCTGCATGGCGGTGAACAGGACCGCGAGGAACACCCCGAACGCAATGGACGACAGCGTCAACAGTGTGCGGCGCCGGTTACGCCACAGGTTGCGCCATGCCATCACCGCCAAGCTCGACCCGCGCGCCCGCATGCCCACCCCGCCTACTGGTACCGCATCGCGGCGACCGGACTGATACGGGCCGCCTTGAGCGCCGGATAGAGTACCGACACCGTGACGATGACCACCAACGTGATGACCGGGCCGATGATCGTCATCGGTGTCACGACGGCGCGCCACACCGGGTCGATCGCCATGCCCGCGACCGACATCCCGCCAAGGCCGCTCAAGTCGAGTCCGTGATCGGCCAGGTAGGCGAGTCCCGGCACGCTGAGCGCCAGGGCCACGACGATCGCAATTCCCGTCTGCAGCCCACCCTCCATGAAGACCAGTGTAAATACGTGTCCCGGGCCGACGCCGAGGGCCTTGAGCACACCCAGCTCCCGAATGCGCTCGAACACGCTCATCAGCATGGCGTTAATGATGAGGATCGCCACGACGACGTAGATGACGAGAAACACGATCAGGATGAGCGATCGCGTCGAGTCCAGAAACGACGCCAGGATCGGCGCGAGATCCCGCCACGTTGCGACGTTCAGCCCGACGGCAATCTCGCGCACTTCGGCGACCGCGACCGAGAGATCCCGCTCGGCCGGTCGGCGGACCATGATCAGGTGCGCGCCGCTGGGAATGACAAAGAACGAGCGGAACGCCTGCTCGGTCATGAAGACGCCAGCCCGGTCCGCGTCGTCGCTGATACTCCGGAGGACACCACGAATGGTGTAGAGATCGTTGGCAATGCTGCCATCGGCAGCCTGCCCCAACAGTATGAGCTCGTCACCCGGCCCCACCCCCAAGGTTTTGGCAAGGCGGTTCCCCAGGACGACACCGGGCTGATCCGTGGCATCGAGCCACTGCCCGCTGGCCAGATGTTCCGAGATCTCACTCACCGCCGCATCTTGCTCCACATCGATGCCTTTGAGCATGACGCCGGCCGATGACTCACCCGCTGCCGCCAGCCCGCCACCGATGAGCCGCGTGGACGCGCGGAGCCCGCGATCGTGAATCTGTGCGACCAGTTGCTCAGGATTCTCGATGCGCCGGTAGATGGAGGGATTATTGCGGTAATCGGGCGCGACGATCTGGATGTCACCCAGCTCAATATCAACGATGTTGCGTTCGAGGTCGCGTAGGTAGCCCTCAACCAGGGACGTGTAGAGGACCATGATCAACAGTGCCAGGGTCATGGCCGCAACCGTGACGAGGGTGCGGCGTCGGTACCGCCACAGATTCCTCCACGCCATGACCAGCAGTCGCACTCTTCCCCCTCAGCATCAGTCCGCCCTGCCCGGCCACTCAACGTTCCTTCAAGACGGTGAGGAGTCAACCACCGGCACCCAAGTCATCTCGTCCAACCCTCCGCTCCGCTGCAGCACTGACGGTCCCGGCTGTGCGCGGTGTTGCACGGGTGCGCCGGCTGGCACAGCTTATCTGCTGACCGGCAGGACGCGTCGCGACTCCCCCTCACGGATGGCCTACGCCATGCCCGATCAGCAAAGTGCTCGAGACCAACTGCTCGCGGGTGCCCTCCAGAGCTATCGCGACGAGCACAAGGAGCTCTCCGATACGTGGCGGCACGTCGAGGGCAAGGCGCAGGGGACCATCACGGTGGCCGGCATTTTTCTGGCGGCGGCGTTCGCGTTCGTCCGCGATCTCACGGGCGGGAATACCGCTGGGTTAGAGAAGTCCATCTTGGCCGTGGCAGTCGGGGTGCTCACGGTAGCCGTCATCCTGGCGGTCCTCTCGCTCCGTGTTCGCGAGGTCGTCGCACCGCCGCTCGGAGAGAATCTCGACGAGTTGATCACCGATCTCTCCAGTGTCACCGACCCCGCGGAGATCGCGGAACGCCTGCCGCGGTTCGTGGGAGACCAGCTATCGATGTGGAGGTCCGCCAACGAAGAGGTGGATCGTCTGACCAAGAGCAAGGCCGGGTTGGTGGCCTGGGCGCAGAAGCTCTTGCTCGTGGCGATCGGCCTGGTGGCCGTCCTCACCACCATCACCATCTTCACCTAGCACACGTCGAGACTGCCCGAATGCCTGTCGTGACCTGTTTGAAACGAGGCTGCCCCAAGCCGGCCGTGGATGGCGGCAATTACTGCGTCGCGCACCGGCCGGCGGCCGGCGTGAGCAGCAAGCGCGCCGTCAAGAAGAAAGCTGTGAAGCGAAAGCGCGCAAAGCGAAAGACCACGAAGCGGAAGCCGGCGAAACGGAAATCCGCCAAGCGGAAGTCCAAGCCGAGACGCTCGAAGCGGTGAGCGGCGGACCGGGCTGGTGATGGCGTGGAATTGGGCTAGCGGCCGGTTGGAAACAGGAGGTCCCAAGCCATCGTAGGGCGGGTATATGGACGACGATACCCGCCGCATCCTCGCTGACTTCGACCGCAGGCTTCGGAGCGTCGATGTTTCGGCGCCTCCGAGCGAGCGGCGCGCGTGGCGGTTCCGCGCCAAGTCGATTCCGCGCCTCCTGCTCACGCTCGCCCTGGCCGTCGTCTTTCCGTTCATCCTGCTCGTGCGACTCGGTTCCTGGTTGTACCTCCGATGGAACTACCCCACCTGGGTGGCGCTCGGCGTGGCCGCCGGGGTCACGGTTTCGCTGCTGACAGTGTATGCCGCCTGGATCTCGCGCGCCCTCACGGGCCGCGCGCGGCTCGTGACCGTGGCGAAGTGGGTGGCTGTCCCGCTGGTGCTCGCCTACTGCGGATATGCCCTCCTGTACGTGGCCGGCACCAACACCAAGACCGCCGAAGTGCGCTCGTACTATCGAACGCTCCATCCGGTCCTGCGCATCGCGCTCTCGACCTTGATCCTGGCGGACGACGATCTCGTGATCACGGACCTGGCTCGCGAGCCGGAGGACTACGAGCGCATGGGGCTCCCGGTCCGCGATCGGTCTCATCACTATCGCCAGGGCGATGGGTACGTCCACGCGGCGGACTTGCGGACGATCGGCCGTCCGGGATGGCGGAACTGGCTGATTAACCGGTATTTCCGCCTCATGGGCTTCCGGACGCTGCGGCACGTCGGGACCGCGGACCACCTCCACGTGGCCCTCGGCGTGCCCGACGCCTCGCGTAACTGACGTCGCCCCAACGAGACCCATGGACGCCCAGGGCGGGTGCCGCCGACACAGCCCCGGAAAGCTCGTCCGCTGCTCCTCGCAGCCATTGCCGCATTCCTGCTAGCGCCCGCCGCACAGGCCCAGGACGCACCCAGATCGTGTTCGCGACGTACTTTCGCTGTGACCAGTCTCGCGAGGCCCGGACCGACACGATCTTCACACAGGTCATGAGGCCGCTCCTGCAAAAACAGGTGGCCGCCGGTCGCATCACGACGTTCGGGTGGGCGCGCCACTGGGTCGGCGGGGCATGGCGACGGCTCAATTACATGGTCGGGACCGATCGCGACGCGATGATCGATGCGCAAGCCGCCTACCTCGAGGACGTCCAGGCCAACCACGCCGCGGCCGCACGCGAGTTCAATGCCATCTGCTCCTCCCACGGCGACTATATCTGGATGTCCGTCGCGACGTCGAACCCGGCCGGCCAACTGGCGCAAGACCGGCCCGCGGCAGGACTCTCGAGCTACATGGTGTGTGACAGCCACGAAGCGGAGGCCGACGAGATCATCAAGACGGCGTTTGCCCCGATCCTGAACCGGCAGGTGGCCGAGGGCCAAGTCAACTCATGGTCTGGTTGGAGCATAGCGTGGGTGGTTGGTATCGCCGCGCCCTGGTGCTGGACGGCGCAGACTACAAGAGCATGCTGAAGTACTGGGACAAGCTCTGGGAGGACATCGAAGCCGAGAAGCCCGAGCTCGTACGCGAGTTCGGCGCCATCTGCGACTCGCACGCCGATCATGTCTGGGATCTGTCGCTGAATCAGTAGCCGGAACAGCCGCACGACTCCAACACCCCACGGCCGGCGTCGGTCGTGGGGTGTTGCGCAGCACCCGACGGTACCGCCGATTGCGCGCTAGCGCACCAGCCCCAGGGTCAGGACCGCCGCAAAACACCCCTGTCCGGGCTGCGGGGGGGGAGGCTCCGGCGGAGGCGTCGCGCCACCAACGGTGATCCCCACGGCACGCCAACCGGTGCGCACGGCCTGTTGCTCGAGACTGTTGGCACTGTAGAGTTCGCCGGCAATCTGGTACGTCAGATCGGCGGCAGCCTGGAATTCGGCCTGCGAGCTTAGCCGACCACCGATCAGCGTCTGGTACCAGATCAAGCCGGCCTTCTCCCAGGCGTTGCCGCCAATCTCGGTCGCAACAACGTAGAACGCATGGTTCGGAATTCCGGAATTGATGTGCACGCCGCCGTTGTCCTGCTGCGTGTTCACATAGTCCTGCATGTGCGCCGGCTGCGGGTCCTTGCCGAGCACTGGATCATCGTAGGCGGTCCCCGGAGCCTTCATCGAGCGGAGGGCGTCACCATTCACGTTGTCCGTGATGAGGTCGGCCCCAATCAGCCAATCTGCCTGGTCCGCCGTTTGGCTCAGCTTCCAATGCCTCACCAGCGACCCAAACACATCGGAGAAATGCTCGTTGAGCGCTCCCGGTTGATTGCGATACACGAGGTTGGCGGTGAACTGGGTCACGCCATGCGTCAATTCATGCCCGATCACATCGAGGGACTTGGTGAACCGGTTGAACAGGCGTTCGTCTGCGGGCAGGTCCTCGTCGCCGTCGCCGTACACCATCTGCTCGCCGTTCCAGAAGGCGTTGTCGTACCCCTGGTGATAGTGCACCGTCGAATCCAACCGCATGTTGTTGCCGTCAATCGAATCTCTGCCGTAGGTCTGCTGGTAGAGATCGAACGTATCGCCCGAGCCGTCGTACGCCTCATCCACCGCGGCGTCACCGCTGGGAGGCTCACCCTCGCCGCGCACTTTCTGGCCTGGAAGGCTCGTACCGAAGTTGGCGGTGTAGACGATTCGCTCTTTCGCTCCGGGTTGGGCTGCCAGCACCGGCCGTGCGGTGATCCTCTGGCGCTCTGTTCTCATCTGCTCCGACGCTGCCTGGCTGGCCTTCGCCCTCGCCTGCTGCCGCGGGCTGCCACGTTCGGCAATCGCCTCGAGGATGTGCGGCGGAACGATGCAATGAAGAGGGTGACGGTGCGACATCATGGCATCCTTTTCCCGTGACGTCGGTGGACGGCGTCGAGTGGGAGTCATCGGTACGCACAACGCGGGCGACCGAGGCAGCGGCAGGCGCCCGAGCTCAAGTCAGCTTCGCCGCCGTGCCGTGCGGACGGCTCGACTCAGCCAGTCGAGCAGCGGCTGGAGCGTGGGCGGAGCCGCTTCATCCGTTGTCTCTACCGTGTGGCGGCGGCCTGCCGACTCAACGGTCACCTTGTAGACGAACTGGTCGGCCCTGGGAGTCTGCTCGCGCAACTCCGACGGCAAAGCGAAGAAGTCCGCCTCGTCAACGAGCCAGCGCAGTTGCTGCAGGTCTTCTTGGGACAGCGTGTCCGACTCGATGGTCACGGCCAACTGCAGGCCGGCGAATCCACCGGACCGTTCGAAGTGAATGCGCATCGTGTCCTTTACCGGTATGCTGGCGCGAGCCTCACTCTGGGTACCGGAATGCTCGGCGCTTGTTCCGCAACCCTGCAGCAACGTGAAGCTGCAGAACCACAAGAGGGCCAGGCTCATTCCCCCGCGTCCGGCTCTCCATGGGCCGCCACCGTCGCCGCGGATGGTTCTCACAACCCAGGCGTCTCAAGGTGCGGATTTCTTCCTCGCCGCAGCCCTCTCATCGTCACCTTCTCCATGCGTCTCTGCCATCGAGTCCTACCCACACGCCCCGGTGCGGGCCCGTCCCGGACTTCCCAACCTCTATTTATGTGCCGTCGCATGAGGGGACAAGGGCGAATTAGGGGCACTGACTGACCGTCTTGGGACATTCGGGCTCGGAGACCTTTCGCTGCCCGCTTTGACAGCCGCTCGGCGGCCGAACACTTTTGTTCCTTCGTTCGAGAGGGACCCCGGCACGCTGAGAGACCGATGTCGTCCCCGCAGGTTGAGAGAGGAGGGGATCCTGTGTTCGCCTACACTTTGCAGGGAACCGTTGCAGTTCTTGCCGCATTGACCGCCGCCTGTACGCCCACCGAGCGGGGGCTCACTCCTACCCACGCCGCGGCGATTCGGGACAGTGTCCGGCAGATGCTCGCCGACTATGGACGGTACTCGACGGAGGGACTGCGGGACTCAGTCCTCGCGCTCTACGCCGACACGTCCGTGTTTCGTTGGGTGGAAGACGGCGCAGTTCGGTACCGGTCCGGGAACGAGGTTCGTGAGGCCTTGGCGGCCCTACCTTCGACCGCGCGCGTACAGACGACGCTTCAGAACACGGAAATCATTCCACTCGGACCGGGACTGGCGTCGGTCGTCACCGGGTTCACGACGCAGTTTGTCGATTCGACGGGGCCGGCTTCAGTTTCGGCGGCGCAATGACAATGACGCTCATTCACGGCCGGGGTGGCTGGCGCTTCTTGAACGGTCATACCTCCGCCTCCCAAGGGGGACGGAGGTAAGGAGTGAAGCGGATGACGATGAGGTTCAGGTACAGTGCACTCCGATGTGGGCTCCTCGTGGTGGCCACAATGGGTTGCGCGGAATCTCGCGGTGCCCAGAGCGAGCAGTTGTCGTTCGACCGCGTCGAAGTCGTGATCGGAGTCCCGACCACCTCGATTCTGGCCTCCGACCTGGACGACGACGGGCGGCTCGACCTCCTCGTGGCCGGAGCTGAGAGAGTCTTCGCGTTGCGCGGTCGTGGTGACGGACAGTTCGACGTCGCGCCGTCCTTTGCCGCTGGCGAGCACCCAACCGACCTGGCGGTGGCGGATCTCGACGGGGACGGGTTGAAGGATCTCGCTGTTGCGAACCATGAGACGAACTACGTGACCCTGTTGTTTGGCGTCCCCGGCGGACGGTTCGAGCCTCGGGCCCACTCACGATTTGCGGTGGACGTCTCTCCGCATCCTCATGCCGTGCACCTGCAGGACGTCGACGCCGACGGTCATGTGGATCTCTTCGTCGACGACCGCAGGCGTGAGTCGATCCGCCTGTTCAGGGGCATAGGGGATGGCACGTTCTCCGAAGCCACCGTCATCGCGGTTGGCGGCGACCCCTATCGTGGGATGGCGCTGGCCGACCTCAACAACGACGGTCGTCTGGACTTGGTGACTCCCAATCCCGACCACGTTTCCGTTCTCCTTGGAGACGGATCCGGCGGGTTCGTTCAGCACGCCGTCCTCAGGCCAGGGTTCTACCCGTTCTCCGTTACGGCCGCGGATCTGAATGGCGACGGCTTCGCTGACCTGGCGGCCGCCTCCGGAGAGAGGGTGGGCTCCCTGGTCATCTGGCTGGGCAGTGCCGACGGGTCGTTTCGCGCCGCCGGCCGCTACGACATCGCCATGGGACCGACCACGATCACCGCAGAGGATCTGACCGGAGACGGTGGTGCCGAGGTCATCGTGGCAAGCTACGTTGGAGGCGAAGTCGCCGTTCTGACGGGTGGCGACTCGCCAACGCTATATCGCCTCGAGGTCGAGGGGAGTCCCTACCATGTAGCGACGGGAGATTTCGACGGCGACGGGCGCATGGACTTCGCCATCGCGAACGACGCGGCTGAACGCATCACCGTCTTTCTATCGAGGCACTGAGGCAGCCCGCCCTTCACGCTCCCTGTTGCAGCCTCCTACCTCCGCCCCCCCTCCGCATGCCACACGTTGTCGGTCGGATCGCGGTCCGGAAACCGGCGCCACGGATCGAGGATCACCTTCTCGATGCGGCGCGGGCCGAATTCCAGGTCGGCCTGGAACGTGCGGGCTCCGCTGAACCAGACGTCCACCGGCCAGGTGACAATCGCTGTCGAGTCATCGAGCATCCGGGCGTTCGGCATCAGTCGGATCGGTGGGCCGCTCGGCGCGAACCGAACCTCGAGCACCACGGGTGACGGCATCTGGCCGTCCTGGCGCACGGTCACCGTGGTCTTGGATCCAGATGGCGTCACGCGCTGGATGGAGCCGTCCACCGATTCGGTAGTCCACAGCCAGTAATACCAGAACCAGCCGAGATCCCGCCCGAGGGCGTTGCTCATGAAGAACGCGTAGTCCCACGGGGACGGGTGCTTGAATCGCCACGTCTTGGTGTACGCGCTCATCGCGCGCCACACGGCGCTGTCACCCACGATGCCTCCCAGCATCGAGAGCATCATGGGGGTCTTGGAATAGGTCTGGAACCCGTACATCGGTCCGGCGTAGTTGGCATTCCACATCATCGGTGGCTCCCACTCGTCGCCGCTGACGCTCCCGTACTGCTGACCGAGCCCGTCGAGATCGGGCGCTTGGCCGCGCTGGTCGGCGCGGGACAGGATGTTCATGTATCGATTGAAGCCCTCGTCCATCCAGCCGTACCACGTCTCGTCGTTCCCGACCATCATTGGCCACCATTGATGGGCGGTCTCGTGATCCGCTGCGCCCTGGTTGGAGTTGATGACCATGGGGTACTCCATGCCCGCGCTGGGACCGTCCTGCAGGGTGAGCTGCGGGAACGGATACGGGGCCCACAGCTCGGAGTAGAACTCGAGCGCGTGCCGCGTGATGGCAGCGGCGTTCGCAAATCGATCAGCGCGCCCGGGGAGATAGAGCATGTGGATTGGCACCGGTCCCTTTCCGGGAATCGTGGCCCGCGTCGCCTGCCACACGAACTTCTTTGCCGTGGCCCACGCAAAGTCGTTGACCGAGTCGGCCACGAAGTGCCACACCAGTCGGTCGCCCGAGGCGGTCGCTTGGCCCGGTCCCACCTCATCGGGGCCCACGATCGTGACGGTCTCGTCGGACTGGAGCACGCGCGAGAGACGTTCGCGTGCCGTGGCCGTCAGCACCTCTTCCGGGTTTTGCAGCACTCCAGTGCCGCTCACGATCCATCCGGCCGGGACGTCGATCCGCACATCGAAGCGGCCGAAGTTG
>JAOTVV010000034.1 GCA_029863245.1 Gemmatimonadota bacterium
CCGCCTCGTCGGTGCGACCCTCGCCGTACGCGATCCAGGCCCGCGCCGCCACTTCCTGGATCTTCACCTGGATGCCCCAGTCGTAGGCGCCCGGCAGTGCGGCGGCCTGTGTCTGCAGCACGCCGAGCCGGGCGACGGACTTCCGGGCGGCCACCATGTTGCCAGAGTGGGCGTGGCCGAGGGCGCGCGCGAACTCCGTGATGGCCTCGAGGTGCGGGTAGTTGTCCCACGAGAGCGCGGCCGGCCGGCGCGACTCGAGGCGCGCGGCGTCGGCCCAGCGCTGCCGCTCAAGCGCGATCCGGGCCGGCACGGCGGCATACGCGTATGCGGTGACCGAGTTGTCCATCATGGGCCCGTCCAGCGACGCCAGGTGACGGAGCACTTCCTGCGCCTTCGCATCGTCCCCACGCTGCAGGTGCGCATAGGCCAGGTAGTCCATCGCGTGCAGGTGGTGATGTGACGTCGCCCCGTTTATGGGATGGTGCAGGGCGGCGTCGGCGGCGCGCGCGTTGTACTCGATTGATTCTTCCCACAGACCTACCCGCGTGAAGATGTGAGAGGTCATATGCAGGGCGTGGGAGTTGTCGGGCGCCACTTTGCCGTAGCTTCGGGCCACGGGCAGCGCCCGCTCCGCCAGCGGCGGGAAGTCGTAGGCATGGATGGTGTAGTGATGCGCTCCCGGGTGGTCCGGAATCCGCGTGAGGACCTGCTCGGCGATCGCGCCGGCTTCCCGTTGCGTCGCAAACGTCTGGTCCGATCCCGGGGCGGTGGCCATGAGCGACAGGGCCCGGAACAGGGAGGCCTCGGGGTCGTCGGGATGGTCGGCGGCAACCTGTGCCCAGGCGGCAGCGTAACTCGCGAGCCGCGCCGGTTCGTCACGGGTCTCCGCGTCCCGGTAGTAGGCCTCCAGCGCGGCGACGTACGCCTCCTCACGCGGCGTTCTGGTGCCGCGCGTCCGCGCCTGCTCGAGCAAGGCCCGGCCGCTTTCGAACAGTGCGGCGGATGGGACGTCGGGCCACAACGGATGCACGTACGTCATCGCCACGCCCCAGTACGCCAGCGCGCAATCGGGGTCCTGCTCCGACGCCGAGCGAAAAGCGGCTTCCGCCTCGGTGTACGTCATGTTGTGAAGCAAGGCCAGGCCCAGCCGCATTCGGGTGCTCGCGTCTTCGGTGCATGACACCGGGAACGCGACGCTCCCCATGGAAGCACCGTCGGCGTCGACCACTTCGGTGGCCATCGAATCAATGGACTGCTCACCCGCGCTGCAGGCGGAGAGTGCTGTCACGATTGCGATCAGCGGGATCCAGCGCGAAAGACTGTCAAAAGGGAGGGACACTTGACGCATGCTCTACTCCTTGATGGGTCTCGCGGCTCCGGCAAAGACCGCGGGGGAGGTGCCGGTGGCGAGGTGCGGGATTGGGTTGTGACTGCTGCGTAACCTGTCACAATGGGCACCCGTTAGCAACCAAACGGCCTGGTCAGCGCGCTGGCAGCATCCGGAGCTTCCTGCGTAGGAGGACTAGGCCGAGCGATCATCACGAAACCCTGTGCCATCGGGCACGCCACCCTTCGGTGTACAGGGAACCAGCGTTCCTTCGTAGGTCACGAGCGCGCTCGCGCCTCCCGTGCCAAAGACGTGACCACTCGCCCTGAATCGACCGTCGTGAACGACGCCGAACAGCCACGTATGCCACCGCCCCTGTCCCCAATCGACTTGGACGGAGTCCGCGCTCAGTGCGTCCCAACGGCCACGCATGGATGTGCCCGGAACGACGACGACGCCCGCGGTGGTGACACCTAGGGCGAAGCTGGACGGCACGACGGCCGTGTCCGCGGGCAGGTTGGCCGAGTCGCGGAAGCTGCGTTGCAGCGACCAACACGTTGTCGGCGCCTCGCCGGTGGGCGGCGAGAGCTGCGCAGCACGGGGGCTGCACGCGGATCCGCACAGCGAGGTCAGCACGGCAATGCAAATCCCCGCCCGAGAGAGACGCACGGATGTTGTTGGCCGCCGGACACGGCGCCGTTTCGCCATCGCTAGCGGTCCGGGACTGCTGGCAACACCATCGCAGCGGCCCACGTCACGAGCGCGAGGGCAATGAGGATAGCCGTTGGTGGAATGAAGCCCAGGTAGGCGATCTGAAGGCCAGCCGCGATGGCCGGAATGAATCCCGCGATTGTCAGAACGAGACTCGACGCCGTACTTCGGCGCCACACGACCACCAGCACGATCAGGCCCGTCACCACGAGATCCGTTGAGAACGAAACCCACAGCGCCGGAACCAGTGTGCGCAGATCCTCGGGTCCCTGGCGAGCCAGGTCCGTTACGCTTCGATATCCGGTCGCATGCAGCCCGGCGGTGAGGACGAAGCCAAGGGCACTGCAGGCGCCAAGGATGGATCCAAGCCGTTTACGATTTGCCACGACGGGAACCTCCGTTGCGACGGCCTGACGACATCCCAGGGGTCACGGCGTACGCGCCCTCGCCCAGTACTCCGGCCCGGCGTCCGCTCCCCTGGCCACTCCTTCCACGATCCTGCGCGTGCTCTTCTCGACCCAGTAGGTGATGCGATAGCCGGGGAACAACTCGCCACCGTCGACCCGCCAGCAATCGCGCAATCGTCCATCGTGCTCGACGACATCCGAGCCGACCACGGTGATGGTCGTCCACTCCTCCCCCCCCTGCCACATGGAGAAGTGAGGAACGGCTGCCGAGTACCCCTCGGCCAACGGCAGGAGCGGAAACAGCCACGGCATCTGCCCTTCGATCGGGAAGGCCGGCCGGGGCAGTGGTTGGTTGATCAGATGGATGGGCTCGTCCGGCAGGGCCACCCACCCCGTGAGATGCCCGGCGTTGACTGTGACGGCGGCCGAGTCGCGCGCGGCCTTCACGCGGTGGCGGAGCAGGGCATAGTCGGTGGCACGCATCACGATGGACCCCACGGTGGTGTCCCCGTCGGCCGGCATGTGCGTGGTGTGGATGACGTAGAGCTCGACCCCGCTTTGATAGGCGTGAGTGATCTGCTGGGTCGTAGTGCTGATCGGTGTGTCGACGCCGTCGGTCCCTTGGAAGCTCTCGATCGCGAACGTCCCGATCTCGAGCCGAGCACCCTGCAGCGCGGCGCTGCCCACCCGGATGGTATCGACGCGTTGAGCGTCGAGAGGCGTCACGACGCTGGTCAAACAGAGCATGCCGAGTACTGCACAGCGAGCGGTGGTCACGTTACAGGTCCTTTCGAAAACACCGGACGAGACCCACGTCGGTGAATCCTGCGGCCCGATGGGCGGCCGCGCTCACCTCGTTGTCCCAATCAGCGTCAGACGCAAACTCGTCACACCCCTGCGCCCGGCCCCACTCCTCGGCTGCCGCGATCAAGGCTCGGCCGACCCCGCGGCGACGCGCCTCCGGTTCGACGAACCATCCCTCGAGGTAGGCCACCCGGGTGCTGCGACAACCCTCTGCGTACCCCCGAATGGAAAGCTCCGCAAAGCCGACCAGTCGTCCCTGCCTGTCCTCGGCCACGAGAACGGCCAGCGGCTCCGGAGCGTCGCCGGTGAGGAAGCGCTCGATGTCCTCGCGATGCTCCGCTTCCGACCCGCTAGGCCAGAGCGCAAGGCGCATGCGCAGCCAGGCGCCGGAATCAGCGGGCGTCACGACCCGTACGCTCGCCGCCGACATGCCGCTCAAGAAAGTCCTGCGGCGCCTACGGCTCGCACTCCGATCCCGGGCCCGACACGCGATTGCAGTGGCACAGGTAGCTCAGGCGCGAGAACTGGAACACGTCCCAGGCATCGCGGTGATCGCCGCGCTGGTTCACGAACGCAAACGCAATGGGACACTCGGCTTCGGCGATGGCGGCATAGACCGCTCTCACCGCGCTCAAGTTGCCGGGATCGGGTATCCGGAACAACATCAGCTCCAGGTTCCCCGCCTTCCCATGCCAGCGAATTGCATCCCCGCTGACTTCTTGCCGACAGTCGTACTGCTGAGCCTTGTCTGCCAAGCATGCCACGTAGTCCACCTGGGAGAGCTGGACGATCTCTGCCCATTCGTTCTGCGCGGGCCGGTCCAAGGGGTAGAACATCCGGTAGAGGTCAGGTCGCATCGGTCTCCATCCTCCACGTTACACCACAATCATTTCATCCATTCGCCGATGACGCCAGCCTTCGCCCGGTTCCCGACCCCCGGGGGGGGTAGGTGGAACTCGGCCCCGGCCGGCGGTGTTCTTCATCCAGGATCTCTACCCGTCTGTTGGAGCAACCATGTCGATCCGACCAGTCAAGCGCATCATCGAGGCGACGCCGACCATCGAGGGCGCCGGCGTCAAGCTGCGGCGCGCATTCGGATTCGGCGACACCGGAGAGTACGATCCGTTTCTCCTGTTCGACGACTTCCGCAACGATCGGCCGGACGACTATCGCGCCGGCTTCCCGTGGCATCCCCACCGCGGTATCGAGACCATCACCTACGTGCTCGCCGGCACAGTGTCACACGGTGACAGCCTCGGCAACAGTGGCGCGCTGGGAGCGGGCGACGTGCAGTGGATGACGGCGGGGAGCGGGATCCTGCATCAGGAAATGCCGCAAGGCGACCCGCAGGGGAAGATGCACGGGTTCCAGCTGTGGGCGAACTTGCCGTCCGCGCTCAAGATGACCACGCCGCGGTACCAGGATGTGTCGTCCCGAGACATCCCGGAAGTGATCGACGACGACGGTACCCGGGTCCGGGTGGTGTGCGGCACGTTCTGGGGAAAGACCGGGCCGGTGGACGGCGTCGCGGCGGATCCGCGCTACCTGGACGTCTCGGTGCCGCCAGGGCGACGCAAGACGCTCCCGGTCGAGACGTCACGCCACGCGTTTGCCTACGTGTTCGAAGGATCCGGGAGCTTCCGCGACGCGTCGGCACCGTTCGGGGTGCTGACGGAGCAGGGCGGACCCGACGAGGTGCTGGTGCGCGAGCAGACCGGGAACCGCTCGCTGGTGCTGTTCGACCGGGGCGACGAGGTCACGGTGCTGGCCGGCGAGGAGGGCATTCGATTCCTGCTCGTTTCCGGGAAACCGATCGAAGAGCCGGTTGCCTGGTACGGGCCAATCGTGATGAACACGAACGACGAGCTGCGGACGGCCTGGGCCGAACTGCAGGACGGCACGTTCATCAAGCATCGCTGAGGGCGTCCGCGGCGGCGGCCCACCAACGCAGGGAGGGCTGATGCTCCGGTGCCCATGCGATGGCAGGTCTCGCCGCGGACCCTCGGCGCGACGCCGTGATTCCTTCCGCTATTCCAGTGGGATCTGGCTCTTGTTCTTCGCGAGCCACTGGTCGAACGTCTGGAGCGCCGGGTTGATCGATCGCGCGAAGTCGAGGTTGCGCGCGCTGCAGAAGTAGTCTTCGAAGTCTCGCTTGAACTGGAACATGTTGCCGAGATCCTCAGCGCCCGGGAAACCGAAACTACGGTACACCTCGGGCTCCACGTTGTTGTAGCCCACGTCTTGGCCCAGCGCCTTGCCGAGCGCCGCGGCCATCTGCCCACCTGTCAGGTGCTGGCCGGCGATCCCGACGGTCTTGCCGACGAACTCCTGACCCTTCTTGAAGATTCCGTAGGCGCACTTGCCGATGTCGTCTGCGGCGATGCCCGGAAGCTTCTTGTCGGCCATCGGCATCGTGATGGCGAGCTTGCCGTCCGGGCCCCTCTTGGGACCCATGCCGAAGTGGATCAAGTTGTCCCAGTAGAACGACGTCAGCAGAAACGTCGTGGGCACGCCAACGTCGGTGAAGATCTGGTCGGCCTCGCCTTTGGCGTCAAAGTGGGGAACCTTGTACTTCTCCATCAACGTCGGCATGCGAGTGTCGTTGACCGGCACCCATTTGCGGGTGTCCTCCAACGTCGACCAGATCACGTGCTTAATGCCGGCAGCCTTGGCAGCCTGGGCCATGTTGCGGGCGTGGGCCCGTTCCTTGTCCGGCGAGAAGTGCGCCCAGAAGAAGGTGACGCAGAAGGCGCCGTGGGCACCCGCGAATGCCTTCTTCAGGCTCGCCACGTCGTCGACGTCGGCCTTGACGACCTCCGCCCCCAACTTCGCGAGGGCCTTGGCGCTGTCGGACGTGGGATTGCGTGTCAGCGCCCGAGCCGTGAAGTCACTGCCCTTGTCGCTCATGATGGCGCGGACCAACCCGCCACCCTGAGCGCCGGTTGCACCCACCACCGCGATGATTTTCTTGCCTGCCATATGCCTCCTCCTTCAGTGTGTATCCGGCGCTGCTGCGCCGCGCCTTGGGTATCCTTTGCCGACCCTACCCCTCCGATCATATCGTCGACGTCCAGGGTGTGTCTTCGCCCCGGACCATGGCTTCGAGCGCGTACTTGGGACAGATGTAATTCTCGATGAATTCGAGCAGCGATCCCGCGATCCCTCGAAGCGCGTCCTCCACGCCCTCATCGGTGCAGTGTCCCGCCTCGTCGAACGCCGCACGAACGCCCGCAACCGAAACGGCTCCCGGCAGCACGATGGCGCCCACGTGAGAACATACACCGCGCAGCTGTTCGAGCGACTTGATCGCTCCGATCCGCCCCGCCGCCACCCCGACCAGGGCCACCGGCTTGCCGGCCAGCGCCGACGGAAACCCCAGGTTTTCGATGATCAGCTTGGTCATAGCGGAGAACCCTCCGTGATACTCCGGGGTTCCGATCACGACGCCGCCGGCCCCTTCGATAGCCGCTTGCAGTCGCTTGGCGTCATCGGTGGGCGGGTGCCCCGGGAAGGAAAGGGACAACTCACGGGCATCGAACACCGTGGGCGATACTTCGCGCCGCTCCAGCTCGTCGTTCACCACCGCCAGGGCCCTGGCGGTGTAGTTGTCGGGACGGCTGGTGGCCGAGATGCTGACGATGGCTCGCATGTGGGGCTCAACGGATTCGGGAAATCATTGGGGCACGGCTCGACGGTGTCGCCGTTGCCCGAGGGCAGTCGAAGACCGGTTGCGGACGTGCCTACGGCTCCGACAAAAAGCGGATGAGTTGCCGCATCAGTCGCTCGCCCTGTTCCGTCTGGAAGATGAACTGGGCGTGGGCGGCGCCATCCAAGACTACAAGCTCTTTGGGACGAGGAGCCTGGTCGTAGTGCTGGCGGATTCGGACCAGCCGCGGCACCCCGCTTGCGGTGGTGTCGTTGCGGGCCGTGATGAACAGCTTGCGGCCCACCAGGTTCTCCGGAGCGTTGCCGGCGTCGCTTCCGAGCAGCACCAGGCGGTCGATCTGGTTCGGGAGGGCCGCCGCGACGGCCTCGGCCGCGGCGCTGCCGCCCATGCTGGCGCCGACAACCGAAACGGTGTTCGCCCCGGTCTGTCGCAGGTAGGCGACCGCCGCCAACACGTCGAGGTAGAGCGGAGCAGTGAACGGGTCGTCCTGGCCCGGGCCCCGCGACTCGCCGTAGCCCCGGAAATCGATGGCCAGGACGCGGAACCCTGCTGCCTCGAGGGCGCGCGCCTGCTCGCCCCAGCTCTCCTTATTGAACCGGCCTCCGTGCGCCAGCACTACGCCGCGCTGGCCGCTCCCGTACTGGTCGGCGAAGATGAGCCCACCGTCCCGAGTCGGGAACGACACCGGCTCCTGTGCCCGCAGGCGTGCGGGAAGCGCCAGCATCGCGCCGCACAGGACGGCCGCGAGCACTGTCACGCATGGTGCCGGGATCGCGAGCCGCCAGATCCGATGGCTCGTCAGGTCGCGCTCCCCATCGCAGGGCTCTTCGGCGCCAATGCCAGCAGGACGATACCGACAATCGCCAGGACCGGGATGTCGCCGAGGAGATGTCCTCGCTCAGCGGTGTCACGGATGGCCTGCACGGCCATGATGCCCGAATGCACGAGGCTGGACCACGCCGCGAAGAGGATCAGGCTGCGGTGCTGCCCGGGATTGCGCGAGGCCATGACGAGGAACACCCCGAGAGTGGCATACACGCCCACGATCATCTGCTCGTACTCGGCCTGGTTGGGCTGCCACTGCCAGCCGGCCGGCCAGACCTTCATCAGCGTCCAGACGCCAAAGATGAAGACCAAGCCGAAGACCATGAGAATCGCGCGCAGCGCTTGATTCGACGAGTCGGACATTGAACCCCCTTGATGTCTCGGACAGTGAACCCGTTCCCTGCCACCCCGGTGAAACGAATAACGTGGTCGGACGTAGGAACCCCACGGTCGTACTCGGCGCCCGCGTCACTCCGACCGTTCAGGTACGCCTGTACTCGGCGTCAAAGAGCTTGTTCCACGTGACGCCATCGTCAGACATTTCCATCTTCGACGCGATACGCCCAGACTTCGTCAGGTCCCACGTGAGGCAGACGTGCATGGGAGGGCCGCCGTGACTCAGCGTCAGCACGTCATCAGTGAATGCCCCGCCAAACACCTCCGGCGGTGATCCGGTCGAATCAAGCCAGAACAGTGAGTACAGTTCCGTCTTCGGGTCAAAGGTGTAGACCCCATGACCTGAGAAGCTGATCGCACCGTCTCGTTCCTGCTCGTAATCGGAAATCAGAGCAAAACCACCGACGGCCAATCGGCTCGTCGTTCTCCCGACCGCGATGCCACCCTTTGGATCCCACTGCGAAGGGTACATTGTCTCCTTCCCCTCCCAGCTCCCCGCGAGCATTTCGAGCCTCCGGTGTCCGGCAGACGGCTTTGGCATCTCCATGTTCTTCTCCTTCTTTCCTGAGAACGCGCGCTGGGCTGGCGGAGCCGAACCGATCAAGATCCGTCTTCGAGAAACTCCACCGGCGCACCGTTTTCCACAATGAACGCCACCAGAATGCCTGGGGACGGCGAATTGGGCGCGATCAAGACTTCCTTTCCTTGTAGAGCCGCTTCGAGGTCGTCCACTCGGAAGGCCACGTGCGGTACCGTCTGGACGAGCGGCGGGAGCGGACAACCGGGTTCGAAACGCATCCATTCGATGCCGAACTCGCTCGCCTCGTAGCCAGACACGTACATCTTGAATTCCGCGAGATACCTCTCACCATCCCGCCGGATCTGTGTTGGTATGCCAATATGGTGGTATTCGTGCACAGCAGCTCCGAGCGTGAACAGGCTACATAACGGTCAGCGCTGACGCCGCGCTAGTGGATAGGGTTACGGGGCAGGCCGGTGCCACATGTCGTAGAGCATGCGCCATGCCCCGTCACTCTCACGAACCCACACAACGAGGTAGTGCCCGGAAGCGGTCGTCGGATCGGAGTCGGCGCGTGTGGCGCCTTCGCCGACGCGCGAAAGACTCCAGGGCGTGATTGACGAGATGCGAGCCACCCGGGTGACCCCAGCTGACCCTCCCGCAGTCGGCTCCGTCAATCGTCGGGGCTGTCGGCCTGTTCGCCAGCGACGAAGGGAAGGCATTGGCTCGACCATCGCGTGCCTGGGGTGGGGGGGTCACCGGCCCCTTGTTCGCCTCGCCCGATACAGCCGTTTCATGAGCTGGATCTGCCCCGCATGGTAGGTGTCGTGCATGACGATGCCGTGCAGGAGATCCGCAAAGCGATAGGTTTTCTTTCGTGACGCCACCTCGTCCAGCCGCTTGGGGTCGAACCCGCGTACGGCCGCAATCAGCTTCTTCTGCTCTGACCGCAGCAACGTGCGGTCATTTGCCCAGGCCTTTGCATCGGGTCGCGTGGGGACCGCCGGCCAGTTCGCGGGCGATCGCGGGAAGCCGCCGACGGGTCCGCCCTCGAGGCCGCGTCGCACTGCGTAGTCCCAATACGCGATATGGAGCGCGAATTCCCAGATGCTGTGACGGTCCGGTGACGGTTTCCACACAGCCTGCTCGGGTGACACGCCGCGCAGGCTACCGAGCGGCGACGCGCCGCCGTGCCACAGACGCGTGCCGGGCTTGGGATCGAGCATGGCGAGGATTTCGCGCAGTCGTGGGTCGGTCATGGCATGGCTCCCAGGAAGCCTCGCACAGCCTCGAGCACCTGTTTGGCGTGCGTGATGTACAGTGAGTGGCCGGCACCCGGGATCTCCACAACGCGTCCTCGCGACATCGCTGTGCGAAAGTGATCGCGGGAGCGGGCGGCCGTGCGGAGACTGGCTGCATGGTATGCCCGCATGGCGCGCCGCGTGGCCGAGTCCCGTGTGGCATAGTCCATGAACAGCTCTGTGAGCGGGTAGTCGGTCGCGTAGATGGCGAGCGCCGGTGCGTCGATGCCCCTGTAGTCGGGATCTTCGAGGCTCCCGAGGATCCGGCCATAGATCCACGACGGCGTAACGGGGCCATCGAATCGTCCTTCGGGCGTCCAGCGAAACATGGCCCTGATCTCTGAGAGCGGCATCGTCACGCCGTTCACTCGCGCGTAGAACGCCCGATACGCGTCCGCCGATTCGGTGTCGTTCTGGGTTGGTGGAGCAATCTCGGACGACGGAACAACGTAGGCAGCCATGGAGTCTCGGGACGACGTCCGGTCGTACGCCGCATCGATGTACACGAGCGCCGCAACCCGGTCGCGGTACGCGCGCGCGAACCGCGTCATCTCGTCGCCGCCGAGCGAGTGCCCGGCGAGTACGGCGCGCTCGATCCCCAGGCTGTCCATGACAATGCGAATGTCATCGATGAGCGTGGCCAGGTCATAGCCGGAATCCGGCTGCGACGACGCGCCGAACCCGCGTCGGGTGATGCCCATGACGTGGTACGTGTCGGTCAAGGCCGGCGCCAACTCGTCGAAGACGTGGGCCGTATGGCCCAGGCCGGCCAGCAGCACGATGGGGATGCCGCGCCCTCCCCAATCCACCACCTCCAGCGAGGTGGAGGAACCGACTTGCACGTGACGCGTGGCCGGCCCGTCGTGCTCGCCCGCACAGCCGCAGCCGAGCAGCACCACGAGAGCGACGGCGGAGCGACGGGGCAGATTGCTCATGTGTCGAGGCGGCTTTGCTGGATCAGGTCCCAGAAGCGGCCCACGGGAAGCTCCTCGGGTCGGGGGGTTCACGTCCAATCATGCGCGTGCGGAGCTCGGGATGCAAAGCCGGCGGGGACTGACCACACTTGCTCGGTCACTCCGGCGGGCGGATCTTGGTTGCTGCTGTCCGTTACACCTCGGCACTCACCGCCGGAGAGGTCTCCATGGTCCGTTTGGCCGCGTGTCTCCGTGCTGTCCCTCTTCTTCTCATGGTCCCCGTCGGTCACGCCTCGGCACAGGGAAGGGAGGACCCGCTCCGTCCCAATTGGCAGACCTATCACTCGACCGCCGCTACCCAAGCGTTGCTCGAGGGATGGGCTAGGGAGTTTCCGCAGCTCACCGATCTCTATGCGATCGGCGAGACGTTGCGGGGGACGCCGCTCATGGTGCTCGAGATCACGAACGAGGCCACCGGTCCCGCCGGGGAGAAGCCGGGCTACTACTACGACGGCAACATCCACGCGGGGGAGCTGACGGGTGCCGAGGTGGCACTCCACTTCGCGTGGTACCTGCTGAGCAACTATGGCACGGACCCGCGCGTCACCCGTCTGCTCGATAGCCGGACCATCTACGTTAGGCCGAAGTTCAATCCGGACGGCGCCGACGTGGCGCTCCGGAGCGACGAGACGTTGCGTAGCACCCCGCGCCCGTATGACGACGACTTCGACGGGCTGCTGGACGAGGATCCCGAGAACGACCTGGACGGCGACGGTGCGATCGTGTCCATGCGGGTCCCCAACCCCGACGGCCAGTGGAAGGCGGGTGATGTCGACGCGCGAGTCATGCTTCGGCGCGAGCCCGGCGACCGGGATGGCACGTTCTACGACCTGCTCTCCGAGGGAACCGATGACGACGGCGACGGGCGGTTCAACGAAGATGGCACCGGCGGGATCGACATGAACCGGAACTTCCCGCGCGAGTGGGGGCTCGAGTTCGAGCAATCCGGTGCCGGTCCGTATCCCCTCTCGGAACCGGAGACCCGCGCGACCATCGAGTTCCTGAACGCGCATCGCAACGTGACCGGCGTGTTTCACGGCCACACGGCGGGCGGTTTTCTGTATCGCCTGCCGTCCACCGGTCCCTGGGATGCGTTCCACCCGTTCGATCAACGCCTGATTCTGGAGCTGGGCGAGCAGTACCGCCTGACGACCGGGCAACGCGTGGTGCCGAGCTATTCGGATCCGCGCGCGCACCGACACGGCACGCTCATCAGTTGGGCCTACTGGGATTTCGGCGTGCTCGGGTGGGTACCGGAGTTCTGGGGTGGATTCGGAAAGGACTACGACGGCGATGGTCGCGTCAGCGAATCCGAGCGGCTCAGGTGGAACGACGAGGAGCTGCGCGGTGCCGGGTTCGTCCTGTGGAAGCCGTTCATGCACCCGCAGCTCGGACCGGTCGAGATCGGTGGGTGGAAGGGTCGGTTCACGCGGCAGAACCCGCCGCCCCATCTGCTCGAGGGTGAAGTGAAGCTGTACGTCCCGTGGATGCTGTGGCTGGCGGAGGTGAGCCCGCGGGTGGTGATCCGGGACGTGCAGGTCTCGCCGATCGGGGACGGGCTCACGAAGCTCACGGTCGTGGTCGAGAACGAGGGTTATCTCTCCACCAACATCACTAAGCGCGCGGTGGAGGCCCGGCTCACGCCACCGGTCCGCGTAGGAATCGTTCTCCAGGACGCTGAGCTGGTTTCCGGGGCCCGCCGGCTCGACGTTGGGCATCTCGCGGGGTCGCGCGACACCGGCGGCGGCGACCGGCTCGCCGACTCACGCCGCACGGTGGAGTACGTGGTGCGCGCGCAGACTGCCAGTGCGGCCGCGACGATTACGGTCGTGTCGGAGAAGGGCGGCGTCAGCCGGCGCGACGTGAGCCTGGACGGGCGCTAGTCCGGAGGGATACCGAGGCTCCTCGCCAGTCAGGTCGCCAACAGGTGTCTACCCGTCGGCGCCACCGCCGGCGGCGAGAAACCACACGTACCCCAGGGCGAACAGCACCGCATCGATCCCGAACAGCCAGGCCCACGGGGACGACGTGCCAGCCTGTGCGGCACCGAGGATGAGGCCGGCACACGCAGTCGCGACCACGAGACCGAGCGCGATGCTCGCCCAGCGGCGACCGAGCCCTGCGAGGATAGAGAGTGCGCCGACGATGAATAGCCGGCCGAGACTGTCCCAGGCGAGGGCGTGCTCCCGGCCGAACAGGATCGCGAATACGGTCGCGACCACGATGAGGCTGAGGCCGATCCGTGCCTTCGACAGAGATTTCTTGGGCCGCAACGAGGTCCATATGACGGACCCATCGAGGGTGGATATCGGTAGCAGCGTCCAGATGGCGATCGCGAGGTTGAAGATGCCGAACGACCACAGGAACTCCACGTGGACAAGCTCGGCGATGACGAGCGCGACACCGCCGGTCAGCAGGTTCAGCGCGGGGCCGCCCGCGGCCCGCGCGATCCGCGTTCGTGCCGGAAGCGCTGCGCCGCGGCGCACGTAGACGGTCACGTCACGCGTTGCCGTGAGCAGGATGGACGTCATCGGAGCGCGGACGAGCCAACCAGCTACGATGTGGCCCACGCTGTGAACCACGTTCGTCCCGTAGAGCAGTAGGCCGTAGGTCACGCCCCCCACGAGCCAGGAACCGGCACCGACCGATCGCTCTTCGGCCCAGGCGACGGCGAGGCCGAGGGCGCACCAGAACAGCGGACTGAGCCATGCGTAAGGTGTGGCGGTCCACCTGACGCCCCCGATGCGAAACAGCTTCTGGCGGGGCGTCCTGTGAATGTCCTCGAAGACCAAGAAGGGGTTGCGCATCCGTGCCGACGTCCTGAGCGACCACGGAAGAAACTGCGGCCGCCCCAACGGGTGGGCAATAGCCGTGGGGGAGGCTTACTCCGCGTCACAGGAAGCTTCCGCTGCCTCGAAGTAGGGTCCCTTTGGCCTGGAGGAAGCGCTTGCGTTGCCTCAGCGGACGCGTGATCTGCCGCGAATCATGGCTCCGAGCGAGGCATGGCGGTGGCATCCCGATTCTGCAGACGGTAGCTTCGGGCAGTTCCCCCAATCTTGGCCCGTTCTAGCAGGAGGATCAGATCCCATGATGACCCGTCGTTGCGGCTCGATGGTGGGCGGGGTGGCCGTCGTTCTTGGAGGGTTGTTCCTGGCAGCCCCAGCGCACGCCCAGGTCAAAGACACACTCGATCTCGACAAGATCCCGCAGCAGGTGATGGACGCGTTGCGGGCCAGATTTCCTCGGGCCGAGATCCGCCAGTGGACGAGGGAGGAGGAGGACGACATCGTCCTCTACGACATCGAGTTCACCCAGCAAGGTCGCAAGCTCGAGGCTGACATCAAGGAGGATGGCACGATCCACAACTGGGAGCGGGAGATCGCGGCCGACGACCTGCCCGCATCCGTCAGGACTGCAGTGGAGCGCGAGTACCCCGAGTCGACGCTCGAGGAGGTCATGGCGATCACGGCGGTGACGGAGGGAACCGAGGCCTTGGAAGGGTACGAAATCGTCCTCGAGACCGCGGACGGCAAGGAAATCGAAGTCACGGTTGCGCCCGACGGCACGATCCTGGAGCGGCCTGAAGCGATGCGGTGAGCGGTTACGCTCCTCCGCCGCGGCGACGGCGGTAGACCACGGCCGCCACCGCCCCCAGCGCAAACACGATGAGCCACCAGTAGGCCGAGAGCAGATCACGCATCGATTCATCTCCTCCGTTACTGCTCGCGCTGTTCCAGAAACGCCAACACGGCATCGTTGAACGCGACCGGCGTGTCCAGATTCACGATGTGTCCCGCGCCGGGAATCGTCACCAGTTCGGCGCCGGTGATGTCTTCGTCCAGGATGCGCGCGACGTCCTGGATGTACGGCAGGTCCTGGTCACCCACGATCACGAGCGCGGGGCAGGTGATCTCCGCCAGCCGATCGATCGCCGGTGGCGACAGCGGCTGTTCCGAGCGCTGGTACGTCCACAGGCGCGCGTTGTCCATGACCAGCGACGTTACGGTCTCGGTCGCCGCGACATTGGAATGGAGCGCCATGATCGGCGTCTCCGCCCAGCGCCTCGCGGCGCGTTCCGCGTCGCCGTCGGCGAGGGCATCGAGTACCGGTAGGAACCAGAAGAACCGCGGCACGGCATAGCCGCCGAGCCCCGGAGCCGCCAGCACGAGGCGCGCGACACGGTCCGGATACGCGATGGCGAAGTTGATCGCCAGCTCCGATCCCGCCGACAGACCGACCAAGCTCGCCCGACCGATACCCAGTGTGTCGAGCAGGGCACGCAGGTCGTCGAAGCCGGTATACGGCTCCGTGGGGGCAATCGATTTACCGTGCCCGCGGAGGTCGTAGCGAATCACCTGGAACCGATTCTGGAAAGCGGTCACCTGCGGCTCCCACATGCGCCGGTCGAGGCTGAAGGCGTGGATCAACACGACGGGCTCACCGGCGCCGCTCACCTCATAAAAGAGACCGGTCGGTGACATGCCCGACACGGTCCGCACATGATCGGCGCATCCCGCCAGTGGCAGCACGCACAGCGCTGCCACAATCGCCGCTGGTGACAGCAGCAAGGTCAGCCTGTTCGCCATGGCGTCTCCTACCGGATCACCAGGTGAAGGCCAAGGTAGCAGATTCCGCCGAGCCCGGCGGCCACGGGGATCGTGAAGATCCACGCCCACACGATCCGGCCCGCCAATCCCCACCGGACGGCAGACAGACGCTGCGCCGACCCGACACCGACGATCGCGCCCGTGATCACGTGCGTGGTGCTCACCGGAACGCCGAGCGCCGACGCCAGGAAGACCGACACGGCGCCGCCGGTTTCGGCGCAAAACCCGTGTACCGGCTTCAGCTTCGTGAGTCGCGATCCCATCGTCTTGACGATGCGCCATCCGCCGGCGGCCGTACCCGCGGCGATCGCTGCGTGTGCCGAGAGGATCACCCAGGTTGGGATGACCTCGGCAGTGGTGAGATGAAACGCCTGGATCGGGAACTCGGTGAAGAGGTGCTGGGAGCTGACCAGGAGGCCGACGATGATGCCCATGGTCTTCTGCGCGTCGTTGGTGCCGTGGCTCAGGCTGTACGCCGCCGCCGACACCAACTGAAACCGCCGGAAGTGCTTGTCGATCGCGGCGGGCCGGGCGCGGCGGAACGTCCAGGCCACGCCCACCATGAGCGTGAGCCCCAGTACCATCCCGAGGATGGGCGCAACGAAGATGAACAGGATCGGCTTCACCCAGCCGCCGAGGATCAGGGAGGCAACCCCGGCCTTGGCCACCGCCGCGCCGCCGTACCCGCCGATGAGCGCGTGGGACGAGCTGGAGGGGATACCGAAATACCAGGTGGCAATGTCCCAGCCGATGGCGCCGAGGAGGCCGCCCAGGATCACGACCGGATCGACGATCGAGAGGTCGATGAGCCCGCTGCCGATGGTCTTGGCCACGGCGGTGCCGAACCCGAAGGCGGCCACGAAGTTGAAGAACGCCGCCCAGGCGACCGCGGCCACCGGCGACAGGACGCGGGTGGAGACGATGGTGGCGATGCTATTGGCGCTGTCGTGGAACCCGTTGATGAAGTCGAAGACGAGCGCGACCGCCACGATCGCGAGCACGAACCAGACGGACTCGAGCATCAGCCGTGCTTCAGCGCGATCGACTCGAGATCCTTGGCGACGTCATTGGCCTTGTCGATGACCGTCTCGATCTTGTCGAACATCTCCTTCCACTTGATGATCGCGATGGGGTCCGTCTCGGTATCGAAGAGCCGGCCGAGCATCTCGTGAAACACGGCATCGGCTTCTTCCTCGAGGCGCTTGACCTCGATCCGGTGCACGATCACATCATCCTTGCCGCGGAGCTTCTTCACCGCCGTTTCCAGCTCGCCCGTGGCGGCGATCGCCAGGTCGCACATCTGGACGATGCCTTCCGGGGACGGGCCGAGGCGGAAGATCTGCGCCCGGCGTGCGGTGCTGTCGATCCTGTCCATCACGTCATCGAGATCCGATGCGAGCAGATAGATATCCTCGGGGTCGATGGGTGTGATGAACGTGCGATCGAGCCGAGTGGACACGTCTTGGGTGATTTCGTCCGCCTCGTGCTCGAGACGCTTGATGGTTTCGACGCAGTAGGCCAGTCGCTCCGGGCTGGTGAACAGCTCGCGGAGGTAGCCGGCGGCTTCGTGCGACCGCCGCGCGACTTCGGTGAACAAATCGAAGAACTCTTCGGTCCGTGGCAAGAGACGCATGTGCGTGTCTCCGTGTGGTCAGATCAGGATGGTTCCGGTTCCGTCCGGGACGGCATAAGTCTGCCATGGGAGTTGGCGTTGCGACAGGGGGGGAGGAGGGAAGGAGGACGGAGGGGTGTCACGGAAGTCCGGGCGCCCGGCCGGTTCCCGCTGCGCCTTGTGCAATGGGATCTCGGCCCGTTCTTTGGTAGGAGTTCCTCGTTCCTGCGAGTCACTTATGTACCGCTTCCTCGTAGGGCTCCTGCTCCTCGGACTCGCCCCCGGACCGCTCCAGGCACAGGAGCGACAGACCGTCCGCATTGGGATCGTGGTGGACGGCCCCTGGGCCCGCAATGCCGAGGGTCTCGCACTCCTCGAGCGGGAGCTGACCGATCTCTTGCGCTCGGAATTCACCGTCGAGTTCCCGGCCTCCGCCCAGCTGGAAGCCGACTGGACGCTGGCTGGGGTACGGGCGGCCACCACCCGGCTCCTCCAGGATCCGGGCATCGATTTGGTGATCACGTCGGGAGTGATCGGCTCGGTCGACGCGGTGCGGCGGGGCGCCCAACCCAAGCCCGTGATCGCGCCGTACATCCCGGACGCGGCCCTCCTCGGCGTCCCCGAGGTGGATGGGGGGAGTGGCATCCCCAACCTGGTCTACATCACACACCCGACCCAGGTGCTGCGCGAGATCCAGGCTTTCCGTGAGGTGGTCGAGTTCCAGCATCTCGTGATCTTCACCAATCCGTACTACCTCGAGGCCGTCCCGGAACTGCGCCAGCGGCTGGACGAGGCGATGCTGGCGGTCGAGATGCGCGCCACGCTCCTGCCGCTCGCGGCGGTGAACGAGACGACACTTGCTCGCCTTCCGGACGACGCGGATGCGGTTTTCCTCGCATGGCTCACGAACCTCCAGGGGGGCGAGACGGAGCGGCTCCTTGCTGCGTTGCGCGACCGAGCGGTCCCCACACTGTCGTTCTTCATCGAGGACGTTCCGCGGGGCGCGCTCATGAGCTTGAACGGGGAGACCTACTTCCCACGCATCGCCCGCCGTGTGGCGCTCAACGCGCAGCGCATTCTGCTGGGTGAGGAGGCCGCGACGATCCCGGTGGAGTTTGCACGGGACGAGGAACTCACGATCAACATGGAGACGGCCCGGGCGATCGGCGTTTTCCCGAGCTTCAGCGTCCTGACCGAAGCCACGCTCATCAACGAGGTGCGCCAGAGTGTCGAGCGGGAGGTGACCCTGGAAAGTGTCATGACGGAGGCCGTGGATGCCAACCTCCAACTGGTGGCGCAGCAGCGCGCCACGGCGGCGGGGGAGAAGGAAGTGACGCTTGCGCGTTCGGCCCTTCTGCCGCAGGTGGATCTTCTTGGTCGCGGACTCATCATCGACGCAGACCGCGCCGCCGCGAGCTTCGGGTCGCAACCCCAGCGATCGCTCACCGGAGGCGTCTCAGGGACACAGCTGCTGTTTTCCGAGGGAGCCTGGGCCAACCTGTCGATTCAAGGATCGTTGCAGCGGGCGCGGGAGTTCAACGTCGAGACGCTGGAGCTCGATATCGCGTCGGACGCGGCGGTTGCCTACCTCAACCTCCTGCGCGCGAGGACGTTCGAGCGGATCCAGCGCGAGAATCTCGACATGACGCGGTCGAACCTCGATCTGGCACGCGTTCGCGTGACCCTCGGAAGTGCCAGTGCCGGAGAGGTGTTCCGGTGGGAGGCGCAGCTTGCCAGGGGCCGGCAGGCCGTGATTTCGGCAAACTCGCAGCGCAACGTCGCCGAGATCGACCTCAATCGCATCGTGCGACGACCACTGGAGGAACCGTTCATCCCACGCGAGGCGTCGATCGACGATCTCCCGTTGATGCGTGGCACGCCGAGCGTGCACGACTACATCGACAATCCGTACAGCTTCCGCGTGTTCCGCGCGTTCATGGTGGAGGAGGGACTGGCGGCGTCGCCCGAGCTGCGGGAGATCGATGCGGCGATCGACGCGCAGCAGCGGCTGCTCGCGTCCGCCAAGAACGCCTTCTGGGCCCCGACCGTCGCGCTGTTCAGCGACCTGGGCTACGAGCTCGCCGCCGGTGGGGCGGGGTCCGATCCCGCGGCGGGACTGCCGCCCGGTGCGGCGGTGGCGGACGATCTGGACTGGAGCGTGGGGGTGAGTGTGAGCCTACCGCTCCTGGCGGGCGGCGCGCGTTTGGCCGAGGTGAGCCGGGTGAGCCGGGAGCTCGAGAGCGTGCGGGTCCGGCGCACCGAAATCGCGCAGCGGGTGGAGCAGCGGGTCCGATCCGCGCTCCATCGCGCTGGGGCGTCGTACGCCAACATTCAGCTTGCCAGGGATGCAGCCGCGGCAGCTCGGCGGAGTCTCGAGCTGGTGACCGACACGTACTCGAGGGGGGCGGCCCGCCTGGTGGATCTGCTCGATGCGCAGAATGTCTCCGTCGTGTCCGATCTCGGTGCCGCCAACGCCGTGTACGATTTCCTGATCGACTTCGTGCACGTCGAACGTGCCGTGGGCTGCTATCAGATCTTCGCCGGCGAGGACGAACGGCGGGCGTTCTTCGACCGGCTGGACGTGTACTTCAGGGGTGCCGACCTGGGCATGCCACGCTGATCATGTGAGGTACCGGCTATGAAACGACCATTCCGTCTCCTGATTATCGGTGTTGCGATCGGCTCGGTGAGCTGTAGCGGTGGCGACGCCGAGAACGAGCCGATCGTGCGGCCGGTGCGCTATGTCGAGGTCTTCCAGAGCGGGGGGGTTCGGGTGCGACGGTTTTCGGGCGTCGCGCAGGCGGCGGTCGAGGCGCCACTCAGCTTTCGCGTCGGCGGGACGGTGCAACAACTCTCCGTCAGTGTCGGTGACCGCGTAGGGACCGGTCAGGTGATCGCGGCGCTCGATCCGGAGGACTACCGGCTGCAGCGGCAGGATGCCCAGGCGGCACTCCGGCGTGCCGAGGCGGAAGCGCGCAATGCCCAGGCCAGCTACGACCGCGTCCGCGGCATGTACGAGAACGACAACGCGTCGCTCACGGATCTGGAGGCGGCGCGAACGGCATCGGAATCCGCGGCCGAACAGGTGCAGTCGGCAACCAACCGGCTGGGACTCGCGCAGCGGCAGCTCGCGTTCACGCGCTTGACGGCGCCGCAGGCTGGCGCCATTGCGGCCGTGAATGTCGAAGTCAACCAGAACGTCCGCGCCGGGCAGACGGTCGTGCTGCTCACGTCCAGGTCCGATTTGGAGGTCGCGGTCGCGGTGCCGGAGATGTTGATCGCGGAGGTCCGGGAGGGCAGCGAGGTCACCGTGACGTTCGACGCGCTTCCGGACGAGACCTTCTCGGGGATCGTCACCGAGGTGGGCGTGGCGGCGACGGAGACCGGCGCCGCGTTCCCGGTCACGGTGCACCTGGGCGAGTCCCAGGAGGGTGTCCGATCCGGGATGGCCGCCGAGGTGGCGTTTCGGTTCACAGCGCCGGGCGGCAGCGACGTGATCGTCGTGCCCCCAGTAGCGGTGGGGGAGGATCAGAACGGGCGGTTCGTGTTCGTCGTCGAGCCCGCGGAGGAGGGGTACGGGGTCGCCCGTCGCCGCTCCGTGGCGGTGGGCGAGCTGACGACCGACGGGATCGAGATCCTCGAGGGGCTCCAGGACGGTGATCGCGTCGTGACGGCGGGGATCGGCCAGATCGCTGACGGCCTCCGCGTTCGCCTCTAGCCGGGAGGCCCGATGAGCATCACGCGTCTTGCCATCGAGAAGAACCGCATCACCACCGTGGCCCTGGTGGTGATCCTATTCGGCGGCCTGTCCAGCTATTTCGGACTCCCGCGCGCCGAAGATCCGGGCTTCGTGATGCGGGTGGCGCTGGTGCAGACGTTCTTCCCGGGCGCCAGCCCGGAGCGCGTGGAGTTGCTGGTCACCGACAAGCTCGAGAAGGCCGTCCAGCAGCTCCCCGAGCTTGACTACGTTGCGAGTGAGTCCAGGACCGGCGCCTCGTTTCTCTTCGTCACCATCCTCCCACGCTACACCGACATGCGGCCGATTTGGGACGATCTCCGCCGCAAGGTCGAGGCGGCGCGTCCCGATCTTCCGGAGGGAGTCATTGGGCCGATCGTCAATGACGAGTTTGGCGACGTCTTCGGCACGATCATCACGATCAGCGGTGAGGACTACAGCTACGCCGAGCTCAAGGACGTCGCGGACGACGTACGCGACGAGTTGCTGCGGATTCCGGAGGTAGCGAAGGTCGATATCTATGGCGACCAGGAAGAGCAGATTTTCGTCGAATTCAACAACGCCCGACTGGCGGAACTGGGACTCTCACCCGGGCAACTCCAGTCGATTCTCGGATCGCGGAACATTGTCATCCCCGGGGGTGAGATCAACACGGGCGATGAGCGCATTGCGCTCGAGCCATCCGGGAACTTCGAGACGGTCGAGGATTTGCGGAGCAGCGTGATTCGCCTTCCGGGCTCGAATCAAGTCATTCAGCTCCAGGACATCGCCACCGTCGACCGCGGATACGTGGACCCACCGCAGACCTTGGCGCGCGCGTCGGGCACACGCGCCTTGGCGCTCGCGATTTCGCTGCGCGAGGGCGGGAACATCATCGAGCTGGGTGCAGACGTCCGAGCGGTCTACCACCGGGTCCAGGCCGAGTATCCGATCGGCGTTGACTTCGACTTGGTCGCGTTCCAGCCCGACGTCGTCGAGGGGAAGATCGACGACTTTGTGGGCAACATGCTGGAGGCGATCGCGGTCGTCATCTTCGTGGCGCTGGTGGCCCTGGGCCTTCGCACCGGTCTGGTCGTGTCGTCGCTGATACCCATGACCATGCTCATGTCGATGCTCATCATGGCAATCCTGGGCATCGGGCTCGATCAGATGTCGCTCGCCTCCCTCATCATCGCGCTGGGGATGCTCGTCGACAACGCCATCGTGATGTCGGAGTCGATTCAGACGCAGATGGGAGAGGGCAAGGGACGGCTCGAGGCCGCTGTGGATTCGGCGGCCGAGCTCCGGATTCCCTTGCTCACGTCCTCCCTCACGACGGCTGCTGCGTTCCTGCCCATCTTCCTCGCTGAGTCTGAAGCCGGCGAGTACACCGCCCCGCTGTTCAAGGTGGTGACGATCACGCTGTTGTCGTCCTGGGTGCTGTCGCTCACGATGATCCCCATGCTGGCGCATCGGTTCCTCGAGGTGCGCCGCCGGGGCCCGACGGGTTTCGACACACCGTTCTACCAGCGCTACCGTCGCACGTTGTTATGGGGACTCCGGCACCGGCCCGCCGCGCTGGCCGGCATCGTCGGGACGTTCGTCCTGGCCATGATGGGGTTCCGGTTCGTTCCCAACATCTTCTTCCCGCCGTCGGACCGCGCACTCCTGACGGGCGACATCACGCTGCCCATCGGCACGCCCATCCAGCGCACGGAACAGGTGGTGCGGCAGCTGGACCGGTTCATCGAGGACGAGCTGCGGGGAGACGGGGACGCGAATGGCGGGCACACGGTGGAGAACTGGGTGAGCTTCATCGGCGAAGGCGCACCGAGGTATGTGTTGACCTATGCGCCGGAGCAGCCCAGCTCCGAGTACGCCTACGTCATGTTGAACACCAGCTCGCGCGCGGCCGTGGACGCCATGATCCCGCGGCTCGAGCGGTTCGTGCTCGACGAGATGCCGGGCGTGACTGCGACGTTCAAACCGGCGATCCTCGGTCCGCCGGTCAACGCCCCGATCGAGATCCGGGTGTCCGGTCGCGAGGTCGACGTGATTTTCGATCTGGTGGATGAGGTCAAGGCCCAGATCAATGGGCTGGCCGGGACGCGCAACGTCACCGACGACTGGGGACGCCGGACCAAGAAGATCCTGGTCAAGGTGAACGGCGCGCGCGCGCGGCGGGCGGGTGTCTCCAACCTTGATGTCGCGGTTTCGCTCCAAACCGTGCTCTCCGGCATCGAGACCACGCAATTCCGGGAAGACGACAAGATCATCCCGGTGACGATGCGATCGGTCTCGGCCGATCGGGAGGACTTGGGCAAGATCGAGGGGCTCAACGTCTACTCGCAGGTCACCGGACAGTCAGTCCCGCTCCGGCAGGTGGCGGATCTCGAGGTCGTGTGGCAGCCGGCCAAGCTCCTGCGCCGCGATCGGCTGCGCACGGTGAACGTCCAAGCAGAGCTCGAGCCGGGGGTCACGGCCACCGCCGTCATGGCCAAGCTGCAACCGTGGCTGGATGAGCGGGCCGAGGCGCTGCCGCTCGGGTATCGGTTCGAGGTCGGCGGCGAGGTGGCCGAGTCGGCGAGGTCACAGGCCTCGATCAATGCCAAGATGCCCATCGCGCTCCTGATCATCGTGCTGTTGCTGGTGGGGCAGTTCAACTCGATTCGCAAGCCGGTGATCATCATGCTGACGGTGCCACTGGCCCTGATCGGTGTCGTGGTCGGTCTGCTCCTCGCCCGGTCCTACTTCGGATTCATGACGTTCCTCGGCGTGATCGCGCTCATCGGCATCGTGATCAACAACGCCATCGTGCTGCTGGACCGGATCCGCATCGAGGAGGTGGAGCACGGGCGGGCGCCGGCCGATGCCATACTCGAGGCGTCCCAACGCCGCCTGCGGCCCATCCTGTTGACGACCGCGACGACCGTCGGCGGTCTGTTACCGCTGTGGCTGGGCGGGGGAGCGATGTTTGAGCCGATGGCGATCGCTATCATCTTCGGATTGGCGTTCGCCACCGCGCTCACCTTGGGGTTCGTGCCGATCCTGTATTCGTTGCTGTATAGGGTGAGTTTTGAAGATTGAGGTGGTAAGCCGGTAGGGAGGAGGGAGGAGAGGTGAACCCGCGCCCGGATCTCTCGCGGCGCGGGTTCGCCTCGGAGGCGCCTAGCCGCCCCGTCTGAGCGCGATGTCCCCCTTGAGTGTCGCGAGCTTCAAGGCCGGCCCGCCGCCGCCGATCGTGCCGCGCATGTCCCCCGGCGTCGCCTGGGTCAGCGGGAAGTCGGACGTGATGCTGCCCGACGGGGCGGCGGCCTGCACCCGCGCGTTGGTAGCGGCGGGGATGGTGACGGTGACGTCACCGGTCGTTGTCGTGAACTCGAGGTCCTGTCCCCAATCCGGCAAACCGATGGAGGCGATGACCGATCCCCACACCGTCCTGGCGGTGGCGAGCCGGGTGGTGCTGACCCGGGCGTCGCCGAACGTCGTGCTCACGAACGCGTCGCTGCGGAGGCCCGTCGCCACGACGTCACCGGTCACGTTGCGGCCGACGAAGGTCACGCCGTCGGGAACTTCGACGGTGAACTCCACGTCGACGCCGTGGCCGTTGTCCCGGACCGACATGTTCCCGCCCAGTCCCGGCTCGCAGCTGTTGGGCGGCAGGCCCGCGACGTCGGGGTAGACGGCGCAGAGCGTGACGCCGAGCGCATGGGGCACGACGTCGATGCTCACGGCGGCCACGTCGGCTGGCTGCCCGATCTTGGTCGCCTTGACCACCACATCACTGCCCGACGCCGCGATGGCGCGAATGTCTCCCGAGATTCCTTTGATTTCGATCTGCCTCCCCGGCGCCACCTGTCCCTGCCAATCGAAGGGCACGCGGACCTGACCGGCGGGGTTGTCTTTGGGCGGCCACTTTGGCCAATCCGGTCCATTGATCGTGACGTCGCCGCACGCCATTGACCAGGCCATCACGAGGGCGGTTCCGCCCGCTTGGAGTATCCGTCTCATCGTTGCCTCCCTGCTAGTGTTCACTCGAGGTAGTCGTTCATGAGGTCGAAGAACTGCTGTTCGTACTCGGCGACGCTGATGCCGAGTCGGTCGGCAAACGCCGCCGAGAAGCTCATTCCATCTCTGACGTCGAGGTAGAGGTCCCTGAGATCCATCAGCGAAGCGCCGTGGCCCTGCGCGTCGAACAGGTAGGTCACGGCGAGCTGGAACATCGGGAGGTAGTAGTCGTACACGAGGCCCAGGCCGGGGTAGTCGGTGTAGCGGTGCATCGCGATGGGGTTGAGCCGGCCGTGCTGGGCGATCAGCTCGTCGTACCGCGCCTTGCCGGAAATGCTCGGCGCGGCGTTCCCGCCCGACACGAACTCGGCGATCCCCTCGGTGAGCCAAACGTCCACTTGTTCCGGGTTGTTGCTGGCCCGGAGCAGCGACTCGATGACGTGCATGATCTCGTGCGTCACGACCGGCACGTACATGTCGAGCGCGGTGTGGCCCCACGCTCCACGCTCCGGGTGGTCGAGCGAGTAGATCATCAACCCGCCCCAGTACGCCCGGCCGCCCCACTCGGTAGGGGTGTAGGTCTTGTACGCGTAGATGTGGATCTTCTGTTGGCCGGCCGGGAAGCGGAACATCGCATCCCCGGCGATGCCGAACCGCGCTTTCAGATCCGCCAGCGCATCTTCGGCGATGTCGGCGAGCTGCTGTCTCGCTTGGGTGCTGGCCGCGTCGCTGTAGACCACGAAGTGCGCGGTCTCCAGCGGCGTGCCGTCGTGGGGCCAGTGGAATCCCGACACATACCACGACCCACTGTCCACGATATTCACCGGCTCCGCGGGATTCCCGTCGCATGCTGCCATCGCGAACGCCAAGCCGACGACGAGCGAGGCCGCAACGGCGAGAGAACTGAATCGTGTGACCTGCATCGTGACCTCCTGGGCTTCTGGGTCTCGGGGTCGGCCGGCCGGGTTGCCTGTCGATCCCTGGATCGGGGTCCGTTTGCCCGTCCCGGCCGGCCGCTCTACCTTTGCGACAGGCTAGGCGAGCCCCGTCTCCACGCCGTCTCCCCTCCGTCTCCCGGGAGGCCACGCCGGATGCACGCCCCTTCGGGCTGTCCATGATCGAGTTCCGCGCGCTCGGACCGGCCGAGCTGGTTGGGCCCGAGGGTGCCGACACGGCGGCGGTCCTGGCCCGGCCCAAGCTCCTCGGCCTCCTGTCCTTTCTCACTGTCGGCGCCACCCGTGGCTTCCACCGTCGCGATGCCCTGATCGGGGTCTTCTGGGCCGAGCTGGAGCAGGACCGCGCCCGCAGCGCCGTGCGCCAGTCGCTCTATCGCCTGCGCCAGTTCATGGGTGAAAGCACCATCGAGACGCGGGGCGACGATGAAGTGGGCGTGTCGGCACACGCGTTCCGGTGCGACGTGCGCGCGTTCGAGGACGCGCTCCAGCGCGGAGATCGGGAGGCGGCGCTCCAGCTGTACCGCGGTGACCTGCTGGAGGGTTTCTACGTGCCCGATGCGCCGGAGTTCGAGCGCTGGCTTGACCAGCGGCGCAAAGAGCTGAGGCAGCTGGCGTCGAACGCCGCGTGGGAAGTCGCGGAGCAGGAGGCCGCGCAGGGGATGACCAACGCCGCCGGGCGGTGGAGCCGGCGCGCCAGGGATCTCGCGCCACTCGATGAACGGTTGCTCCGTCGCGTCATCAAGCTCCTGGACGGCATGGGCGACCGGGCGGGGGCGGTGCGCGAGTACGAAACGTTCGCGAGGCGCATGGCGGACGAGCTGGAGCTGGAGCCGTCACCGGAAACCAGGGCGCTCGTCGACCGTGTACGGGAGCGTGCCGAGGCTGCCGCCACCGGGGCGCCGGTGTCGCCGCGTGCGGTGGAGCAGTCGCCGGCCGGCTCGCCCGCGCCAACTGCTTTCCGGGATGCGGGACAGGCGGGGTTCGGTCGGGCGGTTGCGGATCGGTACCGCATCGAGCGGGAGCTCGGCGTGGGAGGCATGGCCACCGTGTATCTGGCGCGTGATCTCCGGCATGAGCGGGACGTGGCCGTCAAGGTGTTGCATCCCGAGCTGGCGGAACATCTGGGGCCGCGGCGCTTTCTGCGCGAGATCAAGATCGCCGCCAACCTCACCCACCCCCACATCGTGCCGGTGTACGACTCCGGCTCCGCCGACGGGCAACTCTACTATGTCATGCCGTTCATCGACGGCGAGTCGTTGCGGGACCGGCTCGATCGGGAGGGACATCTCGAAGTCGACGAGGCCCTGCGCATCGCCCGCGATGTGGGTGAGGCGTTGGCGCATGCGCACGGCCAGGGCGTCGTGCATCGGGACATCAAGCCGGGGAACATCCTCCTGGCAGGCAGCCATGCGCTGGTGGCGGACTTCGGCATCGCCCGGTCCCCGTTCCTCGCGAGCGACTCCCGGCTCACCACCGCAGGGATGGCGCTCGGGACGCCGCTGTACATGAGCCCGGAGCAATGCATGGACAGCGGCGAGATCGACGGCCGGAGCGACGTCTACGGTCTCGGGTGCGTGCTGTACGAGATGCTGGGCGGAGAACCGCCGTTCACCGGACCGGTCGCCGAGAGTATCGTGCGGCAGCACGTGAACTCCGCACCGCGCCCCATCGTCGACCTTCGGGCCTCCGTGCCCAGGCACGTGTCGGCGGCGATTGCGAAGGCGTTGGCCAAAGCGCCGGCGGATCGATATCGCACGGCGTCCGACTTCGTGGCGGCATTGACGCACGCCGACGCCGGTCCCGGTGACCGACTGTTCCGCGTGCGCCGACGACTTGCGATGCCGGTGACCGTTGCCGGGGCCGTCCTGGTCGCCGCGATCCTCATCGGTCTGAGCCAAGGTTGGATGAAAGGAACGTCTGCTCTCGACCCGAACCGCGTCGTGGTGGTACCACTGCGTAACCGCACGGGGGATCCCGGCCTGGACGTGCTGGGGAATCTGGCGGCCGATTGGATTGCGCAGGGTCTCCAGGAGATCGATGTGATCGAGGTCGTTCCCACCGCGACCGCGATCCATCCGGGGCCCGACCTCGCCAGCGTCGCCGAGTCATCCGATGCCGGGACCGCCCGGGCCGCGGGCGAGGCGGCCCGGGCCGGGACCGTCGTGGCCGGGTCCTACTATCTCCAGAACGACACGCTTGAGTTCCAGACGCAGATCATCGATGTGAGGGAGGAGCGGCTTTTGCGCACCGTGGCGCCGATCGCCGTCGAGGGCGGTGCGTCGAACTTGGCCCTGGACTCGTTGCGGCGCCGGGTGGTGATGGCGGTCGCGGCCGCCCTGGATCACCGGCTCCTGCCGTCCCCCGCCTCCAGCAAACCGCCGTCGCTCGAGGCGTACCGGGCGTATCTCGAGGGGCATCGCGCCTTCTACCACGGCGTGCCGCTGCGCATGCGCGAGACGCTCGAGTTCATGTACCAGGCAGTGGCGCTGGACTCCACGTTCGCCGATCCCCGGTTCTTCATCGTCATGGCGCACGCCAACCTGGGGGAGCGACGTGCGGCGGATTCGAACGTGCGGCTGCTGGAACCGTATCGGTCGCGGTTCAGTCCGTATCAGCGCGCGGCTCTCGATTGGCTGGCCGCGGGACTCCGTGGAGACCGGGTGGCGGCACTCCAGGCCGCACGCCAGCGGGGCTCGGCCGTCGACCTCGCCGTCGAGGCGCTGCGGTCAAACCGGCCGAACGAGAGCATCGAGATCCTCACCGGCATTGACAACCTCTCAACGTTCTACTTCCAGTGGCAGACGCTCATGGAAGCGCTCCACATGGTGGGAGCGTACTCGCGCGAGTTGGCCGAGACACGGCGCGGGCGTGAGGTCTATCCCGACCGACTCCGGATATTGAACCACGAGCTTCGTGCCCTGGCCGCGCTCGGCAGGATCGACGAAGTGGAACGTCGGGTGGGGGAGACGCTGCTGCTGCCGCGCGAGGACGAGGTGACGGCCGTGAGCGTGATGGGAGAAGTCGCGGCGGAGCTGCGGGCGCACGGCTTCCGCGAGGCGTCGCTCGGCGTGGCGGTGCGGGCCGTGCAGTGGTTCCGCTCCCGCCCGGCAGAGGAGGCTGCAACCGTCCGCTACAAGGCCGGCATGGCGCTCACGCTCTATCTGGCGGAACGCTGGGAGGAGGCCGAGGCGGTCTTTCGCGAAGTAGCGGCGGTGGCGCCACGCGACGTGACGGTGCGGGGGTTCCTCGGTCTGCTGGCGGCGCGGCGCGGGGATCGGGAGGAAGCGCTCCGGATCAGCGAGCAACTCGACGGCATGGCCGACCCGTACGACTTCGGGCGGGAGGAGTACTTGCAGGCGTGCATCGCCGCACAGCTCGGCGACCTGGATCGTGCGATGGTGCTGCTCCGTGAGGCGTACGCGCGGGGCCGACCGTTCGCGATCTTCCTACACCGGGACATGGATCTTGAACCCCTCCGTGACCATCCGCCGTTTCAGGAGTTCCTCGCGCCCCAGGGGTGAGGCTGCCACACCGATGCGTATCACCATCCTTACGATCGGATCACGCGGAGACGTGCAACCGTACGTCGGGCTCGGCGTGGGCACGCCACCCGTTCCGCAGAAGCGCATCACGGTCGAGCGTATCCGGGCCGAAGATGGCGTGGGCACGGCGGTGCGGCTGATCGCGCGGGTGGGGTGCCTTCGCCGGAGGACCTTGATCCCATACACGGTGGGGCCGATGTGACCGACCAGATTGCATCCGCTGAGTTCCTTGCGCTTCAGGAAGCGGTGGCGGGTCGGTACTCGCTTGAGCGCGAGCTGGGCCGCGGGGGCATGGGGATCGTGTTCCTCGCACGCGACGTCGCGCTCGACCGTTTGGTCGCGGTCAAACTGCTGCCCACCGCGCTCGCCGCATCGGCGGAGGTGCGATCGCGGTTCCTGCGCGAGGCGCGGACGGCGGCCGGGCTGTCGCACCCCAACATCGTTCCGATCCATAGCGTCGAGGAGTCCGATCAGCTGGTCTTCTTCGTCATGGGTTTCGTGGACGGCGAGACGCTCGGCGCCCGGGTGCGGCGGGTGGGACCGCTCGCTCCCCGCAACGTGATGCGGGTGATCCAGGAAGTCGCCTGGGCGCTCGGCCACGCGCACGCCCGCGGCATCGTGCACCGTGACGTCAAACCCGACAACGTGCTGCTCGAGCGGGATGGCGGGCGGGCGCTGGTCGTGGATTTCGGGATCGCGCGGAGCGTCGAAGCGCACACTCCGGCCGGCGGGGTGCGCGCCGGTACCCCGCAGTACATGAGCCCGGAGCAGGTCGCGGGCGGCCCGGTCGATGCGCGGAGCGATCTCTACTCCCTCGGGGTCACCGCGTTCTTCGCGGCGACGGGGCGGCTTCCGTTCGAGTCGCATTCCACCGCGGGGTTCATGATCCAGCACGTGTCGGCCGTGCCGCCACCGCTCGCGAGCCTGGTCCCCGCGCTGCCGACGCGGTTCGCGCAGGCGGTGGACCGGTGCCTGGCCAAGGACCCTGCCACGCGGCCCGATTCGGCGGACGAGTTCGCGCGCGAGGTCGAGACGGCACGCGGCGCGCTGGTGCGCGTCCCGGAGCCGCTGCAGCGGTTCGCGCGTGAGGCGCACGCGGTGGGCTCGGAAGCCGGCGGGTACCTGGTCGGCATCGGCGGGGTGGTGCTCGGATTCGAGATCTTCCAGGTGATCGAGGGCGACTTCCTCGGGATCGTCCGACTGATCGAGCTGTTGATGGTCACCGTGTTCGCGGGACTGTCGGCCACCCGCATCGGCCGGCTCGTCGCGATGGCTCGGCAGTTACTGCGCGAAGGGTACGATCACCGTGCGCTTGCGGCCGTGCTCACGCTCGAGGACCGCGCGACGGAGGCCGTCGAGCTCCCAAGCCGGCCGAGCCGTCGAACCGTCGTGACCACGGTCGGCCTGGGCGTGGCCGCGACCGCGTTGGGTCTTGCGGGCATGACCACCGATGGCAACGTGCTCGTGACGCTCGGCACCGCGACGACGATCGCCGCCCCCCTCATCACGGTGCGCCGGTTGTGGGAGAACTTCGGTGGCGGCAAGCTGTTCAGCCGGTTGCTGCGCGGCCGCTTGGGCCGGTGGATGTTCCGCCTGGGTGGCCTCGGCTTACGTGTGCAGCCGGCGCTGCCCGCGGCGGGGGAGCGCACGGAGCTGGCCATCGGTCGCGCCGTGGAGGATCTCTACCGGGGCCTGCCCGACGCGCAGCGCGCACATCTCGGCGACGTGCCCGCCGTCATCGAGCGGATTGAGGCCGACGCACTGGCCCTGCGTGCGAATGCCGAGACCCCCAAGGGAGCCGCACGGCTTGCGACGGCGGTTGCCGCGCTCGAGACGCTGCGTCTCGATCTCCTCAAGCTGCATGCCGGCACGGCCACCGTGGATGACTTGACGCGTGACCTGGATGCGGCCAGAGCCCTCGGCGAGCGGGTGGATGCGCAGCTCGAGGCGGAGGAGGTCGCCGAGGAGTAGCGGGCAATCGGCCGAGGTCCTCGCCTCCCGGCCAGGAGTCCGCCGAGCACCACGACGCCCCACTTCGACCCGCGGTCGGATTACTGCGTCCGCGCCGTCAGCTTCCCCTCCCACGGACAGAACTGCTTCACCGTGTCGACCCAGTACTCGAGATCGGCCTCGACCATGCTCGGCCGGCCGTCGCACAGCTCGATACTGAAGTCGACGACCTCAACCGTCGCCGGAACCAGGTGCCAGCTCCACGGTTGGTTGAACCCACCGTCGCCGTGCGCCAGCGTGCCGATTACGATGCCCACGCCGCCGCCGTCCCGCATACGGCGCTCCGCCTCGGCAATGACTGCGGCATCGGTGACGGACACGTGGAACGTTTCCCCGCCGACGTCGACCTTGAACACCGCGTCGTCCGCAGGCGCCGCAGCGTCGCTGCAGGCACCGACCGCGAGCAGCAGCACCGTTCCCAATAAAGGAGAGTGTTTCATCCGGGCTTCCCTCCTCCGTGACTCGCTGGCGGCCCCCCGTCAGCGTCCGGTGTTGACGTGGCCGCGCAGCAATCGGTGACGCCCAGCCAACTGTCTATTTCCAATACCTATTGAGCCGTGGCCGCGTCACGCGACCGGGTGGTGATCAGCGCGGGGGGAGGTTCGTCGAGCTAGGGGAGCGGCAGCCGGTGTGCCAGCGGGTACTGCAGCACGGCGTCATAGTGCTCCGCCAGGGGCGCTGTTGTGGATGATCCCCTCGATGTTGAGCAACACGCCGGCCGACGTGAACACGGGGTCATCCAATGGCAGGAACACCGTTTGATCCGGAAACGACTCGACCATCACACGGCGCAGTTCGTTGGGCGGTGACGCGTCGTGCACGTCGTACACGAGAACCGGGCCTCCGCTCGCCGGCAGGATGGTAGCCGCCATGATACCGATGACGAACACCGAGCCCCAGGGAACTCCGGAAGTCGCGGATCGCCTCGAACATGCCGAGCATGAGTCCCGGCTGCCAGCGATGAAGTCCTCGAGAACCCAATTCGCGTAACTCGGCCCCTCCACGAGCAGTTGTCGGAAACCGCGTGCGTGGGGGTGCGGCCGGCTATTTCCGCCAGCGGTCGTGCAGGTCTCGCAGGACGAATGCCAACGCCACCACCGAAAGGATGATGAGCCACCAGTACCCAGAGAGCACGTCACGCATCGATCAACCTCCTCCTCACACTTCCGGCCGCTGCGTCTCGCTCCGCGTGCCTGCCTGCGGGTTCCGCTCCCACACGCCTTGCACGGTGGTGGTCGGCTCTCGGCACACCAGCACCGGGACGTCGTTCTCCTCCACGGTCCACTCGGCGGTCACACGCGTGGCGACCTCCGCCGAGGGGCACGTATCGTCGACCCATTCGCGCTCCACGCCCACGAACAGCATCACCTCGCCGGGCTTGTCGCCGGGGCCGAAGAAGTAGAAACTCCCCGCCATGCTCACGACGGGCGGGAGGCCGAGCGGCGGGCCGTACAGATCCAGCGCGCCCGCCTCGCCGTAGTTGGCGCCGTAGAGCACGGTGCGCGCTTTGTCTTCTTCCGGCAGCGCGTGATACACGGCCGCCACCCCCTCCACCAGCTCGCGCCAGGCGAGCATGTCGCCATAGTCCTGCGGCAGGCGGAGCACCACGCCGCGGTTGGTGGTGAC
>JAOTVV010000035.1 GCA_029863245.1 Gemmatimonadota bacterium
TCGCCACCTCCGAATATGCTAGGGGCAATGTACCCGCATACTTAGCCATGTCAAGATTCACACAATGGAACGTTGTGGGTGGGCGGGTGATGTCCTTGAAATGGGACAGTTCCCGTCGGGAGCCGCGCCCCCTTTACCATATAAGAGGTCTTGCCGGGGGACCCCGATAGCCCGTTCACCCGGTGATCAATACCCGTTGGGGCTCCCGCGGCGTCACTTCGGGCCCCGTGGACCCCAGCACCACGTTGATTTCGCTCCGCACGCCGAACCGGCCCGGAAGGTATACGCCGGGTTCCACCGAGAACCCGACCCCAGGGAGGAGCTCGCGCACGTCGTGTGTCTCGAAATCGTCGAGGTGCGGCCCCGACCCGTGGAGCTCGAGGTCGATGGAATGGCCGGTGCGGTGCCCGAAGTACGCTCCGTACCCGCGGTCCGTGAGCAGCTCGCGGGCGGCCGTGTCGAGCATGGCCCCCGTCACCCGCTCGCCGCCGGCCACCGCTCGACGCAACCGATCGACGGCCGCATCCCTGGCCGCCACGACCGCCTCGAACACCTGCCGCACGTCATCGGGAGGGGTGGGGCCCGCGACACCCATCCACGTTTGGTCCGCCCACACGGTGTCGCTGCTGCGCCGGGCCCACAGGTCGACCAGCACCACGTCGCCTTCGGCCAGGGTTCGGCTCGACGCGCTGTCCGGGCTGTAGTGCGGGTCGGCCGCATTGGGCCCAAACGCGACGATCGGAGGATCGTCGAACGTCAGTCCCTGCTCCCGGATCCGCGCGATGACGTGTTGCTGTACGCCGTGCTCGTCGGTCCGACCAGGCTCCCGCACCACCCGCGCGAGCGTCGTCCTCGCAATGGTGGCGATCGCCTCGGCGGCGGTCCGATGGTCGTCCAACTCGGCCGCCGACCACCGCGACGTGAACTCGGTGACGAGCGGCGCCGACGTCACCAGCTTCGCCCCCAACCGGGTGAGCAACTCCACCACCCCACTCGGAACCAGGTCGAGATAGGGCACAGCGTTTTCGGCAAAGGTTTCCATGGCGATCCTGCGCCCGCGCGTCAGGTCGGTCAGCGCCTGATGCAGCTCCTGCCATGTGGTATAGACCTGGACCTCTCCCGGGAACTCGCCAACGCCGGGCCGGTCGATCCGATGCACGACGAGCCGGGGTGGTCCCACGGCCGCGAGCCACAGGAACAGCCGTCTGGTGAGCATCCCGGTCGGGCCGAGCATGCGACGCGCCACGGGGTTGATGCCGTGAAAGTCGTAGATCAGCCACCCGTCGAGGCCGCGCTGCTTGAGCGCCGCCCCGAGCGCGTCGAGATCGAGATGGGCCAACGCTGTCATGATTCACTCCCGCTTGAGGCAGCCGTCTCCCACCGGCAGGCCTCGGCACCTTGGGCCACGCAAGCGACGTGGATTACCGCCCCATCGAAGTCGGAGAACGCCCGGAGGACGGCGGCGATGGCCGACCCGTAGAAGCTGCAGGCCGCGCCGTCCGGCGTCACGTCAATGGACAGCGGTCGGGCCGACGTGGCGGACACCTGCTGCCCGTCGTGCTGTACCTCGAGGCCGAAGATCTCCCGCACCACGCTGCGCACCAGCCGGCGCCCGAGGAGACGCCGGGCTGCTCCCGGTGCGCTCCACCACACTCCACGGGCCGCCGTGCCCACCCGGCGCGACGCGCGGGTGCCCGCACGGCGGCCGGCATCGGCGAACAGCAACGCCGCATCGCCACGGCGCGCGGCCAGCCTAAGGAGCGCAATGACCTCGTCGCGCCCCACACGCTGCTGCCGCTCGGCGAGATCTGCGTAGCGTGCAATCTGCTTTTCGATGGTGCGGCTCATGCCGAGTCGCTTGGTAGTCAACTCGACGTGGTACTCGTCCAGGCCGTCCGGCTCCGGCACGTCCTGGCCCCGCATCGCCTCGAGGACGGCGAGGGGCACGAGGGCATCGACAGTAGGCTGGGTCGTGGTCGTCAAAGCGTCACGCGGGAAAAGACGGCGCAAGTTAGCAGAACGCCTGCGCGCGATCCAGCCGGGCGACGACGTTGCGGGATCCGGCGGGAGAGGCGATTCTACACCCCAACCGGGCATTCACAGGACTCCGTGCCGGAATCCGATACGAAGCGACAGACGTTCGAAGCCGAAGCGCTTCCCCACCTCGACACGGTCTATCGAGTGGCACTGCGCTTGGCAGCGGACGAGTCGCGTGCCGAAGATCTGGTTCAGGAGACGATGCTGAGAGCCTATCGTTCGTGGCATCAGTACACGCGTGGAACCAATGCCCGCGCGTGGCTCCTCACCATTCTGCGCCACACGTTCATCAATCAGTACCGCAAGGCGAAGCGCGCGGCCGTCGAGGTCGACATCCACCAGATCGAATCGTACACGGTTTTCCACGACGTGCAGGAAACGGATCCGGAGGGCGCCTTCTTCGACACGATCGTCGACGACGAGGTCCTGCGTGCGATCGACACCCTGCCGGACGGGTTTCGCGAGACGCTGATCTTGAGCGACGTCGAGGGACTTGCATACGCCGAGATCGCCACAATCACGGAGGTTCCTGTGGGTACCGTGAAGTCGCGCCTGTTTCGGGCACGCCAGGCGCTGCAACGCCAGCTGTACGACTACGCGGTCGAGATGGGCTATATCCAGAGACGGGAAGCATGACGGACGAGCCGAGAGACACCGATTGCATGGAGGTGCTGGACCGCCTCTACGAGTACATCGACGGGGAACTCACCCCTGAACGAGCCGCGGAGGTTCGGCGTCACCTCGATGCGTGCGCTCCCTGCTTCCGGCTCGCCGGATTCGAGAGCGCGTACGTGCGGTTCCTCGAGGCCCGCACCCGTGGCCAGCACGCACCGGCGGCGCTTCGCAAGAAGATCCTCGAGCAGCTCCTCCTGGAGGGAAGCAGCTCCGAGTCACCGTGAGCGTCGCCCTCGCTCTGGGGCTGGCGGCGGGGCTCGCGGCGGTAGGCGCCATCCTGCGCTGGCTCACCTGGAGCGGCGCCGCAGCCGCGACGCTCGTTGGCGGTACCATCTTGGCAACGACCGGTCTCGCGGGCGGAGCCCTCCTCGCGCTGTTCTTCGTTTCCGGAAGCCTCCTCACCTATGCGCTCCCCGCCCATCGTCATTCCGTGGATGCACGCTCGGGAGCCCGCACCTGGCGACAGGTTGTGGCCAACGGCGCATGGGCGGCGTTGGGCGCGGCAACAACCACCGCCGCTCCCGGCGCAGGATGGGCCGTCCTGATCGGCGCACTGGCGGCCGCGCAGGCAGACACGTGGGGCACGGAAATCGGAGGCCTGGCCCGCGTTTCGCCGAGGCTCATCACCACCGGTGGCCGGGTGCCAGCCGGCACGTCTGGCGCGATCACGGCTCTGGGGACGACGGCGGGCATCGCCGGGGCGGCGCTCATGGCGGGACTCGGGCTCACACTCGGTGCGCCCGTGACGGCTGCCTCTTGGGGCGCGGCCGGAGGTGTTGTTGGGACGCTGGTCGACTCCGTGCTCGGCGCGACGGTGCAGGCCAAGTATCGCTGCGAGCGCTGTCATGCCGAGACCGAGCGCCAGACCCACCACTGCGGCGAACCGGCTACCCGACTTGCCGGCTGGCGCTGGATCGACAATGACGTCGTGAACGCGCTCGCGACGGGCGTGGGGGCCGGTGTGGCGGCGGCAGGCTGGGTGCTGGTCACCGGCTGACGGGACGGCACCAACCCGCGGCACTCCCTTTGGCGGCGCCACCGTGTGAGATTAGGCCGTTCGATTGAACCCCTGGAGGAATCGCAACATGCAGAGGATCGTCCGCTCGATCACCGCCGAGTTTCTGGGCACGTTCCTGTTCGTGTTCATCGCAGCGGGCGTCGTGGTGGTCGACGCCTCGCGGGGCGGACAGCCGGGTCCGGTCGGTATCGCGATCGCCCAAGGACTCGCTTTCGCGATCGCCGTCACCGCCACGCTGAGCATCTCGGGCGGGCACATCAACCCCGCCGTGACGTTCGGGCTGTGGCTCGCGAAGAAGATCGACGGGAAGCTGGGCGCGCTCTACGTGCTGGCCCAGTTGCTCGCTGCCGTGCTCGCCGTGGCGTGCGTACGGTTCCTCCTCCCGGAGGTCGCAGGCGACATCACCAACTGGGGGACGCCCCGCGTATCCGGAATTCTGACCGACGTGCAGGCCGTGGCCATCGAGGCCATCCTCACGCTGTTCCTGGTGAGCGCCGTGTTCGGCACAATCATCGCGGCCGACGCACCCAAGGTGGGAGGGTTTGGTGTCGGTCTGGTGGTTCTCTGTAATGTTCTGGTCGGTGGGACCCTCACGGGAGCTGCCATGAACCCCGCCCGCGCGTTCGGGCCCGCTCTCATCGCGGGTGAGTGGCAGGGACACCTGATCTTCTGGGTCGGCCCGATTCTGGGTGCGGCGGTCGCCGCCGCCATCTGGGGGTGGGTCCTGCTGCCATCAAAGGACCCCGAGCCGGGCGCGCCCGAGGTCTGATCGGCGTCAGCGGTCTCGGTGCTTCTTCACCCGCAGGTACAGCGTGATCGAATAGGCCAGAATGACCACGGCGGTCACGATGTAGGCCGCGACCATGTACGCCCCATTGTCAGGATATTCCACCGGCGGCCTCCTCTTCGCGCACGTCCTGCATCACCGCCAGCGCGTAGCGCTGCATCACCAATCCAATGTAGAGCACCGTGCACACGGCGAACGAGCTGAGCAACGTCACCAGCATGACGCTGGGAAGCGACGGTGCGTCGGGCTTCAGCACCACGGGATCGGGGTGCAACGTCCGGAACCAGTACACGGTCACGTGGATGAACGGCACCAGCACCAGGGCCATCACCCCAAGTACGGCCGAAAACCGCGCCCGCACCTCGAAGTCGGTGAGGGCATTGCGCAGCACCAGGTAGCCCACGAACAGCAGGAACGTGAACAGCGTCGACGTGAGTCGCGCGTCCCAGGTCCACCACGTGCCCCAGACCGGTTTGCCCCACAGGGGTCCCGTGGTCAGCATCACCACGGCGAGGGCAGTCCCCACCTCGGCAGACGCCGCCGCCATCAGGTCGAACTTCCGGTCGCGCATCATCAGGTAGAGCAGGCTCAGGAGACCGCACACCGAGAAGGCGAGCAGGGCGGCCCACGCCACGGGCGCGTGAACATAGAAGATCTTTTGCGCTGGCCCTTGGGTGCGCTCGATGGGAGTGAACATGAGGGCACGCACGTAGATGCCGGCAAGGCCCACGAGCGCGAGGCCCATCACGACGGCTCCCCGCCGAGCGGTCCGCAGCGCACGATCACGGCGGGTCATTCGATCAGGATTGCCTCAAAAAGTAAGAGGGACAACGTAAAGAAGATGATATCGAAGGCGGCGAGCAAGCTAAGCCAACCGGTCATCTCGCTCAAGGGCCGAAGCGCCAGGATGCGCCACGTGAGCTGCACGGCGCTCACGATCGGCGGTACCAGAAAGGGCAGTAGTAGTACCGGCAGCATCACCTCGGAGAATCGGGTCCGCACCACCATCGCGCTCAGGAGCGTGCCCACGGCCACATACCCGATGGTCGCCAGGGCAACCACCACCATCAGAGTTGGAAGCTGCCGCCAGATAGGCACGTCGTAGAACAGGATGAACAGCGGGAGCGACACCAGCTCCACCACGCCGAGAAACACCAGGTTGCCGGCGACCTTCCCGAGGAACAGTGCGGTGGGCGAGATCGGAGTGAGCCGCAGGCCGTCCAGCGCGTGGTTCTCGCGCTCCAGCAGGAAGGCGCGGTTCAAGCCCAGCATGCCCGCAAACGTGAAGGTCACCCAGAGGGCGCCCGGCGCGAGATCGTAGTCCCCCACCGATGTCTTGTCGCGGGCGAAGTACAGGACCGCAAGGACCAGCACCGCGAAGACCAGGGACGAGATGAACGCGGTCTTCGTCCGCCATTCGACCTTGAGGTCCTTGCGGGCCACCGCCAGGGCGGTCCCGAAGAGTGAGCTAGACGCCACTGGCCACCAGGTCCCGGTAGCGTGACACGATGGCGCCCGCGTCGGGACCGGGCAGGGGCTCCAGCGCCGCGAGCCGTCCGCTCACCATGTATCCCACGCGTGCCGTCACGCTGGCTAATTCGATCAGCTGGTGCGTGGCGATCAGCAGGGCGGCGCCGCGCGCCTTCAGCTCGGCGATCACGGCCAGCACGATCTGCGATGCGGCGTCGTCGAGGCCGGTGAGGGGCTCGTCGAGCAGGAGCACGTCCGGCTCGTGGAGCAGGGCCCGCGCAATCGCGAGCCGCTGCAGCATGCCCCGACTGAAGGTGGCGATCCGCTCGCCGGACACGTGTCCCAAGCCGAGGCGTTCGAGCAGTCGGTCGGCGCGGCCGTCGTCGCGGAGACCATGCAGTCGGCCGAAGAAGACGAGGTTCTCGCGGGCGGTGAGGGCGTCGTACATCATGGTGTGGTGCGCGACCATGCCCACCATCCCCCGATAGTCAATTCGCCCCTTGTGCGCCTTCAGGAGACCTGCCATGACCCGAAGCAGGGTGGTCTTTCCCGCCCCGTTACCGCCGACCAGCATCACCGCCTCACCCGACGCGATGTCCATCGAGACGTTTCGGACGACCCAGCGGTAACCGAAGCGGCGCGAGACCTCGTGCACGCGGACGGCGGGTTCAGAGCTGGCCATCGAGCTCCCGGCCCCGGCTATCCTGCGCCGCGGCGGCTCTGCTCGCGGGCGGTCCCGGGGTCACACCATCGAAGGGTGAAGAGCCGGTGCCGACCTGCGGCCCCGGCCAAGGCGCCGCAATATACCACGGCCTCCCGAGGCGCGGCACGAGCCATGCAGCACGTCCGTTCCGCGCCGCCGGGGTTGAGCGACCGTGTCGGAGGCGTTCTAATATCCTGACCCACCCGATCGCCGATCGGGTCGCGATCGGTCACCTCCCCGAACGAGGACGGTTCCATGGAAGAGAAGCTGCAGACCCTGCTCAGGGAGAAGCGGACCTTTCGGCCCCCGCGCGAGTTCACCCGAGCGGCCCATGTGGGGAGCAAGGCGATCTATAAGGAAGTCTCCTCCAAGCGACTGCGCTTCTGGGCCAACCAGGCCCGGGAGCTGACGTGGTTCTCCAAGTGGAAGAAGGTCCTGGAGTGGAAGCCACCCCATGCCAAGTGGTTCGTGGGAGGGAGGCTGAACGCATCGGTGAATTGCCTCGATCGTCACATCGATACGGCCACGCGGAACAAGGTGGCGATCCTGTGGGAGGGCGAGCCCGGCGACCGACGCGCCATCACGTACTGGGAGCTGTATCGCGACGTCAACCGGTTCGCCAACGCGCTCAAGAGCCTCGGCGTGAAGCGCGGTGACCGCGTGGCCATCTACCTCCCCATGATCCCGGAAGCCGTCGTGGCCATGTTGGCCTGCGCGCGGATCGGGGCGCCGCACTCCGTTGTGTTCGGCGGGTTCGCCGCCCACGCGCTCCGCGACCGGATCAACGACGCCAAGGCCAAGGTGCTCATCACGGCCGACGTCGGCTACCGGCGTGGGCAGCAGGTGCTGCTCAAGCGCAATGCCGACCAGGCGGTTGCCGAAACGCCATGCATCGAGCACGTCGTGGTGGTGCGACGCGAGGAAGCGCCAAGCACCCAGATCCACATGGAACCGGATCGCGATGTCTGGTACCACCGGCTGATGGCCGACGCGGAGGCGTACTGCAAGCCGGCGGTGCTCGATGCCGAGCACATGCTCTTCACTCTCTATACGTCCGGGACCACCGGGAAGCCCAAGGGTATCGTCCACACGACGGGCGGCTACATGACGCAGGCCGTCGCGACCACGCGGTGGGTGTTCGACCTCAAGCCCGAGGACGTCTACTGGTGCATGGCCGACATCGGGTGGATCACCGGTCACACCTACGTGGTCTACGGTCCACTGGCACTCGGCGCCACGGCGGTGATCTACGAAGGTGCGCCCGACTGGCCGGATCGGGATCGCGTGTGGGACATCGTGGAACGGTACGGCGTGACGGTGTTCTACACAGCCCCAACCGCTATCCGGGCCTTCATGAAGTGGGGCCCCGAGCACCCCAAGAACCGCGACCTGTCCTCGCTCCGGCTCCTCGGCACCGTGGGAGAGCCGATCAATCCGGAGGCCTGGATGTGGTACCACCGGAACATCGGCGGCGAGCGGTGCCCGATCGTCGATACGTGGTGGCAGACCGAAACCGGCGGGATCATGATCACCCCGCTGCCCGGGGTCACGACCACCAAGCCGGGATCGGCCACCATCCCTTTCCCGGGGATCGAGGCGGAACTGGTCGACGCCAACGGCAAGCCGGTCAAGGTGGGCGGCGGCTATCTGGTGATGACCAGTCCGTGGCCTGGCATGCTCCGTACGATCTACGGCGACGACAAGCGATATCGGGAGCAGTACTGGAGCCGGTTCCCTGGCAAGTACTTCACGGGGGACGGTGCCAAGCGGGATGAGGACGGCTACTTCTGGATTCTCGGGCGCGTGGACGATGTGTTGAACGTGGCGGGCCACCGGATCGGGACCATGGAAGTCGAGAGCGCCCTGGTCTCACACCCGTCCGTCGCAGAGGCGGCAGTGGTGGGCAGGCCGCACGACGTGAAGGGTCAAGTGTTGGTGGCGTTCGTCATTCTGCGCTCGGGACACCACGCGAGCCCGGCGCTCCTGGACGACCTCGAGGAACATGTCGTCACGGAGATCGGGGCGATTGCGCGCCCCGAGGACATCATCATCACTGCCGAGCTCCCCAAGACCCGGAGCGGTAAGATCATGCGGAGGCTGCTCCGCGACATCGCGACCGGAACCGCCCTGGGCGACGTCACCACGCTGGCCGACCCTGCCGTGGTGGCGGCCCTCAAAGAGAAGTACGAGGCGAACGAGAGTTAGGCGGCGGTGCCTCGGGTGGCGGCGGGCCGCCCCATGGCTCGAAGGCCGAGCACCGCCGCTACCAGGATGCTGGCGATGATCACGGCCGATGCCACGCACCAGCGGCACCATGCGTGAATCACCGCCGCCTCCAGATAGGTGAGATAGGCGCTGTAGACCACGCCGACGGCGGCGACGAGCACGAGACCCACGGTGGGCTCACGTCGCTCCTGCCAGCGAGGTTGCAGGCCGAGCAGACTGAGCGCCAGGAGCACCAGGTACGCAAGCATCCCGAAAAAGGCCACCGGGATGCCGAGCAGCTCCGCATACTCGGAGAGCTGGACGACCTCGCACCCACCGTCACCGCAGACCAGCGCGCCCAGCAGACCGACCTTCCACAGCCAGAGATAGAGCGAGATCAGGAAGCCGACGAGCCCGAGCACGGCGGCAACCATTCTGTGCTTCACCTCGCAGTGGCTCCCTCGGCCCGACGCACCAGCGCGACCACGCTGTCATAGGAGATCGAGCCCGCCACCAGCAGACCGCCGATCAGGAAGCTGGGGGTGGAGTTCACGCCGACGGTCATGCCCTCCTCCCGACCCGCGGCGATCTGCGCCGCGTAGCGATCCTCGTCGACGCAGTCCTCATACTGCTTCATGTCGAGCCCAATCGCCTCGGCGTACTGCTCGAAGCGTCGAGCCGGCCGGCGGTCCCGCACCCAGGCCTGCTGGCCAAAGTAGAGCTGATCCGCCATCTCCCAGAACCGTCCCTGTTCGCCGGCGCATGCCGCCGCCATGTGCGCCGCCGGAGACTGGGAATGCCCGGGCAGGGGGAAATCACGATACCGAAGCCGAACCCGACCCGTGGCGACCAGGCGCTGCTTGATGTCCGGTAGGGTCAGGATGGCGAAGTGCGCGCACGCGCCGCACTCGAAGTCGGCGTATTCGACAATCTCCACCGCCGCGGAATCGCTCCCGAGCACGTGGCCGGGAAATGACGTCGCACTCACTGGGGTCGGCCCGACCTCGACCGCAGAGCCGTCTGTGCGGGCCATCCAGATCGCCGCCGCGCCCACCAGGGCGATGACGCCGAGCACGACATAGAACGGCTTCAGATTCATCGACTGCGCCATGGCTCCTCATCGTCGTCGTCGGGGCCAAGCTCCACGCCGTCAGCCCCGAAATCCAAGTGCTCCATCTGCCGGCGGGCCCGATCGACCAGCCGTCGATTGCGCGCCGCTTCCGGCGAATCGTAGGTACAGCGAACCTCGTAATGAAACAGCTCGCTGCGGGCATCGCCCATCAGCTTCAGGAGCTCCGGGCCACCCCGCAGGAGGCTCCCGTCGGCGTCCAGCTCCCGGATCCGGGCCGCCAACCCCCTCAGCAAGTCCCGTAGTCTGGCCGTGCGAGACTCCTCGTCGTACGTGGGCTCCGACATACTGCTGCTCCTCATTGGAGGGTCGTGACCTGGTCAGAGTAATGTAGCCATCGTCGAGTCGGTTTGCGCGCCTCCCGTCAGGTGTTTATCTTTCTCGGCTAAGGATGTCTTGCTCCATTTTTGAAGCCATCGGAGTATACTACATGGGAAAAAACAGTCCGAAGCACGACGGGTCGACCGCCCTCGAGAAGGCGCGCGACGAGCTGTACAGCCACATCCTGCGGTGCGGCGTCCTGCAGGCGACGCCGGAGCACCAAAAGGAGTGGTTTGACGACACGATCGAATACATGTCCGAGCGGTATCCCCTGACGGAATCCCATCTCGAGGCTCTGCGAGCCCTCGGTGAGCGGTACTGTCAGCCCGTGATCGGCCATGGCCCGGCAGTGACCGCCGGCAGTTGACCGCCGCATCCCCGTCCGGTAGCCAGGATACCCCGCTCGGCCCGCGGGGTTCTTTTTTTGACTGCGGTGATGGTTTACCGGCGTGTCCGTCGCCAGCGGACCCGAAACCCCGCAGACGCGCGCACCCCACCGGCCAGCCCCGCTTCCACGAACCAGCCGCTCCGCCCCCCGGGCGCCGTTTCCACTCCCACCAGCACCACCACGTACTCCACGAATTCGTCCTGGGTCGCGCCGACAGTGACGCCGCCACCAGCGTACGGGGCGAGCCCGCGGCGGCGAAACGGATTGAGGTGGTACGACACCACCAGCTCGACCCTGCCAGCCAGCGCCCCTTCCCGATCACCGACATTGGCGCTGATCCCGATGCGCGCTCGACCGCGGCTGCGCAAAGCGAACCCCATGCCGCCACCGACGAACGTCGAATCGGCAAAGGCCGCGAGGCCCTGAACCTGCCACTCCCGCGCCTGTCCTTGCAGTCCCGTCACGGCCAGCGTGAGGAGGCCCACGACCACGAGTGCGCTACGCAAGCTCGAGCTCATGGTTGACGCGAATGTCCGGGGCGAGCGAGTGCACCACGGAGCAGTACTTCTCGAGTGAAAGGGCCACCGCCCGCTCCGCCTTGGCACGGTCCAGACCCTCGCCGGCCAGTCGGTAGCGAAACCGAATGGCGATGTAGCGACGCGGTTCGTCATCACGTCGTGTTCCCTGAACCTCGACCGTCAGCGTCTCCAGACCGACGCGCATCTTCTTCAGCATCACGACGACGTCGGCGGCCGAGCAGCCGGCGCAGGCGAGAAGCAGGGTGAGCATCGGGCTCGGTCCGGCTGCCCCGTCGCCGTCGATCGTCACGCTCGGCGTCGATGGATCGATCCCGCCGCCCGTGAAACGCAGCCGCTCTCCGGCCCACTCCAGTCGCACCGCCCGTTCCTGCGGCATCTCACCTCCACCGTCGGGTCGTGAGTCCGATCATGAATCGATGTCGATCGAACGCGTCCATCGCATGATACTCCAGGAGCCAGCTCACCGGATCTCGCACGCGCACCTCGAACCCGACAGCGAGCTGGATCCACACACCGGGGCATCCGGGGTCCTGCCCGCACAGCTCGCGACCGAACAGGCCGAGCCCCGTACCGACGTAGGGGACGACCACCTGCACGTCATCGACAAACCGGTACACCAGCTCGAGGCTGGCCACGTAGGTGTTGTCGTCGCCCAGGAATCCGAGATCACCGGATGGCCGCAGTCGGAGCCGACAGGTGAACAGATGCCCAACGTCGAGGGCCATCGAGACGATCGCCTGACCTGGTCCGTCGAAATCCACACCACCACGGGCGCTGAATCCGTACAGGCCGATGTCGGTTCGCGGTTCTTGCGCCTCGAGGGGGGTGAACCCCAACGCGAGCGGGAATAACCACCCCAACACCGCCGTGCGAGAACACATGCTCATCTCCTGCGGGACGTGCGAAGCGTACGGGCAGCTCGCGTATAGTCGGCAATCGCGTACACGGAGATCGCCGCGGTGGCCCACGCCAACGGACGCAGCAGGTCGGACCCGGCGAGAAACGCGAGCAGCGTGAGCAACTGGCCCACCGTCACGGCCTTGCCACCCGCGCGTGCCGGTAATGTGGTCGGCTTCCGCAGCGCCCACGTCGCAGCGAACGCCAGCATGGCTACGAGATCGCGCAGCAACACACCGATGAGCTCGAGCGGCCCGAGCACCCCGCTGCGGAGCACGACCACGAACGCCAGCACCACGAACGTCTTGTCGCAGACCGGATCGAGCACGACGCCGAGTCGTGAGCCACCGATGCGCCGGGCCCAGATCCCGTCGACGAAGTCGCTGGCCGCCGCCACGATCAGCACGATCAGGCGCACGCGCAGGTCGGGCACCACGAGAAACACCACGGACAACGGCAGCCGCAGGGCAGTGAGAAAATCGGGAGCCCGAACAAACGATCTTGGTTGCCGCCCGCTGCTGACGCCGGTACCTTCCATACTCTTCACACGCTCGGGGCCGGAGGGATCGTGGACACCGCCCTGCTCAAACAAGCTGCCATCTTTGCGGATCTGGAGGACGCCGAGTTGGACCGCATCGGCGAACTCTGCAAAGAGCAGCGCTTCAAGTCCGGCCAGACCATCTTCAAAGAAGGTGCGCCGGGCAATCGCCTCTTCATCATCGCTGCGGGCGAGGTGCGCGTATCCCGGCAGGTACCCGGCTCGGGCGAAGAGGCCCTCGCCGTCCTCAAGCAAGGCGCATGCTTCGGCGAAATGGCCGTGTTCGATCGCTCGGAGCGATCGACCGACGCCATTGCCAACACCGACTCGACGCTGCTCACCATCGAGCGATCCGACTTCGAGATCCTGCTGGACTTCGACCGGGACCTCGCCTTCAAGGTGCTCTGGAGCGTCGTGCGTCTCCTCTCCCAGCGGTTGCGCACCACCAACGAGAACCTCCGCTCCTTCCTCGCCATGTCGATGTTCTGATCGCCCACCGGCTCACGCCGGGTTCGACCCATCACGTTTGCCCGTCCCCCGCACCACATACTCCGCCCGCGCATCACTGACGAACACCTGTGCCGCTACGCGGTGGACGTCATTCACCGAGACCGCACGCAATCGGGCCGGCGTCTCCGCCATCTGGTCCGCCACACCGTAGATCCAGGCGTCGAGCATCTCTGCCGCCATTGCCCGCCCCGTCACACGCGAGATCTCCGTGACGCCGGCTACGTAGTTCCGGGCCCGCTCGACCTCGTCTTCCGACGGCGGCACGCCAGCCAGGCGCTCCAGCTCGTGCAACATCGACTCGCGAGCCTCGTCCTCCCGGTCAGGCTCCGTCGCGATGTAACACAGCACGGCCCCGGCATGCTGCCCGAGCCAGGGCAGCGCGGCCACGGTGTAGGCCAGCGATCGCTTCTCACGCAATTCCTCGAAGAGCCGCCCCGCAAGGCCACTCAGGAGGCCGCCCATCACCTTGAGCGGGAACCGGTCGGCCGATGCGTACGGTGTGGCTCGAAACGCCATGGCCAGCGCCGATTGTTTCTTGTCGCGTTCCTCGCTCGCGCGACCGGGCATCCAGCCGGGAGCCGCCGACACCTCTGGCGCACTCGCCCCGACGGGCATCCATGCGGCGAGAGGGGCGATCGCGTCGAGGCTGCCGTCGGCCTCGACGTCCCCCACCACGACCACCACCGGCCGCCGACCCACGGCCTGCTGCCACCAGCCACGAACCCCGTCGGAGCCGAAGGTCATGACCGTTTCAGGCTCCCCAAACACGGGCAATCCATACACGTGTCCCGGGAACGCTTGCGCCAGCACTCGCTGCAACGGGTGGCGGAACATGTCGTCGCGCGCGCGCCGCGCATCGCTCGCTTGGAGCTGTCGTTCGATGACGAGATCGGCGTCGGCAAGATGCGGCTCTCGCGCCAGCGCGCTGAGCAGCCGGGCCGCTCCGTGGAGCGCGTCGGCTCGCACCGTCATACTCCACCCGAGCGTTTCAGACGTGACACCGGCGCCGATCGGGCCGCCGAGCGACTCGGCCGTCTGCGCCAACTCCTCACCACTCATCCCGGCCGCGCCGCGGAGCGCCAGGCGCGCCACCAGCCAGGAGATGCCGGCCGTGGCTTCGGTCTCGCCAGTCGGCGCTCCCGGAAAGTGCAGCAGCAGCGTCGCCAGTCCGGACGCGCGTTTTGGGCGGACGAGCACGTCGACATGCTGGAGTCGGTACAGCGTGATCCCACCGGGGAGCGTTTCGGCCCGGGCACTCGGCGGCCCCACCACTCCCAGGGCGGGCAGGGTGGGGACCGGCGGCGGCGACGTCGCGGCACGCTCGAGCACCGGTGGCCATCCCGTGGCAAACGGATCCGCACCGTCAGACTTCGCGAGGTAGAACACCCCGGAAGCGACATCGGCGGGAAGGTGCTCCCGAACGACCCGCTGCACATCCTCCGACTTTACCGCGAGCGTACGCTCGAGCAAGTCGTCCAGGATCTCGTAGCTCCCGAGTGCCTCACCCTCGCATAGCGCGGTGGCCCTGCCTTCCATCGACTCCATGCGCTGTGCCCAGGACGTGACGGTGAGCGCGCGGGCCCGTTCCAACTCCGCTGGCGTCGGACCCCGTTCCGCCAGATCGTTCACAAGGGCGAGCGCTCTGCTGACCGCCTCCTCCACACGGTCGGCCTCCGCCTCGAGCGAGATCTCGAACACCCCCACCTCGGTTGGCGTATAGTGGTCCGCTCGCACCGTGGCCGCGATCCCGGGAACGCGGAGCGCACGGTACAGACGCGATCCCCGCCCGCTACCGAGAATGGAGCCGGCAACGTCGAGCGCCGGTGTGTCGGGGTGAAGCGTGCCCCGGGTCCGCCACCCGAGGCTCACCAGTGGGCGCTTCACGTCTCCGCGGAGCACGCGGATCTTGGGGATTCGCTCCTCGGGTTCGCCTGGCGAGCCCTCGACCGGAAATGACGGGCGGGCCCAGTTCCCATAAACCTCTTCCGCCAGCTGCATCACTTGCTCGACGGCGAGATCGCCGACCACGGCGACGATCACCCGTTCCGGGGTGTAGCGCGTCGCATAGTAGCGACGGACGTCCTCCGGTATGAGCCGCCGCAGCCCTTTCTCCGTGCCGATCCTCCACCGGCGCATGCGGTGCACGCTGAACAGCAGTTGGAACAGGGTTTCCGTCGTGACGTCCCCCGGTGCATCCAACTTGCGTTTCGCTTCCTGGACGATCACCTCCAACTCCCGCCTGAGCTCGTCCGCATCCAGAGCGGCATGCATCAGCGCGTCGGCCTGCACGTCCAACGCCTTGGCGATCCCACCGTCGCGCGATGGCAGCACCGTGTGGTAGACCGTCTTGTCGTAGATCGTGCCCGCGTTGATGTAGCCGCCGAGCAGCTGCGTCTCGCGGGCGATCACTCCCGGTCCGCGACGTCCGGTGCCCTTGAAGTACATGTGCTCCAGCACGTGGGCGATCCCGACCCATTCGTCAGGCTCGTCGAAATAGCCGGCACGCACGTGGGTCACGACCGCGATGACCGGGGCCGCCGCATTCCGCTGCGCGAGCACGGTGAGACCGTTGGGGAGAACTCGTTTGACAACGCCGGTGGTGACGGACATTGGCCAAAGCTAACACCGCAAAAGCCAGCGCCGCGCGCGGCTTCGGGGCCGGGCGCGGCGCGGACGTCGCGCGGTCGTCGCGCGGGTTTAGCGGAGGATCTCCAGGAGTCCGGCCGCGGCGACGCCCTCGACGAAGCTTTGAGGATCGGACACCGGAATCACTACACCGTGCCGCGTGCGGCTGCGGCGGGCTACGTACTGCATGTACTCCTGCACCGACGCTCCGGCACCGTGACGGTCGTCCATCTTCATCTGCAGAACGATCTCCTCCCACGTGCCGGCGTAAGTGATGCCAGTAGTGGTCTTCACGCGGTGCGTCTCAACCGCGCTCCGCCGCTGCATGCCCTGAAGTTCGGTGAGCAGGGTCCCGAACAACTCGATCTGGTGGGGGTCGCGCACCGAGCCATCGGGTTGCGTGGTGGCGATCTCGGTCAGGAACTGCTCGACCGGATCCAGATCGGCAGCGAGCTCCACGAGACGCCGCTTCCACGGCTGCAGCTCCGGGTCTTCTGGTGGCAAGCGGTAGATAGACTTCTTCAGCTCGATCGTTCGCCAGAGGGCCAGCTCGTCATAGTGTTCGGTTGGGTCGGTATGCTCGAAGTGGAACAGGCTCGCGTCGTACTCGCCGCGATCGTAGAGCAGATTGCCGAGGTAGATGCGTGACTCGGCATGGTGTTCATCGAGGTCCAGGGCGCGTCGCAACCAGTACAGGGCCCCCTCCTCGTCACCGAGGCGGTGGGCGGCATAGCCAAGCGAGGCGGCCGGTTCGGACGAATCCGGGTGCTTCTCGGCCGCGATCTCGAAAAACCCCTTCGCGTGACGCAGCATGCCCTCGCGGAATAGCGCGCGTCCGATCTGCAGCATCAGATCGTGATCCTCGCGGAACCCCAGGCCGAGCACGCGGTCGAAGCACTGCAGGGCGCTGGTCCGCTCTCCGAGCTTGAGGAGCGCCTCCCCGAGTCCGGCAAGGGCCTCCTCGCCCGTCGGATCGAGGGCGACCGCCTTCTCGAACCGCGCCCGAGCCCACGCATACTCCTCGCACGCCAGGTAGGCGTATGCGAGACCGACGTGCAGCTCGACGGCGTGCGGAAACCGCTCGATCGCCTCCTTCAGCTGCACGATGGCGTCGTCGTACCGACCCTCGTTGTAGAGCCGGTGAGCGCGTTCGGCAAAATCGTCGGAGCTGAGGAAGGGGTCCGACATCATCGGCCGGGCCTCCAGTGGAAGGTTGCGACAGAATACACGATGAGTCGCAATCACACAAGTGGTTCGGGCATCATGACTTGCGGCTGTCAGGTCCCGGCGGGCCCGCCGGATGGATCACAAACGCGACGTCCCTGGGAGGCCACGCGGCGGCCGGCCGCGCGCATCCCCGGGGACATGGCGGTGGCGGAGAGGTCCTAGTTGGTCGCCGGTGGCGTGACGGCCAGATCGGCGGTGTGGATCTTCCACACCTTTTGATCCTGGTCTTTCATCCAGATCAGGAGTCCATGTCCGGAGGCGACCGGGAGCCGGCGGTTGTCGCGACCGACCACGTCGGTGGAATGCCGGAAAGTCGCCTGTGCGATCCCTCGCGCCAGCACCTGCACCTCGAGCTCGCTGATCACGAAGTTCATGTACTGGATGCTGCCGTACAGGTCCCGGATCGCCTGCTCGGTCGGTTCCCATCCTTCGGTGCGGCGGCCGTCCGCCCACATCACCTTCAGGTTGGGCTCCTGATGGTAGAACGTGAGCAGACTGTCAATCCGGGCGTTGTTCATCGTCCCCTGCCAGGCATTGACGCGCTCGATCACGACCTGCTGGTCGAGCAGCGCCTCCCGCCTGGTCAGATCCGATTGCGTGCACGCCAGCAGCATGGCGCACGTCACCATCAACAGCAGTCTCGACAGCGGCATGTGACCGCCCCCTGAATAGCGAGAACGTCGACTAGTTCCTCTCCCAAAGCTACCGCACCGCATACTTGCGTCAACATGGGTCCCGCGATAGCGTATCCAGCCGACACAGGTGGCGAGGGCGTTGACACGCGATTCACGAATGGGCGGCGGGCGCCGGTCCAATCGACCGGAGGATCCCCAGCCGCCTTGTTTTTTTCTCGACGACCGCCCTGCCGAGGTGCGCATGCGACTCACCCCACTCCTCATGCTGCTGGCGTTGCCGGCAGCGGCCCAGCAGCCCCCGCCCTCAGGGGATCCGCGCATCCACGAAATCGTCGCCGACGTGGCGGCGAACCGCATCGCCCGCGATATCCGGACCCTGGTCTCGTTCGGCACCCGCCACACCCTGTCCGACACGGTATCGGCGACGCGAGGAATCGGCGCCGCGCGCCGCTGGATCAAGGCGGAGTTCGAGCGGATCTCGGCTGACTGCGGCGGGTGCCTGGACGTGTCGTACGTCGCCGAGGTCTTCCCGGCCGGGGCGCGACGGCTCCACCCGTCGCGCGAGACGAACATCGTCAATGTCGTGGCGATCCAGCGGGGGGTCACCGATCCGAACCGGGTGGTGGTCATGAGCGGCGACATCGACAGCCGGATCAGCGACCCCATGAACTACGCCGATTCCGCGCCGGGCGCGAACGACAACGCCAGCGGCGTTGCCGGCACGCTGGAGGCTGCGCGGGTGCTGACACGGCACCAGTTCGGTGGGTCGATCGCCTACCTCGCGCTCTCGGGCGAGGAACAGGGGCTCTACGGAGGCCAGACCGTGGCGCGGCTGGCGAGGGACAGCAGCTGGAACCTCCAAGCCGTGCTCAACAACGACATGATCGGCAACATCAGCGGCATCAATGGCGTGATCGACAACGCCACGGCCCGAGTGTTCTCCGACGGAACGCCCCCAACGGAGACCGATCAGGAACGCGCTGCCCGACGGTTCACGGGCGGAGAGGTGGACGGGGTGTCGCGGCAGCTCGCCCGCTACATCGACCGCATCGCCGACCACTACCTCCCTGGGCTCGATGTGTTGTTGGTCTACCGGCTCGACCGATTCGGGCGGGGCGGCCACCACCGACCGTTCGCCGACTTGGGGTTCCCCGCTGTTCGGATCATGGAGACCAACGAGCATTACGACCGTCAGCACCAGGACATCCGGGTGGAGAACGGCATCCATTACGGGGACGTTCTCGAAGGGGTGGACTTCACCTACGCCGCCAAGCTGACGGCGCTCAATGCCGCGACGCTCGCCGCCCTGGCGTGGGCCCCCCGTTCGCCGCAGGAAGTCCGCATCTGCGGCGCGGTGCAGGCGTCTGCCCGGCTGGCCTGGGATCCGCCGGCTCACGCCGCTTCCGTGGCCGGCTACCGGGTGTACTGGCGTCTCACCGACTCCCCCACCTGGGACAACGCGCGCCCAGTGGGCAACGCCACCGCACACACCTTCGAGGGACTGGTCGTCGACAACTACTTCTTTGGCGTGGCCTCCGTGGCCGCTGACGGGAACGAGAGCACGGTCGTATTCCCCCGTCAGGCACGCCGGGGAGAGGGCTGTTGAGCAGCTTCTCACCGTACCAGCGGCGACTCTTCATCTTTTTGAGCGTCGCGACCTTCTTCGAAGGCTACGACTTCATCGCGCTGAGCCAGATCCTGCCCAACCTGCGGACGGACTTCGGTCTCTCGGAGTCGGACGGTGGCATGCTCGGGTCGGTCATCAGTCTCGGAACGATGGTGTCGTACATCTTGGTGCGGAAGGCCGATCGCTGGGGTCGCCGCCGCACGCTCATATTTACCATCGCCGGGTACTCGACGTTCACGTTCCTCTCCGCCATGTCGCAGGGGCCGTACGATTTCACGGCCTATCAATTCACGGCCCGCGTCTTCCTCATCGCGCAGTGGGCGGTGGGCATGATCTACGCTGCCGAGGAGTATCCCGCCGGCCGGCGTGGTTTCGTAATCGGGGTCATCCAGGCCAGCAACTCCCTTGGGGTCGTGACCTGCGCGGCAGTCGTTCCCTACCTGCTCCAGACCCAGTACGGATGGCGGGCCGTGTATTTCGTCGGCGTCGCCCCGTTCGCGCTCCTGCTCTACGCCATGCGGGGCCTGCGGGAGACCGAGCGGTTCACCGAAATCCGCCGGACCGGTCTTCCCGCGAGCCACAGCCTGCTCGAGATCATGCGGTCGCCGTATCGCACCCGGGTGCTCCAAATGGCGCTCATCTGGGGCCTCACCTACCTCAGCACCAACACGGCGCTGCTTTTTTGGAAGGAGTTCGCCGTTGGCGAACGCGGCTTCAGCGACGCCGACGTGGGGCAGGCGGTCGTGATCGCTTCCGTCGTGGCTCTCCCGTTCGTGTTCGGGGTGGGCAAGCTGTTGGACGTAATCGGCCGTAAGCGCGGGGCGCTGCTCATCTACTCCGTATCGGCCGTGTTCGTCGTGCTCGTCTATCAATTGCGGAACTTCTGGGCTTTGACCGCGTGCCTCACCGTCGCGCTCGTGGCGGCGATCGGAATCCTCACGCTCCTCAACGCGCTCACCACCGAGTTGTTCCCGACGGAAATGCGTGCCGACGCGTTCGCGTGGGCCAACAACCTGCTCGGCCGGATCGGCTACGTCATCGCCCCCGGGGTGGTCGGGGCCGTTGCCGCCCAAACCAGCTGGAGCTTCGCGGTACCGCTCACGGCGATCGCGGTGTTGGCCGCGCTATGGCTCATCCTCTGGCTCATCCCCGAGACCGGCGGCAAGGAACTGGAGGAGGCGGCCCGCATCTGAGCCGCTAGCCAAACGGGGCGGGATCCCCTATGCTGGAGGCAGGATTCGGCAAGGGGTATGCCCCCGTGCCTCTTCAACTCGAGACCGTGCAGCAGGCGCTCGCCGAGCGCTACGACATCGACACACTCTTGAGCAAGGGTGGGATGTCGTATGTGTTCTCCGGTCGTAGGCGGAGAGATGGACGGACGATCGCCGTCAAGGTGTTCCGTCCCGAGTTCGCTGTCACCATCCTGCGAGATCGTTTCCACCAGGAGATCGAGTTTCTCGCGGCGCTCGACCATCCCAATATCCTCCCGCTGCTCGAGTCGGGTGAGTCCGGACCGCTCATCTATTACGTCTGTCCCTATGCCCATGGGGGATCGCTGGCCGAGCGGCTTTGTCGCGAGCACCGCCTTCCTCTGGAGGACGCGGTCGGCATCACGCGCGACCTTGCCGCCGCGCTCGACTACGCGCACGGTCAGAACGTGCTGCACCGCGACATCAAGCCTCAGAACGTAATCTTCGACGGGGAGCGGGTGCTGCTGTGCGACTTCGGGGTGGCCCGGGCCTTGGTGCGCGCCGCCGGCGACCGGATCTCGAGCAGTGGACTCGTGGTGGGAACGCCCACGTACATGAGCCCGGAGCAAGCGTCTGGAAAGCAGGAGCTTGACCGTCGGAGCGACATCTACGCGCTTGCCTGCCTCGTGTACGAAATGCTGGCAGGCGAGCCGCCATTTACCGGCGCCACCCCGCAGGCCGTGTTCGCCCGCCAGATTGCCGAGCGGCCGCCGTCACTGCGGGTGGTGCGACCGGACCTGCCTCAGCACGTGGAGGACGCGGTGACCCGCGCGCTGGCCAAGAGCCCCCGCCGCCGGCCGGGCACCGGGGCAGCATTCGTCCGATCGCTTCAGCTGCCCGCCCCGGCGGATTCCTGAAGGGCGCCGCGCTGCCCTCCTCTACCCCGCGCTAGCGTTTTGCGGCGTCCTTGGTCGTAACCGTGGTGGTGAGCCGACTGACCCGCCCGCCCGACGAGGTCGATGTCCTGTTCGACTCGATGGTGCCGGGTCCCGCGTCCAAGTCCTGAAGACGGCGGGAGTAGCGTTACCGCCGCAACACCAACACGATCGACGCGGCGCCGATGGTCTGCCCCTCGAACTCGATGGTGAGTCCGGACCCGGAGATCGTCAGGGTATCCCCGGAAAGGACAAACTGACCCGAGATCGGCTGGACGAGACCTTGGGTGAACGTGAGGGTGAGCGTCATCCCTTGAACGGTCACCGTCCCGGACACCGGGTTCTCCGTGGCGATGGCGCTGGCCTTGAGGGTCCCTGAGAAGCCGCCCCCCGACGTCACGGTGATGACGAGCCTGCCGCCAAAGGCGACGATATCGAACGGCGCGATCGTGCCGCTCTCGTCGGTGATCTGGAAGCGGGACGCAGTCCACGTTCCCACGAGATCGTCGACCGTGACCTGTACCGGTTCGTTCGAGTTACCACACGCGGCCACCAGGCCAAAGGTCAGCGTGAGGGCAAAAAGGCGATAAAGACGTTTCACGGTTTCACCTCCGCGGGAAGCCGCCCCCTGAAAGAAGCGCGGGGCGCGGGCGCCGGTCAATCACGCGGCAAACCCCGACAGATCACGTGAGGAGATACACGGCATACACCACAGCGGTGCCCCCCAACAGCACCAACCCCACCCAGGAAAGGACGAGCATCCGAGCACTCGGGCGGTGTTCGGGCGGTACCTGAGCGGATCGCACCGCTCGGAGGTTCAGGTACCCGAGCACCGGTGCGGTGAGGAAGGAGACGATCGTGGCGAAATCGATCATAGCGGTGAGGTTCCCGACGAACAGCCCAAGCACGGCGACCGTGGCGCCGGCCAGCACGGTGAGGCTCGCCCAGTACCCTCGACCCGCGCTCGGAGTGGGATCGTTGTCCTGATGCCCACGCCGGAGATTGTGGAGCGTCCGCTCGATGGCTCGTGGAAATCCGTCGACCACGGTGATCGACGTGGACAGCATCGTGGTGAGCACAGCCACCAGCACGATCGGCCGGGTCCACGCGCCGAGTGTCGAGCTGTAGAGGTCCACGAGCTGCGTCGAGAACGCCGTGCCCGCGCCGCTGAACGACGTGCCCGAGCCATACATGACCCCCGCACCCAACACGAGGAAGCAGAACGCCAAGAAGCCGGTCCCGACGTAGCCGATCGCGAAATCGAGCCGCGCCGTCGGCACCGAGACACGTTCGCCTGCCGTGGCGTTCTTCGCGAGCGTCCAGAGCGAGCTCCACACGGCAATGTCGATCGCCGACGGCATCCACCCGACCACGGCGAGCAGGAACGCAAAGGAGATGCCGTCCGCGACGCCGATCGGCGGGAGGAGCGCGAGGGTCCCTGCATCCACGCGACCGAGCGTCACGACGGCAGCGGCAAGCGTCGAGAGGGTCAACACCACGAGAATGCCCTTCACTGCGCGGTCGAGCCACGGGAAGCGCCCGATCCACAACGTGACGGCACACCCACCGAGCACGACCCCACCCATGATCGGGAGCGGCCACTGCAGACCGAACGCGTAGTTGAGCAGGAACGCGGTGAAGAGGACGATGGCAGACTGGATGACGATGGAGGTCGTAACGGTGATGAAGAAGTACAGCCACAGGGCCCAGCGACCGATGTGGCGGTAGCCCTCCACTAGACTCAACCCGGTGGCCGCCGCGTACCGTGGACCGTATTCGAAAAAGGGATACTTGAGGATCAACGCCAGCAGGATCACGCCCGCGAGCCCGAGGCCGGCGTCCGCTCCCGCGCGGGTCGACTGGACCAAATGCGAGACCCCGATCGCGGCCGCCGCCCAGAGCAGACCCGGGCCGAAGGCGGCCCGGAAGCTCCCGATTTGTCGCTGCGGGGATTGGCTCATCGTGAGGCGTAACGTTGCATGCGGTACGCAGGAATGAACAAGCCCCACGCCAGGCACGGGGGCTCGGGGGGGGCCAAGTCGCGAGGTGCTACGGGTCTCAGCCTGCGCCAGCCACCATCCGCTCGGGCGTCTGCGCGAGCGAGGCCACAAAGAGATCCCGATTGAGCCGCGCGATGAAGTCGATGCTGATCTGCTTGGGGCAGGAGGCCTCGCACTCGGCGTGGTTGGTGCAGCTGCCGAACCCCTCGGAGTCCATCTGCGCCACCAAGTTCAGCACGCGATCTCGTCGCTCGGGCTGCCCCTGCGGCAGCAACCCCAGGTGGGACACTTTGGCCGCCACGAACAACATGGCCGACGCGTTGGGGCAGGCGGCCACGCACGCCCCGCACCCGATGCAGGAGGCGGCGTCCATAGCGAGTTCCGCATGCTCCTTACGTATCAGCGTGGCGTTCGCGTCCGGCACGGCGCCGGTGCGGGCCGAGATGTACCCGCCCACCTGAATGATCCGATCCAGCGCCCCCCGGTCTACGACGAGGTCCTTCACCACCGGAAAGGCCTTGGCCCGCCACGGCTCGATCCAGATCTGATCGCCATCCTTGTAGTGCCGCATATGAAGCTGACAGGTGGCCGCTCCGTGCTGCGGCCCGTGCGGCACGCCGTTGATCACGAGTCCGCAGCTCCCGCAGATCCCCTCGCGACAGTCGTGCTCGAACGCGATCGGCTCCTCGCCGTTCTCTGTGAGCTGTTCGTTCACGATATCGAGCATCTCGAGAAACGAGGCGTGGTCGCTGATGTCCTTGGCCTCGTACCGGACGAAGCCACCCTTGACGGTCGGACTAGCCTGTCGCCAGACATGGAGTACGAGATTCATCACTTATAGCTCCGCTGCGACAAGGGGACGTTCTCGAACGAGAGCGGCTCTTGGTGAAGCTTCGGTGCCGAGCCCACCCCAGTGAATTCCCAGGCCGAGACGAACGCAAACCGTTCGTCGTCCCGTTTTGCCTCTCCTTCCGGCGTCTGGAACTCCTCGCGGAAATGCCCGCCGCTCGACTCCTCCCGGTGCAAGGCGTCGCGGCACATCAACTCGCCTAGCTCCAGGAAGTCGGCCAGCCGACCGGCCTTCTCGAGGCTCTGGTTGAAGTCCTCTCCACGCCCGGGAACCCGAACCTCCCTCCAGAAGCGCTCGCGTATCTCGGGGATCGCTTCGAGCCCCTTCTCGAGGGCGCCCCGCGACCGCGCCATCCCGCACGCATCCCACATGACCTGGCCAAGGTCGCGATGGATGGTGTCGACCGTGAGCTTGCCATTCACTGCGAGCAGCTTCTTTACTCGCTCACCCACCTCGCGCTCCACCGCACCAAACGCCGCATGTGTGGGATCCGTCTTCGTGGGGCCGACGCGGGCCAGATAGTCGCTGATGGTGTACGGCAACACGAAGTACCCATCTGCCAGGCCCTGCATGAGAGCGCTCGCGCCGAGCCGATTGGCACCGTGATCGGAGAAGTTGGCCTCGCCGATCACGAACAAGCCGGGAATCGTGCTCTGGAGGTCGTAGTCGACCCACAGCCCGCCCATCGTATAGTGCGGCGCCGGGTAGATCCGCATAGGCACCGCGTAGGGGTTCTCGCCCGTGATGCGCTCATACATCTCGAACAGATTGCCGTATCGCTCCTCGATCACCGACTTGCCGAGCCGCTGAATGGCGTCACGGAAATCGAGGTAGACTCCGTTCTTCAGGAGGCCGACGCCGCGACCGTCGTCCACGGCTTCCTTCGCCCGACGCGATGCGATGTCACGCGGTGTGAGATTGCCGAAGCTTGGGTACAGTCGCTCAAGGTAGTAGTCGCGCTCCGCGTCGGGAATCTGGGCTGCCGGTCGATTCTCGCCCTGCTCCTTCGGCACCCAGATCCTGCCGTCGTTCCGCAGGGACTCGCTCATCAGCGTGAGCTTGGACTGGTACTCTCCCGCTCGCGGTATGCAGGTCGGATGGATCTGCGTGAAACACGGGTTGGCGAATACTGCCCCCCGCCGATGCGCGCGCCAGATGGCGGTGGTGTTGCACCCCTTCGCGTTGGTCGAGAAGAAGTAGACGTTGGAATAGCCACCGGTGGCGAGCACTACCGCGTGCGCTGCGTGGGAGGAGACCTTCCCGGTCACCATGTCGCGGACCACGATGCCACGCGCCTGACCGTCGACCAGCACCAGATCGAGCATCTCGGTACGGGGGAACATCTGGACCGTCCCGTTGCCGACCTCCTTGGCGAGCGCGTGATAGGCACCCACCAGGAGCTGCTGGCCCGTCTGACCCCGGGCGTAGAACGTGCGGGAAACTTGAGCACCACCGAACGATCGGTTGGCGAGGAGACCGCCGTACTCGCGCGCAAACGGCACGCCCTGCGCCACGCACTGGTCGATGATGTTGTTCGAGACCTGGGCCAGGCGATACACGTTCGCTTCACGCGACCGGTAGTCGCCGCCCTTCACCGTATCGTAGAACAGGCGCCAGATGCTGTCACCGTCGTTCTGGTAGTTCTTCGCGGCGTTGATCCCTCCCTGCGCCGCGATGCTGTGCGCACGCCGTGCACTATCCTGGTAACAGAAACATTTGACGATGTATCCCAACTCACCGAGCGATGCGGCGGCCGACGCTCCGGCCAGACCCGAGCCCACAACAATGACCGTGTATTTCCGCTTGTTCGCGGGATTGACGAGCTTCAGCTCGAACTTCCGCTTATCCCACTTCTCCTGGATCGGACCCGAAGGAACCTTCGAATCGAGTTCCATGAGGAGCCCTCCCGCCTAAACTATGATCCCGGCCGCTATCGCGACCGGAACCGAGACAAAGCCGATGAACACGATACCGGCGACCAGGACGGCCAGCGGTCGCCGATACCTGTTGTAGCGCTGATGGTTCACGCCGAGTGTTTGCAGCCCGCTCCACACGCCATGGTAGAGGTGGAGACAGAGCGCACCCATCGCCACGAGATAGGCGATCACCACCGGGATGGACTGGAACCCGATCACCAGGTTCTCGTACGCCGCACCGGGAACGAAGTCCGGATGGGCCGTGCCCGTCGTGAAGTGCAGCAGGTGGTAGACGACGAATGCGAGGAGGATGACTCCACCCCATCGCATCGTCCGCGAGGCGTACGTCGATTCCTCCGGTTGCAGGCCACGTGCATACGGCACGGGTCGCGCCACTGCGCTCATCCGCCACAACTGGAACGCCGCGAGCGCATGGATGACGACGGCGAAGAGGAGCACCACCCGGAAAAGCCAGAGCAACTGGCCGTGCCCGAAGGCCGGTGCACCGACGTCCCGCAGGAATTCCGCGTAGTGATTGAATTTCTCGGGACCGTAGAACGCCTTCAGGTTCCCGAACATGTGTGCAAAGACGAACAGTACGAAGACGACGCCCGTCACGGCCATCAGGATCTTCTTGCCGACAGACGAGCGGTAGAGGCTGAGAACCCGTCGCATCGTCGCTCCCATCTCCCCACTGGCGGGCCTATGGAACGGTTCCATGATACCTTGCCGGACCGACGCGCGGCAAGTTGCATTAGCTAACGCATTCGAACGCCAGTTTGACCCGCGCACCCGTCTTGGGAGGCCCCATGACCGCCTTCATCCTCGCGCTCGGCATTGCGTTCGGCACCGCCCAGCAGAGCGAGCCCGCTACCTATCGCGTGACCCTGCTGCGGGCAGCGCCGGGTGCGCTGCTCGAGCTGGTCGACGTCGTCACCCGGCACGGCGCGACCCTCGAAGCCCAAGGAGAGAGGCCACCAGTGGTCCTGCGTCACCGGCAGGGCGATCACTGGGATCTCTTCGTGTTGTACCCGATTGGATCGATGTCGTCGTATTACGCCCCCGAGCGGGTGGCGCGTCGGAGCGTTCGCGCGCATGCTGCGGGTCTCACCGAGCCGCAGTTCGAGGACACGCTCCGGCGGCTCGTGGCGTGGCGTCAGGACCTCTTCGTGAGCGGCCCGTCCATTACCGACCTGGTGGCGGCGCTCGACGGCGGGGGGTTCTTCCACATCGAGATGTTCGTGGCGCTCCCGGGAAAACACGAGGCGTTGGTTGCGCAACGACAGATGGAAAACGCCTACCTCGCGGCACTGGACCGTCCCCAGAACCTGATCTTCATCCGGGAGGCCGGCGCCGAGTGGGACCTCTTCACGCTGGGCGTCTATCACAGCCTCGCCCACTACGCCGAGAGCGACGCCATTCCGGACGACCGGGCCGATGCGGCCGCGCGGGCCGCGGGATTCGAAGCTGGTGACCGGATCGGCACGTACATGCGAACCCTGATCGCCCATCATCACGACACACTGCTGAGCAGGGTCAGATGAGCGGGGAGGAAGGAGAATCCCCTCCCTCCCTCCTCCTCCCTATCGACTGCGATAGTCCTCCCAGCTGCGCTGCGGATCGCGACACTCGGGCCAAGTCATCTGCTCCCCGGACCGCGGGCTGACCGGGAGCACGCGCCGATCGAGTGGGATCCGGCCCGGCTCTTCCGACGCGAGATACGCGAGCATCGCTGTCAGTGTCGCGTTGTTCTTGAGGTCGTCAAAGACGAGCTTGTCGAACGTATCGACCTGCGTGTGCCACGTATAGCGGAAGTACCCCCAATCGAGGGAACCCAGCCCGAACGCCGGGGCCGGAGCACAAATGAACGAGGCGTGATCGGTCCCACCACCACTTGGCGTTCCCGGAAAACTCAAGTCGATGTCGCCGGTGAGCTCCTGCGGGATCTTGGAGAACCAGCGACCGAAGAACTCCCCCGCGCCGAGCAGTCCGGACCCGGACACCCGAACGATGCGGCCCGTCCCATTGTCCTGATTGAACAGGGCTTGCAAGCCAGCAACTACCTCGGGATGGTCCTGAACGAACGCGCGCGACCCGTTGAGCCCCTGTTCCTCACTCGCCCACAGACCGATCACGATCGTACGTTTTGGCCTGGGGTAGACGGCTTTGAGGATCCGCATGGCCTCGAGCATCGTGATGCTCCCTGTGCCGTTGTCCGTCGCGCCCGACCCACCGTCCCAGGAATCGTAGTGGGCGGACAAGAGCACGTACTCGTCCGGCTTCTCCGTTCCGCGGATCATGCCGATGGTGTTGAACAGCGGAGCGGTGCCGGTGAATTCAGCGTCCGCCTCGGCCTGGAGCACCGGGCCCTGCCCATTCTCCGCAAGACGGTACACGAGACCGTAATCTTCGCAGCTCAGATCGAACGTGGGGATGGTCTCCGTGCTCGCCGAAAAGACCCGGTTCGCTCCCCAGCCGGTCGTCCAGTTGGACGACAGGATCCCGATCGCTCCCGCCTGCTCCAGACGTCGAGCGACCTCGGTGACGGGCGTTCCCAACCGACTCGCCCGACGCCGCCACGCCTGCTGCAGGGAATCCCGGTGTGCGCGCATCCGATCGAACGAGCCCTGGGCCGCATACTCCTCCCAGTTGTCATCCGGCCGGCAGGTAGGCTGAGCGAAGGTCGTGAGCACGAACTTGCCCTTGACTTGCGGGAGCCACGCCGCGAAGTCGGCCTCGTCGGTCACGTCTGGCAAAATCACCACACCGGCCCGCACCCGTTTGCCGCCGGTGCCCGGACTCCACGCCAAGATACGGCCGTCGAGACTCCGCACGCGGGGCGTCACGAGATCGATGTGGCTGATGCCACGCCGCCACCCCATCCATGTCCCGTACTGCTCGTTGCGCGCTTCCACCCCCCAGCTCTGGAGCATCCGCACGGCCCATTCGTTGGCCGCGAGCTGGCCGGGAGTACCCGTGAGTCGCGGACCGATGGAATCGAGCAGCGCCTGGGCCAGGCGGTACGCCTCCGACCGCTCCATGCCCTGCTCCCAAATCGCCTTGATCATGGCGTCGTCGGTGGGGTAGGTCTGTGCCCGGCTGCTCGCTGGCCACACGGCCAGGCTGCAGGCCACCAGCACCAACAGGCGGTGTTTCATACGCATCTCCTCGGTCACGTGCGAAGCACGAAGTGAGAGGTATCTTTCGACGAGTTCGGTCATGGCGGCCGGGAGGATGCCACGGATCGACCGCGGAGTAGAATGACCCCAAAGCCACCCATCGACAAGGTTCGACTCGACCGCTGGCTGTGGTCTGCGCGTTTCTACAAGACGCGCTCCCTCGCGGCGGCAGCGGTCGACGGCGGCAAGGTGCACCACCGAGGCGTGCGTGTGAAGCGGTCTCAACTGGTGCATGTGGGCGACGAAATCCGCATTCGCAAGCCGCCGTACGAATTCCTCGTGGAGATCCGGGCTCTCTCCGAGCACCGTGGCTCCGCTCCCGACGCTCAGCAGCTCTACCGAGAGACCGCGGGGAGCATCGCGGCTCGCGAGAGGCTCCGGGATCAGATGCGGCACCAGCCCACGGCCGTCTACGAGGGAAAGGGCCGCCCCACGAAGAAAGACCGCCGGACGATCGATCGGGTGCGACGGGGGCGGTAGACGATGCGCGCCATGGTGTTCGAAAGCGTGGGCCAGCCGCTGCGCCTGGCGACCCTCGACCCACCAAAGCCCTCCACCGGCCAAGTACTGATCCGGGTCCGCGCCTGCGCGGTGTGCCGAACCGATCTCCACGTACGGGACGGCGAGCTGCCGCACCCCAAGCTCCCGCTGGTCCTCGGGCACGAGATCGTGGGCATCGTCGAAGCCGTCGGGGACGGAATCACTCGGCTCGGCGCGGGGGATCGTGTCGGCGTGCCGTGGCTCGGGTGGACCTGTGGTACCTGCCGGTTCTGCCGCGACGGGCAGGAAAACCTCTGCGACCGGGCAAAGTTCACTGGTTACACGCTCGACGGGGGCTACGCCGACTACACGGTGGCCGATGAGCGCTTCTGCTTTCGCATTCCGGAAGAGTTCTCGGATATCCAAGCAGCGCCCCTCTTGTGTGCCGGTCTCATCGGCTATCGCTCGTTGCGGGCCGCCGGCGAGCGCGAGCGGCTGGGCCTCTACGGGTTCGGTGCAGCCGCCCACATCATCGCGCAGGTGGCAACCCATCAGGGACGGCGCATCTTCGCCTTCACCAAGCCGGGCGACACGGCTGGCCAGGCATTCGCCCGCACCCTCGGCGCGGCGTGGGCAGGAGATGCCAGCGAATCGGCACCCGAGCCCCTCGACGCGGCGATCATCTTCGCCCCGGTCGGAGAGCTCGTGCCCATCGCCCTCCAAGCGGTGGTGAAGGGCGGGATCGTGGTCTGCGCCGGCATCCACATGAGCGACCTCCCGTCGATGCCGTATGCACACCTTTGGGGCGAGCGCTCGATCCGCTCGGTGGCAAACCTCACGCGCCGTGACGGCGAGGAGTTCTTCGCCATCGCACCCCGGATCCCCGTGCGCACTCACGCTCAGCCGTATCCGCTGGAGGAGGCCAACCGCGCCCTGGACGATCTCCACGGCGGGAGGGTACGGGGAGCCGCGGTGCTCATAGTGGACGAGGGGCGTGCCGGCGGAGCGCGGCGGTGACCGGGCCCGCCGCGGACCTCCACTCGAAGGAGGCCGAGCCAGAGGAGTTTGGGCAGCTTCTCCGCTACACGGTCACCGGGTTCGTAGGAGGCATTGCGGCCGGGACGGTTCTGGACGCGCTCGGCCTCCAGCGCAGCGGTCTGGGACAGTGGCTCGTTCGCACGCTGTCAGGCGAAGGGGAGAGCCTGCTGGAGGGCCTCTACGCCGCCCGACAGCGCCTGCTCAGCCGTGCTGCCGGTATGGCGGAAGCGTACGGCTGGGGAAAGCTCCTCGGCATGGTCGTGCCGTGGGTGATCGACGGGGGGAGTCGTATGCTCGGCGTGGACGTCTACGGGGTCGAGGGATTCTACCTCCCGTTCTTCTACGCCATGAGCGACCAAGTGGGAGGCAATATCTCCGGTCTCGTCTTCCTCAGGCAGCGGGCAGGCTCGTGGCCACAGGCACTTGGGGACTACATCCGGCATCCGGTCATGCTGACCGGGCTCGTTATCGTGCTCGTGGTACCCGTGGGACTGCTTGCGGCCAGGCTTGCCGGGTTCAGTCCCACCACACAGACTCTCACCGCGCTCGAAACCATCGTGGCCAACCTGTGCTGGCTGCCGCCGGCGGTGGGGTGGTGGCGGGAACGGCGTGAGCCTCGCGCGGGTCTTTGACACGCCAGGCGCCGAGGGCTACCTTAGGCTCGTTGTTGCAGGAGTGAGGGGTTCCGCAGTGCAGGAAGACCGACTTGCAGGGGTTCTGAGGTGCTCGGCTCCGGGGAACCGGCCAATCGGTCGGCCCCCTTTTTTGTGCCCCAGATCCTCACATCAAGCTTTTCGTCGCCCGTGAAGCGAGTCGTCCAGAACTCCCCGGACCTCGCCAGGGCAGCCCGGCGCGGGGGCTCGACCGCGCAGAACCAGTAGTCGGCAGTGCGGCGGCGCCGGACCCCGACCACACAAACGCGCGAGGGTGCTGGGAATGCGTACGACCGGAATCGTGAAGTGGTTCAATGACGGCAAGGGCTACGGCTTCATTACGCCCGAGGAAGGGGAAAAGGACTGTTTCGTTCACTACTCGGCCATCCAGGGAGGGGGGTTCCGGTCCCTCAAAGAAGGCGAGCGAGTAGAGTTCGATCTGGTGCAGGGGGACAAGGGCCCGGCGGCCGAAAACGTCGCCAAGCTGGTCGAGGCTTGACCCTGTCCCACCTCGACGAGGCCAGAGGGGGGCTCCACCACGCGATGGGAGCCCCCCTTTCGGTATCACCCGCCGGCTGGCTAGGATTAGGGCCAGCTAATCGGCGAAGGTGGCATGGCCAAGAAAGACGCAATTGAGTTGCAGGGA
>JAOTVV010000036.1 GCA_029863245.1 Gemmatimonadota bacterium
GCGTGCTGCCCGTGTCGGCGTGCTCGATCTGCACGGCGTCGGGATCCACGCCAAGCTCCTCGGCGACCACCATCGCCATCACCGTCTTGGTGCCGGTGCCGATGTCGCTCGCCCCCATGTTCAGGTTGACGCTGCCGTCGGCAAACAGCTTCACGATGGCCGTGGACGGCGGTCCGCCGCCGCCTGCCACCCAGAGCCCGGCTGCCATGCCCACGCCGCGCCGCACCGCCGCGTCGGCCGGCTGGCGCAGCAGCGCACTCCGGGCCTCACGCCACCCGAACGCCTTGGCCCCTTCCTCGATGCAGGCCGCGAGTCCGGTCGTGGTATACGGGGCATTGCCTCGGCCCTGGCTCACCGTCGGCACGTTCTTGAGCCTGAGATCGACGGGATCCATGCCGATCGCGTCGGCCATCTCGTCCATCAGCTGCTCCAGGGCCCACGCGCATTGCGGGTGCCCCGGGGCGCGGAATGGTCTGGCGGGGCCGGCGTTGATGTAGAGATCCTGTGTCTCGATGCGCACGTTGGCGCACGCGTAGAGATCGCGAATCAGCCAGTCGAGCGCCCCGGTGCCGCCGGCCCGGTACGCGCCGCCGGTGCCGGTAGCGTAGAAGTCCAGCGCGGTGAGCGTTCCGTCACGTTTCACGCCCGCCTTGAGCCGCATGTTGTTGGGTGGCCGGTTGCCGACCGTGAGATACGACTCCTCGCGCGTCAGGAAGAGTTTCACTGGTCGTGCGGTCTGCTTGGCGAGCAGGGCCGCAATGAGCGTGTACTTCCCAGGCTGGAGCTTGCTACCGAACCCGCCACCGACGTAATGGCCCACCACGCGCACCTTCGAAAGCGGCATGCCGAGCGATGAGGCCACCTGGGCCTGAACCGAGAACACCCCTTGCGTCGACTCCCAGAGGGTGAGCGCGTCGCCGTCCCACCTGGCCACACAGCCGTGTAACTCCATCGGCGTGTGAATCTCGGCCTCGGTGCGGTACTCCCGCTCCAGCACCACGTCGGCCTCGGCGAAGCCACCCTCCACGTCGCCACGCGAATAGCGGCCCGGTGCAGAAACTCGGTTGCCGGTCTCGTGCACCAGGGGCGCGTCGCTGTCGAGCGCTCGTCGCTCGTCGGCGAGAAACGGAAGCACGTCGTACTCGACCGCGATCGCCCGCACGGCATCGGCCGCCTGGTACGGGGTGTCGGCCGCGACGGCCGCGACCACTTCCCCCTCGAACCGGCAGTGCGGCACGAACAGGTCCTCGCGGAGCAGCGTCTCGTGCCCGCGAATCGAGCGGTCGGTCGGCGTGAAGGCCGAGATCACCGCACGCACTCCGGGAAGCGCTTCTGCCCTGGACACGTCCACGCCTTTCACGACCGCATTGGCATGCGGTGAGCGAAGGATCGCCCCATAGAGCATCTGGGGCAGCATGACATCTGACGGATAAACGGCCGTGCCGCTCACCCGTTCGTACGCGTCCACGCGTGGCCGGGGTGTGCCGACGATTCGTGTCTCTTTCCAGGGTTCGGGATCACTGGACGGCGCCGGCGTCTGCGGGATATCGAGCCCCTCCTCCCAATATCGTTCGTCGCGCTCGGCGGTCATGACGCACCTCCTTCACCCCGGCGGAGCGCAGCCGCTCGGCGCGCGGCGCGGAAGATGTGAGGGTACGCGCCGCAACGACACAGGTTGCCACTCATGCCGACCTGGATCGTCTCGAGCGACGGATCCGGTTGGGCCCGCACGAGACCTTCCACGGTCATGATCTGCCCCGGCGTGCAGTAGCCACACTGGTAGGCGTCTTCCTCGACGAACGCCTGCTGGGTCGGACCCAGGTCTTCGCCAAGCATCAGGCCCTCGAGGGTCGTAATGGTCACGCCTTCGGCCTCCACGGCCAGTGTCATGCAGGCGTATCGGGGCGTATCGCCGATCAGCACCGTGCAGGCACCGCACTCGCCCCGCTCACAGCCCACCTTGGTGCCGGTGAGTCCGAGGCGCTCGCGGAGCACGTACGCTAAGGACCAGCGCGGTTCCACCAAGAGCTGGTGCTGACGACCGTTGATCTGGAGCACGACCTGGGTCAGCTCGGCGGCCTGGACGACCTCCGTGGGCGGCGGCATCTCGGCGGCGGCGGCCTGTCGCGCCGCGGCGAGGGACAGGGCCCCCGTCCCGACGGAGCTCAGGAACCCGCGGCGGCTGACCCCCTGCTTGGAATCCGGGCCGTCGTCGCGCTCTCGAGCGTCGGACATGGTAGGCCTCCTCTTAGTGATGCGAGTATGGTCGAAAACCGGGCGCTGCCTGGCGGACGACCGTTGCGGACTCTCTCTAGTGGGCTCCGGAGGATGAAAAAGGGATGAAGTGCACGTGAATTCCGAAAAACGGCCTCTAGAGGGCCCGTCTCCATGAACTCAGACCCTGCTCGGGCCCGTGGCAGCGCCCTTGAACCACCGGTGTCCGACCAGCTCCGACACGCCGCGTGCCGCAAAATAGAGAAATGCTGCCGCGACCACGCGGTAGGGCTCTCTCACCCAGAGCCCGCTGCTGGGCAGGTTAGCCGCCCCGATTGCCGCTTCGTCGATTCCGAACGGCGGGATCGGCGCGAGGGTCGTGATCATCACGGCCAGGAGGTAGAACAGCGCGCCGATGCCCCAGCTACGGCGGATGAGCTCGCGCTCTGCCCCACTCGGCGCCTGGCCCACCAACGCGCCGAGCAGGCGGTTCACGGTGAGCGCCCAGAACCCGACCAACGGCCACCAAGTCTTGAACCCAAGGGAGAAGCCCACCACGATGAGCGTGTAGAACACGCCGAGCCCGAGCACGCGTTTGGTGCGCGTCGTCCGGCACACGCCCGCGATGGCAAAGTCGGGGATTGCGGCAATGGTGTCCTGCCACGTGACTCCCGGCCGATCCGTCATGGTCCCCGAATCACGCTAAGGACCTCATCCATCAGCGCCCGTGTGGTGGCAAGCGCTTCCTTAGCGTGGATCGTCTCGTTGCCGTCCCAGTCGCCGAAGTAGCCGCCGGCCTCGCGGAGGATCGGCGGAAATGGGGCGCAGTCCCACGCGCTCATGACCGGGTCCAGCCCCACTTCGGCCCGGCCCGTTGCGACCAGGAGATAGGCGTACGCGTCGGCCCAGCCGGCACAGAACCCGGCGGCATGCTGAAGCCGCCTCCAGGCATCCCCTCGGCCGTGGCGTTCAAAGGCAGCGGCGTTGCCGTGAGTGAGGATCCCCTGCCCCAGGGCCGGGACTGTCGAGACATGGGCCGGCCGGCCGTTCCACCAGCACCCTTCGCCACTCGCGGCGGCGATCAACTCCTCGAGTGCGGGGAAGTACGCGACCCCGACCTCGCAGCGGCCCTCGATCTCGAGCCCGAGAAGGACGGCGTAGAGCGGCACGCCGCGGACGAAGGCCCGGGTGCCGTCGATCGGATCGACATACCACCGGTGGCTGGCATTCTGCTGCTCGTTCTCGCCGAACTCCTCGCCCATGATGGCGTGCGCCGGGAAGGCTTGCTCGATGCGGGCGCGAATGAACTGCTCGGCCTCTCGGTCAGCGATGGTCACCGGCGAATCGTCAGCCTTGTGCTCGGGCCGCACGCCGGTTTGGAAATGGCCGAGCGTGAGGCGACCGGCGTGCCAGGCCGTCTCGGTAGCGAAGTCGAGGTAATGGCGTAGGGATTCGTGCACGCGGTGCCCCCCAATGTGGGTCGTGATCACCGTAGGGCCTGGGCGTCAGAACCCAGCCCGGCCGGCGCCGGATGGAACGCTCCAAGGTACGGTAACGCGAGCGCTTCGGCGATGAACGGCGTTCGCGCATGCGACCTAGGTCACGCGCAGTTTTCCTGGCTTCCCCGGAGTCAAGCCGATATGTTTCATAGATTAGGCCCGATCCTACGCTCCGCTGGCCGCGGGCCCCGCGCCCGGCCCTCCCGCGGGCACGGAGGATCACCGACAACCGTACACTCGACCCGTCGAAAGGCCCATGAAGCCCATCGTCTTGCGTTCACGAAACAGCAGGAACGGAGTCGCCGCCGCGCTCGGCGCTCTCATGCTCGCCGCGAGCAGTGCGGTGCGCGCCCAGGAAACCGATTGGGCGAGCGTCGAGGTTCGTACCGTTCCCGTCTCCGCCGGCGTCTACATGCTGATGGGGCAGGGCGGCAACATCGGTCTCTCGATTGGGCCGGATGGCGCGTTCCTCATCGACGACCAGTTCGCGCCGCTCACCGAGAAGATCAAATCTGCGGTTGCCGCCGTGACGCCCGAGCCCGTGCGGTTCGTGCTCAACACGCACTGGCACGGCGACCACACGGGCGGCAACGAGAACATGGGCTCGGCCGGCGCGCTGATCGTGGCGCATGACAACGTGCGGCAGCGCATGAATCCGGCGGACTTCCACGACCTGGTGGGCCGCTCGAGTCAGGCACCACCGCGCGCGCTGCCCGTGGTCACGTTTTCCGACCAGATCAACTTCCACTGGAACGGTGAGCACCTCCACGTGTTTCACGCCGCGCGCGCTCATACCGACGGCGATGCCGTGATCGTGTTTACGCGTGCCAACGTGGTGCACATGGGTGACTTGTTCTTCAACGGGCGCTACCCGTTCATCGACCTCGAAAGCGGGGGCGGGGTGCAGGGGGTGATCGATGCGGCCGACGCCGTGCTGGCGCTGGCTCGACCCGACACCAAGATCATTCCGGGGCACGGCGATCTTGCCGGTCCAACGGAACTGCGCGCGTACCGGGATATGATCGTGAGCGTTCGCGAACGGGTGTCCCGGCTCAAGAGCCAGGGGATGGCGGAAGACCAGGTGGTCGCGGCATCACCCACGCAGGCGTTCGATGCCGCCTGGGGCCAGAACGCCGAACGATTCGTGCGAGCGGTCTATCGCAGCCTTGAGACGCCGTGAACCAGGCTCTTGGGGCGGTCGGGGCGGAGCGGTTCCCGGCCGAGATCGAACCGGCTCCGGAGCGCGGAGTTCAGTGAGCCATGAATCGGCCCGGAATTGGAGGACTGACCACTGACCGGACCTGAGAAGCCCCGTCACACCGACATCGACTCCTGGGGTCTGACGCACCCCGGTTTGGTCCGCAAGGACAACCAGGACCACTACTTCGTGGGGTCGTTGTCCCGGGGGGTGGTGGTCGACCGCACGAGTCTCTCGTCGGACATGCACACGGTGGTCGAGCCGGAGCGTCTGGCCTCCTTTGCGATGGTGGCTGACGGGGTCGGTGGTGGTGGCGGAGGCGAGGAAGCCGCGCGCCTGGCGGTGCAGGCGCTGGTGCAGCAGGTCGCACAGGGATTTCACGATGCGTATGCCGCCGAGGCCGCCCATCCGGAAGCGTTCCCTCGACTGCTCGAGGATGCGGCCCTAGAGTGTCACGAGCGGTTGCAGACGCGGGCCGAAGAGGCACCAGACCATAAGCGGTTCGCCACCACGATGACACTGTTTCTCGGCCTGTGGCCCCACGCCTACCTGCTCCAGGTAGGCGACAGCCGCTGCTATCTGTTTCGCGACGGCGCTCTCACCCAACTCTCGCGCGACCAGACGATGGCGCAGGACCTCATTGACCAAGGGGCCCTGACGCAGACCAAGGCGCATCGAACCAGGTGGGCGCACGTCCTCTCGAGCGCGATCGGCGGTCAGCAGGCCGCGCCCGTAGTCACCAGGCTGGTTCGCAGTTGGGGGTCGGTTGTGCTGTTGTGCAGTGACGGGCTCACCAAGCATGTGCCGGACGAGCGCATCACGGAGCGGCTGGCGTCGATGACAAGCGCCAGGCAAGCCTGCGAGGACCTGTTGCAGGATGCCTTGGACGGCGGTGGGACCGACAACGTCACCATGATCGTGGGGCGGACGCTGAAGCCGGGTGGTAAGTCGGTATGACAGTGGCAACCTGACGAGCAGGGAGGAATGTGATGGTCAACGCACACCGAAGGCTAAGCTGGTGGCTCGTGCTGCTGGCCGTGGCAGTCACGGCACCAGCGGTGCGTGCCCAAAGTGCCCCAACCGACTACCGCGACGAGTTCCTCGCGCACTTTGGCCGCTCGAGCATGAAGATGACGCAACTCTCGGCGGCCGTGCCCGAGAGCCTCTACACGTGGAGTCCGGGTGAGGGCGTGATGTCCATCGCGCAGGTGTACATGCACATTGCGCGCTACAACTACCTGTACCTCGACGGCTCGTTCGGCATCGAGGCGCCCGATGGCGTGGACTGGCAGGATTTCGAGTCCATCACCGACAAGGAGACGATCGTCGCGGCGCTGCGGGCCTCGATCGCGCACGTGCGGAAGGCCGCGGGTGCCATGACCGAGGACGACCTCACCCGGAGAATGCCGCTGTACGGCCAAGAGGTTCCTGGCTGGGCGGTGCTGTTCCAGCTGCTGTCGCACATGAATGAGCACGTGGGGCAGTCGATCGCGTACGCGCGCATGAACGACATCGTGCCGCCGTGGTCGAGGTGAGCTGGGCCTCATCGCCGCCTTCGCCGTCCGGTGCCAGGCGGGGTGGGAGGGTGATTGGGACGGGGAATAGCTGCTAGCGAAGAGCGGGCGCTCGCCCGCCGCCTCACCGCCATGAGCACCGTACCGTCTTACCGTCCTTTCGCCCTTCCGCCTATCGCAATGCCACGGTGGTACTCACCGTCCCACCCTTGACCGCCGAGTAGCGCACCGTCATCGACCCCGACCCACGGACCAAGTATTCGATGGTTCGCGTGGTCCGTCCGGGGTGGCCGCTGCGGACGAGGATGCGATCCAGCTCCTCCTGGTCGATCATGTCGGTGGGGCCGGGTCGGAACTTGTCCCGTACCCACCCTGCCGCGACGATCTCGACATTGCCGTCGACCGTCAGCAGATCCGGTCGCACGACCGTGTTCTGGCGACCTCGCTCGGTGATCGTCGGAATCAGACGCTCATTGGTGATGTCCACGCGGACCCGGAACAGGTTGCCGCCAACTCGCTCCACCGTGGCGTCCCCGATGGTCATGAGGGGCATCTGATCGGCGTGATAGAGCGTAAAGGCCATGTTGCGATGGAACAGCTCCATGCTCATGAAGCGCGGGTTGACCCGTCCCGACAGTTTTTTCCAGCCGCCCATCTCGACCGCCCCGTAGATGGGATGGTCGAACGGCGCCCACTCGAGGTACTGATCCCCGAATTCCAAGAAGTCGTCGAAGAAGAAGCGAGATCTCTGCCCGGAGATGGGTGAGTCGGGGTCGCGCTGTTGCTCCTGCAAGAGCGGACTGTTGAAGTACTGACCACCGTTCCACAGCTCGTTCGAGAACGAGACGATACCCAGCCCATCGTTGGTCCAGTCGATCGAGCCGCCGTGGACCGTGTAGAGTCCCCGCCAGATGATCAGGTAGTTGTAGTACGGGAGAATCCGCTCGCCGTTCTCACCCAACTCGTCGTATACACGGATATCGGATGCCGGATATGTGCCCTGCCAGTCAGCGCCGGGACCGCGGAGGATCATTCCGCCCGAATTGTGGTAGCTCTGCATGCCGGCGATGTTCGGGCGCGCCATCATGAAGTCGTTCAAGGCGCGCGCCTCAGGCAGCTCGAACGGGTAGTCCATCGAACCGCCCTGGATGTAGTCGGGCTGCCAGTCCGAGGCGTAGTTCCGGTTGGGGTCGTAGCCGCCGATCGGGTCCTCGTTGACACGCCCGTCGCCATCGTTGTCCAGCCCTTCGCTCCCCAGCAGCACCCAATCGCCCTTTTCTCCCGGGAACACGCGTTCCATGATTCGTGGATCGTCGTGACTGATCCGATGAGTGCCTTCTCCCGGCACGTATTTCCGGATCTGTTCGATGATGCCGTTTCCATTCAAGTCGTCAGGACCGTCTTCGTCGGCCACCCCATCACCGTCGCTGTCCACCGGGACGTGTCCGGTGCGCGCACCCGAGCCGGCCTCGTCCAGGAAGTAATCCCGTCCGTCCGGGTTCACGTTCGGCACAAGGTAGAAAACGCGCTGGTCCACCAACCGAGTGATCTCGTCGATTCGGCCGTAGTTCTCCATCAGGTACCAGATCGAATAGAGGACGACCTCAGCACCCTGGATCTCGTTCCCGTGAACGTTCGCCTCGATGTACATGGCGGCCTTGTCCGCCTCGTCCCCCGTCCTCGGGTTGTTGATGGTCATGACCCACATGTCGCGGCCCCCGTAGCTCTTTCCCGCGGATTGCAGAGTCAGCAGGTCGGGCCAGGTACGTTCCATGAGTCGCAATCGCTCGCTGATTTCGTCGTGATCGAGCCACCGGTCCCACGTGAGGGGCAACTGGTGCTGCGGGTCCGAGCCGCGCTTCTCCTGTGCCCGCAACCCCTGCATAGCTGCCGACGCCACGGCGACGAGCGCAAACGCCATGAGTGTCCGCAGCACTCCGCACCGCATCGCGATCGCCATGCCGATCCTTCCGTTGTGTGTCATGTCGTCACCTCAGCGTCAGGGTGGTGGTGGCGGTCCCACCCTTCTGTGACCGGACGCGGATCTCGACCGACGACCCCTGCCGGGCCTGAATCACCCAACTGAACTCATGGCGGGAGCCGGACCCGTCGAGCTTCTGCACCATACTGGTCTTGGCGTCGCCGGTGAGCACCGCATCGGGGCTCACCTGGATCTGCACCATGGTGGGCTGCACCGATTGTGACACGACACCGTGCTGAAGAGACGTAGGGAAGAACCCCGTGTTCTCGATTTCGACCCGCACCGTGAACACGCCGCCGCCGTGGTTCGTCACCTCGGTGTCGGCGATCGTCACGCGCGGAAGCATCGTGGCCAACCGGGCCACGAACTCGCCATGCTTCCGCCCGAGCTCCGGCAGTTGCTGCGCAGGTGGATTCGTGACGACGTACGGCCCGAAACCCCCGATCTCGACGTCGCCGAGATCGGGATGCGCATACGGGTTCCACTCCACGAACGCATCGATGCCGGCGGCATCCATCGCCTCGAGAATGGCGGCATCGACACCTTGCGCATCCTCACCTCTACCGGGCTGCTGGCCGCCCCGAGGCGGTCCCTGGCCCGAGCGCGGTGGGCCTTGGGGTCGTTCCGCTTGTGCCTGCGCAGGCGGCTGTTCCTCTTGCTCGGCCTCTTCCTCGGTTTCTTCTGCGGGGGCCTGCGGCAGTCCCCATCCCTGCGTGCTGAATGACGGCACGCCGAACTGGTAGTAGCCGTACTGGAAGAACGCACCTTCCGGCTCGCGGTTGATGCCGACCTTCTCGATGCCGGTGATCTCGCGATAGGCCTCCGACACGGCTTCGAAGTACTTGAGATCCGCGCGATTCACGGTGGTCGCTGGCCGTCGACCCGAGTCCGGGTCGTTGTCGCGGCCTGGTTGTGCCCCTCGCAGTCGGGGCAGGCCCCCTCCACCGCCGCCAAAGAAGAAGCCGCCGAAACCGCCTCCCTGCTGCGCGGTCCGGAACACACCTTGGTCGAAGATGTCGGCATTCGACGCGTCGGCGAAAGCGGAAAGATCGAGCACGCTGGCATCCGCGAGCTCACCTCGCGAATCGGGCGCCGTCACCAGGTTGTCCGAATGCCCGAACGTGAGGATCGCGCCGATATTGCGGTGTCCGATCACGAAGTCCATGAGCGCCCGACTCTCGGGCTCGCTCACCATGTGCGGGCCGGCGTCCCGTTTCCAGTAGGGATAGGCGTGCTGAAAGTTGCGATTGAGATCGACACCGCCCGCGCCATCTTCATTGATGTAGCCGTCGCCGTCCGAATCTCTGCCTTCCCAGTGGAGCGTGTAGGCTCCGGACTCCCGTTCCGCAGGATCCGCCTTCTTCATGAGGCGCGCGTCATCGGGATGGACCATGTATGAGCCGGAGGGATCCGGGACACGCATCACCGTGATGATGCCGTCACCGTTTAGATCTTCCGGAGGGTCCTCGTCGACGCGTCCGTCATTGTCGTCGTCAAACGCGCGACCGTTCCGCGTGCGATCGTAGCGTACGGCGTTGAACATCGCCTCCGCTCCGTCCGGATTGAGACGAGGCACGACGTACACCACCTGCTCCGCCAGTACCTGCTGAACACCCTCATCGTCGGTGGTCACGAGATAGCGAATGGTCTCGAGAGCGAGTGCGCTCCCCACGAGGTGATCGCCTTCCAGGTTTCCTACCACGAGAAGTCCCGGACGCGTCTCGATTGGTGCGCCGGCGGTGTTGCCGATCTCCACGAGCCACACGTCCCGACCCTCGTGTGACGTACCGAGCGATCGCAGGCGGGCCAAGTTGGAGCCGCCAGCCAGAGACCGCAGCTCCCGGGTGAGCCCGTTGAAATCCAGGTATGCGGCCGTCTGGGCCGGCAACACAGCGACTGATGTCAGCGTCAAGGCAATGACGCCCACCGCGGCTCTCGGGCCGCAGGTACCCGCACTCCGCACATGTCCCTCCTCTAGAGAGAGGCGACGGTCAGATTGGTCCACAATTCGGATGTGGAATATCGAGCCTGGTACGCCGCGCGGCCACTCCCGCAGGACGGCCAAGGCCTCGCAGGCGCCGCCGCTCGCGCGGAGTCCCACACCCTAGTCAACGCGCCGCTGCTTCCTTAAGCTATATCACCTCCCACAGTCGTCTTCATCGCCCCGCACCTCACGTGGAACCGCTGTTTGCCAAGAGGAGTTCCGATGCATCGCCTCGCGAAGTCCGCCTCTCACGTGCCGACCGCCGTGCTCGCGGCGCTGTGCCTGTTCGTTGCCCTGCCGGTCCAGGCACAGGTCTCCGACGACCATGTACTCCAGGCCCTGCGCGCCCGCAACATCGGGCCGGCCAGCATGGGCGGCCGCGTGTCGGACATCGAAGCGGCCGAGAGCGACTTCAAGGTCGTGTACGTTGCGGCGGCGTCCGGTGGGGTGTGGAAGTCCACCAACGCCGGCAACAGCTGGACCCCGATCTTCGACGACCAACCTTCGGCGTCCATTGGAGACATCGGACTGTTCCAGCCCGACCCCGATATCGTGTGGGTGGGGACCGGTGAGGCCAACAACCGGAACAGTGTCGCCTGGGGCAACGGCATCTACAAGTCCACCGACGGTGGCCGGACGTTCGTGCACAAAGGACTCGCCTCCACGCACCAGATCGCGCGCGTCGTGCCCCACCTGAGCGATCCCAACGTGGTGTATGTGTGCGCCATCGGACACCTCTGGGGCTATACCGGAGACCGCGGCCTCTTCAAGAGCACTGACGGTGGCGACACGTGGCAGAAGCTCGGCGGCGGACTCCCGAACGACGGCAAAACTGGCTGCACTGACCTCGTGATGCATCCGACCGATACCAACGTCCTGTATGCGGCATTCTATCATCGATTGCGCCAGCCGTGGACGTTCTATAGCGGCGGCCCGAACGGAGGGATCTTCAAGTCCACCGACGGTGGAGCGACCTGGCAGAAGCTCATTGCCGGGCTACCTCCCGGCGAGACGGGCCGCATTGGACTCGCGATCTACCGACGGGACCCGCGGATCGTGATGGCGTTCGTGGAGGCAGCGCGCAGCGATGATCTCAGCATGCCGGGGGCCGGCGTGTACCGATCGGAAGACGGCGGGGCGTCGTGGACCTACGTCAACACGTATAACAACCGGCCCTTCTACTACAGCCAGATCCGCATCAACCCCACAGACGACCAGCGCGTCTACCTGCTCACGACGCGGTTCATGGTGTCGGAGGACGGCGGGAAGACGATCCGCAACGGGAGCGAGGACCAGGAGATCCACGGAGACTTCCACGCGATGTGGCTCGATCCCAACGACGGGGACCGCTACTACATCGGTGACGACAAGGGTCTGCACTTCACGCACGATCACGGCGAGCACTTCTTCTTCCTCGACAATCTGCCCATCGCCCAGTACTACCGGCTCGGTGTCGACCAGCGGGACCCGTACTACGTGTACGGTGGGCTTCAGGACAACGGGACCTTTGGCGGGCCGAGCTTCGCCCGGGATGTGCGGGGGATCCTGAGCGATTACAACTGGAAGCTCCACTGGGGCGACGGCCAAGACATCCAGGTCGACCCCACTGACTGGCGCGTGCTCTACACCGAGGCCGAAAACGGGAGCTTCCGCCGCTACAACGTGGTGACGCATCGCTTCTCCGGTGCCCGGCCGATGCCGGCCAACATCACCAACTACGAGACAGTTGTTCCCGCAGCGGAACGACAGGGTGGTAGGGAGTTTCGCTACAACTGGTCTGCGCCGCTCGTGATGTCGCCCCACGACCCCCAGAAGCTGTTCCTCGGTGCCCAGTACGTGCTCGAGACCACCGACGGCGGCGATTCCTGGACCATCGCGAGTCCCGACCTCACGACGAACGATCCCGTGAAGCGCACGCGGGGACAAAGCGGGGGTGTCACACCGGACAACACTGGCGCGGAGGATCACTGCTCGATCACCTCCATCTCACCGTCGTCGATCTCGCCCAGTGTGATCTGGGTCGGCACGGACGACGGCAACGTCCAACTCACCCGGGACGGCGGTCGTACCTGGGTGAATGTCCGTCGCAACATCCGTGGGGTGCCTGACGGCATCTGGGTCGGCCGAGTGGAAGCATCGCATCACGACCCGGCGGTCGCGTACGTCGTGTTCGACGGTCACCGCAGCGACGTGTTCACTCCGTGGGTGTTCAAGACGGCCGACTACGGGCAGACGTGGACGCGCATCACCACCGGGATCCCCAACGGACAGGTGGCCTACGTGCTCCGGGAGGATCTCCAAAACCCGAACCTGCTGTTCCTCGGGACGGAGTTTGGGCTGTTCATGTCGCTGAATGGCGGAACCTCGTGGACTTCATTCCGCAATGGATTCCCCACGGTCGCGGTGCACGACCTGGTGATTCACCCGCGAGATCACGACCTCGTGATCGGTACCCACGGCCGGAGCCTCTGGATTGTGGATGACATCACGCCGCTGCAGCAGCTCACCGACCAGGTCCGCTCGGCGGATGCTCATCTCTTTGCGCAACGCGTCCAGACGCTGTGGGAGAACACGAGCCGCGGCGGTCAACGCGGACACTTCTGGTTCGGTGGCGAGAATCCGCCGACCATCGAGTCGACCAGCAGCATCCCCCGCGCCGAGTTTCGGAACCTGGCGCAGGTGACCTACTATTTGGGGAAGGCCGCGCGAGCAGCGACTCTGGAGATCGCCGCCATGTCCGCCTCGCACAGTGTGAAGCTGGACCTGGAGGTCGAGCCGGGGGTCCATCGGGTCATGTGGGATCTGCAGTTCGATCCGCCGCCCTTCACAGAAGAGCAGCGGCAGAACGTGGCCCGGGTGTTCGAGCGTGCACTCGGGATGGGTTTCGGTGGTCAACAGCTGGAGCGGGCCTACCGGAGGTTCGAGAGCGCACAGACCCCGCTGGAGGAGCGGGAAGCGATGCAGATCCTGCTCAGTCCGTTCGTCGATAGCGGATTGGGTGACGAGTACCGAATTCCCGCGGCTGGACCGGGAACGTACCGTTTGACGCTCACCGTGGACGGAAAAGCGCACCGCGGAACGCTCACTATCCGGCCGGATCCGTTGCTGGCGGAGGGCGGTGAGCAGTAGGGGGAGGCTCGGGGAGGGGTCGCCAGTTCGGCGTGTCCCTCCCCGCTACGCTTCTTGCTTCCCGCTCCACCGTTCTGTCTCTGAAACTGATTCTTCGAGGACACGATGGCCCGAACCCTTGCTCGACTGACGCTCGCCCTCCTGCTGGTTGCCCCGCTCGAGGCCCAGACTATCCCGACGCCACGGGAGTATTTCGGGTTCGAGATCGGGGCGGACCGGCAGCTCGCCAACTGGGACCAGCTCACTGCGTGGTACCAGCTGTTGGCCACACGGAGTGACCGCGTGACCCTGGATACGCTGGGGCGGACAACGCTCGGTCTGCCGTTCGTCATGCTCACCGTGACGAGCCCGGCAAATCACGCACGCCTCGCGGAGCTCCGTGACATCCAGCTCAGGCTTGCGGACCCGCGACGCATCGCGGGCCAACAGGAGCTCGGGCGCCTGCTCGATATGGGAAGGACTGTGGTTCTCGTGACCCACGGCGTTCATGCCACCGAGGTCGGTGGTCCGCAGATGGCTGCGAGGCTACTTCACCGTCTGGCGACGTCGAGCGAGGCCAAGGTGCGAGAGATCCTGGACAACGTGATCCTGCTCGACATCCCCTCGCTCAATCCGGATGGGCTGCGCATGGTGGTGGACTGGTACCGGCAGTGGGTGAGCACCGAGTTCGAAGCGGCTCCGCTCCCAATGCTCTACCATTTCTACATCGGCCATGACAACAACCGTGACTGGTATGCGTTCACGCAGATCGAGACCGAGCTCGGGGTCACGAAGGCGCACAACGCGTGGCATCCGCAGATCGTGCATGACATTCACCAAATGGGGAGCACGGGACCTCGCATCTTCGTCCCGCCGTTCATCGATCCTTGGGAGCCGAACATCGATCCGCTGCTCACGGCGGCCGTCAGCCAACTGGGCAGTTACATGGCGGCCGAGATGCTCGCCCAGGGACTGACGGGCGTGGCGATCAACGCGATCTACGATGCGTACACGCCGGCTCGTGCGTACCAGCATTACCACGGAGGTGCACGGATCCTGAGTGAGACGGCGTCGATCCGCATCGCGACGCCGATCACGGTGGCGCCCGCGGATCTGAGCACGCGGCGTGGTCTGGACGTGACGCAGCGCAGCTGGAATTTCCCCGAGGTCTGGGGAGGTGGTGATTGGAGACTGGCTGATATCGTGGACTACATGGAGGCCGGGGTGATGGCGCTCCTCTCCAATGCCGCCCGGAACCGTCGCTACTGGCTCGAGAACTTCTACCGGATCAACAAGCGAGCGGTGGATGGGTGGCCGGCCTGGCCGGCGGCGTGGGTGCTTCCGGGCAGCGCTGGCACGACCAGCGGGCTCGACGCCATGTTGCGCATCCTGACCATCGGTGACGTGGAGGTGCATCGCGCCACGGAAGCGTTCGAGGTCGACGAGCGACGGTTTGCGGCCGGCAGCTACGTGATCCCCATGAACCAGCCCTACGCATCCTTCGCACAGACACTGCTCGAGCGGCAGGTGTATCCGGATCTTCGCTTGTACCCGGGTGGCCCGCCTCTCCCGCCCTACGACGTGACCGCGCATACCCTCCCGCTCCTCATGGGTGTGGACGCGGTACCGGTGAAACGCCTTCCCACGGTGCAGCTCTCCGCGCCCATCGCTCCACACGAGGTGCGGTACGAGACGCCAGCCGGGTTCCGCGGTCGCGACGCTCCCCGGATCGCCGTCTACAAGTCGTGGGAAGAGCCGATGCCGGAAGGGTGGACGCGGTGGGTTCTGGACCGGCACGCGGTCCCGTACGACACGCTCCACGATGCCGACATCCGTGGCGGCGCGCTCAGGCGCTACGACGTGCTGCTGTTCGAAGACCAGTCACCGCGGGAGATCGTTCAGGGCTGGGCGTCGAGCGCGATGCCCGCGCCGTATGCCGGCGGACTGGGCGAGGTCGGGGTTGCGGCCGTCAAGCAGTTCGTGGTGGGCGGTGGCCGAGTGGTGACCATCGGAGAGGCCACCGAGTTCGCCATCGCCACGTTCGGGCTCGAGGTGCGCAATCTCGTCGATGGCCTGCAGAGCCGGGAGTTTTACATCCCCGGGTCGATCCTGCGGCTACAACTCCAGCCCGGACCGCTCACCGAGGGCGTGCCGCCCCAGACCGTCACCTGGTTCTGGCGGAGCAGCAGGGCATTTGGGATCGCGGATCCGCGGGCCCGCGTGATCGGGCGGTACGGGTCCGGTGATCCGCTGCTCTCGGGATGGGCCATGGGGCAGGACCGCATTGCAGGACAGCCGGCGCTGGTGGAGGCCAGCGTGGATCGAGGCTCCGTGGTGCTGTTCGGCTTCCCGCCGAACTACCGCGGCCAGACGATTGCCAGTTGGCCCCTACTGTTCAACGCACTACGCCATCGCAAGTGAGGATCCTGAGATATCGATCGCCCTGGAGCGGAGGGGGGTGACGTGAAACGCCTGACACTCGTGCTTCTGACGGTAGCCCTCGCGACCGGATGTGCGGACGGGGGCCGGCAGTCCGAGTTGCCGGCTGACTGGCCGTTCGACGTCAGTGCGGAACCGGTCCGGGCGTCGAGCGGCATGGTGGTCTCCACCGATGCTTACGCCAGTGAGGTCGGGGTCGAAGTCCTGCGAGCCGGCGGGAACGCCGTCGACGCGGCTGTCGCCACGTCGTTTGCACTCGCGGTGGTGAACCCCGAGGCCGGCAACATCGGTGGCGGCGGGTTCATGGTGATCCGGTTTGCAGACGGCCGAACTGCCGCCTTGGACTACCGAGAGAAGGCGCCGCTCACTGCCCAGCGGGACATGTATCTCGATGAGGATGGGAATGTCACGGAAGCGTCCACCCTGGGCCACTTAGCGGCGGGCGTTCCCGGCGCGGTCGCTGGGTTGTGGACGGCGCATGGGGAGTACGGCGTGCTGCCCTGGGCGCGGCTCGTGGAGCCTGCGATCCGGCTCGCGGAAGGTTTCGAAGTGCGTGAACGGCAGGCGCACTCACTGCGTACCTCCGAGAGCGATCTCCGGATCTATCCCACGACCGAAGAGACGTTCTTGCCAGACGGCAGGCCGCCCGAAGTGGGTGAGATGTTTCAACAACCGGCACTCGCGGCAACGTTGCGAAGAATCCGTGACGAGGGGCGGGACGGGTTCTACCGCGGCGTCACCGCCGACCTCGTCGTGCAGGAGATGGAGCATGGCGGCGGGATCATTACGCACGAGGACCTGGCGGCGTACGATGCCGCCTGGCGAGAACCGGTCACGTTCGGTTACCGCGGCCACACCGTCATCTCGATGGCTCCCGTATCGTCGGGAGGCGCGACGCTCGCCGAGATCGCGAACATTCTGGAGGGTTACGACCTCGGCGCGATACCGTGGCACTCATCGGCTGCCATCCACCTGATGGCCGAGGCGTGGAAGCGGGCGTACGCCGACCGCAACGCGTATCTGGCCGATCCCGACTTCGTGACCATGCCGCTCGAGCGGATGATCTCCGACGACTACGCCGCACAGCGGCGGAACACAATCAACCGGGATCGTGCTACGCCGTCGCTCGAGATCGCTCCCGGGATCGGTGTGCCGGAGCGGGAGCGCAACACGACCCATCTCTCCGTGGTCGACGCCGACGGGAACGCGGTCGCGGTCACCACAACGATCAACTCGTTCTACGGCTGCAAGGTCACGGTGACCGGTGCGGGGTTCTTGCTCAACAACGAGATGGACGATTTCGCGGCCAAGCCGGGCGCACCGAATCAGTTCGGCCTGGTGCAAGGCGAGAACAACGCCATCCAGCCCGGCAAGCGAATGCTGTCGGCCATGACGCCCACCATCGTGGTGGGTCGGGACGGCCAGTTGCTGCTCGTGCTCGGCTCGCCCGGCGGAGCGACGATCATCACGAACGTGTTCCAGAACATCAGCAACGCGATCGATTACGGCATGACCCTTGTGGAGGCCGTCCGGGCGCCACGGCTCCACCATCAGCACCTGCCGGACAGGATCCAGTACGAGGCGGCCTCGCTCGACGCCGAGACGATCGCCGCGCTCGAAGCGATGGGGCACACCGTGCAGCAGCGATACAGCGAAGACGCGATGTACCCCTATATCGGCGACGTCCAGGCGATTATGCGGATGCCTGACGGCATGCTCGAAGGCGCGTCGGACCCGAGGCGGGGTGGAGCGGCGGTGGGGTACTAGCCGGAGTCGTACAGAGGACGTCTATCGAGCGCGTGACCGGCGACCGTCAGCGTCGTTGGCGCAGCGTGAAGTTCACGGCCAACTCGCTGATGGAGAACGGGCTGAGCACCCACTGGTGGCGCACGCCCTCGAGAGCATCGAGCCGGACCTCCGTGCGCCCGTCGCAGCCCCCGTACGCTTCCCGGCGGAGCGCAATCCCGGTCGCCGTGTCACGACCCACGAGCGCCACGCTCGGCGCATCATTGCACCCATTGCGTGCCGCCCAGAACCGCATGGATTCGTCCACGGACCACCGTCCGCTTGCCGAGTCCCCGTCGAACGGGACGGATCCGTCCAGCGTACCATGGACCATGAGGATTGAGATGCCACTCCTCGGTTGGCAGGTGGTTGCCAATGCGTCCCAAAGCGTCCCCGCCACGGGGGCGGCGGCGGCCAGTCGCCCAGCCAGGCGGCAGGCCAAGGCTTGGGTCATGAACCCGCCGCTCGAGAATCCGGTGATGGTGACCCGATCGGGATCCAGCGCGAGCAGGTTTTCGAGCCGGTCGAGCAGCTCGTCGACGAACGCCACGTCGTCGACCCCTTGCTGCTCAGCATCGCTGCCGGGGTAGGCCCAGTTTCTGACCGCGTCGGGGTACACCACGAAAAAGCCGCGCTCGTCGGCGAGGTCGTCTAGCCCGGTCATCGACCGCATGATGGTGCCGTCCGCCCCGGAGCCATGGAGCACGACAACCAAGGGCATGGTGGTCCCGCCGGTGTAGCCGGTCGGGACGTGGACCTGAGCGTGCCGCTCGAAGCCGTCGAAGGCGAAGGTGAGCTCGAAGTCCTCGGTGCGCTTGATGACGGGGCCCGTGGTCGAGCACGTGAGGTGCGGGAGCACCACGAGGATGGCCGCCGCCAGGCACGGGATGCGCGCCGCCCGGACGCGCACGCCCGGACCCGAGAAGCGGTGTCGACGAGAAAGCCGCAGCTGCCGCACACGAACAAGATAGCGGGGGAGGGAGGCACGGCGGGCACGAAACGGGGGAGCGGTGCCGCATTCCCGTACTCGTCGAGCAAAGGCGCGAGTTAGACGTCGACCGCGAGTCGAGACATGGTCAGGGCATCAGAACTCGATGTTCACGCCGAGCGACGGCAACACGCCCAGCGATTCGTTGGCTTCGGGCGCCAGGAGCCGAGCGTTCCACTGGTACTGTGAGACGTTGGCCCGCCCGTACACGTTCTGCACGTCGACATAGACCGCCAGCTGCCAGCGGCGAAGACTCCAGCGTCGGTCCACCCATACATCCTGGCGTGGAAGATGGGGAGGCGCGGTCCCTGGTTGTGGCGAGAGCATCCGGTCCGGAGGAAGCCGATGGGCCGCCGGTGGCCAGGGGTTGTGCCCCCATGTAACGTGCATTCGGATTCGAGGAGCCCCCAATGCGCCGACCCCGAGTGATCACCGCTATCGACGCCCATGCCGCAGGCGAGCCCGGCCGGGTGATCACGGCGGGGATCGACGACGTGCCGGGTGCGAGCATGTTCGAAAAACGACTGTACCTCGAACGGCACGCCGACTGGCTCAGGAAGCTCATGCTGCGGGAGCCCCGAGGTTATCCGGCGCAATGCTGCAATGTCATCCTCCCGCCGACCGATCCCCGCGCCGACGCGGGGTTCGTGATCATGGAGCAGACCGAATACCCCGCGATGTCGGGCAGCAACACGATCTGCGTCGCGACGGTGTTGATCGAAACGGGCTTGGTGCGAGCGACCGAGCCGGTGACCACCCTGCGGCTCGAGGCGCCCGCCGGGATGATCGACGTGCGGGCCACGGTCGATAACGGCAAGGTCACGAGCGTCACGTTCGAGAACGTGCCAGCCTTTGCGGTGCACCTCGATGCCACCGTCGACGTGCCCGAACTCGGTGTGGTGCACGTGGATGTGGCCTGGGGCGGGATGTTCTACGTGATCGCCGACGCGGACGCCCTGGGTCTTGCGCTCACGCCGGCGAACGGCCGGCGGCTCGCTCGCACGGGCGAGATGCTGCGTGCGGCAGCGGCGGAGCAACTTCCGGTATCCCACCCGGAGAATCCCGCTATTGGCGGGGTCTCCATATCCCAGCTCTCGGGCCCGCCAACCCGGCCAGACGCGCACGCCAAGAACGTGGTGGTCGTGTCGACCGGCGCCGTGGAGTGGAGCAATCCTGACACGTGGACCGGCGCCATCGACCGATCCCCGTGCGGGACCGGCACGTGCGCGAAGATGGCGGTGCTCCACGCGCGGGGCCAGCTCGACCTGAACGAACCGTTCCGGCACGAAGGGATCCTTGGAACCATCTTTACAGGACAGCTAGTACGGGAGACTGCGGTGGGTCCCTACGCGGCCGTGGTCCCGACCATTGCTGGCACCGCCTGGATCACGGGCAAGAGCCAGTACGTTGTGGATCCCGACGATCCGTTCCCCGAAGGCTTCCGTGTGGGCGACATTTGGTGAGGTGGGGAACCGTCATGTGATCTGTGTCACACCACGACCTTGATTCATATCACATTGCGTCACATACACTTAACAACCGGACGTTCGCGTCGTCGAACGGGGTGGCAAGAACAAGAACGCTCACTCGCTCCTGGAGGCACCATGACCACCATTCGACGCCGGATCCTGGCCGTCCTGCCGGCGCTGCTGTTTGCTGTCGCGTGTAGCGACAGCCCGGGCAGCCCGGACGCGGACCAGCAACTCAATCTGGACGTGGCCAACTACGTGGCCGATATGACGTCCGACGATCTGTACATGTTCGATCTGTACTCGGGTATGACCGCGTCCCCCGCGCTGGCGTCACCGCCGCACCCGCCCCGGTTCTTCGACCTCACGATCACGCGTGACGTCACGTTCTATGACGAGTTCGGCGCAGAGCAGGCCGCCTACGATCCGCTCCTTACGGCGGAGATCAACTTCCTCTTCCATATGGAAGGCTCCCACAGCCGCACCGGCGAGATGGGGAGCATCGACGTCGCGGTAAATCGCGATCGCGACATGTGGCTGTCCGGCCTGCTGGGTGAGGAGACTGAGCGGCTGTGGAACGGCACGGGCAGCTCAGCCGTGAGCCGCAGTCGGATCTCCGACGAGAAGGGCGATCGGCAGTACGACATGAGTTCCTCGACCGTGGTCGAGAATGTGTTGATCCAGTTGCCTCGATTTGAAAACCCGTGGCCGGTTTCCGGCACGATCACGCGCCAGGTGCATGTGGAGATCGTCACGGACGAAGGCACGGTGGTCGAGGACCGGACCGTGGTGATCACGTTTGACGGTGACCAGTTCGTCACGATAACGGTGAACGGCGAGGAGTTCGAGCTGGATCTGGCTCAGCGGTGCGCCCGCCGACACCACAAATAGACAACGGCTCGGAATCCGCCCTAGACACCCCGCGTCCGACGAGGGCGCGGGGTGTCTGCTTGGTGGTGTCTAGCTCACGACTCCACCGCCTGCCGCACGACATCCTCCCACAGGATCCGGTCGAGCACGGCGACCAATCGGTCCGCATCGTCTTCGGTGAAGACCAGTGGCGGTTTGATCTTGATCACGTTGCGGTCCGGTCCGTCGGTGGAGAGCAAGATGCCGTGGTCCTTCACCCGCTCGATGACGTACGATGCTATGGTTGTCGCAGGCTCGCGTGAGGCCTGCTCGCGCACCAGTTCGATGCCGAGGAACAAACCACGGCCACGCACGTCTCCGACGACGGGATGGGAATCCCGTAGTTCGGCGAGCCGCTGCCAGAGATGGCTGCCGACGACCCTGGCGCGCTCCTGGAGTCGCTCGTCGCGTATCACATCGAGCACTGCCAGCCCCGCGGCACACGAGACAGGGTTTCCGCCGAATGTGTTGAAGTACTCCATTCCGGTGTCGAAGGCGCGGGCAATCTCCGGCGTGGTCACGACCGCCCCAAGTGGGTGGCCGTTCCCGATCGGCTTGCCCAGCGTCACAATGTCCGGAACGACGTCCTGCGTCTCGAAGCCCCAGAAGTGCGTGCCGAGTCGCCCGAACCCCACCTGCACCTCGTCGGCGATGCAAATCCCGCCCGCGGCGCGCGTGTAGCGATATGCCTCGCGGAGGTACCCGGGTGGCAGCTCGATCTGCCCTCCGCAGCTCAAGAGCGTTTCGCTCAGGAATGCCGCCACCCGCCGATCCGCGGCCAGAACGTCCTCGATCCCCTCGGCCACGTGGCGGGCATACTTCTCGCCACACGTGGGGTCGTCCCGTCGGTACGGACCCCGGTAGTCGTCCGGCATCACGACCGCGTGGACGTGAGGCGGGGCACCGCGGCCGCCCGGTCCGTCATGCTTGTAGGGACTCGCGTCGATCAGCGCCGCCGTGTGGCCGTGGTACGCCCCTTTCAGGACGATGATGTCGTCGGCACCGGTGGCGGCGCGCGCCATACGGAGTGCCAGGTCGTTGGCCTCGCTTCCCGAATTGACGATGTAGCAGATGGTGAGCGGATCGGGCAGCATCGCCCCCAACCGCTCGGCGTACCGCAGGATCGTCTCGTGCAGGTACCGGGTGTTGGTGTTGAGGACCCTGCTCTGACGTGCGATAGCGTCCACCACGCGGGGGTGGGCATGCCCCACGTGCGCCACGTTGTTGACGCAGTCGAGATACCGGTGCCCGAGCGAGTCGTACAGGTACTGGGCTCGCCCGCGCACGATATGAAGCGGCGTGCGGTACGAGAGGCTGAGGTTTCGACCGAGCCGTTTCTGCCGAGTCTCCGACAACGCGTCGAGGCTGGGATTGGGAGCCTGGGTGTCGCCCTGGAGACCGAGGATCTGATTGGGATCGGGTGACAGGCTGAGCCACACGGCCCGCTCGCTCGGGGCGGCAACGCCGGGAAACTCACACCCGCGGTCGAGCAGATCGGTGATGATCTGGAAGTGGAGGTGGGGAGGCCAGTTGCCGTTGTCCTCGAAGCACCCGATCTGGGCGAACGTGTCACCGGCGCTGATGGGTGCTCCCGACTCGAGCTGCAGGCAATCGGGATTGAGGTGACCGTACAGCGTGTAGAAGGTTGGACCCTCCGCCGGTTCATGCCGAAGAACGACCGTCGGGCCGTAATCCAGCGGTGCCGCGTTATCGTGCACCGCGTGAACGACAGCGTCGAGCGGGGCGGACACGGGTGTGTTCGCCTCGAGAAACAGATCGATGCCGAGGTGGATGGTGCGAGTCTCGGGCAGCTCGGCGTCGGGGCCCTCGAACGCGTCACTCACATAGACGAGACGCGGCTCGTCGTAGCGACCGATCCCGATGGTTGCACCGCGCCCCGCAATGGTGCGAAAGATCGCCGACGCAAAGGACTCCGTCCCGGTTTCGCGATCGGCGTCCGGGAACTCGGTGCTGCCGACACTCAGGTCGAGAACCGTGGTTGGAACGCGCCGAGGGTCGGGATCGACCACGGGAGCGAACTGCCCCGCGTGCCGCCTGAGCCAGGCATTGACTGCGGTGCTGCCAGGACATGGCGGCAAGCCACAGGAGTTGCGCAACACGTTGCGGGCGAACCGCGGGTGGACGCCTGCAAGGCGCTCCAGCGCTTCCCATGCGGGACGTTCGCTCACAACGAGATACGCATTGTCGGGCTCCGAGCGACGACGGCCGGCGGCCACACATACGCTCACGGCGAGTCTCGCACAGGCGAGCGGGAATAGGACGTCGAGCTCCGCTTCCTCGAGTGGGAATACGTCGTGGTACCCGGCTACCACTGCGGCGGCGACCGCGAGCGGATTCGGCTCGTCGAGCATCGCATATGCGACCGCGATGGCGGGATCAACCACCGTCCAGCTCTCCACCATGTCGCCAAAATCCACGAACCCGGCCGCGGCTCGCGGTTCGCGCGCCGACTCGTCGACCAGGATGTTATGGTCGTTGGCGTCGTTGTAGGTCACGCTCCGCCGCAGCTCCGGCAGGATCGGAGCGACCAGCGCCTCCCACTGCTCCAGCACGTGGGCCAGGATCACCCGATGATGTGGGGCATCAGCGGCATCCAGATGGGCGCGGATCACATCAGGCGCAAGCGCCGGATTCCACACGAAATCGCGAGTGGTGGCGGGGTGCACGAAGCCCTGCAGTCCCCGATCGAGGGCGCCCAGCGCCGCTCCGACGCTGCGGAGCAATTTCGGGGAATGCGGTCGCGCGGTGGCGAGCGGGACCCCGGGCACGTAGGTGAGGAGTCGGACGGCGTGCCGTCCTCCACGGTCGGCATCGATGCTGACCATGGGTTGCCTGTCCGCGGTGGGAACGAGCCGCGGCACCGCGACCGTCGGGGCACGGGTCGCCAGCCAGGCGAGGGCGGCATTCTGCAGCTCGAGATGTGGGGTCGGTTCGTCGGACCCAGCGATCTTCAGCACGTGCAGCCGACCCGAGTCAACCAGGAAGTTCTGATCCCGCTCGCTGGGAAGGCCACGCAGCTCGGCGAATATCTTCCAGTAACGCTCGAGAATCCCGCTCACCTCGGCCGGGCTAAACGTGGGCCGCTGTGCCTCGAGCTGAGACGTGACTGGGGTACTGCCGGACCTGCGCGACGACATGGGATGGATCCCCCGAAGCGAGCCGATGGTTACAATATTGTCCGGCGCCCCGCCGAGCGGAAACTCCGCCGGGGGGGCGAACCGGGACGAAACCTGATCTTCACGTGCAGAGAAGGACACCGCCCCGATGCCAGTTGCCCCACATTTCTCGCCAGCTCTGTTCGACTTCCTGCGCAAACTCAGCCGCAACAACAGCCGCGAGTGGTTCCAGGCCAACAAGCAGACGTACGAGCGCGACGTTCGCGATCCGCTCCTACGGTTTATCGCCGACGTCGCGCCGCACCTGAAGAAGATCAGCCCGCACTTCATGGCAGATCCGCGACCCGTCGGTGGCTCCATGTTCCGGATTTATCGTGATACGCGCTTCTCGCGCGACAAGCGACCGTACAAGACGGTGGCGTCCGCGCAGTTCCGGCACGAGAAGGGGAAAGACGTGCACGCCCCCGGGTTCTATCTACACCTGGAGCCGGGTAACGTGTTTGCAGGCGTCGGCCTGTGGCATCCGGACGGGCCGACCCTGCGCGCCGTTCGCGATGCGATCGTCGACGCGCCGGACAAGTGGAAGCGAGCGAAGACCGCCAAGGCCTTTCGGGCGCGATTCGACCTGGCCGGTGAATCCCTGAAACGCCCGCCGAGGGGCTATGAGCCCGACCACCCCCTGGTGGAAGATCTCAAACGGAAAGACTTCGTCGCGTTTGCCCCATTCGGCGACGACGAGGTGTTTCGCGCCGATTTCCTGCGCCGGTATGCCGATTCGGCGCGGAAGGCGAAGCTATTCATGGCGTTCCTGACCAAGAGCGTTGGGCTGGCGTGGTGAGCCGCACTCACGCGGTGGCGCGGATGCGCGCCCAGGCCGTCGTACCGGGCGCAGCTGTGAGCCAGAACAGGGCCGTCGTCACTGCGGCCGAGGCGAGGCACCAGAGGCACGTCGCCCCGATCACGAACGGCTCGAGGTAGGTGAGGTAGATCGAGAGCAGCATGCCGCCGAATGTCATGACCAGTAGGGCGAGTGTCGCCCACGTGCCGACGGGATCTGCTGCGGCCCGACTCACGACCCACACGGCCACGATGGCCGAGTAGCCGACGAGACCGACGATACCCATGGGGACGATACCGAACAGCATCGAGTACGGGCTCTGTTGCACGGCGTTGCAGTCACCCACCGGACCGCACACGGCTTGCGCTCCCGTGGTCTCGACATAGGCGAGGTACGCCGCCACGCCCGCGCCGAGCAGGGCGAGCACGGGCACCGCGAGACTCACGAGCTCGCGGGGCTTCCACGTCGGTGCGGCCCACGAAACCACCACGAAGCTCCCGATCATCACCACGAGGAGCACGACCGCCAGGGTGTTTCCAACGGGATCACGCCAAAAGGCAGCGCCGATCGTGGACGGCTCCCGGGGAATCGCATCGAGGGTCGTCTCGACGGCGACGGAGTCCTCCTCCACGCCGATTGTCCCAGTAGTGTCGCTGGGGACCGTGTCGGGGCCGGCTGGGTGTACCGCGACCGTTTCGGTCGGGAGGGGGCGCTGCGTCACGGTGTCCTGAGGCGCGGGAGGGTCGCCGATCGGCGGTACAGCGTCTTCAAGACCAGGGATGGCAGGCCAATCGATCCCTCCTCGCCCCAGCGCTTCCCGAATGAGGTCCGGCAGCATCGTAGGGATTTCGTAGGAGCCGACGAGCACCGAATCGCCAATGATGAGCCGTGGTACCCCGGCACGCTGGTTGGGGATGGAGAACCGCGCCGTTGCTGAGTCGTACATGGCGCTGCCCGATGGCTGAGACGCATCGACGAGCAGGATCTCCAGCTGGACGTTGGCCAGCAGGTAGGACACCACCTGGCTTCTCGGCACTCCGCGCTCGACCCACACGCGCGGGAGCCCCCCGAAGGTCTCGAAGATCACCGGAAGATCTTCGTTGATCACTTTGTGGCAGTGCGGACAGGTGGGCGCAAAGAAGAGCACGGCACGAATGGGCGCGGTTTGCGTCTGAACGGCTTGAAGCTGGGGAGCAAGGAGCGATCCGACAGCCATCCCGATCCACACGTGGAGCGTCAACCGTCGCAGCACGGCATATCCCTCGATGTCGTCGTGTTTGAAGCTATCATGGCGCGTTCGGGACGGACAGAGACATCGTGGGTCGCGAGGTACGGGACAGACTGACATCTTTCTTCGATCCAGAGACCTTCAAGAACTGCAAGGAGTCATGATGCGTCGGTTGCTGCTCCTGACCTTCGCCCCTGTGGTGCTGGCTACCTCGGCCGGCGCACAGACGAGCGACAAGCGTCCCCTCGACCATTCGGTGTACGATAGCTGGAACGACATCGCCGACGAGCAGTTGTCTGCCGACGGCGCATGGCTGACGTACGCGTTGGTGCCGTCGGAGGGAGACGCCGTCCTGCACGTCCGGGCCACAAAGTCCGCCACGGCATTCGAGATTCAGCGCGGGCGCTCCGCCCACTTCAGCGGTGATGGGAAGTACGTCGTCTTTCTCATCAAGCCTGCATTGGCAGCGGAGCGGGCGGCCAAGAAGGCGAAGACCAAGGCCGACGATCAGCCCAAGGACTCCCTTGGCATCCTGAATCTCGCGACGGGTGACATTGTGCGGGTGGAGCGGGTGAAGTCCTTCGGGGTCCCGGAAGAGGCGGGCACGTGGATCGCGTACCTCCTGGAAAAGGAGCCGGAAGCCTCCAAGCCTGACTCGGCAAAGGGTGCGGAGCAGGAACAGGCTGCCGCGCAGGAGCCGGCGAAGGCCGAAGCAGAAGAAGGGGAACAGCCAGACGACAAGAAGAAGGACAAGAAGGACGGTACGACGCTCGTACTGCGCAACCTGGTCACCGGTGCGGAGCAGCGATTCGCCTTCGTCACTGCGTACGAGTTCGGCAAAGACGGTGCTTACCTTGCGTATACGACCTCGACCAAGGACGGAAGCGCCGACGGGGCCTTCGTGGTCGAGACCCGAACGGCCGCGATGACTCCGCTCATCGAGGGCGAAGGGAATTACAGATCACCGACGTTCGACGAGGCCGGGCGTCAGGTGGCGCTGCTCTCGGATCGGGACGACTACCAGGAGGCGCAGCCGAGTTTCACCGTCTACCACTGGAAAGCCGGGGACGCGGCCGCGCGGGCCGTGGTAGCCGAAGCTATGCCGGGTATTCCCGAGACATGGTGGGTCAGCGAGCACGGTGCGCTGTCGTTCTCGAAGAACGGTCGTCGTCTGTTCTTCGGCACTGCCCCGCGTCCGGCTCCCGACCCGGATGAGGAGACGCCGGAGTGGGAAGAGGTGAAGGTCGACGTGTGGCATTGGAAAGACCCGCTGCTCCAGCCGATGCAGCTCGTCCAGCGGGAGCGCGAGCTCAATCGCACGTTCCAGGCCGTGTTGCACCTTCGCGCGGGCCGCATCGTACAGCTGGCCGATGCGGACCTCCCGGAAGTGGACGTGATCGCCGAGGGTGACGGCCCGATCGCGTTTGGCACCTCCGACGTTCCGTACCGTCGGCGCATCTCGTGGGACTCGCCGGCGTACAGCGACGCCTATGTCGTAAACGTCGAAACGGGACAGCGGCAGCGTGTGCTCGAGGAGCACCAGGGCTCGGCAGATCTCTCGCCCGGCGGCAAGTACGTGTACTGGTGGGACGGGCATTGGCGGGCGTGGTTTGCCCGACCCGTACGCGGCGGGGAGCCGGTGAACCTGTCAGCGGCCATCCCCCATCGTGTCGACAACGAGTTGCACGACTGGCCCATGATTCCGTCGTCGTACGGGAATGCTGGCTGGACGGAGAACGACGAGGCGTTCCTCGTCTACGACGCGTATGACATCTGGGCGCTCGACCCGACCGGTTCGCGCGCGCCGCGCAGCGTCACGGAGGGAATGGGCCGTGCGCGAAGTGTCGAGTTCCGCTATGTGCGGCTGGATCGCGATCAGCAGGCGATCCCGGTGGGGCAGCCCATCTTGCTCCGAGCCTTGAACCAGGTGACGAAAGCGTCCGGTTTCTATCGAGACCGCGTTCGCGGCACTGAGGCCCCGCGCGAGCTGGTCATGCGGGATCGGTTCTTCGGGTCTCTGCGGAAAGCCGACGACGCTGAGGTCGTGATGCTCACCCGGTCCAGCTTCCAGGAATTCCCCGATCTGTGGGTGAGCGACCTGTCGTTCGCCGACATGCGCCGAATGAGCGACGCCAACCCGCAGCAGGCTGAATATCTGTGGGGCTCGGCGGAGCTCGTGAGCTGGCGTTCGACCGACGGCAGGGAGATCGACGGCATGCTGTTCAAGCCGGAGAACTTCGATCCGTCCAGGAAGTACCCGATGATGGTCTACTTCTACGAGAAGATGTCGGACGGCCTGCACCAGTTCCGGAACCCCGGGCCGGGCGGCTCGAGTATTTCCGCGAGCTTCTACGTGAGCCGAGGTTATGTGGTCTTCATCCCCGACATCCACTACCGAGTGGGCTACCCGGGAGAGAGTGCCCTGGACTGCGTGGTCCCCGGAGTGTTGAGCGTGTTGGCGCAGGGGTTCGTGGATCCGAACCGGGTCGGCGTCCAAGGCCACAGCTGGGGCGGGTACCAGATCGCCTACATGGTAACCCAGACCGATATCTTCGCTGCGGCGGAGGCAGGAGCCCCGGTGGCGAACATGACCAGCGCGTACGGCGGGATCCGCTGGGGCACCGGCATGAGCCGTATGTTCCAGTACGAGCGCACGCAGAGCAGGATCGGGGGCACGCTGTGGGACGCCTATCCGCGCTACATTGAGAATTCGCCGCTCTTTCGGGCGGACAAGATCAACACACCGGTCCTCATGATGCACAACGACGAAGACACCGCGGTCCCGTGGTACCAGGGAATCGAGTTCTTCGTCGCGCTACGCCGACTCGGCAAGCCGACGTGGCTGTTGAATTACAACGGAGAGCCGCACGGCCTCAGGAAATACCAGAATCGCAAAGACTGGGCCATCCGGATGCAGCAGTTCTTTGATCACTATTTGAAGGACGCGCCGGCGCCGGTCTGGCTGGCCGAAGGTGTTCCGGCCGTCGACAAGGGGAAAGCGTCCGGCCTCGAGCTGATGGAGGTCGAGGCGCCAGTGACCGTTGGGGGCGTGGGGCGATAATCACGCCGGAGGGTGGCCTAGGGTAGACACGAAGCCCGGCCACGGAGGCCGGGCTTCGCGGTGCTCACAGCTCGGATTCGACGATTGGCTCCGACGGTCGTGTGCCGGGACGGTGCCGCTCCACGAACTCCTCCACCTCCGGCGGGACGAACATGTTGTCGGCGATGTGCGCGATCTCCTCGGCCTCGCGCCACGCCAGCTCCAGGTCGAGTAGCTCACCCATCAGTGCGCGCATCTCGCGTTCCTCGTGAAGTGCCATCTCGAGCGCCAGCCGCGTCGGCGTGGGGAGCTTGTGGAGCCTGCCGGGCTTGCCCGGGAACAGCGGTCGGCCGTAGCCCCGCTCGAGTGACTTCGGCGCGATCTCGTCGGCAAGGCGGGCGAGATAGCGCTCAGGGTGGCCTGCGGTCTCGATCCGGTCCACCGCCTCCTGTACCACCCGAGGAGAACCGGACATGTAATTCACTGCCGGCATGATCTGGGCGACGATGCGTTGGGCTTCGACGCCACGGAACGTGTCTTTCCCCTTCTTGTGCGCGACCTCGACCACCCATTCCCGAGCACCGGGCTCCATGAGGAAACGGGTCTTCTGCAGCTCGCGAAGCCTGAACTTGAGAAGCTTCCCGTCACGAGTGCGCACCTTGGCCCGCACCGGCAGGTTCATGATCAGGTTGGGAAGCTGTGGCGCGAACCCCGCTCCTACTCCGGCGGCGATCCCGCCGGCGACGAGCGCCCCGACTGCAGCGACACCGGCCGTCGTCCACACAATGGCCCGCCGGCGCCTCCGGCCGAATTGATCGCCGTACCGCCACGCCGCGAACTCCGGTCTGAGTGGCTCGCCGATGCGGACGAGCTCCAGTCCCTCTTTGAGCTTGGCGATGCCGATGTTGTCGGTCGACGCGCGGATCCGCGTGGCGCGGAACAGGCGCTCGCATTCCTCGAACGCCTCCCATCGCTCCTCGAGGGGCGTGAGATTCCAGCGCTCGCACTTGCGGCAGACGACCCACAATCGTCCCTTGGTTGGATCGAACGCGAGGCGTCGGCCCACGGGAAACGATTCGACCACCTCGTTGGAGCCGAGCGGACGCTTGCAGAAGAGGCAGGTCGAGTACATCCCGCGGCGCCGGGGGAGAGGGCTACGGTTGCGGCCTCGGATCCCACAGCACGTTCAGGATCTTCCAGCCGTCGTTCCAGCGCACCACGTGTAGGTAATCGATGAAGTCCCCGGTTACGACCTTCACGCTGGCAACGTTGGCGTGGGCGTCGAGAATCGTGACCACCGGTGATACGTCCCGGTGCGGTGATGCCTTCCCACCCCCGGCTCGCGCGTACTCCACCATCATGGACGCGGTGAGGTGGCTCAGAATGCTCTGTCCGGTTTCCGGGTGGGTGGAGGCACGGCGCTTGGCGAGATCGGGATGCAGGGCCCGATCCATCCTGTCGGCGTCGCCGGCGTACCACCCTTCGGCGTAGTCCAGCGCCGCCTGTCTGATGGCGGCGCTGTCGGCCGCCATCTGTGCTCGGCCGACCACGGGCAGGCCCATGAGGATCAGGGCCGTGAGGATCGCAATCTGCTGCATGGTGCCCTCCCTCCTCGCTCGGCGACAATGCGGTGACTACGTCACTCGGCGCTGGGTGCGTCGGGCCTGACGATCCGGAGCCGCACGACGTGCTGAACGTCGAGGTCGTCTCGCCACACGCCGTAGATCTTGTCCTCCCGGAACAGGCGGGGTGCGAACCGTGGCGGCATCGCCACGATGCCGAGATACCGACCGTCGGCATCGAACACGTCCCACTCGGGGGCACCCGAATCCTCGATGAGGTTGAAGTCCTCGAGTTCCT
>JAOTVV010000011.1 GCA_029863245.1 Gemmatimonadota bacterium
CTCCCCCTGCGTCAAGGGCCGCGCCCAGCCGGCGTTCTTCGGGCGCCCTGCCGCCACAGGGTCATCGTGAGACCGGGTGCCTCTACGCTGTTTGCCTCGCACGTCGTAGCTGGCCGCGTGGGCTCCAGAGAACTGTAACTAGAACGTACTCGCTAGCCGACGACCAGTGCACTCATCACAAGTGCACAGCCAGCGATGCGGAACGCACGCACGGTGCCACCTCCAAATCAGGAAACGGTGAGTAGTCTCCCGTCGATAGTCCAGCAGTCGCGTCGTCGGTGGGCGTCCAGATGGAGGGCGTCGCTCTAGCGACGGGGCCGTTGAAGGGCCACCGGCAGGTTTGAAACTCAGCGTGCTAGCATAGGGCGTTACACTCGGATGCCCAAGGACGGGAATTGTCCGGTTTGGATTGAACTGCAGCGCTAGGGAGAGCCCCGAACGCCGTGTGACGCTCGGGGCTGAGACTCAGTGTGCGATGCGCTCAAGAGCAGGAGCGACGCATCGCCACGACCCTGGGTGAGGATCAGTTCACCACGCAGGCCTGAATCTTCACCTCGTAGGTATCGAACAGGATGGGGGGAGGACCGGTCCCGTCCCAGGTCCCGTCGATCTCAAACGAGTAGTGCGTGCGCATCTTGAGGTGCCGAGCCCCATCCTCCCGTACGTAGTTCTCCAGCAGCTCGGTCGCAGCCCGGTAGGTCGAACCGTCCCGCTTGAGCTGGAAGTGCCCCGGCTGCGCGGTGAACGTCGGATACCACTTGAACCCGGTCGCGACGTCCTGCACGTAGAGGCCCGGCTCGAAGACGTTGTCGATCATCATGTTCAGGCCACCCCAGCCGGTGGTGGTGCTCTTCGAGTAAAGGGTCTGGGTGCCGAAGACCTGCACGTCGCCGAGGCAGGGGAAGCTCCGAACGATCTCCCCATTTTCAGAGGGAAAGTCAAAAAGGACGACCCAGCCATCGCGGTCGGTCGGCGAGACCCTCGCCAGGGCGACGGTCTCGTCCAGCGCCGTCGGCTGGTCCTGGCAGGCGGCCAGCAGCAGTGGGACCAGCATGAAGCGTAGGTAGCGCATACCACACTTCCTGAGAAAGACGTGACGTCAACTTCCCTGTGGGCTGGTGCAGCGGTCGCGTCGTCGGGCAGGCGTCGTGCTGCGGCGTCTGTCGGGCGGCGGGGCCGGGAGGGCCACCGACGGGATGGTTGCCTTTGTGATTGTCTTGATACGACACGGGACCAACGCTGACAAGAGTGGTAGCAATGCCACAATTGAAGTGAAATAGTCCTGTATGCCTCTCACGATTTGAGAGTCGTTCAGTTGCTGTTGACGCCGCGTTATCACCCTCACCCTACCGTCGCGCACCCTCACCGGAGGACGCGATGGACCGCATTTGTTTCTTCTGTGGCGATCAGATGATGTGTTGGGCGCGAGGCCGCTACGCGCTACAAGTGTGCTTCGGTACGGGTGCGGCGGATGAGTGGTGGGAAGTGTGGCGCTGTCCGATGTGTGGGTTCGTGGCGGTGTCACTCTATGGTGCGGCTAATTGGCTGTACAGACGGCGCCGATTGGCTTGGTGCCGGGCGGGTGTGCAAGGGGGTCGCGGTGTGGAGAAGGGACGGTGGCTCGGTTCAGTACTCCATGAGCTCCGCCGACCACGAGCCATCCGTGATGCGGAGCGTGTCCGGCGTGACGGGGCCATAAAGATTGTGCACCATCACCGCCACAAAACTGAACGTGCCAGCACACTGCTGCCCACCGAGATCGAAGTCAGTAACAGTGACGGTGCCGGTGAGTGTCTCGGTGGTGCTGTATCCGACGTGGGTGTCCCACCCGATGGCGTCCTGGTCCAAGACAAATCCCTGCTCGCCACCTGCAGCGAGTGTCACCGTACGGGGACCGGTAAGCCGTAGTTCCGCCAGCCGAATCGCACGTCGCGTGTCCGCGCCGGTCGAACGCGATCCGGTCACCCGGAGCTCCTGGTTGCGGTAGAGGCAGGTCACACGCTCGGCTTGCCAGAGCGCCCCGTCGATGGTCGCCTCCATGAACTCTGGGACGTTGGGACCACAGGCTGCAACGATGACGAGAACGGCGAGGATGGTGGCGGAGCGCATATGCGCCTCCCAATCAGGACGGACCGAGATTATGCGCACCACGTCAAGACAGCGTCAAGCGGAAAACGCAATCGCCCAGCGCGGGGCGGGCAAAGAGGAGCCCCGAACGCCGCGTGACGGGCGTAGCCCCAATAGCGGCGGAGCACCTCGTGGGCGTCGGCGAGCGTGGGCGGCACGATGGGTCAGCATCGGTAGGGACAGCACACAATGGTGGAAGCGGAGCCAGTCGCGGAATCCGGAATCACCACATGACTGGGCGAAAACCTGTACTAACCGCCGAGCGGAGAATGCTCGGTGCGGGTGACCGCATACAGAAACACGTCCTGTGCCTCGTCGCCTATGTTCGGAAACCGCATGTAGCGCCTCAGTCGGCCCTCACACACCATCCCGGCCTTCTCCATGGTTCGGGCAGACGCCCCGTTGTCCACGTGACACACTGCCTGCACCCGCTCCACCCCGGGGATCGAAAACGCAAACGCGATCACGCCCCGGACCGACTCGGTTCCGTATCCCTGGTTCCAGTACGGCCTGGCGATGTTGAAGCCGAAGTCGGCGCGCGGCGGCTCGACCCGGAGATGCATCGCACCGATCAACACCCCGTCCGCGTCGCGGATCATCACCCAGGGGAACGACCGCTCGTCCTGCTCATCACAGATGAAGTGATCCAGGAACGCGTGCGTGTCCGTGATGGAGCGGTGCGGCGTCCAGAGAACGTAGCGCGCCACGTCGTGGTCACGCGCGTAGCCGTCGTAGATTGCCTGAGCGTCTTGGTGGGCAGGCGGACGGAGAAGGAGCCGCGCCGTGGTGATGGTGCGCGCGGTCATGCTCGCTCGGGACTCAGCCGCCGACGGTGGGGATCTGACCGGGGACCGCCCTGAACTGTGCAGTGACCGTCAGGTTGGTGGCGCTGGACGTGCCCGATCCCGAAAGTACGACGGCCGTGAACGAGACGGATCCGACTACCTCGTCTCCGCTCGATGCCGTGACCTGCACGGCGCCGGTCTCGGAGACGAAGAAGCCTGACTCCCCGCTGGCCCGCTGGAACACGTAGCCCCCGTCGAAATCGTCGGGGCTGCACATGGTGCACGCAGCTGGAATGACGACGTACGTACCCACTTCGGGGCGCTGCGTGTTGAAGCGGCCTAGCACGATCACGTCCCGGTCGAATTGGGTCGCCCCCTTCTGATCCAGGGCGATCACGAACCCCTGACTCCCTCCCTGCGACGCGATCCCGAACACGGCCGTCCCGTTGAGCGCGAGCGTGAGGTCGCCGGTGACGGTGCCCGTGAACGATCCCTGGTCCGCCGGTCCGGTGCCCTCACCGCACGCCACCCCGACCGCGAGAGCGAGTCCGGCGAGCACCAACCGTATCCTGTCCTGCATATCGCTCCTTCCGTCAAGCGCTCTGACAACGCGCCCCTACTTGTCCAAGAACTTCGCGACGGCCGCTTTGAAGTCCGGGGTTGCCCTCGCCACCGCGTTGGTGCTAGCACCAAGGTCGATCGCTTCCTCGAAGCTCCGACCGTCGATCGCGTAGAGCTGCTGCTTGATGAATGCCAGGGCCGTCCCGCTGCTTGCTGCCAGACGGTCCAGAATTTCCCGAACGAGACCATCGAACCCGTCGGCCGGAACGACGCGTGACACCAGTCCCACTGCCTGGGCCTCCGCCGCGCCCAGCAAGCGTCCGGTCGCGACGAGTTCGAAGGCCACCTTCTCACCCACCGCACGATACAGCATCGCCATGACCATTGCCGGAACGAAGCCGCGGCGCACTTCCGGATATCCAAACGTGGCCTGCTCATGTGCCAGTACCACATCGCATGCCGACGCCAATCCGCACCCACCGGCGAGCGCTCTCCCCTGGACGACCGCCGCCACGGGCTTTGGGAGCCGACGCATGCGTACGAACACCTCGCCGAGACGCCGCGCATGCGCTTCGTTCTCACCGGGCGACTGACCCACCGACGCGAGGAGCTCCGCGAGATCGGCCCCGGCGCAGAAGTCGGGTCCCGCCCCGAACACCGCCACGACTCGGACGTCCGGATCCAGGTCGGCTCGCTCGAGTCCCTCGAGGAGCCCGCTCACCATCGCCGTGTCGATAGCGTTCCGTTTGCCTGGACGGTTGAGCGTGAGCGAGAGCACGCCCCCGGCGAGGGCAACGAGCACCCGGTCACCCGACACGGAGATCCTCGGGGACGTCTACCTCCATCCGCAACATCGCGGTGGACAGCACCTTGCCCTGCGCGTCGGTCTTGAGCGAGAGCGTTCCCCCTCCCCCCAGCGCACCGTGCAGCAGGAAGTTGAGCGCGTGGAGATTGGGCAGCTCGAAGCGCTCGACCTTGCCCTCGATCATGCCACGGAAGTGCGCCGCTACCCGGCGAACCGTGAGCTGCTTGACGAGAATCGGGTAGTACTCGGGCCTGAGCGCGATCACACCCACGTTGGCCGTATCGCCCTTGTCGCCGCTGCGGGCGTGGGCCAGGTGTAACAGCAGCACCCGCCGCGTCCCTGTGGCGCGCTCTGGCTTGCGTCGCTGCTTCACACCCATGGGCTCTCCACACTCGCTACGGCTCGAGGATCTCGATCTCGGGCCGAATCTCGGACTTCGGGATCAGCGCCGGCCAGTACGCCACGATCGCTTCCACTTTCGGACGCCCGCCGGCGAACCCCGTGGCACTCGGCGGCCCGTTCAGGATGAGCGGGGCGATCTCACGCGAGAACCGTTCCACCGGTCCCCGCTCACGAGATCGCACACCGATCCGGAACTGCACCTCGGCGATGTTCGGATCGGGCGGGCCGGCGAGCCGGCCGTGAGTCGCATTCACCCCGACGAATTCCGTGAGGATCTGCTCGTACTCGAGCCCCAGCCGACGGAGCCGTTCGCGCACCACCTGGTCGGCTTTCTGGGCCTTGGCCAGCGCATCGGGCCACGCGTACACCAGGGTCCCCACCGCCTTGTACCCATACAGGTAGGAGATCGACACCTTGAGCGAATCGGTGTCCGGCCGACCGCGCACTCCCGTCACCGCAACGCGATCGGGACCGGCCTGGTCGAGTCGAATGCTGGTGAAGTCGACAACACAGTCGGGCGTGATGTAGTTGGCCGGATCCCCCATTTCGTACAGCAGCTGTTCGGTCACCCCGGCCACCGACACCCGTCCGCCGGTGCCGGGGTGCTTGGTGACGACGAAAGACCCGTCTTCGGCAGCCTCGACGATCGGATACCCCGGATTGGCCAGGTCGGGAATCGTCTCCCAATCGACGAGGCAGTTGCCCCCCGTCGACTGCGCGCCGCATTCGTTGATGTGACCGGCCACGGTCCCGGCTGCGAGGCGATCCCACGCGTCCCGTGCCCAGCCGAACTCGTGGGCCAACGGCGCGAGCGTGAGCCCCGTATCGGTGACCCGACCCGTCACGATCACGTTCGCGCCACGTCGCAGCGCATCCACGACCGGCCACGCGCCGAGGTAGGCGTTGGCGCTTTGCACCCGGTCCCGGACCGCGAGAAGGCTCTCGCCCGTGTCCAGGTTCGCCAAGGGATGTCCCGCAGCAAGCAACTCGTCGATGCGGTCGAGGATGTCATCGCCCGTGACAATCCCGACCCGTACTCCGTCTTCACACCCCGCCCGCCCGGCCGCTTCGAGTACGCCGTCGGCGCAAGCCCTCGGGTTCACCCCGCCGGCATTCGACACGATGCGCACGTTGCTCGCCACGGCGTCCGGCAGCACCCGCTCCATCAGAGGCACGAAATCACGCGCGTACCCCAGCGCGGGATCGCGCGCCCGCTGCTTCTGCATGATGGACATCGTGACTTCGGCCAAGTAGTCCATCATCAGGTAGTCGATCGGCCCGCCCTCGACCTGTCGGATGGGCGCCTCGAGCCAGTCACCCCAGAACCCTTGCCCCGACGCAACACGGACGACGCGGCTCACGGGACCGGCCTCACACCGCTCTGCCGACGGACCAGCGAGCTCTTGATCGGCGCGCCGCGTTCCGGCACCACGTGGATCTCGAGGAGCGGAGTGAACCCTGAGAGGGAATCGAGCTCAGTCTCTGGCCAGGCAAACCGGACCGTCCCGGTGCCGACCGGCGGGAGCGTGAGGGCGCTTGAGCCCGACACGCTGTCTGCAGCGAGTGCACGGGGCTCTTCAGCGAGGAAGCTGAGTGCAACCGAGGCACTCCATCGCATGGGAGGGCTCACGAGGGCAAAGGCCGGCAACAGCTCGACCGTGAGCCGTGTGCCGCGGACCGCTGGCGGCAGCTCCACTTGCTGCCGCCCCACGGCATAGTTGAGCGGCCCGTCGCTCAGCTTGCGTCCCGCAGCATCGAAGACCGTAACACCGAAATCCGTCAGCTCGCGCCATTTGTCGCGCGCCACCTTCACTTCGACCACCAGCTTCGACGCCCACGACGGCACGTCGGTCTCGACCAGTGATGCGAGGTCGCCGGCACCCTCCACCTGGAGTGCCCGACGCTGTCCCACGATCGCGGCCTCCACGCGAACCGCGAGCGACTCGGCAGCGGTGTTCTCGAGCGTGACAGCGAGGTCGTCTGACACGGTGATGATTCGTGCCGCCGCCATGGCGGCGCCGAGCCTGTATGTCACGGCTCGCGTCGGTGCTGCCACGACCACGGCCTCGTACACCCCGGGCACCACGTCTTCGGCCGTCACGAGGATCTCCGCAGCCGGCCCGTTCAGGCCGCCTGCCGTGACGCTGCTCCCACCGCGGTAGGGCTGCCCCGTCGGTTCGAATAGATACAGCGTGGCCTCGTTGGATGGCTCGGCCAAGTCGAGCTGAACCAGGAGACCGTTCGTTCCCTCCGGAACGGTGAGGAAGTACCGCGCAATGGCACCGGGCGTCAGCATGCCACTCAGCCTGAGCGGCTCGTCCAGCGGGTACGGCACGACGACGACGTTGCGCAGACCGAACGACGCGCCGGCCAACGTGTCCGTGGCCGGGAGCGCCCAGACCGTCCCCACGTAGAGCCCGGGCTCCACGAGCGCGCCAGCGTCATAGGTGACGTCGACCGTAACCGGACTGCCGCCCGGCTCGATCATCCGTGGGGCGCGGACCCACGGGGCGTCAGGAACCAGCAGCAGTCGTGCGGCTGGTTGCCGTCCCACCGCGGCGATCTGGAAAGTCTGGATCGTGTCCGCAGGCGACCGCAGTCCCGCGCGGCGATACGCAGCCGACGCCTTGGCACCCCCGTCGCCGGCCGATGGGGCAAGGACTTCGTAGATCGCCGTCTGATGCGTTCCGACGAGCCACTGAAACGCCGCAGGGACGTCGGCCACTCCCGTGCCCTCGTCGAGCACGGTGGTGCCGGCGAGCGGTCGGGCCGTGTTGACCAGCGCGCGCTTGAGATCGATGGCGCCCACCGCATGCCCCCGCTGCACCATCCCCGACTGGAGAAGTGCCGCGGCACCGGCAATCTGAGGTGCTGCCATGCTCGTGCCCCCGGAGATCTCCTCGCCGGTCCGCCACGGCGGCACATTAGAATACGCCACCCCGGGCGCGCACACCTCGGGTTTCGCCACCTCCCCGCCACGCGCGCTCCACCATCCGAGCACGTCGGGTGCAGGCGGTTTTCCGGGCTGCGGCGCCTCGGCGTAGACGCCCGGGAAGACGGCACACGCCGTCAGCGCGTGGGCGGCCGACCCGGGGAACCCGACGGTGGAGAGTCCCGGTCCGTCGTTACCCGCACTGATCACGATCAGCACCTCGGGGTACGCAAGGGCGAAGGCGTCGACCACCGAGTCGATGACCGCCGTGCCCTCGATCTCGTTTCCGACCCCGTAGCTGAGGTTCACGACGAGCGGCAGGCGTCGGCGCTGCGCAAAGGCGACGGCGTGCTCCAAGGCGCGCAGCATGCTCCCCGAGACGGAGATCCCGCCTCGCGTGTTGTTGGCGATCTTGAGGGCCAGGAGCTGTGCTCCCGGGGCCACGCCGTCGAACCCGTCCACACCGAACAGATCGTGGCCCGCCGCGATGCCCGCCACGTGACTGCCATGGCTGGAGTTGTCCATGACGAGATCGAGCACCGGCCGGCCATCGCGCTCCACGAGGTTCACCGCGACATGCATCGGCCCGTCGATGCCCGCACGGTCGCGGAACGAGAAGGTCTCGTAGGAGACGGCGTAGTCCCGTTGGGCCCGGTCGTCCTGGAAGCTGCCGTCCGCACCGGCGTCCACCACGACCACCCATCCGTCACTGGCCTTCCCCACTACCAGCGCGTACTCGTCGGTGATGGCGCCGTTGCCGTTCAAATCGGCGGCAGGTGGTGCGCCGAGCGTGATTTCGCGGAACACGCCCCCGTAGTAGGGTCCCGTCGCGAGGGCCGCGACGCGCCCAAAACCCCCGATAACCCGGCCATCGATCGTGACGGTGCCGTCACTCTGGGGCTCGATCGCCCGGAGCACGACGCGTCCCTCACCCGAGAAGTCACGAACGTCGAGAACCTTGCGCTCGCCCGTGGACGTGGTCCGCAAGCCTGGGAGTGCCGGATCAGTTCCGCTGTCCAGAATCGCGATCAGGACACCGCGCCCGTCGTACGAGGGCTGGGCCACCCGGAACGCATCGGCCCCGATGCTCCGGAGTGGCAACAAGCCGGCAAGAAAGGCAATGCGGGGCGGGAGCGCAGGGTCGCGCCCGTCTGCTGCCGGGCGATCGCCGAACGCCGTCGCGGCCCGGATGTCGCCGGCTACCGCGGGCCGGATCGGCGGGTCCGGAGCCGGAGTGCCGGCACACCCGACCCCCACTGCCAGAGCCAGGCTCGCGGCGAGCCACCGTCTGCGTGCGGTCACGCTCGAGCGGGGTGGTAGTCCAACGGCGGCATCACGAAGGCGCCGAGGTGGGGACCGTCATAGTACTGCGTCGCTCGGAGCGCAAAGGACAGCATGGTCCGGGTTTCTTCGGGAACGAGGAGGGCATCGACGAAGCCCCTGGCTCCCGCGTACTTCGCATCGAGCTGGTGCTCGTAATCGTCCCGCATGCGCTCGACCGCCTCAGCGGCGTCCGGATCTTTCGCGCGGTCACCGAAGACCGCCGTCACGGCCGACTCGCCTTCCATCACGCCCATCCGCCCGGTCGGCCATGAGAAGATGAAATCCGGATCGAACCCCTGCCCCGCCATGGCGTAGTAGCCGGCGCCCGAGGCATGGTTCACCGTGAGCACGATCTTGGGCACGACGGCCGTCGCCATGGCCTCGACGAACCGCGCCCCCGCCCGAATGATGCCCGAGTGCTCAGCCTCGGGACCCACCATGAAGCCGCTCACATCCTGCACGAAGAGCAGCGGGATTCGCTCCCGACTCGCTGTCTCGATGAAGTACGCGACCTTTTCGGCGCTCTCCGTGTAGACGATCCCGCCGATCCGGGGCACGTCGCCTGCTCCGCCTTTGATGAGCCCGCGTTGATTGGCGATCACCGCCACCGGCAGTCCATCGATGGCACCGTGCCCGCAAATCATCTCTCGCGCCGTATCCCGCTGGAACTCGTCGAGCGTCCCACCGTCCAGGATGCAGGCGAGCACCTCGTGCATGTCGTACGCCATGCGGTGATCCGGCGGGAGAACGTCGTAGAGAGCCGCCGGGGGTCGCGCCGGCGGTGCTCCTTTGGTCGGCGCGCCGCTGGCGGCCAATTCCCGCACACCGGGAAGTCGCGCAACGTACTCCCGAATCTGCCGGATGCAATCGGCGTCGTCGCCCGCTCGGTAGTGCGCCACGGCGCTGATGGCCGTATGCGTTGCCGCACCGCCGAGCATCTCGGAGTCCACCACCTGTCCCGTCGCCCCCTTCACCAAATTGGATCCGCCAAGACCCATGAAGGAGGTACCCTCCACCATGTAGATCACGTCGGAGAGCGCGGGCAGGTATGCTCCGCCTGCCACGCACGGTCCCATGACGGCACTGATCTGTGGAACGTGCAGGTAGCGGCGCATGATCGAATTGTAATAGAAGATCCGGGCGGCGCCGTACTGCCCGGGAAACACACCGCCCTGATACGGCAGGTTCACTCCGGCCGAGTCCACCAGGTAGATGATCGGGATGCGTTGCCGCATCGCGATCTCCTGCGCGCGCAGCATCTTCTTGATGGTCTCGGGCCACCACGATCCGGCTTTCACCGTGGCATCATTGGCAATGACCACGGCGTGGTGACCGGCCACCTGCCCCAGGCCCGTGACCACACCCGCCGCCGGGGCCTGCCCGTCGTATCGGTCGTGAGCGACCAGGAGACCGATTTCCAGCCATGGGGTGTCGGGATCCAGGAGCAGGTGGACCCGCTCGCGGGCGGTGAGTTTGCCCTGCTCGTGCTGTCGACGGATCCGGTCTGCCCCACCACCCTGTTGCAGGCGGACGGCGAGTTCCCGGTATTCGTCCGTGAGGTCGCGCAGGCGGTGGTGGTGCGTCACCGAGTCACTGGCGGTCACGCGGCGCGTTTCTCCGCCCACGACCGGATGAACTCCACGATCTCCTGCGTTCGCGATCCGGGGCCGAAGAGCTTCGCGACGCCCTTTTGCTGGAGGTGCTCGATGTCTTCTTGGGGGATGATTCCGCCGCCGATGACGAGGATATCGTCACGTCCGGCTTCGACGAGCAGCGCGCGCACGCGCGGAAACAGCGTCATGTGCGCGCCCGACAAGATGGACAGACCCACGACGTCCACGTCTTCCTGCACGGCGGCCGTGGCGATCATTTCCGGCGTCTGATGCAGTCCCGTGTACACCACTTCCATCCCCGCATCGCGCAGGGCGGCGGCGACCACCTTCGCGCCGCGATCGTGGCCGTCCAGCCCGGGTTTGGCGACCAGGACACGGATGGGCCGTCGTGACGGCGATTTCGGCGTACTCACCTCCCGTTCCTCTCCCGAGGGTGCGGTGAACGTAGACGGAGCCCGCAACCCCGACAAGCGCCCATGGTCACGATGAGCTAGCGCTTGAAGCGGAGCAGCGCCGCAAGTCCGGCCACCTCCGCCCGCGCGTCTCCGTCTTCCACCAGTTCGACATTGCTCCCCTGCCGGAGTGCCTCCTCGATCGCCTCGTCGATGACGTCGGGCACCGGAACCGCGGCCCCGTGCCCCTCACAGCCCTCTTCGGCAAGGCTCAGCCGGCCACTTTGGGAACACCGGTAGCCGGGCGCCTCCGCCGACGGCTCGACCAGGAGCGTGCGAACTTGGCCATGTTGGAGCGCCGTGAGCACGTCTCCGATCCCGTTCACGGCCCATCCCGTTCCGAGGCCCTCGCGCAGCGCTTCCACCGACCGGGTCTCTACCGCCCGTTCCGAATGGAAGCGCACATCGAGGACGGCCTGCATGACGTCCGTTGCGGTGGCCGACTTCGGATTTAGCCGGGCGGTCCCGAGCACCTTCGTGGCAAGGTACGGGTGCAGGTGCGGCTGCACCGCGTCCGAATCGGCGCCCACACCCGCGAGGATCACGCCGCGAATCGCACGGTCTCGCGTGATATCGAAGAGCCGCTGAGCAATCGACGCGTAGTGCCGGTGCTTCTCTTCCCGGATCCGCTGGTGGAAGTTGTGCTCCCCAGCCGATCCCGCGCCGGCACCGGTCCCCGTGGCCGCGCGTGGGCCGCGGAATCGTCCCGGCCGTGTCGTGTCGCTCGGAGCGAGTCCGGCCAGCTCTTCGATCCTGAAGGCGGTAACCTCGAAGAACCGCGCGCTCGTGCGATCGTAGGCCACGCACAGGACCCTGCCGAACTCGTCGTCGACCGCAGCCAGTTCCCGGACCAGCGGCGAGCGGTCGATCTGGAGCCGCGAGCGAAATACGCGAGGAAGCGAAATGACCTCGAACAAGTTCAGCGGCTCGCACGCGAAGATCGCGATGCCCTGGCCGGGGCCGAGACTGCCGGGGTTCTCGAGGTACTCGCGTACCCGGTTCAGGTCCCTCCCCACCGTGTCGCGCTCCTGTCGGCTGGCCCCGCGCAGCTCGAACCCGGCCACCTCGTCACGTATCCGGTTCTTCAGCTTGATGAGGTACTTGCCACGACTCCGGTCACGCGGCTCCAGCTTCAGATAGCACGACACCACCCAGTGCTCGGTCACGCCCAGGTCGGCGAGCCACTCCACAATGGGGCCGAGCGATTGCCCGCCCTCCCCGCCAACCTGCGGAGGACGCAACGACGCGTCCTTGCCAGTCACCATGCTAGAAGAAGACGGGTTCGCGGTAGGCACCATAGACCTCCTCGAGAACGTGTCGGATCTCGAATAGTGTGCAATAAGCCCGGGCGCATTCGAGCATCGGAGGGATGACGTTGTCATCGCGTGCCGCTGCGGCCTTGAGCTCGCGGAGCGCCCGGTCCACCCTATCCTGGTCCCGTCGCGCTCGCAGCTCCGCCAGGCTCCGGTTCTGATGCCGCTCCGCCTCGCCGCTCACCTTCAAGATCTCGAGCTCGCTCTCGTCGCTGTCGGTGAATTCGTTCACGCCCACGATGATGCGCCGCTTCTGCTCCACCTCGTGTTGAAACCGCATGGAGCTCTGATGAATCTGCCGCTGAAACCATCCCTGTTCGATGCCCTTCACGACGCCGCCAATACGCTCGATCTCTTCGAAAATCGTCTCCGCCTCGGACTCCATGCGGTTCGTCAATGCCTCGACGTAGTACGACCCCCCCAGCGGATCGATCACGTTGGCGATCCCGGTCTCATACGCCAGCACCTGTTGGGTGCGCAACGCCAGCTTGACGGCGTCCTCGGTGGGGAGCGCGAGCGTCTCGTCCAGGGAATTGGTGTGCAGCGACTGCGCCCCGGCCAGCGCCGCTGCCAGCGCCTGATACGCCACACGGACGACGTTGTTCATGGGCTGCTGCCCGGTGAGCGACACCCCGGCCGTCTGACAGTGGAATCGCATCATCCAAGAGCGTGGATCAGTTGCGCCGTAGCGCTCACGCATGTGGTGCGCCCAGATGCGCCTAGCGGCTCGCATCTTGGCGATTTCCTCGAAGAAATCGTTATGCACGTCCCAGAAGAACGAGAGCCGGTGGGAGAACTGGTCGATGTCGAGGCCGCGTCCCAGGCCGTGTTCCACGTACGCGAACCCGTTGGCGAGGGTGAAGGCGAGTTCCTGGACCGCGGTCGATCCCGCCTCCCGGATGTGGTAACCGCTGATCGAGATGCTATTCCACAGCGGTGTGTGCTCCGTGGCCCACTCGAACAGGTCGACGATGATCTTGAGCGCGGGTTCGACTGGGAAGACCCAGGCGTGTTGGGCCATGTACTCCTTGAGGATGTCATTCTGCACGGTCCCGCGAAGCTTGGAGATATCGGCGCCCTGCCGTTCCGCCGCAGCGACGTAGAAGCAGAACAACATCACCGCGGGCCCGTTGATGGTCATCGAGGTGGACACCTGGTCCATGGGAATCCCTTCGAACAGCGTCTCCATGTCGGCCATCGACGAGATCGCCACACCGCACTTGCCCACTTCGCCCTCCGATCGCGGGTGATCGGAGTCGTAGCCCATCAACGTCGGAAAGTCGAAGGCCACCGACAGGCCTGTCTGTCCCCGCTCCAGCAAGAACTTGTAGCGCCGGTTGGTATCTTCCGCGGTGCCGAAGCCCGAGAACTGCCGCATCGTCCACAGCCGTCCGCGATACATCGTGGAATGGATGCCGCGGGTGAACGGGTATGCCCCGGGGTAGCCCAATTGCGTTTCGGGATCGAGATCCGCGATGTCGGACGCCGCGTAGAGCGGCGCCACCTCCGCGGAGCTCTGCGAAACGAAGTCCACCTCGGTGCGTTTCGCGCCTCGCTCGTGCCGCTGTCGCCACTCGTCGTACGCCTGCTTATCCGCCATGACCGCGCTCCTCCTGCAGATCCGCCACGATGTTCCGCGCCAGCCGATAGGGACTCAATCGACCGCTGACCACGTCGTCGAGCCCGGCTGCCAGGACCGCCTCTCCATCCCACCGTTCCCACACCAGGGTGGACAGCGCGCGGTTCACCACCTCACGCGTGTGCTGGGCGAGGCGTGCTCTCCGCCGTTCCTGGAGCAGGCCGGTACTCTCCAGAAAGGCCCGATGTCGATCCACGGCATCAATGGCCGCCTCGGTTCCCTCCCCTTTGGCCGCCGCCGTCTTGAGCACGGGCGGCGCCCACCCGGCGGTGCCTGCCCCATCGTCGGGTTCTCTCCGAGCCGTTCGGCCCGCGAGACCGCCATGATGCGGGCCCACGTGCCGGTAGGCGTTTCCCCGTCGAATCCCCAGCATGACTTCCACTTCCTGCACCAGCCGGTCGGCACCCGGCCGATCGCTCTTGTTGATCACGTACAGGTCGGCGATCTCCATGACGCCCGCCTTGAGCACCTGGACGCCGTCGCCGGATTCGGGGACGAGCACCAACGCGGTCGTATCGGCACTCCCGGCGATGGCCAACTCCGATTGGCCGACACCAACCGTTTCGATGATGACGCGCTCGAAGCCAAAGGCATCGAGGACGTCACACACCTCGCGAGTCGTCGTCGCAAGACCACCCGTGGCCCCACGCGAGGCCATCGATCGAATGTATACACCCGGATCGAGCGTAAGGGACTCCATTCGAATCCGGTCGCCGAGGAGCGCCCCACCCGTGAACGGGCTCGTCGGGTCCACCGCCACGACGGCTACGGTGATGTCGCGATCGCGGTAGATCCGCACGACCCGCTCGATCAGGGTGGACTTGCCCGACCCCGGCGGGCCCGTGATCCCAATGCGGTGGGCGTTCCCCACCGACGGGTGCAGCGCCGACAGGATCTCCTCGTACCCGTCCCGCCCGTTCTCGACCAGCGAGATCGCTCGGGCCAGCGCTGGCACGCTCCGCTCGCCGACCCCACGGACTAGCCGATCGGCCTGCGCGGCCTCGACGCTCATGCGATACCCGTGCCTCTCGCTGCCCTGACCATCATAGCAGTAGCCACGTCGCGAGACTGAGCAACAGGAAGAACCCCACCACGTCGGTGAATGCCGTGACGAATACCGAACTCGCCACCGCAGGGTCGAATCCCAGCCGCTTCAGTCCCAAGGGCACGGCGGCTCCGAGCGTGACCGCAGCCAACTGGTTTCCCCACATCGCGAGGAGGACCACGACACCCAGGTGCCAGCCGTGGCCGAGCACCGAGGCCACTAGGCCGACCACGGCGCCCACCGCCAGCCCGTTCACGAGTCCGATGAGCATTTCCTTGGCCACGTGCGCCATGCGGGTCCCGGGCGGGTTGAGCCCCAACGCGATGCGGCGAACCGTCACCGCGAGCGACTGGGTGCCCGCGTTCCCGCCGAGCCCAGCCACAATCGGCATGAGCGCCGCCAGGGCAACGAGGCGAGAAATGGTGTCTCGGAACAGGTAGACGACAGCTCCTGCGAGAAACGCCGTGACCAGATTCAGATAGAGCCATGGCAGTCGCCGTCGCGCGGCGACGTACCACTCGGCGCCCAGCTCCGCCTCACCTTCCCCTCCCAGGCCCCCGAACTTGAGCAGATCCTCGGTGCTCTCGGCCTCGACCACATCGATCACGTCGTCGAACGTGATCCGCCCCAGCAGCTTCCCAGCCGCGCTCACCACCGCGATCGCGGGAACGTTGTACCGCGCCATGAGACGCGCCACCTCTTCCTGGTCCATTTCCGGCAGGGCTACCACCGGCGGCGGGTCCATGATTTCGCGCACCGGCCTCTCGGGCCTCGCCACGACCAGCCGCTGGAGCGGCAGGATGCCCACGAGGTGGTGCCTGGCGTCGACGCAGTAGACTTGATAGAAGTCTTCCACCTCTTCCCCCTGCCGCCGGATCTCATCGAGGGCCTGGGCCGCCGTCACGTCTTGGGCGACCGCGACCACCGACGCGGTCATCAGCCCGCCGGCCGACTCCTCGTCGTACGTCAACAGCCGCTCGATCTCGTCGCGGTCTTCGACCTCCGAGAGAATCCGCTCGGCCGTCTCCGCGGTCAGATCCGCGATCAAGTCCGCTGCGTCGTCGTCGTCCAACTCGTCGAAGATGTCCGCCGCGTGCTCCGGCACGAGCGCCGCGAGCACCGCTTCGGGATGCTCTTCCTCTTCCATCTCGGCGAGGGCTTCTGACGCGATCTCCGGAGGGAGGGCTTGGACGAGCTGCAGCCGAGTCTCCTGGTCGAGGCCGGCCAGCACGTCCGAGACGTCAGACGCGTGGAGCTCGCGCGCCCGTTCGACGAACGCCGCGACGTCGCCCGACTCGGCGAGCGCCTTGAGGTCGGTCAGGGAGCCGTCCTGTTCCGTCATCCCTGCGAGTCCTTGAGCAGCGACTCGAGATCGAGCCCGCGCCGCACTACGTGGGGGCGCTCAGCGGCGGGGCTGACCGCGCCCGCCGAGATGATGAGCTTCATGGCATCCTCGACCGTAATGTCGACCTCCTTCACCCGCGTGACCGGTACCACCAACATGAATCCCGATGTCGGGTTGGGAGTCGTCGGGACGAACACGTTCACGCACGGCTCGCCGACCAGGCGGGACATGGTCGGAGCCTGGTCGTTTGTCACGAAGGCGACCGCCCAGATGCCGTCAGTCGGGTACGGGATCAGGACGGTGCGGCGGAACAACCGCGTGCGCTCACCGATCACCGATTGCACGATCTGGCTCATCGCGTTATAGATCCGGCCGGTCAACGGGAATCGCGCCATCGCGGTGTTCCACCAGTGCAGCAGCTGCCGGCCGGCCGCCCGGTGGACCGCCCACCCCACGATGGTGACCACCAGCAACAGCAGGATGAACCCGAGCCCGGGGATGCGAAATCCCAGGTAGACGCGAATCGGCTTGCCCAGGATGTTGTCGATGGTGCGGAACATCCACGTGAGCACGACCACCGTCGCGCCCACCGGGGCGATCACCACCAGCCCGGTGAAGAAGTAGCGTCGCAGCCTCCGTCCGCTGATCTTCACCCGGTCGGTCCCCCCAAGGAAAACATGGGAACCGGCCCGCGGCGGATCAGGACCCGCTCCAGCCGGTTCGGGGTGGCGTCCAGCACATCGAACTCCAACCCCGCGACGAGGTAACGCTCACCGCTGTTCGGGATTCGTCCGGCGAGCCGCGTGAGGAGCCCGCTCACGGTCTCGGCGGTGTCGGGCAACGTGACATCGAACGCGGCGACGATTTCCTCCACCGGCGCGCCGCCGCTCACTTCCATGAGCTGCACGGGTGCCGCGGCCGCACCGGCAACGCCGTCGTGCTCGTCGAAGATCTCTCCGATCAACTCCTCGAGCAGGTCTTCGAACGTCACGATCCCGGCCGTGCCGCCGTACTCATCCAACACGACCGCGATCTGCCGCCGATCCCGTTGCATCTCGAACAGGAGGTGAGACGCCCGCTTCGACGCGGGCGCCGTGGCAATGGGCCGGAGGGGGAGCTCCGCACCCGGCGTGATCTTGAGCAGGTCGAAGGCGTAGATCATGCCGATGAGGTGATCCAGCGACTCGCGGTACACGGGGAGACGGGAGTACCCCGACTCCACGAACAACCGCCCGATGTCTTCGAGTGAGGCCCCTTCTCGCACCGCCACGATTTCGGTTCGTGGGGTCATCACCTCTCGAACGGGGCGCTCGGTGAAGGCAAGGACACCGGAAAGCGCTGTCAACTCGCCACGGCCTGCTTCACCCCCCACGCCTGCTGGTTCGACGTCGGCATCTGCCGCCGCAGGTGCGGGAGTCCCGCCGAGCGGTGAGAGCAGCGGCACCAGACGGGCCAGCACCGGCACAACCCGACCCACGATTCGCTCGGGCCAGTATCGACCCAAGGTACGGGGGAACGCATACACCACCGTCAACGCCAACGGCACAGCGACGAGGAACAGCACAGCCGACGCGAGCGGGATCGGCAGACCGTCGATGAGCGTGGCGGTCCCCAGACCAACCACCAGCATGCCGAGTGTCGCCAGACCTTTCGAGGCCCTGACGATCCTGTCCGGTGCAGCGAGCAATCGCTCGGCGGCGCTCGCATTGGGCACCCCGCGCGTCGACCACCGGTAGAGCTCCACGCGATGCACCGACGACGACGCGACCGCCGAAAGAACGCCCAAGCCCGCCACGAGCAGGCCCGCACCGACAAGCAACCACCCCATCATGCCGGCTCCTCGGCGGCCGTCTCCGCCCCCTCGCCCTGGCGCTCGAAGTACACGCGCTGGATGCGGCGACGCTCGACTCGCTCGACCACAACCCGGAAGTCCCCGATCCGCAGCTCCTCACCGGGCCGCGGGACGCGCCCAAGCTCCGAGTACACGAGCCCACCCACCGTGCTCACCTCCTCCTGCTCGAGCTCGGTGTGCAACAACTCGCTCAATGTGTCCAACGTGACGGTTCCCTCTACCCAGAAACGGTCGTCGCCCTCCCGGACGACCGGCGGTATCTCTTCGCGGTCGTATTCACCGTAGATCTCACCGACGACTTCCTCCAACACGTCCTCGAGCGTCACGAGACCCGAGGTCCCGCCGAACTCGTCCACCACAATGGCGAGGTGCGCCGAGCTCCGTTGGAAGTCGCGCAGCTGCGCCGTGAGCGACTTCGATTCGGGAACGAACTGCGCAGGCCGCACGAGGCTTTGCCATTGCGCGGGACGCTCGGCAATGCCGGCGATGGCCGCCGTGAGGTCCTTGGCATACAGGATGCCGTGAATGTCGTCGAGGTCGGCGCCGCACACGGGAATGCGGTGATGCTCGCTCCGGCGAAGCTGCTCGACCACTTCGTGCCACTCGGCATCGGTGGCGACCGCCAGGATGTCCAGGCGCGGCGTCATCACTTCCGCTACCGTGGTGTCGCGAAGTGAGATCACCCCGGCCAGCATGTCCCGCTCCTCATCGCCCACGACCGGTTGGGCCGGCTCCGACCGGGGAAGCAGAAACGCGCCGCCGCGCTCGACAGCCGCAACGAGGCCGAGCAGGGGGCGGAACGGTAGCAGGCTCTTTCTGGCCAACGGGGCCGCCACGGCCGAGAGGCGCGGCAGCAACACCCCGGCCGCACGAGGCAGTCCGTCGGATACCACGAAGAGAAACGCGACCGTGACCACCACCGTGAATAGCGCCTCCGGCAGCGGACGCGTCCACCACGCCACCGCCAGCGACGCGGCGGTCGCCGCGATGAGGACGAGCCCGAGCCGGCTCGTCTGCAGCGCACGCTCCAAGGGGACAGGATCGCGTGAGGTTGTCGGCGCTTGGCCCAGCGATCGAGACATCGCGTGTGCTTCCTGGGCGACCGCCAAGAGCGCTGCCCAGAGTGCAGCACCGACAGCCACGGCAGCACTCACGATCCCAACGGTGTCAGCTATCACGATCACCGCCGGCGGCGAGCCTTGCGACGTAGTCTTCCTGCCGTATCCACATGGGCGATCTCGTGCGATCCTCTCCCTCGGGGTGGTCGTGTCCCAGGACATGCAGCACACCGTGTACGACGAGCCGGAGGAGCTCCTCACGGGCCGGCACCCGTTCGGCGGCGGCGGCCCGCCGCGCCACGGCCGGGCAGATGTAGATGTCGCCGGCCAACCGATCCACGTGCGTGAGGCGGAACGCGATCACATCGGTTGCGTGGTCCCGGCCGAGTGCGCTGGCGTTCAGGTGATGCATCTCCGTCTCGGGCAAGAAGGTGACACTGAGCGACACCACATCCTGTCTCTCGCCGTCGAGGACGCGACGCGCCCAAGACTCGACCGTCGCCGGATCGGCCTCCGCAGCGAGCTCGGCGTTCGCCACCCGAATGTCACGCTTCCGATCGGGCTTCCCAGTCCGCGTAGATCCCCCCGCTCGAGGCCGGATAGTCGATTCGATTGTGGAACGCGCCGCCGAGCACCCGAATGAACTCGTTCCGCGCACGGGCAAGCTGCGCCATGGTCAACGGCGCCTCCTCCAGCTGACCAACGGAAATGCGGTGCTCGATGATGTGTTCGATGACGTCGTTCAGCTTCTCGGGTGTCGGATCGTCGAGGACGCGCACCGCGGCCTCTACGCCGTCAGCCAGCATGGCCAGAGCGGTCTCGACGGAGCGCGGCTTCGGGCCGGGATACCGGAACTCCTCGACGTGGATCTTCTCACCGCCGTTGCGGGTGCGGGCCCGGTCGAGGAAATAGGAGATCTCCATCGTCCCGTGGTGCTCTGAGATGAAGCTCTTCACCACCGCGGGGAGCTTGTGCTCCTCGGCCAACTGCAACCCGTCCCGCACATGGTTCCGCACGATCCCAGCCGAGACTTCGGGTTTGAGCTTGTCGTGCGGGTTCGCACCCGGTGATTGATTCTCCACGAAGAACTGTGGCTTCTTCACTTTCCCGACGTCGTGATAGTAGCACCCCACTCTGGCCAGCAGGCCGTGGGCCCCAACCGCGTTGCACGCGGCCTCGCAGAGGTTTGCCATAGACACACTGTGGGCGTACGTGCCCGGCGCCTCCGTGGCCAGTCGTCTCAGCAGCGGGCGATCGGGATCCGACAACTCCAGGAGGGTGAGATCGGTGGTCAACCCGCTAATCGATTCGAACGCGGGCAGGAGCGTCGAGACCAGCGCCGCCGACGCCACCGCATTCAGGCCCCCGCGGAGTCCGGTGATGCCGATCTCGGTCAGCGACCAGTCCATTCGAAGACCGACGGCCAGGCCCGCCAGCAGATACCCCACGGCGACCAGCGCCCCAGCGAAGAGGAACTGGTCACGCCGCCGCACGTTACGAACGCTCACCGCGGCCACCACGCCGCCGACCAGCGCGACGAACTGCGCGTCGGTGCTGTAGACCGCCTGTGACGCGATCAGCACGGCGAGCACCATGGCACCCACCATGGCAACCCGCCCCCGAAACAGCGCCGTAAGCAGCATCGCTGCGAACGGAACCGGGATCAGCTCCGGCGCGCCAGCGATGAGACGTTGCAGGATCGCTGCTCCCACGATCACGATGCCGAAGAAGAGGCTCAGCACCACCATCTGCCTCCCGCTCTCATAGATCGCGGGACGGTAGAACATCAGGAGGAGCCAGAACATCGCGAGCAGCAGCGCATTGGTCAGGATCTGCCCCACGGTGCCGCCGAATCGGCCATCGCTGCTGCCACCCCGTCTCAGCATTTCGTTCCGCAGCGCGAACAGACGCTGCTCGACGGCCGGCGTCACCACCTCGTTCGCGTCCACGATACGCTCGTTCGCCCGCACGCTGTCCTTTACCGAGTGGACGGCGGCCCGAGCCAGCTCCCGCTCCCGTTCCGACGCGGCCACGTTCTTGACCAGGGTCGGTTCGGCGAGTTGCGTCACGAGCTTGAGAAACAGGAGATCCCCGATCGACGAATTCGGATCGGGGTGATACGCGCTGCGGCGGTTCCCGAGTTGCTCCAGGACGCGGATCGTGTCGCGCCGGACCGTGCTTTCAGAGCCGTTTCGCCGCACCATGAGGAACTGGGCCGTCTCGTTCTCCACCTCGGCCGACGCAGCCACACCCTGGCGCAACTCGCGTCTGAACAGCTGCTTCGTCGCATCCCGGAACGCGGCAAGGCGCCGGCCCGTCCCCAGGTACTCAGCGTCCTCCGGCGTGAGACGGACGTTGAACGCCTGGCCCGCCTCGATCATCTGCGCGGGCGCCTCCGAGCGGCCGAGCCTGGCAAACAGGGAATCGACCTTCGCGACCACGGAATCCGCCCGGCGGGGCCGGAAGTCGTAGATGGGGAGCACCGACGCCTCGTAGGCGCGCTGCTCGGCCTCCATCTCCGGCGGCGACTTGAGCACCGGGAAGGCGAACGGAGCGATCACTTCGTTCTTCGCCACGTCGCCGGCCTGCAGCACCGGGCTCTCGAACCCGCTCGCAAAGGGGTAGGCCGCGTAGGTCAACAGCGCCAACGCCGCCAGCAGCCCCCAGCGCAGGCCGTGAAACGCCACTCGTTTGGGGAGCTGACTCGGCATCAGCTCCAGGTTCAGCGACGGTCGCCGGCGCTGGCTCATTCGCTCTGGTCCTCCGCATAGGCCCGGATGATCTCCCGGACCAAACGATGCCGCACCACATCGCGGTCATCCAGATAACAGAACGCGACGCCATCGATCCCGGGAAGGATCCGTTCGACCTGAATCAGACCCGACTCGTCGCGTTGCGGCAGGTCGATCTGCGTCTTGTCCCCTACGATAACTGCGCGCGAGTTCAGCCCCAACCGCGTGAGGAACATCTTCATCTGCATCCCCGTCACGTTCTGGGCCTCGTCGAGAATCACGAACGCATCCTGCAAGGTACGGCCGCGCATGTAGCCGAGCGGGGCGATCTCGATCATGCGGGTCTCCAGCGCCCGCTGGATCCGATCGAACGGCATCATGTCTTCGAGGGCGTCGTACAGCGGTCGAAGGTACGGATCGACCTTCGCCTGGAGGTCGCCCGGGAGGAACCCCAATCGTTCACCGGCCTCGACCGCCGGGCGCGCCAACACCAGTCGCCGCACTCGCTTTCGGGTCAGCGACTCCACACCCATCGCCACCGCGAGATACGTCTTCCCGGTCCCGGCCGGGCCGATCCCGATCACGATCTCGTTCTCGCGCAATGCCGCCACATAGTCGCGTTGGCCCGGCGACTTGGGCTGCACGGCCTTACGCATACCCGGCAGGGCGATCCTGAAATCCCCGTTGTTGAGCGCCTGCGAGGTATCGACACCGTCCGCAATCAGTCGCCGCACATCCTCTTGGCTCAGCAGCTCGCCGAGGCGCGCCAGCTCCACCATGGCCGTCGCGATCTGGGAGGCGCGCTCCACCGCCTCGAGCTCGCCCGACAGGGTGAGCTGTTCCCCGCGCAGCGTGACCCGGGCCCCACTCCCCTCCTCGAGCGCGACGAGATTGCCGTCGTTCACCCCAGCTAGGGCAAGAGGGTCCGCCCCCTCGATGGAGATCCGATGAGTGATCTTTTCGCTCATGGACGATCGACCTTGATGCCGAGGTCTCGAAGCTCGGTGGCATCGACGGCGGTCGGCGCCTCCTCGAACAGCGCGCGTGCCGCCGTGGTCTTGGGAAATGCGATGACGTCGCGCAAGCTCTCGGCTCCGGCCAGGAGCATGACCACGCGATCGAACCCGACGGCGAAGCCCCCGTGCGGAGGGGCCCCCGAGCGCAGGGCACGGAGCAGGAACCCGAATCGCCGCCGGGCTTCCGCCTCGCTCATGCCCAGGAGATCGAAGACCGCAAGCTGGACTTGCGGATTCGTGATTCGGATCGAACCGCTGCCCAATTCGTTGCCGTTGTACACCAAGTCGTAGTGCAGCGCGCGTACGCCTTCGCGTTCCCCGGCCAGCATGCGCTCGAGATCGGCTGGATCGGGCGACGTGAATGGGTGGTGGGCCACGGTCCACGCACCGGTATCCGGATCGCGCTCGAACAAGGGGAACTGGTGAATCCACAGAAACGCGTGGTCGCCTACGCGGACCAGGCCGAGCGCCCGGGCGACCTGTCGACGAACCAGGTCGAGCGCCGGCCCGGTCACATCGTCCGGTCCGGCCGTGGCGAGCAGGAGGTCCCCATCGTTCAGGCGTGCCGACTCGGCAGTCATGCCGTCCAGCTTGGCGAGAGGCCCCGTGAGGCTTCCACCCTGATGCTTCAGGGTTGCCAAACCGCCGGCGCCGGCCTGTTTCGCCGCTGCGACCAATCCGTCGACCTGCTTGCGGCTGAGGGCCGCCCCGCCAGGGACGCGGATGCCTCGCACTCGGCCGCCGCGGGCCCGCGCTTCGTCGAACGCGGCAAACCCTCGTCCCGCAAAGTCCTCCGACAGGTCGTCCAGCTCCAGCTCGAACCGCCGGTCGGGCTTGTCGGTCCCATAGCGATCGAGCGCCTCGGCGTGGGCGAGTCGGGGGAACGGGCCCGCGAGCGTGTGGCCGGCCTCATCCCACAGCGCAGCGAAGAGCTGCTCCAACACGTCGTACACATCTTCGGCGGTTACGAAGGACGCCTCGATGTCGATCTGCGTGAACTCCGGCTGTCGATCCGCTCGCAGATCCTCGTCGCGGAAGCAGCGTGCCAACTGGAAATAGCGGTCGAACCCCGACACCATGAGCAGCTGTTTGTAAAGCTGGGGCGATTGCGGCAGAGCGTAGAACTGCCCGCGATGCACTCGGGACGGTACGAGATAGTCTCTCGCGCCCTCGGGCGTCGGCTTCGTGAGGATCGGCGTCTCGACTTCGTAGAACCCCAACGACGAGAGCGCGGATCGCGCCCGCTGCAGCAGTCGATGCCGCAACGCGATGTTCCGCTGGAGCTCCACGCGCCGCAGGTCCAGGTGCCGATGCAGGAGCCGGAGCTCCTCCGCCGGGAGATCCTCCCCCTTGGTCCGCCACACCGGGATCGGCAGGGCCTCCAGATCGGCGGGGCCCACCACCTCGATGTGCAGTCCCAACACCTCGATCTCTCCCGTCACCATGTCGGGATTGCGAGCCGTGTCAGGGCGAAGCCGAACGTCGCCCTCGACCATCACCACCGACTCGGTGGTGACCTCCGTCGCCGCGCGCAGCGACTCCGGCGGCGACCAGTCCGGCCCGAACGATACCTGCACGAGACCGTCACGATCTCGGAGATCGAGAAAGATCAGCCCCCCCAGATCGCGTCGTCGATGAACCCAGCCACCCAACCGAACCCGGTTCCCCGCATGCTCGGCACGAAGCGCCCCGCAGCGGTGCGTGCGTAGGGTTGTAGCGCTCATTCGCCTCCCGTCAGGCTCCGAGCTCCATGACGCGGACCCGAGCGCACCCACCACCCGCCCGTGTCCAAGGGGTACCGGCCCGAAAGGAAGCTTGGAAGGGGAAGCGGAGAAGCACCCGGCGAATCGCGCCCAGTGGTCGGGATGATCCCGTTCTTCAAGAGGAGCGTGCGCTCCTGATGGGGCCGTTGTGTCGAATGCTCAATGGCTCGCGGATCACCCAAGTCTCGTCGCTGGTTGAACATAATGGTCGTGAAGGGGGGCAGCAAGCCGCGCCTTGACACTCCCTTCGGGCCCGGCAAAGCTTCGATCGTGCACCGCATCCTGACCCTGCTCGTGCCAGTGACCCTCCTGGCACCGCAACCCGTCACCGCCCAGGCACCACCATCAGCCGGTCTCTGGCGGGTGGCCGCCGGCGCACTGGCGCGTCCGGCACCCCTCCAGACCGGGGCGACTGGGAGTTTCTGGAATCCGGGTGCGAGCGGGAGAACGGGCTCGACCCAAGGGCTCCGGATCGGGGGGCACGTCGTACAGACCTCGAATATCCTCGGCGTCTCCGGTCTTCTCGTCGCCGGAAGCGCTCCCGTGGGCTCCCATGTCCGCGCCGGCGCCGTGCTCGGCCGGATGCAGGTTCGGGACCTCGTTCGGACGACAACCTCACCCGACGGCGAGGATGGATCGATCCCAGTCTACGAGCAGTTCGCCGGCGTGGGCGTCAGCGTCGGCACACCTCGGGTGGAGATCGGTGCCACACTGCTGCTCCACGACGCTCGGTTCGACGTGCTCGACGACGGGGGGGTCACGTTCGACCTGGGAATCAGACTCGCGCCGTGGTCCCGCTTACGGATTGCTGCCGCCACACACCTGCTCCCGATCGACTTCTCGAGCGAGCCCTCCACGGACTACTTCGCCGCGGCCGAGTATCTGGCCGCCGAGCGGCTCGAGCTCTCTGGCATCCCCACGGCCCTGATGGCCCGCTACGGCATCGCGTTCCGCGCGTCGGGCGATACCGAGCACACGGTCGGATTCGGGGCCGTTGTGGGCAACCGGGTGGTGGTCGATGCGTCCCTGACCGGTGAGTCCGGGTATGGGAGCCGGCAGTGGAGACCAGCTGTCGGCGTCGGGCTGCGGTTCGGCCCCTACCTGGTGTCGCTCGCCCATGGGTTCAGTCTCAACGATCTCGGAGGAACGTACCGCATCGGACTCGACGTCGAGCCGTGAGTGACTTGCTCCTGAACCTCACCCCAACCGCGGCTGCCGCCGCGCTGGGTGACTGGCTTCGCGATCGAGGGGAACCGGCGTACCGGGTACGCCAGATCGTCCCGCGCCTGTGGCAACGCCCCGTCGCCGCGTGGAGCGAGGCAACCGATCTGCCCGTCGGGCTCCGCCGCGAGCTCGATGCGGCGTGGCCGCTGCCCCGGCCGGTTCAGCGAGCGCGTCAAACCTCGCACGACGGGACCATCAAGTTCCTATGGGAGTTCCCCGCCGGAGATGCCGTGGAGTCGGTGCTGATCCTCGAGGGTCGGCGCCGCACACTGTGCATCTCGTCGCAGGCGGGATGCGCTTTCGGGTGCGTCTTCTGTGCGACCGGACGCATGGGATTCGTGCGGCATTTGGCCCCCTGGGAGATCACGGCGCAGGTGCGGGAGCTGGCGCTCGACCCCGAGCTGAACATGCCGACCAACGTCGTGTTCATGGGCATGGGAGAGCCGCTGCACAACTGGGACGCCGTCGATCGCGCCCTGACCATCCTCAACGCCCCGGAGGGGTTTGGCATCGGCGCCCGCCACATCACGGTGAGTACGGTGGGACTCGTGCCGGCCCTCGAGCAACTCGCTGCCCGCCGCGAGCAGTTCCGCGTGGCACTCTCCCTCCACGCCGCCGACCCGGCCACCCGGCGCTCCCTCATGCCGGTGGAGGGCAAGTACCCGTTGGCCGACGTGATGGCCGTACTGCGGCAGTTTCCCAAACGGGTGACGCTCGAGTACGTGATGATCGAGGGGATCAACGATCGCGACAGCGACCTTCGGGAATTGACCCAGGTCGCTCGATCGTCTGGCGCACTGGTGAACCTGCTCCCCCTGCATCCGGGCGGGGCACCCGGTTATCGGCCCACGCCGCCCGCGCGCATTGCGGCGTTTGCAGCGGGCCTCGAAGCACACGGGATCTCAGCGACGATCAGACGAAGCCGTGGGCTGGACATCAGCGCCGCCTGCGGACAGTTACGGCTCGAGACCGACGAGGTCCGCGGCGTCTCGCCCGAGGTAGACGCTCACGTCGAGGAGTAGCTTCTCGTCTTCTTCGACGATCACTTCCCCCAGCCCGAGAGCATCCCGGACCCGGTGGGCCAGACCCGGGTCCCCGCGCCGCAGGTAGAGGATCGTCGTCGTGAGCGTGTCGATGTCCGCCGTCCCGAAAGACACGACGTCGATGCCGCGCTCTCGGAGGCGTCCCGTCACGGCACGCGCCAGCCCTCCAATGCCGGTGGCGTTCTGCACTTCGACCACCACGCGCTGGCCCTCGCCCGGGATCAGGTAGGGCCCGTCGGCACGTCCGGCGTGCCACACCCACCATGCCCCGCCGAGCCCAGCCAGCAGGACGATCAGCACGATGCCTACTCGTCGCATGCGAGCGCGTTCCAAAACGCCACGGTTTCGGGTAGGAGCGGATGCCCCAGGCTCACGTTATGCCCCACGCGCAGGCGTGCCACGGCGCACAGGGCACCATCCGGGTCCGCCGCCACGCTGTCGGCAAGGCCCCCGATCTCGGCCGGCCGGTGTCGACGTCCCGGCTCGAGGTAATCCGCCATGTACAGCATCCGCCCCACGCGATCCCACCGCGCATATCCCACCGAGTGGTAGCGTACGGCATCGAGCACTCCTTCATCCCGCTCGCCGTCTCGCCGTGCCAGTTCCGCCGCCGCTGGCCCGTGTCTGAGCTTGTCCAGCCCCCACGCGTCTGGCGCGATCTCGCGGAGGAAGGCTCGCGGTGCGTCCTTCACGGCGTCGTGCAATGCCGCCGCCCGACGCCAGCGCTCCTGTTCCGATCGGTCCACCGCCATTGCGCCGCCCCACTCGCTCAAGAGCGCGGCGACCCGCTGGACGTGCGCGCGCCGCGCATCACCGATGCGCGCCCAGGCCGGCAGTGCAAGGATGTCTCGAGTGGGCACTAGGTCATCCCTCGCCCCGACTCAGACCACATGGGGAGCCAGCTCGTCCAGCTCGCTTTGCCAAAACGGTCGGTTGGGCAACTCGGGATGCGGAAGCCGGAGTTCCGGGGTGTCGACAGTGCGTTCGCCGAATCGGACGATGTCGAGATCCAGCGTTCGGGGGCCCCAACGCTCCCGTCGCACCCTGCCTGCATCCCGTTCGATCTGCCGGCAATGGTGCAGGAGTCGGTGCGGGGCGAGGCTCGTCCTGAGCAGCACCATCTGATTCAGAAACGGACCCTGCTCCACCGGACCGAGCGGCTCAGTCTCCTCCACGCCCGACTCGGCGACCAACTCGGTGTCCGGCAGCTCGGCGAGGTGGGCACGAGCGAGGGCCAGTGCCGCGCGCCGGTCCCCCAGATTCGAGCCCAGCGCCACGAAGGCCCACTCAGGCACCCGGGTCCGCTCGGTCCCGTTCAATCACGACCTCGACGTAGTCCAGCGGACCTTCGATGGGCACATGAGGCTTGCGCGCCGCCACGCGAACGCGCCGGATCATCGAGAACGCGAGAGCGCGTTCGGCGACCTTCGCGCAGAGCGCCTCCAAGAGTCGATGGTGGCTGTGCCCCACGGTGTCCGCGACGATCTCGTACAGTTGGCGATAATCCAAGAGATCACTCGGCGAGTCGGTCTCCCCCACGTTCTTGAGGGACAGCCAAACGGTGAGATCAAGTTCGAGCGGTTGCGGGACGGATTCCTCATGCGGCAACAGACCCACGCGCGTGTGGAATCGCATGCCCTTGAGCGAGATGCAGTCGCGAGTCGACACCGAGGGGAGCCTTCCGGAGATCAGACGAAGTAGTCGGACGGCCGGATGCCGTACCGATCGGGATCGACCACCTTGATGATGGATCGTTTGAAGGTTCCCACCCCGTTCGCCTCGCCGAGGTTGGCGAGCACGCCCTCACCCATCTTGGCCCCCTCGGGCGAGATCACGATTCTCACCATGGGTCGGTGCAACTGGGCCGGATCGGGACTCGCGGCGTGGACGACGGCGATTTCGTAGGTGTCGAGGAGGACGCAGGTGCCGACCGGGTAAATGCCCGTGAGATTGATGAACGCTTTGACGAGAACGGGATCCTGCCCCCGCCGCGGGTTCTCCCACATCTCCTTGAGGACCTCCGCGGGTTGCAGCGGGACCGTCTGGTAGGCACGCCGACTGGTGGCCGCATCGAACGCGTCGGCCACGGCGATGATCTTGGAGTAGACCGACAGCTCGCGGGGCCGAATCGTCTTCGGATAGCCCGTCAGGTCCGTCTTCATGTGGTGCTCGTAGGCCGTGATCATCGACCGGTACGGGATCTCGCCGTACCCCCGAAGCCCGAACAGCGTCAGGACGCCCAGCCAGGGGTGCGCCTGCATGATCCGCCACTCGTCATCGTCCAGCGGGCCCGACTTGTTGAGCACTTCCAGGGGCACTCGGCTCTTGCCGACGTCGTGAAAGAGCGCGGCGAGTCCCAAATCGTAGAGCTGCAGTTTTGTCAGGTCCAGGCGTTTGCCGATCGAAACGGAGAAGATCGTCACGTTGACCGAGTGCACGAACGTGTACTCGTCGTAGTCGCGAATCGTCGTGAGGCCCATGATCGAGACCTCGTTCTTCAGCACCTGATCGACGATTCCCTGCACCGCCCGCTTGACCTTCTTGACGCTGGCACTTCGTCCCATGCGCACACTACTGACAACTTCCTTCGTGACCGCCACCGTGCGCTCGTAGGTGCGCTTCGCGACCTCCTTCGCTTTCTCCTCGTCCTCCAGATCGTCGTCGGCGTCGGCCGGGGGCGCGAGCGCGATGCTCTGCACCCCGGCCTCGAGCAGCTTTTGTTGGAGCTCGAACAGCTTGTTGGGCGCGGCTTCACGGCTCGCAAACGTGAGCAACAGTGAGATGAAGACCTGCCAGTCGCGGCGCTGAACCTCGGTGTCCACGGTGAATACGCCCACGCCCGACTGGCGCAACGTGGTCAACACATGACTGAACGAGGCGAAGTTGTCGAGTCCGAGGCGGAGTCGCGTCGCGTTCACGAAGATGAACTCGCTGGCGACTCGCACCTCGAGCTCCTCCTCGACGCTCAGCAACGCATTGGCCGACTGCGTGACCTCGTCCAGCGCCCGCTGGACCTGCTCGTTCTCTATGGGATAGAGCTTGAGACTCCGGAGGGTGGCATAGAAGTGAACCAGGAAGTCGCGCCCCGCCTGCCGGAGCACCCGCTCCGTGCTCTGGAGCGTGTCCGCCATGGATCGGCCTCGACGAGCGTTCGGCTCGGTCACGGTTGCGCCTCGCCCTCGAGCGCCCGGTTCACGGCGTTGCGAACCAGCGGATCCTTGTCGCCGACAGCGCGCGACAGTGCCGCACGGGCCTCCGGCGTCCCGATCTTGCCCAGGGCCATGGCAGCGCACGCTCGGATCTGCGGGTCCTCTTTGCGGCGCAGCAGACCGCGGGGCTGCAGCAACGACTCGAGCTTTGCCATTCCCTTGGATCCAGCGAGCAGCCCGTACGCCTCGAAGAACGCGGTCTTCTCGGTCAGATCGGCATCCCGGAGCCCCTTGCCTTCAACGGCGCTCTGAACGGGCGCCAACGCGCCGGGATGCTGCTTGCGCCCGAGGACCCGCACCGCGGCAATCCGCACATCCCGGTCCGCATCCTCGATTGCCTTCTCGAGCTGCTGCATCGCACCCGGCGTGCCGGTCTTGGCGAGCGCGTCGACGGCTTCCCGGCGAACGGCCACACGGTCGAAATCGAGGAGTTTCCCGAGCCCGGGAACCACGGGCGGGAGCTGAAGCTGTCCGGCGAGCTTCGTCGTCTGAACCAGCACCTGCTCGTCGTTGGCCTCGAGCGCCTTCACCAATTCCTCGGGGTAGGCCTGCGCCAGACGCTTCGCCGCGGCATACAGCAGTGAACGAACCCGCTCGTTCGTGAGGCGCGGGAACCATGCCAGCAGCGTCGAAAGCGCCTCGGGATGCAGCTCCCGGAACAGCTCCCCGAGCTCCTCTTCTGTGGGATGCACCGCCGCCTCGTCGAGTGACTGCAGGAGCTGCCCCAAGGCGTCGGGGTCCGAGAGCCGGGCGGGGAGAGCGGTCAGCGTTTCCACATGCTCGGGCAGGAGCTCGCGCGCGCGCTCCATCACCACCCGGATCTCGCGGAGGATGTACGCCACGGCGTGGAAGTCGCCAACCGCCAGCAGGTACGGAATGAGATTGTCGAGGATCGACAGGAGCTCGGCCCGCACGGTGCTGTAGGTCTGCAGCTCCAACAGGTCGAACACCATCGAAAGCACGTTGGACCGCAGGTCTTGCGTGTACTCGCGCTCGATCTCGTCGTTGAGATAGCGGATCTCGTTCTCGTCCAAGAAGTACATGGTCGAGTCGAAGTCGTCGATGGAGATGACGGTCGGTGCCGTTTCTTCCTGGACCTCTTCCTGCACCTGCTGACGGACGTCGTCTTCCGTGACCTCGGGCTCCTCGTCCGACGGGGCGAGTGGGGTGACCTCGTCCATCCCCAACTCGACGTAGTCGTACTTGATGTACTGGAAGTCCTCATCCCAGAGCAGGGTCAGCAGGTCATCGGAGGCTTCGGCGTCGAGCGTCCGCGCCTGATGGATCGCGGCGAGAAACCGGACGATCTCCTCGTCCTCGACCCCTTTTTGAAACGTGACCGACCGCACGCCGTCCTTGAACAGGATCCAGGCCAAGCTGTCCGACTTGCTCTCCTGGGCCAGCACCTCGTGCCCATCCCACGTGAGCGAGGCTTCCGAAACGACCAGCACCAGGTCGAACGTTTCCCCCCAGACCTGTCCGAAGGCCGACTTGATGTTCTGGACCGCTCGCTGGTACACCGGGTTGTTCGGAAGGTAGAGCTGGATCGCACGCATGCCCTTGACGAGAATCTGGGCGAGATTCTCGACCGTCGCGATGGCCTGGGCCTCGTGTTCTTGCGTTGGGGTCGTCACGCTTTCCTTCTGCGGGTGTCAAAACCGGGGGCTGCCCGTAACCCGCCCCCAGGCGGGTACCGGCTGTTGCCACCGCACGACCGGCGTGCTCGGCCGACGGCCACCGGCAATTAGGGCAACGGCGTCGCGTTGCGCAAGTGGCAACGTCAAGCGCGGCACGGGAATACCGCGCTGCACCCCGGCTCGCACAGCGGCAGCGATATTCCCGGCAAACCCCGTCGCGCCCGCGGCTTGCAGTTCGGGGTGTATTCGGGTAGATTCGATTCGGACTTTATTCGGTGTACGCAGTCCTTCGGGAGGCCTGGCATGCCCCTCACCCGCCGCCAAAAGCAGATACTGGACTTCCTCCAAGGGTACATCGCCGAGCATGGCTACGCGCCGTCCTTCGAGGAGATCGCCGACCACTTCACGTTCCGGTCGTTGGCCACCGTGCACGAGCATCTGACCAACCTCGAGCGCAAGGGATACATCCAGCGCGCACACAACGAGAGCCGCTCGATCGAGGTGGTGCCGCTGCCGGGCCAGACGGGAGCGGTCGAGCTGCCGCTCTTGGGACAAGTGGCTGCCGGGGAACCGATCGAAGCCATCGTGGACCAGGAGTCGATCGCCGTCCCCGTCGATCTCGTTCCACGCCGCGGCTCGTCCTATGTACTCCGGGTGCGGGGCGACTCGATGATCGACGAGCACATCGAGAGCGGCGACTACATCGTGGTCCACAGTCGTCAGGACGCAGCGGACGGAGAGATGGTTGTGGCCCTGGTGGACAACACCTCAGCGACCGTCAAGCGGTTCTATCGGGAGCCCGGCGGCTGGATCCGTCTCCAACCCGCCAACGAGAACGTGCGCCCGATCCGGGTCCACGAAGACAGCGTGCTGATCCAGGGCATCGTGGTCGGCGTGATGCGGAGGTACTGACACCCGGTCCGCCCTGTCCCTGGGGATCGACAGGACACTTCCCCAAGTCGTTGTCCCACTTGCTGCTAGCCGAGTGCTCGTCTAACTTGGCGGCGCATGGCGGGCGTCCCCTATTACGTCATCCTCCATTACGTGGGCCACGGGTTCGCAGGCTGGCAGCGTCAGCCTGCGGAGCGGACCGTGCAGGCAGAACTCGAGGCGGCACTGGAGCGGCTGGCTGCCACACGCGTGGTGGCCCATGCGGCCGGCCGCACCGATGCCGGCGTACATGCTCTCGGCCAGGTGGCGAGCTTCGCCATGCCCCGCGACTGGGAACCGGGCGAGCTGGTACGAGCCCTCCGCGCTCTGCTCCCCGAGGACATGTGGGTGGCGCAGGTCGGGCGGGTGCCGCCCGAATTCCACGCGCGTCGCTCAGCCACTGCTCGCCGCTATCGCTACGTTATTGGATGCGATGTCGCAGCGAGTTCGCCGTTCCGCCGTCCATTCGAGTGGGCCCTAGGCGTACCGCTCGACACCGAGCGGCTTCGCACTGCCGCAGCCTACGTCCTGGGTGAGCACGACTTTCGGGGCTTCTCGGCCAGCGGCCAAGTCAAGCCCCACTATCGCTGCACTGTCACCGTGGCCGAGTGGACCGCGCGGGCCAACGGTGAAGGGTGTATTTTTACCGTCGAAGCCGATCGCTTTCTGCACCACATGGTGCGGTTCCTCGTAGGCACGATGGTGGATGTCGGACGCGATCGACGGCCGGTTGACGACGTGCCCAGGCTTCTCGGGAGCACCGACAATCGTGAGGCGAGCCCACCGGCGCCCGCACACGGTCTGTACCTGATGCACGTTCGCTATCCCCAACTCGACGAGGGCCAGGAGCCATGAAATTCTTTCTCGACACCGCAGATCTCGCCGACATCCGCTGGGCCGCCCGGGCGGGGTTGATCGACGGCGTCACCACCAACCCCACGCTGATGTCCCGGGACGCGGGTGACGTGGACCCCAATGACGTCCTCAAAGAGATCTGTTCCCTCGTCGACGGTCCTGTGAGCGCCGAGGTGGTGGCGGTAGATGCCGCCGGGATGTACGACGAGGGCCGCGAGCTCGCCAAGCTCGCCGAGAACATCGTCGTCAAGGTTCCGCTGATCGAAGACGGCCTCGTGGCCGCCCGCCGTCTCGCGGCCAACGGGATCAAGGTCAACGTGACCCTCGCGTTCAGCTCGGTGCAGTGCCTGGTAGCCGCCAAGGCTGGTGCGACGTACGTGTCCCCGTTCCTCGGCCGGCTCGACGACATCGGACACGACGCGATGGAAATCATCCGCGAGACCCGCATCATGTTCGACAACTACAGCCTCGAAACGAAGATCCTCGCCGCATCCATTCGGCATCCACGCCACGTCGCCGACGCGGCCCTGCTCGGAGCCGACGCGGCGACGATGCCGCCGGACGTGCTGCGCAAACTCCTCCTGCATCCGCTTACGGATCGCGGACTGGACCAGTTCCTCAACGACTGGAGCAAGTTGGTCGCCAAGTCCAAGGTCAACGCGTGAGGCTCGGGTTTGCGGTCGCGTTCGTGATCCTCGTCGGTTGCGGGGATGCGGCTCCCTCCGCCGCGGCGCAGGCGACCGATACTGCGCGCATCGTACCACGGGGCTCTACGGCTGCGGTGACGCGGGCGCAGCGGGCAGCGCTTTCCGACAGCCTCGCGACGTCCCGCCGCACCGCAATCGTCGCAGCGGCAAACCGCGTCGCGCCGGCAGTCGTGTCCGTGAACGTGACGCGACAAGAGCGCCGCGCGTCCCGCTCGGCTTTCGACTGGTTCTTCATGCCCCGCGGCTACGACCGTCAGGTGCAAGGCCTGGGATCGGGCTTCATCCTCTCCGCAGACGGGACCATCGTCACCAATCAGCACGTGACAGCGGGCGCGACCGAGATCATCGTCACAACCCGGGACGGCACCGATTACCAGGCCACGCTGCTCGGCGAGGATCCATATACGGACATCGCCGTGCTCAAGGTCGAAGGCCGCGGCCTCCCCACCGTTCCAGTCGGCCAGAGTGCAGATCTCATGATCGGAGAATGGGCGGTGGCGATCGGCAACCCGTACGGATACCTACTCGGCAACACGGAGCCGTCGGTGACGGCGGGTGTGGTCAGCGCAGTGGGGCGCAACCTGAAGCCGTCCGGCAACGACCAGACGGTCTATGTCGGCATGATTCAGACGGATGCCGCCATCAACCCCGGTAACAGCGGTGGTCCGCTGGTAAACGTGGCCGGCGAGGTGGTTGGCGTGAACAGCTCGATCTTCTCCGGCACGGGGGAGTCGGTGGGTGTCGGCTTCGCCATCCCTATCGAGCGGGCCCTACGGGTCGCCGCCGAGTTGGAGCGGTTCGGCTCCGTGAGACGCTCGTGGCTCGGGGTGACCGTGGCCGGATCCGACCGGGTACGGGATTGGAAGCGCGTCGGAGGCTTGGAGGTGACGGAGGTGGCTTCCGATGGGCCGGCCGACGCAGCCGGCGTTCGCCCGCGCGACGTCCTCGTGTCCGCACTCGGGCGGCCCATGCGCACATTCCTCGATTGGGAGGCGGTCAAACTCGACGTGAGTCCCGGCGATACCCTCGACGCCGTCGTTCGCCGCGACGGTCGCGACCGCCGGGCACGGATCGGGGTGCGTGACCTTCCGACGACCATCGCCGAGCGTGTGGCGGTTCTCGGTGATCTGGAGCTCATCACCGTATCCGCACCCGTCCGACAGGAGCGTCAACTCCAAAGCGAGTCCGGTGCGCTGATCTATCGGATCGGTGACAGCACGGCGCGGAACACCGGGCTCAGGAGCGGGGACGTGATCGTGCAGATCAACCGACAGCGGATCGAGCGCGCGGCAGATGTCCAGGAGGTGTTCCGTCGTCTCGCGGGGCGCACGGCCATCCGCGTGTACGTGGAGCGCGGCGGAAGCATCGGCTGGACCGAGTTCTACGTACAGTGAGCGAGCCCGATCGGTACGAGACGCCGCTCGCGACGCGTTATGCCTCGCCCGCAATGCAGCGAGTGTGGAGCGAGCACCACCGAAGCCTGACCTGGCGTCGGCTGTGGGTGGCCCTGGCCGAGACCCAGCACGCCCTGGGTCTCGCCATCCCCGACGAGGCGTTGCGACAGATGCGGGCCCGGGTCGACCACGCCGACCCCGCCGAAGTGCGACGCCACGAAGCCCGACTGCGGCACGACGTGATGGCGCACATCCATCACTTCGGGGATCAGGCACCGGCCGCGCGGCCGTTCCTCCACTTGGGAGCGACGAGCGCCTTCGTCACCGACAACGCCGACCTGATCTTGATGCGCGAAGCGATCGGCCTGCTGCTGAGCCGGTTGATCGCCGTGGTGCGCGCACAGACGGAATTCGCCACGCGTCACTGGGCCACCCCGACAGTCGCGTACACGCACTTTCAGCCTGCGCAGCTCACGACGGTGGGTAAGCGGGCGACCCTCTGGCTCCAAGACTTCCTGTTCGATGCCATGACCCTGCAGCGCCTGTGGCAGGAAATGCCATTTCGGGGTTGCAAGGGCACGACGGGAACGCAGGCCAGCTACCTCGAGTTGTTCAACGGTGACCACGCGAAGGTGCAGGAACTCGATCGTCGGGTGGCGGCCGCGTTCCACTTTGCTCGCACCATCCCGGTGAGCGGGCAGACGTACACGCGCAAGATCGACAGCTGGGTGCTCGATGCCCTGGGTGGCATCGCGCAGTCATCCGCGAAATTCTCGACCGACCTGCGCCTGCTCCAACACGAGGGAGAAATCCTCGAGCCGGTCGAGCGCGACCAGGTGGGCTCGAGCGCCATGCCGTACAAGCGCAACCCCATGCGGTCCGAGCGCATCACGTCCCTTGCCCGTCATATCCTGTCGCAGCAGGCTTCCGCCCACCATACAGCGGCGACACAGTGGCTGGAGCGGACCCTCGATGACAGTGCCGTGCGCCGCCTGGCGATTCCGGAGAGCTTCCTCGCGACCGACGCCATCCTCGTGCTGTGCAGCAACGTCGCGTCGGGGCTCGAGGTCATCGAGCCGGTGGTCCGGCGCAACGTAGTGAGGGTCATGCCGTTCATGGCTACCGAACGCTGGCTCATGCTGGGCGTGGCGGCTGGCGGTGATCGGCAAGCCCTGCACGAAGTCATCCGGCGGCACGCTTGGGCGGTAAGCGATGCCGTTGCCCAGGGAGCCCCGAACGATCTCATCGATCGCCTCGCCAAGGATCCCGCATTCGCCGCCGTCGATGTGGCCGCGCTCCGCGCGGAACTCGACCCCACTCGCTACATCGGCCGCGCTGCCCAGCAAGTCACCGAATTCCTCGATGGCCCGGTGTCCTCGTCCCTGGAGGCACTCCGCCCTTTCGAGGCAACGCACGAGGCGAGTGTGACCGTATGAAGACCGGTGCGATGAGGGAAAGCACACTTCCCCTGCCCCTCTTCCGAAAGGGAAAGGTGAGGGAGGTGTACGCTGTCGACGATCAGACCCTCCTACTTGTCGCGAGTGATCGGGTGAGTGCGTTCGATGTGGTGCTCGGGGAGGCCATTCCACACAAGGGCGCCGTTCTCACCCAGGTGAGCGCCTTCTGGTTCGATCAGCTCCGCGACGTCTGCGCTAGTCACTTCCTATCGGCAGACGCCGACGAGATCGTTCGGCGGGTGCCGGCCCTCGCCTGCCACCGCCCGGCACTTGTCGGGCGCGCCATGCTGGCGCGGCGGACAACGCCCATTCCGTTCGAGTGCGTGATCCGCGGGTATCTGTCCGGATCGGCGTGGAAGGAATATCGAGAGCGAGGTACGCTCGCCGGCGAGCCCCTGCCACCCGGGCTGCTCGAAAGCGGCGAGCTGGACCCACCAATCTTCTCTCCGGCAACCAAGGCCGAAAGCGGCCACGACGAGAACGTGACGTTCGCCACCGTCGAGGGGGCGCTCGGTGCAGATCTGGCCTCGCGTCTGCGGAGCGTGAGCCTGGACATCTACCGTACTGCCGCCGCGAAGAGCCTGGACCGCGGCATCATCATCGCCGACACTAAGTTCGAGTTCGGCCACGACGCCGACGGCACCCTCCTGTTGATCGACGAGGCTCTGACACCCGACTCGTCGCGATTCTGGCCGGCCGACCGCTATGCGCCGGGCCGAACTCAGCCTAGCTTCGACAAGCAGCCTCTGCGCGATTACCTGGACGGACTGCGGCGGGCGGGGACGTGGAACGGTGATCCGCCGCCGCCATCTCTTCCAGGGGAGGTGGTCGAGGCTACCAGCGCGCGCTACGTCGATGCGTTCCGGCGAATCACCGGTCGGCCTCTCCCCGGCACCACGTGAGACTCGCTCCGGAGGGACGGCCGTTCGTTGTGGTCGCCCTGATAGTCGTCACGGTCTGCATCGGCGCTGGCCTGATCCTGGGACGGTGGTGGTGGGGCTTGGCCACCGTCGCTGCACCGATCGGCGCCTGGGTGCCGTGGTTCTTCCGGGACCCCGATCGCGAAGGCCCGCGCGGTGACCGGCTCGCGCTCGCGCCGGCCGACGGCAAAGTCGTGAGCGTAGGTCCAATCGCCGAGCCGACCTACCACGGTGGCGAGGTGACCCGCATTTCGATCTTCATGAACGTGTTCGACGTACATGTGAACCGGTACCCGACCGACGGGGCCGTCACGCATCGGTCCTACGAGCCGGGCGCCTTCCTCAACGCGACGCTCGACAAGGCCAGCGAACGAAACGAGCGCTCCTCAGTTGGGGTCGAATCGCCACACGGTCGGGTGCTGGTGCGACAGATCGCCGGCCTTGTGGCCCGGCGCATCGTCACCGATGCCAACGTCGGCGATGCGGCTCGGCAGGGCGAGCGGCTGGGCATCATCCGGTTCGGATCCCGGGTCGATACCTTTCTCCCGGCCAGCGCCCGCGTGTGCGTGAAGGTGGGCGACCGAACCCGGGCAGGCGTCACGATCATCGCGGAGTGGATGCCATGAGCGCAGCACAGAGGCAGCGGCGACGGATGCGCCGGGTCGTGATCGTGGTCCCGAGCATCTTTACGCTCGCCAATTTGTTTTTCGGCATCTGGTCCATCGTGCTCGCGTCGCAGGGCGAGTTCTATCGTGCCAGCTGGTGGATCGTGATTGCGGGCGTGCTGGACATGATGGACGGCCTCACGGCCAGGATGAGCAAGACCGGATCGCGCTTCGGGGCCGAGCTCGATTCCCTCACGGACCTCGTGAGCTTCGGCGTCGCCCCAGCCATGCTGCTGTATTTCCTCCACTTCTCGTCGCAGGGACAGTTTGCGTGGGTCTTCCTCTACGGCTTCGTGGTATGTGTCGCGATGCGGCTCGCTCGGTACAATCTGCAGGCGCCCAGCGAGGACCAACACCGTGGCTTCACCGGACTCCCCTCCCCCGCCGCCGGGATGACACTCGCCACGTACTACCCGTTCACCCAAACGGCGTTTTTCCAGGGTGAGCTCGCGAGCATGCCGTGGAACCAGATCCTGATCTTCCTCGTCATCGCGGTTTCACTCGCCATGGTGAGCAACGTGCAGTACGCGCGGGTGCCGCGGATCGGGGTACGCTCGGTCCGGGGGGTACTCGGGCTCGCCACGAACCTGTCGGTTGTGGCGTTCGGGATCTGGGCACGAGACGTCTTCTTCTTCCCGCTGGGCATCACGTACCTGACGTACGGCATGGTGCGCGCCGCGGTGTTGGGCATCCTGGAACGCGGCGAGGAAAACGGTGAGCTGCACGCTGAGGCTACAGACCTTCCGTTTGTGATCCGGGACAGGCAATCCGGGGACCCACGCCCGAAACGGGAACCACCCGCCCAAGGGGGGTAGGCGGAGGCTCCAAGCCGTTGTGACGGAGGGGGATAGGTACCTTTTCCCAAAAGGTGCTATCTTATGGGTTGGACGGACAATCTCGAGCCTGGGAGGAAGCCCCATGAGATGGCCGACGTTGGCACTCACCGCCGTGCTCGCCAGCGCCCTGGTTGGCTGCGGGAGTGATCAGGAAGAGACCCCACCCGGACAACCGGCAGCCACGCCGGAGCAGGCGGCGCCCACGCAGCCCGCCGCACCACCCCCGGCACAGCCCACAGCCACACCACCGCCCCGGCCCACCCAGACGCGCCCGGCCCAGACAACGGCCGCGCTGATGAATCAACCGTGGACGCCGGTGCACACGGGAACCGTGAGCGAGGGCATGACCCGCGACGACGTTATTGGCGTGTGGGGCCCCCCCGTGGCCGAGCGTGTCGTTGGTGCTCGCGGCTACCTGTACTTCCGGAACGGTTGCGAGGTGACCTGTGGGACCTTTGACGTCGTGTTCCTCGACGGTGGTCGGGTTGTCGACGCGATCGTGAGGGGTCAGGGCCACATGTTCGACGGCGCGTCGTCGTCGCCGCCGGGACGCCAGGCCATGCCGACCCTCCCAGGACAGCAAACGTAGGAACCGTGACCATGGTCGACAAGCCAAGCCGCAACGAGGACGAGTACTTCGCCAAGCAGTCCGCAGAGCTGGTCAAGTCGCGCCGCGAAGAGAAGCAGCGGGAGGCACGGGAGACGGACCAGAAGCTCCATCACATGAAGTGCCCCAAGTGCGGGAATGATCTCACCACCGAGAGTTATCACGGGATCGACGTCGACCGCTGCACTGGGTGCGCCGGGATGTGGCTGGATGCGGGAGAGGCAGAGGACCTGCTTCGCCGAGAAGACGCTGGGGTCATCAACATCTTCCGGTCGATCATGAAGGGGGTGGGGCCGAGCTGAGCATCGCTGCGTCACGCTCGGTCCCCGGCCCGATGCGAGCCGCGCGGTGGCGGCTTCGAAGTGTAGACGTGTAACGGCGGCCGATTCTCGGATTGGCCGCCTTGGCTTTCGTGCCGGAGGCAGTCCATGTGCGGAGTGTTCGGGGTCTGGGGTCTCGAGAACGCGGCCGAGCTGACCTACCTGGGGCTCTACGCACTGCAGCACCGCGGCCAGGAGTCGGCGGGAATCGTGAGCGTCGACACCAGTGGCACGGCTCGGTCGCACCGCGACATGGGACTGGTGCAGGACGTGTTCCCGCCCGCCACGTTGCAGGAACTCCCGGGCGACGTCGCTATCGGCCACACCCGGTACTCCACCAGCGGCAGCTCGGTCCGGAGCAACGCACAGCCCGCGGTGGTGAACTACCATGGCGGTCCGCTGGCGTTGGCGCACAACGGCAACTTCACCAATGCACAGGAATTGCGTGACGACCTAGTTCGAACCGGGTCGATCTTTCAGTCGTCCTCCGACTCGGAAGCCCTGATCCACTTGATCGCCCGATCGGACGCCCGGCGCCCCGAAGACCAGATCCTCGACGCATTGGAGCGCGTGGAAGGCGCGTACACTCTGCTGCTCACCGTGGGACGGACGCTCTACGCCGTGGTGGATGCGCGGGGGTTCCGGCCGCTGGTGCTGGGACGGCTGCGCACCGGCTGGGTGCTGAGCTCCGAGACCTGCGGACTGGATATCGTCGGTGCGACCCCGGTGCGCGAGCTCAACCCGGGAGAGTGGCTCAAGATCGTGGACGGCCGCGTCGTCGACCTCCCGTCCCTACCGCCGAGGCCCCACTGTCGCTGCGTGTTCGAGCTCATCTACTTCTCGCGGCCGGACAGCATCGTTTTCGGCCGCTCGGTGGATCGGGTGCGGCGGGAGTTGGGACGGCAACTCGCCAGGGAGCACCCTGCTCCAGGCGCGGATTGCGTGTTCTCCGTGCCTGACTCCTCGAACGCCATGGCACTGGGGTACGCCGAACAGAGCGGGCTCAAGCTGGAGCACGGTCTCATCCGAAACCACTACGTCGGACGCACGTTCATCAACCCCGGGCAGGCGAGTCGGGCCACCAAGGTCCGAATCAAGTTCAACACAGTGCGCGAGGTGATCGAGGACAAGGCGGTGGTCGTCGTCGATGACTCGCTCGTGCGGGGCACTACCTCCAAGGCGCTGATCCAGATGATCCGCCAAGCCGGCGCCAGGGCGGTGCACTTCCGGCTGGCATCCCCGCCCATCACCGGTCCGTGCGTCTATGGGATCGACACCCCGACTCGCGCCGAGCTCATCGCCTCCCGCATGTCCGTCGACGAGATCAAACGGGAGCTCGGAGTGGATACCCTGGGATATCTGTCCCTCGACGGCACCCTCAGGGCCGCCGGGGGCGACCCGGCAACCTTCTGCCACGCTTGCTTTTCCGGCGCCTACCCGACCGACACCGCGCGTACCAGTTCCGGGAGAGAGCGTTTGGCCACCCCCCCAGTCACCGCCCTCATCGACTAGCGACGATCCGGCCGGCCCGGGTGCTGGTTGCACAGTCCTTGCTGTTCGTTCTGGAGGAACCCTGCCGCGCCGACGGGACGTGCACCGAATCTTCACGGTGGCTTCACGTCTGACGCGGACATTGAGGCGGATCAGCTAGCAACGGGGACCGCGCCATGCAGCACGTGTACATGTTCGGGGGAGGCAAGGCCGACGGGAACGCCAGAATGGCCGACCTGCTCGGCGGCAAAGGCGCTAACCTCGCCGAGATGACCAATCTCGGGATTCCCGTCCCGCCGGGATTCACGATCTCCGCGAAACTCTGCGTCGACTACATCGCCGAGCGCCGTTTCCCGGACTCGCTGCAGCGGGAGATTCGCGAAGCCATCGCCAGGCTCGAGTCGCTGACCGATCGTCAGTTCGGCGGAACCGATCGCCCGCTCCTCGTGTCGGTCCGCTCGGGAGCCAAGTTCTCAATGCCGGGGATGATGGATACGATCCTCAACCTCGGCCTCAACCCGGCGACATTGGCGGCTCTGGTAGCTGATTCGGGAAACGAGCGGTTCGCGTTCGACTCCTACCGCCGCTTCATCCAGATGTACGGCAACGTCGTATACGGCATCAAGGGCTCGGCGAACGGCGACCCCTTCGAGCACGAGCTGGATCGCCTGAAGCGCGAGCGGCGGGTGGAGCGGGACATCGACTTGGCCGCGACCGACCTGCGCGCGCTGTGCGACGCATTCCGGGAGATCGTCCAATCGACGACCGGCCACCCGTTCCCGGACGACCCGTGGGCGCAGCTGGAGGGAGCGATCGAGGCGGTCTTCCGAAGTTGGAACAGCCGTCGAGCTATCGACTACCGGCGGGTGAACCGGCTACCCGATGACCTCGGCACAGCCGTCAACGTCATGGTGATGGTCTTCGGCAACGTGAGCGAGGACTCCGGGACGGGGGTCGCGTTCACCCGCAATCCCTCGACCGGCGAGAAGACGCTTTTCGGCGAGTTCTTGGTCAATGCCCAGGGCGAGGACGTCGTGGCCGGCATCCGGGACCCTGAGCCGATCGCCAAGATGGCCGAGTGGTCGGCCGACGGGTCACGCCGGTTCGAGGAGTACTGTCGAGTCCTCGAGTCCCACTACCGGGACATGCAGGACGTCGAGTTCACAATCGAGCGCGGCACCCTGTATGTCCTCCAGACCCGGCGTGGCAAGCGGACCGCCAAGGCCGCGGTCAGGGTGGCCGTCGACATGGTCCGGGAAGGCCTGATTGACCCGGACCAGGCGCTCTCCCGCATCGATCCCGATCAGCTCAACCAGTTGCTGCACCCGACGCTCGACCCTGCGGCCCAGGTACGCGTCATCGCTACGGGGCTACCCGCTTCGCCGGGGGCGGCCGTCGGGAGGGCCGTGTTCGACGCCGACCGTGCCGAGGAGCGTGCCCTGGCCGGTGATCCCGTCATCCTGGTGCGGCGGGAAACGAGCCCGGACGACTTCCACGGGATGGTCGCGGCGCGGGGGATCCTAACGGCCCGCGGCGGCATGACGAGTCACGCGGCGGTGGTGGCCCGCGGCATGGGCAAGTGCTGCGTCGCGGGGGCAAAGGAGATCATCGTCGACGAGGCGGCGCGCCGGTTTGAGATCGACGGCATGGCGGTGAACGAGGGGGACTGGCTCACGCTGGACGGGACGACGGGACGGGTCATCCTGGGACAAACGGCCCTGGTCGAGCCCGGGCTCGGTGAAGAGTTCGAGCAGATCATGCGCTGGGCAGACGAGCGCCGGAAGCTCCGGGTGCGCACCAATGCCGACACGCCCCACGATGCCGAGCGGGCGCGGCGGTTCGGGGCCGAAGGCATCGGCTTGTGCCGCACCGAGCACATGTTCTTCGAGGGCGACCGCATCTCGTCGATGCGAGAGATGATCGTGGCCAAGTCCGTCGATGAAAGACGCCGTGCGCTCGACAAACTGCTGCCCATGCAGCGGGAGGACTTCATTGGGATCTTCACCGCGATGGACGGCTATCCGGTCACGGTGCGCCTCCTGGATCCGCCGCTTCACGAATTCCTGCCCCGAGACGCCGGGGAGATAGCGAGCGTCGCCGCCGCGATCGGTCTCGATCCCGAGCTCGTGCTCAAGACCGTCGAAACGCTCGCTGAGAGCAACCCGATGCTGGGACATCGCGGCTGCCGGCTGGGCATCAGCTACCCGGAGATCACCGAGATGCAGGCGCGGGCCATTTTTGAAGCCGCCTGCACCGTTGCCGCCGAGGGCGTGGAGGTGTATCCGGAGGTCATGGTTCCCCTGGTTTCGCACGTCGAAGAGCTGCGCCGCCAAACGGACATCGTTCGAGCCACGGCCGAGCAGGTCTTTCGGGACCGGAGCCGGCGGGTGGACTACGTGGTCGGGACGATGATCGAAGTCCCCAGGGCGTGCATCACCGCCGACCAGGTCGCGACGGTGGCCGAGTTCTTTTCGTTCGGAACCAACGATCTCACCCAGACCACGTTCGGGATCTCTCGGGACGACGCCGGTCGGTTTCTGCCGTTGTACGTGGAGACCGGCATCCTGTCGGACGATCCGTTCCAGACGCTGGATCAGTGCGGCGTGGGTGCGCTGGTGCTCATGGCCGTGGAAAAGGGACGCGCCACCAACCCAGGGCTCAAGATCGGCATCTGCGGAGAGCACGGCGGCGATCCACGCTCCGTGGCATTCTGTCACCGCGCCGGCCTGAACTACGTGTCCTGCTCCCCGTTCCGCGTTCCCATTGCCCGGCTGGCAGCGGCCCAGGCCGTCATGGCGGACCGATCGCAGGGGTAATCGCCTGAGAGGGTGCGCCGCACCGGCACCAATAGCTGACCCCGAGCCCAAGACCCCATCGAGCGCGACGGCGCATCCAATCGATTACCTGTCGTCGTGACACACGATTGGTGGTCCCCGTGGAATCCAACCTGGTACCCGTCTCTACGACATGACCACCGACGATTCGGAGAAAAATACCGTGAATTGTCCACACCTAATGTGTAACTTGACTAAAAGTCTATAATACGTTGCACAATATGCCTTTATGTCACGAACTTCGATTGAAATACGAGGGATTCGACCAGGCGGCGCGCGTTTTCCACATGCCGCGACGCCGCCTCATGTGCCGAGCTGGCACTCCCCGCGCTGGATGGTGGGAGAGGTAGTACGTGCCACAACGGCAAAACAACCGGGCCCGCCCTCGGGGCGGACCCAGTTGTGTGTTGATGGAGGCGCGGGGAATCGAACCCCGGTCCGAGCCTCGATCCAAAACCAAGCCTACGTGCGTAGGTTGCGTTTGCAGTCTCCGCGCGTCGGGTCGCAACCCCCCGGCTCGCGAACAAGCTCCCTTAGAATCTCGCAACGCACGCGGAAGCGTCGTGTGTCACCAGCCCGATTTTTCGATACCCGCGCGCCGCCTTGGGCCAGGCTGCCACGCGGGCAGGTGCTCTAAGCGCGTAGCTTAGGCAGCCAGAGCCAACTCAGTATTGGCAGTTGTGCTTTGCCCCAGTGGTTTATCCAGGGTACCGGGAACCTGGGCACGCCTCGGAATCTTCACTAGACCCGTCGAATCCAGTCGCCCCCTCTCGATGTTCGCCCTAAAGATATCCTATTCAGCTAGTTAGGCACAAGAACCTACGGCACTTCATCAGGTGGACTGGTCGGCTGCTTCACCGACTGGTTGATGCGGGAGGCCGCGGCGGCCGCCCCGAAGCCGTTATCAATGTTCACGACCACTACGCCCGATGCGCAGGAATTCAGCATGGCCAGAAGGGCAGCAACGCCTCCAAAGGAGGCCCCGTACCCCGTGCTGGTGGGGACGGCAATCACCGGCGCCTTGACCATGCCACCCACCACGCTGGGGAGGGCTCCGTCCATGCCCGCCACCACGATGACCACGGAGGCTGCGCGAAGCGCCTCCCGATGCCGGAGAACGCGGTGGATACCGGCCACGCCGACGTCCACTAACAGCTCCGCCCTGTTCCCCAGGGCCCGTGCTACCTCCAGCGCTTCCTCGGCTACAGGGAGGTCACTGGTCCCGGCGGTGACCACGAGGACGGTGCCCCGCCCAGCCGGCACCGGTCGCGGCTCGGCCTCGAGGAACACCGTCCGCGCCGTCTCGTTGACCCGCGCTCGGGGGAAGGCGCGCACGAGCGCCCCCCGCGCGTCCGGATCGGCCCGCGTGGCCAGGAAGCTTCCACTGGCCCGGGCTAGACTCTCACAGATCCCCAGGACCTGATCCACCGTCTTTCCCTGACAGAGCACCACCTCGGCGAATCCCTGAGACAGCGGGCGATAGTGATCGACCTGAGCAAAGGGGAGCTCCTCCACCGGGAATGTGCCCAGCCGCTCCATGGCCTGTCCCGGCGACACGGTGCCATGGGCGACGTCGGCCAGCAGTCGCTCCAGGTGCTCCCGGTTCATCCAACGGCCCTCGATGGTTCGAGGTATTCCCGAAACACCTGTTCAGCTTCGGCCATCGACTCGATCCGATGAAATCGCTCACGCAGGCCCGCCGCCCCGGGGACCCCGCGCGTGTACCATCCGAGGTGTTTGCGGAATTCCAGGGCCGTGCGTCTGGCATTCCCCTGGATGCGGGCTTGAAGCTCCAAGTGGCGCAGCGCCACTGCGAATCGCTCAGCCGCGCCGGGGAGCGGTCGCGGTTGGCGTCCCTCGAACAGCGCCCGGGCTTGCTGGAAGATCCAGGGATTCCCGAAGCTGCCCCGCGCAATCATGATCCCGTCGCACCCGGTTTCGCGCCACATGCGATAGGCATCACTGGCGGTCCTAACGTCGCCGTTCCCAACGACGGGAATGTCCAGCGCCGCCTTCACCCGAGCGATCTCCTCCCACTGGGCATCTCCACGGTACATCTGCACCCGTGTCCGGGGATGAAGGGTCAGCACCGCGGCCCCCGCATCCTGGCAGCGCAAGGCAATCTCCACCGGATCGCGGAGCCGCTCATCCCACCCAGACCGCGTTTTGACCGTCACGGGAAGCCCTACCGCACCCTTCACGGCCCGAATGATGCCCGCCACGAGCCCGAGATCCTTGAGACACCCCGAGCCGCCGTTGCGCCGGACCACCTTCTTCACTGGGCAGCCGAAATTGATGTCGATGAAGTCGGGCGCATAGTTACGCGCCACCAACTCCGCGGCCTCCGCCATCCCGTCGGGATCCGCACCAAACAACTGAATCCCGATCGGCCGCTCCTCAGCGGTGAAATAGGCTCCGTCGTGCACACTCCGCACCCCACGCCGCAATCCCTCGCACGAAAGGAACTCCGATACGAGCACGTCGGCACCGAACGAGCGGCAGACGCGGCGGAATGGTGGTTCCGAGACCCCCGCCATCGGGGCGAGGAACAACGGAGTACGGTACCGCACGGGATACGGGAAGGTCATGCGTGCGAAGTTAACGATCCCATTCTGGCATTACAACCGGTCGTTTGACACGGAGATCCGACGTTCGTTACACTTCTTCTTTTCCATAACCGGCAGAGCGAATCACCACAATGCACCTGAGAGAGTTCTTCGCACCCGATGCGATATCCCTCGCCCTTCACGCCACGGAGAAAGACGAGATCCTGAAGGAGCTGATCGGACTGCTCAAGCTCGATGAGAAATCCGATGCAATGCTCTACAAGATGTTGAAGCGGCGGGAGAATCTCGGCTCGACGGGAATCGGGCGAGGCATCGCCATCCCCCATTGCCGCTCGCTGGTGGTCCAGCGCTTACGCGTTGCCTACGGCCGCAAGCCCGAAGGAGTGGACTTCCGCGCGATCGACGAAAAGCCGGTGTACAACTTCTTCCTGATCGTTGCCCCGCCCCTGGAAGTCTCCAACCAGTACCTGCCGGTGCTGGGGAAGATCGCCCAGTTCGCGAAGGAGCCCGAGGTGCCGGACCGCCTGGAATCGCTGCGGGCGCCGGAGCAATTCCTGACGCTCCTCGACGAGAAAGGCGCGTAGCGCTCGCTCACTCCCACTCGATGGTGGCTGGGGGCTTCGAGCTGACGTCGTAAACGACGCGGTTGACGCCGTCGACCTCGTTGATGATTCGGTTGGCGGTGCGGGCTAGCATCTCCGACTGAAACGGGTACCAGTCAGCCGTCATTCCGTCCGTGCTGGTGACTGCCCGAAGCGCCACGACGTTCTCGTAGGTCCTTGAGTCCCCCATCACTCCCACAGCCCGGACCGGCAGCAGTACCGCGAACGCTTGCCAGATCTCGTCGTAGACTCCAGCGTCGCGAATTTCCTCGAGATAGATGGCATCCGCCGCTCGGAGGATTCGCAGACCCTCCAGGGTGACGGCTCCCAGGATCCTCACACCCAATCCGGGTCCCGGGAACGGATGGCGGCCCACGATCTCTCCCGAGAGCCCCAGCTCCCTACCGACCTGGCGGACCTCGTCCTTGAACAGCTCCCGGAGGGGCTCGATCAGCTCGAACGGCAGGTTCGGCCGCAAGCCGCCGACGTTGTGGTGCGTTTTGATGGTGGCGGAGGGGCCCCCCCGCGGCGACGTCGACTCAATGACATCGGGATAAAGCGTGCCCTGTACCAGGAACCGCACGTCGTCGCCGACGTGGCGGGCCACATCCTCGAACACGTCGATGAACGTGTGCCCAATGAGTCGCCGCTTCTCTTCCGGATCCTCGATCCCGGCTAGCCGGGACAAGAACCGGTCTGTCGCATCCACGACCCGCAAGTCGATGCCGAGATGCGCACGGAACACGCGCTCCACCTGATCTCCCTCGTGCAGTCGCAGCAGCCCATTGTCGACGAAGATGCAGGTCAACCGATCACCTACGGCCCGGTGCACAAGCACCGCAGCCACAGCCGAGTCGACACCGCCCGACAGACCGCAAATGACACGCGCCGTGGGTCCCACGCGCTCACGGATGTGCGCTATCTGTTCCTGGATGAAGTGTCCCGCCGTCCAGTCGGGCGAACATCGGCAGATATCGAACAGAAAATTTCTGATGACCTCGCCGCCCCGAGTGGTGTGGGCAACTTCGGGATGGAACTGGACTCCGTAGAGCCGACGCTTCGGGTTCGCAAACGCGGCGATCGGGGTGTTGCGGCTCGATCCGATCAGGCCGAACCCCTGTGGCAAGCGGGCCACCCGGTCACCGTGGCTCATCCAGACCTGGATGTGCTCACCCAGCTCGAATCCGGCGAAGAGATCGCCGGCACTGCAAATTTCGAGGTCCGCCCGACCGTACTCACGCTCGGTGGCGGCCTCGATCACCCCACCCACCGCCTGCGTCACCAGGTACATGCCGTAGCACACGCCCAGCACCGGGACGCCGAGCTCCACAACTTGTGGATCGATCTGGGGCGCGCCCGGCTCGTATACCGAGCTCGGGCCACCGGACAGGATGATGCCTCGGGGCTCGAGCCGCCGGATTGCGTCGAGCGACGCCGGTGGCGGGTGGATCTCGCAGTACACATGCTCTTCCCGCACGCGGCGGGCGATGAGCTGGGTGTACTGGGAGCCGTAGTCGAGCACCAGAATGCCGTTCTGGAGGGTGGTCATGGCGTCTCGAACTCCGCGGCAGCCGTGTCTCGCCAGGCGTCGGCCGCTTCGATCTCATCCAGCGTGCGTTCGCCGACCATGAGGTCCTCCAACGACTCGCGACGGCGGGCAACGGCCCAGCGTTCACCGTCGATCACCACCTCGGCGGCCCGGGGTCTCGAGTTGTAGGTCGAGCTCATCGAGAACCCGTAGGCCCCGACGCCCGAGATGGCGAGGAGCGCTCCGGGTTGGGCCGCGGGCAGGTATCGGTCTCGTCCCAGGAAATCCCCGGTTTCGCAGACGGGCCCGACGATGTCGACCCGCTCCCGACCCTCGGCAGGCGATGCGCGGTCGGCTCCTACGACCTGGATGTGGTGTTCGGCCCCATAGAGACTCGGTCGGAGGAGATCGTTCATCGCAGCATCGAGCACCACGAATGCCTTTCCCAGTGCCTTCTTCCGGTAGAGGCAGCGCGCGAGGAGGACGCCGGCGTTGCCCACCAGATACCTGCCGGGTTCCACGAACAGCGTGAGGCCAGTCTCGCGGGCCAACGGGGTCACGGCCGCGGCAAACGCCTCGGGCTCGAGTGCCGATTCGTCCGTGTAGCGAATGCCAAGACCACCACCAACGTCGACGGCTCGCAGGGTCTCGACGCCAAGACTCCGCACTTTCGCCACCAGATCGACAATGCGCGAGCCCGCCGTGACGTAGGCCTGGGGATCACAAATCTGTGATCCCAGGTGCATGCCGATGGACTCGAGCCTGAGAAACGGGATGGCGAGTGCCCTTCGGACCAGATCGAGTACCTGGGGTAGCGGCACACCGAACTTTTTGTCCGCCTCTCCCGTCTGAGTGTACGGATGCGCCTTGGTCTTGACGTCGGGATTGACGCGAATTCCGATCCGCACCGGCAGTTTCAACGCAGCGGCGATATCGGCGAGGTGGCCGAGCTCTTCGGCCGACTCGACGTTGATGAGCCCGATCCCATCCCGCACGGTTCGCCTCAGTTCGTCGAGGCGCTTGCCCACTCCGCTGAAGATGACGTCGGCGGCTCGAAAGCCCACGCGGCGAGCACGAACGAATTCCCCGATCGACACAACATCGGCTCCCGCCCCCAACTCGTGCAGGACCGAGAGCACGCCCAGGTTGCCGTTGGCCTTGACGGAGTAGAAGACCCGATGGGGAACGGCCGAGAGCGCACGGATGAGGGCACGATACTGCGTGCGGACATGCCCGGCGTCGTAGATGTAGACGGGAGTCCCGGCGTCTCGCGCGATGTCCTCGAGGAGCGCAACTCGCTCGATCAGTAGGCGCGCGCCCACACAGCCTCCACCACCGCCTTCTTCCCGCACCACGCGCACGTGGCCGGTGCCGGATCGGAGCGGAACTCCTCGTCCGGCAGCACCCGGATCGTGGCCTTCGTGCGCTCCTGAATCGCCAGCTCACACGCGTCGGAGCCGCAGTACCCACCGAAGGCGAACCCGCCGGACCCGTCCATGATCTCGATCAGCCGATCCTTTTCGACGCCCCGGAACGTGTTGGCCTCGCGCCGATCGCGGGCAGCGGCGAGGAGCGCAGCCTGGATCTCGTCCAGTGCCGTTCGCACGCTGATCTCCAGTCCGTCCAGCGGCACCGGCGCCTTACCGCCGGTCCGTCGGGCGAGCATGGCCTGACCCTTGTCGACGTCTCGCGGCCCCACCTCCAACCTCACGGGGACTCCACGGCTCTCCCACTCGTAGTACTTCGCCCCGGGCTTCATGCCTTCCCGCTGGTCGAGCAGCACGCGGATGCCGCCGGCGCGAAGCGCGTCCATCACTTGGCCGCCAACCTCGAGCACGCGGATTCGCTCATCGTCGCTGCGGAAGATCGGCACGATTACCACCTGCGTGGGGGCGAGCCGTGGCGGACACACCAGGCCCACATCGTCGCTGTGCGTCATGATCAGACCGCCGACCAGACGGGTCGACACGCCCCACGACGAGCTCCACACGTAGTCGAGCTCGCCGCTCGCCGTTTGAAACTGGGTCCCGAATGCCCGCGCGAAGTTTTGGCCCAGGAAGTGAGACGTGCCGGCCTGGAGCGCCTTGTTGTCCTGCATCAGCCCCTCGCAGGCAAACGTGCGCACGGCCCCCGCGAACTTCTCCGACTCGGTCTTGACGCCCGTGATGACGGGCATCGCCATCCACTCCTCCATGAACCGACGATACAGACCCAGGATGAGACGGGTTTCCTCTTCCGCCTCTGCGGCCGTGGCATGCGCCGTATGTCCCTCCTGCCACAGGAACTCCGTTGTGCGCAGGAAGAGCCGGGTCCGCATTTCCCACCGCACGATGTTTGCCCACTGGTTCAAGAGTACCGGGAGATCCCGGTAGCTCTGGATCCACTTGGAGAGCATCGCATAGATGATCGTCTCCGACGTAGGGCGCACCACGAGCGGCTCCTCGAGCTCTTTCCCGCCCCCGTGCGTGACCACGGCGGTCTGCGGCGCGAACCCCTGGACATGCTCCGCTTCCTTGGCAAGGAAACTCTGCGGGATGAAGAGCGGGAAGTACGCGTTCTCGTGGCCTGTCTCCTTGAACATGCCATCGAGCGCCTGCTGCATGAGTTCCCATATCCCATAGCCGCGGGGCCGGATCACCATGCACCCACGCACCGGGGAATAGTCGGCCAGCTCCGCCCGCATAATCACGTCGTTGTACCAGGCGCTGAAGTCCTCGGAACGTGGGGTAATGCGTTGACGGTCAGCCATGATGGTGGTATCGGGTCTCTGGTTGAAGGTGCCGCATCCGAGCCAATGGATAGGTGGGTCTCGAGCCGGGCGCCATCACCGGTCGGCTGGACGCGACGGCGACTCGACGAGGCGGCTCAGTGCCATGCGCCGCTCCTCCCCAGTTGCGAGATCGCGCACGAGCGCCTCGCGGCGGGCCCGTTCATCCGGTCCAATGAGCACGGCCTGTGACGCAGCTCGGGCCGACGCGAGTTTGAGCTGCTTGGCAACCGATTGTGCCTTCAGGGCGTACTCCACCCGCCGTCCCGCGTCCCGGAGCTCGTGGGCCAGACCGAGCACGGCCGGGACGTCTTCGCTGGTCACGGCGACAAGGAAGAGGTCGACCGCTCCTGTCACCTCACTTGCCTGCCCCCGCTCGCGTACCAGCTCACCCAGCACCACGTCCCCCATCCCGAATCCGGTGGCCGGCAAATCGATCCCACCCAGCGCCTCGAGAAGACCGTCGTATCGACCGCCGCCACAGATCGCGCGCATGGTCCGGCGGGCATCGAACAACTCGAACACGATCCCAGTGTAGTAGGCCAAACCCCGCACGACCGACATGTCGATCGCGACGTAGTCTGCCAGGCCCATCGATGCCAATGCCTCGATGCACTCCAACAGCGGGGACACGGTGTCGGGATCGATGGAGGCATCGGACACGGCAGCCCGAAGCGCGTCGATCGAGCGGATGTCGCCGACAGCGAGCACGCGAGCCGCAGCATGTTCCTCGAGACTGGCCGTTCGCATCAGATTCTGCACGAGGTCTTCGGGCGGGTCGCGATCGAGCTTGTCGATCTGCGCATACGCCGCCACGATCTGTGGTCCGGTGAGTCCGTGCGCCGCTAGCAACGCCTGCGCAACGCGGCGGTCCGAGATCCGCACTCGGAAGTCGGCGGCGGTCAGACCGAAAGCCCGAACGACGTCAACGGCGGCGGCGATCAGCTCCGCGTCCGCGAGCGGTCCCGCCTCACCGATGAGATCCATGTTGAGTTGAAAATGCTCCCTGAGCCGCCCCCGCTGCTGCCGCTCGTACCGAAACAGCTGCGGCATCGTGAACCACCGAATGGGCTTCTTCAGCGCCCGGGCGCGCTGCGCCACCATCCGAGCGAGCGTGGGTGTCATTTCAGGCCGCAGCGCGACGGCACGTCCGCCCTTGTCCTCGAACGCGTACAACTGCGAGACGATCTCCTCCCCGCTCTTCTGGGTGTAGAGCTCTAGCGGCTCCAGCGGCGGCCCGTCGTACTCCTCGAACCCGTAGCGCGCCGCGACATCGCGCCACACCGTGAAGATCCGGTTTCGGAGTGTTGTCTCGTCGGGGAAGAAGTCGCGGAATCCGGGTAGGGCCTGGCTATGCATCGGAGCAATCTATCCGAGTGGCGCAAAACCCGGCAAGCGCGCCATGGCGTCACCCACCGTGTGAAACGATCCCGTGACGAGCGTCGTGCCGGCACCCTCGTGCACCAGCCGCAGCGCGCGATCGAAATCCCTTTCGACCGTCACCTGTGGGAAGGCCTCCGCGACCGCGGCGAGTGACCAGACGCGCTCGGGGGGCGCCGACGGCGCAATGGTCACCCAGATCCGTTGGGCCACCGTGCCGATCCCGTCGATCATGGTCCGCCAATCCTTGTCCGCGAGAATGCCGACCAGTGCATGCACCGGTTGCGGCACTGGGTCTAGCCGGAGCCCTTCGACCAAGACGGCCACGCCGCTCGGGTTGTGAGCCACGTCGAACAACCACGCCCCGCGCCTCTCCATCCGGCCCGAGATTGACGCGCGGGCAAAGGCTCGCGTCAACACGTCCTCCGTCGGGCGCCAGTCTCGGGGGAGCGCCTCGAGCACCCCGCGAGCGACGGCCGCGTTTCGGCGCTGGTGCGGACCGGCGAGCCGCAAGGTGCCTGGGTACCGGGCGGCTGCGTCCACGACAATCGGAAGCGCCCCCGCCGCCTCGGCTGCCTGGACGAGAACCGCCCGCAGGGCAGGATCCGCCTCGCCGATCACGAATGGGCGCCCGCGCTTGGCAATACCGGCCTTCTCGCGCGCGATGCCCTCGAGCGAGTCGCCGAGATAGTCAGCGTGGTCCAGACCGATATGTGTCACGGCGCTCACCAGGGGATCGACAACGTTCGTGGCGTCGAGCCGCCCGCCGAGCCCCACCTCGATCACGGCGATGTCCACACCCCGCGCAGCGAAGTCCGCCAGCGCGATTGCCGTGGTGGCTTCGAAGAAGCTCGCCCCTACCTCGAGCACGGTGGTCCGGAGTTCTGCCGTCCACGTGGCGAACGCCTCGCGCGAGATCGGCCGGCCATCGACCAGCATCCGCTCACGGATGTCGACAAGGTGCGGGGAGGTGTACAGCCCGACACGCCGTCCCGCGGCTCCGAGTGCTTCGGCAACCAAGGTGGCAACGGAGCCCTTCCCATTGGTGCCGCCGATGTGGACGCAGGCGTAGTGTGTTTCGGGGTGGCCAAGTCGGGCGAGCAGCAGCCGGGTCGGGTCGAGCGACCACTTGGCGCCGCCGGTTGTACGGGGATAGAGGAAGCCGAGGGCGTCCTCGAAGGGCAGGTTCAGTCCTGCGCCTCCAGCGCGGGGGCGCTCACCATCATGCGCAACACGCTCGCGACGGTTGCTCGCAGCTCCGAACGCGGGACTACGGCATCGACCATGCCGTGGGCCTCCAAGAACTCGGCGGTCTGAAACCCATCCGGCAGATCCTGTCCGATCGTCTGTTTGATGACGCGCGGACCGGCGAACCCGATCACGGCTCCGGGCTCGGCCAGGTTCACATCGCCCTGCATGGCGTACGAGGCCGACACACCACCCGTGGTCGGGTTCGTCATGATGGAGATGTACGGCGTTCCGGACTCCCGGAGTCGGGCCATGAGCGCCGACGTCTTCGCCATCTGCATCAGGCTGAGGACCCCCTCCTGCATCCTGGCGCCGCCCGAAGCGGACACCAGGATGAGCGGCGCCCGATGCTCCAGCGAGCGCTCGATGAGCCGAGCCACCTTCTCGCCGACGACCGAGCCCATCGAGCCCCCCATGAACTTGAAGTCCATGACCCCGAGATTCACGGCGAGCCCGGTGAGCGTGCCGTGGCCCGCGATGATCCCATCGTGCGTCCCCGCTTTGCGGCTGGCGCTGGCGAGCCGATGCTCGTACCCCTCGAATCCCAACGCATCCTTCGACCGCAGCTCGCGGTAGAGCTCGGTGAAGCTGCCGTCGTCGATCAGGATCTCGATGTAGCGCTGCGCCGAGATGCGCCGGTGGTGTCCGCAGGACGGGCACACCTGCAAGGCGCGCTCGAACTTCTCATTGATGTCGACGTGCCCGCACTGCTCGCATTTGCCCCAGGCGTCCGGGGGGATCTCGAGCTTCTCACGCTGTGCCGTGCGTTTGCGTTTGTCCTTGCGGAACCAAGCCATGGTCGTCTAGCGCACCCCTGTGGCCCGCAGCTGGCACGTCGTTTCGGCGCGCTGCGCGGTTATGGAATCTCGCGCTTCCCCACACCACCCGCTACCCCATCGGGGTGTCACGGAGTGTACCCGGAGTGACGCGCCTCGAATGCGACCCGGGCGGACAGCCCGAGCGCCAGGAAGCAGACGAGGAGAAATGAGCCACCATAGGACAGGAAAGGAAGCGGAATCCCGACGATGGGCATGATGCCGACGGTCATGCCGACATTCACGAAAATGTGGGTGAGGAGGATTCCACAGACCCCCGCCACGGCAAGCGACGAGAAGGGGTCGACCGCGCGCTGGGAGATCCGGATCAAGCTGAGGATCAGGAGCGCGAAGAGCGTCAGCGATGCCAGTACGCCGAGGAAGCCGAGCTCCTCGCCCAACACGGAAAACACAAAATCGGTATGCTGCTCGGGCAGAAACGCGAGGCGTTTCTGCGTCCCCTCCGTCAGGCCCTTGCCGAGGATCCCGCCCGATCCGATCGCCACCTTGGACTGAATGATGTGCCACCCCGTGGCTCGCGGGTCGATCTCGGGATTGAGGAATGACAGCAATCGGTTCTGCTGATAGGGCGCCAGTCGGCCCCAGAGCTCGAGGGCCAGCAACCCCATGGCCAAGTTCACGAGCCAGACCACGAGTCCTTCCACGACGTATGGACGCACCCACAACAACACGATCGTCAACACCACAATCCACACGCCCCAAGAGAGCGTGGAGAAGGCCATCAGCAACGACAAGAACGGCGACGCGAGCAGGAGCAGGAGCCAGTGATTGACCCCTGCCCAGAACAGCATCGCGAACAACAGCCCCACAAAGACGAGGGCGCTCCCCAAATCCGGTTGCAGCCCGACGAGCATGAACGGGACCCCCACGATCACGAGCGACGGCAACAGCTGGGTGAGGGTCGACGGCGGCTCCCGCTTTGGCCCGAGGTGCCGCGCCAGCATCAGCACGGTCGCGAGCTTCGCCAGTTCGGCAGGCTGCCCGAGGCGCCTGCCGCCGATCGCGAGCCACGATTTGGCACCCGACGCCGTCCCGGCTCCGGTCCCGATGATCAAGGTCAGCGCGAGGAGCAGCACGGCGCCGACATACACGGCGGGCGTCACCCACTCCAAAATGCGTGGAGAGACACGAAACGCGAACACGGCCACGACCAGCCCAACGCCGACCCAGAGGGCCTGGCGCTTCCAGATCTCCGAGGCCGCCGACGGCACGTCGGTCACACCGGCGCTGTAGAGCAGGATCAGGCCGAGCCCGACCAGCAACACGCTCCAGAGTGGCAGGGCGCTGTCGAGCGTCCTACCGCGCACGGCCCACCGTATCGCGTCCCGGGCCCCGAAGCAGAGCGGTGTCTGGGAGAATCGGGATGGGCTCCGGTGCCGAGTCGGCCGGCGTCTCCAGCCGGTACTCCCCACCCCGGGGCTTCACGGCATCCGCACCGAGCAGGTATCGGGCGATGATCCGCGTGACGACCGGAGCGACGCGGGAACCGTGCTCTGCGAACTCCACGATGGCACCGACCACGATCTCTGGATCGTCCGCAGGAGCAAACGCGACGAACCACCCGTGGTCCGGCCCGTGGGGATTCTGCGCCGTGCCCGTCTTGCCCGCGATCCTGAGGTCCACGATCTGCGCAGCCACGGCCGTGCCCCGGTCGACGACCGCCACCAGGGAGGCGCGAAGGTCGGCGAGATCGCGATCGGAGAGACCCAGTGTGTGCTGCTGACCCTGGCGCGTCGCCACGAGGTGCGGCGCGGTCGTCGTGCCGTGCGGGCCCGCTAGCATGCCGTAGAACCGTACCACGTTGACGAGGGTCTGCGCGTCTTCGCCCTGACCGATCGCGAGATTCAAGGTCACGGCACTCGTCCAGTTTCGAGGTCCGTAACGACGGTTGTAGTACTCCGTTGAACTGGGGAAGATGGGCTCCGTCTCACTGGGCAGGTCGATGCCTGAGCGGCTGCCAAAGCCGAGCGCCGTGCCGTCTTGTAGGAGACCCGTCAGACCCAGCTTGAGCCCTAGCTGATAGAAGTACACGTCGCACGAGTACTGAATGGCCTCGGCCAACGTCACGCTTCCGTGGCCCTCGACCCGCCAGCACCGAAAATACCGGTTGTAGTACTGGAAGCCGCCGCGGCACGGCACTGTCATCCGTGAGTCGAACGTGACGATACCTCGTCGCAGGGCCATGGCGGCGATCGCGAGCTTGAACGGCGAGGCGGGCGGATACCGAGCCTGGATGGCGCGGTTGAATAGCGGGAAGTCTTGGCTGGCGGCGAGACGCTGCCACTCCGTCGGATCGACGCCCCCGACCAGCACGTTGGGATCGAAACTCGGGGCCGAATAGAGGGCCAGCACCTCGCCCGAGCGCGGGTCCATGGCGACAACCGCGCCCCGACGGCCAGGTGGGAACGTGCTCTCGACAAACCGTTGCAGCTCGAGATCGATAGTCGTGCGGATGGTGCGGCCCGGCTCGGGCTCGAGCGTCGATTCGATCCCCGCGTCGCGCACGGTGCGGTTCATGGCGTCGACCTCGACGTATTTCACCCCGTCCCGGCCGCGCAGCTCGGCGTCGTAGAACTGCTCGATGCCATCGCGGCCGACCAGTGTGCCGAGGCGGGCGCCCGGATGCGAGCCCAGGCGAAGCTCCTCTTCGGAGACCTGGCCGACATACCCAACGAGGTGGGCCGTTGTCGAACTGAAGGGGTATCGCCGCTTGGGGTCGCTCTCAATGACCAATCCGGGGTTCCAGGGGCGCAGCTCTTCGAGTGCCGACACGACGTCGAAGGTGGCGTTTCGTCGCACCAACACTGGCTCGGACGGGGTAAGGCGGTACCGCTCGAGGATCAATTCCCGCTCGACGGAGTCCGTGCGAAGAATCGGACTCAGCCGGTCGAGCGTGGTGCCAAGCGACAGCGCGGACATGGCGTGCAGCGACACCGAGTAGCCCGGTACATTCTCGGCAAGCACCGCACCGTGACGATCCGTGATCAGCCCGCGCGGGGCTGGAATGGGAACGGGACGGAGGCGGTTTTCCTCGGACTGCACGCGGTAGCGATCGGATCCGGTCACTTGCAGCCTGAAGAACGCGACCGAGAGCAGCGTGAACGTGGCGATCACCATCACGCGCCCGAGGTCGGCGCGGCGCGCCACCGCACGCCGATCTCCCCAGCTCATCCGCGCACCCGGACGTCCAGCCAGCGCCGGAATACGATCAGGATCGTGACTCCCACTGCCGCCGTTGTGAGCGCCTTGAGAGGCGACCACCACAGCAGTTGCCACGCCAACGCCGAATCGGTCATATGTCGGCCCGCCACGAGCACGAGGGCGTCGCGGAGCCACGTCCCGGCCAGGAAGAAGCCACCACTCACCAACAGGCTCTCGGCAAAGAACACTGCCTTGCCCCACGCCGCGAGGTACCCCACGCAGCTGTGAGCCAGCGCGCCCGCCCCGAAAGCGACCGGCGTCAGCGAGTCCGCCAAGATTCCCACCACGAAACCCGCGATGGCCCCCTCACCCGGCCGCGCCTGAATCGCGAACACCAGCAGCGCGAGGAGCAGCAGGTCCGGCGCGAACCGCACATCCCCGAGAAACGGGCGCAGGACAAAATGGAGCGTCACGAGCACGAGAAGGACGGTGATTTGGCGAGCGCGAACTTGGCTCATGACCCGATCACCGTATCGCTGAAGGCCTCACGCAGATCGACGGCCGGTCCGACCAGCACGACGACATGAGAGATCGAGGCCGGGTGCACGGCGGGACGCACAACGTAGGTCCGCGACCACCCCACCTCTTCCTCGCCCACGGCGACGATCGTGCCTATCGGGATGCCGCGCGGATACACGCCCTGCCCACCACCCTGCCCCGAGGTGTAGATGACGGTGCCCGGCGGCACGTCTTGCTGGTAGGGGACCCCACGCAGCTCGAGCATCGGCGTGCCCGGTCCCTCGCTGCCGCGGGGTGCCACGATCCCAAACACCGAGCCGTTGAGCGCCATGCCGCTCACGCGGAAGTCCGGGTGAGTCCACAGCAACGCCACCGAGTGATGGGCGGACGCACGCTGTACCACGCCGACCAGTCCCCCTGGGGCGACGACCGGTGCCGCGGCACGCACGCCGTCATCACGCCCGGCCGACAAGACGACCATGAGGCCGCTCGTTGGCAACGCCTGATGGAGAACTTCCGCCGACACATGACGGCTCCGGAGTCGCGATGACAGCCCGAGGATCCTGCGGAGCTCCTCGTTCTCCTGTTTCAGACCCGATGTCTGGAGCGCCAGAAGGAGGGTGGAGTCGCGTGCAGCTGCCTGCTGCACGTACCGGCCACGAGACGCCCGGACCACTTCGGCCTGACGCTGCACGAACAGGAAAGGCGCGAGCACGGTGCGCGTGATGCCGGCCGCCACGGCGTCCTGAATCACCGGTGGCGACATGCGCGCCGCCACCGCCAACACGAGACAGACGACGAATGCGAGGGTGTCGCGACGTGACGAGTATGATTCCGGCGCGAAGATCACGAGCCGCCTATGTCGTGAGGACCGAGCGGTACCTCTCGGGATCCTCCAGTATCCGTCCCGTCCCCCGGACCACGCACGTCAACGGATCCTCGTCCACCCGCACCGGAAGGCCGGTTTCCTGAGAGACCAGAGCGTCCAGACCGCGGATCAACGAGCCACCGCCCGCCATCACGATACCGCGATCCACGATATCGCTGGCCAGCTCCGGAGGAGTGATCTCGAGGGCGCGGCGCACGGCGTCGATGATCTGCTGGATGGGCTCCTGCATGGCCTCGCGGATTTCACTCGAATGGACGCGCACGACCTTGGGAATCCCGGAAACCAGGTCCCGGCCCTTCGCCTCCATTTCCTTCTCGTCCTTCATCGGCACCGCGCTGCCGATCTGGATCTTGATGGCTTCAGCCGTGGGCTCGCCGATCAACAGATTGTAGTTCTTGCGCATGAACTGCACGATGGATTGATCCATCTCGTCGCCACCGGTCCGGATCGAGGTGTCGCTCACGATCCCTGACAGCGCAATCACGGCGATCTCGGTCGTGCCCCCACCGATATCGATGGCCATGTTTCCCGTCGGCGTCTCCACTGGGAGCCCCACGCCGATCGCCGCTGCCATCGGCTCGGCGACCATGTAGACCTCTTTTGCGCCGGCCGAGTGCGCGCTGTCGCGGACGGCACGCTTCTCCACTTCCGTGATACCGCTTGGAACGCACACGATCACGCGGGGCTTCACACGGAAGAAGTGCTTCTGGATGATCGTCGACAAGAAGTAGCGCAACATCTTCTCGGTGACGTCGAAGTCGGCGATAACCCCGTCCTTCAACGGACGCACCGCCAGGATACTCTCCGGCGTCCTCCCGAGCATGCGCTTGGCCTCGAGCCCGATGCCCTTGACCTTGCCCGTCGCCTTCTCGATGGCCACGACCGAGGGCTCGTTGAGGACGATCCCCTCCCCGCGGACATAGATCAGCGTATTGGACGTACCGAGATCGACCGCGATCTCGTTCGCCGGCAGGATACTCCCGAGACGCAACTTGCTCCAGTTGATCGACATCTTTCGACGGGTCAGGGATCGGGGCACCCATAACCAAGGGCGCCTTTGGTTTTCCAGAAGCGCCCTAAGTTAACGGCAAGCGTAAGTGAAAGCAACCTCTGAACTTACCCGCCATACACCCGGGCGGCGAGGGGCCTCAGACCAACGTGTTCGGATCGCTCAGCTCGAGGCCAAACGCCTCGGCGACTCCGGGATACACCACCTTGCCCTCGATCACATTGAGGCCCAGAAACAGCGATCGATCGGCCTTACAGGCCTGGCGCCAGCCGGTCTTGGCCAGTTTGGCCGCATACGTGAAGGTGGCATTGGTGAGCGCCAGCGTGGAGGTTCGGGGCACTCCACCGGGCATGTTGGCCACGCCGTAGTGCACGACCTCTTCCACGATGTAGACCGGATCGTCGTGGGTGGTCGGCTTGATCGTCTCGACACACCCGCCCTGGTCGACCGCCACATCGACCACAACGGCGCCCTTCTTCATGTGCCTCAGGTCGGCCTTCGTCACGAGGCTAGGTGCCTTCGCACCTGGCACCAAGACGGCGCCGATCAGCAGATCCGCCGTGGCCAGCAGCTCCAGCAGGTTGTGTCGGTTGGAGTACACCAGGTCGACGTTCGCCGGCATCACGTCAGACAGGTAGCGCAGACGCTCCAATGACAGGTCGAGGACCGTGACGTGGGCCCCGAGCCCGGCCGCCATCTTGGCGGCGTTGGTGCCGACCACACCACCCCCGATAATGACCACCTCCGCCGGCAACACCCCCGGCACACCCCCGAGCAAGATCCCGCGCCCGCCGTAGTAGCGCTCCAAGTACTTGGCCCCTTCCTGAACCGCCATGCGTCCCGCGACCTCGCTCATCGGGGTGAGCAAAGGCAGCTCACCCGAGGGGAGCTGAACGGTCTCGTACGCGATCGCCACGCACTTCGATTTCATCACCGCCCGAGTCAGCGGTTCGCTGGCGGCGAAGTGGAAATACGTGAAGATCACCTGCCCGCTCCGCATGAGCGGCCATTCCGGCTCGATGGGTTCCTTGACCTTTATGATCATCTCGGCCTTGGCCCACACGTCCTTCGCCGTCGATACGATCGTGGCACCGACGTTCTGGTACACATCGTCGGCAAACCCACTCCCCTCCCCCGCTCCCCGCTCCACGAGCACGGTATGTCCCTGTGTCTTCAGCGCCTCCGCTCCTGCCGGAACGAGGGCAACGCGGTTCTCGGCGGTCTTGATCTCCTTCGGAACACCTATGATCATCGGAACCTCGACGAAATGAAGGTGACGGTGCCTAGTTCGGCCCGAGCCAGACCTGTGTCTGTCGCTCCGGGTCGAAGAACTCCGCCGCTACCCCTGCAGCCCCCTCCGGACCGACCGCGTCGATATCGGCCAAGATCTGGTCGATGGTTCGATACGGCTCCCGATAGAGCTCCACTGTCGCCAGCCGATGCATCCGCGCAGTCGGGCTCTCCAGGGACAGCGTCACCTGCCCTTTGAGCTGTCGCTTGGCGTCGGCGAGATCGTCGGGTGAAAGGCCGTCGGACGCCAACACACGCAGCTCGTCCAAAATGACGTCAACGGCCTGGGTGGCCGTGGACGGATGGGTGCCTACATACACGCCGGTCACACCAACGTCGTGGTAAAAGGATTGGTGCGTGTGCACCGCATACGCTAGCCCCAGCTCTTCGCGCACGCGCTGGAACAGGCGGCTGGACATCCCCCCACCCAACACCGTGTTGAGAGCCACCAACGCCTCGCGCCGCCGATCACGGTACCCGAAGGTGTCGGTCCCGAGAACGATGTGCGTCTGTGCGAGGTCGCGCCCCACCCGCATGGTGGTTCGCACGGCCGGGGGCGCCGGGGCCACCGCCGGTGGCTCCGGACCGGCCTCGGACGTGAACCATCCGCATTTCGCCACCAGTTTGAGCAACAGGTCGTGGTTCAAAATGCCCGTCGCCGCGATGATCACGTGACGTGGATGGTAGGCCCGACCATGCAATGCTCGCAGATCCTCGGTACTGAGCGCCGACACCGTGTCGCGCGTGCCGAGAATGGAGTAGCCGTACGGGTGGTCGGGCCAGAGTGTCCGGGCATGGAGCTCGAATACCAGGTCGTCCGGCGTGTCCTCGACCATGCTGATCTCCTCGAGCACCACGTTGCGCTCGAGTTCGAGATCGGCCGGGCGAAGGGACGGCCGGCGAACCAGGTCGGTGAGGACGTCGAGTGCGCGTGGGAGGTCCTCGTCGAGCACTCTCGCCTGAAAGGCGGTGTACTCTCGCGCCGTGAACGCGTCCAGCGAGCCCCCGCGACCTTCCAGCTCGAGGGCGATCTCCCGAGCGGTCCGCCGCTCGGTTCCCTTGAACACCATATGCTCAAGGAGATGCGAAACGCCCATGAGGCTGGACGCCTCATGGGCGGATGCCGAACGGACCCAGATTCCCACCACGACCGACCGTACTCCGGGAAGCGCCTCGGAGAGCACGGTGACCCCGTTGTCGCCTTCCGTGCGGTAGAGACGCTCGTCTAGCTTGACCGTCTGCATGGACGGGCGGTCAGGAGCGGGAGCGGGATCGCCTTGGCTCCTCCTCGGGAGCGTCCGCCGGTTTCTCCAGCAGCGCCTTGCGCGACAGACGCATTTTCCCGCGGTCGTCGATCTCCAGAAGCTTCACCCGGACCATGTCGCCCTTCTTGACGACGTCCTCCGTCTTCTGGGTGCGAGCGTGCTGCAACTCGGAAATGTGCAGCAGGCCCTCCCGCCCGGGGATGATCTCCACGAAGGCGCCGAAGGCCGTGGTGCTCTTGACCATGCCTTCGTACACCGCCCCGATCTCTGGCTCCTGCACGATCGCCTCGATCATCTGCCGCGCGCGTTCGCCGGCATCACCGTCGATCGAGGAGATCGTCACCATACCGGAGTCGTCAACGTTGATCTCGGCGCCAGTCTCCTCCTGGATACCGCGGATGATCTTGCCCTTGGGGCCGATGATGTCGCCAATCCGCTCGGGGTTGATCTGCACGGTGATGATCCGGGGAGCGTACTTCGACAGCTGCGATCGCGGCTCGGCGAGGGTCTGCGCCATCACGTCCAGAATGTGGAGCCGGGCTGTCCGTGCCTTGTGGAGCGCTTCGCGAATGATCGCGATCTCCAGGCCTTTGACCTTGATGTCCATTTGGATCGCGGTCACGCCGTCCCGCGTGCCCGCGACCTTGAAGTCCATGTCACCGAGGTGGTCTTCAGTCCCGAGAATGTCGGTCAGGACCGCCACCCGATCACCCTCTTTGATCAGTCCCATCGCCACCCCGGCACAGGCCGCTTTCATCGGGACTCCCGCATCCATCAGCGTCAGCGACCCACCACATACGGTCGCCATCGACGACGAGCCATTGGATTCGAGGACGTCGGAGACGATCCGGATCGTGTACGGGAACTCGTCGTACGGCGGCAAGAGCGCCTGCAAGGCCCGCTCGGCCAGATTCCCGTGTCCAATCTCCCGCCGCGATACGCCACGCACCGGACGGACCTCCCCGACCGAAAACGACGGGAAGTTGTAGTGCAGCATGAAGCTCTTGGTGGTCTCCTGCGGCACGTCGATGTTGTCGATCCGCTGCTCGTCGGACACGGTTCCGAGCGTGGTGGTGACCAGCGCCTGGGTCTGGCCTCGGGTGAACAGCGCCGATCCGTGCGCCCGCGGCAATAGCCCCACGTCGCAAGAAATGGGTCGCACGGTGTCGAGCGCGCGGCCGTCGACGCGCTCTCCTCGGTCCAGCACCTGCCGGCGCATCGTGTCGGACTCGGTTTCGTCCAGCACCCGGCGAACCTCGGCGAGGTGCTCCGGGAAGTCGTCTTGGAGCTCGTCGACGATGTCGGCACGAACCGACGCGAGTGCCTGCACCCGCTCTGTTTTCTCTTCAAGAATCAGCGCCTCGGACACGCGCGCCGCCGCACGATCCCGTACCCGCTCGGCCAAGCCGTCGGGCGCCTCGGGCAGGCTCCACTCGATCTTAGGCGTCCCGACCGCCTTGATGATCTCCTGCTGCATGGCGACCAGCTCGGCGATCCCGTGTTGAGCCGCCGACAGCCCTTCGGCGATCTCGTCCTCCCCAAGCTCCAACGCTCCCCCTTCGACCATGGCGATCGAGGTGGCATTGCCCGAGACGACCATGTCGATATCGCTGTTCTCGAGCTGCTGGAAGGTGGGATTCAAGATCCACTGGCCGTCGACCCGCCCCACCCGCACACCGGCCACCGGTCCCTCCCACGGCACTCGCGAAATGGCCAGCGCCTGAGAGGCCGCCGTCAGTCCGATGACGTCCGCGTCGTTCTCCTGGTCGGCGGAGAGCACATAGACGTAGACTTGAACCTCGTTCTTGAATCCCTTCGGAAACAACGGCCGAATGGAGCGATCGATCAGCCGAGCGGCGAGGATCTCTTCCTCGCCCGGCCGACCCTCGCGCTTGAAGAAGCCACCGGGGATCTTGCCGGCCGCATAGCTCTTTTCGCGATATTCAACGGTGAGGGGGAAGAAGGGAAGGTGTGATTGCTGATCGGAGACTGTTACGGCAGCGAGTACCAGCGTTTCGCCAAACTGCACCACTGCACTCCCAGCTGCCTGCTTTGCCAGTCGGCCAGTCTCGATGCTGAACCTTCGACCGGCGAATGACCGTTCAACGTGCTGCACGAGTTCTTTCCTTGTCGAGCACCCTGAATGCAATCAGGTGTCCGATGTGCTCAAATCGGACACCCGTGGCCCGCACCGGAGGATTAGTGTCGCAGACCCAGCCCGTCGATGAGCGTCCGGTAGGTCTCGAGGTCGGCCCGCTTGAGGTAGTCGAGCAGACGACGGCGCCTACTCACCATCATCAACAGCCCCCGCCGCCCGTGGTGGTCTTTCTGATGCGTGCGAAAATGCTCTGTGAGCGTATTGATACGCTCCGTGAGCACCGCAATCTGGACCCGGGCCGATCCCGTGTCCCTGTCGTGCATGGCGTATTTCTGCGCAACCGCTTGCTTATCAACCAGCATGAGACCTATATCCTCCGCACAGCGGGCAACTCTCTTCTCTTATGCCCAAAAAATATGACAACCATGAAGTCTAGCTGTCCTCGACGCGACTGTAAACCCCAGGAACTCCCCTGCTGAGCCCCCACGAGATGGTGGGCCGAGAGCTGGGGCCCTACACCATCGACCGACTGGTCGGGCACGGGGCACTTGCCTGGGTCTTTGCGGCCCATCGGTTGGCCACGGGCGATCCCCTGGCCCTGAAGGTCCTCAAGCCGGCCTACGCGGGCGACCGCCAGGTCGCGGACCGGTTCCAGACCGACGCCCGGGCGGCGAGCCGCCTCCAACACCCCAACCTCGTCGCCATCCTCGATGTGGGTCGAAACGGCAGGTACACCTACTTCGCGATGCCCTTGTATCGAGAGTCTCTAGCGTCACGTCTCGCGACGGCTGGGGAGCTCGACGAGCGCACCGCCATCCGCATCGCCCGTGACGTCGCGGACGGCCTCGCCTTCGCCCACGACGCGGGCCTGGTCCACCGGGACATCAAACCGGCCAACATCCTCCTTGCACCCGACGGCGCGGGCATCGTTGCCGACCTCGGGATCGGTCACGCGGCCTCCGACTACGTCAGCGGGACAGGGGAGGACATGACCGTCGGCACTCCCCAGTACATCTCACCGGAGCAAGCCCAAGGGCGGCGCCTCGACGGCCGCAGTGACCTGTACGCCCTCGGGATGTCCCTGTATCGGGCCACGACCGGCGAGTTGCCTTTCGCAGCGATCGATTGGTACGAGTTGGCCCGGATGCACGTCGAGGCATCGCCCGCCCCACCGCGTACCAAACGGGCGACCCTGTCGGCCCCGTTCGACCGGATGGTCATGCGCTGCCTGGCCAAGCATCCTGACGACCGGTACCGGTCGGCCGCGGACCTGCGTGAGGCCTTGGACAGGTTGGGCCGAGACGGACCGGAGTCGGCAACCAGATAGGGAGCACTCTGCGGCGGCGCCGCCTACCCCCCGAAGATCCTGAGGATGTCGTTGGTGAACACATAGATCATGAGACCAAAGAGCAAGAACATCCCGAGCTGAATGAGTCGCATCCTCGCCGTGAGCGAGAGCGGACGGCCCCGCACACCTTCCACGGCCAGAAACACCAGGTGGCCACCGTCCAGCACCGGAATAGGCAGCAGATTGAGGATGGCGAGATTGACCGACAGGAGCGCCATGAACTCGAGCAACGCCGCCAGACTGACCCGGGCGAGCTCCCCGGAGAGCTGACCGATGAAGATGGGTCCGCCGATTTCGCGGGGTGAGACGTCGCGGGTCACGAACCCCTTGAGCGTCACGTAGACCAACTCTCCCGCGACCACGGTCTGGCGCCAGCCTTCGGCCATTGCCCCAAAAAGACCGTATCTAATGCGCAGGTAGTCGATCAGCGGATCGACGCCAATCCGTCCGACGTTGAGCGTCTCGCCGGTAGCGGGATTCGTCAGCTCCACGGCCTCCGGCACTACTGCGAGCTGCACGAGCGCGTCGTCACGCTGCACGACGAGTTCGAGGGTATCATCCGGGTGCGCGTCGACCACGCGAAACAGGTCGTAGAATGCCGCAATGGTGTCGCCCTCGATCGACACGAACCGGTCACCGACCTCGAGACCGGCTTGGGCGGCCGCCCCCCCGGCCCGCACCGCTCCGACGACGGGCTCCCACTCCCAGTAGATAGCGGTAAGCACCGCTCGGCGTTCCTCGGTGTCGATCCCGCGGATGGGCACGATCACCGGCTCCACGTCGCCGGCGAAGTCGAGGCGAAGCCGGTCGGATGCCGGATCGGCGATGGCTCGGTACACGGCGTCCCATGAGCGCATGCTGTCGCCGTTGATCCGGACGATCTGCGTCCCACGGGGGATGTCGGCCAGATGCTTCGCAGCAGCTGGCAAGAAGTCCGCGTTCACATGCGCCACGGTCGTTGTGGGATCCTCGGTCCGGCCGTAGATGCCGGCGACGCCGGCATACACCACCCAGGCGAAGAGCGCATTCATGAACACGCCCGCCGAAATCACCATCACCCGTGCCCACAACGGCTTGCTCTCGAAGAGCTGCTCCGGCGGAAAGGACTCGGGCGTCTCACCGCCCTCGAGGCCCCCCATGACCTCCTGCTCTTCCCGGCTCGCCATCTTCACGTACCCGCCGAGCGGGAACCACGCGACGACGTACTCCGTCTCGCCACGGCGAAAGCGCAGCGGTGTCGCCGGCCCAAAGCCGATCGAGAATCGGGGCACGCCGATCCCCACGGCCTTCGCCGCGAGGAAATGCCCGAGCTCGTGCACGAAGATGAGCACGCCAAGCACAAAGACGAACGCGGCTATCGTGACGAGCACAGCAATTCCCCCCGTTGTCGCGCCCACGCATCCGCCGCCAACACGGCCTCGACGTCGGTCGCGGGTTGCACGTCGTGACTCTCAAGCACGCCCTGCATGATCTCCGAGATCGCCCGGAACGGAATCCTGCCGTCCAGGAAGGCCTGAACGGCCACCTCGTTACTCGCATTGTAGACGGCTGGGGCGGTCCCACCGGCCGTCCCAGCCGACACCCCCAGGGCGAACGCCGGGAAGTCGTCGCGGCGAACGGGCTCGAAGGTGAGCGTCCCCGCCGTGACCGGATCGAACCGGGGCGTCCCGTCGTCATCCAAGCGCTCGGGATGGGTCAGCGCATAGAGAATGGGCAGCTCCATGCTGGGAACACCAACCTGTGCGAGCACCGAACCATCAGTGAACTCCACGAACCCATGCACGATGGATTGGGGATGGACAACGACATCGATCCGTCCGTACCCCAATTTGAAGAGATAGTGGGCCTCGATCACCTCAAGGGCCTTGTTGGCCAGGGTGGCGCTGTCCACCGTGATCTTCGGTCCCATGTCCCAGGTCGGATGTCGCAACGCCTCTTCCACCGTCGCGTCGTGGAGGCGATCCCGGGACCATTCCCGGAACGGCCCCCCGGACGCCGTGAGGATGAGACGCCGCACCTCGTCCACTGAGCGTCCGCTCAAGCACTGGAGCACGGCGCTGTGCTCGGAATCCACCGGAACGATCTCACCCCCACCGTCACGCGCGGCACGGGTCACCAGATCGCCGGCCATGACCAGCGACTCCTTGTTGGCAAGCGCCACCCGCTTGCCAGCGCGGAGGGCGGCGATGGTCGCGCGCAGGCCTGCCGCGCCCACGATCGCGTTGATCACGACGCTCACCTCGGGATGGGTGGCCGCCTCGATCAGGCACTCGGGTCCCGTACCGTACGCGACATCGCCAGTGTCCGGCCCCTCGTGCTCTCCCACCAAACACACGTATTGCGCTCCGCACTCCTTGGCCTGCTCGAGCAGCAAATCCCGGGAGCCGTAGGCCGTGAGAGCCTTCACGGAGAAGCGCTCCGGATGACGTCCGAGCACGCGAAGGGCGCTCCTTCCGATCGATCCGGTCGAGCCCAGGATCGCGACGCCCTGGCTCACGTGACGCCAAACAGGGTGAGGAGCACAGCCGTGGCCGGAAGCACCCAATAGAGGGAATCGAAGCGATCCAGCACCCCGCCGTGCCCGGGGAAGAACGTGCCGGAGTCCTTGACACCTGCCTCCCGCTTGAAGAGCGACTCCGCCATGTCGCCGCTCTGCCCCACGATCGAAAGCGCGAGCCCGAGCACGATCAGCTGCCAGTTCGGCACGTTGACTCCGACCGGTGACAGGACGAGCAGCCCGTACAGGGGCGCCAGCACGACTGCGCCGACCGCGCCCGAGACGGCACCGGACCATGTCTTGTTGGGGCTCAGGACGGGGGCCAGCTTGGGTCCTCCAAACCACTTGCCGCCGAACATGGCCAGTGAGTCACCGACCCACGTCACGACGAGGGGAAGAAACACGACGGCCGTTCCGGCCTCCCGCGACAGACCAGGCGCATGGCGGAGCAGCAGGATGAATGCGGGTAGACCGCCGGCATATAGCGCGGCAAAGACGGTGAGCGCCACCGAGGCCAGCGGTCGCTCGTCGGGGCGGCGGGACGAGGCCGCCAGTCCCACAGCGAGGATGACCCACGAGACCGCGCCGAACAGCACGGCCATCGGGCCGACGCGGGCGCCACCGACCGACATCGTCGCGAGCGCGACGAGGGGGATCAGTCCGGCGCCGAGTGCGCCAACCACGGTCAGTGGCTGCACGCCGGTACGTCTGCCCAACCGGTAGAACTCCTGCGCCCCGACCACGCCGAACACCGCAAGCAGAGCAGCGAGCACCCACCCGCCCAAGTAGACGACGCCCGCGGCCGCGGGAATTCCGACGGCAGCGACAGCCAAACGGCGGCTCAGGTTACTGGACATGGGGGATCGGCGGGTCGGACCGGTGGACGCATGCCGATCCGGAGGTCCGACGCGTCACACCTCCATGATCTCCGCTTCCTTTCCCTCGACGATCTCCTCGATCTGCTTCATGGCGTCGTCGTGGAGCTTCTGCACCTCAGCCTCGACGCGGTGCTTGTCGTCGTCCGACACATGCTCGACCTTTTTGATCTCGCTCCGGGCCTCTTCCCGCGCATGGCGCACGGCAATCCGACCCTCTTCGGCCAGCTTGTGGACGATCTTGACGAGCTCCTTGCGTCGCTCTTCGGTGAGCGGGGGGAGCGGGATCCGGATGATGGTTCCGTCGTTGGAGGGATTGAGCCCCAAGTCCGCGGTGAGAATCGCCTTCTCGATCGCCCCCATCAGCGACTTGTCCCACGGCTGAACGGTCAGCAATCTCGGCTCCGGCGCCGCCACGGTTCCCACCTGATTGATCGGCATCTGCTGGCCGTAGGCGTCGACCCGGACCGTGTCGAGCAGGTTCGTGGTGGCACGGCTGCTACGAATGGAGGCCAGCTCGCGCTGGGTACCCTCCACGGACCTGTGCATCTGCTGCTTGGCGGCTTTGGCAACTTCGGGAAGCGTGCTCATTGGACAATGGTTCCTACGCGCTCGCCCCGAAGGACTCGGGTGATCGCGCCCTGATTGTTGACGTTCATGACGACAATCGGCAATCCGTTTTCCTGGCACAGCCCGAAGGCATTGGCGTCCATCACCCGGAGTCCTTCTACCAGTGCCTGCTGGTAGGTGAGCTCCGGGATGAATGTAGCGTCCGATACCGTCTTCGGATCGGCCGTGTAGACGCCGTCCACACTGGTGGCCTTGATGAGCACGTCCGCTTCGATCTCCAGCGCACGGAGAACCGCCGCCGTATCGGTGGAGAAATACGGATTCCCCGTGCCACCCGCGAACAGCACCACGCGGCCCTTCTCGAGGTGTCGCAGCGCCCGCCGTCGAATGTACGGCTCGGCGAGCTCCTCCATGCGAATGGCCGTCATGACCCGCGTCTGGACGTCCTTTCGCTCGAGGATATCCTGGATGGCGAGGGCGTTGATGACCGTGGCGAGCATGCCCATGTAGTCCGCGGATACGCGATCCATGCCTTGCTGACTCGCCACCGTACCGCGGATGATGTTGCCCCCACCGATCACCAGGCCCAGAGCGATACCAAGGTCCGCGACGGACTTGACCTCATCGGTCAGGCGGTCCACCACGGCGAAATCGATCCCGGATCCTCGTTCCCCGGCGAGCGCCTCGCCGGAGATCTTGAGGAGTGCCCGCCGGTAGGCGAGCTTGGCCACGCGCTATGCCCCCAGCTCGAAGCGGGTGAAGCGCCGGACGATCACCTTCTCCCCGACCTTTCCCGAGACTTCCGAGACCAGGTCACCAACGGTCTTGGCGTCGTCCTTTACGAAGGCCTGATCCATCAACACGTGCTCCTGCAGAAACTTCTTGACCTTGCCTTCCACGATCTTCGCCCGAACCTGCTCCGGTTTCCCCGACTCCGCAACCTGCGCTTCGTAGATCGCCCGCTCGCGGTCGAGGATATCCCGTGGGACGTCGTCACTCGTCACGGCCAGCGGTTTGGCCGAGGCGACGTGCAAAGCCAGGTCCTTGGCGAGCGTCTGGAAATCGTCGGTCCGTGCCACGAAGTCAGTTTCGCAGTTGAGCTCCACGAGAACGGCCACCCTGCCGTTGAAATGGACGTAGTGACCGATAATGCCTTCGGTGGCAGCCCGGTCCGCCCGCCTTCCGGCCTTGGCAATCCCCTTCTTGCGCAGCAGGTCCACCGCCTTCTCGAGGTCACCGCCGGTCTCCTCGAGCGCCTTCTTGCAGTCCATCATGCCGGCACCCGTCCGAGACCGGAGCGCACCGACTTCTTTTGCCGTGATCGTAGCCATCGTCATCGTCCTGTCGTTCCCGATACCCTGCGCGGTGTCGCTTCTCGACACCGCCTCGTGATGTGCGAACCGCCGCCTCGCGCCAGCTTCGGCCCGATGGGCGGCGGTTTCGAATGTCCGCATCGAGCGAGGTGCGGCGTGTTACTCCTTGCCGGTCTCCGCCGCCCCAGCGGTTCCCGCCGATTCCTTCGCTCCCGCCTTTGGCGCCGACTTCTTGGGCTGAGCCTTCTTGGGCTCGGCCTTGGTGGCTTTCCGCTTGGCTGGCTCCGCCAGGGCCGCCGGTTCGTCCTCGGCTGGCGGCGCACCGTCAGCGGGCGTGGCGTCCACAGCCGACGCGGCGTCCTCTGCCGCGGCCGGCTCACCCGCCTCGGGCTTGAGCCGCGCGGCAATTGCCTCGGGCCGGGGCCGACGCTTCCGCCGCGGCCGGCGCCGTCGGGAGTCCTCCTCGCTGGCCTCGGTCCCTTCCGGCGAATAGCTCGAGTACGCTTCGGAATCGCTCGCCACTTCCCGGATCGGCACTTCCTTTCGCGCCTCGGCCACCACGTTCACCAGGGCCGCCGTAATGAGCTGGACCGACCGGATGGCGTCGTCGTTCCCCGGGATCGGGACGGTGATGAGGTCCGGATCGGCGTTGGTGTCGACGATCGCCACTACCGGGATCTTGAGCTTGTTCGCTTCCGCGATGGCGATCCGCTCCTTCTTGGCATCGACGACGAAGATCGCCCCCGGGAGCCGCGCCATCGACTTGATCCCCTCGAGATTGCGGTTGAGCTTCTGCCGCTCCCGATCGAGCTGCAGTTGCTCTTTCTTCGTGAAGAAGTCGAACGCGCCTTCGTCCTGCCCCTGCTCGAGCTCCTTCAGACGACGGATCTGGTGCTTCATCGTCTGGAAGTTGGTGAGCGTGCCGCCCAGCCAGCGCTCGGTTACCCAATGCGCGCCGCACCGTTCGCCCTCGGTCTTCACCACCTGATTCAACTGCTTCTTGGTGCACACGAACAGGACGTTGTCGCCCTTCAGCACAACTTTGCGCAACAGATCCTGCGCCGCCAGCAACTGATTCAGGGTCTTCTGGAGATCGATCAGGTAGATGCCGGACCGCTCCGCGAAGATGAAGCGTCGCATCTTGGGGTTCCACCGCTGGGTCTGATGTCCGAAATGGACCCCGGCTTCGAGCAATTCCTGCAACTGCGGCTGCGTCATGTACCTCGTTCCTCTGGGTTCGTCGTCCATCACCGTCGCGCCCCGTCCAGATCCACCGCCGTGCGGGGACACCCAGGACGAGATCGGGCGATGTGAGTTGATTGGTCGCGTCGGGAGCGGCAGACGCGGTGACCGCGCCAGGCCCGCCCCGTCGACCGTCCTACCGCTTCGAGAACTGGAAGCGTTTCCTCGCTCCCGGCTGACCAGGCTTCTTGCGTTCCACGGCGCGCGGGTCGCGGGTCATGAGTCCATGCTCCCGCAACTTGCGTCGATGCGTCTCGTCGGCCTTGACAAGGGCCCGCGCAATGCCGAGTCGGATCGCGCCCGACTGCCCGGTCATGCCCCCTCCCTGCACGTGGGCCATCACGTCGAAGGCGCCCAGCGTGTCGGTCACCACGAAGGCCTGCTGAATGTGCTGAATCAACGACCGCCGCGGGAAGTAATCCCCCAGCGTTCGCCCGTTCACCTGCCACTTCCCCGATCCCGGGGTCAGGTACACCCGCGCTACCGAGGTCTTGCGGCGACCGATCGCGTGCCAGCGAAGTTCCGGCTCGGCCCGTACTGGAGTCGTCATGGCTGCCCGTTTACCTCACGTCGATCGGTGTCGGATTCTGTCCCTGGTGCGGGTGTTCGGATCCGGCATACACACGGAGCTTCCTGCGCAAGACCTGCTTTCCCAGCGTGCCTTTGGGCAGCATGCCGAACACGGCGCGCTCGATCACCCGTTCCGGGTGCTTGGCCAACTCGGTGGCCACCGGCGTGAGCGTGTCGTGGCCCATGTAGCCGGAATGCCGAAAGTACTTCTTCTGCTGGAGCTTTCTCCCGGTCAGCCGCACCTTCGCGGCGTTGATGACCACCACGAAATCGCCGCCGTCCGCGTGCGGTGCGAACGTCGGCTTGTGCTTTCCTCGGATGATCTGCGCCACCTTGCTGGCGAGCCGTCCGAGCACCATGCCATCGGCATCGACGAGATGCCATTTGTGCTCGAGATCCGCCTGCCGTGGCATGTAGGTCTTCATCATCGTCCCGTTGGTCCGTAAGCCCCTGCAAGCTCGCAAATTACCACAGATTTTAATGCTAGTTACCCCACTCCACGGGGTCAAGCCTCCTCAATGATCTCGACCAGCACGACCCCCTTCTCCACCGCCTGCCCTGCCACGACCCGGACGGACCTCACCACACCACCGGTGGGTGACTTGATCTCGTTCTCCATCTTCATGGCCTCGAGCACGACGACCCCAGCACCCGGCTCGACCCGCATCCCGGGCTCCACCTCCACCCGGAGAACGAGGCCGGGCATGGGCGCCTTGATCACGCCGCCACCGGTCCCCCGCTTGCCCTGGCCGGTGAGTTCCCGGAGCTGTTGGGTGCGCTCGTCCACGACTGAGACCGACCACACTTCGCCGGCCACCTGCACCAACCACCCATCCTCGGCACGGAGCATCGCGAAGGTGCGCGCCCGCCCGTCTAGAGCGAGTTGGCGGAGCGGAGTGCGCGGGACACTCGCCAAGCGTGCCTGAATGGGCGCGCCGTCGACCGACACCGCGTCGCCCTGCACATCCACTTGGACCGTATGCTCGCCCACCACCACGGTGTACTTCACACGGCCTCCAGGACCGCCACGGACTCCACGTGCGCCGTCTGCGGGAATAGATCGTAGGTATGCAGCGAGTGGATGCCGAGGCTGGGCAGCCGCGTCAGATCCCGCGCCAAGGTGGCAGGATCACAGGAAACGTAGCTCGCACGGGCACCTGGCCGCCCCTTGGCCCACCCTTCGAGCGTCGCTGCCACGGATCGGGACAGCCCGGTTCGTGGCGGATTCACGAGCACCATGTCGGGCACCGGGAGCAGGGAGACCTCTTGCTCCACCAATCCCGCCCGCCACTGCAGGCGGTCCCCGAGCCCTCGCGATCGGCCTTCGGCAACTCCCCAGTCCGCCGCCCGCCGATCGGCCTCGACCGCCCAGACCACCGCCCCTCGCTCGGCGAGGCGTATCGCTGCATCGCCCGTGCCCGCATACAGATCCCACACGACCCGTCCGGCCACGTCGCCGAGCGCCGCGAGCGCGTCGGCCCGGATCCGATCGCCGAACTCCGGGTGCACTTGCTCGAACGCGAGCGCCGGAAACCCGCTCTTCGGGCCGGCCACCACGCGCGCGACGCCTCTCAGGGGCTTCCACCAGAACGACGCCGCGGCATCGCCAACAGCGGCCGCCAACGGACCCGCATCCCAGGCCCGCTCGTCGCGGGCCGCCACGACCACGTGCCGACCCCCGGCCGGGTCTTCCCGGAGGCTGACCGACACCAGCCCGGCAGGGAGACGGTCTCGGTGCTCCGAGACACCTCTCCACAGCGTCATCAGACTTTGTCGAGCGATGTGGCAATCCTCCAGATCGAACACCGCGCCCGGTCGCTCGTGCCGGTGATACCCGATGCGCCCGCGGTTGGCCGCCAACGTGATGCGGGCCCGGTACCGCCACGCCGACGGCGAAGGGGTTAGCGCGGGATCATCGATCCTCCGCCCACCCAGCCGCCGCAGGGCGTCGGCAACGATCCGCTGCTTCGCCCGCTGCTGCGCCTCGATGCTGAGGTGCTGTATCTGACAGCCCCCACATTGGTCGCCCTCGTAATGCGGACACCGCGGCGCCACACGGTCGGGCCCAGGCGATCGCACGCGGACCACCCGGCCCCTCGCGTAGCGGCGCTTCCGCTCCACGATCTCCAGCTCGATCACCTCACCAGGCGCCGTGCGCGGCACGAAGACCGCAAGGCCCTCCTCGAGCCGGCCGACCCCGTCGCCCCCCGCGGCGATGGCGCCGATCGTCACCTCCATCGGAGGCCCGCCCGCCGCGCCGCTCGGAGCCACGCGCTGTCGGCCGCGGTTTCCGTGCCCTCGCCCGTCGCCAACGACACGTTGGCTGACCGTGCTTCGTCTTCGGCGAGCGCGGCAGCCACCGCGATCTCCTCGACATCCGACGGTGACAGGGTCCGCTCGAGCAGCGCGTCGCCGACCCGCTCGAGGAAGCCGATGTCATACTCGCCACTGAGAAACGTCTCGTCGCGCATGACCCGACTGTGAAACGGCTGACTGGTCGACAGTCCCACGACGAGGAGCTCCGCCAGCGCCCGTCGCATCCGGCGAACGGCACGCTCCCGGTCTTCCCCCCACACGATGAGCTTGCCGAGCAGCGAGTCGTAGAACAGCCCCACCTCACTCCCGGTCTCGATGCCCCCATCCCAGCGCACCCCCGGCCCGGTCGGCGCTTGGAAGTGTAGAATGCGTCCCGTCACGGGGAGGAAATTGGCGAACGGATCCTCGGCGGTGATCCGGCATTCGATCGCGTGCCCACGGGGCACGCGAGGCTCGACCGGCAGGTCAAGACGCTCGCCAGCAGCGATGCGCAACTGTTCGCGGACGATGTCCACCCCGTACACCAGTTCGGTGATTGGATGTTCGACTTGGAGACGCGTGTTCATCTCCAGGAAGTAGAAGGTGCCGCTCGGGTCGAGCAGGAACTCGACGGTCCCCGCACTCACGTAGCCAACGGATTGCGCCGCTCGCACGGCCGCATCTCCCATAGCCGCCCGCAGGCCCGCATCCACCGCCGGGGACGGCGTCTCCTCGACGAGCTTCTGATGGCGACGCTGAATGGAGCATTCCCGCTCGCCGAAATGGGTCACGGCGCCAAAAGAGTCCGCCAGCACCTGGATCTCGATGTGGCGCGGCCGCTCGACGAACTTCTCGAGGTACACCGATCCGTCCCCGAACGCCGTGGTGGCCTCCGACGACGCCTGCCCAAAACCCTTCCGCACCTCATCGGGCGTGCGCGCCACGCGCATGCCCTTGCCCCCGCCACCCGCCGCTGCCTTGAGCAGCACTGGATACCCCACCCCCCGGGCCGCCTCCACCGCGGCATCGGCATCGCGGAGCAGCTCGGTCGTCCCGGGAACGATCGGCACACCGGCCGCCGCCATCCGTCGGCGCGCCTCGGTCTTCTCTCCCATCATCCGGATCGCCGACGAGGGCGGTCCGACGAACACGAGGCCGGCCTGCTCCACGGCCTCCGCGAAATGTGCCCGTTCGGCGAGGAAGCCATATCCGGGATGAATCGCGTCGGCGCCGGTGCGTTGTGCGGCGGCCAGAATCCGCTCGACGTTGAGGTAAGAGTCCTTTGCGGGAGGCGGTCCCAGTTCGACGGCGGCGTCGGCCGCTTTCACGTGCGGCGCAATGCGGTCGGCCTCGGAATAGACCGCCACCGCTTCGATTCCCTCTTCATGGCACGCCCGCACGATCCTGAGCGCAATCTCGCCGCGGTTGGCCACCAGGACGCGGTTCAGCACGGGCGGGAGGAGGATAGGACGGTGGGGCGGTAGGATGTTGGGGCGGTAGAACGGTACGTCCCTTCGTACCGTCTTGCCAACCTACCGCTCTCAGAGCGGTATGTTGCCATGCTTTTTCGGCGGGTTGGTATCGCGCTTCGTGCGAATCGCCTGCAACGCCGAAATGAGGCGGGGTCTCGTCTCTCTCGGGTCGATCACGTCGTCGAGGAACCCGCGGGCCGCGGCGAGATAGGGGTTCGCGAACTTCTCGCGGTACTCGTCCACGTGCTCATCGAGGCGCTGCTGTGGATCCTGCGCCGCCGCGATATCGCGCTTGAACAGGATCTCCGCCGCGCCCTTTGGGCCCATCACGGCAATTTCTGCTGTGGGCCACGCGATGTTGTAGTCGCCACGAATGTGCTTGGAGTTCATGACGTCGTAGGCGCCACCGTAGGCCTTCCGGGTGATGACGGTCATCTTCGGCACCGTCGCCTCCGCATAGGCGTAGAGCAGTTTTGCCCCATTCTTGATGATCCCACCGTGCTCCTGGTCGACTCCAGGCAGGAACCCCGGCACGTCCTCGAAGGTGACGAGCGGGATGTTGAAGGCGTCGCAGAACCGGATGAACCGTGCGCCTTTCTGCGAGGATTTGATGTCGAGCACGCCCGCCAGCACCGCCGGCTGGTTGGCGATCACCCCGATCGGCTGTCCGGCGAGTCGCGCAAACCCCACAATGATGTTGGGCGCGTAGTCGCGGTGCACCTCGAGCAGGTCTTCGTCGTCGACGACGCGCCGAATGACTTCGTGCATGTCGTACGGCTTGTTTGGGTTGTCCGGTACGACGGTCAACAGCTCTTCGTCCCGCCGGTCCGGGGGATCGTCGGACGGCCGCAGCGGGGGGCTGTCGATGTTGTTGCTCGGCACGAAGCTGAGAAGGCGCCGGATTTCGGCCAGGCACTCCATCTCGGAATCGTGCGCAAAATGCGCCACGCCAGAGACCGATGCGTGCACGTCCGCACCACCCAACTCCTCGGTCGTGACGTCTTCGTGCGTCACCGTCTTCACGACGTTCGGACCCGTCACGAACATGTAGGAGATACCCCGGACCATGAACACGAAATCGGTGATCGCGGGGCTGTATACCGCCCCCCCGGCACACGGTCCGAGCACCGCACTGATCTGCGGCACGACCCCGGAGGTGCACGTGTTCCGCAGGAAGATGTCGGCGTACGCGCCGAGCGAGACGACCCCTTCCTGAATCCGCGCCCCGCCCGAATCGTTCAGCCCGACGATCGGCGCGCCATTGCGCACCGCGAGATCCATGATCTTGCAGATCTTCCCGGCATGTGCCTCCGCCAGGGAGCCACCGAATACCGTGAAGTCCTGGGAGAACACGTAGACGAGACGTCCGTCGATGCGGCCGTACCCGGTCACGACGCCGTCGCCCAGGACCTTCTTGTCCGCCAGATCGAAGTCCGTGGATCGGTGGGTGACAAACCGATCCAACTCGACGAACGACCCCGGATCGAGCAGGAGGTCGAGCCGCTCGCGAGCGGTGAGCTTGCCCTTGGTGTGCTGCTGCCGGACGCGGTCCGGTCCTCCGCCAGCCTCCGATTCGGCCCGGAGGCGGTGAAGCTGATCGAGTCGCTCTTGTAGGGTCACGGCGGGATGGGGTTCGGGTGGTGGCCCGCGGGGGCCGCCGGTCGGCAGCCCCCCTCCCTCGCGCTAGGCGGTCGGTGGTTCCTTCTCGGGCTGCTCCGACGCCTCCTGTGCCTCCGCTTCCGGCTGGTCCTCGCTTTCCGCGGTCACGGCCTCGGGCGCGTCGCTCTCGTCATCAGACGAGGCCTCGGTTGGCGGGGGCTCCGGCTCGTCCGGGGGCAGTTCACCGAACTCGGTGGCGGCGAGGATGATCCGGTGATGGATCGGATCGACCTCCAGCACCTTGAGCGAGACCGACTGCCGGACCTTGGTCACGCTCTCAGCGCTCTTGCCGTCCGGAATGGGAAGCTGCGACTGCGGTACGAAGCCCTCCAGGTCGCCGCCGAGATCCACCACGATACCGTTGTCCTGATACCGGACGATCGTGCCGTCGATCTCCATATCCACCGGGTGAGTCTCGGCGATCTTGAGCCACGGATCCTCGATCATCTGCTTCAGACCGAGCGAGATCCGCTTGTTCTCGGGATCGATGTTCAGAATCACGACCTCGACGGTGTCGTTCTTCTTCACGATCTCCGACGGATGCTGCACCCGCTTGGTCCAGGACATGTCGGAAATGTGAATGAGCCCGTCGATGCCCGGCTCGATCTCGACGAATGCGCCGAACGAGGTCAGGTTGCGGACCTTGCCGCTGATGCGCGTCCCGACCGGGTACTTCATCGGCAGCATCATCCACGGATCCTGCTCGGTCTGCTTCATCCCGAGCGAGATCTTCTCCTCCTCGGGGTCAACCTTGAGCACCACGGCCTCGATGGTCTCCCCGATGGACACGATCTTGGACGGATGGCGCACGCTGCGTGTCCAGCTCATCTCACTGATGTGCACCAGGCCTTCGATCCCGGGCTCCAACTCGACGAACGCGCCGTAGTTGGTGATGCTCACGACCTTCCCCTGCACCCGCACCCCAACCGGATAGCGCTCGGTCACGTTCTCCCACGGGTACGGTTGGAGCTGCTTCAGGCCGAGCGAAATCCGTTCCCGGTCCCAATCGATGTCGAGCACCTTCACATCGATGTCCTGGCCGAGGTTCGCCATCTCGGACGGGTGGGACACGCGGCCCCAACTCATGTCCGTGATGTGGAGCAAGCCATCCACCCCTCCGAGATCGATGAACGCGCCGAAATCGGTGATGTTCTTGACGACGCCCTTTCGCACCTGACCCACTTCCAGCTCCTTCATCAGGTGCTCGCGCTTGTGCGATCGTTCCGTCTCCAGGATCACGCGCCGCGACACCACGATGTTGCGGCGCCGCTTGTTGAGCTTGATGATCTTGAATTGGTAGGTCTGACCCAGCAGCTCGTCGATGTTGGGCACCCGCCGGAGTGCGATTTGGCTGCCCGGGAGGAATGCGTCGACTCCCATGAGGTCGACGACCACGCCACCCTTGATCTTCTTCTGGAGCGTGCCGTCCACCGGCTGATCGTTCTCATAGGCGTGGCGGATCTTCTCCCACACCCGCATGAAATCCGCCTTCTTCTTGGAAAGAACGATCGAGCCTTCCTCGTCCTCCAAGCGTTCCAGCAGCACTTCCACCTCGTCGCCCGGCGAGACGGCTGCGAGATCCTTGAACTCGTCGATTGCGACGGCGCCCTCGGACTTGAATCCCACGTCGAGGATGACGTGACTCTCCGTCACTCGCAGGATCTTCGACTTGACGATCTCCCCTTCCTGAATGCTCTGGAGCGTTCCTTCGTACAGCTCGAGCATCTGCTGATACTCCGCGTCGGAGTACCCCTCGTCATACAGATCCTGCCTGACGGGGAACGCCTGAGCGGTGCTGGAGCCGGTGGTCGAAGAGGGCTGTGGAGGAGAAGGTGGAGTTGAGGTCTCTGACACGGATTCGAGCATGTGCAACGCCAACATCGGGTTGAAAGGTTTCGATCGCAGCGCCTGCGTCATGGCAGACGCCGTCCCCCACCGTTGGGGAACGGAAGCCATGAACGCTAGACCGGCAGCAACCCTATGTCAAGTCAGGAGAATGCCTTCCGGGCCAGGGCCACGATGTGTGCCACTTGGGCCTCCAAGGTCATCCCCGAGGTGTCTAGAAGCACGGCATCGGGTGCTGGCATGAGCGGTGCCAGTGCCCGGGAGGAATCGGCGCCGTCGCGGCGCGCCAGCTCCGCGACCTCACGCCCGAGATCGTCCGGGTCCGACGGTCTCCCCTCCTGCCGGAGGCGGCGCCGGGCCCGTTCCTCGGGCGCCGCCGTCAAGTAGATCTTCAGCAGAGCGTCTGGAAAGACCACCGTGCCGATGTCTCGACCATCCAGCACCGCCCCCGCAGGGTAGCGCGCCACCGCCCGGCGGACCTCTTCGTTCACCCAACGTCGCACCTCCCCGATCGCGGAGACGGCGGAGACGTGCGCCGTGACGCGTTCGGTGCGGATCGCCTCGGAGACGTCTGTTCCGGCGATCTCGGGTCGAAACCCGGAGGCCGTCAGATCCAACCGAATCGGGAGGGCGTGAGCGAGCGCCACGAGCCTGGGACCTTCGACCGGCACCGCCGCGTCAAGCGCCGCCAGCGTCACCGCCCGGTACAGCGTACCGCTCTCCACATGCGGCATGCCGAGCGCTCGCGCCACGGCCGCGGCCGTGGTCGATTTCCCCGACCCCGCCGGGCCATCGATGGCCACCACCCGACTGCCCATTCGTCCACCACTCATTCGTCGAACCGACGTCGCCACCCCGCCCCAGCCTCGAGCGATCGACGGACCTTGGCAAGATTGTCCTCGTCGAGCGCCTCCCGGAGTGCATCGACCTCTCCGCCAAAATGGCGCAGCGCTTCCAGCACCTGCCGACGGTTCGCAATGAGGATTTCGGCCCAGGCCTCGGGCGAGCTCGAGGCGGCGCGGGTCGCCTCGAGCGCCGTTCTTCCGTGCGTGACACCCGCCGGCCCATGCTTGGCAAGCGCACCGGCCAGCGTCGCGGCGACGACGTGGGGGAGCTGGCCGGTCCATGCCACCATCGCATCGTGCCGATCGGCATCGATCGTCACCGGATGGGCACCGACTGCGCGACTCCAGAAGTCCTCGATCTCACGACCGGCGTCACTTCCACCCGCCAGGGGCGTCACATACACTACCGAGCCCCTCAGCTGGCTTGGCCTCGCCGCGGTGAAGCCGGTCTCGTGTGTACCGAGCAGGGGATGTGATCCCGCAAAGACCTCCTGGAGGGCCTGAGCCTCGGCAACGCGCATCACCTGAACCTTGATGCTCGTGACGTCGGTGCCAAAGACACCCCGTTCCCGCATAGCTGGGCCCAACGTCTCGAGCAACTCGAGCGTGTCGGCTGGGGGAGTCGCGAAAACCACGAGGTCCGCTGCTTCGACGACTGCCGCCGCATCACGCATCAGCCCCGTCACGGCGCCCGCCTTGACCGCCGCCACGGCATCCCGCGTGCTCCGGGAATACCCCACGACCCTCGGGACACCAGATTGCGTCGCGTCCCAGGCCACCGAGCCGCCCACGGCGCCGAGTCCGACGATCCCGAGGGTCTGGGGGAGCATCAGCCGGCGAGCCACGCCCCGAGCGCCGCAATAGCGATCGTGGCCAACGCATAGGCCGCGAGCCGACCCCGCGATCGCAGCGTTCCAAACGCGATCGCGAGCGCCGCGATGAACGGCGTCCCTATGAGAAGGGACAAGCCCCCAATGACCGGGGGGGCCGTGTGGGTCACAATCCCCACCAGCACCGCCACGACGGTGGTAAGCAGGCACCCGGTCAACAGACGAGCGAGCCAGCGGCGCCCCGACCCCGGCGTGGACCGGTCAGAACTGGGCGATGCCACGTCCCACCATCCTGATAGCCACCACCACGAGGAGCAGGGCAAACCCCAGCTTGAGCAATCGCTGGTCGAGCCGTACACCCCACGCGGCGGTCAGCGACGCCCCGACCACCGTCCCCAGCATGGTGGCACCGGCCACACTCACGTGCACGTCGCCGCGCGCCAAGTACACTGCGGCCGCCGCGCCTGCGGTGACACCGATGATGTAGATGGAGCCGGCCACCGCCCGCTCGAACGGCAAACCGAGAAGGAGGTGCAGAATGGGCACGTTCAACACCCCTCCGCCAACCCCGAGCAACCCGGAGACGAGGCCGGCCCCCACCGATGCCCCTCGAGCCGCACGGCGGCGCGGCCGATCGGCCCGGTCGGGCCCGCGCGTGGCAGGCGGGGGACGCATGTGATACGCCGTGACCAGCAGCAACCCGGCAAAGCCGAAGTAGAGTGGGGCTGTGGGGATAACGACGGCGGCGAGGCCGGCCGCGACGGCGCCGATCACCGTGAAGAACTGGAGCTCCACCGCGATGTCGAGATCGACGACCTCTCGGCGCAGGAATACGGCACTGCCGGCAACGGACGTCGCGACCACGCACACCAGACTCGTGGCCACCGCACCGGTGAACGAGAGGTCGGCAACGAAGATGAGGCCCGGCACGAGGATGATCCCACCGCCCACGCCGAAGAGGGCGCCGAGGCTGCCGCTCACCAGCCCTACCGCCACGAGCTCGAGCAACTGCGTGCTCACCGATCGGTGCGCCGACGAGTTCGATCGCGCTGATCACGAACCTTGACGTGACGCATGCGCTCGTCCGCACGCGCCAGCGTGCCCTCGAACGGCTCCCCCACCCTCCGCACGGCCGCACCCAGTGAGAACGCCGCCGGTGCCGCTGCCTCCGCCGCGGCACGGAGGCGCTCGGCGATCCTCTCGGTATGCTCCGTACTCTCATTCCTCAGCAGCACGATGAACTCGTCTCCCCCGAAGCGCACCACCGCATCCTCCGTCCGCAAGCACCGCCCGAGGAACGCCGCCATTTGCTGCAACAGCTTGTCACCCTCCAGGTGGCCGTGCTCGTCGTTGAAGGACTTGAAGTCGTCCAGGTCGACCATCAGGAGTCCCCATCGATCCTGCTCGGAGTGGTCCTCGTCGACGAACTCGGAGAGGTACCGCCGATTGTAGCAGCCGGTCAGCGGGTCGCGCACGAGGAGGCGTCGAAGTTCGTCCTCACGCTCGGCGTAGCGGGACACGTCGACGAGCACACCCTGGTAGACCGTCGCACCAGACGGCTGCCTGACCACGGTGCCAAAATCAAGCGCCGATCGGCGGCTTCCATCAAAGCACCGAACCGTCCGCTCCACCTCCCACACCCCGTGCCCATCCCGCGCGGCTGCTACCCGGTGTGCCCATGCCTCCGGCTCGTCGAACGTCTCCGCAATCGAGCGGTCGCGGAGGTCGTCGGCGCTCGTGACGCCGAGGAAATCGACCAAGGCACGATTGGCGTCGAGGAAGGCCCCTGCCTCGTCGGTCACGTAGACGCCTTCCGGCAGGCTCCCAATGAGCTGCCCGAGCAAGTCGCGCGTGCGCAGTGGCCGCTCTCCAGCAGGGAACCGAGGCATCGCGCGCAAGTTACGTACGGCAAAGCGGCAGACGCTAGGGAGCGTGTTGCCCCGTGGGGCAGTCCCGGCGATCTTAGGCGCGCGCCGGTAGCGATCCGTCACCGCGAAAGGAGGACCCGTGCCCCAGGACGACCGGATTCACCCGTCATTGGCCGGGTTCCCCGTCGCGCTCACCCTGCCCGTGCAATGGGGGGAAATGGATGCGTACGGCCACCTCAACAACACCGTGTTCTTTCGCTACTTCGAGTCCGCACGCGTCGAATACCTCGCCCGATGCGGGTTTCTCGAGGCCTACGAGCGAGATCGGATTGGCGCCATTCTTCACTCCACGACGTGCCGATTCCGTCGCGCTCTGGTGTATCCGGACACGGTCCAGGTCGCGACCCGCGCATCGAGCGCCGAAGAGGACCGGTTCACGATGGAGTACCTGCTGGTGTCCCTGGCCGCCGGAGCCATCGCCGCCGAGGGCACGGGGATCGTGGTTGCCTACGACTACCGGGCTGACCGCAAAACGGCGCTCCCCAAGGACGTGCGCCGCCTGATCACGGAACTCGAGGGGTGGTAGGGGCCGAGACGCTTAGCGGTGCGTGAGCAACAGTGCGTGCTGACAGCCTCCCGGTGGTGGCGGCTCGCCGATTCGCTGGAGCACCTCGATGTTCCGTCCGGTGTCCAGGTCGAACACGTCCGCTCCGGCGATGACACCCCAATCCCCCAGGCTCACGTAACAAACCACAATCCGGCGGCTCCCGTCCGCCGGGCGATACAGCACCCGCGAGCCGGGAGGTGCCCCTCGCTCGATCTGGTCACATGACTGGGATCGGGGATGTGGGCTATCCTGGCTCACGATTCGGCACCATCCCGGGCTCGGCAGTGCGCTGCCCCGGATGTCCAACTCGACGGGGGAGATCGCGGGGCCCGGTGACGTCCCAGCGCAGGCGGCGACAAGCGCAGCGGCGACCAGGGCGGGAGTGACGGCACGGCGGGGAAAGGAGTTCATGCGCACTCAACTGACTCGCGGATGACCGGCTCCCACGGATGTTCGAGGATGCGCCCGGAGGGACTCGAACCCCCAACCCCCTGGTCCGAAGCCAGGTGCTCTATCCGATTGAGCTACAGGCGCAGAGTGTAACCGGCCGAAGTCTACTCTCTCCGTTCCGAAAAGGACACGTCGGCGGTCTACGGCAGGCGCTCGCGCGCACCCTTCATGGCCTCGATGAAGGCCATCGCATCGGCAATCACCTCGGGGGTGGGCGGGATCGACCGCCGGCGTCGGGTCTGTTCCTCGCTCACGGCCCGGACGTGCACGATCTCTCCCCTGGCGCTCTCCCGCGACGGCCGCTCGGTCACGATGCGGTGGTGCATGATGGTGACGTGGAGCCAATCGAAGGTGACGGCACCTGGTGCCGGTCCCGACCGGATCTTGAGTGCGGACAGCGTGAAACTCGTCGATCGCCGCTGCACGGCGTCGACCTCGTAGCCCAACGCGGCAAGCTCGAGGCTTGCGACCTCCTCGACCGGCTCGGCGAGGGGCGCCAGCACGGCTTCCGCCTCGAATCCGGGTGTGCTACCGGCGCAGGCCGCGAGCAAGAGCCAGACGGCGCACGTCATCCGGCGAGCCCGCGTCACGACTCCTCGCGTCCGGGGGCGGGGGGCTCGACGCCGGGCTCAGGATTCCCGTTCTCGTCCCACAGCTTCAGCTCGACGGGCTCACCGGCCCGGTACGTGCCTTCCGCGGCCTTCTGTCCATTCGGATGCCACCGCGTGTAGGCAGCGTCGGGCTCGCCCGCCGTCCACGAGCCCTCACTCATGAGCTGGCCGGTCTCGTACCATGCTTGTCCGACCCCTCTTATCGACTGAGTTCAGGGAGTGATGAACACATGGGTCCAGCGCTGGTCCCGGAGACCCACCCCGTGCTGGCTCAGTTGACAATTCTCGATATTGGCCCGGTGGCCCGCGCTCTCCAGCCACGCGTTGAGCACCGCCTCGGCCGTGGGATGGCCCCAGGCAATGTTCTCCGCCGCCCTGGAGTAGGAGATGCCGGCGTCGGTCAGGCGGTCAAACGGGGATGCCCCCTCCGGATTGGTGTGGCTGAAGAACGCCCGATCCACCATGTCTTGGCTGTGCCCTTGAGCCACCGCTGCCACCTCGCCATTCCAGCTGAGCTGCGAGCAACCGACGGACGCTCGGTGGTCGTTCATGAGCTCGACAAATCCGGCCACTTCTGCATCGACGGCCGGCCCGGGACTAAGACCGCCAGTGTCACTGCACGCGGCAACGAGGAACGAGAGAACGGTGAGGGCAAGCTTCAGCACGGGGAACCTCCAGAGCGATACCAGGAGCAGCGCACGAGCGGGGCTGACGCGATTCCCAAGGTATCCGCTTGGCGCGGTGCCGTTCGGTGATCTGACTCACGCCGTGGGGAGGTGGAGTGCCAGGACCGTCAGCCACCCCGCCCGCCCAACAACCACTTCAGAACGAAGCCAACGCCGAGCAGGCCGAGTCCCGCGAGCCAGATGGGGATAGCGGTGCCCGTACTCGTAGGTGCCGCCGCTCACGGGGTGGGCCGCCGCGAGTTGCGCGCTCGAAAGTCCATTGGCCGTCGCCACGAGTGCGGCGAGTGCCACCGCCAGCACGATGCCCGCCACGATCCCGAGGCTCACGAACACGCCGGCGCCCAGGATGGAACCAAGCCTCATCCACACCGCGCCCCAGAATCCCACCACCCGGGCGAGGCTCGCGTGTTGTTGGTGGATCATCGGCGCCGCTCGTCGGATTCGGGCATCTCACTGGTATGCAGTTGCTACCGTCCCGCGAATCATACTATGACCGAGCGCCGGCGCCGCCAAACGTCCTGACGCAGAGCTGCCGAGCACCGCGCTCAAGGTAGAGAATAGGACCCCGCTCACACTCCAGACTCGGCCTCATCCATTAGATTGCTCGAAGCGCGCTCCACGGGCGCGTCCACACCCAAGGCAAGCCATCCACCTACGAGCCACGGGATCACCCAATGAGCGACTGGCAGGCAACGCATCGCGTATCGGCACAGGTCACGTTTGCCCACGGCTCGGTGCTCGAAGGCGAGTTGCATCTGCAGTCCAGCACGGCACTTCACCAAAGCGCCGAAACCACGTTGGAGATGCTGAACCGGCCGGACCAGTTCTTCGCGATGACGCTGCCGGCAGGAGAGATCGCCCTGGTCGCCAAGGCCCAGGTGGCAGTGGTCACCTGCCAGGCCTCCGAACCCTTCATTGTCGATCCCGAGCGCGCTTCAGTGGCCACGGAACTCACGCTGGAGGTGCACGTGGTGGGAGGGCGCCGCTTCCGAGGCGCGACCCGATCGGAGTTACCGCCCCTTCACACGCGCGCAATGGATTTCCTGAATGACTTGACAGGGTTCTTCGACCTCGCCGAAGGCAAGACCGTCCAGTACATCAATCGCGCATCGGTTCTCTACGTTCACCCTCTCGACTAGGTCGTCCTGTGGCTCAACTGAACCGTTTCATCGAGATCTTGCATCAGCGCGGCGCCGATGCGCTCACCCTCACGGGCGGGGCGCCTATGGGACTCCTCACCGGTGGGGTGACGAAGCCAGTCACGCAGAACGCCCTCGAGGTCGCGCAGATCCTGGCACTCATCAAGGAGATCGCGCCTCCCGAGCTCCGCACCCAGATCCAGCCAGGAGCCGATGTCACGTTTCAGCACACCGCCCCGTCCGGAGAGGTCGACGTGGAGGTACGGCCCGGAAACGGTTCGCTGACGGCCACTGTGCGCGTCCGCCCACCATCCCAACAGACGGGACCAGCGCCGGCGACCGCACCGCAGGACACCACGCCGCAGGCACATCGAGATGCTGACGCCGACCGCGCGCAGCTCGACGAGCTGCTGCGGTTGCTGGTTCGCTCCGGTGGCTCGGACCTGCACCTGCGGGTGGGCGAGCCCGCCATCCTCCGCAAGGACGGAGCCCTGGATCGCGGGGAGGGATCGACGTTCGGCGTCGATCAGCTCCGCAGCATGCTCGAAAGCATCATGCCACCCAAGGATATCAAGGCCTTTCGCGAGGCGGGGGATGCCGATTACGCGTATGAGCTCGAGAGCGTCGCACGCTTTCGGTGCAATGCGGCGATGGACCGCCGTGGTCCGATGGGCGTGTTCCGCGTCATCCCGAGCGAGATCCCGACTTGCGAGCAGCTCGACGTCAGCAAGGCGGTCCAGAAGTTGTGCTACCTCACGAAGGGGTTGGTGGTAGTGACCGGGCCGACCGGGTCAGGCAAATCGACGACGCTGGCAGCACTCGTCAATCTGATGAACCAGGAGCGCAACGATCACATCCTGACGATCGAGGACCCCATCGAGTTCGTGCACCAGAGCAAGCGGTGCCTGGTCACCCATCGCCAGGTCGGATTGCACACCAAGTCGTTCAAGACGGGCTTGCGCGCGGCGCTGCGAGAGGACCCCGACATCGTGCTCATTGGCGAGATGCGGGATCTGGAGACCGTCGAGATCGCGATCGAGACCGCGGAGACGGGGCACCTGGTGTTCGCCACCCTCCACACAACGACCGCCACGTCGACGGTGGATCGTATCATCGATCAGTTTCCAGGCGACCGGCAGGCGCAGATTCGTGTCATGCTCTCGGAGTCGCTGCGCGGCGTGATCGCGCAGGTGCTGTGCCGCAGGAAGACCGGCGGGCGGGTCGCGGCGCGCGAGATCATGCTCACCACCCCGGCCGTCAGCAACCTCATCCGGGAGGGCAAGACTTTCCAGCTCCCGTCTATTATTCAGACCAGTAAGCAGCTCGGCATGTCCACCTTGAACGATGCGCTGGTGGACCTTGTGGAGCGGGGAGTCGTCGAGCCGAAGGAGGCCTACATGAAGGCCGTGGACAAGGCCGGCATCGAAACGGCGTTCAAGAGCAAGGGGTACAACATCGGCATCCTCACCGCCTAACACCCGGCGAAGACAGCCGTGCCTGCAGAGCGCAGCCCTGCTCCCAAGCGGTGCGATCCCTCACGCCTGCGCTCTGACGTTCATCTCGGTACATTTAGGAGTTGATCGATCAGGCGTTGCTGTGCCGAGCCGCGGACGCCGCGACGGCGCCAATTGTCCCGACCCCAAGCTTCACGGCCTCGGAGTCCCATGGATCGCATTCGCGTTGCGTCACTCCAGTATTTCATCCGGCCGGTCAAGGCCTTTCGGGATTTCGTCGAGCAAGTGGAAGCGCTCGTCGAAACCGCCGCCGACTACAAGTGTCACCTCCTGGTCTTCCCCGAATACTTCACGGTCCAGCTCCTCACGCTGGGGGACGTCAAGCGACCAATCGAGATCCAGATCCGAGAGCTGGCCGCCCAACGGCCGCAGTATCTCGAGCTGATGAGCCGTCTCGCCAAGCGATGGGGGCTGTACATCGTGGGTGGCACCATTCCGGTCATGGACGATGGCAACGACCAGGCACTCTATAACGAGTCCTATCTCTTCGCGCCCAATGGCGAGTTCGGCATGCAGGGCAAGCTCCACATGACGCGTTTCGAGACCGAGGACTGGAAGGTCTCGGCCCGCTCGAAGCTCCGCGTGTTTGAAACGTCGTTCGGGAGGATGGCCATCGCGATCTGCTATGACGTGGAGTTTCCGGAGATCGCCCGGGCCGCCGCGCGGCTCGACGCGAACATTCTGGCGGTGCCCAGCTGTACCGACGATCGGCAGGGCTTCCTTCGCGTCAGGTATTGCGCGCAGGCGCGCGCCATCGAGAACCAGATGTACGTCATCCAGTCCCACACCGTGGGCTCGCTGCCCATGGTCCCGGCCGTCCACTTGAACTACGGGCAGGCCGCGATTCTCACGCCGAGTGATTTTCCCTTCTCGAGAGACGGGATCCTCGCCGAAGGCAATCCGAATCAGGAAATGATGATCATTGGCGAGCTGAACCTCGATACGATCGTCACGACCCGGGCGTCCGGCACCGTGCTCCCCCTCAACGACTCGAAGCGAACGGCGTCGATGGTTACCGATCCGGAGATCGTGACGTTGTGAGCCGGAAGCAGCTCGACGTGACCGTCCGGCAAACGCGGCCCGATGACTTCGACGGGATCATCGAACTCTGCCAGCGCGTGTATCCCACATCCAACGCGTGGAAGCACGAGCAGCTTGCATCACATCTGAACGTGTTCCCCGAAGGACAGCTCGTGGCCATCGCTCCCGAGACCAACCGAGTCGTGGGAATGGCGGCGAGCCTCATCGTCCTGTGGGAGGACTACGATTTCGACATGACTTGGAGAAGGATGACCGACGTGGGGTCATTCACGAACCACAATCCCGAGGGGCACACGCTCTACGGCGCCGAAGTCATGGCGGATCCCGAACTCAGGCGGCGAGGGATCGGAAAAGCCCTCTACCAAGCGCGGCGGGATCTCGTGCGCCGGCACCGCTTGCACCGGATCCGGGCCGGCGCACGGCTCCGCGGGTACCATCGGTACGCAGCGGACATGACACCCACGCAGTACGTCGAGCGCGTGGTCCGGGGCGAGCTCACCGATCCCACGCTGACGTTCCAGCTCCGCCAGCGCTTTCGGGTCATTGCCGTCACCGAGGGATACTTGCACAACGACCCCGAGAGCCTGGGTCACTCAGCCGTCATCGAATGGCTCAACCACGACGTGGTGAAGCCGAAGGACTACGCGAGGCGCGACCGCCGATTCCTGCCCGAACGCCACCCGCTGACACGCGACCCGCCGCCGACATCGTCCCGATCGTCAGCTCGCTCTCCTTAGAGGGTGATGATGCCATGAGCGCGACAAGCGCAGGGCGGCGGCCCGTCGGCTCGGCGTATGGCATTGCACCGCCCGGGTACCGCCTGCCAGAGGCCACCCACCTCGGACGCGTGAAGCTCCAGGTTACGAGCCTCGAGCGGTCCCTGGACTTCTACAGCCGCATCATCGGGCTGCGAACGCTCGAGAGCACGGCCAATCGGACAGCACTGGGCGCCCAGTTGGACTCGGCCCCCCTGGTCGAGCTTCTCGAGCGTCCGGGCGCGGCGCCGGTGCCACGCCAAGGCCGCCTGGGGTTGTACCACTTTGCGCTGCGACTGCCGAGCCGTGCCGCGCTCGCGCGCTTCACACGGCACGCAGCCGACGTCGGCGCACGGATGGGCATGGCAGATCATCTCGTCAGCGAGGCGGTCTACCTCTCCGATCCGGACGGGCACGGGATCGAGATCTACGCCGATCGGCCTCGCAGTCAGTGGCAACGCCGCGGCCGCCAACTCGTGATGGGCACTGAACCCTTGAACGTCGCCGACCTGTTAGCCCAGATCGGTGACGGGCCGTTCGAGGGGCTGCCGGCGGGCACGGTGGTGGGTCACGTGCATCTGCACGTCGGCGACCTGGGAAAGGCGGGCGCGTTCTACCACGACGCCCTGGGCTTCGACAAGATCGTGTGGGACTACCCGGGAGCGCTCTTTCTCTCCGCGGGTGGGTACCACCACCATCTGGGCGTGAACACGTGGGCGTCCGAGGCCCCACGTGCCGGCCCCGACGACGCGCGACTCATCGCCTGGACAGTCATCGTGCCCGAACCCGGCGCGGCCGACCGCGCTGCGGACAGCATCAAGGCCGCCGGACACGCCATCAGCGGCCAGAGCGGGCACTGGCTCGTCGAAGATCCCTGGGGCACTGCGGTGGAAATTTCCTCTCGAACGAACGGCTGAGGCGGGTTGACCACGGCGGTCCGGCTAGCGCACGCCTACCGCTCTCTTCTGCGCTTTCCGTTCGCCGACGACGGTTCGATGCCGAACACGTGAACGTCGAGCCACGCGATGAACAACCGCTCCAGCTCCTCACCTTCCTGGCCGGGCCGGTGCGGCATGACCTCCCAGCGTCTGCCTTCGTTCATGAGGAACCACGCCGGATCGGTCGGAGGCTGCTGGCGCTTCGCGTTCCCGGGCTGGCCATCGTACGCCACGAAATGGAACGCGGCACCGCGGTGTGTGAGGCGTCGCTGCTCGACCGTGAACTTGCTCATGCCTGCCTCATGGTCGGTAGAGATGTTGGGAACACGTTAGAGCAGATCGGCGACGGTGCAGTCGGGCACCTTCCCGTCGATGATGCGGCACCCGTACTCACGGCAGCCGGCGATCGCCACCGCTTCCGTCGGGTACGTCGCGTGACCGCTGAACCACCGCGTGCACCGGTGCCGACTGATCACGACCTCGAGCGTCCACCGCCCCGAGCCCCGGATCTGGAAGGTTCGTGGTACGATGGTATACGTCTTGTACGCAAAGGACGTCAGCGATCGATCCCCTGTGGGGACGTGGTGGCGTCGCTCTGGAGCCGCGCGCCGGCGAAGTGGACCCGCACCATCAATGGCAATATACCCAGGGGTGAACGGCTCGGGGCCATCCGCGGCTGCCGCTCGGAACATCCACCGCGCTCTGTGGGGTACCTTACCTGTGGCGCTCGCCGCACCCCTGTTCAGGCCGCGGCGGCCGAATCTCGTTACCGCAGCATGGGAGTTTGGGATGATCCGGAGCTCGATGACAATCGCGGGCGTGGCGCTCTTCGTGTGCGCGGCGACGCCCCTCGCCGCCCAGTCGGCGGTCCACCAGTCTGACCTGCACGACTACCGTGTCGTCACCGTGGTGGACGGCCTGGAGCACCCGTGGGCCATCGCCTTCCTTCCCAGCGGCGACATGCTGGTCACGGAGCGGCCCGGACGACTCCGCATTGTCCGTGGCGGCGCGCTTCTGCCAAGCCCGGTTACTGGTGTGCCCGCGGTCTTCGCCCGTGGGCAGGGCGGACTGCTGGATGTGGTCCCGCATCCCGACTTCGCTTCGAACCGGCTCATCTACCTGAGCTTCTCCAAGCCGAACGCCGAGGGGTCCGCGGCCACCACCGCGGTGGTACGCGGCCGGTTCGAGAACGATCGCCTCACCGACGTGGAGCAGATCTTCGAGGCGGCGACGCGGGGCAACGGGCACTACGGCTCACGGCTCGCGTTCGACCGCGACGGGTTTCTCTTCATCACCGTGGGCGACCGCCAGGCGCCACCGCGCGGGAACCTCGAGGCGCACCCGGCGCAGGACCTCTCGAACCACCACGGGACCACGATCCGGCTGCACGACGACGGCCGCGTGCCAGCCGACAACCCCTTCGTGGATCGGGCCGGCGCGCGTCCGGAGATCTGGACGTACGGTCACCGGAATCCGCAGGGGCTCGCGATCCATCCCGAGACGGGAGACGTGTGGATCAACGAGCACGGGCCGCAGGGAGGCGACGAGCTGAACCTGGTGCGTCAGGGAAGGAACTACGGGTGGCCGGTGATCGGCCACGGCGTCAACTACGGGAGCGGCTCTCCGATCCACGAGAGCACGCATCGGGAGGGCATGGAACAGCCGGTCCACTACTGGGTGCCGTCGATCGCGACGTCGGGGCTCCTGATCTACACCGGCGACCGCTTCCCCAAATGGCGCGGGAACATGTTCGTGGGCGGTCTCGCCGGGCAGCAGCTCGCTCGGCTCACCATGGACGGGCAGAAGGTCGTGGCCGAGGAGACGCTGCTCGAAGGGATGGGCCGCATCCGCGACGTCCGCCAGGGACCGGACGGCTACATCTACCTCGCGATCGACCACCGCGGAGGAGACCCGACCCCCATAGTGCGGCTGGAGCCGGTCGGCGGGAACTGAGGGCGACTGATCCACCGGCGGTCGCGATGGGCATCACACCGGTCCGCACAAAATGGCCCGGCCGCGACCGACGTCCGTGTGGCGCCATCGCGGACCGTCCGCCTCACCACCGATCGGTGCGGAATGGTCCGGCCGGTAAACCCTCCGCGTTGTACAGGTTTGCCGACGCCGGGTTGTTTGCCCACGCGTAGCGGACCGCCACTGGATCGGGCACGGCATCGCTCCACACGACCACGCGATCGTCGTCGATCCGGGCGTTGGCCCAGACGAAACGTCCGTCCGGGCCGGCCACCGCGAAGCCACGCGGCGCATCGCCTCGAGTGATGAGCCCGCTGCCGACGTGATCGAAGGAGACCGTCGCGCGTCCATCGCGAAACTCGCACGTCCGGAACGTGGGACCGGAAAAAACCACGTCCTCGCCGTAGGCAATCTTCCGCGCAGCGAGGGCGAGCCGCCGGCCGACATCCTCCTTGTTGCGAGGGTGGATGTCGTCGGCCTCGCCGATGTCGATCAGGACCGCCTGCCCGGTGTGTGGCAGGGCGAGCGCAGCGGACTGCGCTTCTCGCAAGACCGCCCAGTTGCTCTCCGCAGACGGATCGTCGTTCACCTCCATGAAGTTGGCGAGCTGTGCCCAGAGGAACGGCAGATCCTCTTGTCGCCACTCCTCACGCCAACTCCGGATCATCGCAGCGAACAGCTCCGGGTACGCCACTGCATCGGGCATGCGGTCCGCGTTCGACTCGCCCTGGTACCAGATGACGCCTTTGATCGGGAATGGCAGGAGCGGATGAATCATCTTGTTCCACAGGAGCGTCGGCACCTGGTTCTTGTTGCCGGCCGAATTGAGGCTCACGCGACCCACCATGAACCGCCATGTATCCGGCAGCGCCCGACGGTCACCACCGACGTCGAGGAAGACAGTCTCGCGGGCGCCGGCGATCCCGCCTCCTCCCTGGAAGTCCTCCACGCGAATGCTGATGACGTTCTCGCCGGCCTTGAGCGCGCGGGACGGCACGTCGTAGAGGCGGGCCTGATTCCACGCATTGTCCGTCCGGCCCACTTCCACGCCGTTGACCCACGTGATGTCGGAATCGTCGATCATGCCAAGCCCGAGCCTGACACCACGGGCGATGTCGTCTTCCGTCACCTCAAAGTTGGCGCGATACCACGCCACGCCGTCCATGCCGTCGAACCCTGCCGCTTCCCACTGCGACGGGACCGGGACGGTGAACCAGTTGCGATCATCGAGGTCCGGCGCGGCCCAGTGAGCCACGCCGTCCGCCAATCCGGCGTCCATCTCGGGCAGTGAACCGATGCGCGAGCGCACCCGATCACGGATCGCTTCCTGCCGCGCGACTTCGGCTGCGCGAATCTGAGCGAGATCCTCTTCGTCCAACCCAAGGGCGTCGAGACTCATCCACGGCTCGATACGGCTGCCGCCCCAGGTACTGTTGATGATTCCCACGGGCACACCGACGTGCTCGCGAAGCT
>JAOTVV010000061.1 GCA_029863245.1 Gemmatimonadota bacterium
TGCGGCGGTGAGACGCATGAGGCGTGGGGTCGCGCCGGTCCGGAACCGCAGCCGAGCCTCGTCGCCACGGACCAGGATCGACTGGAGGCCGAGCTCCGTCCCGAGCATCCGCAGCTCCGAGACCACGAGCAGCCGGTTCGCCTCGTCGGGAAGGGGGCCGAACCGATCGCGGCACTCCTCTCGCAAGGCTGCAATCTCGCCACGTTCCGAGGCACGCGCCAGCCGCCGATACAGATCGAGCTTCGCGTCCTGATCGGACACGTATTCGTCGGAAAACCGCGCCGGCGCCGAGAAGGTGATGTCCGCCGTCGGACGCTCCGCGGTCCGCGCGTCGCCTTTCAGCGCCCGCACGGCATCCTCGAGCCACCGCAGGTAGAGATCGAAGCCCACGGCGTGCGCGTGTCCCGATTGCTCGGCGCCGAGCAGGTTCCCGGCGCCGCGGATCTCGAGGTCCCTGAGGGCAATGCGATAGCCCGAGCCCAACTCCGTATGGTGCTCCAGAACCTTGAGCCGGCGATCCGCCTCCTCGTCCACGACGTCGGGAACCACGAGGTAGCAGTAGGCCCGCCGATGACCGCGGCCGACCCGCCCGCGGAGCTGATACAACTGGGCCAGACCGAGCTGGTGCGCATCGTGCACGAGCATGGTGTTCGCGTTGGCTACGTCGAGGCCCGACTCGACGATCATGGTCGACACCAGGATATCGACCTCTCCGTCCACGAAGTGCCGCATGACGTCGTCCAGCTCGCGCTCGCGCAGCTTGCCGTGCGCCACTGCCACCCTGGCCCGAGGCGCGAGGCGGCGGATACGCTCCGCCACGGGTTCGATCGTTTCGATCCGATTGTGGACGACGAACACCTGCCCACCACGATCGAGCTCCCTCGCCATCGCTTCGGCCAGCAGATCGTCGTCCCATGGCTCGATGAAGGTCAGCACCGGCGATCGATCGCGCGGAGGCGTCTCGATCATCGTCAGGTCCCGGAGTCCCGCCAGCGCGCCATACAGTGTGCGCGGAATCGGCGTCGCCGTGAGCGTCACGATATCGATCTCCAGCCGCAGCGTCTTGAGACGCTCCTTGTGGCGAACGCCAAACCGGTGCTCCTCGTCCACGACCAGCAGGCCCAGATCGTGGAACGTCACGTCCCGGGAGAGGAGGCGATGCGTGCCGATCACGATGTCGCACGCCCCGGATCGGAGGGCCTCCAGCACTTGCTCCTGTTCCATTCGCGTCCGGAAGCGTGACAGCACTTCGGTCCGGACCGGGAAGTCGGCCAGGCGATCGCTGAACGTCCGCCCGTGCTGCTCGGCGAGAATGGTCGTCGGTACGAGTACCGCCACCTGCTTGCCCGCCTGGACCGCCTTGAAGGCCGCGCGCACCGCCACCTCGGTCTTTCCGTAGCCGACGTCGCCCACGATGAGCCGATCCATCGGGCGAGGGCGCTCCATATCACGTTTGGTCTCTTCGGAGGCCGTCCGCTGATCGGGGGTGTCTTCGTAGAGAAAGGACGACTCCAGCTCGCGTTGCCAGCGCGTGTCGGCGGGGAAGGCAAACCCCTCGGCAAGGGACCGCCGAGCATACAGCTCGAGCAGTTCCGCCGCGAGCCGGTTGATCGCGGCCTCGGTCTTTCGCCGCTGCCGCTTCCACCGGCTCCCACCCAAGCGATACAGCTTTGGCGTGGAGCCGGCGGTGCCTTCCGCTGTGCGGTAGGGCTCGATCTGATCGAGTCGGTAGAGCGGTACGTTGAGGCGGTCGCCACCCTCGTACTCGAGGACGGCGACCTCGACGGTGCCGCCGTCGCCGATCGTGAGGGTCTCGATCCCGCGATACAGGCCGATTCCGTGCTCGAGATGCACGACGAAATCCCCAGGCGTCAGCGAGCGCGCCGCGCCCTCCACAAGGGCCTGCCGGTATCGTCTGGGGCGTCGCAGTCGTCGGGCGCGCTGGAAGATCTCGTGATCGGTGAGCACTGTGAGCTCGGGCATGGCAAACCCACCGCTCAGCGACCCGAGGGCGAGCGTCACCGACGACGGTACGGTTCGGCTGCCGCTCCGTTCGTCAGACAGCAGCTCATCGAGCCGCTCCAGCTGCCCCTCGTTGTCACACAGGACGAGCACCGGATAACTCCGTCCGATGGCTGCAATCCGTGAGATCTTACGCTCGACCGGGGGCGGCGGACCGAACCGGAAATCGTGGTCCCCAGCCTCATCCGTTATCACCAACGTGGCAAACTGTAGCCAGCGTTCGCGCCACGTCGGCGGATCGCGGAGGACGGCCTCGCGCCCCGGCACGTCCTCGCCGCGGTGCTGGGCAACTTGAATGTGATGGTCGGCCTCCTGCCACAGCCGATCCACGTCGGCCTCATCCACCAATGGATCCACGATGACCAGCGTGTCGATCGGGAGCAGGTCGAGGAGCGACTGCCGCACGGCGCGATCATCGGGCGGCGTCGCTGGCGCTCCCGGGCTCGCATCCTGACCGTCGTCCACCCGGGGCGCCGCCACGGGCAGCACCGTCACGGCATCCACCTCGACAAACGACCGCTGTGAATCGAGATCGAACGTCCGGATCGAAGTCAGCTCGTCCCCCCACCACTCCAGCCGCGCGGGATCGGACATCCCAAAGCCGTACACGTCGACGATCCCACCGCGCACCGCGAATTCCGCGACGTCACTCACCGACGGGCAGCGCTCGTAGCCCATGGCCTCGAGCCGCTCGATCACGGCTCCCCACTTCAATCCGCTCCCTTTGCGGATCTCGAGCCGACGCGAGGCCACCATCCCGGGCATTCGGGTGAGCTCGACCGTCGCACGCAAGGTGGTGACGACGACACGTGCGCGGCCGGCGAGCACCGCCGCGATCGTCTCGACCTGCTCGCCCGCGATCTCGTAGTGCGGTTCTTCCTCCCCGAGTGCCTCGCGCTGCGGATACAGCGCCACTCCCTCCCCGACGAGGACCCCCAGGTCGCCCAACCATGTCTCGGCTCCCGTCGCTGACGGGGCCACCACGAGGAACACCCGCTGGGGATGGTCATCGGCCAACGCGGCCGCGAGGACGGCCTGGCTGGCACCCGGGAGGCCACCGACGGTGCGCCGCGCGCCCCGTCCCGGGAGATCGGCCCGCAGCGCGCGAAAGCGGGGAAGATCGCGAACCGCGCGAACGAGGTGCGGGAGCATCAGGCTCTCGTGGCGCCGGTTCCGAACGTGGCGACGACCAGCTCGATCACCACGATGACGAGGGCGGCGCCAAGCAGGATGCCCGTCAACTCGGCCCGACGTGCGCCGCCAAAGAGCTCCCGGGCCAGCGTTGCCTCACTCACGACCTCCACACCATCGCCGAGCGCCGCTCGGAGGGCCGTACGATCGGCGGGATCGAGCACCGACTCCCGGGCGTCGTGGTTCACCTCGAGCACGCCGACCGTGTCGCCGGCTGCGTCGACGAGCATGAAGACGCCGGTTCGCTGCGGAGCGAGGATGGCACCGCTCGCCGGAATGGCGACGGTGCCCTCGGGCAACTCGACTCGCACGGCGGCGCCCGGCAAGCGAACTGCCTCGCCCGGCCGTGCGTGGACGATCCCCGGCGATCCGATCGCAATGCGGCTGACGAGGATCTCGAGAAAGGGAACGAACGTCGCTCGCACCGGCAGCGCCGTCCACGATTCCTCCAGGCGGCTCGCGAGCAGCGTGACCTCGCCCGTCCGAACCAGCCACGGATCGCCGCCCACCGTAGCCAGTACGTCTCCCGACCCGCTCAGGCGGTACCGCCGATAGACGGCCTCGCCAGCTCCGGGAAGGTCCCCGCGAATCGACCACTCGCCTTCCAGTAGCTCTCCAAAGCGCCAGTCGATGCCGCGAGCCGCCAGTGCGCGGTTCACCGCACCCGTCAACGCGGGCTCGGCAGGAGGCACCACGACCGTCGCACCCGATTGCGGTCGGTCCGCGAGCTGCACCACGTTCCCTAGAGCGATCCGTCCGTCCTCTCGGAGCACTGCGAGGCCGTCTTCGACGAAACGACCCACGTGGGTGACGACCCCGACCGCCGTTGGGCCGCTGGCGCGAATCCCGAGATACCAGGTGTCGTCACCGCGCAACTCGTCAGCGTCGAGCCGGACGATGCCGGTAAGCCATCCACTCCCCGGTGCCGATCCCTCCAACACGACCCGGTCGCCGGCCGAGGCGACCGTTCGTGCCACCTCCACACCATCGATCTCGAGACGAACGGCGGTGCGGCCGGCGGCGTGCCCACCGATGCTTGCGATCACCGACCCACTCGGCGTCCAGCGGGTCGGCTCCGACACGGCTGAGTCGACCCCCAGGTTCTCCGGTCTCGACGGTGCCTCGAGTACGAGAACGCGCCCCTCGACCGGCGGGCCAGACGACAGGGCGCTCGCCTGGAGATCGCTGAGTACCACGACCTCACCCAACCCGAGCTCGCTCTCCCTCACCCCACGCACAGCCGCGCGCACCGCGGTGCCAAGGTCGAGCCGGACCGGCCACGGCGTCAGACTGTCCAGGGTGGCGTGCGCCGTCGCTCGGGTCACCCTGCGGAGCTCGCCATCGGCCAGGACGAGCCACAGCTGATCGCCGGCCTCCGAGCGCTCCAGCACATCCCGAGCGCGTGTGGCGAGCGTGGCCAGCACCGTCTGCCCTGCCACCACAGCACCCGCCGACAGGGAGTTGTCCACCACGATCGCCAGTGCCGTGGGCGGATGCGAAGTCCCTGCCTGTACGTGGGCCACCGGTCGCGCCGCCGCAAGCACGATCAACACGATCGCGGCGACACGAAGCAGCAGAAGCAAGAGGTTTCGCAACTTGAGGCGGCGACTGTGCTCGCGCTCGGTTGCCGTCAGGTACTGAATTGCCGGGAAGACCACGGTCGGTGGCCGCCGCCTTCCAAGCAGATGGAGCAGCGGCGGGATCGCTGCGGCGGTGAGGCCGAGAAGCGCGAGCGGCTGGAGAAAGCCGATCACCCGAGACGCGACCGGCGGTTGGCGGCCTGCCGAAGTACCCGGCCGAACGGAACGTCGGTCAAAACATGGTGGTAATCGATTCCACCCGCGCGACACCGGGCTCGCCACGCCAGCACGGTATCTCGCACCGTTCGCTCGTACACCCCCCGGAGCTCCCTGGGCCTCGCAACGAATCCCGTACCGGTCTCCGGATCCTCGAACCGTGCCTCAGGCGGTCCCTCGAGGGAGCGTTCCCCGGGATCCATCAAATGGAACACCATCACCTGGTGCCCCCGATGACGAAGGAACTGGAGCGCGAGCATGACCAGCTCACGGTCGAGAAGGAGATCGGAGACGAACACCACCAGACCTCGGCGCCGCAGGAGGTCGGTCACCCGACGCAGAGCCGGCTCGGCCACCGTACCCCGGCCCGGCCGCAGTGCGGACACCGCCGCCAGCAGCTCCCACCAATGCCGATACCGAGCGTTTGCCCGCACGACCGTCCGCACCTCGTCGTCGAACCCGATGAGCCCCGTGGCATCGCGTTGCTTGAGCAACACCAGCGATAGCGCTGCAACGAGCCGCTTGGCGTACTCGAGCTTGGTGAGGCGCCGTTCGTGTCCCGTCCAGTCCATCGACCGGCTCACGTCCAGCACGATCATGGCGCGAAGATTGGTCTCTTCTTCGAACTGTTTCACGAAGAGCCGATCCGAGCGTCCCATGATCTTCCAATCCAGATAGCGCAGCTCGTCGCCTGGCCGGTAAGGACGATGCTCAGCGAACTCCACCGAGAACCCCTTGAACGGTGACCGGTGCAGACCGGTCAGGAAGCCCTCGACGACGCCGCGCGCTACGAGCTCGAGGTCGCCGAGCTGGGCGACCTCGTACGGGTCGAGCAGGTCCAAACGCTGCGCCATCACCGCCCTAACCTAACCAGTCTCCGGCCGACCAGCCGACGCGGGCCGGCTACTGCTCGGGGTCTCTCTGACGGCGGCCCCATTCGCTGCCCACCAGTCGACCGGCAGCGTCCCCCCACGAGGACGAACCTGGTGAGGCAAGCTCACGAGCGAGAGCCACAAGTAATTGCAGTACCATGACTTAGATGTGCCCCTCTACGTGGCACACGCCGTGCACTATTTGTGTTGGGGAAGTGACTCCCAGACCAAGGAAACGTGCGATGAACCGAGCTGTCGGCGCCGTACTGCTCACGATGCTTCTGGCCACCCCAGCGTGGGGCCAGGGCGAGTGGCAGGCGGAGGGGGAATTCCATCCCCGCATCACGATCCGCACGGATCGCGGTGACGTGGTCCACCGCTCCGATCGGGTGACCGTGTCGTTCGAGACCGACGAAGACGGGTACGTCACCCTCTTCAGGGTCGACACGGACGGCCGGATCCGCATTCTGTTTCCCACGCAGCCCTGGGACGACAACTTCGCCGTCGGGGGCCGCCGGCACCGCGTGCCCCATCCCTCCGGCAACCGCGGCGGATTCACGTTCGCGGTGGACGACTACCCCGGCGTGGGATATCTGGTGGCCGTCCTGAGCCGGGACCCGTACGAGTTCGATCCCTATGTGCGGAACGATCACTGGGAGTATCGTGCCGTCGCGCACGAGGGACGCATCACCGGCGATCCCTACGTGGCCGTCGACGAGATCGTCGAGCAGCTGCTCCCGCCAGGGTACACAATGTACGGGATCGACGTCCTGCCCTACTTCGTGGAGCAGCAGTACGACTACCCCCGGTTCCTGTGCTACGACTGCCATACCTATGTCGCGTATCCGGTGTGGGACCCGTATCGCGACTGGTGCGGGACGTTCCGCATCGTGATCTACGACGATTTCTACCGCTACCCGTCCCGTCTGTATCCGGGGCGCGGCGTGGTGGTCGCGGCGCGGGTCAGCCTGCGACCGCGGTACGTGATCAAGACCCGACTGCACACGGATCCCTACGTCACGCGGATCCGTCCGATGGCGTCCGGGACTCCGCCTGCGCTGGACGGCGGCGTCACGGGACGGCAACTCGGCGGGATCGGGTCGGTTCCGGCGCCGAAGGCTCGGGCCGGCGGAGGCACCTCGGGTGGGTTCTCCGGCGTGTTGCGGCGGCTGGTTGGGGGCGAGGACGCGAAACGGCCGGCCACACGTGCGCGGCCGGACGCGGCTCGATCGCCCGACGCTCAGCCACGGCCGCAATTGGAGCGGCGAGCCAAAGAGAAGCCCGACACCCCAGCCACCACACGCCGGCCGGCAGCGGAATCCGGCCGCCCCGGCAAGTCCGGTACGTCGCCGCGCGTGACGCCCGCTCGGCCGGCTCCCACGAGGCGGCCGGCGCCGGCCACCGCTACGGGTCGGAAGCCAGCATCCCCATCGAAAGGCAAGCTGCCGCAGCGAAAGCCGTCCACGTCGCGCCGGCCCTGAGCACACCCGCGGACCGCGCCGACCCCCCCCCCGACACCATCACCGGCCGTCGGGTGTCC
>JAOTVV010000012.1 GCA_029863245.1 Gemmatimonadota bacterium
TGTTGCTGTCACCGCGCGAGCTGAACTCCGCGTCGCTCCCCACTCGAACGTTCATCAACGAGCGCTTCGTGTTCACCCATGGGATGGGTCTCACACTCGGCCCCGTCAACCAGGTGACCGAAGAGGGACTGCCGGTCCTGTTCATCCAGGACCTTCCGCCTGTGTCGAACGTCTCGCTCAGCGTGACGCGACCCGGCATCTACTACGGGGAACTCTCGAACGATTGGGTCTTCGTGAACACCCGCCAGCAGGAGTTCGATTACCCCTCCGGCGAGGGAAACGTGTTCGCGAATTACGAGGGCACCGGGGGTGTCCTCGTCTCGTCCTTGCTCCGACGGGCGGTGCTCTCCATCCGCTTCGGGTCGCTCAAGATCCTGATGTCCAACTACATCACGAGCGAGAGCAGAGTCATGTACCACCGCCGCGTCCGGGAGCGTGCCCGGAAGGCGCTGCCGTTCCTGATCTGGGACGGTGATCCGTATGTCGTGATCACGGACGACGGCCAACTGAAGTGGATTCTCGACGCATACACCGCGAGCGACCGGTACCCCTACGCACAGCGGATCCGGGACGGTACCAACTATTTGCGGAACAGCGTCAAGGTGGTCATCGATGCGTATCACGGGACGGTCGACGCCTACATCGCCGATCCCGAGGATCCGATCATCCGAACCTACGACCGCGTGTTCCCGGGGATCTTCAAACCGCTGGACGCGCTACCCGCCGATCTTCGGGCCCACCTGCGGTACCCGGAAGATCTGTTCCGGATTCAGACCATGCTGTACACGACCTATCACATGGGAGAGCCGGAGATCTTCTATCACCGAGAAGACGAGTGGCAGATTCCGACGGTGGGCCGGGGCGAGATATCTCGCGACCCGTATCTCCGACACATGGTGATGAAGCTTCCTACCGAAGCGCGGGAGGAGTTCATCATCATGACGCCGTTCACGCCGCGTGGGAAGGACAACCTCTCGGCCTGGATGGTGGCACGGAACGACGGTGAGCACCTCGGCGAGCTCGTCGTGTATCGGTTCTCGAGGCAACGGTTGCTGTTCGGCCCCACGCAGGTCGCGAACCGCATCGATCAGGATACCGAGGTCTCTCGCCAGATTTCGCTGTGGGACCAGCGGGGCTCGCAGGTGATTCGGGGCAACCTGTTGGTGATCCCGATCGAGGAGTCGCTGATCTTTGTCCAGGCCCTCTACCTCCGAGCCGAAGGCGGCCGCATTCCCGAGTTGAAGCGCGTGATCGTCGCCTATGAGAATCAGGTCGTGATGGAAGAAACGCTCGAGGGGGGGCTCGAGCGCCTGTTTGGCGGGTCGTTCGACGTCGCGACCGAGCGACGACCCGACGTCGCCGAAGCCCGGCCCGCGGCGGCGGTCACCACCCTCAACGAGTTGATTGCCGAGGCGGCGGATCACTACGATCAAGCACTCGCGGCCCAGCGATCGGGTGATTGGGCTCGATACGGCGACGAGATGCGTCGGGTAGGAGAGCTGCTGCGCCAGCTGCGGCAGCAGAGCGGTACCCCGCCCAACTAGCGCACGGCTACGCGAACCGCGTCACGACGACCGTGATGTTGTCGGTGCCGCCTCCCTCGATGGCGGATCCGATGAGCCGCTCGCTCGCCTCTCTCGCACTGGAGGCACTGTGCAACGATTCGGCGATCTCCTCGTCCCGGACGTGCGCTGTCAGGCCATCGGTACATAGAAGGAGGGTGTCCCGGGGCTCGAGGTCTACCTTGGAGATCACGGGTTGGATGTCGGTGTCGCCACCGATCGCCTGGACCAGCAGATAGGCAAACGGTGAGCGGGCGGCCTCTTCGGGCTCCAGGGCACCGTGGTCCACCAAGTCCTGAGCCAACGTCTGATCGCGGGTGACCTGCAGCAGCCGACTGCCCCGTAGATGATAGCAGCGGCTGTCGCCGATCTGAACGACGTAGGCCCTCGGCCACAGGACGTGGACCATGGTGAGGGTCGTGGCCCCGCCGGCTCCACCGGACTCTGCCTGCGCCATGGAGCGGAGGGTGTCGTGGCTCTGTTGCACCACGTTGGCCAACTCGCTCAACAAGTCCTGCGGGACCTGCTCGTCCAGCTTGTAGAAGCAGCGCATCGAGGTCGTCACGTAGCCCATGATCGCATCGAGCGTTCGGGAGCTGGCCTCTTCGCCTCCCGGCCGGCCGCCCACGCCGTCTGCCACCAGGAGCAGGAGGGCCTTGGCGCCGCTGTCGAACCGCCGGCGGTACGATGCCGGAATGCTCGTCCCGTGGATCTCGACCACTTTGTGGAGGGCAGCGATGAGGAATTGGTCCTGGTTCTCACGGCGGACCTTGCCGACGTCGGTTGCGCCGTGTACATCGACTGCGACACCTTCAAACATCAGCATCGGCGCACCTCGTGCTCTGAGACTGCCAACGTGCCGCCAACAGATGTCAGTCCGCGCCACCCGGGGCGCCGACCGCAGCCGTCCCGCTACGTAGGAATGGCGCGAGGAACCGGGGAAAGGAAGGGGTATGCGCTTTACACGGATCGCCGGCACCGGGCACCACGTGCCCCCACGGGTGGTGACGAACCACGACCTCGAGCAGCTGATGGACACGTCGGACGAGTGGATCCGGGAGCGAACCGGGATCCGGGAACGGAGGTTCGTCGAGCCGGGCACGGGTAGCTCGGTCCTCGGTGCGGAGGCCGCCCGGGCGGCGCTGAAGGACGCCGGCTGGAAGCCGACCGACGTGCAGTTCATCGTTTTCGCAACGGTGTCGCCGGATCTCTATTTCCCGGGATGCGGCGTGCTGCTGCAGGCCGCACTCGGTATCCCGGAGATTGGGGCGCTCGACGTGCGGAACCAGTGTACGGGATTCGTCTACGGGCTGGCGGTGGTCGACGCCTTCATTCGCATGGGGATGTACGACCGGGTGCTCCTCGTGGGCTCCGAAGTGCATTCGGCCGGTCTGCAAATGAACACGGCGGGGCGTGACACCGCGGTCCTCTTCGGGGACGGTGCGGGAGCCGTCTGTCTCGAGGTGACCACTGGCGAGGATGGCAGCCGGCTCCTGTGGCACCACCTCCACGCCGACGGGCGCTTTGCCAGGGAGCTGTCCATCCTGAGTCCCGGATCGGCCAATTCGCCGTGGATCACGAAGGAGATGGTCGACGATGGCTCGGCGTTTCCCCACATGAACGGTCGCGAGGTGTTCAAGCACGCCGTGACGCGCTTCCCCGAAGTGATCGAATCCGTGCTGGCCTCGCAGAAGCTCTCACGTGATGACCTGGACTTGGTGATCCCGCATCAGGCCAATGAGCGGATCACCGAAGCGGTCAGGAAGCGATTGGGCGTTGACGAATCCAAGGTCTACAGCAACATCGCGAAGTACGGCAACACGACGGCGGCGAGCATCCCGATCGCGCTGAGCGAGGCGGTGAGCGACGGCAAGGTGAAACGCGGAAACTTGGTGTGTCTCGCCGCCTTCGGATCCGGGTTCACGTGGGGGGCGAGCCTGCTGCGCTACTGAGCGGAGCGGCGGCGGAGCGGGAGTACATGATGGCTGCGGCGATCGCGTAGATGAGCGCCGCTCCGGCCAGCAGGCTCGACGATCCCCACTCCAGGGCGACCAGCGCCGCAAGCGGTGCCGCGACCACGGAGGCGAACCCGTTGGCCGCCCACGCCCACGCAAGACCCACCTGATCCTCACGTGCGACGAGCCGCACGCCGGCGGGGAACGGAATCCCCATCATGATCGCCACCGGTCCGACGAGCGCGATCGTGGCCACCACTCGCAGCCCCAACGGCAGCGGCTGCAGAGCGTGCACTGTCGGCAGAAATCCCAGCGACGCCATCGTCACCATGACGACCAACGCCGCCAGGGCATAGCGCACCCGGTGCTCGCCCATCCGATCGCTCCACAGACTGCCGATTCCCGAGCAGGTCAGGACGAGCGTGAGCACGGCCACGACGGCGAACACGGGATGGCCCAGCAGCAGGGTCGCGACCTGGATCGTCGCGATTTCCGTCGCTAGGTAGGCCAGGCCGATCGCCGCGAAGTATCCGACGACCGGGAGCACCGGTGCTGCCGCCGACCGCGGCACCCGGGCAGCGAGCGGCGCGAGGAGCAGGAGGAGCGCGACCACCACACCCTGGCCGAGCGTCGCCAGCAGCGTGACGTGTCCCCATTCGGCAAACGGCCACCACTCGCCGCGCGCCGCGACGAGCAAGCGCGGCACGGACTCGGGACGGAGGAAGTGATGTGGGTACGGGCGAGCGTCGGTGGCTGGACCAACGTCGAAGGGGTACTCATCGGTAAAGCGATTGGTGGCCTCCACCCCGCCGGTCGCCGCGCGAGCGGCTGCGAACACGGTCGGCTCGGCGAGCGCATGGAACCGAGCCGTGGGGGGCTGCTCGAGGCCGGGCCGCCAATCGATCTCGAACTGCCGTTCCGTTGCCCAGTGCTCGAGGCGTTGCACCTCGGCGGGAGTGAAGCCCGCCGGTTTCGCCAAAACGGTGACCGTTCCCCAGCTGCGGAGCACCACCAGCCCGTCTCGCACCCGTGAGGGGGCCTCCCGACGCAGCGCCTCCGCTGCCGTCAACACCGAGCGCAGGCTTCCACGCGGCGGCACGGTGAGCCACCCGGTCACCGCGAGTACGCCGCCGCCGTCGAGGATTCGGAGGTACTGGACGTAGGCTTCGACGGTGTGCAGGAAGTCTTCGCCCAGCGCGTGCACCCCGGCGGCAGTCGCCCCTGGTCCGCCAGCCGGACCGAGCACGACGAGATCGTATCGATGCCGGGCGCGTGCCACGAACGATCGGGCATCGGCGACCACCCAGTGTACCGCGGTCGAGTCGGTCTCCGCGTGGGGAGCGCTCGCGTTCAGCGCGACGAGGTCTGGGACGAGCTCCACGGCGGTGATCGCCCGGGCCCCATGCGCCGCCGCGTTGCGGACCTCCGTGCCGGAGCCGGCCCCCAACACGAGCACTCGCTCATGCCGCGCCGCGGCGTACGGTGCCGCCGACGGCAGCCAGTCGAGCATCGCCAGGTCATCCGCCGTGGGCTGGGATATCGGCGTAGCTCCCACCAGTTCGCCATCCACGAAGAGGGCACGTTCAGCGGGGACCGTGCCACCGAATCCGAGCGAGAGCCCCGGGGCATGCCGGAACGCTGGGGCTTCGACGGCCACGACCCACCCGGTGGGTCCGAACCGCTCGGCGACCCGGTTGGCACCGGGGTACGCCTCGATCTGCGGAAGCGCCTTGTAGGGGGTGATGTCCAGGCGCCACACCGGACTGACGAGCATTCCGATCGCGACCACCGTGCAGGCGAGCGAGGCGACGCGAAGCTTCCCACCCCCGTTCCACACCGCGGCCAGGGCTCCGAACGCGGCGATCACGGCCGGCAGCCCGATCGCGCGGTGCGGCTGGACGATCCACAGGACGGTGAGCGCCGCGACCGCCCCGAGTCCGGAGCCGAAGAAGCTCACGCCGTACACGAGGCCCGACTGCCGGACGGCGAGCCGGATTCCGAGCAGCACGACCGCGGCGCCGGCCAAGAGCGGCGCAGCCAAAACCAGCTCGATCACCACGAGGCGGAGCCACGATCCGCCGTGCCACAGCAACTGGGTGGCGTCGATCGGGAGCCGCTCCGCGAGCACCGGTGCGGCGATGAACGCCAGAGCGGTGAGCACGGTCGATCGGGCGAACCAGCGGTCGGCACGGTCCGCGCCCAGCGGACCGACCAGCGTGAGCAGCGTGCCGCTCGCCCCGAACCCCAGCATCGCTACCCCGATCGCCATGTACGCGAAGTGGTAGAACTGTACGATGGCGAGCACTCGAACCAGGAGGACCTGATACGCGAGGATCGCCGCCGCCGCGAGCGCGACGGCCGCGAGTCGGCTGGCGGGGCTTGTCGTCAGCGCAGCCCCTCGAGCATCGGCACGAAGCGCACTGGGAGGAGGTTGGCGGTTCGCAGCCTCCCGTCCTGGTCTTTCTGCACCAGAACGAGATTCTGAATGCCGTAGACGCTCCCGACGGGAATCACCATGCGGCCGCCCGGTCGCAGCTGGGCCGTGAGCGCGGGCGGGATGTACCCCGCCGCCGCGGTCACGATGACGGCATCGAAGGGCGCTTCCTCCTCCCAGCCGACATGCCCGTCGGCGTGACGGACGGTCACGTTTGCGTAGCCGAGCCGTTCCAGACGCTCGGCCGCGGTCGTGGCGAGGTCCCCGACCAACTCCACGGTGAACACGCGTGCCCCGATGTCCGCGAGCACTGCCGCCTGATATCCGGAGCCGGTGCCGACCTCGAGCACCTTCATACCGGGACGCGCACCGATCACCTCCGTCATGTACGCCACGATGTACGGCTGAGAGATGGTCTGGCCGTATCCGATCGGCAGGGGGTGGTCCCCGTAGGCCCGCGAACGATTGCTGCCGGGGACGAACTCGTGGCGTGGAACACGCTCCATGGCCCGCAGCGTGGCGGAATCGACGACGCCGCGAGCGGCGATCAGTTCGACCATGGCCTGTCGAGCGGCCTGGGTGCGATCGGCGCCTCGTTGCCCGCGTTCCTGCGCGACGGTAGGAGTGGGGACCAGAAGGATCACGATGGCCGCGACCAGCACGCTCAGCGGGGGAACGGATCTCCCGAGGCCGGGCCGCCGCCTCTCTGGGTGGGTCATGGCGCGCATGGGCAACCTGTCAGCGTGTGGCGAGTGAGTGCAGGATGTCGCGATCGATCCAATGACCGCCAGCGTATGCGACCGTCTCGTATGGAATCTCGTGGTCGAACAGCCGCTCCTCCATGGTCAGCAGTGCGGCGCGGTCGAGGTAGCGGTCCTCCGATCCCACGACAAACGTGAGCCGGGAATCCTCGAGCTTCCCCCAGGCACCTTCGAGATCGAGATCCGGCGGCAGCAGCTCGCCCCAGAGGATGAGCCGGTCCGTGACGGCTCGGCCGAGACTGATCCACCGCGCGGCCGTGGCTGCACCCTGTGAGAAGCCGAGCACGTGCACCGCGACGTCGAACCGCCGCATGCTCGAGAAGACGTGGTCGTAGAGACGGTCCAGATACCGCACGTAGTCCGCGATCTCGGACGAGCGGTCCTCTCGCGTCATCCAGCTGGCGCCTACGGTCTTGGCCGCGTGGTTCGTGTAGTAGCGGGAGAGTCCCTCAGGGGCGACGAGATAGCGATGGCCGTCGTCGAGGACGCGGAACTCCTCGAGAAACGAGGCCGCGAGCTGCCCGTATCCGTGACACAGGAACCACACCTGTTTCACGGAGGGACTCGGATGACCGAGCGTGAAGAACCGGGCGGCGCAGGGCACCGTGAGATGGTGTTCCTGCATGTGGCGAACTTACGGTTCCCCTCGGCCGACGGCGAGGGGCGCCAGTCTCGACGCCTCGCCTCCGGGTGTCACCCCCCGCAAGACCCGTGTGGCCCGTGCGGAAGTGCCTCATCCTGGGACCCCGCGCGTGCGGCCCATCGAATCCTCAACCGCGCTAACCAGGCACAGGACTTGCGGTTTCTCGGATTCCGGCGTAGTTCCACTACCGGCAAGGGTCCCACCAGCCATGCCAGGTAGCCCTGGCGTCGCCGGATCGTTGAGGCTCTGCCCCAAACATGGTATCTCGACTCCAAAGTGGGCAAGAACGCATTGGAGGGAGTGCGTTGGCGAGAAACTCAGCGCCACTCGGGTCGTGCGCCAGTTGCGACGACAAGAACACGTGCAGCGTTTCGCGTGTAGGAGTAGCTTCCATCGTGCCTCATAAGGTCTCATTCCGAAGCGCCAAGCAATCGCCACGAAGCGCCAAGGAATCGTCGACTCCAGCGGGTTCGTCAGTGCGGCCCTGCCCGTTCGCGTCCGACCAGATCGTGGGGCACAGCCCGGCCATTTTGCACGCACTCAATACTGCTCTGCAGGCCGCCGCCAGTGATGCGACAGTGCTGCTCGTCGGCGAGAGCGGTACCGGCAAGGAGGTGCTAGCCGGTGCAATTCACCGCTATAGTGGTCGGGCCGACGGGCCATTCGTGGCGGTCAACTGCGCGGCGATGCCGGACCCGCTGCTCGAGTCCGAGTTGTTTGGGCATGTGAAGGGTGCCTTTACCGGCGCGGACAAGCAGCGGATAGGGCGTTTCGAGCGAGCCACGGGAGGCACCATCTTACTCGACGAGATCGGGGATATGAGCCTCTCGCTCCAAGCCAAGATTTTGCGGGCCTTGGAAGAGCGTGAGATCGAGCGTGTCGGGGGCGAGGTGCCGATTCAGTTGGACGTGAGGATCGTGGCAGCTACGCACCGTGACCTGCGCGCGTGCATCGAGAGTGGGCAGTTCCGGGAGGATCTGTATTTCCGTCTCGCGGTGGTCGTGATCCAGCTCCCTCCGCTGCGGGAGCGCCCCGAGGATCTTCGGCCATTGGCTGACCATTTCCTCACGAGGTATGCGTGCCAATACCACCTTCCGTGTCCCACCCTAGCCGACTCGGCGAGCGAAGCGCTCGGCCGATATTCCTGGCCGGGCAATGTGCGCGAGCTCCGCAATGTCATGGAGCGGGTGATCGTCCTGTGGGGTGACAGCCCGGTGATATCCGTCGAGCACCTGCCCCCTGAGATTGTCGGGGAGGCGTCGACGCTGACTCCGACATCCGAACCCAACGGGAGGCAGGGTATCCTGCCGCTGCATGAACTCGAGCTGCGCCACATTCGACGTGTCCTCGCCGCCACGGGAGGGCACCTGGCTGAGTCCGCCGAGATCCTGGGAATACATCGAAACACGCTACGACGGAAGCTGCGGGAACACGGGCTGAGCTGACGGATTAGGCCCATTCGTCGAGGAGCGCATCGATGCGCCGGACCTGGGCCTCCGCACCGAGCAGCGAAAAGCTGACGCGGGCGGCGCACGCCAAGTCCCGCGCTTCCGCGTGGCGTCCCTGCTCCGCCAGGAGCAGGGCCAGGTCGCGCCCCGCCTCGGCGGCGAGCGCCGGTCGATCCTGGTGGTCGGCCCAGTCGATCGCATCGCGATATGTCCGCTCCGCCTCCTCCAGATCACCGAGAGCGGCCGTTGTCAGTGCGAGCACGCGCAGATCCTCCGCCTCGCCAATGGCGTCTTCCTGATCGCGATGGATCATCAGGGCGCGCTCGATTTCCCGCTCAGCAATCTGTGGTTCCCCGCGTAAGGTGCGGATCTCCGCCCGCCCGGCGATGGCGAACGCGAACAGCCCCAGATTTCCTGTTCCCTCTGCGGCGTACACCGCCCGGTCGGCCGACTCCATGGCGTAGTGGAGCTGGCCCAGGTCCCGATACGTGATCCGCAGATCGTTCTCGGTCTCCGCAATCCCCTGTGTCCACCCCGCGCGCTGAAAGGCCGCGAGCGCCAGCGTGTACCAGCTCACCGATTCGAGGTACTGGCCACGGAGGTTTGCGATGATCCCGATGTTGTTGCAGCACCGGCCCACCGTCCCGAGGGCTCCCTGCGCCTTGGCTTCGGCGAGGCCCTGCACGAAGTAATCGGTAGCCTCGTCGAGCCGGCCGGTCTCGAGCGCGATGGCGCCGCGCACGTTGAGGGCTCGTGCATGTAGCGGTCGATCGCCGGCGTGATTCAGCGCAATGTCCACGCAGCGCACAGCCTTGTCGTGCTGCCCCAACCGACCGTGGGCGATCCCGCACATGAGCGCCAGGGTCGGCGAGCGCGTGATCGGGTCGGGCTCCTGGACACTCAGCCACCCGACGACCTCGCTGAAGCGGCCCTGATCCGTGAGACTTCGAACCCAGTTGAGCTCGGCGAGCGAGTCCCGCAGGTCGGCCATTACCATGAAACCGTATACCCCGAGAAATGGCCGATGGACATCCGGAAGCGCTGTCTCTCCCGGTCATGCCAGGCATTCACCTGCTCCCAGGCGGACTGCTGGTCGGCCCGGAACCAGATCCCGAGATAGTTGTCCTCGATGGTCCGGTCGTTCCAGTCCACATCCCCGTCACGATCCAGATCGGGGTCGGCCCAGCCGTACGACAGGGTGAGTGTCGCCAGCTCATTGGGATTGAACTGCAGGCCGCTTGGCTCCATGTCGACCAGTAGACGAACGCTGTCCACCGTGACGCTGATCAGCAGCGAGTCACCGCGGCTCAGCGGCGTTCCGTCGGGCCGCGTCACCAGCGAGTGCTCTTCCAGGCGGAGGCGCCAGAAAACGGGGCGCTTCTCGTCCTCCTCATCATGTTCGTCATGCTCGCGACCGTCACCATTTGTGGCGTAGCGGATCTCGAACTTGCGGTCCTTACCCGCGATCGCCCAAAACTGTGCCTGGTACGTCTCGAGCGGGGGCGCGCTGCTCGCTGCCACGAGGATGCGGCTCTCGACTGACTGGTCTACAATTGGACCTCCCGACATGGCGGCGCTGGGGGTGAACCGCTCGGGTAGGGGTTCCATGACCACCGTCGACGTCTCACTGCAGGCCAGCACGAACGCTAGGCCGGCAACGCTCAGATTCCTTAGCAGCGCTTTCATGTAACCTCGAATCTCCCTCATGGGGCGCATGTTCGTGCTTCCTTCCTATTCAGTTGTCGCGCAACAGGCGGCGCAGCCGTTGGCGTGATATCCCCAGCACCCGCGCCGTTTCGCTTCGGTTGCCGGCGCAGAGTGTGAGTGTCGCCAGCGCTGCAGCTTCGCTTATCTTACCAAGTTGGGCGGGAAAAGGTATCGGGCCAGCTCGCGTACTCCCGGAGTCCCGCGGCGGATGAACCAGCTCTCCGAGGTTCAGCTCCCCCGGAGCGGACAGGAGCAACGCGCGCTCGATTGCGTTCTTGAGTTCGCGCACGTTGCCTGGCCAGTGGTGCTCGAGCAGCGCCCGTCGCGCCGTGTCGTGCAGAGGGGGGCTGGGGAGTCCATGGTGTTTGGCGAGCCGCCGTAGCAGCGCCTGAGCGATCAGGAGCACGTCGTCGCCACGCTCACGAAGCGGCGGCATCGTGAGGGTGATGACGCTGAGGCGGAAATAGAGATCCTGGCGAAGCCGCCCTTCACTGAGCGAGACCTCCAGGGCTTCGTTGGTCGCCGCCATCAACCGCACATCGACGCGACGCGACTTGGTGCCGCCGACCCGACGGACCTCCTTGTCGTCCAGCACGCGGAGCAGTTTGGCCTGGAGGTCGTGGGGCACCGTTCCCACCTCGTCGAGGAACAACGTGCCTCCCTCTGCGACCTCGAACAAACCCGGCTTCATCGCGTGAGCGCTCGTGAATGCCCCCCGCTCGTGACCGAACAACTCTGACTCGATGAGCCGCTCGGGGAGCGCCGAGCAGTTGACGGCGACGAACGGGGCGGCACGGCGCGGGCCGCCGGTGTGGATGGCCCTGGCCAGTAGTTCCTTACCCGTTCCGGTCTCACCCATGATGAGCGCCGTGGCATCGGCGTATGCGAGAATGTGCTCCGCGCGGCCCAGCACGTCTCTCAAGGCAGGGCTCTCCCCCACGATCTCCCGAAACGCCTGAGCCTTGGCACCAGCGGGTTCTCCAGCCGCACTCCGAGCATTCTCGTCGAAGCGCTCGACCGCCAACGCTACGGCGTTCCGGAGCATCTCGAGATCGTCCGGCATCGCGAAATAGTCGGTGGCACCATGGGATACCAGTTGGATCGCAATCCGTCTCCCCGGATCGGCCCCGACCACAAATAGGGGTTGCTCGGAAGCCACCCAGTGATTTTCGAGCCACTCCACGGCCTGCCACTCGGCCCCCCCGGCGGCCACGATGCTGGCGATCACATCTCCGCCGCCGGACGGACACGCATCGGCGGCTGCGTATATGCGGGCATCCACGCCAAAACCCATGGCGAGTTCGCTCCAGAGTTCTGAGAATGCGTCAGATACTTGGACGATGGCCAATGTGGGACTGAACATAGATAAGTCCGTGGCACTTAGCGTACCGTGCTTGTGGGAGCAGCTAAACAGTTGTCGCGTAGTCACTAACGACAGTTGACCCCTGGTCACAGGCTGTACTGGATCATACCAGGCTGGATTGAAACGTACCAGTTGGAGGGGCGGCTGGCAGAAGGGCTGGGCCTGCGCCTCGTCCAGGCCACCGCACAATAGCCGCGTAAGCAGTCTCCTGGCGGGCACCTTTATTGTGCACCATTATCCTCCGTGTTGCGTGGGTACCCGTTGGGAGGTCACCAGCGGGGAGGCAGGCGCAGGCCGCCTCCACAGCAGAACGAGGCTCTTTCAGTGTCCGAACCGATCAGGGTTCTCCTGGCCGACGACCATGCCGTGTTGCGCTCGGGACTGCGCAGGCTGTTGTCTGCGCAGCCGGATCTGGAGGTGGTGGGCGAGGCCTCGTCGGGTGAGGAAGCGATCGAGCGGACCAGGACCCTCCGGCCCGACGTTGTGGTGATGGACATCGTCATGCCGGGCATCGGGGGCGTCGAGGCCACCCGGCGGGTGGCGGCACTGGGGCTCGGGACCAGGATTCTCGCCCTCACTGGCCATGACGAGCAGGAGTTTCTCATTCCGGTCCTCAAGGCCGGGGCCGGCGGCTATATCACCAAGGACAAGGACGCGCACGAGCTGGCCGATGCCATTCGGGGCATCGCGCGCAACGACGTGTTTCTCTCTCCCTCCGCCACCAAGCTCCTCTTGGAGGTATACCGGGAAAGCAGTGGCAGTGACCCGAGCGCGATGCACCTGCTGAGCGCCCGCGAAACCGAGGTGCTCAAACTCACGGCTGCGGGCCACAGCTCGAGTGAGATCGGTCCGAAGCTGGGCGTGAGTGCCAAGACGGTCGATACCTACCGCGGCCGCGTCATGCAGAAGCTGAGACTCCACCGACGCTCGGAACTGGTCACCTTCGCCCTCCAGCACGGACTGCTCGAACCGGATCGGTAATCCCGATCCGGGATCTTCCGAGGACTTCCAGGACCTTCCCACCCCACACCCGCACCGCACCAGGCTAGTGCGGCTTGCACCGACGGATGCACCACTCTTGTGCGGTTCCTCCTTACAGCGACATCCGGCGAAACAACCATAAGACTTTACTTGACAACAGCTTGACCACGTACCGCTAGGCGGCACGGTCGTTGCCTAGAGAATGAGTAGGAATTCCCACACGGAGATACCGGGCCCGACGCACTGCCCCCCTCTCCCAATTCGGTTTTGGACGGTACGAGTCACGGAGGATCGTCATGCAGAAGTGGTCACTATCCCTGCGGGCCCACCTGTCTCTGGTTGCCGCACTGGGCTTTGCCATCGTGGCGAGCCCGGCCGGCGTCGAGGCGCAGGCGGCGCCCTCGTGTCCCGACGGGGGCGCTTTTGTCACCGCGAACGTCGTGGCGCTGGATCAGGTGTTCATCTACAACCGCCGCGGCGCGTTCGCGCCGGGGATGATCTACGCGCTGGAGCGCGACGTCGTTGCCAAACCGGGTACGGCCGGCGGCCCGGGGAACGTCATGTTGCGCCCGGACGAGCGCCCGCGGCCCCTGACGTTGCGCGTCAACGCGGGCGACTGCCTGGCAATCACCTTCACGAATCTCCTGGCGAATCCCCGTCCGGGGGGAAGCGGCGTCACACCGCTCGATCCTCCCTGGGACAACCAGCCCAATGAGCGGGCCGCATCCGTCCATGTGATCGGGATGCAGCTGCTGGGCGACATTGGGTCCGACGGCTCCAACGTCGGTCGGAACGCCAGCAGCCTGGTCATCCCCGGTGGTACGGCCACGTACTACCTCTACGCTCAGCGCGAGGGCACGTTTATGATGTACAGCGCCGGGGCGCAGACCGGGAGCGAGGCCGACGGCGGCACGCTTTCGTTCGGGCTGTTCGGCGCGATCAACGTGGAGCCGGCCGGCTCGGAGTGGTACCGCAGCCAGGTGTCGCGGGAAGAGATGGACCTAGCGACGGTCGGGAGGACGCCCGGCGGCCAGCCGATCCTCGACTACGACGCGACGTATCCCGCGAACATAGTCCTTTACCCTCGCTCCGGCGGCGTCGCCGGCGTCCCGATTCTCAAGATGGTGGACGCGGCAGGCCAGATCGTCCACTCGGACCTCACGGCGATCATCACCGAACCTTGCGCGGAAAAGACTTATCCACTTAACCCGGCGCTCCCCAACCGCTGCGAGCCGTTCCGGGAGATCACGGTCATCTTCCACGACGAGATCAAGGCCGTCCAGGCCTTCGATGTGTACAACGACCCGGTCCTGAGCCACACGCTGCACAGCGTGCGTGACGGGTTCGCGATCAACTACGGGACCGGCGGGATCGGCTCCGAGATCATCGCCAACCGGCTGGGCCTCGGCCCGGAAGCGGAGTGCAACGAGTGCAAGTACGAGGAGTTCTTCCTCACCTCGTGGGCACTGGGTGACCCGGCCATGGTGACGGACGTCCTCGCCAACGCGAGCGACCCAAACCCCGTGATCGGGGATCCCATTGTGGCCACGGTGGCGCTCTATCCGGACGACCCGTCCAACGTCTATCACAGCTACCTCAACGACCATGTGAAGATCCGCAACCTGCACGTGGGTCCCAAAGAGCATCACATCTTCCACCTGCACGCGCACCAGTGGCTGTACACGCCCGATTCGGACGAATCGTCGTACCTCGACAGTCAGGCCATCGGGCCCGGCGGGTCCTACACCTACGATATCGCCTACGGTGGCGGGGGGAACCGCAACAAGGGGCCGGGCGACGCGATCTTCCACTGCCACTTCTACCCCCACTTCGCCCAGGGCATGTGGGCGCTGTGGCGGAACCACGACGTGTTCGAGAACGGGACGCCGCTGGACGCTGACGGCAAGCCCAGCGGCACGCTCTCTGATTGGGAGAGCCGCGCCCTGCCGGACGCCGAAATCACGGCCGGCGCGCCGAACGTGGGCGTGGTCCCGATGCCCGGGCTGGCGATGGCGCCGATGCCGACCGCCCTCATGCCGGGCTACCCGTTCTACATCCCGGGTGTTGCGGGACACCGACCGCCCAAGCCGCCCCTCGACACCGAGATCGACGGCGGCCTGTCGCGGCACGTGGTCACGGCCGGCACGGCGCACTTCCCGCCGCTCAACCGGCTCGACTTCGACAAGGTGAACGAGACGCTTGACGTCACGTTCCTGCCGGAGACCGGGACGGCTCTGGAAGTCAACGCGATGAACTTCCATGCCGCCAAGGACCCGGAGACCGGGGCCTCGACCGGTATTGGCGCGTTCCAGCCGACCTACGACACGGATGGCAACGTTGCCAAGTTCCGGGTCAACGGTCTGCCCGGGATCGCCGGGGCGCCGTTTGCCGACCCCTGCGCCCTGGACGACGGTACGGCCTTCACGGGCCAGATGTATGAGTACCGGGCCGCGGGTTTCAAGCTCAACGCCACCTATAACAAGGTGGGCTGGAAGAACCCGCAGCACCACATGGAGGCACTGGATCAGGACGTGGGCGACTTCATGACCGGCGCCAAGCCGCCCGAGCCCTTCTTCTTCCGGGCCAACTCCAACAGCTGCATCGAGTTCTACCTCACGAACCTGTTCCCCAACCTCTACCAGTTGGACGACTTCCAGGTGCGGACGCCGGTAGACGTGCTGGGTCAGCACATCCACCTGGTCAAGTTCGACGTGACGTCGTCGGACGGTTCGGCCAACGGCTGGAACTACGAGGACGGCAGCCTCTCGCCGGATGAGGTCAAGGAGCGGATCCATGCCATCCGGGCGTTCACGAATCTGGGCGGAAACCCCTGCCCCGTTGATGCGTTAGACAACGGCGGCAGGCCGGAAGAGTGCCCGGTCGCCGAGTGGCACCCGTTCTTCACAGATGTACCAGGAGTCGGTGACCTTGCCCTGGGCGCGCAGACGACGATCCAGCGCTGGTACGCCGACGAATTGTTGAACAACAGCGGTGATGACCGGACGCTGCGCACCGTGTACACCCACGACCACTTCGCGCCCTCCACCCAGCAGCAGGCCGGGTACTACGCGGGCCTGTTGATCGAGCCGGAAGGTTCGCAGTGGCTCATCGCCGAGGGCCCGGGCGCGGGGACACCCATGGGCGGGCGACCTGACGGCGGCCCCACCAGCTGGCAGGCGATCATCGAGCCACCCGACGGCGACGCCTACCGCGAGTTCATGTTCGAGATCCAGGACTTCGCTCTCGCCTACCAGGCCGGCGCCGACAACGCCTTGAAGCCGATCACGACCACGGCGATTGACGGGTCGACCGTCAGCCTCATGGGCCTCCACGATCCCGCCAACGCCATCAACCCGCCGGCCAAGAAGGAGATCGGCCTGCCGTTCCTGCTCGAGATCGCTCCTCTGTGCCCCGGCGGCGTGCCGCGGCCCTGTCCCGAAGCCATCTCGGCCGACGATCCGGGCACGTACCTGGTCAATTACCGCAACGAGCCGATCGCGCTCCGGATTGCGGATCCGAGCATTCTCAATATCGCAGGCGGTCCCACGCAGGCGGCGGGCGTCGCGGGCGACCTATCGCACGTGTTCCGCTCGGACTTAAGGGACGCGCTCGGGAACCCGATCCCGCGGAAGATTGCGGCCCTCAACTCGGTTACGGGAGCTGCGCCGTACGCGCCGTTGACGGGTGGTCTCCAACCGGGCGACCCGTTCACGCCGCTGTTCCGCGTTTACGAGGGTGACAAGGTGCAGTACCGCACCATGGTGGGCGCGCACGAGGAAGGGCACAACATCACCGTCCACGGGGCCAGGTGGCTGTTCGAGCCGAGCTGGAAAAACTCGGGCTACCGGGCCTCCCAGATGTATGGCATCTCCGAGCACTTCGAGTTCGAGATGCCGGCGATGCAAGCCGTCAAAGCTCCCGGCGGGTTCGAGGACCACCTCTACGTAGCCGGCGCGGCGGTGGACAACATGTGGAATGGCATGTGGGGCATCATGCGGGCCTACCAGGGGATTCAGCCGAACCTGGCCACGCTGTCCTCCAATACCGATGGCAAGTCGCCACGGAACCCCAACCCGCGCGAGTTCAACGGCGTATGCCCGGTCTTTCCAAAGGTGAAAGGGGTGAGCCCGTTCGAGAGGAAGTTCACCGTCTGGGCGGTCTTGGCGAAGGACGTCCTGCCCGGCGGGGCGCTGGTGTACAACTCGCGGGCAGTGAACGGTGGACCGCTCACCGATCCCAACGCGATCCTCTACGTCCTGAAAAGCGACATCGGCACAAATGGCAAGCTCAAGGCCGGGGTGCCGATTGAGCCGCTCATTCTGAGGGCCAACGCCGGCGACTGCATCTTCGTCACGTTGGAGAACAAGTTGCCAGCGACGCTGCCCGACAACGCCGGCTTCAGCACCATGCCGATGATCGTCAACTACTTCAACGCCAACGAGGTCGCGCCGTCGAGCGACGTTGGGCTGCACGCGCAGCTCGTGACCTACGACATGTTCGATAGCGACGGCGCCAACGTGGGCTTCAACCAGGTTCAGACCGTGGCGCCCGGCGGGCCTCCCGTCACGTACAAGTGGTACGCCGGCGACGTGGTGGTGTGCGAGGGCGGTGAGCCCGCGACGCAGTGCGCCGGCAAGGCAGATGGCACTCGCGTGGCAGTTCCCATGGAGTTCGGTGCCACCGCGCTCATGTCGTCCGATCGCATCAAGCACAGCCAGAAGGGCGCGATCGGCGCGTTGATCATCGAGCCGGCCGACTGCGTCGGCACCCTCCCGGGGATGCCGAACGTACCGGACTGCACAAATGGCCGCTCGACCTGGGTGGAGGACGCGGGCAGCCGGGCCTCGGCCACGGTCACCCTGAGAGACCGTGTTACCGGAAATCCGACCGGTGCGTTCCGGGAGTTCGTGCTGCTCTACCAGGACGACCTGAACCTGCGCTGCGCCGGCTGCGGTGGCGATCCTCTGGACGCCAATGCCGTGCCCAACCTGGCGGAGTCCGAGGATCCGGAGGACTCGGGTCAGCGGGCGTTCAACTACAAGACGGAGCCGATGTGGCTGCGGCTGGGCTTCGATCCGGACAGGCCTCTTACCGGCCCGACCGGTACAGGCGAACTCGTGTTCCGGAATGCACTCAGCAACGCCCAGGTGGGCGGCGATCCCGAGACGCCTGTCTTCACGGCCGAGGTGGGTACGCCGGTCAGGTTCCGGGTGGTGCAGTCCGGCGGCCACGCGCGAAACCATACGTTCACGCTGCACGGCCACGGCTGGCAGGAGGAGCCGTGGACCGATAACTCGACCAAGTTGGGCGACAACCCGATATCCGAGTGGAAGGGTGCTCAGGAAGGAATCGGTCCGGGCAGCGCCTTCAACTTCCTGCTCACCAATGGCGCGGGAGGCAAGGCCGGCGTGACGGGTGACTACCTGTTCCGTGACTTCCCGTCCTTCCAGTTCGACGCCGGCCTGTGGGGTATCCTGCGGGTCTGTGAAGCCGACGGGACGGCGGACACGACGTGCGGTAAGGGTGGTGGCGGAGCGCCGCCCAAGCCGCCCAGGAAGTGACGATAGGTAGCAGTTAGCATCCGGTTCGAGCGGGGGCCTTTGCCTCCGCTCGGGCCGGTCACCAGTAGCGAGGCAGCCGTCTTCGGCTCAAGGTGGGCCGATGGACGCCAAGGTTAATCACGCGGGTTTGAGGGAGCCTGCGGGTGATTCCCTCTTGTTCGGATGCCCCCACGGGTCCGGCACCACCCGCAGATCACAGCCTGGCCTCGTGCCAGGCTGTGTTTTTTTTGAGCCGTGTTGTTTGTACTCGAATCTTGAAGAGAGGTGTGTTGTGGTATCCCGTCGAATCGCAGTAGTGATCATAGCAGCGTTGGTGGCCCTGAGCGCCGAGGTCTCCGCGCAGCAGCACGACCAGCATAGCCAGCACGCCAGCCGACCGCCGGCCGCCACGGCCGACACCGCGATCGGCACGCCCCTGGTCTCGAAGCACATCGTCCAGAACGGCGTGGTGGTGGACCTGACCCTTGCGCGGCCGGCGGTCGGCATGTCGGATGCCCCTGGGTTGCTCGAGGGCGAGGACGTCAACGTCCGGTTCGCCTTCACGGACAGTGCCACGGGCCTGCCCCTCACCAACCTGGCTCCCACCGGCTGGATTGACGCCCGGAAGGCGGGGACGGGCACGACCGAGTACGGTGCGTGCCGGGAGAAGATCCAATCGTATCTGCGCGGCACGCTGCAGATCCGGCCGGCCATTGATCTCAACAGCTCGTACGTCCTGGCCCTCGCCGCCGGCAACGCGGTGGCGGTCTACGATCCCATCGTGGGGTTCAACATCAGCAAGCTGTACGCGGCGGCCCCCCTCGGCGGTGAAGGGGACGACTGGGCGCTGGCGTCGGACAACGAGCGGCTGTTCGTGACCTTGCCCATGCTCAATACGGTGGCGGTCGTGAACACCAGCATCTGGCGCGTGGAATCCAACGTGCCGGTGGGGCTCCGGCCCACGCGCATCGCGTTCCAGCCGGACGGTCGGTACCTTTGGGTTGTGAACGGGGGGCCCGGCGGCAGCGCGAGCGGCGTGAGCGTGATCAATCCGGTCTCCAAGGCCGTGGTGCAGCACATCCCCACCGGGGCGGGGCCGCATGAGGTCGCGTTCAGCCCGGACAGCCGGTACGCGTTCGTGACCAACCGCGAGCAGGGGACCGTCTCGACCATCGATATCGGCACGTTCGAGGTGGTGAGCGATATCCCGACGGGCCCGAGCCCGATGGGCGTTGCCTGGTCGTCGGCGGGCGAGGCACTCTACGTGACACACGAGGGCGATGGGTCGATCGCGGTGCTCGACATCGAGCGCCGGGAAGTCACGGCGCGCCTCGCCGGCAAGGCCGGCGTGGGCGTCGTGGCGTTCGATCCGTCGGGTCGCTGGGGGTTTGCGCCGAACCCGGTGGCGGACGAGGTCTACATCATCGACGCGACCGTGGCGAAGATCGTGGACACGCTCCCGTTCGGCACGGCGCCGGATCAGGTGGCGTTCACCGACAACTTCGCTTACGTGCGTGCCAGCGGCTCGCCCGACGTGGTCATGATCCCGTTCGACGTGCTCGAGGCCGAGGGCAAGGCCAAGGTCATGGCGTTCGAGACGGGTCGGCAGGCGCCGACCAAGTACGGCAGCAACGCGACGGCCGCGGCCATCGCCCCGGCGGCCCACCACATGAGTGACGCGGTCTACGTGCCGAACGCGGCCGAGAAGTCCATCTACCTGTACCACTACATGATGAGCATGCCGATGCCGTCGGGTCGGGTGGATACGTATCCGTTCGAGCCCAAGGCCCTGCTGGTGGTGAACCGCGCCCTCAGGGAGACGGCCCCCGGCGTGTACCAGACCGTCGTCAAAGCGCCGGCCGCGGGCGAGTGGGACGTGGTCTTTCTCTTGGACGATCCGCGAGTCATCAACTGTTTCGATTTCGCGGTGAGCGTGAACCCGAAGGCGGAGACGGTCAAGCCGCTCCGCATCTCCATCGAGCCGCTCGATGGCGACGAGAAGCTGCCCGTCGGGGAGGCGGCGGCGGTTCGCTTCAAGCTGATCGATCAGGACGCGGATGAGGCGAAGATCGGCCTCGAGGACGTTTGGGTGTGGGTGTTCTCGAGCAGGGGCTGGAGCACGCGCACGGTGGCCGAACATGTGGAGGACGGGGTGTACCGGATCGAGCTGACGTTGCCGAGATCGGGCACGTACAACATGATCATTGCCTCCAGGACGCTGGGGATTCGGTTCGAGGACACCTTCCCCGCGATCCTGCGCGCGGTAGAGCCGAAAGCGCCTTGAGGCTGGGTGGAAAACGTCACAGGTGAAGGTCACGGCGATGCGGTCCCGAATCATGAGCGCGAAGACCGACTCCGGTGGCGCCAGCGGAGGGTAGCGATGCGACATCCGATTGAGACCCACTTGGCTGACCTGGGCGATATCTCCCGCCTCAGCGATGCGCTGACGGCGGAGTATCTCGAGGAGCACCAGTTGCTCCCGATCGCACGGACGAACGGATCCGTGGTCGTCGCACACGGGAGACCACCCGACCCCCAAGCCATCGCCGAGCTGGCCAGGTTGTTCGAAGCGCAGATCCAGCTCGTACAGGTACCGGAGGATGAGCTGCTCGCCGGGGTACGGCGGGTCTACGGGGGCGATGGCGCAACGGCGGCGGAGTTCATCGCCACGTATGAACTCGAGACCTTGGCCATCTCGGACGACGAAGTCGTTGGCCACGATTTGGAGGGCCTCGCCAACCAGCCGCCGGTGATCAGGTTGGTGAATCTGTTGCTCGCCGAGGCGGTCGAGGTCGAGGCGAGCGACGTGCACGTCGAGGCGGAGGGCCCGGCGCTCCGGGTCCGGTATCGCATCGACGGCGTGCTCCAAGAGGCGCCGTCGCCGCCTTCCCAACTCCGGGCGGCCATCGTGAGCCGGTTGAAGATCATGGCGGAGCTGGACATCGCCGAGCGGCGCATGCCGCAGGACGGCCGGGTCCGGCTCCGGGTCGGCGAGCGCAAGCTCAACGTGCGAGTGAGCACGCTTCCGACGCTGCACGGCGAGAGCGTGGTGCTGCGGCTGTTGGACGCGCAGAAACAGCGGCTCCGGCTGGACGACCTGGGGCTTGGAGACGACGCGATGGAGGTGGTGCTCCACCTCGCGGGCCGGCCACAGGGTGTCCTGCTCTCGACCGGCCCGACGGGGAGTGGCAAGACGACGACGCTGTACGCCCTGCTCGATCGGATCCAGACGGGCCGCGAAAAGATCGTCTCGGTGGAGGACCCGGTCGAGTACGAGTTCCCGGGCGTCGCACAGGTCCCTGTGCGGGCCAAAGGCGGACTCACCTTTGCCAAGGCGCTGCGCTCGATCCTGCGCCAGGACCCGGACGTGCTCTTGGTGGGGGAGATGCGGGACTCCGAGACCGCAGAGATCTGTATCCAAGCGGCGCTCACCGGGCACCTGGTGCTCTCGACGCTGCACACCAACGACGCGCCTTCTGCCCTCACCCGTCTGCTGGATCTGGGGGTGCCGGACTACCTGGTGACCAGCACCGTGGAGGCCGTGCTGGCCCAGCGACTGGTGCGCAAGCCCTGCGGAGACTGTGCGCAACCGCACCCGGTCGATGTCGCGGCGCTGCGCGAGATGGAGGCGGACGGATGTGACGTGCGCGAAGAGCGGCGCGGGAAGGGCTGCCCGGCGTGTCGTGGTACCGGGTACCGAGGACGCACCGGCATCTACGAGCTGCTGCTAATCGACGACGAGATCAGGGCCGAGGTCATGCGCCGGCAGGGATCGGGTACGATCCGCCGGCTCGCAGTGGCGAAGGGCATGCGCCCCTTGCGGATGGACGGCTGGCGCCAGGTGGCTGCGGGTCTGACCACGGCCTCGGAAGTGCTCCGCGTCACCGCGGCATGAGGAACGACGCCGGCGGGTTCACGGGAAGCATCATGGAGTGGCTGGAGGCACAGTGAGACGCAACGAACGAACCGAGTGCGGCTTCACGCTGATCGAGATCATGGTGGTCATTCTGGTGCTCGGGATGCTGGCCGCGCTGGTCGCGCCTAACGTGTTCAGGAATGTCGGCTCGGCCAAGGAAGCGGCGGCCCGGTCGCAGATCGAGCTGTTGGGGGCCGCGCTCGACGGCTATCGGCTCGATAACGACATGTACCCTGCGACCGAGCAGGGTCTGGAAGCGCTTCGCCGAGAGCCGCTCAGCGAGCCGCGTCCGCGGAATTGGCGGGGACCATACCTCCGCAAGGAAGTGCCGCTCGATCCCTGGAACCGCCCCTACATGTTCCGCAGCCCCGGAGTAGCCAATCCGTGGAGCTACGATCTGTTGAGTTACGGGCGAGACGGGCGGGAGGGTGGTGAGGGTGAGGACGCGGACATCACGAGCTGGCAGTAAGCGCCGTGCCACACTTTGCGTATCGCGCCGCCACCCAGGGAGGGCAGACCCTCCGAGGGGTTCTGGAAGCGGCTTCGGCGACCGAGTTGGAGCGGGATCTCGGCGCACGCGGTCTGTTGCTGTTGGATGCCACCCAGTCGCGGCCGGTGACCCCCGCCCGACACCGGTTCCGACGCCGACGGGCCGACGTGGTGGAGGCGATCCGGTACCTGGCGTTGCTGGTCGAAGCCGGGTTTCCGCTCGACCGGGCGATTGGCACGGTGACCCGCGTCGTGGGTCGGGCCGACGTCGCACAGGCGCTGGAAATCGTGAGGGACCGGGTGCGCGCGGGCGCACCGTTGGCCGATGCGTTCGCCGAGCAGCCCCGCATGTTTCCGCGGCTGGCGATCGGAATGGCGCGGGCCGGGGAGCGGGGCGGACACCTTGGTGAAGCGCTGAAGAACTTGGCCGAGCACCTGGAACGTGAGGAAGCACTCCGGGCTCAGGTGCTGTCGGCAATGTTCTACCCGATGCTGGTGGCCGTCGCGGGAAGTGCGGCCGTGCTGACGCTGGTCCTCTACGTCCTCCCACGGTTTGTCGATGTCTTGGGAGACGCCGGTGCGGCGCTCCCGCGCTCCACCGCCGTGCTGTTGGCCACCGGTGCGTTTCTGGGGCAGTGGTGGCCGCACCTGGCGCTCGCGGCGGCGGTGGCGATCGCGCTGGGCGTGGTATACCGCCGCTCCGAGCGGGGGCGGGCGGTGACCGACGCGTTGCTTCTCCGAATGCCGGTTGCCGGTGGTCTCAGGCAGCGTTTGGCCGCGGCTCGTCTGGGGCGTTCGCTGTCGACCCTGCTCAACAGCGGGCTTCCCATCCTCCCGTCGCTCGACGTGGCAGCGAACTCGCTGGCCGATGCGGCGGCGGCACGCCAAGTGCATCTGGCACGGGAGGAAGTGCGCGCCGGTGTTCGGCTGGCGCCGGCGCTGGGCAGAGGCAGGGCTTTTCCCTACCTGTTTCTCCAGATGGTGGAGTTGGGTGAGGAAGGAGGGCTCCTGCCGGAGATGCTGGAGCGCGCCGCCTCGACGGCCGAGCAGGAACTGCAGCGCGGGCTCGAACGGCTGGTGCGACTGATCGAGCCTGCGATGATCGTCATCTTCGGAGCGGTGGCCGGTCTCGTCGCGCTCTCGTTGCTGCAAGCGATCTATGGAATTCGCTTGGACGCGTTTTGACCGTCATGACTGACGCGACCCGTACACCGCACGCCGAGGGAGATCGCCTGGCTCCCACCTCCAAGGTCCCCGTAATGAAACGGCTGCTTCATTGGGTTCGGCATCCGTGGGCCTCGGTCAGGCGCTTCCTGGATGAGCGGGCGACCGTGCACCTGGGGTTGGCCATCGGACGCGATCGGATCGTTGCGGTCGAAGTGAGAAAGCGCCTCAGCGGTGTGCGCCCCGGGCGGGTGCATGCCCGCTCCCTGGCACCACCGGTGGATCATGGTACCTGGCCCGATCTGACCGAAGCCGTCGAAGAGCTCTTGCACGCACTCGGCGCTCGACGGGGAACCGCGAGCATTGCGCTGCTTCGTCCGCTGGCCCAGGCCAAAGTGATCTCCGCGCCACCTCTCAGGCGGCGTGATCTGCGATCGCTGGTAACGCGCAACGCGCGCCGGTACTTCATCACCGGCACCGACCCGGTGGTGGCCGACGCGCTCCGGTCGGGCGTGCGCCGCCGCGAGCGGCCGAGCCGCGCGGTGGCCACCTGCGCGGACGCTCGATTGATCGACGCGATCCACCGCAGTGTCACCCAGGCCGGCATCCACACCGACTTCATCACGGCGGCACCGCTTGCGCTCAGCGAAGCCGTGTGCTCGCAGATACCAGCCGCCCGGCGCGGGGCGGTAGTCGTCGCGGTCTGCTCAGACGGCTGGTCCGAAGGAATAGCCGTTTCCCGCGGTGTCCCCCGCGTGTTTGAGCCCTGGACCGAAACCGGGACAGCCGAACCACTCGAGCTCACGACGCGTATCGCCCAAACTGGCTCCGGTGAGGCCGGCAGCGCGGAGCCAACGGTTCGTGCAATCGTGGTGGCGCCCAGCGCCGAGCGGGGACCGATTGTCGCTGCGGTGCGACGGGAATTGGGTGACGGATTGATCGACCTTCCGGCCTCGGTCCAGGAGCTGGAACCCGCAGCCATGGCGGCCTACGGTGCGGCGCTGATGCGTGAAGATGCCCCCGCGTTGCTGCCGCAGGCGGTGCGGCGCGAACGCCAACGGCGAATCCGACGTCGCGTGGGAGTGCTTGCTGCGGCTGCTGTCGTGATGCTGGGCGTCTCGGCCGGACTCCGCTTGTGGGATTTGCGTCGCGAACTGGAGGTGGTGGCTGCATCGCGACAGGTGCTGGCCTTGCGAGTCTCGGAGATTCTCGAGTTGCGACGCTCTCTTCACACGGTCAACACCCTCGTGGACGGCATCGCGCAAATCGAGGAGGGCGTGGTGCACTGGACACCGGTGGTTGCCGCGCTCGCCGAAGCGTTGCCCGACTCGGCGTATCTGGTCTCCATGACGGCCGACGGACTCGAACTGCGCCTTGTCGGCGTGGCGACGGTCGCGTCGGTGATCGTGCCGGCCCTTGAGGCGTCACCGCTGCTGCGAGGGGTGTCGCTCACCGCCGCGCGACGGGCTGCGGGCTCGCAAGGCGGCGAGCAATTCGACGTCGGGCTGGCGCTCGAACGGCGGGCGGGTGGGGGGAGCTGACCCGTGAACCTGCCCAGGCTTTCCTCCCGTGATCGACGCGCACTGCTCCTGGGCGCCGCCGTGCTGGCGTCGGGAGTGGGTTGGACGGCGATGGTCAAACCCTACATCCGTGCGGTGCGGGAGGTGTCGTCCACGTTGGCGGCGGAGCGGGAACTGCTCAACCGAGAGCTCCGGCTGCTCGCCGCCGCGGACCAATATCCCGCCGAGGTCGAGCAAGCCGGTGCCCGCCTACTCGATGTTGCGACACGCCTATTTGGCGGTGAGAAGCAGGCGGCGGCAAGTGCGGGACTGATCCAGTACTTGCAGGAGGGCGCCGGTACGGGACCGGCCCTGCTCACGCGGCTGGAGCCGCTGCCGGCGGAAGAAGAAGGCAACGGGTTGATCGGACTGCCGCTCAGCGTGGAGGGCGAAACCGATCTCGAAGGGTTGTTGACCGTACTGCACCTGCTCGATGCCGGTCCCAAGCTGGTCCGGGTTGAGAATCTCCGAGTGCAGGGGAGGCGGGCAGTTGCGGTAGACGGTCCGGAAGTGCTCTCGTTCGTGTTCGTGGCCCGCGGGTTCTCGCTGGCGGAGTCCGAGTCGCAGGACGCGCGGAGCACTGAGACCGTCGGGGGATCTCGATGACATCGGTTCGGCGGTGGGGCGTATCCGCACAGATTGCGTTGGCGGCGGTCGTGTTGTCGATCGTGTTGGCGGCGGTCGCGGCGGTCGCGGCGGTGCGCGTGGAGCCACAGCCGGTGGTGACCGTGGGCGACCCACCCGAGTCGTTGGAGACCGCGGTTCCCGAGCGGCGGCAGGCGGCGCCGGAATCGGTCGTGTTTGCGGCGGTGGCCAGGGATCCGTTCCGGGCCGAGCGCACGCGCCCGGCGGTGCGCTATCAACTTCCGGGGGACCGGCTTCCCGAGATGCGGGCAGCCGCCGGTCCCCGGCAAAGACTCCCTATCATCAGCCTCGTAGGCATCGCCGTGCTGTCCGACGGTAAAGGGATTGCCGCGCTCCAGGTACGCGGCCGTCCACCGCGAATCATGCGCGTCGGGGACACGATTGAGGGGCTGGAACTGGTCGGGATCGACTCAGTAGCCGCGACCCTGACCGGGTCGGATACCACGATCGTTCTGCGACTGCCGGGACGGTCGGGTGGGGAGCAGGTGCCATGATTCGTCGTAACTGGTTTGTCGTCGTTGCCGTGCTGTTGGTGGCCGCGGGTCGAGTGACCGCGCAGGAGCCCGAGGTTCGAGTGGTGAACTTCGACTTCCAGGGAGCGGATCTGCAGGTGGTGATCAGCGCGCTGGCGGAGGCGGCCGGCATCAACATCGTGCACGGGGCGCTCCCGGCGCGACCGGTTACCCTGCGCCTCAACCGGGCGGTGTCGGTCTCGGAAGTACGGCGGATGCTGGAGAGCGTGGCACAGGCCAACGGGCTGCAATTGGTGGAGGAGAACGAGCTGCTGCGCATCGTGGTGATGCCCGTGCCCGAAGAGGAGGCCGCGGCAGCGGGCGTGGCCGGCCGCCGCGTCGCGCAAGGGCGAAGGCTGTTCGTGCACAAGCTCCGTCACGCGCGAGCCAGCACGGTGGTCCAAACCCTGCGACAGCTGTTCCGGCTCGAGGGAGGTTCCTTCGAGTCGGAGGGAGCGGGTCCGCCATCGCTGTCCGAGGCTTTGCGGCAGCAGCGGCAGGCGCCATATCAGGAAGTGGACCGGCTGCGGGCCGGCGACGTCGACGTCCAGGGTCAGGGGGCCGCCGGTGGGGGACAGCAGGGTGTTGCCGTGGGTCTCCAGCAGGCGGTCGACATCGTTGAGGATCCCTTGAGTAACACGATCCTGATTCTGGCCAGTCCGGCTGACTACGAGGTCATTCAAGGCGCGATCCAAGCCATCGACACGCGGCCGCTGCAGGTCTTGATCGAGGTCCTGATTGCCGAGGTGCGGAGGAACCGCAACTTCGACCTCGGCATCGACGTAAACATCCCGCCCCGAGAAGGTGACGATCCCCAAGTCGGCTTGACATTGACCGGCCTGTCTGCGGGAGACATCGCGCTACAAATCCTCGGTATCGGTAGCGTCAACGCCGACGTGATCTTGCGGGCCCTTTCCGCGGTCGGCGACGTCACCATCCTGTCGCGTCCCGTGTTGCTCGCCCAAAACAACATGGAGGCGCGCATCATGGTGGGAGACCAGCGGCCCTTCATTCAGGTTTTTCGCGCACTCCCCACCGATGCGGCGGTGCGCGACCAGGTGGTGAGTTACCAGAGTGTGGGAACCCAACTCACGATCCGGCCCACCATCAATGCCGACGGATACATCAACCTGTCCGTGCAGCAGGAAGTGAGCACGGCCACGTCCGAGGTTCAGTTCGGGGCGCCGGTGATCAACACGCGGGAGGCCTCGACCGAGTTGCTGGTGAGGGACGGCCAAACGGTGGTGCTGGGCGGCTTGATCGACCATCAGCGCCAGAAGACCTACAGCGGCGTGCCGTTCCTGCAGGACATCCCGATCCTGGGTTACCTGTTCCGTTCCACCAGGGAGCAAATAATCCAGAACGAGCTGTTGCTTCTGGTGACCACTCACGTGATCCACAACGATGACGAGCTGGAAGCGACGACCCGCTTGCTCCGAGCGAGCATGAAGAGGATGGACGAGCGACTGCCGGATCGGATCCCGCTGTTTGAGGGTTTCGGCGACCTCCCCGATTCGATTGCGCTTCCCGTCAGGCCCGATTCGATCCCGGTTCCAAGCGACCGCGGTGTGCCACCCGACTCGATCCCAGAGCCGCGCGTCCCAGAGCCGCTCGAACGCTGAGATGCCGTCGGTGACTCGAACCGTTACCGGTACCGGGCGCCCAGGGTTCACGCTGATCGAGGTTGTCGTCGTCCTGACCATCCTCGGCATCGCGGCGGCGGTGACCGCGCCCGGTCTGGCCCGCATGCTGGGCGGCGGCGCCGACGGTGTCGTGCGCGACGTCGTTTCCGCCTACGGGACGGCTCGCGAAGCGGCGGCGACGCGCGCGGCTCGCACCAGCGTGCTGCTCGAACTCGGGACCGGAGCGTACTGGGTAGTCGCCGGCCCGTCGGCAGGAGATGTGGCTGATACGATTCGACAGGGCCGACTTAGCCTTACACCGGAAATCCGGCTGACGGGTGGCGACCGTGGCTGGGCGGTCACGACGTTCGATCCGTTGGGCCATGCGCGCGGCAATCGTGTCTTTGTGTCTGAAGGCCAGGAGGTTCATGAGATCGCGGCAGATCCTTGGACGGCGGCGGTCAGCGTGCAGCGGCGCTGAGCGCGGCTTCACGCTGATCGAAGCCCTCGTCTCCCTTTTCATCGTTTCCCTGGCGATCGTGGCGATGGTGCAGGCCAGCGCCCGCACGCTGCGGACCCAAGCCTCGGCGGAGCGGCACCTCGAGGCGGTGGCCTTGGCCGAATCGCGGCTCGACGCGATCGCCCTGTTGCCGGAGGATTCCCTGGAGGGGTATGCCGATGCCCGTTCGGGGGAGATCTCGCTGGGGCTTCGGCGTTACGTGTGGCGTGCACTCGTGCGAAAGGAGCAGGACACCCGTCTCTGGCGAGCGGCGGTCTCGATCGAGTGGGAGGAAGGAGACTTCGATCTGGAGACGGTGTTCTACCGGCGCGGCGACGACCGCCTGAGGCGGCTCGAGAGCCCATGAGACAAGGGTCGTCAGGCTTCACCCTCCTCGAGCTGCTGGTCGCCCTGGTGGTGGCCGGGGCGGCGGTGGCCATCGGGTACGCCGGCCTGGTCTCCGTGTCCGAAGCGTCAGCCCGGTCGCGGGCGTCGTCGCAACCCGTGTTCGCCGCGGCCGCCGCACGCTCCGCGCTCTCCGCCTGGCTTTCGTCTGCAACGCTCATGGAGGGCACCCACCCCCAACCGTTCCGAGGCGTGCATCGGACCGATGGCCCGACCCGCTCGGACCAGCTGACCACGGCCATCTCGAACGGAGGGAGCCTGCGGCCGGGCCCGCGACGTCTGCGGGTCTGGGTGGACACCGATCCGCTGACGCCGCAGCGGGGGCCGGTGGTCGAGTTCGCACCGATCGGCGACGACCGCCTGGCGTCCACGGACACGCTCGAGATAGCGCCATCCGCGACCGGGCTGGCTCTGCGATACCTGGTCCTGGTGGATGGGAGGGAGCGTTGGGTCGACGAATGGGTGTCGCAATCCCAGCTTCCCCGGGCCGTCGAGCTCCGGTTGCTCGAGTTCGCGAGGGCCAGGCTCGGGGCTGTGGACGATGTGCCGAGCCTGCCGCCGCTGCTCACGATCCCAATCGTGGTTCCCATAACGCTGGATAGCTGGTGATGCGGTATCGGAGAGCGAACGGTTTCGCCCTGGTGGCGGTGCTCTGGATCCTGGTCGTGATGGGGGTGGTTGGGGTGACGTTTCATGTCGGCGCACGGGCCGACCGGCGGGCGGTGGCCAATGCCCGGACGGAGAGCAGGAGCCGCTGGGCCGGACGCGCCGGTTTGGCTCTCGCGCTCAGGCAGATAGACAACATGCTCCACCAAAGTGGGGCCGCGTTCGGCCTGCAGGCATCCGGCGACACGGTCCTGCCACCCATCGAGTTCAGTTTGGAGGGCGTGACTGTCAGTGCGCTGGTGCTCGATGCCAGGGCGCGAGTCAACCTGAACCTGGCAAGCGACAGGCAACTCACCAGGCTGGCCGAAGCGGTGGGCCTGTCCTCCGCGGCCGCCACCGCACTGGCTGCGTCGGTCCTGGATTGGCGTGACGCCGATGGCCTGCGCCGGACCGACGGTGCCGAAGCAAGAGACTACGCCGGTCTGCGGCCGCCGTCCCGACCCAAGAACGCGCCGTTCTACTCGGTAGAAGAGTTGCACACCGTGTGGGGTGTGAACCCGCCCGACTACGCGCGCATCGCGCCGCTCGTGACGGTCGTCGGTGACGGGCGGGTCAATGTGAACGCCGCGCCGCGTACGGTGCTGGTCACCGTGCCCGGCATCGATGACGCGGCCGCCGCCGCGATCGTGGCGCGACGACGTGCGGGGCCGTTTCGCAACGTGTTCGAGCTGTTGCAGTCGCTTCCGCGGCAGTCCCGCGAACAGGTTGAGAGAGACGTGGGCACGTTTGTCGACCGTGTGGCGTTCGGTCCCCGTGTGGTCGAGATAGTGGTCACCACCCGAGCCCAGGGGTCTCTACTCAGCTCGCGACTTCACGCGGTGGTCGAGCTGGCCGGGGGCTCGGCGTGGAGGGTCGTGCGTGTGGTGCAGTCATGACGGCTCAGCCGCCCACGGCAGTCCACGCGGCCGCCGAAGTCCGTAAACAATTACAATATCACGAGTTACGGTCACTGGTATCGCTGTGGGTATCGGATGTGGCGGCGCGACTTGGTGGTCCGCGTCCGGCCCGACACAAAGGAGCTGCGTTACCTCAGCCACCCTGGTGGTGTCTCTTCAGGCACTGCGGAAACTGGCCCCCAGCTGCCAACGGTGCCCCTGGTACGGAGCTTGCGGCCGGTCGAATTGGGCCCCTTTCGAGCCGGATTCCGTGTGGCAGCAACTGGTTGGCGTGTCGCTGGGTCCTCAGCGACGAAAACTGTGATGGTCGCACCAGAGCACCGCTCACGTGGCCTGCCTGGGTGGGACCACTTTCAATCGGAGGTCTGCAAATGAAAACGCTCACCGCCTTGGCAGCCGCTGCCGTGGCCCTGTCGCTCGGATGCGCCGAGTCCGCCGATCCCGGGCAGCTCATGAGCCCGGAAATCGCGAAGGGCAAGCCTGACCTGGCTGTTCCAGCCCTCTGCGAGATGAAGCTAAGCTCCATGTCCGGCCGGCTCCTCGCGCTTTGTGAGGCCACGAACGACGAGAGTACCCTCTTCTTGTCGAGGAACAACGCGAATAAGGATCGCTGGGGCCTGATGGGGAAGCTGAACCGGGCCGAGACCAAGTGTGACGTCGACGGCGATGCGTTCGGCGCGATCGGCAAGCTCACGGATTTCCGCGACAAGGTCCTCTCGCTCAGGGCGGAAGGGAAGATCAGTGAGCCGGACGGGGTCGATCTGGCTGGCGACGCGCTTGGGCTGATCGCGGATCTGGGTCCGGATCCGGTTAATCCGGAACTGCCTCCGGTCCTGCTGTGTCCCACCCCCCTGGCCACATGAGGGCATGAAGCAGCGACAGTCATAAGCACAGTGTCACGTGCCGGCGGCGCACATCACGGGTGACCGCCGGCACGTGGTGTCCTACGCAGCGAAGCGCGGGCTTTGAGCCCGCGACGCAGCCCTCGCCTCTTCACGATCCGATCAGGTGGAGCACGTCTCAGGCCCTCGCAGGCCGCAGTACCCGGCCCGGCAGCGCGGCGGTGCGTTCGCCGCCCTCGAGCGCGAACGCTCCGTTCACGAGCACGTGCACGATGCCGACCGGATACTGGTGGGGTTTTGAGAATGTCGCCGTGTCGGCAACCGTGTCCGGATCGAAGACGACGAGGTCTGCGAAGGCGCCCGGCGCAACGGCGCCCCGTCCGTCGAGCCGCAGACGTCGCGCGGGCATCCCGGTCATCTTGTGAATGGCGGTCTCGAGCGGCATCGCGTTGCGCTCCCGGCAGTAGTGCCCCAGAACGCGAGGGAACGTTCCGAAGCTCCGCGGGTGCGGGGTTCCCGAGGCGAGCGGGCCGGACGTGGCCAGCGCCGAGCCGTCGGAGCAGATCATGCCCAGTGGATGCGCGAGGAACGCCTGCGTGTTCTCCTCGCTCATTCCGAAACCCACCATGCCGGTGCGTCCGCGATCGTCCCGGATGATGCGGAGGAGCAGGTCGTAGGGTTCCTCGTTTCGTTCGGTCGCGAGCGCGCCGAGCCGGCGGCCCACGGCCCAGCCGACGGACTCGTCTGCCGTCGAGGTGATCTGCACGGCATCCCAGCTCCCGAGCTGGGCGATCTTGCTCCGAACAGCCCGTTCGAGGGCGACGGCCAAGTCTGGTGAGGCGAGCCGACCGAGGAGGCCGTCGATCCCACCGTCGCGCGCCCAGACCGGAAACAGCGAGGTGAGCCCGGTGCTGTAGGCCACGTAGGGGTAGCGGTCGTAGGTGACGTCGATCCCGTCCCTGCGTGCCGCCATCAGCGTGTCGAGGATCGGGGTTGCTTTCCACCAGTTGCGCTGACCCTGCGCCTTCAGGTGCGCGATCTGCACCGGAACGCCGGCAAGACGCCCCACATTGAGTGCCTCCTCGACGGCGGCGGCGAGATGGTCGTCTTCATTGCGCATGTGGGAGGCATACGGTAGCCCGGTTCCCTGGAGTGCCGCGGCCACGGACACCAGTTCCTCCAGGTTGGCGAACCCGCCTGGAACGTATTCGAGCCCGGTCGAGACGCCGCACGCGCCAAACGCGAGCGCCTCCTCGGCGAGACGGCGCATTGAGGCCAGTTCGTCTGGTGTGGCCGGCCGGTTCTCGTCGCCGATCACGAACGCGCGAATGGTGCCATGCCCGACCATACTCGCCAGGTTCACCGCCGTGCCCCGCCGCTCGAGCTGCGCAAAGAAGCCCGCCAGATCGCTGAAGGTCAGGTCGATGCCGTGCCGCTCGCGATAGCGCTCCCGCACCATTGTGGCCGTCTCGGGGCTCCACGGACCTATCGAGCTGCCGTCCTGGCCGGTGACCTCCGTCGTGACACCCTGACGGATCTTGCTCTCAGCCAGCGGGCTTACGAACAGGTCGAGGTCGGTGTGCGAATGGATGTCGACGAAGCCCGGTGCGACTGCCAGCCCCTCGACCGAGACCTCGACTGACGTGGTGCGACGGATCCGTCTCGCCACGTCGGCAATGTGGTCGCCCACCACCAGCACGTCCGCCTCGATCGGGGAGGCGCCGGTACCGTCGAACACGAGGCCGCCACGAAACAGCACGTCCGCGAGGTGGTCAGCCGCCCCACGGGCACGGCGTGGGCGCGTCGCGATCCCGGTGGCGAACGCGGCGGACGCCCGGACGAAATCCCTGCGTCTCATCGTGTCGTCTCGCGGATCAGAAGTGCGCTTCGAACAGGCGAACCTGCACGGCCGGGGTCAGGTGGATGCGCCCGTCGCGTGACAGCTGCGGCACGGCGGTCGGCAGCGGGACAGGTAGATCCAGCATCATGCCGCGATCGAGGGTGACGAGGGCAAGACGTGGTATAGCCGACGCCTCGCGGCGCTCGATGGAGCGCCGTGGGCTCAACAGGGTGGCCCCGAGACCCAATCCGAGTGTCGCTCCTGCCGTGGGGATCGCGACGGCCGCTTGATTGTCGTTCACGTCGAACAGGAGATCCAGTCCGAGGCCGGCAATGCCGCCGGCCAGTCCCGCGGCCGACGTGATCCTGACCTGGCTCGGTGTCGGCCGCCAGGCGCTGGCGATGGGCAACGCGGCAGCCATGAACGCATTTCCCCCGAGCAAGGTCGTCGTGAGCAGCGCGTTGTTTTCGGCGCCCGCCAGTACGCCGGCGGCGAATCCGTACCAGGTGCCCCAGAGGCTCGCGTGCCGAATCAGCGTGGCCGTTCCGTTGTCCACGTCGACCCGGGAGAGCGCCAACCCCGTGCCGATCCCGGCCACACCGCCGACGAGGAGCGCCGCAAATACGGCTTCGCTCGGCGAGGACGAGTCGCAGACTTCCCCGGTTGGAGTCTGGAAACAGAACTCGTCATCCCCGACGCCCAACACTTCGCGCCATCCGGCCGCCTGCCAGCTGAGCCAGACGGTGCTGAGCGAGTACAGACCGGCCTGACCGGCCGTCAGGGGTGTCGCGCCCGCGTACGCGCGGGAGGCGAAGAACCCCAGAGGGGCACCGACGAGGAGGCCGGCACCGTACGGCGTCGCGCTCTCGGCCCCGAGTGCGGCCGGGGTGGCGATCCCGAGCCAGCTCAGGAAGAGGGTGTTCCACACCACGAACCCCGTTCGTCCTCCACCGAGCGTCATCGACCTGCGGAGTCCCGCGAGAAGATCGGCGGCGCGAGCGGCCGCCGGGGTTCCGGGGTATCGGTCCACGACGTAGCGGAGCAGCTCCTCGGCCAATTCATAGCGGCCGCTGGCGTCGAGCTCGCGCGCCGTCTGCACGAGGATCGCGGCCGTGTCGGCTGGTGTCTGCTGGGCCGCCGCTGTGGTGGTGTGGAGGGTGACGGCCGCGAGGCCAAGGCACAGCGCGAGGAGGAACGAGCGAAGGCGTCGCATAGAGCGCTAGGCGAATGCGGCCGGCCGCCGAAGGTGGAAACCGGTCGCGTCCTGATACACCTTCGCCACCGCCAGCAGCTCGGCTTCCCCGAACAGCTTGGCGATGAACGAGATGCTGACCGGTGTGCCGTCGTCCCGGAACCCGTTGGGGACGGTCATGGCTGGGTGACCCGTGAGATTCGTCGTGAGCAGCACGGTTCCGCCGTAGGACGGGGTGATGAAGACGTCGATGCCGTCCATGACCGCGTCCATGCTTCCCATGAGCATGGTGCGGACGCGATTGGCCTTGATGTACTCGACGGCCGGAATGAGGCGGGACTGACGGAAGTCGTTGGGCCAGGCCTGTTCCACCTGGCGGACCATCAGGTCGTCTCGGTTGCTGCGCGTGAGGTCGTCGAACGCGGCGGCGGCTTCGGCGCTGAGGATGAACCTGAGCGCATCCACCGGAACGTCGGTCGGAAGCTCCACGGGGAGCAACTCCACGCCCAGGTTCCGGAGCACGCCGAGGGCTGGTGTGTCGAAGTCGGGTCCCTCACGCTCGCCTTCGAAGGCGCTCTTGTAGTATCCGATGCGCAGGGACGTGATGGGGAGTCGCGCGTCCCAGTCAAACGGGAGGTCGCGCACGGTGGGGTCTTTGCCATCCGCACCGTGGATGGCCTCGAACACCAGAGCACAGTCTTCCACGGACCGGCAAATCGGTCCGAGCTTGTCCATGGTCCAGGAGAGGGCCATGGCGCCGTGCCGGCTCACACGCCCGAACGTGGGTCGCAGGCCGGTCGCGCCGCAGCGGGTGGCGGGAGACACGATCGAGCCCAGGGTCTCGCTCCCGATGCTGAAGCCCACGAGACCGGCCACGGTGGCCGATGCCGGCCCTGCCGACGATCCGGAGGATCCCTGTTCCAGCTTCCACGGGTTGCGGGTCTTGCCCCCGAACCACACGTCTCCCCAGGCGAGCGCCCCCAGCGTGAGCTTCGCGATCAGCACGGCACCCGCCTCTTCCAAGCGCCGCACGACCGTCGCGTCATAGGGGATCGTCTGCTCCTCGTAGGGCTTGGCACCCCAGGTCGTCCGGTACTCGTCTTCGGCCAGCAGGTCCTTGGCACCCCACGGAATGCCGTGCAGCGGGCCCCGCACCAGACCCCGCGCCAGTTCCGCGTCCGCGCGCCTCGCCTGACGCAGCGCCAGATCCTCGGTCAACGTAATGACGCACTCGAGTCGCGGTCCGAACCGTTTCAGCCGATCGAGATACATGCTCGTGAGCTCGACCGAGGTCACCTGGCGAGTCCGCAGCAGCTCTCCCATGTCGGTGATCGACCAGAACGCGACGGCCTCCAGGTTCGCGGGTCGCGTGACGGACCGCCGAGTGCGTCGCCGCTCGCGCCGTGCGACCGTCGCAGGTCGTCCCGGGAGGACCGGATCGAATCGAACTGCGGGCGGCACCTCGTTGGGGATGCTCACGGCCCGGAGTTTCTCGTAGGCCTCGAGATTGGAGTTGATGCCGTCCAGCATGAGCTCGCGCTCGGCATCGGTGAACTCGAGTCCCGCCACGGCTTCGGCGTTGGCGAGCATCTCTTTGGTGATCTTGCCGCCCTGGGCGAGCGCCCAGAGGGTAGCTGGGAAGGCCGTGCCACCCAGACCGATGCCGGAGAGATACGCCATGAATCGGCGGCGGGCGATGGGGGCGTGTGCGGTTCTGCCGCTCGGTGGAGTCGTTCGCTGTTCCATTCCCGGGCCGATGGTCGGGGTGCAGGGCGATGTGAGGACCGTAGGTTGACCGGGCAGCGGCGGTCGTTCACAAAAGCTACGATGCCGCCACGCGGGCGCCAGGTTGAGGGCGGTCGCCCCCGCTCACGAAGTGAGACCCGCCAGCACCCTCTCGACCCTGGATCGTACATCTTCGGCCAGCGGTTTCACGCTCGTCTTCCCCGTCATGGCCAGCTGCCTGACCGGGTCGATGGCGGCAACGACGCTGCGTCCCGGCTGATCCGAGGCGTACACGATGAAGTTGCAGGGTAGGAGTAAGCCGATGTCCCGCTCCTCCGCCAGCGCCTGATGAGCCAGTGGGGGATTGCAGGCGCCGAGGATGACGTAGGGCCGAAATTCGACGTCCAACTTCTGCTTGAAGGTTCCCTTCACGTCGATCTCCGTGAGGACGCCGAAGCCCTCTTTTGCCAGCTCCTCGCGCGTGCGCGCCACGGCCTGGTCGAATGCCACGGGGATCTCGACGCTGAATCCGTAGCCTATGTCGTGCAATGGCATGACGTTGCTCCTCGTGATCGTGTGGAGGGCCGTACGGTGGGTGTTGGCCACGGTGATGGCCCATGTGGAAGATAGCTTGACCGGGCTGTGTTCCGGCGAGTGGCCGTGCGTTGACCTAACGGGAGTCGACTGCTAGAATTCCGCCGCCTCGCCGGACGCGGGGCCATTCAGATAAGGAAAGCTTCTTGGCACAATCGTTTCCTCGGACAAGGAATTCGCACGGTCGCCGGTCGGTGGCGGTCCTTGTTGCGGTCCTCGCAATGGCGCTCGCGGCGTGCTCCCGCGAATACCCGCAGTCCGCGCTCCATCCCACGGCCGACTTCGGCGACCAGATCGACGTCCTGTTCCGCACCATTTTTTGGTGGGCGGTGGGTGTCTTCGTGATCGTCGAGGCGGCGCTGCTCTTCGTGCTGTTTCGCTACCGGGACCGCCCGGGCGCTGCGGATCCCAAGCGGGTCCACGGCCACACGCTCCTCGAGGTAGCCTGGACCCTCGCACCGGCAGTCGTTCTGGTCTTCATCGCGGTACCGACGATCCGGACCATCTTCCGGACCGAGGCGGCGCCGCCGGCGGATGCGCTCACGGTTGAGGTGATCGGGCACCAGTGGTGGTGGGAGTTTCGCTATCCCGACCTGGGCCTGGTCACGGCCAACGAGATGCACGTGCCCCAGGGGCGGGCGGTCGTGCTGTCGATGACGTCCGAAGACGTCATCCACTCCTTTTGGGCACCCAAGCTCGGCGGCAAGCGCGATGTCCTGCCCGGCCGCACCACCCGCATCGTGTTCACGCCCGATTCGATCGGTGAGGTGTACGGGCAGTGCGCGGAGTTCTGCGGCGAGTCGCACGCCAACATGCGGTTCCGCGTCATGGTGGATGCTCCCGAGGTGTTCGCCCTTTGGGCCGATCGGCAGCTGCAGCCCGCGGTCCCGGTCGATTCGCTCGACGAACCCCTGCGGCAGGGGGCACAGGTGTACCTGACCAAGGGTTGTCTCGCCTGTCACGCGATCACCGGTGTATCGGCCGGTGTGCTCGGCCCCAACCTGACGCACGTGGGGAGCCGGACCACCATCGCATCGGGGATCCTGCCGAATACCCCCGAGGGGCTCACGCGCTGGTTGCGGAACCCAGTTGGGGAGAAACCCGGAAGCCTCATGCCACAGATTCCGCTGACGGATGACGAGATGGCATTGCTCGTCGCGTACCTTCAGAGCCTGAACTAGGAGACACAGCCGGCATGGCTACATCGGTTGCGCATCAGGCTCCGGGGGGCCCCGCCGCGCTGGGGTCACGAATCTGGAGTTGGGTTACCACGACGGACCACAAACGGATCGGGATCCTGTATGGGGTCACGGCGTTTGCGTTCTTCCTGCTCGGGGGCCTCGAGGCGCTGATCATCCGCCTCCAGCTCGCGTCGTCGGGCAACACTGTGGTGAGCGCCGAGGCGTACAGTCAGTTGTTCACGATGCACGGCACGACGATGGTGTTCCTTGCGATCATGCCGTTGTCTGCCGCGTTCTTCAACTTCATCATCCCGCTTCAGATCGGTGCCCGCGACGTCGCGTTCCCACGGCTCAACGCCTTCAGCTACTGGGTGTTCCTACTGGGCGGGCTGTTCTTGAATGCGAGCTTCCTGGCGGGCGCGGCGCCCAACGCTGGCTGGTTCGGTTACGCCAACCTGACGTCGACTCAGTACTCGCCCGGACTGAACATCGATTTCTGGGTCCTCGGACTGCAGGTGCTCGGGGTCGCCTCGATCGCGGCGGGCATCAACTTCATCGTCACGATCATCAATTTGCGGGCGCCGGGCATGACGCTGATGCGCATGCCGGTGTTCACGTGGATGAGCCTCGTGACCCAGTTCATCATCGTCACCGCGTTTCCCGTGATCACCGTGGCACTCGTCTTCCTGATGTTCGACCGGTTCTTCGGGACGACGTTCTACTCCGTCGCGGCGGGGGGTGACGTGCTGCTGTGGCAGCACTTATTCTGGTTGTTCGGCCATCCCGAGGTGTACATCCTCATCCTGCCGGCGATGGGCATCATCTCTGACGTGATCCCGACCTTCTCGCGCAAGCCGCTGTTCGGCTACGCGGTCGTCGTGTATTCGGGACTCCTGATCGGTATCCTGGGCTGGGGCGTGTGGGCACACCACATGTTTCAGGTCGGGCTCGGGCCGATCGCGGACTCGGTGTTTTCCGCAACGACCATGCTGATCGCGATCCCCACAGGGGTGAAGATCTTCAACTGGATCGCCACCATGTGGGGTGGCAAGATCAAGTTCACAACGTCGATGCTCTTCGCCGTGGGCTTTATCGCCATGTTCATCATCGGCGGGCTCTCCGGCGTCATGCACGCGTCGCCGCCGGCCGACCTGCAGCAGACCGACACATATTTCGTCGTCGCGCACTTCCACTACGTGCTGTTCGGCGGGGCGATGCTCGGCATCTTTGCCGGGATCTACTTCTGGTGGCCCAAGGTGACCGGACGGTTACTGAGTGAGCGAATCGGGAAGCTGCATTTCTGGCTGACCATCATCGGCGCGAACCTGTCGTTCTTCCCAATGCATTTCATTGGGCTGCTCGGCATGCCGCGCCGGATCTACACCTACGATCCCGCGCTCGGGCTGGACACGATGAACCTCGTCGCGACGATCGGTGCATTCACCATGGGATTGGGTGCCTTGGTGTTTGTGGTGAACGTCGTATGGTCGCGCAAGCGGGGGACACCGGCCGGGAACGATCCGTGGGGAGGGGCGACCCTCGAGTGGGCGATTTCCTCGCCACCGCCGGTCTACAACTTCTCGGTGATTCCCGAAGTGCGCAGTCGCCTTCCGATGTGGGCGGAAGACGGGATGACTCCGGTGCCGGAGACGCCGCCGTCACCCGTGCACGTTCCCGCCGGATCGTACTGGCCCGCACTGGCAGCTACGGGCATCATCGTGATGGCCATCGGCGCCATTCTCAAAACCCTGCTGATCACGCTGGGCGGCGTGGCGGTGCTCGTGGTGAGCATCTACGCGTGGTCGTTCGAGCCGTTCGAGGTCTGATCGTCAATGTCGCACCCAGCCACCGCCCACCACACGAGCACGGGACTCGACAGCAGGAAGCTCGCCTTCTGGATGTTCATCGGGTCGGAGTGTTTGTTGTTCGGCTCGCTGATCTCGACCTATCTGGTCTATCAGGGACGGAGCGTCCAGGGGCCCACGCCCGAAGAGATCCTCAACATTCCGCTGACCTCAATCAGCACCTTCGTGCTGCTCATGTCGAGCCTCGCGATGGTGCTTGCGCTGGCGGCCGTCATACGCGGCGACCGGACGTGGTCGCGCCTGTGGCTGCTCGCCACCGCCCTGCTCGGTGCGGGCTTCCTCGGGTTTCAGGCGTACGAGTTTGTGACCTTCGTCCACGAGGGACTGACGCTGCAGACCAACCTGTTCGGATCGACGTTCTTCGTTCTCACGGGAACGCACGGTGCCCATGTGTTCATCGGTGTCGTGTGGCTGCTCACGCTGTTGGTGCGTTCCCTGCAAGGGAAGCTCGGGTCCGACAAGGCGATGAACGTGGAGATCGCCGGGTTGTACTGGCACTTCGTGGACGTCGTCTGGATCGTGATCTTCACGGTCGTCTACCTTCTCTCCTGACGGACGGCGCGATGAGCGATCAACCCGCACACTCCGATCACAAGCACCCGAGCGTCGGGACCTACCTTACCGTAGCCGGTGTGCTGACAGTGATTACGCTCGTCGAGGTGGGCGTGTTCTACGTGCCCGCGTTCGCGCGGGTGCTGGCGCCGGTCTTGCTCACGCTGTCTGCGGCGAAGTTCGTCCTCGTGGTCATGTTCTACATGCATCTGAAGGGCGACCATCGGTTCTTCAAGCTGTTCTTCACGCTCCCGCTGGTGATCGCGGTCGTGGTCGCTGTCGCGCTCCTCCTCCTGTTCGGGACGGTCTCCGGCTCGCCATCTTGAGCGCGTAGGGAACGAAACGGGGCCACGCCGATCGACGTGGCCCCCGCGGTTCAACGAACCGATCTCAGCTCACAGCTTCCGATACGTGTCTGACGACTCGTCGACGGGGACTCCGAGCGGCTGCTTGGCAAGCCGCGCCCGGAGATTGGGGCGGAGGCGCCACAGGGCGTAGCCCATGCCGGCCGCCGCGACGGCATTGCTGGCGGCCACGCTCCACCAGGCAAGGGCGCCGAGGAGGGGCTGGCCCAGCACCGCCACCACGATGTAGAACCCGAACTCGAACGCGGCGAACAGCACGATGGCCAGGAACAGGGTCGACGGCGTACGCTCCACCTGGCTGGCCACGGCTGATGCGATCAATCCCACGAGCACCAGCGAGAGCACGTGCGCCATGGAGTAGGCGAGCACCGTCTGCATTGTGATCTGTACCTGCAAAGGATCCCGCAGCCCCCAGAAGAACGCCGACCCCAACATGGCCGGTGTGAAGAACGGCCGGCCGGCAACGGCATCCACCACAAAGAACCACGCGGCGATAATCGCCGCGCCCAGGAGGCCGACCAAGATGCCTTCGCGAAAGGTTCGTGCGTTCATAGCGCGCATCCGTTGCCGAGATCTGAGAGTACGTCGGGTCCTGCGCCCACCGCAATCCCTGTATCGTGCCGCACGATCGTCTCGAGGTCCCACGTGACGTCCACCGCTGCTCCAGAAAGAACATCGGCTGGGCCCGGTCGTGTTCCGTGGGATTCCCGAGAAGCGTGCCGGTTGCGACCGCCTACGCCGTAGGCGCATCATTCGGCGCCATGGCTCGAACCGGAGACCAGATCCCACGATGAGGGCGATGCCGCACCACGGCAGGGCCAGCGATTACCTGGAACTCACGAAGCCCAACATCGTGGGCCTCATCCTGTGCACGGTGGCGGCGGGTTACTACCTCGGCTCACCGGGTCCCGTCGATCTTCTGGGCCTGATCCACGTCGTGGTGGGCTCGGCTCTCGTGGCCGCCGGGTCCAACGCGCTCAACCAGATTCTCGAGCGGCAGGTGGATGCGGAGATGCACCGCACGCGCGGCCGGCCGCTTCCGTCCGGACGCCTCCGCGCGGCTGAATCGACGGTCGTGGCCTGGTCGATGGGGGTGGCTGGCGTCGTGTACCTCTGGCTCCTTACGAACGCGTTGGTGGCGGTGCTCGCCGCTGTCACGCTCGGCTCGTACGTGTTTGTCTACACCCCACTCAAACGGTACACCTCGTTCAGCACGGTGGTCGGGGCGGTCCCCGGTGCCTTGCCCGTCGTGGGTGGCTGGGCGGCGGGACGCGGGAGCGTGAATCTCGAGGCGTGGGTGCTGTTCGGCATTCTGTTCCTGTGGCAACTGCCGCATTTCCTCGCTCTGGCCTGGCTCTATCGAGACGACTACGCCAGGGCAGGCCTGCGCATGCTGAGTGTCACGAGTGGGGCGGGGGCCACGTTCCGGCAGGCGTTGGCATACGCCGTCGCCCTGCTGCCGGTGAGTCTCGTGCCGACCCTGCTCGGAACCACGGGAATGGTGTACTTCGGAGGGGCGCTCGTCCTCGCGGTGTGGCTGATCGCCGAGACCCTGGCTGTGACGTTCGATCACTCGCCGCGACGGGCACGCCGGCTGTTTCTCGTCACCGTCATCTATTTGCCGGTCATACTCGTGCTCATGATCGTCGACAAGGCAACCTGAGTCGACGGAGCACCTCGGCCATGCGTCGGCTCCGCACGATCTTCCGATAGCAAAGCGGAGCGGGCGCGGCGACTCACGCCACCGCACCCGCTCGATCTATGAACACGCCGGACCGAGGTCCGACGACTAACGTGGGAGGCGGTTTACTGCTCGCCTCCGGCACGGAACCGTACCACCCGAGAACGGGGGGGGGTGTCAGCAATCGTCTCGAAGAGCCTCAGCGACACCACTTCGCCAGAGCGCACCGTTGCCAGCGCGCGCTGCAGGTCGGTGGGGGTGCGGACGCGCTGCCCGTTCACGTGGGTGATGATCGGCAGGTATCGCTGTCTTGCATCGGCCGCCGCGAGGGCATCGCGCGCCGGGCCGTTCGGATCCACCTGAGTGATGACGAGTCCACGCTGCGCATCGGTAAGCTGCAGATTTGCCGCAGCCGCGCTGCTGCTGACTTCTTCCACGGCGATGCCGAGCTTACCCTCGAAGGAGCCGCTGGTAGAGGGCCGGGGCTCCTCCGCACTGGCCACCCGCGCCGGTGGTTCGGCCCCAGCCTCGATGAGGCGCACCGTGAAGTCCTGACGCTTGCCGCCCGGACGCATGACCGTGACCGTCACACGCTCCCCGGGACGCTTGAACCCGACGATCTGCTGCAGCTGGGCGACGTAACCCACTTCTTTGCCGTCGACGGCGATGATGACATCGCCCTGTTCCAAGCCGGCCCGCTTGGCTGGGCTGTCGTCGCTGGCGAAATCCTGGATGACCACCCCACCAACGTTCTCGAGTCCGACGTATTCCGCGTCGGCATCGCTCGCTGCCGCGACACGGATACCAAGCGCCGCGCGCGTGACTTTGCCGTTCGCGACGAGCTGATCGCCGACCGTACGCGCCAGGTTGATCGGGATGGCGAAACTGTATCCGGAGTAGAAGCCCGTCTGGCTCGCAATGGCCGAGTTCACGCCGACGACCTGTCCGCGGATATTGACGAGGGGCCCGCCGGAATTGCCCGGATTGATCGCGGCATCGGTCTGGATGAAGTCCGAAATGCTCCAGTCACTGCGACCCGCCAAGTTCAGGAGTCGCCCCCGGCCACTCACGATGCCGGCGGTCACGGTGAACGAGAACTGCTGACCGAATGGATTGCCGATTGCCAGCACCCACTCGCCCACCCTGAGCGAGTCGGAGTTGCCCAGCGAGACGCTCTGCAAGTCGCGGGCGTCGATCTTGATGACCGCGATATCGGTGTCCGTGTCGCGCCCCACCACTTTGGCGCTGAACTTCCTGCCGTCGAACAACCGGACGTCGAGGAAATCGAATCCCTCCACGACGTGATTGTTGGTCATGATGTATCCGTCGGGAGAGATGAGGAATCCGCTGCCGCTGCCGCGCTGTGGCTGCTGCGGGGTGTTTCCACGCGGATCGATGAAGAACCGGTCGAAGGGGGCCGGCAGCTCGGGGTGCTCCTGCTGCGGCGCGCGCGCCTCCACCCGCTGCTGGGACTGGATGTAGACGACGGCCGGCCTCACCACCTCCGCGACGCTGACGAACGCGTTCCCGAGATCGATCACGGGTTGGGACGCCTGGACGGGCGCCGGTCGGCTCGCGGTCGACTGTATTGCCGGCTGTTGCGCCAGCGATCTCGTCGGTGCGTCGATGAGCGACATGAAGACCACGGCCAACGCCAGCGTGACCCCGATCAGGGTTCCGAACTTGATCCATTCTCTCGTACGGGACATACGGTCAGCTCTCTTGGGTCTGATTGTTGTAAACCGGTCTTCGCTGGGTCGTGCCCTTCATGAAACCCCGGATGGGGGTGGGAGTTTCGCCCCACCCCCGTCCGGGACTGCCCCGCGCGATCAGGACTTCGAATCGTCCACGATCTCGTAGTCGGCCTCCACGACCTCCTCTTGCGCTCCGCCCGTCTCCTCGCCTGCCGTCTCGCCCGGAGGCGGCGATTCGGCCTGCGCGGCCTCGGCGGCCTGGTACATTGAGGCGCCGGCGGCCGAATAGGCCTGCGACAACTCCTCGAGCGCGGTCTTGATCTCCTCCGCGGCCCCCGATCGCAGCGCCTGCTTGGCCTTTTCGATCGCGGCATTCAGGCGGTCCTTGTTGGACTGATCGAGGCGGTCCACCCAGTCCTTCGAATCCTTCTCGATCTGGTACACGAGCGAGTCGAGGCGGTTGCGCTGATCGATCTCCTCGCGCCGCCCTTTGTCCTCCGAGGCGTGCTGCTGCGCGTCCTTCACCATCCGCTCGACCTCCGAGTCCGACAGCCCGCTCGACGCCTCGATGCGGATCTTCTGCTCCTTGCCGGTGGCCTTGTCCTTGGCCTGGACGTGCAGGATGCCGTTGGCGTCGATGTCGAACGTGACCTCGACCTGCGGCATGCCCCGGGGCGCGGGTGGAATACCGGTCAATTGGAACCGCCCGATCGTCCGGTTGTTGATCGCCAAATCGCGCTCCCCTTGGAGCACGTGGATCTCCACCGTCGTCTGGTTGTCCTCGGCCGTCGAGAACACCTCCGACTTCTTGGTCGGGATGGTGGTGTTCCGCGGGATGAGGACGGTGGTGACGCCGCCCAGGGTCTCGATCCCGAGCGAGAGCGGCGTGACGTCGAGCAGGAGCACGTCCTTGACCTCGCCGGCCAGCACGCCGCCCTGAATGGCGGCCCCGATCGCCACGACTTCGTCAGGATTTACGCCCTTGTGTGGGTCCTTGCCGAAGAACTCCTTGACGATGTCCTGCACCTTCGGGATGCGGGTCGAGCCACCCACAAGGATGACTTCGTCGATCTCCGACGGCTTGAGCCCGGCGTCGGCCAGGGCCTTCTCCATGGGCGGCATCGTGCGCTGGAAGAGGTCATCCACCAGCTGCTCGAACTTGGCCCGGGTCAGCGAGAGGTTGAGATGCTTGGGCCCCGACTGATCCGCCGTGATGAACGGCAGGTTGATGTCCGTCTGCGGCCGGGACGACAGCTCCATCTTGGCCTTCTCAGCGGCCTCTTTGAGCCGCTGGAGCGCCATCGGATCGCTCGACAGGTCGATGCCCTGATCCTTCTTGAACTCCCCCACCAGCCAATCGATGACGCGCTGGTCGAAGTCGTCGCCGCCCAAGTGTGTGTCACCGTTGGTCGCCTTCACCTCGAAGACACCCTCGGCCAGCTCGAGGACCGAGATATCGTAGGTGCCGCCCCCGAGGTCGAACACGGCGATCTTCTCCTCCTTCTTGCGCTCGAGGCCGTAGGCCAGCGCCGCGGCTGTCGGCTCGTTGATGATCCGCAGCACCTCCAACCCGGCGATCTTGCCCGCGTCCTTTGTGGCCTGCCGCTGCGAGTCGTTGAAGTAGGCGGGAACGGTGACGACGGCCTTCTTGACCGGATGACCCAGGTAGTCCTCGGCCGTCTGCCGCATCTTCTGGAGGATCATGGCCGAGATCTCGGGCGGCGTGTACCGCTTGTCGCCGATCTCCACGGCCGCCAGATCGTTCTGGCCGGAGACCACCTTGTAGGGCGCCTCCACCATCTCCGTCTTCACCTCGCCCATCCGGCGGCCCATGAACCGTTTGATGGAGAAAATGGTGTTCTTGGGGTTCGTGATCGCCTGACGCTTGGCGACCTGTCCGACGAGGCGCTCGCCGTCCTTGGTGAACGCGACCACCGACGGGGTGGTCCGCCCACCCTCCGAGTTGGGGATAACGACCGGGTCGCCGCCCTCCATCACCGCCACCACTGAGTTCGTGGTGCCCAGATCGATCCCTATTACCTTTTCAGCCATTGGATTCTCACCTCGTCGCAAGGATCAGGATGCGCATCACGCGCAGATGGTTGCCGAAGCAAGCCGTGTACCAACAATCTCTGCCAAATAGGCAGTAGAGTCCTTGCACGGGTGGTTCTCATAACTATAGCATTTACAGTACTTTACGCGGTTGACCCCGGGGTACGGCCGTGATTCCCATCCGGGATGAAAACCCGACTGTCCTGACACCGGTCATCACGGTAGGTCTGATTGTCGTGACGGGGCTGGTCTGGTTTGTGGTGCAGGGGGCGGGGTCGCCGGAGACGCTAGCCGGGTCGGTCTGTGAATTGGGCTTGATCCCGGCCGAGGTGCTGGGCCGGGCCACCCCCGGGACGCAGATCCCAATGGGCGGTGGCATGGTGTGCCGGCTCAGTGGCGACGGGAGCTGGCTGACCGTGCTCAGCTCGATGTTTCTCCATGGCGGCTGGTTCCACCTGATCGGCAACCTGTGGTTCCTCTGGGTGTTCGGGAACAACGTGGAGGATGCCGTGGGCCACGGTCGCTTCCTCGCCTTCTACCTGATCTGTGGGGTGGCGGCAGCGGCGGCGCAGATGCTCCTTCAGCCGAGTTCGCGCATCCCCATGGTTGGGGCGTCCGGGGCGATCAGCGGCGTGATGGGGGCCTATCTGGTGCTGTACCCGCGGGTCCGGGTCCAGCTTCTCGTGTTCCTGGGGTTCTTCGTCACGACGGTGAAGGTCCCGGCGTACCTGATGCTGCTGTACTGGGCCCTGCTCCAGCTGGTGGGGAGCGTCCCGCAGTTGGCAGATTCCGAATCGGGCGGGGTGGCGTTCCTCGCCCATCTCGGTGGCTTCGTGGCCGGGGCGGCGCTGATCAAGGTGTTTGCGAAGCCGGAGCTGCTCCGGCAACACCGGCCACGCTCTCGGGCGCAGTTCCGCGATTTCAGCGGGGATCGATGGTACTGACCGGGACGCCGGGCTGGGTTAGTCGGATCATGGGCTTCCGAGTGAAAGCGCATTCAACCCAGAGGGAATACGCAATGTGGAGACTTGCGCGATCCGTCGGGATCGCTGGCCTCGTGATGGTGTTCGTGGCGGGTGCCCGTCCCGCCGCGGCACAGGTGGAGCTCAAGTCCAAGGCGATGGAGCTCACCATCACTGGCCGCATGCATGCCCAGTTCAATACGACGTCCGTGAGCGGTGAGCGCTCGTCGGAGTACCTGATCCGCCGAGCCCGCATCACGGCGGAGCTGAAGATCAACGACTTCGTGAGCGGCAAGATCCAGCCCGACTTCGGCGAGGGCGAGATCTCGCTCAAGGACGCCTACATCCGCTTGTCATTCGATCCGGCGTTTCGGATCACGATGGGGCAGTTCAAGCGGCCGTTCGACGTGTTCGAGCTGACGAGCTCAACCCAGATCCTCGTGGTCGAGCGCGCGGGGGGTATCCGCGGCGTCGATGCCTGTACGGGACCCGGCGGCGCGTGCACGTTCAGCCGGCTAACGGAGAAGCTGCAGTTCGCCGATCGCGATATCGGCCTGCTGGTGGACGGCGAGGACGGCTCCGGCCGGTTCTCGTACGCGGTATCGGTTACGAACGGAACGGGGCAGAACGTTGTCGATGAGAACGGGTCCAAGTCGTTTACCGGCCGGGTGGGCGTCACGCCGAAGAAGGACGTCACGATCGCTGCCCATGTTGGTGCCCACGACTATGTGGATCCGACCACCGGTGACGAGTATGCGGTTGGATTCGGTGGGGACGTCGAGATCGGGAACTACAGTGAGGGTCTCCACGTGCAGGCAGGGGTGGTGACGGGTGACAACTGGCGCAACCTCCTGTCCGGCGGTCCTGGCAAATTCCTATCGACCCAGGTCATCGTTACCTACAAGTTTGCGGTGGCGGAGAACCCGTTCATCTCGCATGTCGAGCCAGTGGGCCGCGTGAGCTGGGGCGATCCCGATACCGATCTGGCCGATGACGATGAGTGGCTCTTCACACCCGGCTTCGTGGTGTATTTCTCGGGCCGCAACAAGATCGGTGTGAACTTTGATGTCTGGTCGCCCGGGGCCGGTAGCACGGAAACGTCGCTGAAGGTGCAGGCGTATCTCCACTTCTGAGCTACGGACCCGAGACGATCGTAGCTAGCTGACCACCGGACCGCTGGCCACCACCATGGCCCAGGACGTAATCCCCATGGGGATGGTGATTCGGTGCGGCACCCGGCGACCGCTCCCGGGCGTGGAGTGCGAGCTCAACGTCATGGCCCGTGTCACCGCGGGCCGTGATTGCATTCGGCCCACGCCCCCGTCAGATTGCGGGACTTCATGACGGCACACATCAGCATGCAGACCAACTTCGGACATACCGGCGCGTGACCCTCAGCCAGGATCTGGTGCGCCGGTTGCCGAAGGCCGAGCTGCACGTGCACCTGGACGGGTGCCTGCGCCCGCAGACCATGCTCGACTTGGCTCTGGAGCAGGGCGTGCGCCTGCCGGCCACCGACGCCGCCGGCCTTGCCGACGCCCTGTTCGTGCGCCACGCGCAGAGCCTCGAGGAATACCTGGAGCGCTACACCATCACCATTTCCGTCATGCAAACCCCGGCCGCCCTCGAGCGGATCGCCTACGAGTTCGTGCAGGACGCGGCCGCGGACAACATCCGCTACGTGGAGGTGCGCTACTGTCCGGCCCTCCACGATTCAGACATGTCACTCATCCAAGCGGTCGAGGCACCGCTGGCCGGCTTTCAGCGGGGTGAGCGGGAGACCGGCACGATGGTCCGCGTCATCGTCAGCGGACTCCGGACGCTCGCACCCAAGATCTCGGAAGGGCTTGCTCGGCTCGCGGTGGACTATCGGACCGACGGGGTCGTCGCATTCGACTTGGCCGGGTCGGAACTTGGTCATCCGGCGACTGATCACGTGGCCGCGTTCGAGTACGCACGGGGCCATGGCCTGGCGTGTACCTGCCACGCTGGGGAGGGCGACGGGCCCGATTCGATCCGGGACGCCTTGCACGTGTGCGGAGCCCAGCGAATCGGTCACGGGACGCGGCTGTTCGAGGACCCGGATCTCGAAGACGAAGTCCTGTCGCAGGGCGTACCGCTCGAGGTGTGCCTGACCTCGAATGTGCACACCCACACCGTGCTCGAGATCGGTGAGCACCCCGCCCGACGCTACCTCGACCAGGGCGGCGTCGTGACGCTGAATACCGACAGCCGTCTCATGGACCGGACGACGCTGAGTCAGGAGTACTGGCTGGCGCACCAGGCGCTCGGCCTGACCCGAGCTGAGCTCGAGATGGTGATCCTCAACGGGTTCCGGAGTGCGTTTCTGCCGGACACCGAGAAAGCTGCCCTCGTGGCGCAAATCGAGCGAGAGCTCCGAGAGGTGCGATGAACGCCATGCTCCTGCTCCAGACAGCGGCCGAGCAGCTCGCGCAGGCACGGGAAGGGCTCGACACGCCACTCACCGGGCGCCTCATGGGGCTCGTCGGGATGGCCACCATGGTCGCCATCGCCTGGACCATCTCCACTGACCGACGCAAGGTGAACTGGCGCATCGTAGGGATCGGCGTCGCGCTGCAGGCGACGTTCGGCTTCCTGGTGCTCAAGACCGGCGTGGGGAAGGCGCTCTTCAGCGGCGCGAACCAGGTATTCATCAAGCTGCTGGGCTTCACCCGCGACGGCGCGGCCTTCATCTTCGGAAATCTGGTCTACAACAACGTGCCCGTGGGCGTGGCGACCCGCGTGCCGCCGGAGAGCTCGCCGCTCGAGATCGCGGAGATGTGGGCCAACACCGGCGCGTCGTTCGCGTTCCTCGTGCTCCCTACCATCATCTTCTTCTCGTCGCTGATGTCGGTGCTGTACCACCTCGGTCTCATGCAGCGGATCGTACGGGCCATTGCGTGGGTCATGCAGCGCACCATGGGGACCTCGGGAGCCGAGACCCTGTCGGTTGCGGGCAACATCTTCGTCGGCCAAACCGAGTCGCCGCTGCTGATCAAGCCGTTCGTTGGCACCATGACCGCCTCGGAGCTCAACACGGTCATGGTGGGTGGGTTCGCCACGATCGCCGGTGGCGTCATGGCGGCCTACGTCGGCATGTTGTCGCCCTATTTCCCCGACATCGCCGGCCATCTGCTCACGGCCAGCGTGATGAACGCGCCCGCCGCGCTGTTGATCTCGAAAGTGTTGGTGCCTGAGCTGGCCACGCCGGTCACGATGGGCTCCGTCAAGCTCGAGATCGCGAAACAGGATGCCAACGTGATCGACGCGGCAGCGAGCGGGGCGGCGCAGGGACTCCAGCTCGCGCTCAACGTCGGCGCTATGCTCCTGGCGTTCATCGCCCTGATCCACCTCATCGACTTCGGCGTCGGCGCGCTGGGGAATGTCGTGGGACTCGTCGATCTTTCGCTGCAGCGCATCTTTGGGTGGGTACTCGCGCCGCTCGCGTGGCTGATGGGCGTGCCGTGGGGGGATGCCGGCACGGTGGGGTCCCTCATCGGCGTGAAGACCGTGGTGAACGAGTTCGTGGCGTATCTCCAGCTGGCCGGGACACTGGACGGCGGTGTGGGCCTGTCGCCGCGTGGTGCGATTATTGCCACCTACGCGCTCCTCGGTTTCGCGAACTTCTCGTCGATCGCGATTCAGATCGGAGGCATCGGAGGCATTGCGCCGGAGCGCCGGAGCGATCTGTCGCGACTGGGGCTCCGGGCGATGATCGGGGGCAACCTCGCGGCCTTCATGTCGGCAAGCTTGGCCGGGATGCTGGTGTAGGCGTGCAGCGTGCAGCGTGCAGGGAGCAGGGTGACCGGGAAGCGGGACGAGCGATATGGCGGATGTGAGCACGGCGGCGGACACGGTGAGGCGAGCACTCGCCGGGCTCGAGCCCCGGGTGGCGATCGTTCTCGGGTCGGGACTGGGCGCCCTCGCCGGGGCCGTCACGTCACCACTGCGCATCCCGTACGGCGAAATCCCGGGCTTCCCACAGACTACCGTGCACGGACACGCCGGCGAGCTCATCGCAGGTATGCTCGAGGGTGTTCCCACAATCCTGCAGAGTGGGCGCTTCCACCTGTATGAGGGACACGCGCCCGACGCGGTGGCGCTCCCTGTTCGGGTCTTCGCCGATCTCGGTATCGAGACGTTGATCGTCACCAACGCGGCCGGCGGGCTCCGGTCTACCTTTCGGCCTCCGCTCCTGATGCTCATTGCCGACCACCTGAACCTCATGTGGCGCAATCCGCTCCTCGGTCGTGTGCAGTCCGGTGAAGAGCGGTTTCCCGACATGTCGACGCCGTACGACCAGGGTCTGCGGGACCTCGCCAGGAAGGTGGCGCTGGAGAACGGCATCGCGCTCGAGGAAGGCGTCTACGCCGCGGTGCTGGGACCCAGCTATGAGACCCCGGCAGAGATCCGCATGCTCCAGCGCCTAGGGGCGGACGCCGTGGGCATGTCGACCGTACCGGAAGTGCTGGTGGCCCGAGCTCGCGGCCTTCGGGTCCTCGGTGTCTCGAGCATCACCAATCCGGGCGCCGGCATGACGTCGGACCGCCTGTCTCACGAGGGGGTCCTGCAGGCGGGCCGGCACCTCGCAGGCGATCTCGAACGCCTCGTTCGCGGTGTCGTTGGGGGACTCGCCGCGGCCTGACGTACCGCGAGCGTCCTCCGAAGCCTTTACCCGCCCCACCACTCGTTGCCATGTTTCTCGGAGATCATTCCCATGGTCCTAGTGCATCACGAGCCCGACCCGGAGTCATCGGTATCATGAGAGCTTCGATTAGCGAGTTTCGTTTCCTGCCGCTCGCGGCCGCCATCCTGCTGGCCGGCTGTGCCGTGAACCCCGCAACTGGCGCCCGGCAGATCATGTTGGTGAGCGAGGGGCAGGAGATTCAGATGGGTCGACAGGCCGACGGATCTGTCGTCGCGCAGTACGGCCTATATCCGGACGACGGTCTGCAGGCGTACGTCGGGCAGCTCGGCGCGACGCTCGCGGCCAAGTCGGAGCGGCCCGATCTCCCGTGGACGTTCCGCGTCGTCGACGATCCCATCATCAACGCGTTCGCGCTGCCCGGCGGGTTCATCTACGTAACGCGGGGCATCATGGCCTACTTCAACTCCGAGGCCGAGCTCGTGTCGGTACTGGGACACGAGATCGGACACGTCACCGCCCGCCATTCCGCCCAGCAGATGACCCAGCAGCAGCTCGCGCAGGTGGGGCTCGTCGCTGGGGCGATCCTGTTGCCCAGTGCGTCGGATCTGATCCTTGGGGTGGGCGGGGCCGGACTCCAGGTGCTGTTTCTCAAGTTCAGTCGGGATGACGAGACCGAGGCCGATCTCCTGGGGCTGCGCTACATGGTTCGCGGCAACTGGGACGCCAACGAGATGCCGCACGTCTATGCCATGTTGGGTCGGGTCAGCACCGCGAGCGGTGGCGATCGGCTTCCGACCTGGCTGTCGACGCACCCGGATCCCGAGAACCGCGAACAGACCATCAAGAACCGCATTGCGGAGATGGGAGCGAGCGGGGGAACGGTCGGACGAAACGAGTACTTGCAGCGGCTGGATGGAATGGTGTTCGGGGCAAACCCGCGTGAGGGCTTTTTCCGCGAGCAGCTCTTCCTGCATCCCGACCTTCGGTTCCAACTGGAGCTCCCGCGGGGTTGGAAGACGATCAACCTGAAGACCGCCGTGGTCGCCCAGAGCTCCAATGAGGATGCGATCGTGCAGCTCACGCTCGCTGATGCCACGTCGGCGCGAGCGGCCGCCGACGCGTTCCTCGCGCAGCAAGGCGTGCAGGGTACCTCGGCGCAACTGACGGCGGTCAACGGTTTGACCGCGGCACGCGTGGCGTTCCGAGCGACCACCGAGCAAGGCACGCTTCGCGGGCTTGCCACCTTCATCGAGTATGACGGGAACGTCTACCAACTCCTCGGCTTCACACCCGAGACGCGGTGGAGTACCTACGAGCGGCTCTTCGGACAGTCACACGGGAGCTTCGGGATCCTGACCGACGCGACGGCGCTCGCAGTGCAGCCGCTGCGGCTTTCGATCGTTCGACTCGATCGCGCGATGACGATCGAGCAGTTCCACCAGCGCTATCCATCGCAGGCGCCGGTCGAGACGATCGCACTGATCAACGGTGTCCAGGCGAACACGATGCTCACTGTTGGGACGCGTGTGAAACGTGTCGTGGGAGGCCCACTCCCCTAGGCACCGATGTCGCGAGCCGATAGCGAGGCCCGCGCATTGTTCAAGGCGTCAGCTCGATCTCGGGATCGTGTGGGAGGCTTCCGCGAGGCGCGCGGAAGTACATGAACGGCGTGTGGTAGAGGAAGTTGGACACGCGTGCCGTGTAGACGTCAGCGTAGCGCTCGATCTGCCGCGCCAGGTGGCTCTTGTCGTTGCCCGCCCGCATGAGCAGGCCCCATCGCTGATTGCTCAACCCTGTGGCTGCGCGCGCCAGCGGCGCGATTTCTTCGTCCATCGCCTGGAGCTGCTTCCACAGGTGATCGAGTCGCCGCTCGAGCGCCTTGACGGAGTCCTTGGGTTGCGGCCCGTATTTACCGCGCCGCTGCTGAATCTGGAGCCGCGTCCGGGCGTGCTGCAGCTCCATGTGGGCTTTGCGGCGCATCAGTCGTGTCAGCTTCCGCTGCCGCTCCGCGAACGCCATTTCGGCCGCCACATCCGCGTCGAGCTCGCGCACGATGAGCGCCGTTCGCCAGCGCAATACGCTCTTCGACACATGGACATCGGTGTACATGTGGTCGCCGACGTAGAGGATCTCGTCGCCCGAGACGCCGAGGTAGTCTTCCACTGCCCGGGCATTACCACCCAGATACACTCCGTCCTTCTTGATGCCCATCGGTGAGGGCCGCACGAGTCCGTCGTCGGTCGCGATCTCGAACACGGGACTCCGTTCGGCGAAGAAGGACGGCTTTCGCGCGGATACGATGACGAGATCGAACAGGTCCCGCCAGCCGACCCCCTCGGGGAGAAACGGGTCGAAGGCGTAACTCAGCATCGCCCGGGTGTACTCCCACTCGGAGTTGGTGATGACCATGAGCTTCTTGCCGGCATGTCGTTGGTCCAGCAGTGTGAGCGGGATGTCCGGGTCGCGATCCACGAATCGGTCCGGATCGGCCATGATCTCCGCCTTGAGCTGCCCCTCCATGTGGGCCTCGTCGATCGAGGTCCGGACCGCCCGGTAGAGATCGGCATAGCCCACCACCCCCGGGACGTCCCCGCCGTCGAGGCGGTCGACCAATTGCGCGTACATGCAGGCTTCCGACAGCGAGAACAGCGTGTTGAGAAAGACGTATCGTTTCTCGTGGAGGTCTACGAGCTGTCGGCTGTAGAGGGCTCGATGGTCGTCGAACGGCATCTCGTGCGTCCCGTGATAGGCCCGCTTCACGTAACCGAAGCGGTTCACCTTCAGGATGTTGCCAGCCTCGAGATCGAGAATGAGCCCACGCACCACCAGCTGGGGGTCGAACTCGAGCCCGTCGACCGGCCATCCCAGCGCATCCAGCTTCTGCCGCAAGTAGGCGTACGCCCGGCGCTCCCACTCCTCGATCCGGTAGTGCACGAGGGTGTAGTCCATGTCGTAGCCGATGGCACGGATCGCACGGAGGTTGAGCGTTCGGTTGCAGAAGATGTCGCGCTCGCGCTGCGGGGGAACGGACCGCGTGCCGCGAGAGGAAGGCTGCCGGTCGGTCATGTGATCTCCGGCGCCGGCACGAAGTGGTTCAACGGGCCGTGCCCGCTTCCCAAACCCGGCGCTTCGGCGATCGCCCGATGCACAAAACCGAGCGCATCGCGCACCGCGGCCCGCAGCGGGCGACCCAATGCGAGTCCCGCGGCGACTGCGGCGGAGAGCGTGCAGCCGGTGCCGTGCGTCGACGACGTGTCGATCCGCGGTCGCTCGAAATGTGTCGCGACGTCGCCGATCACCAGCACATCCACCACCACGTCGCCGGCGGCATGTCCGCCCTTGATCAACGCCGCCCGCGCACCCATCTCGACCAGGGCGCGGCCCGCCGCCTCCATGGCGTCGACGGTATCGACGTCCCGGCCGACTAGGATCCGTGCCTCGTCGAGATTGGGCGTGACGAGGGTAGCCAATGGCACGAGTTGGCGGCCTACCGACTGCTCCGCGTCGGCGGCGAGGAGGCGGTCGCCGGACGTCGCCACCATCACCGGATCCAGCACGTAGTTCACGAACCCGTACCGGGCGATGGCTTCGGCCACTCCTGCCACGAGCTCCGCGGTCGCGAGCATGCCCGTCTTGACGGCCTGTGGGGGGAGGTCCGTGGCGACGGCCTCGATCTGCTGCCGCACCAGCTCGATGGGGATCGCGTGAACCCCGCGCACGCCGCGCGTGTTCTGGGCTGTCACGGCCACCAGCACGCTGGTGCCGTACACGCCGAATTGGTGAAAGGTCTTGAGGTCGGCCTGGATGCCCGCACCACCCCCGGAATCGGACCCTGCAATGGTCAGCGCGATCTTCATCGGCCCAGCGCGATCGCGTGCACCTGCTTGGCGAAACCCCGCGGGGCGGTCACATTCCATCGGTCAAGGGTGGAGTCCATGGCCTCGAATCTCGTTTCGCAGATACGCAATCTACAACGGCGCAAGGTCCGCAGGCGGAGGGGACTGGCGATTGCCGAGGGCGTCCGCCTGGTGGAAGAGGCGGTGGCGGCGGGCGTGCCGTTCCGCGGTGCCGTGGTGTCACCCGACATCAGGGACACCGCCCGCGGCGCCGCGCTGGTCGAGCTGCTGGCGTCGCACGCGGTGCCGATCGAGGAGGTCGGCAACCGAGAGTTGGCGAAGCTAGCGGACACGGACACGCCTCAAGGCATCGTCGCGGTGATCGACCCACCCACCTGGACCCTGTCCCAGATCGCCCCCGATCCACGACACCCCGTGTTGGTGCTCGACGGCGTCCAGGACCCCGGCAACGTGGGTACGCTGCTGCGTACCGCCTTTGCGCTCGGCTCTCCAGGGGCCATCCTGCTGCCGGGGACCGCCGATCCCTGGAATCCCAAAGTGTTGCGAGGCGCGATGGGGGCCACGTTCCGGTTCCCCTTTACGAGCGCGGCGGACGGCGAGTTTGCCGCCTGGGTCACGGCACACGGCGTGACGCTGTGGGTGGCCAGTGTGGAGGGGAAGGCGCTCCAGCGCGCCCGAACAGTGGGGCCGCTGGCCGTCGTCGTGGGCAACGAGGGGGCAGGGGTCCGCGAGTCGGTGCGATCGCTTGCCCACCAGATGGTGGCGATCCCCCTCGCTCGCGGTGTCGAATCGCTCAACGTGGCGGTTGCGGCGGGGATTCTGCTGTACGAGGTGACGCGTGGCGACTGACACCTTCTGGATCGTCGTGGCCGGCGTGTTCGGGGCGGTGTTCGGCAGCTTCCTCAATGTGTGCATCGTTCGCCTTCCGGCCGACCAGTCGGTCTTGCGACCCCGATCCCGCTGTCCAAAGTGCAGTGCGCCCATCGCGTGGTACGACAACGTGCCGATCGTGTCGTGGCTCCTCTTGCGGGGTCGATGCCGACGGTGCGCGCAGCCGATCGCGGTCCGGTATCCCCTGGTGGAGGCAGCCGTAGCTGCGGTTTGGGCGGGCGCCGTGTGGCACTACGGGGTGGATCTCACCGCGCTGACGGCCGCCGTGTTCGCCACTCTCCTCATCGGGATCGCGGTCACCGATGCCTCCCACCTCATCATTCCGGACGAGTTCAGCTTGGGGGGATTACCGTTGGGGCTTGCGCTCTCCCTGCGAGACGGCGTGCCGGGACTCACCGCAGCCGCGCTCGGCGCCGCTGTCGGGTTTGGCCTGCTGTTCCTGGTGGCGTGGGCTGGGGAAAAAGTGTTTCGCAAAGAGGCCATGGGCGGGGGCGACATCAAGATGATGGCGATGGTGGGGGCCTTCGTCGGGTGGAAGGGTGTCCTCCTCACGATCTTCGGTGGGGCTCTGCTCGGCACGATCGTGTTCGTCCCCCTCACGATCGGCGGGCGCAAGAGCCTGGTCCCGTTCGGTGTCTTCCTGGCGGCGGCAGCGGCGCTGACCTTCGTCTTCGGCGAGGCGATCATCGGCTGGTATGTCACGATGACCTTCGGGCCGTCGTGAGCCCGCAGCTGGCTGGCCGGAGTCAACCATTTGGGCCGTCGCTCTATCCAATTCAGTGAACCTCATGCAGGGCGGATCCGAGGAATCTCCGTGACCGGTCGCCCGTCGGCTGCGGCGGCCCCCGACGATCTGGCGGATGCCAGGCTGGGCGCCGCAGGTGATCGGGAAGCGTTTGAGCGGCTGTACCGGCGCCACGTCGCTCGGATCCACTCCTTGGCTAGGCGCATGCTGGGTGAGGAGGAGGCAGATGATGCAACGCAGGACGCCTTCATTCGGGCGTGGGAGAAGCTGGGGACGTTCCGCGGCGACGCGGCGTTCGGCACCTGGCTCCACCGGCTGGCGATCAACGTGATGTTGGCGGCGCGCACCGCAGCGGCACGCTCGCAGCAGCGGCTGGTGCAGGGTGATCACGTCGTGGAGCGGGCGGGTCGGCCAAAGGCGGATCTCGAGGCCCGCATGGACTTCGAGTCGGCCATCGCCACACTGCCGGCGGGCGCCCGTGAGGTCTTCATGCTGCATGATGTGGAAGGGTTCAAGCACCGTGAGATCGCCGCGCTGCTCGGCGTGACCGCCGGAACATCAAAAGCGCAGCTGCACCGGGCCAGGATGGCCCTGCGCGCGTACCTCGGGGGGGACGACTAGCCCATGAAGCACCAGTGGACGGACCGGCTCTCGGAGTACCTCGACGATGAGCTCGACGCGGCCGATCGGTCGGCCGTGGAGGCGCATCTGCGCGAGTGTGAGCAGTGCCGATCCGACCTGGGGCAGCTCGAGGCCGTCGTTGCCCGCGCTCGCGAGCTGACCGATCGGTTGCCAGCGGTCGATCTGTGGCCGGCCATCGTTCGACGTCTGGGCACAGCGGTCGAGCCGGTGACGGATCTGACGCAACGACGGGCACGCCGACGGATCGCCTTCTCGGTACCCCAGCTGGCCGCTGCCGGCGTGGCGTTGATGCTCCTGTCCGCCGGTGCGGTGTGGCTCACGGTGGCTCGGAACGGGCCTCCGGTGGTTGCTGTGGATTCGGCCGCACCGGTGGCCGCCCTGACCGTGAGCGCAGAGCTCGCGGCGTACGACGCGACCATTGCCGAACTCGGGGCGGCGCTCCGTCTGGACGGAGATCGGCTGGATACGGCCACGGTGCGGGTGCTGGAGGAGAATCTGGCCATTATCGACCGGGCGATCGCCGAAGCCCGCACGGCGCTGGAGCAGGATCCGGCGAGCCGCTATCTCAACGGCCATCTCGGACGAACGCTACGACGCAAGGTCGACCTGCTCCAGCGGGCGGCCACGCTCGTGACGGCAGCCAGCTGACCACGCGGCCGCACTCGACACGGAAGGACGGTGAACGATGTCTTTGACGCTCCTGGCCACGGTGGCCCTCGGGCTCCTCGCGCAGCAGTCCGACACAGTCGTGGCAGTACTGCCGGGTACGCGGCTCGACGTCGACGTGATGCGAGGCAACGTGGTGGTGCGGACCTGGGATCGGAACGAGGTGCGTGTCGTCGGCCAGCCGTCGTCGGACGGGCGTCTCGAGGTTCGGCTCACCAACGGCACGCTGCAGGTGCGGTCCGTGCCGGAACGGGGCGGGCTGAGCCAGACCGACGTGCAGGTCACGGTCCCGCGTGCGATGAACCTGGGCATTCAGGGGACGTTTCTCAGCGTGGACGTGAGCGGCGCTCGCGGCGAGGTGACCGTCGAAACGACGCACGGGAACATCCAACTCGTCGGCGGACGAGGATTCGTGAGCGCGCAGTCGGTGCAGGGCACGGTGACTTGCCGGGACGCGGAAGGACGGCTGGAGCTGGGCTCCACGAATGGACACGTCGAGGTGAGCGGCGTGTCGGGGACCCTCAAGGTGGAATCGGTGAATGGAGGAATCGAGCTGCGCGATGTTCGCTCGGGCTCGGTGGAAGCCTCGACCGTCAACGGGGGCATCGCATACGGAGGGACCCTGGAGCGGAGCGGCCGCTACCAGCTGAGTACGCACAACGGCGATGTCGCGGTCGACGTCCCAGCGGGGACGAACGCGACGATCGCGGCGTCGACGTTCGGTGGCGCGTTCGAGAGCGATTTTCCCGTGGTGCTGCGGGAAGCGGGTGGTGGCGGTCGACAGATCACGATTACGCTGGGAGACGGCGGCGCCCGTCTGGAGCTGAGTTCGTTCAATGGCAGCATACATCTCCGACGGCCGTAGGCTCGGTCACGGACAACACCAACAAGGAGTTGGCGGTATGAAAGTCTTCCCGATTTTGGTGGCGGTGGGCGTGATGGGCGGGGGCGTCCTGCATAGCGGAGCCACCGCATCCGCCGACGTGCCGCAGGGCACGGATTTCGTGTGGAAGGGTCGGATCGACGGTGGCAAGTCGATCGAGGTCAAGAACATCAACGGCCCCGTCCACGCGGTGCGCGCCGAGGGCTCACAGGTCGAGGTGGTGGCGGTCAAACAAGCGGGCCGGAAGGGCGATCCCGGCGATGTGACCTTCGAGGTCGTGGAGCATGGTGACGGTGTCACCATCTGTGCGGTGTATCCGAACGCCCTCGACAAGGAGCCCAACGAGTGCCGACCGGGTTCGGGCGGCCGGATGAACAACCGGGACAACGACACCAAGGTCGAGTTCACCGTTCGGCTGCCGGCCGGCGTCAACCTGGCCGCTCGCACCGTGAACGGGGACGTCGACGCGCGGGAGATCGACGGCAATGTGTACGCGTTGACGGTCAACGGCGATGTGGACGTGGCGGCGGCTGGCTACGTCGAGGCCCGGACGGTCAACGGGTCGATCGAGGCGGTCATGGGCCGCGGCGATTGGCGTGGTGCGCTGGAGCTGCACACGGTCAATGGCGGGGTCACCGTGACACTGCCATCCAGCGTCGGCGTGACGCTCTCGGCGAGCACCGTGAACGGCAGCTTCGACTCGGATTTCCCCGTCACGGTACAGGGGCGTTTCGGGCCGAAGAAGATCAGCGGGACAATCGGTGACGGTGGCCGAGAGCTGCAGATCGAGACGGTGAACGGGAGCATCCGACTGAAGAAGCAACAGTGACCGCTCGATTCTGACGGCAGCGGTGGGCCGCCGAGCCCTGCTCGGCGGCCCCGCCGTTCTGCGCCCCGAGGGCGGCACCTTCCGCCGCCTTCGGGGTTATTCATTTCGGCACGGGCGGACGGGCCGTCCGTGAGCCTTGCCCGCGACGGGCCTCGAGGGATTCCCTGAATCGCAGTCGATGAAATGATGCCGTATACACCAAGTGGCGCGACGGATCGTGGAAATAGGCGATTGCGCCTGCGCCAAAAGCCGAGGATTCGCCGGGCCGCGCGCAGTCTGACGCTCGTGGTGGCTGGCGTCGCCCTGCTCGCCTGTGGAGAGCGGAGCGAGGCGCAGGACGAGGCGAAGGTTCGCAAGATGGCCAGGGAGCTCGCGTCCGACGTCGAGCGCGCGATCGGTCTGCCCTTCATGCAGTCCCCGACGGTTGCGGTGCGAACGAGCGAGCAGGTGCGATCCTACCTGGCTGCAAAGCTCGACAGCGACATGCCACCTCCGGTGCTCGATGGTATGGCGGCCGGCTACCGCCTGTTCGGCCTGCTGCCGGACACGCTCGATCTCCGCTCGCTCCTCTTGTCGCTCTATACGGAGCAGGTAGTGGGCTACTACGATCCCGATTCGGCCGCGCTGTACGTGGTGGCCGGCGCCGACGCCATGACGCTGCGGATGATCCTGGCGCACGAACTGGTCCATGCCCTTCAAGGCCAGTACCTCCCGCTCGACTCCCTGCTCGCGTCGGACCGGACGAACGACCGCCGCGTTGCCACCCAGGCAATCCTCGAGGGGCAGGCGACACTCGCCTCGATCGCCATGCTGATGCCCGATCGAGACGTCGGCACGATTCCGGGGTTCTGGGACAGCTACCGACAGCAGCTCAAGCGGCAACACGCGCAGATGCCGGTGTTCGGCTCCGCGCCTCTGCTCATTCAGGAGAGCATCGTCTTCCCCTACCTGGAGGGGGCCAGTTTCGTGAGTTGGTTCCAGAAGGAGTATCGGGATACGGTGCCGTTCGGTCCACGGCTGCCGCAGTCGACGGAACACATCCTGCACCCCGATCGATACCGGACCGGCGACGCGCCGGTGGAGCTTCGGCTGGCCAATGGTGTGCGCCCCATCTATACCGACGTGCTGGGGGAGTTCGAGACGCGCCTCCTGTTGACCGTACTGTCCGGCAGCGAGGCGACGGGCCGCGCAGGGGCGCGATCGTGGGGCGGCGATCGCTACGCCGTCTACGATGCCGACAATGGAAACCGTGCCCTGGTGTGGTGGTCGGTGTGGGACGACGAGCGTGCGGCCGACCGGTTTGCGATGCTGCTCGCGCGGGTGTGGAAGACCCGCGCGCGACCCGGCCGCCTGGGCGTGGTCGAGCGGGTCGCGATCGATGACCGGCCCGGTGTCCGTCTCGTCGATGCCCCGGAAGGGTGGTCGGGCTGGAACGCGCCACCCCTGATCGAGGGGGTGCGGTAGGGCGGGCTACGGGACGAGCAGCGAGACGCTGTACGCCAGGGCCCCAACGAAGGCCCCCAGCACATATCCCAGCCGAATGATCACGTCGAGCTCGCGCTGACTCGTGGCGCGGACGATCTCCTCTATCCGCTTCAGGGAAAACCCGAGCACCTTCTGCTCCACCATCGCTTGCACATCCAGCCGGGCAACGACCTGTGGGACCTGTTGCTGGATCCAGTTCCACATGGCTGGGGCCAGTGCCGCCGCGATCCGATCCACCTGTCCGGCGGGGAGCCGTTCGGCGAGGCGGCCTATGGGTTGGTCGAGCAGCGCGCGCAGGGCCGCCGAGGTGCCATCGGCCACCCAACCGCGGAGCCGGGGCGTGCGGGCGGCGTCGGTCAGCCACCGTGCGGCCCGCTCGGACGGCAGGTGACGCAGCAGTTCCCCCCACGTCCGCTGTTCCGCCGACTGGAGTGCCTGATCGAGCCGTTCAATGGCGTGCTGCCGCGTGGTGGGATCGCGGAGTGCCGCCGTGATATACGTCGCGGCCGTGTGCTCGATGCCTGTCAAGCGCTCCTCGCCCAGACGCTCGAGGTGTTCGGCCAGTGGGCGGCGCAGGAAGCTCACCACGGCGTCATTGATGCTCCGCGCGATCTGGGTGCGCATTTCCTCTTCGTCCAAGAGGGCCGCCAGATGGTCGACGCCTTCGCGCTCGAAGTTGTCGAGGAGCCGCGCGATGGTCTTCTCGGTCACCATGAGCCGCGCCACGATGCGCTCGTGGAGCAGGAGCTCTCGCACGAACCGTTGGAACAGCTCGTGGAGTGCCCGCTGGATGCGGGTGCGGGCGCGGGGATCCGCGAGCAGTGCCGCCAGCCGGTCGAGGGCCACCGGCAGATATCCCGCCATCCCCCGCTCGACCACCGCGACGAGATCCCTGGGCATGCGGTCGAGCAAGGGTGTCCGATCGTTTCGCAGCCGTTCCACCTGTTGGTGGAGCCAACTCCGGATCGTGGATTCGAGTTCGTCGGAGGCCACGGCATCGGTGACCCACTGCTCCACCCGCTCGCGGATGGCGGTCTGGCGGGCGATCGTGAGGAGCTCCCCGACCGGCCGGTCGGCGAACTCGTCGCGGGCCCTGCTCAGCAGCCGTTCGGCGGTCTCGCGAAAGGCCTCCGAACCGGCGTAGGAGGCCATGGCATCCCCGACAGATCCGGCAATCCCGTCGATGGCCCCCTCGAGCTCTGCGAGCAGTCCCGGAGGCAGCTCGTCGCGGAGCGAGCCGCGTTCGGTCTCGAGCAGGGCGGCCACGAACTGATGCACAGCCCCGTCGAATGCCTCGCGCATACCGGGGGCGCTGAGTTGCTGGGCGAGGTCGTCGGTGGTGAGGAGCCGCTCTCCCACGGTGCGGCCGATAGTCTTGGCCAGCCGCGGCTTGTTCTTGGGGATCGCGCCGTGGAACCGGAACCACCAGAAACCGCGGGGCTCGTAGGGATGGAACAGCATCGAGATCGCGACGGCGTTGGTGAGCCCGCCCGCGAGTGCGCCGAACCCCACGGTGATTGCCGCCCGAAGCAGTGAAAATTCGTGGATCACGGCCGCGTGACTCCCGTGGCTCTCTCAGGTTGCGAGTGCATGCACCAAATCTCCATCCGGCACCCTAACGGCGCCATGGATCGTACGAGCGAGACGTGGCGCGAGTTTCCCGCCTTCGTGCTCTTCCCACAACGCTTCCGCGCGGGTTAGCGTTGGAGACCCTCGGGCCGGGACTCGAATTGGCCGGAACGAGAATCGTGAACAGTGGAGGACGACGTTGACCAGGCGCCGCATCACCCTGCTCGCCAGTGGCCTCATCTTCGTGGCGGCACTGGCCGCCGTTGGACGATTCCCGCAGCACGGCGACCATTTTGGCCTCTGGTCCGTTGTCCCACCGGCGGTCGCGATCGTCCTGGCCTTTGCCACCCGCGAAGTCATCAGCTCGCTGTTCATCGGGATCGTGGTGGGTGGGGTCATCAGCGGCGAGCGGTGGTACGAGTTGCCGCGGGACATCGTGCAGGGGTACCTCATTCCCTCGGTCGGCAGCGAAGCGTACGCGCTCATCTTGCTCGTCTACCTCTGGGCACTCGGGGGCCTCATCGGGCTGTGGACCCGTACCGGCGGCGCGCTGACCTTCGCCGAGTGGGCCGGGAGCAAGATCGCCCGCGGACCGCGAACGGCCAAGCTCTTCGCCTGGATCATGGGCATGATCTTCCACCAGGGCGGGACCATCAGCACGGTGCTCACCGGCACCACGGTCCGCCCCGTGTCGGACAAGCACCGGGTGTCGCACGAAGAGCTGTCGTACATCGTCGACTCGACCGCCTCACCGGCGGCGACGCTGATCCCATTCAACGTCTGGCCGATCTACGTGGGCGGCCTGGTGGTGGGCACGGTGCCGTTCCTCTCGACCGTTCCGGAGGCCATCGGCTTCTTCTTCAAGGCGCTGCCGTTCAACTTCTACGCCTGGTTCGCGGTGCTGTTCACCCTGCTCTTCTCGATCGAGAAGATGCCGTTCCTTCCGGGGCGGTTGTGGGGGAACGTCCCGCTGGTGGTGGGACGCAAGATGACGCGAGCCATCGTACGGGCCCGGGAGACGGGTGAGCTCAACCGGCCAGGCTCGCGGCCGCTCGCCTCGGACGAGCTCTCGGTGGTGCGTCTCGCGGAGGGATACCGACCCGGGCTCATCGATTTCTTCGGGCCGATGGGGACGCTGCTCGGTGTTGCCATCCTGCCCTATCTCTACACGTTCTTCATTCTCAAGTCGGAACAGCCGACGCTCCTCATCGCCGAGGCGTTCGTGTTGGCCGTCCTCGTGGGTCTCGTGATCGCCATCATCAAGGGCATGCCGCTCCGCGTGGGGATCGAGGGCCTCGTCGAGGGGTGCAAGGGCGTCACCATCGGGGCGATCGTCCTCGCGTTGGCGGTGACCCTCAAGAGCGTCGCCGATTCGGTCGGTACCGCGCCCTACATCATCGAGGTGACGTCGGGGTTCCTGTCGCCGGTCGTCGTGCCCGCCCTGTTCCTGCTCCTCGGGATGGTGATCGCATTTTCCACGGGGACCTCGTGGGGGACCTACGCCGTGCTTTTCCCCGTGGCCATGCCGCTCGCGTACTCGATCAACCCGGATCCGTTCTTCGTCACGCTGTGCTTCGCCGCCGTGACCGGCGGGAGCGTGTTCGGCGACCAGTGCTCTCCGATCTCCGACACGACGATCCTCTCGTCGCTTGCGACGGGCTCGGACCTCATGGACCACGTGTACACGCAGATCCCGTTGGCGTTGACGGCCGCAGGCCTTGCGGCCGTGCTCTATACGATTTTGGCCGCGTTCATCGTGTAGGGCCGGTTCGGTGGGACGAGATCTGTCGGCTCGCCGGGACTGTGGCATTCCGTCCTGGCCTCCTCTATATTCCAAGGCTCTATGTTCGGCACGTTGTCGGAGAATCTGACCGCGACGCTCAAGCGGCTCGCGGGCCGCGGGGTGCTCACGGAATCGGACGTCCGTGACGGGCTCCGGGAGATTCGGCGTGTGCTGCTCGAGGCCGACGTCAGCTTCGAGCTGACCCGCGCGTTCATCGAGCGGGTGCGGGAGCAGGCCGTGGGCCTCGCCGCGCTCAAGGCGGTGAGCCCGGGGCACCAACTCGTCAAGATCGTGCACGACGAGCTGGTGGTGTTGCTCGGCGAGACGCATGCACCGCTGGCGTTCGCCTCGGTACCGCCGACGGTGATGCTGATCGTTGGGCTGCAGGGGTCGGGGAAGACGACCACGGCCGCGAAGCTCGCGGCCCGGCTCAAGCGGGAGCAGAAGGCGCCGTTCCTGGTGGCCGCCGACGTGTATCGACCGGCGGCCGAAGACCAGCTGCGGCAACTCGGGGCGGCGATCGGTGTGGGGGTGTACGGGGCGTCGGATCGGGGGTCTGAGGGAGCGGCGGACCGTCGGACCGCCGGGGCCAGCGACGAGGTGGTAGATCTGGTTCGGGCCGGCCTGCAGGCGGCGAGCCGGGCGCGGGCCCGGACGGTGCTCGTCGATACGGCCGGACGCCTGCAGATCGACGACGCCATGATGGCCGAGCTGGCGACGCTCAAGGAAGCGTTCGCGCCGCAGGAGATCCTGCTCGTGGCGGACGCCATGACGGGCCAGGACGCGGTGCGGATCGCCAAGGGCTTCCACGACACGCTCGGGGTGACCGGCGTGGTCTTGACGAAGCTCGACGGTGATGCGCGGGGTGGAGCGGCGCTCTCGGTGTACGGCGTCACCGGAGCCCCCATCAAGTACGTGGGTATCGGCGAGCACGTGGATGCACTCGAGCCGTTCGATCCGGTGCGCATGGCCGGCCGAATTCTCGAGCGGGGGGACATCGTGGGGCTCGTGGAGCGGGCCCAGCGCGCCGTGACGACGGAGGATGCGGAGCGCGTGGCGCGCAAGGCGACCTCCAAGAAGGGGATGGACCTCGAGGATTTCCTCGTGGCGATGCGGCAGGTGCGGAAGATGGGGCCGGTGGACACGCTGCTCGGCATGCTGCCCGGAGCGAACGCGAAGCTCCTCAAGCAGGCCCAGGCCGACCCCAAACGGATGACCCATGTGGAGGCGATCATCCTGTCGATGACGCCTGAAGAGCGGCGCCGTCCGCAGATCCTCAACGGATCGCGGCGGCTGCGGATCGCGCGGGGCGCGGGCCGGTCCGTACAGGAAGTGAATCAGCTGGTCAAGCAGTTCGCGCAGATGCAGAAGATGATGAAGCGCGCGGGACAGATGGTCCCGCCCGCCACGTTTCAGCAGTTCTCAGGGTAGAGGTATGGCGACACGAATACGTTTGCGCCGGATTGGCCGGAAAGGGCAGCCCGAATATCGGATCGTCGTGGCGGAGCAGAGCACCGCGCGCGGGGGACGGTTTGTGGAGACCATCGGGCACTACAATCCACGGTCCGAGCCGGTCACGATCACCGTGGATGCAGAACGCGCCCGGACGTGGCTGGCCCGCGGGGCAACCGCGACGAGCACCGTGCAATCGCTGCTCAAGAAGGCCGGCGTCTTCCAGACCGTCGCGGAGAGCTGACGTCAGCGGTGGAGGGCGGCTACCTCGCGGTGGCCCGCCTCAAGAAGCCGCACGGGCTCAAAGGCGAGGTCGTTGTCTGGACGCTGACTGACGATCCGGAAACGGTGTTGGTTGTCGGTCGAGAGCTGGTGCCGGTGGATGAGCAGGGCCATGCAGTCGGTCCGCCGGTAGTGATCGAGCGAAGCCGGCCGTTCCAACGGCTGTGGCTTCTGAAGTTCAGGGGCGTAGCCGATCGGACCGTGCTGGAGGGCTGGGGGCGCCGGTTGCTCGGCGTGGAGCGCTCGGCATTAGCGCCTCCGGCCAACGACGAGCTGTACGCGCATGAGGTTCCGGGGACGACGGTGGTGATGGGTGGCTCGGTGGTGGGACAGGCCACGGGACTGATGGACATCCCGGGCGGACGGCTGCTCGTGGTGGATGTGGACGGCCGCGAGGTGCTGGTGCCGTTTCGGACACCGATCGTGCGGCGGATCGACCGGCGGGAACGGACGATCGAGATCGATCCCCCGCCCGGGCTGCTGGAGTTGTGAGCGGTGCTGCGGATCAACGTGGTGACGTTGTTTCCGGAGCTGTTCGCGGAACCGCTGCGGACGAGCATCGTCGGTCGTGCGGTGGAGAAGGGGCTGGTGACGTTCCGGGTCGTGAACCTGCGGGACTATGCGCACGATCGGCACCGGACCGTGGACGACAGCCCGTTCGGCGGTGGGGCGGGGATGGTGCTCAAGCCGGAGCCCTTCTACGAGGCGCTCGACGCTCTGGCGGCGGAACCGCCGGTCGTGTTGCTGGCGGCCCGCGGACGACCATTTGGGCACGACGACGCGGTCCGGTACAGCGTGGGTGACGAGCTGACGCTCTTGTGCGGGCATTACAAGGACGTCGATGCCCGGGTCGCCGAGCGGCCGGGCACCGAGGAGATGGCGCTGGGGAACACGGTGTTCTCGGGCGGTGAGTTTCCCGCCCTGTGCGTGATCGATGCCGTGGTGCGCCTGCTCCCAGGGGCGTTGGGAGATCACGAGTCGGCGGCTGGCGATTCGTTCTACGATGGATTGCTGAGTCCGCCGAGCTACACGCGCCCACGCGTCTATCGAGGGCTGGTGGTGCCCGAGGTGCTGCTCGGTGGGGATCACGCCGCGATCGCGGCGTGGCGACGCGAGCAGGCCGAACGCGTGACGCGGGAACGGCGACCGGATCTCTGGTCGCAACACGAAGCTGAACAGCGGTCCGACGGGACCGAGACGTGAGAGGTGTATGATGAACGCTATGGATGCGATCAGGCGCGAAGGGTTGCGCGAGGATCTCCCGGAATTCCGCGCGGGTGACACGATCCGGGTTTCGGTTAGGGTGCGGGAAGGCGACAAGGAGCGATTGCAGGTCTTCGAGGGTATCTGCATTGGCCGTCGTGGCGGCGGGATCAGCGAGACGTTTACCGTGCGCAAGGTGTCCGGCGGCGTGGGGGTCGAGCGGGTGTTCCCGCTGCATTCGCCACTGGTCGCCCAAATCGAGGTCGTTCGGCGCGGTCGCGTGCGGCGGGCGAAGCTCTACTACTTGCGCCAACTGTCCGGCAAAGCCGCCCGGATTCGCGAGCGGCAAGAGTCCTGAGTGCCCGACCCGACGCTTGAGCGGGAACAGGCGCTCTGGGCGAAGGGCTATCGGTTCGTCGCCGGGTTGGACGAAGTCGGCCGTGGGCCGATCGCGGGTCCCGTGGTCGCCGCGGCCGTGATCTTTCGGCCCGGCCAAGAGCCGCTCGAAGGGCTGAGGGATTCCAAGATCATGAGCGCATCTGCGAGGGAGCGGCTCGCCGAGAAGATTCGGCGGGCCGCACTGGCATTCGGGCTCGGCGCCGCATCGGTGCGCGAGATCGACCGCATGAACATCCGGCGCGCCACCGCCCGCGCCATGCGGCGTGCCATTGCCAGCCTCTCGACCGCCCCCGATTACCTGCTCGTCGACGGCACGGCATTCCCGGAGCTAGGACACGCGCACGAGGCGGTGGTAGACGGGGATGCGCTGTGCCAGTCGGTCTCCGCGGCGGCGGTGCTGGCCAAGTGCGTGCGGGACGACCTCATGAGGCGATTGGCGGGGCGCTACCCACCCTTTGCTTGGGAGCAGAACAAGGGCTATGCGACGGCCCACCACCTCGAAACGCTGGCGGCACAGGGCCCGACGCCGCACCACCGCGTGTCGTTTGCCCCGCTCGGGCAGCCGGAGTTGTTCTCGTAGCCTAGGTGGGAAGGGCCGCGCTGCGTTCCCGCATCTTTGACGCCCGCACCTCCGCCCCCAGCACACTGAATGCCCGCGCTGCGGCGTTGAAGGCTGCGATCGCGTCTGCGGTCCGCCCGATTGTGGCGTGAATGGTCCCGATTTCCTCGAGGATCTCCGCTTCGCGCCACGGGTCGCGGACCCGCTCGGCGATCTTGAGCGCCGGCGTGACCAACTCGAGCGCGAGGGTCGGCTCCGCGCGATGCCGGGCGAGCACCGCGAGCACACGCCGCGCGTCGGCCTCGCCAACCACGTGATCGTGGGTCTCTGCCAGCGTCAGCGCGCGTTCGGCGAGCACGGTGGCGAGGGCGAGATCGCCGAGTGCGATGTCTGTCTCGCTCCGGGCCGCGAGTGCCTGACCGAGAATCCGCCCATCACCCGATCGTTCGGCGGCGGCGATGGCCCGCTCGCTGGCCTCGCGCGATGTCCTGAAGTCCCCGCTGTCGTGCAGCACGATGGCCGAATTGAGCCATCCCTCGGCGAGCCCGGCCCAGAATGCCAGCTTTTCGAAGTTGGCGATCGCGAGCCGGTAGAAGCTGAGCGCCGTTTCCGTTCGGGCCAGGTAGTAGGCGATGTTGCCCAGGTTGTTGGCGCAACGCGCGATCATGAGGTCGTCCGCCAAGTCGTCGGCGAGCGACAGGGCACGATTGAATCCACGTTCCGCCTCGGCCAGGTGGCCCAGGGCGAACGCGCCTGCTGCGGCCACGTTCTCCGCCCGCATCTCGCCATCGGTGTCACCGCGGCTCCGGAATCCGTCGCGCGCCTGGATGGCCACGGTGCGGCTGCGCTCGAACTCGCCCAACCGCCATGTGGCCATCGCGCCCAGCAGCAGGCCTTCGGGCGATCCGCGCACTTCGGCCGGGAGCGTTCGCAGGGCGTTCCACCCCTGTTGGAACCGCCCGCCGAGTACGGCAAGACGTGCCTCGCGCAGGGGATCCTCGAAGACGCTCGAGCGATGGGTCGCGCTCACGTCAGCCTCCTCCCCGCCCGAGAAAACGCTGCAGCCGAGCTCGGGAAATGCCGAGTTGCCGAGCAGCGGCCGTCTTGTTGCCATCGTGCTTGGCAACGGCGGCACGGGCTGCGGCGACTTGGATCTCGTCGAGCGTTGCCGGGAAGGGGATGGCGCCGTTCTGCGTGGGCGGCGCCGTTGCAGGCGTGAGATGCCGCGGGTCGAAGGTTCCCGGATCGGACAGCAGGATGGCGCGTTCGACCGCGTGACGCAGCTCGCGCACGTTGCCGGGCCACGCATGCTGCCTGAGCGCGATGCGCGTCTCCTGGCCAAGCGGTGGTGTTGGGAGGCCGTATCGGGCGGCAAGCCGTTGGGCAAAATGCTCGGCGAGGAGCTCGATGTCTTCCTCGCGATCCCGGAGCGGCGGGAGCGTGAGCGTGACGACGTTGAGCCGGTAATACAGGTCTTCGCGGAACCGACCGTCCTGCACCGCCCCGGCCAGGTCGACGTGGGTTGCGGCGAGGATGCGCGTGTCCACCTCGCGGCTCTGCGTGCTCCCGACGCGGCGGATTCGCCGGTCGTCGAGGGCGCGCAGCAGCTTTCCCTGGAGATGCAGGGACAAGTTGCCGATCTCGTCGAGGAGGAGCGTGCCCCGGTGAGCCTCCTCGAACAGTCCCGGCTTGGCCGCGTGCGCGTCGGTGAACGCCCCGCGCTCGTGGCCGAACAGCTCGCTCTCCATGAGTTCGTGCGGGATGGCCGCGCAGTTCACGGCGACGAACGGCCCGCCCGCCCGCGGGCTCCCTTCGTGAAGCGCTCTGGCGAGGAGCTCTTTGCCCGTGCCGGTTTCCCCTCGAATCAACACCGTGACGCCACCGTGCCGCACGACCCGCCGGGCCGCATCGAGCACGGCGTGCAGGGCGGTGGATTTTCCTTGGATGGTCCCGAAGGGATCGGCGCCATCGCCGCGTGGTGCTCCAGCCCGCTCACGGGCGGCATCGCCGCGGGCCGCGACCGTGCGGCGCAGGAGATCGAGATCCTCGGGGAAGACGAAGTAGTCGGTTCCCCCGCGGCGCACAGCCTCCACCGCGAAGCGGTGTGAGGGGTTGGCGCCGACGACGTACACCGGCACGTCCGCGGGGCGCTGCAGGGTGGGGAGTGTATCGAGCGCCCGATCCTCCTCGCCGCCGCCCGCCAGGATGAGCACGGTGGTGTCCGCCGGAAGTGGCTCCTTAGGGTCCGCGCGCAACACTGTGGCGTCCAGCTCCTGCCCCAGGTCGTCCCACACACGATGGAACGAATCGGAGAGCTCGATTACAGCAATCACGGGCCGGCCGCTCACCGAGTATCCCCTTCCGCCCGGTCGACCGGATTCATCAGTCCGAACCGTCGCGGTCGGGGTCTTCGAACGCCTCGAGCGACTGCTTGATGTTCTCTTGTACGAGACCCTCGTTCAGCCCGCCCTTGTTTGCAGTGGCTGGGTCGACCAGCGTTCCGGTAACGGTCCGGAACCAGGTGTCGAGGTCCACGAAGACCGTGACGTTCGTGTTCGTGGTCGAGTCCACGACCAGGGCCGGCACCAGATCGAGCTCCTGTTCGACGTTCAGATCGGAGATGAACACGAACGCCTGGCTGTTGAACGTGCCCTCCACCCGCATGCTGATGTCGGCGAACTCCGGGTGCGCCTGACGGAACGCCAGGTCGGCCGGATCGCTGTCACCCACCTTGTGAATCTCGAAGTCGATCCGGCTGTAGGTTCCCGTTGGAATCTCGATGTCGAACTGCTGCTGGGCGCCGACGTCCAGAGGGAGATCGACCAGCACGGGTCCGAACTCCACCTCCTCGCAGCCAACGATGGAGTCACCGGTGCAGTCGGGGGTCTCGAGACGCTTGAGCTCGACTTCACGCAGCACGATCCGCGCACGGGTGATGATGAGTGTGTCCGTGCCCTGGACGATCGTGTCGTCCAGCATGGCACGGGGGGCGAATCCGATCGGTGCCGGCGGCGGTGCCGGTGCACGGGTCGAGAACGACACGGCCACTCCGCCCCGCAGTGCGAGGGGTGTGGGATCCGCGCAGGCGCTCGCGGCCAGCAATCCGATCAAGGCGGTCAGTTTCGCATGGTACCGCATGGTTTCCTTCTTCCTGGGGCGACTCTGCAAATGTACCATGGGCCAGTGTCCGGCCCATGGCGGCGCCGCCCGGATCGAACCCCCGTCCGATCCGGGCGACCCCGTTTCCGCCTAGCTGCTGTGGCTCTCGTCACCATCGCCGTCGTGGTCCTCGAACGCCTCAACGGACTGCTTGATGTTCTCCTTGATGAGGCTCTCGTTCATCCCTCCCTTGTTGCCGCTCTGGGGGTCGACCAGGCTGCCGGCGCCGTCCACGAACCACGCTGACAGGTCGAGGAGCACGTTCACATTGGTCGACGTCGACAGATCGCTCACCGTGATCGGCGGCACCAGATCGAATTCCTGCTCGACATCGAGGTCCGTCTCGAAAACGAAGGTCACGCCGTTATACGTCCCCTCGACCCGAATGCTCTTCCCGACCATGTGCGGGTATGCCGCACGGAAGGCGGCATCCTCGGGATCGTCGTTGCTCACCTTGTGAATCTCGAACTCGAGCTCGTCGTAGGTGGCCGGATCGGGTGTGATGGCGATGGCCTGCTGCACCTGCCCGTCCAGGGGGAGGTCGAGCAGCACGGGACCGATCTCGAACTCCTCGCAGTCGTCCGAGCCCATGATGGAGTCGCACTCCACGACGTCGCTCTTCTTGAGCTCGATCTCCCGCAACACGACTTCGGCCTTCGTGATGATCAGCTCGTTCTGGCCGTCGGTCATGGTGTCGGCCGTCACGCTGGCAAAGAAGCCCGGGGCAGGCGCCGCGGCCGACCGCGCGGTGCTGAACGACAATGACACCTGGGCCTGATCGGCGGGTCCGGCGCCGTCGCTGCACGCGGCTCCACCGATCGCGAGGGTGAGGATGATAGCGATGCGTTTCATGACTGCCTCCGATATGCTGTTGCGTTCGCGTTCGCGTTCCGGTTGCGGGCACCGTGCCCGTCGTTGCCCTGGAAAAAGGCAAGGCCGGTGCCACGGCACGGCGGCGTGCCGCCATCCGTGCAACCGCATGCTCTGCGGACGCTTAGCGTTCTCGTCGGGGGTGAGGTCGTGAACCGCGATGAGCCAAAACGAGGCGGACCGTAACGAAACGAGTCGGGAAAACCGGTAGGGTGACGGTTGGAGCTTAGGACCTCGTTGGGGGTCGGCGAGCGCGCCGACCCCCCACTGCGGGGCTGGATCCGTGTGATGTCGGACTCCCACTCATCCTGCCATCCGACGAGCGCTACCCGATCCGGTAGCGCAACAACGAGGTGGTACCTACTTGACGTGCTTGTTCACCAACTTCGTCATCTCGAACATGCTCACCTTTGACTTGCCGTTGAAGACCGGCTTGAGGTTCGCGTCAGCATTGATCATGCGCCGGTTCTTCGAATCCTGCAGGCGGTGTCGCTTGATGTACGCCCACAGTTTCTTGGTGAGCTGGGTGCGCGGCAGCGGTGTGCTGCCCACGACTTCGGCGAGCTTGGCATCGGGCTGCACCGGCTTCATGAACGCCGCATTCGGTTTCCGCTTCGCCCGCTTCTTCTTCTTGACGACTCTCCGCTTCGCCTTCTTCACTTTCCGCTTCGCCTTCTTCTTCGCTGGTTTCTTCCTGGCGGTCTTCTTCCTTCTGACCGTCTTCTTCTTTGCGCGTTTTTTGCCCATTTGAACCTCGGAGAAGGTTGTGAACGTGTGGACAACCAGCCCCTCACGCCTCACAAAGTACAACTTTCTCTCTGGAGAACAAGAGTTTTTCCCTCTAGGGACGGGGCATCGACGGCTCATTCTCCCTCGGAACGCTGGTTGGGGAGGGCCGGTTTTGCCTCTGTGCTGCTCCTGTGTCGGGCCGGATTTCCCTCTGTACGGCGAGGGGTATCGGAGCGGAAACACGGCTCGCCGACGGGGGAGCGGGGCACCCTTTCTCGCCCGGTCACGGGTCGCTGCTGGCGGAATCCGAGGGGAGAATCGGGTGTCCTGCCGGTGCGGTGCAGCGCAGTATCTCGTGTGTGTCTGCCGGGGGGCTGGCAGAGCACTCGGTGCTCGATGTTCGATCCACGTTCTTGTCCACCCGGAGATCCGTGGCGAAGTTTCGAGTATATGGGACCGGGTAGCTCAGTTGGCAGAGCAACGGACTTTTAATCCGTAGGTCCTGGGTTCGAGCCCCAGCCCGGTCATAGAGTTGCATCCCGCCATCGGGTCGCCGCGGTGTGTTGGGTCCGGTCCTGGGTTCTTCTTCGGACGCCTTCCGGCGTCTTCGAAGCGCCTGGCGTCGCCGGCGCGTCGAGCCCCAGCCCGGTCATTGAGTTGCATCCCGCCATCGGGTCGCCGCGGTGTGTTGGGTCCGGTCCCGGGTTCTTCTTCGGACGCCTTCCGGCGTCCTCGAAGCGCTTGGCTTCGCCGGCGCGTCGAGCCCCAGCCCGGTGATTCCGTTACGCACCAACTCCTCAACAGGCTTCTCAGTCTCGAGGGCCGCTCTAGAGAGCGGTCCTTCCGGCTTTGGGGTCCCAATGGGGCCCCAAACTCTGAGAACCTCGCATAAGTGAAGTAGAGCTTGGTGCCGGCCGATCCTCTACGAGTGGTCGTTCATCACCTTGGTGGTGGCCCGCGGCGCGTCCAGACGGCGATCACGCCACAGTTGAGATCCGCGCGCTGGAATTCGACCGGCACCTGGAAGAAGTTGAACACCTCCACGCCGAAGATGTCGGTAACCGGCATCCGCTCCACCGTAGTGCGGTCGGCGGGGAAGCCGTCCAGGAAGTACTCCGGCCGGCACCGGGTGCGGGTCATCTGGATGCTGCAGCCCCTTCGGTTGCAGAACATCTGCAGACCGTTGAGCGTGCGGAGCAGGTCGCCGAGGGAGGGGGCCCGTCGCAGCTCGATCTCGTCCCGCGTGACGAACTGTCCTTCACCGGCCACGCGGCGGCGCTCGAAACCGAGGTACCACGTGCGGTCCTCCGGTGCCACGGCCTCCACCACCACCGGGGCCAGCATGGGCGTCTCGAGCGGCTCGATTTCCAGCTCGTGCTCGACGAAGCTGTCGGCGGGCACCGGCACCTCCCAGGTAGTCGTCACATAGCCGGTCCGCTGTACCTGGACGAAATAGGAATTCATCTCGAGGCCCGCGTAGCGGAAGCGGCCCTCGCCATCGCTGGCCACGGGGATTTGCCGGCCCAGGACGAACACCAGGGCGCCCTCGAGGGGCGCCCGCGTGATCCGGTCCACGATCCGTCCTTGGATGCCGGACGTTCCCTGTTGGGCCGTCGTCTCCCCGATCGGCAGGGCGGCGAGGGCCACCAGCAGGATCCAGATCCCCTTGACATGCACCATCGGTGTGAGTCCCCTCCCGCCGCGGCGGAAGCGGTCACCCCGTCCCGGCACGGACGGCGGTCGCCGTTCGGGCGGACGGGATGTATCAGCCATGTGCATATGCCTGAACCGGTTAGCAGCGACCGTGGCCGCCGCCGACCGCATGAGACGCGTCCCGCTTCCGGGCGGGAACCGGCATCAGAGCCGCTCCCAAAGATACTACACGGTTGCCGGCGCCGGTTCCTGAGCACCCCTTGGGCGCCAGCGGCCCGTCTTGGCGTACTCTTGACAGGACGCCCGAGAAGGTGCACATGTGCAGTTAGTGCAGAGGCTCTTGTGCCGAGCGTCCCTCGTCACCTCCGCACTTGTTCGGCTGGATGAGTGGCGGGTCCGTTGGTCGCACCCTTTGACCACCGCCAGCGAGACTGAATTCGGTTCCGGCCACTGACCTTGCGGCGTCTTGGAAGCGCGCAGCGGGCCAGCCGGCGATTCAGCGCCTGGCCTAGGCGCCTCTAGTGTAGGCGCTCGTATCCAAGAAGGAGGCGGTTATGCACCGATTGTGGTTCAGAACCTTGAGGTCGGGTGGGCTGCTCGCCCTCGTGCTCGCGGTGCCGTGGTTGGCGGCGTGGGCCCAGGGGCTCGGTCCCGCGACCATCACGGGGCGCGTCCTGGCCGATGACGGACAGCCGGCGGTCGGCGTGCTGGTCTCGATCCCGGCACTCGACATCGGGGCCCTGGTCGGTCCCGATGGACGCTACACGATCGACGTCCCCGGCGACCGGGTGCGCGGCCAGGCCGTGACGGTCGGAGCCCGCGGGGTCGGGTATCGGTTCCAATCGCTCCAGATCACCCTGACGGCGGGTCGGTTCGAGGTGAACTTCACCATGTCGACCGATGTCTTCCTCATGGAAGCCATCGTGGTGACCGGCCTCACCGCTGGCACCGAGCAGGCGAAGGTGCCGTTCAGCGTTGATCGCATCAACGCCAAGGACCTCAAGGTCCCGGCGGCCAACCCGCTGGCCCAGCTGCAGGGCAAGGTGCCGGGTGCCAACATCGTCGGCCACAGCGGCCGTCCGGGCGAGGTGCCGTCGATCATCCTGCGCGGGCCCAAGTCGATGAACGCGTCGGGCCGCAGCCAGGAGCCGCTGTACATCGTGGACGGCGTGATCATCCGCGGCGGGCTTCCCGACATCAATCCACAGGACATCGAGAGCGTCGAAGTGATCAAGGGCGCTGCTGCCGCGTCCATCTATGGCGCGCAGGCCGGCAGCGGCGTGATTCAAATCACGACCCGCTCGGGGCGCAACGCGTCGGAGGGTGTCAGGGTCAGCTTCCGGAGCGAGGCCGGGATTACCGACATCGAGCGCGATTTCGGCGTCGCGCGTCGGACGGCGCTCGTCCTGGACGAGACGGGAACCCGGTTTTGCCAGAGGATCTCCGGCCAGCCGCTCTGCGCCCGGACGTTCGACTATCGCGAGACGGTTGACGCAATCAACAACGCGCCAACGGTGTCTCTGCCGCCCGCGCCGGCTTTCACGGTGGACCCCGGGGCGAGCTCGCCAGGGCTTCCGATACTGCGGCAACGCTTCCAGGTGGACCGCTGGCCGTTCCCGACGTGGAACGGCGTGCAGCAGGGGGTGGACCCCAACGTGTTCCAGTCGCAGTCGCTGGACCTCACGGGGCGGGTCGGCGCCACGAGCTTCTTCGCCAGCGCGAGCTACCTCGACCAGCCGGGCTCCATCCGGTTCCTCGACGGCTACAACCGCTACTCGCTCCGGCTCAACGTGGACCAGCAGGTTGGATCCATGTTCCAGCTCGGGGTCCGGACGTACTACAGCCACTCCGTGGAGGACGGTGAGGAACAGGAGAATGGCGGTGCCGCGTTCTTCCGCCTGACCCGCGCCCCCGGGGCAGCGAACCTGCTCGCCCGGGACACGCTCGGCCGGCTCTACCCGCGCACGAACCTCCAGAGCGGCGGGATCCAGAACTACAATCCGCTGTACGCTCTCGAGACCATATCACAGAAGGAGAACGGGGACCGATTCCTAGGTGGAGCGGACCTGCGGTTCACGCCCCTGCCGTGGCTCGAGGCGAGCGGGAACTTCAACTTCGACATCCGGCGCTCGAGTACCGACTATTTCCGTGACAAGGGCTGGCGGGACACGTTCAACCGGACGTCCACCCAGGGTGGCTTCCTCGACCAGTGGGTGAACAACACCGACGCCTTCAACAGCAGCCTGAACATCTCGACTAACCACCGGGTGGGCGACCTCTCGATCCGGCCGAACCTGCGGTACTACTACGAGTCCACCGATACGAAGTTCCGCGAACTCTCTGGCAGTGTGCTGGCCGTGCAGGGGATCAAGTCGGCGGCGAACGCCACCACGTCGATCAGTGTGTCGTCATCGGTCACCGCGACCAGGCAGATCTCGTACGCCGGCGGCGTGAACCTCGACTTCAAGGACCGCTACATCCTGGACGGCGTCGTCCGCCGGGACGGCAGCTCGCGGTTCGGGTCGAACAACCGGTGGGATACTTACGGGCGCGTTTCCGGCGCCTGGCGGGTGGCGCAGGAGCCGTGGTGGTTCATCGGCCCCGTGAGCGAGTTCAAGCTGCGGAGCTCCTACGGCACCGCAGGCAACGTCCCCTCCTTCTCCGCGCAGTACGAGACGTTCGGCATCGGCTCGGGCGGCGTCGTGAGCTTCTCGACGCTCGGCAACAATCAGTTGCGCCCCGAGAAGATGTACGAGTGGGAGGCGGGCGCGGACCTGGCGATCGCGTCGCGGCTGCTGTTCGGCGTCACCTACGCGTACTCCAAGACGAAGGACCAGATCCTGCCGGTGAGCGTGCCGGCCACGACCGGGTTCGGTACCCAGTGGCAGAACGTAGGCACGCTCGATAACAAGACGTGGGAGCTGAGCCTCACGCTGCCGCTCGTGCGGAGCCGGGACGTGTCCTGGTCCGTCCGGGCGATCTACGACCGGACCCGGACCACCGTGACCGAGCTGCTGGTGCCGCCGTTCAACTTCGGCGCGCCCGTGCAAGCCGGCGGAGAGATGTTCCGCATGGAGGAGGGCGAGCGGTTCGGGACCTTCTACGGCCGCAAGTTCCTGACCTCCTGTGACGAGCTGCCGACCTGGGAGGTCGACTTCCGGGCGCAGTGCGGTCCGGGGAGGGCCTTCCAGACCAACGACGCGGGGCTCATCGTGTGGGTGGGCGATGGCAACTCCCAGGCGGACGGCATCACCAGGAACCTGTGGGAAACCACACTCCCGGCGGCCGACTCGCCCTACGGCAGCAATCTGAACTGGGGCATGCCGATCGTCATGCGGGACACCGTGGGTGGGGCTGCGTCCATCATCCCGCTGGGCAACGCCCTCCCCGACTTCCGGATGGCGTTCAGCACGGACTTCCAGTGGAGACGGCTCACGGTGTACGCGCTCATGGACATGGCCATCGGGCAGGAAGTCTGGAACCAGGGATTCCACTGGGCCCACCTGGACTTCCTCTCAGTGGACGTGGACCAGGCCGACCAGACCGTCGAGACGGCCAAGCCCATCGGGTACTACTACCGGGCTCCGGCGCCGTTCTCGTCCGGTCTCGGGGGGCTGTACGATATTCTCGCCCCGACCAGCTACATGGTCGAGAGCGCGAGCTACGCGAAGCTCCGGGAGCTGCTGCTGTCCTACCGGATCGGCGCGATCGGAGGAGTGGGAGACTGGAGCGTGAGCGTGGTTGGCCGCAACCTCCTCACCATCACCTCGTACCGCGGGTTCGATCCCGAGGTCGGGATCCAGGGTGGAGCAACCAACAGCGCAGCTATCAACGCGATTGACGCGTTCACGTTCCCCAACCTCCGTGCGGTGACGGTGGGAGTCTCGGCGTCCTTCTGAGTGGAGCAGTGCCGCACCTGCTCCGGCGGCCGGCCTGGCCGGCGCCGGAGCAGGGCCCCGGCTCCAAGGAGTATTGATATGCGAAAGCACTTGTACTTCCTGGCGTTGCTCGCCGTGCCGTGGATCGGGGCGTGCAGCGAACCCCTGGAGGTGAAGAACGTCAACAACCCGAACCGGGACGACGTGCTGGCGCAGCCGGCCGATCTCGAGAACTGGATCAGGGACTCCTACAATGCCTGGTGGCGGGGGGTGTTCAACGGCCAGAATGTGCAACCGCAGATGCGGGTGATGGCGCTCGAGAACCATTCTGAGTTGGCGAACTACAACCAGGGACCGCGCTACCTGATCCCGCGGAACTTCATCGAGAACACCCGCGGTGCCGCCGGCGCGGGGGAGATCAGTACTGGGTTCGACCGTTTCAGTAACGCATCCCGCTCGGCGGCGCTGGGACTTTCGAAGCTGAACGACGTGACGCTCGGTTCGGCTGATGCGGATGCCCGGGGACGCGCGTTCGCGTGGTTCACCCTGGGACTCTCCTTGGGCTACTTGTCGATCCCGTTTGACTCGGCGGCAATCGCCTGGCCCACCGACGACCCGGCGTGCACGGCACTCGATTGCCTGCCCCAGCTCATCGGCTACGCAGAGGTCAACGCGAAGGCTGTCGAGGCCCTGGACTCGGCGGCGGCGATCGCCGCGGGCAGCGTGGCGTTTACCATCCCGAGCAGCTGGATGCGACAGGGTGCCACCGTCAGCCAGGCCAACTTTCTCCGCCTGATTCGCTCGTATCGGGCGGTGATCCGGATCGCCGCAGCGCGCACCCCGGCGGAGCGCGCCGCCGTCGACTGGACGTCCGTCATCGCGGACGCGAACAACGGGATCACGGCGGACTTCGAGACGGACGCGGAGCCCGCCACCGGCTGGAGCATCTCGTGGCCGGCGGATAACTTCCGGGCGGGTAGCTGGCACGCCATGCACCAGTTCATGATCGGTGGCGCGGACACCACCGGCACGTTCCTGGCCTGGCTCAATACCCCACGAGCGGGCAGGGTGCAGTTCCTGATGCAGACGCCGGACACGCGGTTCCCGACAGGGGACACGCGCGCCGCCCAGCAAACCGGGCAGGTCGCGCTGCCGCCGGGCCAGTACTACCGCAATCGGCCGGCGGCGGAAGACACGCCCGCCGACCCGCTTGGCAACTCGATGTACGACCACTACCGCTTCTACGCGTTCAACGCCGCCGGCCGGGTCGGACCATTCCCGATCCTGACCAAGGCCGAGGTCGATCTGATCGCGGCGGAGGGCTACCTCAGGGCCAATGACTTTACCAACGCGATGGTGAAGATCAACCCGACCCGCACCGCGGCGGGCCTGCCGGCCCTCGCCGGCATCACGAGTTTGAACGACCCGGTTCCCGGCGGGACGGCCTGCGTGCCCCGGGTGCCCACGTGGACGGGTTCGGCCTACACTCTACCGTGCGGCAACATCTGGGACGCGATGAAGTGGGAAAAGCGGCTGGAGACGCAGTACACCAACTTCGCGAACTGGTTCATGGATTCCCGCGGCTGGGGTGACCTGCCCGAGGGAACGCCGGTCCACTTCGTGGTGCCATGGCAGGAGAAGGACACCCGGCGCGCGGACTTCATCACGGCCTTCGGCGGCTGCGGGAAGCTCGGCACGGGGGAGAGTACGGGATCGAGCACGTACGGGCCAATCATCAGTTGCAGCCCGATCTGATCTGATGCTCGCAACCCGCGTTCGAGGCCCGCGGCAGGCGGCGGCGGCTCTTTGCGCCGCCGCCTGGCTGGCGGGTTGCTACAGCTACAGCGTGCCGGGAGAGGTCGGGCCGGAGCTGGGGCGTACGTTCGCGTTCGAGCCCACGGATCAGGGCCGCGCGGCGCTCGCCGCCGGAATCGGGTCCGGCACCGACCGCATCGAAGGCGTGCTGGTCGGTCTCACGGACACCACCTACAGCGTGCGCGTCGCGCGCGTGGTGGACATCCGCGGCAAGGTGGTCCGGTGGAGCGGTGAAGTCGTTGCGCTCGGGCGCGATCACATCAGCACTGTGCGCGAGCGTCGCAGGTCGGCCGCGCGAACGGGGATTGCCATCGGCGCGGTGACGGTCGGCGTGGTAGCGTTCGTCGCCACCGCCTCGCTCGCAGTCACCGGCAACGAGACCGATCAGCCGCCCCCGGAAAACCCCCCACCGGTTGTGGCTTCCCGGCTCTTCCCGTTGACTCTACACAGGTCGAGATGACTATGAAGATACTCCATAGTATTGCGCTCGTTTCTGCGATGGCGTGCGGAGTGGTAGCGTGCGACAAGGGGACGGAGACCACCCCCTTCGAACCCGTGCCGCTCGCGGCCGTCCGGTTCGTCAACGCCGTCCCGGACACGATGGCCATGGACTATCGGTTCGTGGACCTCGTGACCAACAGCGGCATGTTCGACGCTTCCTTCCGGGACCGACAGGAGCACTACCTGCCGATCGAGGCCGGCTCCCACACGTTTCGCGTTTTCCTGAGCAGCAGCGATCAGGCGGTCGCCACGACGGTGGTCAACGAAACCACATTCTCCTTCGCGGACGGCGGCCGGTACACGGTCCTGCACGGGGGCTACATGCGTTCCGGGTCCACCCCCGCGGCAACCGTGACCGTGGTCGAGGACAATGCTCCGGCGCCGGCTGCAGGGAAGGTGGCGCTGCGGGTGCTCAACCTTGCGGGCGACCTGGGCCCGGTGGACGTGTTTGTCGGCACGACCTCCACGGCCGACCAGGTGCCGGCGGCGACCGCTACGTGGACGAACCTCGCGTTTGGCACCTTCACGCCGTACGTCGACTTGGACACCGCGGCGCTGCGGGTAGCGGCGACCGCGACCACCACGACGACCCCGCTGTTGGTCGCAAACACGGCGGCGCCAGCGGGGGCCGCGGCGACGGGCACGTCGAGCGCCATCACTGGCGTTCGGATCGCTGGGTCGGTAATCACCGTGGTCGTCCTGCCCCAGTCGGTGGCCGGAAGCATGGCACCCCAGAGCTCCGCGTTCCAGGCTCCGGCGTTTGTGTTCCTGAACGACCGTCGGCCACCCGAGTAGCGCGGAGTGGAGGCGGGCAAGCCGCCTCCGGCCAGTTGGTGTAGATTGCGGAGCGGCCGCCAAACCCGGCGGTCGCTCCGCGCTACGTGAACCGGGAGGCGACCAGTCGCATGCGCGTGTTCTCGAAGGGTGCCCTGCTGTGCGCCGCCGTCGCGGTTGCGGCCTGTGGGAAGGCCCAAGAACGCCACCTCGAGCCCGTGCCATCCGGTGACCGGACGATGGGGGAAGAGGAGATCCTGGCAACCAAGGCCGGCAACATATACGACGTGATCCGGCTCCGGCGGCCCAACTGGCTGCAGCGCTTCGGCGGGCGCCCAACCTCGCTGACGGGCCCGCCTGCCGAGGTCGTGGTGTACCTGGACGGACAGCGCTTCGGCGGACGCGACTCGCTGGTCCGCCTGTCCGCGACGTCGGTGCGCTGGGTGGAGTTCCTGACGCCGAGCGAGGCTCAGGCGCGCTTCGGCCAGGGCAACCTCGGCGGCGTGATCCACGTGCACACGCACGGCACCCCGGGGCAATGATCTCATGCGTTGCCGACTTGCAGGAATCTTGCTCGCCAACATGCTTGGCGCCACCGCGGTGGGGTGCGGGGATCCGACCTTCTCGACGCCTACTGTGCCGACGGGCCTGCTCACCGTCCTCAGCCGATCCGTTGACGGGAAATATGTCGCGCGGCCGGAGGCGGCCTTCGTGTACTCCGCAGACGGCCCGTCCGGCGACAGCCGATCCACGGTGGACACCTGCCAAGTGGGAGACTACGACCCGCGCATACGCACCCCCGAGCAGCTCGACGCCGGGGACAGCATCGTCTTCATCGCGGGGACGGACACCACCATCCTTCGGCCAGCAAACCGGTTTGGCATCACCGTGTACGCCGCGGACCCGCAGGACGTGGATTTCGTCCCCGGCACGGCGGTCAGCTTCGCGATTCCGGGCGGCGGCGGCTTTCCCGCGGCGGAGATTTCCTCGCTCACCCCGCCGGTGCTCTCCGCCCTGACGCCGATCCCGGGACAACCCTCCTTGACCGAGCCGCTCACGCTCACCTGGGGACCGGTGGGCGACGACAGCTCGCGAGTCGAGGTGATCCTCCTCTACGCTGCGCAAGGGTCGCTCGACTTCGACCAGCAGGTCATCTGCGACTGGCGTGACGACGGCAGCGGCACGGTCCGCCCCGAGTTGCTCGGCGGGTGGGCCGTGAGCGAGATCCGGCGGATCGAGGTCACGCGATACCGGACGCAGCGTCACGTGCTCGGAGACGCGGTCCTCTACCTCCTGACCACGTTCGACTCGGTTCCGCCAGTCGCGCCCTGATCGCGGTCACCGGACGCAGACGGTCTAGCGTCCAGTTCCCCGGTCTGCCCGTCTCACGCCATTGTAGAACCCGTGCCCACCGACGCCGGAGCGTGTGCGCCGTCGGAACCCCGACCGCGCCGGTTCGGTTCACTCGGAAACATCATGGAACGCTTCGATCTCATCGCCATCGGGGGCGGCACCGCCGGCTTGGTCACGGCCGCCGGTGGCGCGGCCCTCGGGCTCCGCGTAGCGCTCGTCGAGCGGCAGAAGCTGGGTGGCGACTGCCTCTGGACGGGATGTGTGCCAAGCAAGGCGCTGATCGCGTCGGCTAAGCTGGCGTATCAGATGCGTCACGCGGATCGACTCGGGCTCACGGGAGCCGCGCCGGCTCATGCGTTCGCGCAGGTCATGCAGCGCATGCGAGCGGCCCGCAGCCGCGTCGCGGTGCACGACGATCCGCAGCGATTCCGCGATCTGGGGGTCGAGGTGGTGTTCGGCACGGCGCACGTCGCGGCCCCGAACCGGGTGGTGGTGGACGGCAGGACCCTCGAGAGCCCTCGCGTCGTGGTGGCCACCGGAGCGGTGGCCGCCGCACCGCCGATCCCGGGCCTGCAAGAGGCGGGGTACCTGACCTACGAAACTGCCTTCGATCAGGAAACCCTTCCGAGCCGGATGGTATTGCTCGGTGGAGGGCCGATCGGCATCGAGTTCGCACAGATGTATCGCCGTCTGGGCGCCGAGGTGACGCTCGTCGAGATGTTGCCACAACTCCTCCCGCGGGAGGAGCCGGAGGCTGGGACGGAGATCCAGCAGGTGCTCGAGGCCGAGGGCGTGGTCGTGCATGTCGGGGCTCGGGTCGAGCGTGTTGACCGGTCCGACTCGGGTGCCAAACTGGTCAGTGTCCGGAAGAACGACGCGGAAATGGTCATCACGGCGGACGAGGTCTTCGTTGCCACCGGGCGGCGGGCGAACACGGCGGGGTTGGGTCTCGAGGGGGTCGGGGTCGAGGTGCAGCGCGGTGCCGTCGTCGTCGATAGCGCTCTCAGGGCGTCGGTCCGCGGTATCTGGGCGGCGGGCGACGTTGCGGGGGGCCCACAGTTCACGCACGTCGCGGAATACCAAGCCAAACTCGCGCTGCGTAACGCGGTATTCCCGTTCACCAGCAAAGCGAGCTACACCACGGTCCCGGGCGTTACGTACACCGATCCCGAGGTGGCCCGCGTGGGCCTCACCGAGGGCGAGGCTCGTGAGCGGTGGGATCGCGTGGCAGTGCACCGCTACGGGTTTGCCGATCTCGACCGGGCCATCGTCGACGGTCACGATCGGGGGTTCGTCAAAGTCGTGACCAAGCGGAATGGGAAGATCCTCGGCGCCACGGTGGTCGCGTCCGGGGCAGGGGACCTGCTCATGCCGCTGGTGCTGGCCATGCGGCACGGAATCGCGTTGCCCAAGCTCTCGCAGGTCGTGTATCCCTACCCGACCATGGTGGAAGGGATCAAGCGCACGGCGGACGGTTACTACCGCGAGAAGCTCCAGGGTCGCGCTGGTCGCTGGCTCCGGCGGATCGTGCGGGTGCTGAAGTGAAGGCGCCGGGAGCGTGGATCAAGCTCGTCCTGTTGGTGGCGGTGATCGGCGGGGCCGCGGTGATCGTTCGGGTCACGCCGGTGGGGGCCTATCTCAGTCGCGAGGGGCTCCACGAAACACTCGACGTGCTCCGGGCCAGCACGGCTGCGCCCGTCCTGTACGTGGTGGCGTACGCCGGTGCCACGGCGATCGCACTCCCCGGTTCGATTCTCACGATCGTCGGCGGGGCGGTGTTTGGGTTCGGGTGGGGAGTCGTGCTCGTCACCATTGGGGCGAACGTCGGAGCCAACGCGGCGTTCGTGCTGGCCCGCGGATTGGGACGCGACGGGATCGAGCGCCTCTTCGGCACACGACTCGCCGGCCTCGACAGGGCCACCGCCGATCACGGGTTCATGGGACTCCTGGTCCTGCGACTCATTCCGCTGGTCCCGTTCAACGCACTCAACTTTGGCTCGGGGCTCACCGCGCTGCGATGGCGTGACTACGCGCTCGCGACGGTCATCGGGATACTCCCGGGGACGTTGGTGTACACGTTCTTCGCCGATGCGCTCGTGCTGGGATCGACCGAGGCCACCGCCGACGCACGGATTAGACTGTTCATTGCCGGCGGGCTGTTCCTCGTGCTTGCGCTCGTTCCGCTCGTTGCCCGGCGGCTCGGATTCCGACCGCCGTCCAGGTCAGTGGGAGAGAATACGTGATGCGTTGTCAGTGGATGATCCCAACGGCCCTGCTCGCCTCCGTGGCTGCCGCGCCGGCAGCCACTACGACTGGACGCTGAACGACACGGCGGTCTTCGGGAACCGCTAGTCGTTCGCCTGAATCCTGCGTGCCGGTCCTCGGCGTCGTCATCCCGACCCTCAACGAGTCCAGGTGTCTGCCGGGTCTCCTCTCCGATCTGGCGGCGCTTGCGCTTCCAACCGACATCGTGGTCGCCGACGGCGGCTCGAGCGACGACACCGTTGCCGTGGGCCGCGCGCACGGGGCGCGGGTCGTCGGTGCCTCGCGGGGCCGCGCGCCACAAATGAACGCCGGGGCCGCCGAGGTGCGCGGAGAGTGGTTGTGCTTTCTGCATGCGGATGTGCGCATGCCCGAGCGGGCGCGGCGGGTCCTGGCGGCTGCGCTCGGTGCCGAATGTGATGCAGCGGTGTGGCGCCTCACCATCGACCATCCGGGTGGGTGGGCACGGATCATGGAGTGGGGCGCACAGCTCCGTGACCGACTTGGCGGTCTGCCCTACGGTGACCAAGGGTTGTTGGTGCGGCGCGCGCTGTTCGAGGCCGTGGGGGGATTCCCTCTGGTGCCGATCATGGAGGACGTGGCGCTCGTCAGGGCTGTGCGAGCACAGGCGTCACTCACCCGGCTCGAGGCCCCGCTCCTCGTGTCGCCCCGGCGCTGGCTCCGGCAGGGCCCCTACCGCACCTGGCTCAGGAACACGGCATTGCTTACGGCCTACGCGGCGGGCGTGTCCCCCGAACGCATGGCACGCTGGTATCCAGCCGAGGGGACGTGACCGCGGTCCTCCTGTTCGCGAAGGCTCCTCGGCGGGGCCAGGTAAAGACGCGCCTCGCTGCGGATCTCGGCGAGGAGGCCGCGCTCCGTCTCTACCGGGAGATCGGTGCCCGGGTGGCGACGGGCGTCGGCGAGCGCTACGCCCTGACCGTGTGGCACGACCCGCCGGAGGCGCGGGACGAGATGCGCGCCTGGCTCGGCGAGCACCCGTATCTCCCGCAACGGGGCCGCGACCTGGGTGAGCGGTTGTCGCACGCCTTTGCCTGGCACTTTGCGAAAGGCGACGGCCCGGTCATCGTAATTGGGGCTGATGCGCCCGACGTGTCGGGGTCCACGGTGGCCGAGGCGGAGCGCCACCTCCGTGACCACGATGCCGTAATCGGTCCTTCCGTCGATGGCGGATATTACCTGCTCGGGTTGCGCGCGCCTTCTCCGACGGTGTTCGAAGGGATTCCGTGGGGCACGGACCAGGTGTTCTCCGTCACTGTGGCGCGCTGCCGGGTGTGCCACCTTCAAGTACAGGTGCTTTCGGTTCTCCGAGACCTCGACACGGCAGCGGATCTCGAGGCCCTCGGGATCAGGCGCCCTTGACCCGTTCCTCAGGCGGCCCGCATATTGTCCGGACGTTTTCCCCTGAGCGACGCGCGAGGTGATGGTCGATGGCCTGGAGAGTAATTGACACGGGTGAGGAAGTCTGGCATGTGCACCCAGCGGCCGAGATGCGGCCGGATGCCAGAATGTGGCAGTTGACTCTCTCCTTCCGGGCCGCCAAGACCGATCGGGAGCCCCGTGCATTCTGGGCCTCGTTCCCGATCGAGGCGAACTCCAAGTCTTCCCTCTTCCAGGCAGCCGATCGGCTGACCAACGATACGCTGAAGGAAGTCCTCGTTCAGCATCTGAGTTAGGCCGCGCACGCGCCCGCCCGATGTCGCTCACGCCGGTTCAAGAGCTTCGCCGCATTGCCGAGGCGGTGGGCCAGATCCGGGGGCACACGGTGCAGGACGTAGAGATCCGTTCAGATTGCCGGCAGCTTCGCGTGACCCTCGAGGACGGGAAGATCTTGTTGCTGTCTGTCCTGCTGGACGATTCGGGAAAACCCCGCTTGGACGCCGACCTCGTGCGCCTAGAGGAGGTCGTGCCCACACGTCAACTCGAGGTGCGTTTCGAGGAGAGTGGCTGAGAGCCCGTTCGAGATCGTGACTGCTCCGCGCTCGCGTGAACGCCTCAAGTTCTTGGACTTCCAGTTCGAGAAGCTACCGGACGGCCAGTGTCGGTCCCGGGTGGTGCTGGAAATGCACGACGGGGCGCAGTTCGTTGGTGAGTCGACGGGTATGGGGTCGGCGACCGGCGAATTGCGGGTTGCCGCGCAGGCTGCCACGATCGCGCTGCAGGACGCCGTTGGGACGAGGCTCAACTTCGAGCTCCTGGGCGTCAAGGCGGTTCGCGCCTTCGACGCCGTGGTCGTGATTGTGTCGATTTCGTGCCACAACGGGGTCCCGGCCACCAGGCTGGTGGGATCGTGCCTGAGCGAGACGGAGGTCCAGCGTGGCGCAGCCCTTGCAGTATTGAATGCCACGAACCGCCTGCTCGGGAATATCGTGTTCGTGAGGTGAGATGCGTCAACGAGCCCGTCTCTTCGCCATCCCCATCGTGGCCCTCTGGGCCGGGGCGGCGGCGTGTGCCCCGGCCACGTCGGGACTCGCCGACGGCGTGGCGCCCTCGGACGCGAGCCCCGCGAACCTGCCGGTGGCGGACCCGTGGGTGCTGGTGGAATCGACGCCCGAGGACTCCCTCGCAGACCTGAAGGCGCTCGAGGCGCTCCACGCGCTCGAGTTCAAGAGCTTGGGGAAGGGCACCGAGCACGTGCGCGGGGTGCTCTCGGCGCTCGATCTCGGATCGGTCGGTGCGGTGTTTGCCACCGGTGCCGAGGCGAGCGGCCCGCGGGGCGGGCCGGCGAGCCTCGAGGGGCCGAGCTACGACATCGATGTAGTCTCGTTCGCCGATCACCAGCAGGTCCGGTACTACGAGCAGTTCTTTCTGGGGCCCGCCCGCGACCGATTCCAGATTTGGCTCGGCAGGCTGCCCCGCTACGAGGGAATGATCCGAGAGCGGTTCCGGACGCTCGGCATCCCGGAGGATCTCGTCTATCTCGCGCTGATCGAGAGCGGGTACTCCAATACGGCGGTGTCGCGGGCGAATGCCGTCGGCATGTGGCAGTTCATCGCCTCGACGGGCCGGAACTACGGACTGAAGATCGACACCTGGGTGGACGAGCGACGCGACCCGTTCCTCGCGACCGAAGCCGCGGGACGGCACCTCGCCGACCTGTACGAGTTGTTCGGGTCCTGGTATCTCGCTGCGGCCGCCTACAACGGTGGGGCGGGACGAGTCACGCGGGGAATCCGACGGCTCTCGCTGCGCGACTCCGTGAGCGACGAGACGTTTTTCCACCTGTCGGACCGCCGATATCTGCGGCGGGAGACCCGCGACTACGTTCCGAAGCTGATTGCAGCGGCGCTCATCGCCAAGGATCCGGAGCGGTACGGCTTCACTCGGGGCCCGGTGCTTCCGCCCATCGAGTTCGATGAGATCACGGTTCCGGACGCGACGGGGTTAGACGTGCTCGCCCGCCTCGCCGACACCGTGGCAATTGCCCTCGTGCAGCTGAATCCCCACTACATCCGAGGGGTGACGCCGCCCAATCGGAGCGCGATTGTCCGCGTGCCTCGAGGCACGGGGGCACTCGTGGCCCAGCGCTACCACGACCTGCCCGCGAACGAACGCGTCAACTTCGTGGAACACGTGGTGCGCCGGGGCGAGACGCTCTCGCAGATCGGGAAGCGTTATGGCGTGAGCGTCACGCTCATCCGCGCCGCGAACAACAACGTCCATCCCCAGCGCTTGCAGATCGGTCAGCGGCTGGTGATTCCGGTGAGCCCGGCGGCACGGAGCCGCACGGCGCACGGCCGGGCGCCGTCACCCCAGCCAGTCGTGTCCGGGGTGCGGCACCATGCTGTGCGCCGTGGGGAATCGCTGTGGGGGATTGCCCAGCGCTATGGCGTCCGCGTAGACGATCTCACGCGCTGGAACGGTCTCCAACGGAACGACGTGCTGCGAGTTGGGCAGCGCCTGGCTGTCACCGCGCCTGGAACGGAGTAGGCAGCGGCCGGCCCGAGATCACCACGTCCCTACATAGCCATCCATGATCGAGGACGCGTACCCGTTCCGGGGATTGCGGCCCTGCGCCAGCATCTCCTTCAACCGGGTGGGTCCCCAGTTGTACGCCAACAGCGCCAGCTCGACGTCCCCGTAAGCATTCAGCAGGTCGCGGAGGAACTGGAACCCGATCCGCAGGTTGGTCTCGGGGTCGTATAGCCGGTCGACGGTGATCGTCTCGTCGTAGTACCTGGCCGTTGCCAGCTGCACCTGGGCGAGCCCGACGGCCCGGGCATGGCTCGTGGCCAGCGGCCGGAACCCGCTCTCCAACTTCACGAGGCGAAACGCCAGCTCAGGGTCCAGACCCTGCTTGAGGGCGGCTTCGTACACGAGCTCGGCCATGTCGGCCGGAATCGCATAGCGCTTGGAGAATCCGACGATCGCCTCCAGGCGCCGCAGCTCGATGCGGGTGATCTCGAGCTCGCCCGCCGTCGTATCGAGCGACTGCCGCAGGAGTCCGAACTGCGACCGAATGGCCGTTCCGGTATAGCCCAGCCCGTCGTCGGCCGAGGCGACGGCCCGTGGGCCCCACATGCCGGCTAGGCCTCCGAGCGCGAGCACGGCCCCGACGATCCCGATCCCGCGGAGCATCAGCCGTTGCGTCGTGGAGAGCCGCTGCCACGTCGCCCCGAGGCGACCGCTGACGGCCCGAGTCAAACGTCGTATGTCTATCATCGCGTGTCCTTGCTTTCGTTGGTCCAGTGTCCGGAGCGTCCCCCTGCCTTCTCGAGCAGTCGGATCGGTCCGATCTCCATCGCATAGCCCGTCGACTTGACCATGTCGTACACCGTGAGGAGCGCCACCGACACGGCGGTCAGTGCCTCCATCTCCACACCGGTCCTGCCGACAGTCCTGACTTCGGCCTCCACCCGCACGCCCGCAAGCTGCGGGTCCAACGTGGCCCTGACCGCCACATGGTCGAGGCCGAGGGGGTGGCACAGGGGGATGAGCTCAGCGGCCCGTTTGGCCGCCATCACCCCGGCCATCTCCGCCGTTGACACAACGTCGCCTTTCGGGCCCGAGTTTCGCTCGACCAGGGCGAAGGCTTCGGGGGATATTCGGATCCAACCCTCAGCCCGCGCCAACCGTTTGGTCTCGGGCTTGCCCGAAACATCGACCATCCGCGCTCTGCCGCCCTCATCCAGGTGCGACAGCGTCACAGCAATGCCTCCAAATCGGCCGCCAGGACTGCGAGCGCGAGCTGGGGGTTGGCGTTCCCTTGCGCCGCTTCGCGGGTCGCCTCGACGCGCTTGATGGCGCGCAAGCGGCCCTCGATCTTCTGACCGCCCCCTCCCGCCTCGCGCCGCACCTCGTCCCGCAGCGTGAGCGCGAGCGCGTCCAGCATGCCGGTGAAGTCTCCCCTGGCAGCCCACGGCGGCTGAGCCAGGGCCATCGGGAGCCACGACCGGTTACGCTCGCGGACCGCCGCCAACAGCAAGGCGGCGGCTCGGTCAGGTCCGTCCGACCCGTCCTCGGTCCTGAGTGCTCGACCGATGCACCCTTCGGCCAGGAGAATCCGCCGCTCCAACGCCGCTCCCTTGGGGGGCGTCTTGACTTCGGCCTTCAAGAACGCGCGGACCTCGTCATCCGTCAGCCGCGGAATCCGGATCGCCACGAGCCGGGACCGGACGGTCGGCAGCAGCGCGTGCGGATCTGCGGCGGTCACGATGATCGTCGTGTCGGCCGGCGGCTCCTCCAACACCTTGAGGAGCGCGTTGGCCGCCTCTTGACTCGCTTCCTGGACGATGAGCCGTTCGGCATCCCCCAGGATGAACACTTTCCTGGCGCCCGAGAACGGCGTCATCCAGGCCAACCGATGGAACAGCCTCACCGAGGCCAACGCGTGGCTCGAGAGGCCTTCTGGGCGCCCCCAGAGCGGGTCGCTGCGCCGCTGGGCCATGACCTCGCCCAGGAGTTCCTGGGCTTCCTCGACCTGCTTGGCCGGGTCGCCGGCTTTGGGGCGTGGGATCGGGACGAACCAGTGCAGGTCCGGGTGCCCGAGGCCAAGCACCTGCCGGCAGTGCGAGCAAGAGCCGCACGGTGCCCCTGGCCCGTTGAGGCAGAGCAAGCCCTGCGCCACCCAGAGGGCCAATCGCTGCTTCCCCACGCCCGCAGGTCCCGTAAACAGGACCGCCTGCGGGAACCGGCTGGAGGCGAGGGCGCCAGCCAGCCGGTCGAGCAGGCTCTTCTGACCGTAAATCGGCCGCAAACTCATAGCCCGGCAATCTACCTCCCCGGTGGAGCCAGCGGTAGTCAACCGGTCCTAAGTCAAAGCGTGACAATTCAGTACGCGTAGCAACAGTAGAGCTGTCTGGCAGAAAAGCAAGGCTGCCTGGGGAGTGAGCACTCACTCTACCTATGAGCAGACGTGAGTGCCTACTCACATGACGTGTCATCCCGACGACAGTGTTCGTACAGCGGTTCGAGCTTGCGTCAGACACCGCTCATCCCGAAGTTGCGACCGCCTTGGAACGCATCGGAAAGATCGAGACATGGGCCCCGCATGAGGTGGAGGGTGGCGATGGCACGCTGGATGGCAACGGCCGGTCAGCGGCTGACGATTCTGCTGCTGGGGGCAACGATGACCGCGTGTGACCCCTCGGCCGACGTGGTGCTGACGCGTGGTGCCGTGTGGGCGGGCCCGGGGACGGCACGGCGCGGTGCCGGCGCCCCGACGGCCCTGGCGGTCCGGGGTGGAACGGTGCTGGCGGTAGGCAGTGACGAGGCGATCCTCCGGCTGGCCGGATCTCGGACCCGGCGCGTGGATCTTGCCGGTCGTCGGGTGGTCCCGGGTTTCCTGGATGCTCACACCCACTTCATCGCGGGGGGGTTCGAGCTCGCCGGAGTCCAGCTACGGGACGCGGCGACGCCAGCCGTGTTCGCTGGGCGGATCGGTGCGTTCGCCACCGGGCACCCGGGAGCGTGGGTCACCGGCGGGACGTGGGACCACGAGCTTTGGGGCGGAGAGCTGCCGCACCGCGATTGGATCGATTCGCTCACTCCTGAGTCCCCGGTCTTCGTGAGTCGTTTGGACGGGCACATGGGACTGGCAAACACGCGGGCGCTGGAGCTGGCCGGCGTGTCGGCCGCCACCCCCGACCCGCCTGGCGGCACGATCGTGCGCGACCCCGACGGGCGTCCGACCGGGATTCTGAAGGACGCCGCCCAATCGCTCGTCGCGGCGGTGATCCCCGAGCCGTCGGAGGAGGAGCTCGATGGGGCACTCGCGGCGGCCATCGCCCACGCCGTGGAACGTGGTGTCACCACCATCACCGACATGGGGAGCTGGCGTGGTCTCGACACGTATCGGCGTGCCCGCGACCGGGGCGCCCTCCCCATCCGGGTCTACGCCGTGGTGCCGCTCGAAACACGCGATCGCCTGGTCCAGCTGATTGCAGGTGAGGGCCGGGGTGACGCCCAGCTGTTTTGGGGCGGCGTGAAGGCCTTTGTCGACGGATCCCTGGGCTCGACCACGGCCTGGTTCTACGCGCCGTATGCGGACGATCCCTCGACGGCCGGTCTCATGGTCACCGACACAGCCGAGCTAAGCGAGGCGATCCTGGACGCCGACCGCCGCGGTCTCCAGTTGATCGTCCATGCCATCGGCGACCGCGCTAACGACTGGCTGCTCGAGACCTATGCCGCCGCCCGTGCCACGCACGGTGAGCGGGATCGGCGGGCGCGGATCGAGCATGCGCAGCACCTCACGCTTACTGCCATTCGGCGGATCGCCGCCGATGACGTGATCCCTTCCATGCAGCCGTACCACGCGATCGACGACGGACGGTGGGCCGGAAAGCGCATCGGTCCGGACCGCATTCGCACCACCTACGCGTTTCGGGCGCTGCTGGACGCCGGGGCCCGGCTGACGTTCGGGAGCGACTGGACCGTGGCGCCGCTCGACCCGTTGCTCGGGGTGTACGCGGCCGTCACGCGCCGCACGATCGACGGTGCCAACCCGGACGGGTGGGTGCCCGAGCAGAAGATCACCGTGGAGGAGGCGATGACGGCCTATACGGCCGCCGGCGCCTATGCGGCCTTCAGGGAGAAGACGCTCGGCACGCTCGAGCCCGGGAAGTACGCGGATCTGGTGGTGCTGTCTGACGACATCTTCCGCATCGATCCCGCGGCGATCGCGACCGTGCGGGTGGACCTCACCATGGTGGGGGGTGAGGTGGTGTTCGAGAGGTAGGTCTGGAAGGGAAAAGGGAAGAGGGAAAAGGGAGGAGGGAAAGGGGAAGAGGGTTCGCTCGACACCTTCCCCTGTTTCCAATGCGCTTTCGCCCTTCTTCTCGTTCCCCCGAGCCGCTCCGTTCTCCTATGCTCCCGGATTCATCATCCTCCCCATGAACAGGATCGTGCCTGACAGGCGCTCACGGATGGCGAAGATGAACGGGCGGTCGACACGGATCACCGTCGGAACGCTCGTCACGCCCACCCCGACCGAGGTAACGGCCGCCGCC